>NZ_JACCDF010000040.1 GCF_013415105.1 Vreelandella salicampi
TTAAGGAGGTGATCCAGCCGCAGGTTCCCCTACGGCTACCTTGTTACGACTTCACCCCAGTCATGAACCACACCGTGGTGATCGCCCTCTTGCGTTAGGCTAACCACTTCTGGTGCAGTCCACTCCCATGGTGTGACGGGCGGTGTGTACAAGGCCCGGGAACGTATTCACCGTGACATTCTGATTCACGATTACTAGCGATTCCGACTTCACGGAGTCGAGTTGCAGACTCCGATCCGGACTGAGACCGGCTTTAAGGGATTCGCTGACTCTCGCGAGCTCGCCGCCCTTTGTACCGGCCATTGTAGCACGTGTGTAGCCCTACCCGTATGGGCCATGATGACTTGACGTCGTCCCCACCTTCCTCCGGTTTGTCACCGGCAGTCTCCTTAGAGTTCCCGCCATTACGCGCTGGCAAATAAGGACAAGGGTTGCGCTCGTTACGGGACTTAACCCAACATTTCACAACACGAGCTGACGACAGCCATGCAGCACCTGTCTGACAGTTCCCGAAGGCACACCCGGATCTCTCCAGGCTTCTGTCGATGTCAAGGGTAGGTAAGGTTCTTCGCGTTGCATCGAATTAAACCACATGCTCCACCGCTTGTGCGGGCCCCCGTCAATTCATTTGAGTTTTAACCTTGCGGCCGTACTCCCCAGGCGGTCGACTTATCGCGTTAACTTCGCCACAAAGTGCTCTAGGCACCCAACGGCTGGTCGACATCGTTTACGGCGTGGACTACCAGGGTATCTAATCCTGTTTGCTACCCACGCTTTCGCACCTCAGTGTCAGTGTCAGTCCAGAAGGCCGCCTTCGCCACTGGTATTCCTCCCGATCTCTACGCATTTCACCGCTACACCGGGAATTCTACCTTCCTCTCCTGCACTCTAGCCTGACAGTTCCGGATGCCGTTCCCAGGTTGAGCCCGGGGCTTTCACAACCGGCTTATCAAGCCACCTACGCGCGCTTTACGCCCAGTAATTCCGATTAACGCTTGCACCCTCCGTATTACCGCGGCTGCTGGCACGGAGTTAGCCGGTGCTTCTTCTGCGAGTGATGTCTTTCCTGCCGGGTATTAACCAACAGGCGTTCTTCCTCGCTGAAAGTGCTTTACAACCCGAGGGCCTTCTTCACACACGCGGCATGGCTGGATCAGGGTTGCCCCCATTGTCCAATATTCCCCACTGCTGCCTCCCGTAGGAGTTCGGGCCGTGTCTCAGTCCCGATGTGGCTGATCATCCTCTCAGACCAGCTACGGATCGTCGCCTTGGTGAGCCATTACCTCACCAACCAGCTAATCCGGCATAGGCTCATCCGATAGCGCGAGGCCGAAACCCCGCTTTCTCCCGTAGGACGTATGCGGTATTAGCCTGAGTTTCCCCAGGTTATCCCCCACTACCGGGTAAATTCCTATGCATTACTCACCCGTCCGCCGCTCGTCAGCATCCAGCAAGCTGGATCTGTTACCGCTCGACTTGCATGTGTTAGGCCTGCCGCCAGCGTTCAATCTGAGCCATGATCAAACTCTTCAGTTTACAATCATTGTGATCCTTACTCGTCTCTTCCGGAGAAGACACAAAAGCGGATCAAACTTGGCTCAAGGTTTTCAAACGTTCTTCAAAGA
>NZ_JACCDF010000041.1 GCF_013415105.1 Vreelandella salicampi
TTCCAAGCCCAGGCCGAGGGTCAAAATCTGTGTGCCGTCCATGCCATGCCTCCTGTCGTCGTGGAGGTCATATCCTGGCCCAGATCAGGGGGTGAATTCCACACCCAACGACGAAGAGCCAGATAACAACGGCATTGACCTCACCCTGCTAAAAGAACTCAAAGAAGTTAAACGCGTATCGCTAGAACAATACTTAGAACATCACCCACAGGCGCGATATATTCCAGTGAAAGATTACCCACAAGACGGCCATGCCGTGTGGCGCATTAACGCTGATGTTGCTTTCCCGTGTGCCACTCAAAACGAGCTGACAGACGCTGATGCTGAAACATTACTCGGCAACGGCATTAACTGCATCAGCGAAGGCGCCAATATGCCATCTAATGCCGATGCCGTTAACCGCTTCCTTAACGCCAAAATTGCTTATGGCCCAGGCAAAGCGGCAAATGCCGGAGGTGTTGCCACTAGCCAATTAGAGATGGCGCAAAATAGCAGCATGGATCAATGGCCCCTGGAAAAAGTGGATGCCAAACTAAAAGATATTATGGTCAACATTCACCGTCAGTGTGCCGATACAGCAGAAGAGTTTCGCGACCCTACCAACCTGGTATTAGGCGCGAATATTGCCGGCTTCCGTAAAGTCGCTAACGCCATGATCGCACAGGGCGTCACTTAATCGTCTTAATGGCGTAAGTCGCGTACACTGGGTTTATCACAGTCCTTCCTTTTTCAAGGGAGGGCTGTTTTTGTTGGTATGCCACAAAATCGTCTATTTACCGTTTATTGATCTTAAGCATTTGAATTTAAATCATTATTATCAGGAGCAGCAACATGGGTTACCGTCCACCTATCCTCATTAATCGTCTCGATGCTGAGCGCCTACAGCGCTTGATAGATGACGCGTCTAAAAAAGACCAAGCGGTTGCTGAATTACTTGAGATAGAGCTTTCGCGTGGCGAAGTCGTCGACCCCGAAGATATCCCTGATAACGTCGTCAGTATGAACAGCCAAATTCAATTTACTGACTTAACGCGTGGGCGGCAGATGATAAGAACACTGGTCTATCCCCATGCGCTCAACAGCGTAGACGATGCGATTTCTGTGATGGCGCCTATTGGCGCAGGCCTTATCGGGTTAAAAGTGGGCGACAAGATTGACTGGCCAGTGCCTAACCACAACGAAGTTTGCTTGCGCGTCGACGCCATATTTTGGCAGCCAGAGCAAGAAAAACAGTTCCACCGTTAAATCATCTAGCCTCGTGAGACCATCGGGCGTGATTCTTTTAGTATTTTATAATCTGACCCGTCAGGAGGAGGGTCCGTCATGTCTCTAGGAATACGAACCCATCAGCTGGAAATGGCCTTTCCTCTCAGAGTGAGCTAGGTTTTGTACGAAAAGCCTTATCTGCTAATTTTACCTATGCAAAAGCAGCATAGGGAAAAAAATGGTCGGACGTTACGAAATCTCTGATGACGGCTGGGCACAGATTGAAGATATCGT
>NZ_JACCDF010000042.1 GCF_013415105.1 Vreelandella salicampi
ATGTCGTTGGGCGCAAAGCCAGCGTCCACCGCAGCGCGCGAGGCGCCGATGGCGGCACCGAGTTTGTCGGCAATGCCATTAAGTAGCTTGAAGTTCTCTTCATTGCCCATGCCGCGGCCGCCGGAGATCACGACCTTGGCACCACCGAGTTCGGGCCGATCCGACGTGGCCAATTCTTCGCTGATGAAGGTGGATTGGGTGTTCTCGACGACCACATCAACCGCTTCGACGGTGGCGGTGGCGCTTTCCGCCACGCCGTCGTAGGCGCTGGGGCGCACGGTGATGACTTTCAGCGCGTCACTGCTTTTTACCGTGGCGATGGCGTTACCGGCGTAGATCGGGCGCTTGAAGGTATCCGCGCTCTCCACACTGATGATGTCGGAAATCTGGCTGACGTCTTTGAGCGCGGCCAGGCGCGGCATGACGTTTTTACCCGTGGTGGAGGCCGAGGCCAGCACGTGGGTGTAGTCGTCGGCAAGTTCGGCCAGCAATTTGCCCATGGGCTCGGCGAGTTGGTGGGCGTAAACGGCGTTATCCGCTACGCGCACTTTATTGACGCCCTCAAGCTTCGCTGCGGTGTCGGCGGCGCCTTGGACGTTTTCTCCCGCGATCAGGACGTCGATATCGCCGCCGCCGTCTTTGATAATCTGTTGCGCGGCGGCGACCACACTCGCGGTGGCGCCGGCAAGTTGGCCTTCGTGGAGGTCAGCAAGTACCAGAATGCTCATGCGATCACCTTGGCTTCGTTTTTCAGTTTGTCGACCAGCTCATCCACGGAGCCTACTTTGATGCCGCCTTGGCGCTCGGCGGGCGGCTCGACGCTCACCAGGCTGACGTTGCTGGCAAAGGAAACGCCGAGATCGTCAGGGGTTTTGACGTCCAGCGGCTTTTTCTTGGCCTTCATGATGTCGGGAAGCTTGGCGTAGCGCGGCTCATTGAGGCGCAAATCGGTGGTGATGATCGCGGGAAGAGGGAGTTCGATGACCTGCAGACCGCCGTCGATTTCGCGGGTGACGGTGACTTTCTCACCCTCGACCGCTACACCGGAGGCAAACGTGCCCTGCGGCAGGTCGGTGAGCGCGGCGAGCATCTGCCCGGTCTGGTTGTTGTCGCTGTCAATCGCCTGCTTGCCGAGCAGGACTAAGCCCGGCTGCTCGTCTTCCACCAGTTTGGCAAACGCTTTCGCTGCCCCCAGCGAGTCGACGCGCTCGTCGGTCTGAACGTGAATCGCGCGGTCGGCGCCTAAGGCAAGGGCGGTGCGCAACTGCTCCTGGGCTTGTTTCGGGCCAATCGTGACCGCGACAATCTCGGTCGCCACGCCCTTCTCTTTCAGGCGTACGGCTTCTTCTACGGCGATTTCGCAGAAGGGATTCATGGCCATTTTGACGTTGGTGAGATCAACGTCAGAATTATCCGGCTTGACCCGAATTTTGACGTTGTAGTCGATGACGCGTTTCACCGCGACGAG
>NZ_JACCDF010000043.1 GCF_013415105.1 Vreelandella salicampi
CCAAGAGACCGATATACGGTGGGTAGCGACCCTGTCCGTCGAAAATGGCCGTCTAGGGGATCAAAAAATTCACAATAGCGGGGATAGGGAAAGTCTCGGCTTCAAGTTCACGGATTCAGGACTTTGTTTGCGCAGTTTTTTACCCGTCTGTAGTTAATGATAGTGAAGGTAGAGAAGTAGCAAGAAGTAAGCAAGAAACGCTTGCTTTAAATGATTTTAAGGTTTGGTACATTGGATATATCGGATTTAAAAATGAGAGTGAAGGCTCCAGGTTAATAAATATTGAGGAAACGGGTGATTCTTTGTTTTTTAATAAAAATAAACTTTTTGTTTTTGGGTCGGTTGCTTTGTGTGAAGCAGTAATTGCATTGTTTTATTTTAAGTTTACTGAGAGATATTTTAATACTATTCTCGCAATTCCTAATCGAAAAGAAATTATTGAAAAAGCATTTAATAGTAGGTCGCTTGATGTTGAAGAAGTTTCTCTCTTGTCTAATGTTTTGTCGAAGAATTATCTTTAAGGTCTAAGCGCTAAATATTCACCACAGCAAGTAAGGGCCGTAGGTTTGAATTCTTCATTACAAAAGAGTTAAAATTTACCGATAATAGAGCTGCGCAAGATGTTTTGAAAACCACGCTTCAATCTGTGTGAACGGTTTGGCAAGCCTAGATGCCGTCAATGAAATATAGTAGAGCGCTATTTAGTTGGTAGAAGTGGTTACCTCACATCGCCACACGGTACGAGTTAGTAGGCAGCTATCGGGTGGTGGTGTATGTGGTGCGCATAGGCCGCTACCTGCGAGCTGACTTTTTATATAGAACCTAAGGAGGGAAGTAAGGGACACCCTCACAGTTATTATGATACAGCGCATCATCAGTACCTACCGCGAGGCGCTTATTGGAACTGCTGTAGTAAAAGTGACCGTCCTCAGTACCTGAAAGCGTATATTCACCCCCCCCATACCCCTTATTAACGGTCCTCAGGTTAGAGGTCTCGGCCGGCGCCTAGCTTTCGAGGCGTTCCGAAATCACCTCGGCAATATGAGCATCGCGCTGGGCCTTGGAGTAGGCCTGGCTGCCGAAGATCAGGCCCGCCACGACGAAAATGGCGACAACGAGAATCCAGAGGTTAGTAAGCGAGCCATTAAACCCATCTAGGCAAGCTAATCAGTGCTGATCACACTGACGATCTCTTTGGTTTGGAGATCCTCATGCGCTGTGAACTCAACCCGACCCAGGCCTTTTGGTTAGGG
>NZ_JACCDF010000044.1 GCF_013415105.1 Vreelandella salicampi
TAAGGAAACACTGCATAAATCCCGCCGCAGATGCCTGACAGCCGCCGGTGGGGTAAAATTTGGACTTCCTGTCACTGTCCGATCAGAGCCACCCGATGAAGCAGATCTCGTTTGCCCAAGCCGAGCACCAGAACAAGAAGAAAGTCACCCGCCGCGAGCGGTTCCTGGCCCAGATGGAGGCGCTGGTACCTTGGCAACGGCTGATCGATGCTCTGTCGCCGTCCTACTTTCCCAACGCGGCAGGCAAGCGCGGCCGGCCCCCCTCCGGCCTGGAGCGCATGCTACGGATCTACTTCCTGCAGCAGTGGTACGCGCTTGCCGATGAGGCGCTCGAAGATGCCATCTACGACAGCCAGGCCATGCGTGACTTCATCGGTATCGATCTGGCCATCGAGAGTGTGCCGGACGCGACCACGCTACTGCGTTTCCGCCATCTGCTGGAGAAACATGCTCTAACCCAGCGGATCTTCGAGGAAATCAATGCCCACCTGACCGAGAAGGGCCTGTTCATGCGCGAGGGCACCATCGTCGATGCCACCATCGTGGCGGCGGCGCCTTCCACCAAGAACAAGGCCAAGCAACGCGATCCGGAGATGAAGCAGACCAGGAAGGGCAAGCAGTATTACTTTGGCATGAAGTCTCATATCGGCGTCGATGCCGTCACCGGGCTGGCCCACAGTGTCACTGCCACTTCGGCCAATGTCGCCGATGTCACCATGGTGAACCAACTGGTCCGAGACGATGACAAGCAGGTATACGGCGACGCGGGTTACACCGGCATGTGGAAGTATCTGGACGAAGAGAAGGATGCCCCGGACTCCCGCTGCTGTGTTGCCGCCAAGCGCAGCCCCATCAAGAAGATGGAAGACGGCCCCATGAAAACGCTGCTGCTGGCGATCGAGAAGGCCAAGGCCAGCATCCGTGCCAAGGTCGAGCATCCGTTTCATGTCATCAAGAACCTCTTCGGCTATCGCAAGGTGCGCTACAAGGGGTTGGCCAAGAACCAAGCGCAGCTATTCAGCCTGTTCGGACTGGCCAATTTGGTACTGGCGACACGATGTAAGGGCCAAATTGACGGGGCCAGTGCGTCTTGAATCTGCCCTGCCAGCCGGATAGTCCGGCTGGCAGGAAAAACAGATCACCTGAGATGGTCAGAAAATGATCGCTGATGCGGTGATTTTGCTACTCTGAGCCCTTCAGCCGCTCAGAGGCTAATTGTTCAGCGGTTCC
>NZ_JACCDF010000045.1 GCF_013415105.1 Vreelandella salicampi
ACAGTTTCACCCATGGCGAGTGGTCCTCTTGAATCGTGTTCTGCCAGGAACATATTGATTCTACAAGAGAAAACCGCTCGCCATCTTCGTTTTTAAGTCGGCCTCATGAATAAGCCGGGATAATTCTTTTCATTGTACGAGTTGACGGAGGTGAGGTTTGGGCTACCATAAAAGATGCATTATATAGGAATCTTAATGGCGGATAGTAGTTGGCCCGTAACTCAGAGCAACGTAGGAGATATTCATGCTGGATTTTCATCGAGTATTTTGGCCACTAGGCAAGACTGCAGGCGCTTTGACTTTGGCCATTACAATGGCAATAAGCAGCACCGTTGCAACAGCAGACAAGCACGAAGCTGAAGCGACAGATTCCACTGATACTTGGTTGCCTAGCCTGATTACGGAAACACCACAGGAAGGTTTTGCCCTGGCTATCACGTTGTCCCAGAAAGGGGTAGCCACTACTCAGCCGGATGCCGAAGTTCGTAAGGAACAGCGACCCGAATATGCCCAAGACCCAGATAGCTTGATTGCGGTATCCCACGTGATTGCCACCCATTTTCAAACCGTTGCTGCAGCTAATGACTATTGGCGTGAATGATATATAGCCACTCATGCTGATAGAACTTGTGCTGCATCTGTTAAACGATAGGGCCAAGAAGAGATGCCTTAATGATCAAAGTACGACTTTACCGCTATAATCCAGAAGAAGACTCAGTACCGTGGCTCGAAACGCTGGAAGTTGAGGAGCGTTTTCGTAAGGCTATGGTGCTTGACGTTCTTGAGTATTTAAAAAAACAAGATGCCACCTTGGTTTATCGACGCTCTTGCCGAGAGGGGGTATGTGGATCCGACGGCATGAATATCAACGGCAAAAATGGCTTGGCCTGCATCACGCCGGTTGAGGAGGTGCTAGATAACGCGAATACTTTGACGCTGCGTCCATTGCCGGGAATGCCGGTAATCCGTGACTTGGCTGTCGACTTGGGGCTCTTCTTCAGGCAGTTTGAAAAAATGGCTCTTCGTCGTTTCATGTGGATTTGGCCTGATCAAGCATGCGCCCGACTGGGCTACCGATCAGGTAGATCATGGCGATGAAGTTGGCCTCGTTCCGGTAGCCGCGTGCACGT
>NZ_JACCDF010000046.1 GCF_013415105.1 Vreelandella salicampi
CCTGAATTCAACTAATAAGTGCAGCACCCGCGGTTTCTAGTGCTCCTGAATATTCTCCTAAGAACACCTGGGCTGGGGTTCGGTATCCCAGCCGCTTTCTGGGTCTATCGTTCAGCTTGTGAACAACGCGTCGCAGTTCTGCATTAGTCACCTTCCGGAAGTCTGTACCTTTCGGAAAATACTGCCTGATCAGGCCGTTGGTGTTCTCGTTTGTCCCACGCTGGCCTGAGCAGTAAGGATCACAGAAATACACGGAAGCGCTAACCGCTTTTGCGACCGTCTCGTGGTCTGCAAACTCCGAGCCATTGTCTAGCGTGATCGTCTTCACCGCGCCCCGACGAGGCTTAAGTAAACGAACCATGGCTCTCTGCGTTAGCTCTGCCGTTACCTTTGGCAGACGTGCCGCCAACAAGTAGCCACTTCGCCGCTCTACCAACGTCACTATCCCCGCTTGCTTATGCCCATAAAGCACCGTGTCGCCTTCCCAGTGACCGATGGTGAGGCGCTTTTCGATAGCAGGCGGCCGATGCTCTATCCCCACACGCTTAGGAATCTTGCCGAGTCCTGCACTTTTGGCATGGGCACGATGTTTACTGCGACGCTTGGGCTGGCGGAGGTGTCGCCACAAATCGCCACCCTTGGCCTTATCGTCCCAGATCAGCGAATAGACCCATTGATGACTAACTCCTATCCCCGTCAACGGCGCCATAAAACCGCTAATCTGCTCTGGACTCCACTCTTCTCTAAGCCTGTCAGCTACGGCATTAATCAGGCTAGGGAGTTGCTTTGTCCACTTCCAGGCGGAGCGGCGTCTCTGATCGCAGTAACGCTGCGCTTGTGCGGGTTCATATCCCTTGGCACCCGAATTACGTCTCAGCTCACGGCTTACGGTACTGCTGTGAATGCCAAGCTGTTGAGCAATCTGACGTTGGCTCAATCCTACATCCCTATGGGCAAAAATTTGATATCGTTGTGCCTGGGTCAGTTGTCGGTATCCCATACTCTGCTTCACTTTGGTCGGTAAGGCGGAGAGGGTACCGCTGCTGGCCCTCCTGCCTCTACCGTATGATCCAAAGTGCTGCAGTTATTCTATGAATTCAGG
>NZ_JACCDF010000004.1 GCF_013415105.1 Vreelandella salicampi
GATCGATGCCAACTGACTCAGCGATCAAACCCTTAACCTTCTGACAAACCAAGGTTTTTACACCTCATTCACCGCTGGTAACGCTCGGCGTCCCCGGCAGCGGATGCGTACTCTACGGGTTAACCGCCGGGTTGGCAAGGGGTTTGTGACAGAAAATTCAAATAAGCGTCACACGGGCGTAACGTTTCTTCCCTGCTTGAACGACATACGCCTTGCCTATGGCCAGCATGGTGTCCTGAGCGACGACGTCACCGTCGACTTTCACGCTGCCATTTTTCAGCATGTCTTTAGCTTGGGCACTGTTTTTGGTCAGTCCTGAACGGTTTAGCACAGCGGCTATCGGTGCCTGCTCGCCCCCGTCAAAATCGACCTCGACTTCGGGCAGGTCTTCGGGCAGCTCTCCATCGGTGAGCTGATTACCCGCTGACTTGTGCGCATTCGCCGCCGCTTCTTCATTGTGGTAGCGGCCAATCAGCTCACGCGCCAACACCATTTTGATATCACGTGGATTCGCGCCCTGTTCAACATCACGCTTAAGCGCCTCAATCTCTTCGTTGGATTTCAGCGATAACAGCTCGAAGTAGCGCCACATTAAACTATCGGGCATGGAGACCAGCTTGTTAAACATCGAGCCTGGCGTGTCGTCGACCCCGACATAGTTACCCAGCGACTTGGACATCTTCTGCACGCCATCCAAGCCTTCCAAAAGCGGCATAGTGATGACCACCTGCGGCTCATGGCCGAAGTGTTTTTGAATTTCGCGCCCCATCAATAGGTTAAACTTCTGATCAGTGCCGCCTAGCTCAATATCGGCTTCTAGCGCGACGGAGTCGTAGCCTTGAACAAGTGGGTAAAGAAATTCGTGAATCGCAATGGGCTGATTGGCTCTATAGCGCTTTTCAAAATCGTCCCGCTCAAGCATACGTGCCACGGTGGTCTGTGCGGCGAGTTCGATCATCTTGGCAGCGGTCAGATCACTAAACCATTCAGAGTTAAAGCGTACCTCGGTTTTTTCCGCATCGAGGATTTTAAATACTTGCGCTTTATAGGTTTCGGCGTTGGCTTTGACTTCTGCTTCGGTGAGCGGCTTGCGGGTGACGTTTTTGCCCGTCGGGTCACCAATGCGACCGGTAAAGTCACCGATCAAGAAAACGACCGTGTGACCTAGATCCTGAAACTGGCGCATTTTGGTCAACAGAACGCTATGGCCTAGATGGAGATCCGGCGCTGTAGGATCGAAGCCCGCCTTAATACGCAGCTTGCGGCCGGAGGCGAGCTTTTGCTTCAACTCGTCTTCCACCAGAATTTCATGTGTGCCGCGTGACAGCAGCGCCAGCGCTTGGTCCACCTCGCTCATTGCTTTTCTCCATTGACTCAATCCGCCCTGTGGGGGCGTTAGGGGTGATAAATAGCGCACGATGTTACCATGCTCGCTACGTTTGGTTGAGCCTTTACGGGCGTGAAACCACCCAATCCTGCGTTAGCCTTGAGAGTACCCCCTATGCAAAACGCGCCTGAACACTATATCGGCTTGATGTCTGGCACCAGCCTCGACGGCGTTGATGCGGCGCTGGTTGAACTCTCGCCTCACGCCGCGCCACACCTTATCGCTACTTATGCCGTCACGATGCCCCCCCCCTTGCGCGAAGCACTGCTAACGCTGTGTCACGCCGAACAGGCGAGCTTTGCCCAGTTTGCCGTTGCTGAAGAGGCCTTCTGCCAGCTGCAGGCCGATGCCGTGAATCACCTGCTGCGCCAACAGGCGCTCGCGCCTGGTGATATTCGCGCCATTGGCAGCCACGGTCAAACGATTGAGCATGCCCCCAACGGCCACAACGGCGGCCCTGCCTATACCCTACAGCTCGACAACCCGAGCCGGCTTGCCGAGCTGACCGGCTGCCGTGTGGTGGCCGATTTTCGCCGCCGCGACTTAGCCGCCGGCGGCCAGGCGGCGCCATTGGCACCGGCATTTCACCAAGCGCTGTTTCAGGCGAGCCACCAAGACCATGTGGTGTTAAATCTGGGCGGTTTTGCCAACATCACGTGGTTACCAGCAGGTACCGCAGCACCACTGGGGTTTGATACCGGCCCGGCGAACGTACTCTTGGACGCGTGGTATCAACGCCACCACAACGGCACATTCGACCGCGATGGTGGCTGGGCCGCTGGCGGAAGAATCGATCAGGCGCTACTTGAGCGGCTTTTGAGCGAACCGTTTTTTCGCCAACCACCGCCACGCAGCACCGGCCGCGAGCTATTTCATCTGCCCTGGCTGGAGCGCCATTTAAGCGGAGAAGAGAAAGCGCAAGACGTGCAAGCAACGCTCGCGGAGCTTACCGCTGCAAGCGTTACCCAAGGCATTACGCCATTGCTTGGCGAGACGCCTTTCACGCTGATTATCGCCGGTGGCGGGGCGCACAACGGTGATGTATGCCAGCGGATCGCCCGCTATCTGCCTAAGGCAACACTCAGCACGCCGGACGCCTGGGGCTGGTCTGCCGACTGGATCGAAGCGGGTGCGTTTGCTTGGCTGGCATACCGGCGTTTGCACAACTTGCCAAGCAATTTACCCAGCGTCACCGGTGCTGACGGGCCACGGGTGCTCGGCGGCGTTTACGCTCCATGAGTACCGCTATGGCGAACACGGCTAAAAGTCATCTTCGTCGCGCAGCGCCAAGCCGCTAGGTACTTGTTCATCAAGTGACATGTCAGCGTCAGCGCCGCCGTATTTGAGCATCATACGCAAGTCGTTCGCAGAATCGGCGTGCGCAAGCGCCACTTCTTCGCTGATATCTCCCGCTTGGTAAAGATCGAACAGCGCCTGGTCGAACGTCTGCATACCGCCGTCGCGGGATTTCGTCATGGCCGCTTTGATCTCGCCGACTTCGCCTTTACTGATCAAATCCGCGATGCGCGGCGACTGCAGCATGATTTCGATGGCCGCGCAGCGTCCACCGTTCTTATTGGGCAGCAGCTGCTGCGCCACTATGGCGCGCAGATTAAGCGATAGGTCCATCCATATCTGCTCGTGGCGCTCATGGGGGAAGAAATTGATAATGCGATCCAGCGCCTGGTTAGCATTGTTAGCGTGCAACGTGGCCAAGCAAAGATGCCCGGTTTCGGCAAACGTCAGCGCGTGCTCCATGGTTTCGCGCGTGCGTATCTCACCGATCAGGATCACATCCGGCGCCTGGCGCAACGTGTTTTTCAGCGCCACCTCAAACGATTCGGTATCGATACCCACTTCGCGCTGATTCACAATGGCGCGCTTATGCGGGTGGATGTACTCGATGGGGTCTTCGACACTAATGATATGCCCGCCGACGGTCTCGTTGCGCTGCTGAATCATCGCCGCCAGCGTGGTGGATTTACCCGTACCGGTTCCGCCAACCACCAGCACCAGCCCGCGTTTTGCTCGCGCCAACTCGCCCAATGCAGGAGGCACACCAAGGCTTTCCAGCGCTGGGATTTCCAACGAAATGCGGCGAATCACCATCGCCATCTGGTTGCGTTGCTGAAACGCACTGACGCGAAAGCGGCCTTTTTCACCAAGACTCAACGCGAAGTTGGCTTCCCGATCCTCCTGAAAACGCTGACGCAGCCCTTCCGGCACGGTATTTGTCACCAGCTCTTTCACTTGGTGTTCGCTGAGCGGCTGTTTCCCCAACGGGGTTAAGCCATCGGACATTTTAAAGCTTGGTGGCGCGCCAACCGAAATGAGCAAATCGGAGGCTTGCTGCTCGACCATAATACCCAGCAACTGATGCAACCATTGGGTCGGCGTGACGGTTTCGCTCATACTCCCCTCCTTGTCTCTGCAATCGACCGTCAGATCGACAGCTCGCTTTTTGCGCGTGCCTGGGCATCTTCACGGCTAATCGCACCCTCTTTAACCAGCTGCGTAAGCGAGGCATCGAGTGTCTGCATGCCGAGGCTACCACCAGTTTGAATCGCCGAGAAAATCTGCGCCACCTTGTCTTCGCGGATCAAGTTACGTACGGCCGAGGTGGCAATCAGAATTTCGTGAGCAGCCACGCGCCCGCCGCCTTGACGTTTAAGCAGCGACTGCGACACTACCGCTTGCAGCGACTCCGACAGCATCGAGCGCACCATGGATTTTTCTTCGCCAGGGAACACATCGATGATCCGATCAATGGTTTTGGCCGCCGAGGTGGTATGCAGCGTACCAAACACCAAATGGCCCGTTTCCGCCGCCGTGAGCGCCAAGCGAATGGTTTCCAAATCGCGCAGCTCCCCAACCAGAATCACATCGGGGTCTTCACGCAAAGCACTGCGCAAGGCATCGGCAAAGCTGTGGGTATCGCGGTGTACTTCGCGCTGATTGATCAAGCAGCGCTTGCTGGTGTGAACAAACTCCACCGGGTCTTCAATAGTGAGAATGTGTTCATAACGGTGGTTATTGACGTGGTCGATCATCGCCGCAAGCGTTGTCGATTTACCCGAACCAGTGGGGCCGGTTACCAACACTAAGCCGCGCGGCAGCATCGAGAAACGCTCAAACACCTCGCCAAGCCCCAACGCCTCCATCGACAGCACCTCATTGGGAATGGTGCGAAATACCGCCCCCGCGCCGCGCGCTTGGTTGAAGGCGTTGACCCTGAAGCGTGCCACGCCCGGCACTTCAAAGGAAAAATCCACTTCCAAGTGCTCTTCGTAGTCACGCCGCTGGCGATCCCCCATGATGTCGTAGATCAATTTGCGTACATCATTGTTTTCCATCGCCGGCACATTGAGTCGGCGAATATCGCCGTCAACGCGTATCATGGGCGGCAATCCTGCGGATAAGTGCAGGTCAGAGGCATTCTGCTTTGCCGAGAATGCCAGCAGTTCGGTAATATCCATCTCACTTCCCCAGCTGCGGTAAGGTGCTTGAGTATGACAGAGATTGCGCTTGATGCGTCACTCGCCAGCGCACGTGAGCGTTTAACGCGCGCGCTAGACGCTGCCGGCCGGCCTCACGATGACGCCCGCCTCCTCGCGGTGAGCAAGACCAAACCCGCCTTGATGATCCGCCAGGCATGGCAGCTTGGCCAGCGCGAGTTTGGCGAAAACTACCTTCAGGAAGCGCTGGATAAGCAAACCGAACTGGCCGATCTCGACGGTATCGTGTGGCATTTTATTGGCCCGCTGCAATCCAATAAAACCCGCGCGGTGGCCAAGCACTTTGATTGGGTACACAGCGTCGACCGACTCAAAGTTGCCAAGCGCCTAAGCGAGCAGCGTCCTGAGGCGTTAGGCCCGCTCAATGTCTGCCTACAAGTCAATATCAGCCGTGAAGAAAGCAAAGTCGGCGTGATGCCGGAAGCGCTCGGTGAGCTTGCCGCCGCCGTGGCTAAGCTGCCGCGCCTGCGCTTACGCGGGCTGATGGCGATTCCCGCGCCTGCCGAGACGTTAGACGCACAGCGCAAGCCGCTTGCGGCCCTGCGGGAAGCGCAAGAAACGCTCAAGCAAGTGTTACCCGAGACGCTGCTGGATACGCTTTCCATGGGCATGAGCGACGATCTTGAAGCCGCTATTCTGGAAGGTGCGACACTCGTGCGCTTAGGCACGGCGATTTTCGGCGCGCGTGACCCACGCTAGCCCCTTTTCATTCACTATTTACGTTAGAAGGACACCCCATGGCGAACCACATCACGTTTATCGGCGCTGGCAACATGGCAAGCGCCATCATTGGCGGCCTAATAGACAGCGGTTTTTCCCCTTCGAGCATCACCGCTACCTCGCCCGACGACGCTATGCTGGCCCCCGTGCGCGAGCGCCTGGGTATTCATACCGATACCGATAACAACGCTGCTGTCAGTCAGGCCGATGTTGTGGTGCTGGCGGTGAAGCCACAAATCATGCGCCAGGTGTGTGAGGCGATGCGCGACAGCGTTCAGCGCCAGAAGCCGCTGATTATCTCGATAGCTGCGGGCCTTGATGCCGACACCATCGATGGCTGGCTTGGCGGCGGCAATGCGCTGGTCCGCTGTATGCCCAATACGCCCTCGCTGGTGGGCTACGGCGCCAGCGGGCTCTTTGCCAATACCCGTGTCAGCACAGAGCAGCGCGACATTGCCACCGAGTTAATGGAAGCGGTCGGCATCGTTGAGTGGGTAGACGACGAGGCGCTACTTGATGCGGTTACCGCGGTTTCCGGTAGCGCACCGGCCTACTTTTTCTTAATGTTTGAAGCCATGGAAGAAGCGGGCGTTAAGATGGGCCTGCCTGCGGCGACGGCGAGGCGTTTGGCGATTCAAACTGCCCTCGGCGCCGCTACCATGGCCAAACAGAGTGACAAAGACCCGGCCACGCTAAAACAAAACGTGATGTCACCGGGCGGCACCACCGAGCAAGCCATTGCCCACCTGGAAGATGCCAACCTGCGCGGCACCATGGAAGCGGCGATGCAAGCCTGTGCCAAACGCGCCCAAGAAATGGCCAAAGAATTAAGCGGCACACCTTAACCATCCACACCATCACGCGACGACGGAGAGAACATAATGGGCAACTCACTGGGCAGCGCGGGTCTGATGCTGGTCAACTCATTGATCAACATTTACCTGTTTATTTTGATGCTGCGCTTTCTGCTGCAGGCCTCGCAGGCCGATTATTACAACCCGCTGAGCCAATCGGTGGTAAAAATCACCCAGCCGGTGGTGGGCCTTTTTCAGGGTTTTCTCGGCCCGGTCGCCGGGCGCTTTGACCTTGCCACCTTAGCCGCCGGTTTTGTGCTGAAAGTGGTGAGCATGGTGGCGATCTTTATGGTGATCGGCGTGGGTATCCCGCCCATCGTTGGCCTATTGATCGGCGGGGTGGCGGCACTGGCCAACGCGATTTTAAAAATCTACTTTTTTGCTCTAATCGTGATGATCATTTTGAGCTGGGTTGCCCCCAATGCCAGCCACCCCGGGGCACTTTTGGTGATGCAGATCGTCGAGCCGATCATGGCGCCGGTGCGCAAGGTGATCCCGCCGCTGGGCATGATCGATCTTTCTCCTATCGTCGTGTTTATCGCCATCAACCTGATCGACGGGTTGGTCGTCGGCGCGCTTGTACGAGCCGCCGGTATTTCCGGCGCGCTGGTTGGGCTTTAATGTTTCGCCCAAGGCTTACGCCATTGAAGATTGTTCTAGCAAGCGGGGTTTATGCAGTTCATGCCAGATTCATACACTGAGGCGGCGGGCACTCACTCGGCGAGCACTCTCCCAGCGGACTCTGTGGGCGTTATTACCCCGGAAATCGCGCATTTTGATACGCCGCTGTCACTGGCGTGTGGCAAGGTGTTGCCCGAGTACGATTTGGTTTATGAGACTTACGGTACGCTTAACGCCGAGCGCAGCAACGCGGTGCTGATTTGCCATGCGCTTTCAGGGCATCACCACGCGGCAGGCTACCATAGCCGTGATGACCGCAAGCCGGGTTGGTGGGACGCCCATATCGGCCCCGGCAAATCCATCGACACCAATCACTTTTTTGTCGTGTCGCTCAACAACCTGGGTGGCTGTCACGGCAGCACCGGGCCGCTTAGCCACAACCCGGAAACCGGCCGCCAATGGGGGCCGGATTTCCCCATGATCACGGTCAGCGATTGGGTCGAAAGCCAAGTACGACTGGCGGATTATCTCAGCATCGAGCGCTGGGCCGCCGCGGTAGGCGGAAGCCTTGGCGGTATGCAGGTGTTGCAGTGGAGCCTGGCCTACCCCGAACGCATCGCCAACGCCGTGGTCATTGCCGCCACACCTCGCCTTTCGGCGCAGAACATTGCCTTTAACGAAGTGGCTCGCCAAGCAATTCGCTCCGACCCCGACTTCCATGCTGGTTGGTACGGCGAACACGACACCGTGCCCAAGCGCGGGCTTAAGCTGGCGCGCATGGTGGGCCATATTACCTACCTTTCTGAAGATGCAATGGGCAGCAAGTTTGGCCGTGATTTGCGCAGCAACGACCTGAACTTCGGTTTCGACGTCGAGTTTCAGGTGGAGTCCTATTTGCGCCACCAGGGCGACACCTTCTCCACCACCTTTGACGCCAACACCTACCTGTTAATGACCAAGGCACTCGACTACTTCGACCCGGCGGCGATCTATGGCGGAGATCTTTCTCGCGCACTGGCGCCAGCGCAGTGCCCGTTTTTGGTCATGAGTTTTACCAGCGACTGGCGCTTTCCGCCCTCGCGCTCGCGCGAGCTGGTAGACGCCCTGATTCATGCCGGCAAGCCCGTGAGCTTTGCCAGTATCGATTCTCCCTTCGGCCACGATGCCTTCTTGCTCCCGGATGAGCGCTATCACGCCATGTTCAGCGCTTTTATGCAGCGCGCCGCACGCGAATTAAACCTGGACACGCAAGCCAACAAGGAGGTGACGTCGTGATGCGCGCCGACCTGGACATCATTTACGATTGGGTGCCGCAAGGCGCTCGTATACTCGACCTTGCCTGCGGCGATGGCGTACTGCTCGAAGCACTGGCTAAGCACAAAAATGTCAGCGGCTATGGGTTAGAAATTGACCCAGACGGCATCACCGGTTGCGTCAAGCGCGGGGTCAACGTGATCGAACACAACCTTGACGACGGTTTAAGCAGCTTTAGCGATAATAGCTATGATCAGGTGATCATGACCCAGGCGCTGCAAGCGCTGCGTCGCCCGGACAAAATGCTGGATGAAATGCTGCGCGTCGCCGAAGAGGGCATTATCACCTTCCCCAACTTCGCCTACTGGCGCCACCGGGTTCACTTGGGGCTGCGCGGCTACATGCCGGTATCCAAGTCGCTGCCGCACGCCTGGTTCGATACACCTAACATTCACTTATCGACCTTTAACGATTTTGAACATCTGTGCCGCGATAAAGGTCTGATCATTGTTGATCGTGCCGTCGGCGTTGGCGATCATCGCGGCCATTGGACGTCGCGCCTATGGCCCAACTTGTTTGGCGAAATCGCCATCTTTCGCGTTCGGCGCCGCACAACTTAAATGGGAGAGAAAACGTCATGCTGAAACGCGCTTTACTTACCGGCCTTGCTTTCGTCGGTTTAAGCCTTACCGCACTGAATGCTCACGCCGAGCAGTATACCCAGGTCGGCGACTATCAAATTCACTATAGCGCCGTGAGCACACGCTTTTTGACCCCGGAAGTCGCCGACGCTTACAACCTGCAGCGCAGTGCTGGCCTAGGCCTCGTAAACGTGAGCGTACGCGAGGAGCAGGAAGACGGCAGCACCCGCCCCGTTAATGCCAGCGTGCAGGGCAGCGTCGGAGACCTCGCCGGGAATCGTGAGTCGATGAGCTTTCGTACCGTGCACGAGGACGGCTCCATCTACCATCTCGCCACCTTCACTCTGCGCGACGACGAATCGATGCGCTTTGAGCTCGACGTTAAATACGACCGCAACGCCGACCCCGAACCGGTCAACTTTACCCAGCGTTTTTATATCGAACGTTAAACACGCACCGGCAGCGTCCGCGAAAGCTTCACCACCGAGGGCGTTTGCCCCTCTCGCTCGAATGTCACGCCGTAAGCAAGTACCTCAACGCCGTGGCGCAGCGCTTCTTCCAGCGCCGTGGCGTAAGTGGGATCAATATGGGCCGCGGGCGCGACATCCTCGATGCCTTCGTGGGCGACACAAAATAGCAACACCGCCCGCTCACCGCTCTGTGCTACCCGGGCAAGGGTTTGCAGATGCTTGGTGCCGCGCGCACTCACCGCGTCAGGAAAATAGCCATGGCCATCAGCCTCTTTCAGCGTGACCTGTTTCACCTCGATATAGGCGTTTCCCCGCGCCGAGTCTGAGAGCAGAAAATCGAGCCGTGCCTCATCGACTTTCACTTCGCGTCGCAGCGTCGCGTAGCCTGCAAGCGCGGTTACCACTCCAGCGCTAAGCGCTGCCTCAACGATGCGATTAGTGCGCCCGGTATGCACCGAGGCTAGCGCTTGCGTGCCATCGGGCTGCGGCAAGTCGATCAGCTCCCACGTCCACGAAAGCTTGCGCTTGGGGTTATCGCTGGGTGACAGCCACACCCGGCAGCCCGGCACATTGACCGCTTTCATCGAGCCGGTGTTGGGGCAATGGGCCACGACCTCACGCCCATCGTCGAGTCGCACATCAGCCAGAAAGCGCTTGTAGCGCTTAACCAACGTGCCCGGCACCAGCGCGGGGTAACACAGCGTCACAACCGATTCAAAAAGCGGGCAAAACGCGCAACCGCTTCCTCAAGTCTTGCGACGTCATTAGTAAACGCAATGCGCACATGGTGCTCACCACCGCGTACGGCAAAATCGATGCCCGGCGTAATGGCGACGTTTTCTTCTTCTAGCAGCCGCCCGCAGAACGCCTGGCTATCGTGGCTGTAGCGGGAAATATCCAGCCACAAATAAAATGCGCCTTGCGGCGGCACGTCGGGCGCCAAACCCAAACGCGCAAGCCCGTCGAGCAGCACATCGCGGCGGGTTTTCAGCGTTTGCCGGCGCACTTCCAAAATATCGCGACACTCCGGCGTAAACGCGGCAAGCGCGGCGTGCTGCGAGGGCGTCGGCGCGGCAAGAAAGACGTTCTGCGCCAGCCGCGTTAGCGGCTCGATAGCCGCCTCTGGCGCGACCAGCCAGCCTAAGCGCCAGCCGGTCATGCCGAAATACTTGGAAAAACTATTCACCACAAAGGCATCATCGGTGAGCGAGAGCGCGGAGAGCGGCGCTTCGTCATAGTTGAGACCCTGATAAATTTCATCGACCAGTAGCGTGCCGTCGCGATCGGCTACTGCCGCCTGAACGCCTGCGAGCGACGCGGCGTCAAGCGTATGCCCAGTAGGGTTGGAGGGCGAGGCAAGCATCGCCAAGCAGGTATCGGGCTGCCAGTGCTCGGCCACGAGTTCCCCATTTAGCTGCCAGCCGCTATCACGCCCGACCGAGACCGCGTCCACCTCGGCCCCGGCGAGCGCCATAAAGTGGCGATTACACGGGTAATTAGGGTCGGCCATCAGCACGCGATCACCCGCTTCTACTAGTAGCTGGCTGGCCAGTAGCAGCGCGCCGGAGGCGCCGGGGGTAACGATAATGCGCGCCGGGTCGACGCTTGCGCCAAAATGCTCGCGGTAGTGGCGCGCAATCGCTTCACGCAGCGCCGGTAGCCCCGCCGCCGGGGTATAGCGCGTCAGGCCTTGTGAAAGTGCGGCTTGTCCGGCCGCAATCACCGGCTCTGGTGTGGGAAAGTCAGGCTCGCCCACTTCCAGATGGATCACATCATGCCCGGCTGCTTCCCGTGCTTGGGCCATCTCTAGCAGGTGCATCACCCGAAACGGGGCCACCCGCGCGACTCGTGAATTCCACGCCATATTCGATCCTTATTTCATCGCCGTGCCGCGCTCATTTTTGCTAATGTGCCGACCATTGAGGGATATCTATCGTATAAGAAGCGTCATTATGCTTGCAACGGCGCCATTTTTCAGCTAAACAAGCATCCCTTTGGCGGAAGATCATTACCTCGACGGTGATGGTCGATCAGCAGTCATTTACGTAAGGGGCAGTCTTATGCCAGTAGCGGAAAAGAAACCGGAAGCGTCCAAGCCAATCACCCCGTACGAACCGGCACCGGGTGAAGAGTATATGAACGAGCAGCAGCTGGAACACTTCCGTCAGCTCCTGCTGGAGTGGAAGCAAGATCTCATGGAAGAGGTGGATCGCACCGTTCGCCACCTGCAAGAAGACGCCAACAACTACGCCGACCCGGCCGACCGCGCCACCCAGGAAGAGGGATTCAGCCTGGAGCTACGCACCCGTGACCGCGAACGCAAGTTGCTGAAAAAGATCAACGAAACGCTAGAGAAAATCGACGAAGACGATTATGGCTTCTGCGAAGCCTGCGGCGTCGAGATCGGCATTCGCCGCTTGGAAGCGCGCCCGACGGCAACACTGTGCGTCGACTGTAAAACCCTGGCCGAGCTCAAAGAGAAACAGCTAGGCGGTTAAATCTCCCATACAGCCGTTTAACGGGCACCCCGCCAAAGGTGCCCGTTTTTATTTATCGGCAGGCTGATACGATAGCGCTATGCATTTACGCTCAACTTATCGTGGCCGCTTTGCCCCAACGCCCTCCGGGCCGCTGCACCTAGGCTCATTGGTGGCGGCACTGGGCAGCTTTCTCGATGCCCGTGCTTCACAGGGCACTTGGTTAGTGCGAATCGAAGATATCGACCCACCACGCTGCCCGGCGGGAGCGGCGGATACGATTTTGCACCAGCTAGAGGCGTTCGGCTTGCTCTGGGACGGCAACGTTACCTGGCAGCACACCCGTGACGATGCCTACGAAAAGGCACTGGAGCAGCTAAAAGCGGCGGGCCTGGCCTATCCGTGCAGCTGCTCACGCAAGCAGTGGCGCGATTACCCTACCTACCCTGGCTGGTGCCGCAACGGTGTTTGCGAACCCGAAAAACCGGTGGCTTGGCGGCTGCGCAGCGATCTCGGCGAGCGCCCTATCCATTGGGAAGATCGTCTGTTTGGGCCGCAAACCTTCGATCCGGTGGAACTAGGCGATGTGGTGCTAAAACGCAAAGACGGGCTCTGGGCGTATCAGCTTGCCATGGTGGTGGATGACGCCGCGCAAGGTATCACCGACGTGGTGCGCGGCATTGACCTTCTCGATAACACGCCCTGGCAGCGCCAACTCCAACGTGCGCTGGGCTGTCCTGAGCCTCGCTACCTGCACCTGCCGCTGATCGTTACACCGGAAGGCCAAAAACTCTCCAAGCAGAATTTTGCGCCACCGCTTGCTGACGATGCCGTCACTATCCGGCGCCAGTTGTTCTGGGCATTACAGGCGCTCGATCAAGCGCCCCCCCTTGAGCTCGCCCAGGCGACCCCGGCAGAGCAGCTTGCCTGGGGTATCGAGCACTGGTCAGTATCCCGTATGGCCGCTACCGCCCAGCGCGCTGCACCCTAGCGCATTGAAGGAGTCGCGATGTACGTTTATCGAATCATGCTGTTTTTGGTGTTTGGCGGCTACCTGCTCTCACCGCTTTTGATGAACGGCTGGGGCAACCCGGATATCGCCTGGTACCGGCCGTTTCTGATCTGGGGCGGCTTAATCGCCCTCACCGTGTGGCTGGAGCAGAAGAGGAAGCTCGATGAGCGTTGATGCCATCTCACTGCTACTGCTCGGGGTCGGGTATCTGGCGCTGCTGTTCGGCTGTGGCGTTGCCGTCGAGCGCGGCTGGGTGTCGGTCCGCATTACCCGCCACCCGGCCGTCTATACGCTCGCGCTTGGCGTTTATGCCAGCGCCTGGGCCATTTACGGCAGCATCGAATTCGCTGCCAGCTCAGGGTTTGGCTACCTGGCCTATTACTTGGGCGCCGCCGGGGCCTTTCTGCTCGCGCCGGTGCTGTTGGTGCCGATTCAGCGTATCACCCGCACCTACCAGCTCGCATCGCTGGCTGATCTGTTTGCCTTTCGTTTTCGCTCGCGCTGGGCAGGGTTGCTCGTCACGCTGGTGAGCTTGCTGGCGGTACTGCCGCTTCTCGGCATTCAAGTGAAAACGCTCGGCGAAGCGGTCGATGTGATGACACAAAGCACCAGAGGCTCCGACGTATCGCTGCTGCTCTGCGTGATCATTGCAGCGTTCGCGGTGTTTTTTGGCGCGCGCCATAGCCATCTCCATGCGCGCCACGACACGCTGCTCGCCGCCATTGCGTTTGAGTCGATCATTAAGCTTGTCGCTATGCTCACCCTAGGGGCCGTCGCCCTTTGGGGCGTATTTGATGGCCCTCAGCACCTTCAGCAGTGGCTGGGAAGCGAAGGCCAAGCGCTACAAACCCAAACGTCCAAACTTGAACCAGCCCACTGGCGCACGCTGCTGCTGCTCTTTTTTGCTGCGGCGTTTCTCATGCCACACCTGTTTCACATCACTTTTGCTGAGAGCCTCTCACGTTATACCTTGCTGCAAGCCAGCTGGACGCTGCCGCTGTTTTTATTGCTCATGGCGCTACCGGTGCCGCTGATTTGGTGGGCGGCCCAGGCTCAAGCCGACGCGCCCATTACGCTCCCGGCTTATGCCGCTTACATGATTCACACCCACCCCTGGGTTGGCGCGCTGGCGTTTCTTGGCGGGCTCGCCGCGGCGAGCGGCACGATGATTATGATTTCATTGGCGCTTTCGGGCATGGTGCTCAACCATATTGTGCTGGTGGCAAGCCCGCCGGAAGCGCGCACGGATCTCTACGGCTGGCTACGTTGGCTGCGCCGTGGTCTTATCGTGTCAGTGATTATCAGCGGCTGGCTGTTTTACACCGGCGTTGGGCGCCACCAAGACTTAACCACCCTAGGGCTTGCCGCCTTTGTCGGCATGGCGCAGTGCTTACCCGGCATGCTGGCGCTGCTCTACTGGCCCGGCGCCAACCGTAACGGCATGGTGGCGGGCTTACTCGCGGGTGCTCTCATTTGGCTCTGGGGGCTATGGTTGCCGCTTTTTGTCGCCACTCCGGTGCCGACACTGCCTTTCACCCCCCTATTACCCCCCGACTCGCCGCTGTGGTATCAGGTGACCCTGCTGTCATTGGTGGCTAATATTGTCTTACTCATTAGCGTGTCGCTGTTTAGCCGCACCTCCGAAGGGGAAAAATCCGCTGCCGAAGCCTGCTCGGTGGATGCCGTCATTCGCTCCAAGCGCCTACCGCTGGAAGCCGCCACCGTGGATGATTTCACCACGCACCTGGCGCAAGCGCTGGGCGACGAAGCGGCTCATCGAGAGGTTAATCGCGCCCTCATGGCGCTGCATATCACCCACCAAGAGCGCCGCCCCTACGCCCTGCGCCGCCTGCGCGACCGCATTCAGGCAAACCTTTCCGGCCTAATGGGGCCGTCGGTAGCGCGGGATATCGTTGACCGCTACCTGCCCTACCGCCACGACGACGCCCCGGTGACCGATGACATCCAATTTGTCGAGAGCCGCTTGGAAGCCTATCGCTCGCGGCTGACCGGGCTTGCCCGCGAACTCGATGGCCTGCGCCGCCACCATCGTCAAACCCTCACCCACCTGCCGGTAGGGCTTTGCGTATTTGGCGATGATAGCGAGCTACTGATGTGGAACCAAGCACTCACGAAGCTCTCCGGCATCAGCGGCGAGAGCGTGATCGGCTCGCGCCGTGACAGCCTGCCTGAGCCGTGGCCCACCCTCTTAGGGAGGGCGCTTGAGAGCAACAACGCCCCACTTTATAAACAGCCGGCGCACCTGCATGGCCGCGATTACTTTTTGACCCTACACAAAGCTGACCTCAGCGGCGACGATAGCCGTGGCGGTAGCGTCGTACTGATCGAAGATCACAGCGAAATGAAACGCCTCGAAGACGAGCTGGTTCACGCCGCCCGCTTAGCTTCTATCGGCCAGCTAGCCGCGGGGGTCGCGCATGAGATCGGCAATCCGATTACCGGCATCTCATCACTGGCGCAAAACCTGCGCTACGATACCGATGACCCGATATTGTTGGAAACCGCCGATCATATTCAGACCTTGACTCAGCGCGTCACCAAGATCGTCAACTCACTAGTAGGCTTTGCCCACGGAGGCCGCCAAACCGTGCCGCTGCCCCGCGACCCGGTCAACCTTACGACCATTAGCGAAGACGCGCTGCACTTGATCCACTTGGCACGCTCAGGCGAGGATGTCACGCTAACTAACGCATGTTCGAAAGCCATTGTAGTGCGCGGCGACGCCCAGCGACTCACCCAAGTGATGGTGAACCTGCTCGGCAACGCTCGCGACGCCTGCGCGCCTAGTGGTCATGTAACGATTAGCGCCGGCATCGATGGGCACCACGCTTGGTGGCAAGTGAACGATGACGGCCACGGCATCGACCCGACCGTGCGCGACCGGCTGTTTGAACCGTTCACCACCACCAAGCCCGCCGGGGAAGGCACGGGACTTGGGCTTTCGCTGGCGTACCAAATCATTACCGAACACCAGGGCAAGATTGACGTGGCGTCACCGCCGCCTGGCCACTCTCGCGGCACAGCCATCACGCTATGGCTTCCGCTTTACCAACAGGATGACATAACGCCCCATGGCCAAGATTCTGATTGTTGAAGATGAAGCGATCATTCGCAGCGCGTTAAAGCGACTGCTGGAACGCCATGACTACCAGGTCAGCGAAGCCGGCAGCGTTGAAGCTTGCGCGCCGCTGGAGCTCCACGACTTTGATCTAATCATCAGCGACCTGCGCTTGCCCGGTGAACCCGGCAACGCGCTGATTGAGCGCGCCTCACCGGTGCCGGTGCTGATTATGACCAGCTATGCCAGCATGCGCTCGGCGGTGGAGACGCTCAAACAGGGCGCGGTGGATTACGTGGCCAAACCGTTTGACCACGCAGAGCTTTTGGAAACCGTCTCACGGATTTTGCATCGGCAATCGATGCAGAAAAGCGAGCCGCCGGATATAACCGATGAGCGGGGCAGCCGTCAGAGCATGATCGGCGACTGCGCCGCCATGCAGCAGGTGTATACCCGCATTCGCAAGACCGCACCGGCCGATGTCTCGGTGCTGATTCAAGGCGAATCCGGCACCGGCAAAGAGCTGGTGGCACGCGCCATTCACCAGCAGAGCCAACGTATCAACGCCCCGCTAATTTGCGTGAACTGCGCAGCGATCCCGGAAACGCTGATCGAATCGGAGCTTTTTGGTCACGAAAAAGGCGCTTTCACCGGCGCGAGCGCCGCGCGCACAGGGTTGGTTGAAGCCGCTGACGGCGGCACGCTGTTTTTGGATGAAATTGGCGAACTGCCACTTGATGCCCAAGCGCGCCTTTTACGCGTTTTGCAGGAGGGCGAAATCCGCAAGATCGGCTCGGTCGAGACGCGCCACGTCAATGTGCGTTTGATCGCCGCCACCCACCGCGACCTTCGCGCGCTATCCAAAAGCGGTGAGTTTCGCCTGGATCTCTATTATCGCTTAAACGTCATGCAGATTGATCTGCCGCCGCTACGTGAGCGCGGCGACGACGTCCTCGAAATCGCCGATATCCTGCTGGACAAAGCCTGCAAGCGCCACCACCGCGAAGGACTCAGGCTATCGCGCGCAGCGCGTCAGGACCTTCGCGACTACCCTTGGCCCGGCAACGTGCGCGAGCTGGAAAACGCCCTTGAACGCGGCGTTATTCTGGCTGAAGGGCATTTGATTCACCCAGATGATCTAGGCCTAGCACCGGCGGCCACACGCCCTCAGCCCACCCCACAAACGCAGGCGACCGAGAGCGGCGGCGACCCAGCGGAAGGCGATCTCTCGTTAGAAGATTATTTTCAGCATTTTGTGCTGGAACATCAGGACCAGATGAGCGAAACCGAGCTGGCACAAAAGCTCGGCATTAGCCGCAAAAACCTTTGGGAACGGCGCCAACGCTTGGGGATTCCGCGCAAAAAAACCGCCCGCCACTCACCTTAGTTTCATCAACTCCGACCAACGTCTACTTCACGAAAGCCACCGTTTATTATCTCCCCTAAGCGTTACGCCACCACTGTTACCTGTGCACACAACCCTCGCCCAAATCAGGCCAAAAACGGGTAACACTTGCTTAGCGACGACTTACCCTTACCGCACATATAAATCTTAAATAATTGAAATTAAAGATTTTTTAAAATAATGGCACGCCAAGTGCAATATATATGAGTAAGAAAAACAAACACGATAAACATGGGCTGTGCGGCGGTCGCTCCTAAACGAGACCCAACAAAAACAACACCCGACACCGCACCACCTGAGCCACAACAAAAACAACAGGGCCAGGCAGAGATAGCAGTACGAACAAAAACAACAGACTGTATCTCGACTTGCAGCGCGGCAAAATTGCCACGCAACGCGAACAAAAACAACACAACGCAGGTGCCCACTAGGACGCGATGTACGCATAAAAGGCAAAAAACAATAACAATGCCCTCTACGCGTGCGGCCCGGTAACAAAAACAAACAACCGGGTGGAGAAAATCGCGATTGGATTATTGTTTTGAATACGAGGCGGTCGGAATCCATTAGGTTTTGATAAAAGATTCTAACGCCTACTGACTGCGGTGCGTATTCAGGGCGATGTGCCAACATGAAGAAAAACAGCAGCACGGATGCTGGTTGATTGCTTAATAGGGGAGGCCACTATGGCCTCCCCTTTCTGCGTTTAAGCGCCCCTGCTCGCGCTTTGACACCGCAGCATGCTTTGCAAGGCGCTAAGCGTCGGCTACACTCAGCCACTTTACGAATCTTGCGAGTCGAATCCACCGCATATTCAATGGATTTACCCATTGCCTGAGCAACGACCTCTTACATAACCTGGGAGAGCATTTGAAATCCCTGCTCGAATCAAAAAAACATCCCGAAGGTGAGCAAAAGCCGCGTATTATTCCACGCGCCGAGCACCCCGTGTCTCGTCAGCATATCAGCGACGCCGCGCTCAAGGTGCTTTATCGTCTTGACGGCGCTGGCTTTGACGCTTTCCTCGTCGGTGGCTGCATCCGCGATGCCCTGTTGGGCCTAATGCCCAAAGATTTCGACGTGGCGACCAACGCCACGCCCGAACAGGTACGCGAGCTATTTCGCAATTCGCGCCTGATTGGGCGGCGTTTTCGTATTGTTCATGTGCGTTTTGGCCGTGAAGTGATCGAGGTCACCACGTTCCGCGGCAAGCCCCAAGATGAGCACGACAACCACATCGCGCAACAATCAGACGCTGGCTTACTGCTGCGTGATAACGTCTGGGGCAGCATCGAAGAAGACGCGCTACGCCGCGACTTCACGGTCAACGCGTTGTACTACAGTATCGCCGATTTCAGTATTCACGATTTCGCCGATGGCGCGCACGATATCGAAACCCGCACCCTGCGGCTGATCGGCGACCCACAAACGCGCTACCGCGAAGATCCGGTGCGGATGCTGCGTGCGGTTCGCTTTGCGTCAAAGCTCGATTTCACGCTGTCGCCCGAAACGGAAGCGCCGATTTACGAACTCGCCCCGTTGCTGCTGCAAATTCCCCCCGCGCGGCTATTCGATGAAGTGCTTAAGCTCTTCATGGCAGGCCACGGCTTAATGACCTTCCGTATGCTTAGCCATTACGGCTTGTTTGGCATGCTCTTTCCCGAAGCGGAAGAAGCCATGGCCGACGCCGCGTGGGCCGAACAGCTGATCGAAGCCGCGCTGACGAACACCGACAAACGCATCGCCGATAGCCGCCCGGTGACGCCAGCGTTTCTGCTCGCGGCATTTTTATGGGCCCCGGTGGCACATCGCCAAGCGCAGCTTGAGAGCGACGGCATGCCCGCCATTCCCGCGCTTCAGGCCGCTGCTCAGCAGGTCATCTCGCGTCAGCTGCAGCATACCTCGATCCCTAAACGCTTTGGTATGCCGATGCGCGATATTTGGGAGCTGCAGGCACGGCTACCCCAGCGCCATGGCAAGCGCGCGTTTCAGACCCGCGAACACCCGCGTTTTCGCGCCGCCTATGATTTGCTTCTCCTGCGCGAGCAGGCAGGCGAGATTCCGCGCGGGCTCGGCGACTGGTGGACCGCCTTCCAGGACGGTGACGAACACGAACAGCGCCGCCTGATCCAAAAGACCGGTGGCGACCCGGCAAGCCAAGGGCCAAAAAAGAAACCCCGTAAGCGGCGTCGGCGCAAACCGCGCCAGACGACGGAGTAAGCCCATGCCGAACACGTCACTGGCGTATATTGGGCTGGGCAGTAACGTGGATAACCCTGTTCAGCAAGTAACACATGCCTTATCCGAGCTTGACCGGCTGCCGCTGAGCCGACTTGTGGAAGCGTCATCGCTTTATTGTAGCAAGCCGGTGGGGCCTCAGGATCAGCCTGACTTCGTCAACGCCGTGGCTGCGCTGGAAACCCGCCTCTCGCCGCTGGCCCTATTGGATCAGCTGCAAGCGCTTGAGCAGCGCCACCGTCGCCGACGAGAACACCGCTGGGGACCACGCACGCTGGATCTTGATGTCTTGCTATTCAACCACACCCACATCGAGCATTACCGGCTGTACGTGCCGCACCGAGAAATGCACACACGCGCTTTTGTGCTACGCCCGCTCATGGAGGTAGCCCCGCACTTGACGCTACACGGTCAGCCGCTTGAGCACTGGCTGGCGCCGCTGACCGATGAGATTATCCCTCTCGACAGCACGCGCTAATTTGGGTAACAATTGCGGGTTACGTCATATCTAGCGCCCATTTAGAGGCGCTCACCATGGCCTGCAGGCCTAACGCAGAACACGAGATCACGCCATGAAAACCGTCACCCTGAGCACGCTGCAGGCGTATAAACGCGCCGGCGAAACGTTCAGCTGTTTGACCGCCTACGACGCCTCCTTCGCCCACGCCGCCAGCCAAGCAGGCATTGACGTGCTACTGGTCGGCGACTCCCTGGGCATGGTACTGCAAGGACAGCAAAGCACCCTGCCAGTAACGCTGGATGACATTTGCTACCACACCCATTGCGCCGCCCGAGGCAAAGGAGCGAGCCTTCTGATGGTCGATTTGCCCTTTATGAGCAATGCAAGCACCGAGCAGCTATTGCGCGATTCAGGCGAGTTGATGCGCGCCGGTGCCGAACTGGTGAAAGTCGAGGGCGAAGCGTGGATGGCCGATGGCATCCGCGAGCTGACTCGTCGCGGCGTACCGGTATGCGCGCACTTAGGGCTAACGCCGCAGACGGTTTATCAGCTGGGGGGCTATAAAGTGCAGGGACGCGATGCCGAGCGCGCCGAGCAGATCATTAATGACGCCAAAACCCTGGTCGAGGCCGGCGCTTCGGTGATCTTGCTTGAGTGCGTTCCGGCGAGTCTGGGCAAAGCCGTGACGGAGGCGCTCGACGTGCCGGTCATCGGTATTGGTGCCGGCCCGGACACCGACGGCCAGATTTTGGTCATGCACGACATACTTGGCGTCACCCACGGGCGCACGCCCCGCTTTGTTAAAAATTTCTTGGCCGACGCTGATAGTATCCAGGGGGCATTCCAGCGCTACCACCAAGACGTCAAACAGCGTGTATTCCCGGCACCGGAGCACTGTTTTTAACCACGCACTGTTTTATCCACGCTCAGTTTTAATCACGACACAGCGCTGATGGATTCAGCGGCTCGCTGCGTTTCGGAGCATTTATGCGTACCTTGCGAGACATTTCAGACCTACGTTATGCGCTCAGCGAATATCGCCAGCGCGGCCAGCGCCTCGCGTTAGTTCCTACCATGGGCAATTTGCATGCTGGCCATCTAGCGCTGGTCGAAACCGCGCGCCAGCACGCCGACGTGGTGGTCTCAAGCCTATTCGTCAACCCGATGCAGTTTGGCCCAGGGGAAGACCTCGACGCCTACCCACGCACGCTTGAGGCCGACCAGCAAGCACTCGCTGACGCCGGCTGCGATGTGCTCTTTGCCCCCACAACACAGGCGCTGTACCCCAGTCGGCTTGATGAGCAGACCAGCGTGCATGTACCCGTGGTCAGCGAAGGCCTCTGTGGTGGTGATCGCCCCGGCCATTTTGATGGCGTTGCCACGGTCGTCACCATGCTCTTTAACCTAGTGCAGCCCGATGTTGCTTGTTTCGGCGAGAAGGATTATCAGCAGTTGGCGGTCATTCGCAAAATGGTGACCGATTTGCACCTGCCCATCGAGATTATCGGTGTACCAATTGTGCGCAATGAAGACGGTCTCGCCCTCTCTTCGCGCAATGGCTACCTAAGCCCTGAAGAGCGCGCCACGGCGCCCACGCTCTACCGCACCCTATGCACGATGCGCGATGCGCTTGAAAATGGCGCAAACCACCACGAAATACTACAACAGGGATATCAAGCGCTGTATGATGCCGGGTTTAAACCGGACTACATTGAATTGCGTGATCATACGCTTGGCCCGGTGGAAGCCACAACCCGCGATGCCGTGCTGCTTGCAGCCGCCAAACTTGGGCCTGCACGACTGATTGATAACGTGACATTAACACTTCCCGTTTCAACCGACACACGCGCTGGCGCTGACCCCGCGTCAGCTCAGTCATAAAGGTACACTCCATGCAAACCATTATGCTCAAAGCCAAGCTTCACATGGCCCGCGTCACTCACGCGGTTCTTAACTATGAAGGCTCCTGCGCCATTGATGGCGATTTGCTGGATATGGCCGGCATTCGTGAAAACGAACAGATTCAGATCTACAACGTGGAAAACGGCGAGCGCTTCACCACTTACGCCATCCGCGGAGAAGAAGGCTCTCAAATGATATCTATTAACGGCGCTGCTGCCCACCTGGCGAGCCCGGGTCATCGCGTCATCATCTGCAGCTACGCTCATTACGCAGAGGCGGAGCTGGATAACCATCAGCCGGCGCTGGTGTACCTGCAAGAAGGCAACGTCGTTAGCCACACAAGCAACGCGATTCCGGTACAGCTTGCCTGATCAAACAGACTCTGTCTTGCTAATCAACGGGCCGTTTTTACGGCCCGTTTTTATTTGGTCCGAAAAGCGTATTGCCGCGTCGCACACCCTTCCCCTATGCTACAAGAAGGCGTTAATGTAAAGGCCAAGACGGCTCAATAAATGCCTGTTTCATGCTACCTAGGAGTTTTCTTATGCAAGACGTGGTGATTGTTGCAGCACGCCGTACTGCGGTCGGCGCTTTTGGCGGCTCCCTTGCCGGTATTCCCGCAAGCGAGATCGGCGCACTCGTAATCAAAGACATCCTTAGCTCAACGGGTGTGGCGCCGGATCAAATTGATGAAGTATTGCTCGGCCAAGTGCTTACCGCAGGCGTTGGCCAAAACCCGGCGCGTCAGGCATCTATCAAGGCGGGGCTCCCCGATGCTGTGCCTGCGATGACCATTAACAAAGTCTGCGGCTCTGGCCTGAAAGCGCTGCACCTGGGCACCCAGGCGATTCGCTGCGGCGATGCGAGCGTTATCATTGCCGGCGGCCAGGAAAACATGTCCGCCTCACCGCACGTACTGCCTAACTCGCGCAATGGCCAGCGGATGGGCGACTGGAAGGCCCTTGACACCATGGTGCACGATGGCCTGTGGGATGCTTTCAACGACTACCATATGGGCATCACCGCCGAAAATCTCGGCGAGAAGTACGGCATCACTCGCGAGGAAATGGACGAGTTCGCTGCAGCGTCGCAGCAGAAAGCCGCTCAAGCGATCAAAGATGGCAAATTCAAGAGCCAGATCGTGCCTGTGGAGATTCCGCAGCGCAAAGGCGATCCGGTTGTGTTTGATACTGACGAGAACCCGCGTGAAGTGACAGCGGAGAAGCTTGGCACCATGCGCCCCGCGTTCAAGAAAGACGGCACGGTCACTGCCGGTAACGCTTCTGCGCTCAACGACGGCGCCGCCGTGGTTATGCTTTGCTCCGCCGACAAGGCGAAAGAGCTCGGCCTTGAGCCGCTCGCGCGCATCGCGTCTTACTCCAACGCTGGGGTTGACCCGGCTATCATGGGTATTGGCCCGGCGCCGGCGACCCGCCGCTGCCTGGAGAAAGCTGGCTGGAGCTTGGACGATCTCGATCTTGTCGAAGCCAACGAAGCCTTTGCCGCTCAGGCCCTCTCAGTCAACAAAGAACTAGGCTGGGATGTCAGCAAGGTCAACGTTAACGGCGGGGCGATTGCACTGGGCCACCCGATTGGCGCCTCTGGCTGTCGCGTGCTGGTCACGTTACTGCACGAAATGATCGCCCGCGATGCCAAAAAAGGCCTTGCCACGCTGTGTATCGGCGGCGGTCAAGGTGTGGCACTCGCCATCGAGCGCCCTTAACCGCTATTTTTGACACGGTTAAACGCCATGCCTCCGCTAATAGCGGGGGCATTTTAATGGTTCATGTTTTTACGGCCTAGCGACGCTTCTCCCCCACAACGTGCGACGGTGTTCGCCAGACCAACAAAACACCCAGCAGGAATAAACCCGATGCGGCCCACATGGCAATCGGTAAGCTAGTGCCATCGACGATACGCCCGCCCAACATGGCGCCCAGACCAATCGATAGATTGAAGGTAAACGCCATCAAAGCTGTGGCGGCTTCGGTATTCGGCGCAGTACGCAAAATCCAGGTTTGAATGCTGACCGATACACTGCCAAACGCCGCGCCCCACACCATCAGCAGCGCCACACCACTGCTCGGTTGAACACCCAACAACGGAAAGGCGGCCACAACGATGAGCAGTAGGCTGGGGATCGCCAACACCGCACGATAAGGGTGGCGCCCGGCATATAAGCCTGCCGCAACATTGCCCACAATGCCCGCCGCCCCGTAGAGCAGCAACAGACTGCCCACATGGCGTTGGGAAATACCACTTATATTCTGCAAGATGGGGCTAATAAAGGTATAGGCAGCGAAGTGCCCTACCACCACAAAAGCCGTGGTTAACACCGCGACCCGCACCCCGCGATTACTAAACTGTTGTGCTAATACTCGCAAACGTACGGGTTCTCGTGGAGGTAAAGGCGGTAGCCACCACCACAGCGCAATTGCCGTTAACAAGCTTAAGCCGCCCAGCGCCCCAAAGGCGACTCGCCAGTTGCTAAGGTCCCCCAATAGCGTACCCAATGGTACGCCGAGCACTGACGCAGCCGCGACGCCACCAAAAATCACCGTCATCGCTTTTGGCACCTGCGCTTCGGGCACTAAACGCGGGGCAATACTGCCAGCAACGGCCCAAAACCCACCGATACTAAGGCCCACCAGCACGCGGGCGACGAGCAGCAAGGTAAAGCTGCTGGCCAATGCCGAAAACACACTCCCGGCCACCATCACGACCATCAATACCGTGAGCATAATGCGCCTATCCAAGCGCCCCACGGCGACCGGTAATAACGGGGCTGAAAAGGCAGCAACCACGCCGGGCACGGTAACCATTAAGCCTGCCATGCCGGGGGTAACACCCATTGAAGAAGCCACCTGCGAAAGCAACCCAATCGGTAATTGCTCGGCGGTCACCAATAAAAAAATGCCGATCATCACGGCCACCACCGCCCACCAGCGTGGTGCTTGCTCCTGCTCCATAGCGGATTACTCCCTGACTCTCTAAACCCCTGACTAACAAACAAAACCGCCCCGAGGCCAAAGCCTCGGGGCGGTTTTTTCATGCTTGAAGAAAGCGTGCTGTAAAACGCGCTTTACAGAGCGACTTCAGCCCGCTCAGCGTCAAACGCGGCTTTCTCTTCCTCGGTGATCTCTTTGATCGAAAGCTTTACGCGGTTGCGGTTATCGATATCGAGTACCTTCACCACCACGTCATCGCCTTCGTTCAGATAATCACGCACGTTGTTAACCCGCTCCGGCACGATTTGTGAAATATGCACGAGGCCGTCAGTACCCGGCATGATATTCACGAAAGCACCAAAGTCGGCGAGACGTACGACCTTACCCAAATAGAGCTTACCGATTTCCGCTTCTGCGGTAATGGCCAGCACGGTATCGATTGCCGCCTTAGCAGCGCTTTTATCCTCAGCGTAAATACGCACAGTACCATCGTCATCCAGATCGATAGACGCGCCGGTATCATCACAAATCTTGCGAATCATCGCCCCGCCTTTACCGATAACATCGCGAATCTTGTCCGGATCGATCTTGATCGTCGCCATAGACGGCGCGTTATCTGACACCTCGGTACGGCTTTGGCTGATGACGGTATTCATCTCTTTAAGAATATGTAGACGCGCTTTGTTAGCTTGCTGCAGCGCGGTTTCCATAATCTCTTCGTTGATACCTTCGATCTTGATATCCATCTGCAGGGCGGTCACGCCCTCTTCTGAACCGGCCACTTTGAAGTCCATATCGCCAAGGTGATCTTCATCACCCAGGATATCGGTCAGCACCGCAAAACCGTCGTCATCTTTCACCAAACCCATGGCAATACCCGCCACGGGTGCTTTGAGCGGCACACCAGCATCCATTAGTGCCAGCGAGGAGCCACACACCGAAGCCATGGAGCTTGAGCCATTGGACTCAGTAATCTCCGACACCACACGAATGGTGTAGGGGAAAGCATCTTCTGATGGCAGCATCGCTTGCACACCGCGACGTGCCAGACGGCCGTGACCGATTTCGCGCCGCTTCGGCCCGCCCATGAAGCCGGCTTCACCCACACAGTAAGGGGGAAAGTTATAGTGCAACATAAAGCGGTCTTTGCGCTCGCCCTCAAGCGATTCGATCAGCTGAGAGTCACGCAGGGTGCCAAGGGTGGCAATGGCAATCGCCTGGGTTTCACCGCGGGTGAAAATCGCCGAGCCGTGGGTTTTCGGCAAGGTGCCGACTTCAATCGCGAGCGGACGTACCGTTTGGTTATCGCGGCCGTCGATACGTGGCTCGCCTTTAACCACACGCGAGCGTACGACGCGTTTCTCTAAGCTCGCGAAAGCCCCTTTCACCTCATCGGCATCGAACCTGCCGTCTGCTGTTTCGCCTTCGACGACGGCAAACTGCGCGAGTGCTTCTTCTTTCGCGGACGACAATGCATCCTGACGCGCCATTTTGTCGGTGATGCGGTAGGCATCCCCCACTTTGGTTTCAAACGCCTCAGCGAGGGCGGTTTTTAGCGCACTATTTTCTTGTGCCGGCTGCCATTCCCAACGCGGTTTGCCAGCTTCGGCCACCAGCTCATTAATGGCGCTGATCGCTACCTGCATTTCTTGATGACCGTAAAGCACAGCGCCCAGCATTTCGTCTTCAAGGAGCTCTTGGGCTTCGGATTCCACCATGAGGACAGCTTTTTCAGTGCCGGCCACCACCATGTCGAGTTCAGAGGTCTTCAGTTCTTCAACGGTAGGGTTGAGGAAATAGCCATGATCTTCATTAAAACCAACACGAGCACAACCAATCGGGCCGTTAAACGGCACGCCGGAAATGCCTAACGCCGCCGATGTACCGAGCATTGCGGCAATGTCGGGATCGTGGTTACGGTCAGTAGAGAGAACGGTACAGACAACTTGTACTTCGTTCATAAAGCCTTTGGGAAAGAGCGGACGTATCGGGCGGTCAATCAGCCGCGAGGTCAGCGTCTCTTTCTCCGTCGGGCGCCCTTCACGCTTGAAAAAGCCGCCAGGGATCTTGCCCACGGCGTAGGTTTTTTCTTGGTAGAACACCGCCAGCGGGAAGAACGGCTGGCTGGGATTGACATCCTTCTTGGCCACTACCGTACATAGCACGACGGTATCATCCATCGTAACCATCACAGCACCGGTTGCTTGGCGAGCAATACGCCCGGTTTCGAGCGTGACGGTGCTACGACCATACTGGAACGTTTTTTTAACCGGATTCACGGCAACTTCCTTTCGCATTAATATCAACTTGTCTTTTCGTTTGGTCGTTTTGACTCTTCACTATTCTAGGCGCTGAAGCACCGTAGGGCTACCGCTTCTCTATATACTTTCCCACATGCTAGGCTAGCCAGACAAAAAAACGGGCAGCTCACAAGGAGCTGCCCGTTTTTCTGTCTTCGCCTGTAAAATCTTAGCGGCGTAGACCTAAGCGCTGAATCAACGACTGATAGCGTTCGAAATCTTTACGCTTCAGGTAATCCAGCAGCTTACGACGCTGGTTAACCATGCGGATCAGGCCACGACGCGAGTGGTGGTCCTGCTTATTGGTTTTGAAGTGATCCTGCAGGCCATTGATGTTGGCGCTCAGCAGAGCCACTTGAACTTCCGGTGAACCGGTGTCACTTTCGCCGCGACCGTATTCATCAACGATCTGGGCTTTCTTTTCAGCAGTTAGTGCCATCTTTCACTCCAGTAAGCAATATGCCTAATATAAATGAATGGGTGAGACCACGCATATTTGCAGTCTCAGTCGTACTTTGTGCGCAAACATTACACTTACGCGGCGGCTGTGTTCAACAACCGTTTGGGTGCCACTTCATCGGCACCTTTCACCACGCCAAGGCCAATAAAAGCCTCGCCGTGATAAAGCCGTGTCAGCGTATCCATCGCCATCCCCGCGACATCCCTTCGAGCGGACTGCCCATGGATCAAGCGCTGATAGTCGCTTTTAGCCACATCAAGCGCTGGCAGATGATCGACTAGCACATCAACGGGCATCAGCTCCGCTTCTTTTGCCTCTTGACCATCGAGCGCTTCAAGGGCATCAAGCGTCCACATGCCGTACGTGCCAAAGGTGTCAGCGCCAAACGGCCCTGTTTTTAGCCTTCTTAACGCACTGATATGCGCGCCAGCACCAAGCGCCTGGCCAATATCTTCGGCCAACGTGCGGATGTAAGTGCCTTTGCTACAGCTGACTTCCAGCTCGAAAGCACTTCCATCCCGCGACAGCAGGCGCGCATCATACACGCTTATGCGCCTGGCTGCACGCTCAACATGTTTGCCTTCACGGGCAAGTTCGTAAAGCTTTTTGCCTTGGTGTTTTAGCGCCGAGTACATCGGCGGCACTTGCTCGATCTCGCCGCGAAACTGCGCAATCACGGCATCGATATCAGCGTCTGACAAGTTCGGCACCTGCCGACGCTCCAGCACTTCGCCTTCGGCGTCGCCAGTATCGGTGATAACGCCTAGCTCGACACGCGTTTTGTATACCTTATCTGCCTCTAGCAGGTGGGCCGAAAACTTGGTGGCCTCCCCCAGACAAATTGGCAACATGCCGGTGGCCATCGGGTCGAGCGTACCGGTATGCCCCGCTTTTTGCGCTTGATAAAGCCGTCGCACGCGCTGCAAAGCGTGATTGCTGGACATGCCCTTGGGTTTATCCAACAGCAACACACCGTTGACGGGCAAACCACGACGGCGACGCGCCACTAGCGCGCCTCCTCGTGGTCCACCTCATCGTCATCGTCTTGACGATCAAGGTCGCTCGCCACCGCCTCGTCAATTAACGATGACAGATGCTGCCCGCGCACCACGCTTTCATCGTAATGAAAGCGCAGTTCCGGCACGTGACGTAGCTTAACGCGCTTGGCAATTTGGCTACGCAAGAACCCCGCCGCACGCTTTAGTACCTGCAGGTTCTCTTTAATCCGCTCCGGTGTCTGTTCACCCAACAAGGTGATGTAGACATCGGCATAACCAAGGTCGCGGCTAACGTCCACGCCGCTGACCGTGACCATTCCCAAACGTGGGTCTTTGACCTCACGCTGGATGAGAACCGCCAGCTCCTTCTGGAGTTGGTCGGCTACCCGGTCGGTACGCTTAAATTCGCGCATGCAAAACTCCCGGCGGCCTTAGAGGCTGCGCTCGACCTTCACTTGGTCGAAGACTTCGATTTTGTCGCCGACCTGGACATCGTTGTAGTTCTTCACCCCGATGCCACACTCGATACCACTGCGTACTTCCTGAACGTCATCTTTGTAGCGGCGCAAGGACTCAAGCTCGCCTTCGTAGATGACGACGTTGTCGCGTAGCACACGGATGCGCTTGTTACGGTGGACAGTACCTTCGACCACCATACAGCCAGCCACCGCGCCAATTTTGGGTGCCCGGAAGACATCGCGCACTTCGGCAATGCCGACGATTTCTTCTTTCCACTCCGGCGCCAACATGCCGCTCATGGCCTGCTTCACTTCGTCGACTAGCTGATAGATAACGCTGTAATAGCGTAAATCCAGGCCTTCACGCTCGATAATCTCACGTGCGGCCGCATCGGCACGGACGTTGAAACCTACGACGATGGCGTCACTGGCAAGAGCCAAGTTGGCATCGGTACCAGTAATACCGCCTACGCCGGAAGACACGACCGCGACTTCGACTTCATCGGTAGAGAGCTCTTCGAGTGCGCCCTTGATCGCTTCCAGCGAGCCTTGCACGTCGACTTTGAGGACGATGTTGAGCTTGGCCGCTTCGTCTTGGCCCATCTGGCTGAACATGTTCTCAAGCTTGGCTTTTTGCTGACGAGCAAGGCGTACTTCACGGTATTTACCCTGGCGGAAGTTAGCCACTTCGCGAGCTTTCTTCTCATCCGCCAGCACCATGAAGTCATCCCCTGCATCCGGGGTGCCGTCCAAGCCTTGGATTTCGACCGGCATCGCCGGGCCAACTTCATCAACTTGCTTACCCAACTCATTGGTTAGGGCGCGCACACGACCGTAGTGCAGGCCTGCCAGGACGATATCGCCCTTTTTCAGCGTGCCGTTTTGTACCAGCACGGTAGCCACCGGACCGCGACCCTTATCCAAGCGCGACTCCACGACAACGCCTTTACCTGGCGCTTCCGGCACAGCTTTAAGCTCCAGCACTTCAGAGACCAGCTGGATCGCTTCGAGCAATTCTTCAATCCCTTCACCGCTTTTCGCCGAAACGTGAACGAACTGTGTATCGCCGCCCCACTCTTCGGAGATAACGCCGTGTTGAGACAGCTCGTTTTTAACTCGATCCGGGTCCGCGCCAGCCTTATCGATCTTATTGACCGCAACCACCATCGGTACGCCAGCGGCTTTCGAGTGCTCGACGGCCTCGATGGTTTGTGGCATCACACCATCGTCAGCTGCCACGACCAGGACAACGACGTCCGTCGCTTGGGCACCGCGGGCACGCATGGCGGTAAACGCCGCGTGGCCAGGCGTATCCAGGAAGGTTACGCCACCATGCTCGTCTTCCACATGGTACGCGCCGATGTGCTGGGTAATACCGCCAGCTTCACCCGTGGCAACTTTTGCCTCACGAATATAATCGAGCAGTGAGGTTTTACCGTGGTCTACGTGACCCATGACCGTGACGACCGGCGAGCGGGTAATCTCTTCACCTTCATAGGAGATCCCTTCCAGCACCTCGGTTTCCAGCGCGTCATCTTTGACCAGCTTAGGCTTGTGGCCCATTTCTTCCACGACAATCGACGCTGTATCTTGGTCGATGGTCTGGTTAATGGTCACCGCCGCACCCATGTTAAACATGGCCTTGATAACTTCGTTGGCCTTGATCGACATTTTATCGGCCAAGTCGGCTACGCTGATCGATTCGGGAATCGAGACTTCGCGCACAATCGGCTGCGTCGGCTTTTGGAAGCCGTGTTTGCCATTGCCCGCTTGGCTAGCACCGCCACGACGGCCACCGCGACGCTCAGAACGTTTTGCTTTCTTCGCGCCACCGCCACGCTTGCGCTCTTCGCGATCACTACGATCATCCTCATCGTCGCGACGACCCTTTTTCTTCGCGGCCGTTTTCTTCGGCGGCGCCGTACGGCGGTCGCTGCGACCCTCTTTGGGCGGTGCCGGCGGCTCTTCTGGCGCGGGCTCGCTTGTCTCTAGCTCCGGCACAGGGATTTCAAGCTCAGTCGGCGCTTCTGCCTTTTTCTTCGCTTGCTCTTCCGCTTGTTTACGCTCGGCTTCTTCCGCTTTGCGCTTGTCTTCCGCGGCTTGGCGCTCTTCAGCGTCGCGCGTTTTGCGCTCGGCTTCCGCGACGGCCATGTCCCCTACCAGCTGGCGCGGGCCAGAGTGCTTGGGTTCTGACGCTTTCGGTGTTTCTTCTTCGGAGCGCTTTACGTACGTTTTTTTCTTACGCACCTGCACTTCGATCGTTTTGCCGCGCTCGCCCGTTTTAATTTTGCTACGGGTTTTGCGTGTTAGCGTGACGCGATTTTTGTCGCTATCGCCCTCACCACCGTGACTCTTTTTCAAGTGGTTGAGCAGGGTACGCTTGTCGTCTTCGGAAACGGCATCGGTTTCCGAGCGATGCTTAAGCCCGGCTTCTTTCATTTGTTCCAGTAGACGGGGTACATCGCGCCCCACCTTCGCTGCAAAATCTTTAACTGTCATATCTGACATCTTGACCCTCCTCAGCCCGTGACCTGTTTACTGTGTGTTCGAATCGGATGTTGCGTCGTCTTCGAACCAGGGCGCACGGGCAGTCATGATCAGTGCCGCTGCGCGCGCTTCGTCCAATTCCTCGATATCGACCAGATCGTCGACAGACTGCTCGGCGAGATCTTCCATGGTGACGATGCCACGGCTAGCCAAAATAAAGGCTAGGTGACGTTCCATACCGTCCATTTCTAGCAAGTCGTCTGCCGGCTGGGCACCGTCTAGCGCTTCTTCTGAGGCGATTGCCATCGTCAGCAGCTCGTCTTTTGCCCGCGCACGCAGCACTTCAACCAGCTCTTCATCGAATTCTTCGATTTCCAGCATCTCGTCAAGTGGCACGTAGGCGATTTCTTCCAGCGTGGTAAACCCTTCCTCAACCAGTAAGCGGGCAACATCGTCGTCCACATCCAGATGCTGAATAAAGGTGTCTACCAGGCTATCAATCTCTTGTTCACGTTTCGCTTCAGACTCGGCTTCGGTCATGACGTTAATGCGCCACCCGGTCAGTTCAGAGGCGAGGCGAACGTTTTGACCACTACGGCCAATGGCTTGCGCGAGGTTGTCTTCTGCCACCGCAACATCCATCGCGTGGGCGTCTTCGTCAACCAGAATCGACCCCACATCGGCCGGTGCCATGGCGTTGATCACCAATTGAGCGGGGTTGTCGTCCCACAGCACGATATCCACGCGTTCGTTTTGCAGCTCAGAAGAAACCGCTTGAACGCGCGAGCCGCGCATCCCCACGCAAGCCCCTACCGGGTCGATACGACGATCATTGGTTTTCACCGCGATCTTCGCGCGTGACCCTGGATCGCGAGCCGCCCCTTTGATCTCGATTAACTGCTCGGCGATTTCCGGCACTTCTATTTTAAACAGCTCGATAATGAGTTCCGGACAAGTACGCGATAGCAGAAGCTGCGCGCCGCGCGCTTCCGGGTCAACCTGAACCAACAATGCGCGCACACGCTCGTTCATGCGGTAGCGCTCGCCATGGATCATCTCATTGCGTGGCAAGAACGCTTCCGCGTTGTCGCCAAGATCAATCACCAAACCGTCGCGAGTGGTCTTTTTGACAATACCCGCTACCAGCTCGCCTTCACGATCAGCGTATTGACGCACGACTTCAGCACGCTCAGCCTCGCGTACTTTTTGCACGATCACTTGTTTCGCTGTTTGTGCGGCAATGCGGCCAAACTCAGCGTTCTCGATCTTCTGCTCAACCACATCCCCAAGCTTCAAGGGCGGATCACGCTGTTCGGCGATGCTCTCTTTAATTTCGTAGTCGGGCGTTTCGAAATCGTCGTCTTCCACGACCGTCCAGTAGCGGATCGTTTCGTAATCGCCGGTACGCCGGTCAATGTGAACGCGCACGTTCGCTTCTTCTTTATCAAAGCGCTTACGCGATGCGCTGGCTAACGCTGCTTCCACCGCTTCGAAAATGACATCGCGGGAGACGCCCTTCTCGTTAGAGATCGCGTCAACGACCATTAAAATTTCTTTACTCATGCGTTTGCCTCGCCAGAAAACCTGTCCTTATGTGCAAAAGCCCGGCATCTCGCCGGTCGCGTCACCCGTTCAGTCATCAAATTGAGGCACGATGCTGGCCTGATCTATGCTTTCAATTGGGAAGCAGTACTCTTCCCCATCAAGCTGGAGCAGGATTTCATCGCCCTCAATTCCGGCTAGCAATCCCTTATACTTGCGTCGACCATCAAACGGCATGCGCAACTTCAGTGCCACATGGTGGCCTTGAAAACGCGCAAAATGATCAAGTGTATAAAGAGGACGCGCCATACCCGGCGAAGAGACTTCCAGTCGATACTCACCGGCGATAGGGTCTTCAACATCTAACACGGCGCTGATTTGGCGACTGATATCGGCACAGTCTTCGACGCTAACACCGCTTTCGCGCTCAATGTAGATCACCAGACGCGAATGCTTACCCTGGGAAAGGTGGTCGATACCCCATAGTTCAAAGCCCATGGCAGTAACAACGGGTTCGATCAGCGCATAAAGCGCAGCGTGTTTTGTGGCCACAGACAAAGCTCCTATAGCCGTTGCATCAGGCACCTGGCCAGGAGTTGATAATAAAGCTAGGTGGCTGATTGGCGTTACCCGGAAACGTGTCTCCGGTAACCCGGTAGACATTCGCTAGTGAGATACTGTCGTCAGCAGCCACAACAAAAGCAGCTGCTAACAAAAAGCCCCTTCACAGGAAGGGGCTTTTGGAGAAACCTGTAATACCATTTTTAGCATCAGCGCCATTACTTGTGCTTAGCAACGCTAAGCGGCACTGACTGAAATGGTAGCGGGGACCGGATTTGAACCGATGACCTTCGGGTTATGAGCCCGACGAGCTACCAGACTGCTCCACCCCGCATCAATCTAGGTGGACGATAATAGACGCTTAACACTGTTTCGTCAAGATCTCTTTTCGTCTCAACTGCCACTCCTGATCTGGTAGGCTGGCGTGCCAGCGAATCAGATGGTGCCGAAGGCGGGACTTGAACCCGCACGACCGTAAGGTCACTACCCCCTCAAGATAGCGTGTCTACCAATTCCACCACTTCGGCATCAGGGGAGGCTATTAAAAAGCGGCGACGCATTACTCGCTGCTGCTTTCCTCTAGCACTGGCGCGGCATTATCCATGCTTTGATCACCTTCGTCAAGCGTTGGAACGCTTTGTTGTTGCTCAATTAATTGCGCATCAGGAATGCCCGCCTCGGGCGCCTGCCCGGCCTGGGTAGCGAAGAACGCTAACGCCATAGAGGTCGCGAAGAAAGCGGCCGCAAGGATACCCGTAAAACGCGCCAAAAAGTTGCCGCTACCGCGCGACCCAAAGACCGTTTGTGAGGCACCGCCGCCAAACGCCGCACCGGCTTCAGCACCTTTTCCCTGCTGAAGCAGGATCAAAACAACCAGGGCGATCGCAATCACCACGTGAACCATTAAAATTGCAACTTGCATGGAATTATCCTGCTGACTGACAAATAGCGTGGAAGTCGTCGATCTTAAGTGAGGCACCGCCTACTAGACCGCCGTCGATATCTGGCTGCGCGAGTAGCTCAGCCGCGTTTTTGGCATTCATACTGCCGCCGTAGAGTAGGCGCAGCTGCTGTGCCAGTTGTGCATCAAATTCACCTTGATACGCGCGAATGCCGCTCATTACGTCTTGCGCCTGCTCAGGTGTTGCAGTGCGCCCAGTACCAATCGCCCATACCGGCTCATAGGCAATCACCACCTGTTCGCGCTGCTCAGGCTCAAGCCGCGCCATCACATGACCGACTTGCCGCAGCACCACATCCATGGTGCTGCCGCCATCACGCTCTTCAAGCGTTTCCCCAACACACAAAATCGGCACAATCCCGACGTTGAGCGCCGCTAGCGTGCGAGCATAAACATGGTCATCCGTTTCCTGGTAGAGCTGCCGGCGTTCCGAATGACCAATCAAGACATACGTGACACCAAACTCTTTCAGCATACGCCCGCTCACTTCGCCGGTATGCGCACCGGAATTCAGCGGGTTTAGCGTTTGCGCCCCCAATGTAAGCGGCGTGCCTTGAAATGCCTGGTACGCGGCATGGAGATAGGGGAACGGCGGAATCACTGCGATATCCAACGCCGCGGGCAGTGTTGCATCACGAAAACGCTCACCGAAAGCGTGAATAAGCTCGGCAGAGCCATTCATCTTCCAATTTCCGGCTATTAAGGGCGTACGCATGGGGCATCCTCACTCATGGTGGGCCAAAATGGTATAGGACCGGCCTGATCAAAACAACCATTGTCAAGCCGTTGTGTTCGGTGACAGCAGCGCCTGCACCTGGTCGGCCAGCGACTGCGCCAACGCATCGACGTCCAAGTGCGCTCGCCCTTCCACCATCACGCGAATCAACGGTTCCGTCCCGGAAGGGCGCAAAAGCACTCGCCCTTCGTCACCAAGCTCGGCTTCCGTCTTCGCCACGGCCTGCTGTAGCGCTTCGGACGTCATGAGCTTTTTGGCGTGGCTGCCAGGGGGCAATCGCACGTTAACGAGCGCCTGTGGCACTTTTTCCAACCCGCGGAGCAGCGCCGGTAGCGTCTTATTTTCCCGCACCATCATACCAACGACCTGTAGTGCAGCGACAATGCCATCGCCGGTCGTTTGTATATGACCGCACACAATATGGCCAGACGACTCACCGCCAAGCTCCCATGCGTTTGCGGTCATACGCTCCATGACAAAACGGTCGCCGACCTTGGCGCGCTCAAAGGGAATCGACATTTTCTCCAACGCCATCGCCAGGCCAAAGTTCGTCATCAGCGTCCCCACGACACCGCCTTCGAGCAAGCCGCGCTTGTAGCGATCCCGGGCAATCAAGTAGAGAATATCGTCGCCGTCGACTTCTCTACCGTCAGCATCGACTATCAAAACGCGGTCGCCATCGCCGTCAAACGCAATACCCAGATCCGCCCCTTGCTGAATCACCGCCGCACGCAGCGCTGCTGGGTAAGTCGAGCCAACCCTTTCGTTGATATTCATCCCATCGGGCGTAGCACCAATGGCGCTAACGTTAGCACCAAGTTCGCGAAACACATTCGGCGCGATGTGGTAAGTCGCCCCGTGCGCGCAGTCGAGCACAATATTCAAACCGTGCAGACTTAAACGATCCGGCAACGCCGACTTACAAAATTCAATATAGCGCCCAGCGGCGTCATCAATGCGCATGGCCTTACCCAGCTGCGCGGAATCCGCGGTGGTCAAGGGCGCATCCAGCATCGTCTCGATACGATCTTCGATCTCGTCGGGCAGCTTTTTTCCCTCTGCCGAGAAGAACTTGATACCGTTGTCGGCAAAAGGATTGTGCGAAGCCGAAATGACGATGCCTGCATCGGCGCGGAAGGTACGAGTCAAATACGCAATTCCCGGCGTTGGCATTGGCCCGAGCAGCGCCACGTCAACGCCAGCTGCCGATAGCCCCGCTTCTAACGCAGACTCAAACATATAGCCCGAAATACGCGTATCTTTACCGATCAACACACGCGTGCGCCCCGACTGTCGGCGCAAGACTTGCCCGGCCGCCCAACCCAATTTAAGCATAAAGTCAGCGGTGATCGGTGCTTGCCCCACCGTGCCGCGAATCCCGTCCGTGCCAAAGTAGCGACGCGCCATCACGCCTCCCCCTCATTGTCTTGAAAACAGCTATCTTGAAAACAGCCTTCGTGGAGCACCGCCCAGGTCATGTTCACCGCATCCACCGTGGCGCCCACATCGTGAACACGCAAAATTTTTGCGCCACGCTCAACGGCTAACGCAGAGAGGGCAAGCCCGCCATGAAGGCGCTCCTCCACCGGGCGCCCTAGCACTTTTCCTATCATGCTTTTGCGCGACATTCCCACCAAAAGCGGCAGCTCTAACGCTTGAAGGGCATCCATATGTTTTAGCAGACGCAGGTTATGCTCCACCGTCTTGCCAAAGCCAAAACCCGGATCAATCAGCAAGCGATGACGCTTAAGCCCTGCGGCTTCGCACTCTTCTATGCGTCGTGCCAAGTAATCAGCCACCTCTGCCTCAATCGCGCGCTCATAGCGTGGCGACTGCTGCATGGTCTGCGGCTCACCTTGGCGGTGCATCAGGCATACCGGCAAGGCGCTCGACGCCGCCGCCGCAAGTGCCCCCTCGCGCTCCAGCGAGCGCACGTCGTTAATCATACCAGCGCCCAAGACACTGGCTTCACGGATGACTTGCGCGCTACTTGTGTCCACCGACACCAAGGCGTCCAACTCACCCACTAACGCTTCAACCACCGGCGCGACCCGGTCAAGTTCTTCCTGGTCGCTGACCGTATCGGCGCCAGGCCGGGTCGATTCGCCGCCAACATCAATGATCGCCGCTCCTTCCGCCAGCATCCGCTCGGCGTGGCGCAACGCGTCATCTAGCGCATTGTGCTGACCGCCGTCGGAAAAGGAGTCAGGCGTGACATTAAGAACGCCCATGACACGAGGAAAAGAAATATCTAGCAAATGACGACCGCAGCGCAGGTGAGAACCCTCTTCGGTCGTTTGGTGGGAAGCCGCGTTTAAAGTCATGCAAAAGCCTAGTGTGAGAAGCGTCTGAAATTACATCTGCCAGGATAACAAAAAGGCGCCCCGGGTAGGGCGCCTTTGCTGGGCAAGCGCTGGTATGGCGCTTACGTTTGGCTCCGGCTTAAGAGCCTGCCGGGCCGCCTAGTGGGTCGGACGGGCGGCGACGGGGTTCATCATCTTCTTCATCGTCGCCATCGTGCGAGTCTTCCGGCGCCTTCTGAGAAGACCCTTCATCTACCGCTGAACCGCCGCCCGAGGGCGCCCCACCACTCGGGTCATCCCAACCCTCGGGAGGACGCGGATCACGGCCTGCCATGATGTCCTTAAGCTGAGTGGAGTCGATGGTTTCATACTTCATCAACGCTTCGGCCATGGCATCGAGCTTGGCGCGGTTGTCTTCGAGAATTTTGTACGCCTGCTCGTAGCAGCCATCGATGATCTTGCGTACCTCTTTATCCAGCCGCGTAGTGGTTTCACCCGACTTCATCTTGGCACCGCCCTGACCTGAGCCGAGGAACTGATGCGACTCATCCTCGTCGTAGAGAACTGGCCCCATCTCATCCGACAAGCCCCACTTGGCGACCATGTTGTGGGCGAGTTCCGTGGCACGCTTGATATCATTCGATGCCCCAGTGGTCACGCCATTTGGCCCCAGTGTCATCTCCTCAGCAATACGACCGCCGAACAGCGAACAGATTTGGCTAATGATCTGCTGGCGCGACAGGCTATAACGGTCCTCTTCCGGTAGGAACATGGTCACACCCAGCGCACGACCGCGCGGGATAATCGTCACTTTGTAGACCGGATCATGCTCGGGCATCACCAGGCCGATAATGGCGTGCCCCGACTCGTGATAAGCCGTATTGAGCTTCTCTTTATCGGTCATGACCATGGACTTACGTTCAGAGCCCATCATGATTTTATCTTTGGCCTGCTCCAGCTCCTCCATGCTCACCAGACGCTTATTACCACGTGCGGCAAACAAGGCGGCCTCGTTAACCAGGTTGGCCAAATCGGCACCAGAGAAGCCGGGCGTACCGCGGGCAATCAATTGCGGTTTAACGTCATCGGCCAACGGTACCTTACGCAGGTGGACGCCAAGAATATGCTCACGACCGCGAATATCGGGCAGGCCGACGGTGACCTGGCGGTCAAAACGTCCTGGACGCAGGAGCGCCGGGTCAAGCACATCGGGGCGGTTAGTGGCCGCAATCACGATAATGCCTTCGTTCGGCTCGAAACCGTCCATTTCCACTAGCAACTGGTTGAGCGTTTGCTCACGCTCATCGTTGCCACCGCCCATGCCAGCACCGCGCGAGCGGCCTACGGCGTCAATCTCATCGATGAAGATAATGCACGGCGCCTGCTTTTTGGCCTGCTCGAACATGTCGCGTACACGCGACGCACCGACACCGACAAACATTTCAACGAAGTCAGAGCCCGAGATCGAGAAGAACGGCACCTTGGCTTCGCCGGCGATAGACTTAGCCAACAGCGTTTTACCCGTACCTGGCGGGCCCACCATCAGCACACCGCGAGGGATCGTGCCCCCCAGACGCTGGAACTTGGTCGGGTCGCGCAAGAAGTCGACAAGCTCCTCGACTTCTTCTTTGGCTTCGTCACAACCGGCCACATCGGCAAAGGTGGTTTTAATCTGGTCGTTTGAGAGCAGCTTCGCTTTGGATTTACCAAAACTCATCGGGCCACCTTTACCTCCACCGGCACCGCCCTGCATCTGACGCATGAAGAACATGAAGATAGCGAGAATCAGCAGAATCGGGAAGCTCGCGATCAATAAACGCGTCCAGATACTCTGCTGATCGGGTTTTGTACCCACGACGGTAACGTCGTTGGCAAGCAGATCATCCATTAGCTTGGGATCTTCCGCCGATGGACGGATCGTTTGGAACGAGGAGCCATCGGTACGCTCACCATTAATGGTGTAACCATCGATAGTGACACTGCGCACTTGCTGATTTTGCACCTGCTGCACGAACTGTGAATAGTTCATGGTTTGAGGCGCGCTTTCCGTATTGAAGTTGTTGAACACTGTCAGCAGCACGGCCGCAATGACCAACCACAAAATCAGGTTCTTTGCCATATCGTTCAAGGGGCTACCCTCATTACATAAATCTGTCAGTTAACGTTCGATACTGAGACCATACACCAGCATCAATCGTTCAACCATTGCCAAAGCGCTTACACTTTGGGCCAGTAATGCCACGCGTCTAAAACTTAAAGCTTCACAGACACACTGTGGCATACATTGCGATTACCTGTCTGGCAATCGCGTTGATAGAGCATCACTATCTGCAATGTAACGCGCCGCACACCGCGTGCATTAGCCGTTAAATCCGTCAGCGAGTAAATACACTTCTCTTGAACGTGCCCGAGAAGCCTCCGGCTTACGCGTGACAACCTTGTTAAAGTCGCCGCGCAGCGCTTTTAAGTACGCATCAAACCCTTCACCTTGAAAAACCTTGGCCACAAAGCGCCCACCGGGTGAAAGCGTATCACGCGCAAGCTCCAGTGCCAGCTCCACCAAATACATGGCCTGAGGCTGGTCGATTGCCGCCATACCACTCATATTGGGGGCCATGTCCGACATCACAAGGTCAACAGGGCGATTGTTTAGCCGTTCGAGAATCGCGTTAAGCACGCTCTCTTCGGTGAAATCGCCTTGTATAAAGTCAACGCCGGCTAGCGCGTCCATCTCCAGGATATCCGAGGCGATCACTACACCGTCGGAACCAACCTTTTCTGCGGCGACTTGGCTCCACCCACCCGGCGCGGCACCGAGGTCGATGACCGTCATCCCAGAGCGAAACAGTTTATCTTTTTCATCCAACGCTAGCAGCTTGTAACTCGCCCGAGAGCGATAGCCATCCTGCCAGCTCTGTTTGACGTAAGGATCGTCAAAATGCTCTTTCATCCAGCTGCCGCTGGCTTTACTTGCTTGGCGCTTACCGCCTTTGGGCTTTTGCTGCATGGGGAATCTAATCGTATAAGTCGGGATGAGCGCTTTCACCTAGCGGCATTTCGCCGTAAGATGGAGCGTTAAGCGCAAACTGGGATACCGCAAGATACCATGAGCTTGTCACAGGCACAAAAGAAAGCATTCCGTAGCATTGGCCACCACCTTAATCCGGTCGTGACCGTTTCGGAAAACGGCGTTTCGGAGAATTTGCTCGCGGAGCTCGGCCGCGCCTTACGCGACCATGAGCTGATCAAAGTTAAGCTTGCCTTGCCCGAGCGCGATGACCGCGCCGCCATGCTGGAAGAGCTAATTAACGCAAGCCAAGCCGAACAGATCCAAACCATCGGCAAGGTTGCGTTACTTTATCGCCATAATCCGCAGGCGAACCCGAAACTTTCCAACATCACACGTTTCGAGAATCATCACGGGCGTCGATAACGTCTCATCACATCAAGCGTGTAAGTCACAAGCAAACGCCCCACTGCCAACAGCAGCGGGGCGTTTTACATTGAGCGGTGCGGCACAGACCCAAAGGGCTTTAAATGTGCTCGACACTCTCGATTTCGTACTCGACTTCACCGCCCGGCGTTTTCACTGCGACCACGTCGCCAACTTCTTTACCGATCAGCGCACGCGCGATGGGCGAGGTGACGGAAATGCGCCCTTGTTTAATATTCGCCTCGTCCTCGCCGACGATGCGATAGGTCACCTCGTCATCGGTATCGAGGTTTAAAAGCTCGACGGTAACGCCGAAGATCACTTTGCCGGTTTGCGGCAGCTTGGTCACATCGATCACTTGGGCGCTAGAGAGTTTACTTTCAATCTCCTGGATACGCCCTTCAATAAACCCCTGCTGCTCACGCGCGGCGTGATATTCGGCGTTTTCCTTAAGGTCGCCGTGCTCACGTGCTTCAGCGATGGCCGCAATCACCTGAGGGCGAGCCTCACCCTTGAGATGATTGAGTTCATCACGAAGACTTTTTTCGCCCGCAACCGTCATCGGGACCTTATTCATTGACTTGCTCCTGCATGCAATTCCTGAAGGCGCCGCACCGTAATCTCCCGTCCGTACTCTAGCGCCATGCAAACGGCATTAGCGCCCGCCAAGGTGGTCGCATAGGGCACCTTGCGCGCGAGAGCAGTACGGCGAATCACTGAAGAGTCATTAATCGCTTGGCGACCTTCAGTGGTATTGACGATGTAGGCGATTTCGTCGTTCTTAAGCAGATCGACGATATGGGGGCGGCCTTCGTAGACTTTGTTGACGTGCGTGACACTAAGTCCAGCTGCTTCCAATGCGGCAGCTGTTCCGCGCGTTGCACATAGCGTAAAGCCCAATGTTAGCAGAGAACGCCCCACTTCGATAATCCCTTCCTTGTCAGGCTCACGTACCGAGAGAAATGCTTTGCGATCACCGGAAAGCGCCGGGATCGCCTCGCCCGCGCCGAGCTGCGCCTTAAAGAACGCTTCAGCAAAGGTATCGCCCGAGCCCATCACCTCACCGGTAGATTTCATTTCGGGAGAGAGAATCGGGTCAACGCCGGGGAATTTATTAAACGGGAACACCGCTTCTTTGACGCTGTAGAAGTGCGGCACGATCTCACGCTCGAAGCCCTGCTCGGCAAGGGTTTTACCCGCCATACAGCGCGCGGCAACCTGCGCTAGCGAGGTGCCAATGCACTTAGACACAAACGGCACGGTACGCGAGGCGCGCGGATTGACCTCGATCACGTAGATCTCGCCATCCTGCCAGGCCAGCTGCACGTTCATCAGCCCTTTAACGCCGAGCTCCACCGCCATACGCTTAACCTGCTCGCGCATCTCATTTTGCACGTCAGCCGGCAGCGAATAGGGCGGCAGCGAGCAGGCAGAATCACCGGAGTGAACACCCGCTTGCTCCACGTGTTGCATGATACCGCCAATTACCACTTGCTGACCGTCCGACACCGCGTCGATATCGATCTCAACCGCTGCGCTCAAAAAGTGATCCAGCAGCACCGGGGAATCATTTGAGACCTTGACCGCATGGGTCATGTAGTTCTCAAGCTCCGAAGCGTCGTAGACAATCTCCATAGCGCGGCCGCCGAGCACGTAGCTTGGGCGCACCACCAGCGGATAACCAATCTTCTCGGCCTTGGTAAACGCCTCCTCAAAGCTGCGCGCCGTGGCATTGGGCGGCTGCTTGAGGCCGAGCTTGTCGATCATTTGCTGAAAGCGCTCGCGGTCTTCGGCACGGTCGATGGCGTCCGGCGTGGTGCCGATAATCGGCACGCCAGCAGCTTCGAGTTCACGCGCGAGCTTGAGCGGCGTCTGGCCGCCAAACTGGACGATCACGCCCACCGGCTTCTCTTTATCGGCGATTTCGAGCACGTCTTCCAGGGTCACCGGCTCGAAATATAGGCGGTCAGAGGTATCGTAATCGGTGGAAACGGTCTCAGGGTTGCAGTTGACCATGATGGTTTCATAGCCGTCATCGTGCATCGCAAACGCGGCGTGAACACAGCAGTAGTCAAACTCAATGCCCTGACCGATACGATTGGGCCCGCCACCGAGGACCATAATCTTCTGGCGATCAGACACCTCCGCCTCGCACTCCTCTTCATAAGTAGAGTACATGTAGGCGGTATCTGACGCGAACTCCGCCGCACAGGTATCGACTCGCTTGTAAACCGGGCGAATACCGTGCTTTTGGCGCGTTTTGCGAAACTCTTTTTCCGATACGCCCAGCAGGCTGGACAAGCGCGCGTCAGAGAAGCCTTTACGCTTAAGCTGATACAGCTCACGGGCAGAAAAATCCGAGAGTGAGCGCTGACTCACCGCCCGTTCGGTGAGCACTAAGTCTTCCATCTGAACCAAGAACCAGCGGTCGATATTGGTCAGCGCAAAGACCTCATCGACGCTCATTCCCGCACGCATAGCATCGGCGACATAGAAGATACGTTCCGCGCCCGCTGCCTGCAGTTCGCCCTGAATAATCGTCATATTCTCGGGGGTAAAATCGGTAATGATCGGGTCAAGGCCATCGTTACCGGTTTCCATGCCGCGCAAGGCTTTTTGCAGCGATTCCTGGAAGGTGCGGCCAATCGCCATCACCTCGCCCACTGATTTCATCTGCGTGGTCAGGCGATCATTCGCCTGAGGGAATTTCTCGAAGGTGAACCGCGGGATTTTGGTGACCACGTAGTCGATCGACGGCTCAAACGACGCCGGCGTTTGCCCGCCGGTGATGTCGTTCTGAAGCTCGTCCAGGGTGTAACCCACCGCCAGCTTGGCGGCGATCTTGGCAATCGGGAAGCCGGTCGCTTTTGATGCCAACGCCGATGAACGCGACACCCTCGGGTTCATCTCAATCACCACCAGACGCCCGGTTTGCGGGTCCATACCGAACTGCACGTTGGAGCCCCCGGTCTCAACGCCAATCTCGCGCAGCACCGCAAGGCTGGCGTCGCGCATGATCTGATACTCTTTGTCGGTCAGCGTTTGCGCAGGCGCGACGGTGATTGAGTCACCGGTATGAATCCCCATGGGGTCGAAGTTTTCAATCGCGCAGACGATGATGCAGTTGTCGTTTTTATCGCGCACCACTTCCATTTCGTACTCTTTCCAGCCCAGCAGCGACTCATCAATGAGCAGCTCGTGGTTATTGGAAAGCTCGAACCCACGGGTACAGATTTCCTCGAATTCTTCCTTGTTGTACGCCACGCCGCCGCCGGAGCCGCCCATGGTGTAGGACGGGCGAATGATCGTCGGGAAGCCCAGCTCGGCCTGAATTTCCCAGGCCTCGTCCATGCTGTGCGCGACCTTGGCTTTCGGGCACTCCAAACCAATGCGTTTCATGGCCTGATCGAACAGATCGCGGTCTTCGGCCATATTGATGGCATCAGCGTTGGCGCCGATCATCTCGACGCCGTACTTGGCCAGCACGCCTTGCTTTTCCAGGTCCAGCGCGCAGTTCAGCGCGGTCTGCCCGCCCATGGTGGGTAAGATGGCGTCCGGACGCTCGGCTTCGATGATTTTCTCGACCGCCTGCCAGGTAATCGGCTCGATGTAGGTGGCATCGGCCATCGCCGGGTCGGTCATGATGGTCGCCGGATTGGAGTTAACCAAAATGACACGGAAGCCCTCCTCACGCAGCGCTTTACACGCCTGGGCGCCGGAGTAGTCAAACTCGCAGGCCTGGCCGATGACAATCGGGCCAGCGCCAATAATCAGAATACTTTTTATGTCGGTACGCTTAGGCATATCGGTTCCCGCAAAAATGGTGACGAATAACGACGAATCTGGAACGGCTTTCGCGCGGCGGTTGTCGCGAACGACTTAACGGCGCGCCCACATCATGGAGACGAAACGATCAAACAGCGGCGCCACGTCGCGCGGGCCGGGGCTCGCTTCCGGATGGCCTTGAAAGCTAAAGGCCGGGCGGTCGGTGCGCTCGATCCCCTGCAAGGTGCCATCAAATAGCGAGCGGTGCGTGGCGCGCACATTGGCGGGCAGACTCGCTTCGTCAGCGGCAAAACCGTGGTTTTGGCTGGTGATCATTACCGTGCCGGTGTCGACGTCCTGCACCGGATGATTGGCACCGTGGTGGCCGTGGCTCATCTTCACCGTTTTGGCGCCACTCGCCAGCGCCAAGAGCTGATGACCGAGGCAAATACCAAATACCGGCATTTGGGTTTCCAGGATTTCCTGAATTGCCTTGATGGCATAGTCGCAGGGTTCCGGGTCACCGGGGCCGTTGGCGAGAAAGACGCCATCCGGGTTCATGGACAGCACCTCGGCGGCGGGGGTTTGCGCCGGCACCACGGTCAAACGGCAGCCACGCGAGGCCAGCATGCGCAGAATGTTGCGCTTAACGCCGTAATCGTAAGCCACCACATGGAAGGGTCGCTCGATGGTAGTAGCGTCTTGGTACCCCTCACCCAACGCCCATTCGCCTTCGCTCCACTCGTAGGGCGACTGGCAGGAAACCACCTTGGCCAGGTCCATGCCCTTAAGCCCGGGGAACGCCTTGGCAGCGGCCAGCGCGCGCTCAACGGCGTCATCGCCCTCTGCCTCAGCGCCCGCCAGAATCGCCCCGTTTTGTGCGCCTTTGTTACGCAAAATGCGCGTTAGCCGGCGGGTGTCGATATCGGCAATGCCCAGAACGTTCTGGCTTGTTAGATAATCCGACAGCGTCTGCTCACTGCGAAAGCTGCTGGCGAGCAGCGGCAAATCGCGAATCACCAGCCCCGCAGCGGCAATCGCGCCGGACTCAACGTCTTCGGCGTTAACGCCGGTATTGCCGATATGGGGGTAAGTCAGGGTGACGATTTGGCGGGTATAGGAGGGGTCGGTGAGGATTTCTTGATAGCCAGTCATGGCCGTATTGAACACCACCTCACCGCTGGTTTTTCCTTCGGCGCCGATGGCGGTGCCGTGGAACACACTGCCATCTTCTAAGGCCAATATCGCGGGTTTGCTCAATGCGGGGTTATTCAAGACATATCCTCCCATGCTGGATAAGCGCCCTTGGGCGCAGGCGCAGCGTTCCGGTAACAGCGTTTGCGGGCAAACGTCGAGTCGTAAAAAAGCGGGACGAAGCCGATCAAAAAACCGGTCTCATCCCGCTTGTTGTTCTTTTCCATGATGCGGCCATCATGCTCCATCACACTGATGCAGCGGGCTGCTTTATTCGCCACCCGGCCAAAATTTTTGAAATGTTACAGGATTTTGGCGCCAGCGGCTAGCCCCGTTATCCAAGCACCACGGAGCTAAGCCTCAATCCCCCAAGCCAAGCACGTCTTGCATGTCGTAACGGCCGCTGTCTTTATCGGCAACCCAACGCGCGGCGCGTACGGCGCCTTTGGCAAAGGTCATGCGGCTTGACGCCTTGTGAGTGATCTCGATGCGCTCGCCTTCGGTGGCAAACATCACCGTGTGCTCGCCGACAATATCGCCCGCGCGCACGGTGGCAAAGCCGATCTCTTTATCGCTACGCGGCCCGCACTGGCCGACTCGCTCGAACACGCCGTGCTCTTTAAGATTGCGCCCTAAACTCTCGGCCACGACTTCGCCCATTTTTAGCGCCGTGCCCGAGGGTGCGTCGACTTTATGGCGATGGTGCGATTCGATCACTTCGATATCGTAGCCTTCATCGCCCAGCGCTTTGGCGGCGGTCTGCAAAAGTTTCAGCGTCAGGTTCACGCCCACGCTCATATTCGGGGCAAATACCATGGGTACTCGGTTGCGGAAGCCGTCAAGCTCAGCAATTTCGTCGTCGCTCATGCCGGTGGTGCCGATCACCATGCGCTTGCCGTGCTCGGCGCAGAACGCCAGATTGGAAAGCGTGACCTTAGGGGCCGTGAAGTCGATCAACACCTCGACGTCGTCCGCCAGCGCTTCGAGCGAATCCACCGCGGCCACACCTTTTTTGCCGATACCCGCTAACTCGCCAATATCGACCCCGGCAAGCGAACTACCAGGCTCTACTACACCACCGGCCAAGGTGGCTCCAGCGTCCTGCTCAACGGCGTTGACTAATGTACGGCCCATACGGCCAGCCACGCCTACAATGGCAATTCGGGTCATGGAAACTCCTGCGCGTGCGTTGTTTGGGATCTACTAGAGATAAAAAAGTGACCGCGATTATAGCAGACGCGTGGAGGGAATCCGTGCCTCAGGCCAGCGGTTAGTTTTCCCAAATGATGACCAGCGCCTCATCCCCCGCCACCTGCATTAGCTGGCGCTCCACTACGCCTTCCAACGTATCCAGGTGTTCTTCTTCAAGCGTCTCAATCGCCACCGCCAGCGTTTCTTCATCGGCTCGCATCAGGCAAGTACCCGACGCAAAGGCAATTCTTGCCTCTTGCGCTGAGTGTTCAACCTCAAATTCAGGCGCCCAATGCTTGCATAAGCGATCAATCAAGTGCTCGCCAGAGGGCGTGGCGATTTCAGCACGGGATAGGGACATGAGGATTCTCCGCATCGGTAGCGAGTGATATCCATTAGCTTAGTGCGCGCACCTCCAAGATGCCAAGCAACGGCTGGGCGTTCGCTGCAACAAAGCATTCACGAGCAGCATCTCGACAGCCGCTGCGGTTTCCGCAATAATGGCAACCCTTGAGAATGCGAATTATACGCAGAACATATTTTATTACCTGCTCGTCTGGATGGATGGCGCAGACGCTCTCCCATCAGCTTAATTTATCAACTGGTTATAAAGGCATTTATGGCTACCCACATCTCTAAAATTCTGCTCGGTGCTCTATCCGTATTGAGTTGCGCCACCGCTGCCGCTGACGACATCACCGTGACCGACGTTACCGGTCGCCAAGTCACGTTAGATGCCCCCGCCGAGCGAGTTATCTTAGGCGAAGGTCGGCAAATTTATCTGCTGGGGTTACTCGAACCTGAAGACCCGTTTGCCCATGTGGTCGGCTGGCGGGAAGACTTTTCCCAGGCAGACCCTGACAACTATGCTCGCTACGCTGAGCGCTTCCCGGAAATTGAAGCGATCCCCACCTTTGGCGGGTTCAAGGACGGCACCTTCGATGTGGAGCAGGCCGCGTCACTGACACCCGACGTCGTGCTGATGAACCTTGAAGCAAAAGCCGCCACCGAAGACGCCGGCTACGACGACAAGTTGGCCGAGCTGGATATTCCCATTGTTTACGTGGATTTTCGTGAAGATCCCATCGCGCACACCATTCCCTCTATGCGGATCATCGGTAAGCTAATGGGCGAAGAAGCCGCCGCCGAGGACTTTATCGCGTTCGCGGAAGAACAGATGGCGCGGGTAACCGATGTCATCGAGCAGGCCGACCCCGAGCGTCCCAGCGCATTCATTGACCGGGCAGGCGGCTACTCGGACGAGTGCTGCATGAGCTTTGGCCCTGCCAACTTTGGCGAATACGTCGCCCTGGCAGGTGGTACCAACATTGCCGCGGATATTATCCCCAACACCTTCGGAACGTTGAATCCCGAGCAAATTATCGCCGCCAATCCAGATCACATGGTCGTAACCGGCGGCAGTTGGGATGCCTACGTGCCGGGCGGTGATTGGGTCGGCGTCGGGCCTGGCGCTGACATGGAGAAGGCGCAGGCCAAGCTCGAGGCCCTCACTGAGCGCACTGCCATGACCGGCATTCAGGCGGTCGAGTCGGATAATGTCCACGCCATCTGGCACCAGTTCTACAACAGCCCCTATTATTTTGTCGCCATCCAGCAATTGGCGAAGTGGCTGCACCCTGACCTGTTTACCGACCTGGATCCGGAAGCCACCATGGCTGAACTGCATGATCGCTTTTTGCCCATCGACTACGAACCCGGCTACTGGTTATCCTTGAATGACGACTGAAAGCATTGCGACAACACCTAACGCGCCGGATTCACAGGGGCGTGCTTTTTATCGCAGCCAGGTATTTCGCCGCCAGATGATTCTGGCGGCACTGGTTTTAGCGCTATTTTTCAGCCTGTGCGTTGATCTAGCCCTTGGTCCGGCGCGCTATAGCCTGGGCGAAGTGATCGCTGCCTTGCTCACCCCTGACAACGTCAGCCAGCAGGCGCGTGTCATCCTTTGGGAGATACGCATGCCGGTAGCACTGATGGCGCTCGTGGTCGGCGCCAGTCTCTCGGTGGCCGGTGCCCAGATGCAAACCATTCTGAGCAACCCGCTGGCCAGCCCGTTCACTCTGGGGATCTCCGCCGGGGCGAGCTTTGGCGCTGCCCTGGGGCTCGCTTTTGGCGTTGCGATTATTCCCACCGCCATCGAGTACGTCGTGCCCATCAATGCGTTTTTGATGGCCATGGTGACGGCTTTTCTGATTCATGCCCTAAGCCTTAAGCGTGGCGTAACGGTGGAAACCATCGTCTTGCTCGGCATTGCCATGGTGTTTATTTTCAATTCGCTGATGGCGCTGATTCAGTTTTTTGCCAGCCAACAGGCCGTGGCCGCTGTGGTGTTTTGGACCATGGGCAGTTTGACCAAAGCCACCTGGCCGAAATTTTGGATTGCGCTTGGTGTGCTGGCCACCGTAATGCCTTTGCTTGCGCGCCACGGCTGGGCACTTACCGCCATGCGCCTGGGCGACGCTAAAGCCGAAAGCATGGGCGTAAGGCCCCGGTCACTGCGCTTAGAAGTACTGGTGCTGGTGTCGTTGCTGGCCGCCATTGCCGTGGCCTTTGTCGGCACCATTGGCTTTATTGGTTTAGTCGGGCCGCATATTGCACGCATTCTGCTAGGCGAAGATCAGCGCTTCTTTTTGCCCGGCTCCGCCCTTTGCGGTGCACTGATTCTGTCTGTTGGCTCGGTGATTTCCAAAATCATTATTCCAGGCACCATTATTCCCATTGGGATTATTACCTCCCTGGTGGGCATCCCCTTCTTTCTGTTTCTCGTGCTTAACCACAAGAAGGCTTCATGGTAACCCTACAGCTGAACCACGTTTCTGCCCGTTACGGGCGTCATCCTATTGTGCAGGATATCACCACCCCTTGTTTTCAAGGCGGGCAAGTGGTGGCACTACTTGGCCCTAATGCCGCAGGCAAGTCGACGCTTTTTCGACGCATATTAGGACTGCTCAAAGGCGAAGGTGAGGTTGCCATCAGCGGCACAAACGCCGAACGCCCGGTGGCCTACATGCCCCAGGAGACGGGCGCTAAAGCAGTGCTGACGGTGTATGAGTCGGTGCTCTTGGCACGCATGCAAGGGCGCAGCCTTAAAGTGCAGGCGGCAGACTTGGCTCAGGTCGACCGTGCGCTTTCAGAGCTCAATATCAGCGCGCTCGGCGAACGCGATATAGGCGACTTGAGCGGCGGGCAGCGCCAACTGGTGAGCGCCGCTCAGGCCCTAGTTCAAGAGCCGGATATTTTGATGCTGGATGAACCTACCTCGGCACTCGACCTTAACCGCCAAATCAATCTGCTAGGCGTACTTAGGCGACTTGCCGACGAACGCAATATGCTGATTATGGTCGCCCTGCACGACCTTGGGCACGCGCTGCGCTTCGCTGATGCTGCCATGATGCTTGAGAATGGCCGCTTAATTGCCTGCGGCCCCACCGCAGACGTGATTACCCCAACGTTGCTGCGTCAGGTGTATCGCGTAGAGGCGCGCATCGAGCCATGCTCAAAGGGCCGCCTTCAGCTTATTGTCGAAGAGGCCGTTTAGCCCTTAACCTAAGCCGCCGCCCTTCCATCGCCGCTAGCGCTACCCCGCTTAACATCAACGGGAGCGCTAGCAGGAAGCCGCTGGAGACCGGTATGCCAAACAGCACCCAATCGGCGAGCACGGGCCACACCAGGGCAATATATTCAAAAGGTGCCAAACGTGACGCTTCGGCGTAGCGCAGGGCTAATGTCATCGCAATATGCGCGGCACCACCAAACAGGCCCGATAGCACTAAAAGCGCAAACTCCACCCGACTGAGCGCTGCCCAACCCAGCGGGAGCGTTGCCAATCCGGCCAGCGCCGCCACCAAAATAAAGTAGAAAGCGATTGAGGCGGCACTCTCCGTTCGCGAAATACGTCTCACGGTTAGTAACGCCCCAGCGGTTAATAGCGCACTCAGTGCCCCCAGCGCGTAACCGGCCACTTGGCCACTACTGGAACTGGCATTGAGCCCAGGCAAGATCAGCACGGCGACCCCAGCAAGCGCCAGCACTACGCCACCCGCACGATTAAGCGAGAAGCGCTCGCCCAGCAGCAGCACACCACCTACCGCCATAAAGACCGGCGTTAGCTGGGCTAATAGTGTCGCCTCGGCGACTGGCAGTAGCGCCACCGCCGCAAAGGAGGCAAACATTGCCGCCGCCCCTAACCCCGAGCGTAATGCATGCCCCAGCGGACGACGCGTGGCCAACCCTTGAGGGAACTCCCGGCGCAACATCAAAAACACCACGATGGGCAACAAGGCAAACAACGAGCGGAAAAACACCGACTGCCCCACTGGCACCTCGTCACTCACCGCCTTGATACATACCAACATGCCGGTAAACAGCGCGCCAGAAAGCACGCGTAACACAATCCCCAAGCCGGGGCGCGTTTCTCCATCTCCCTGCATTCGTCAATATCCTTATGCGCCAATAAGTCAATGTTAAACTGAGCACCTGATCGCCAAACGCTATTACGACGCATTAATGTCTCGAATGGAACCCTTAATGGCGATGGTTACATAAAAAACGCCCCATCACCTTTGCGGCAATGGGGCGTTGATAATGCACGACAACGTACTGCCGTTTACGGCTTCATCTCTTCAAAGAACTTCTTCACGTTGTCGAAGAAGCCGGTTTTCTTGGGTGAGTGGCTGTGGCTATTGCTGCCGTCAAAGCTCTCTTGTAGCTGACGTAACAGGTCTTTCTGCTCGTCGTTGAGATTGACGGGAGTTTCTAGCACGACCTTGCACAAGAGATCGCCGGGGGCGCCGCCACGGACCGGTTTTACGCCCTTGCCTTTGAGGCGGAACATCCGACCGGTTTGCGTTTCCGGCGGAATCTTCAGTTTCACCCGACCATCAAGCGTGGGTACTTCCAATTCTCCCCCAAGGGAGGCATCAACAAAGTTGATCGGCACATCGCACTGCAAGTGCCTGCCTTCACGTTGGAAGATATGGTGCGGCTTGATATTGGCCTGCACGTAAAGATCACCCGGCGGCCCACCGTTGATGCCGGCTTCGCCCTCGCCGTTAAGGCGAATACGATCACCGGTATCCACACCTGCGGGAATCTTGACCGAGAGGGTACGCGTCTCACGAACACGCCCTTCGCCGTTGCATTTGTGGCACGGCACTTTGATGTGCTGGCCAGAGCCATGGCAGGTCGGGCAGGTTTGCTGCACGGCGAAAAAGCCCTGCTGCATACGCACCTGACCGTGGCCAGCACAGGTCGGGCACGTCTCTTTGCTAGAGCCCGGCTCGGCGCCGTCACCGTCACAGCGGTCACAGTTAATATGCCGTGGCACGCGGATATCCACTGTCGTACCGAATACCGCGTCTTCCAGATCTAACTCTAGGTTGTAGCGCAGATCGGAACCTCGTGCGGGGGCGTTGGGGCCACGACGACGTCCGCCGCCACCACCAAAGATATCGCCGAACACATCGCCGAAGATATCGCTGAAATCGCCGGCACCACCGCCGCCGAAACCGCCACCGCCAAAACCGCCGCCTTGGCCGTCGACACCGGCATGGCCAAATTGGTCATAAGCGGCACGCTTTTCGCTATCGGTTAAGACTTCGTACGCTTCTGACACCTCGCGGAACTTCTCAGCGGCGGAGTCATCGTCCGGGTTTCGATCGGGGTGATACTTCTGCGCCAGGCGGCGGTAAGCTTTCTTGATCTCTTTCTGATCGGCCCCTTTATCGACCCCCAGGACTTCGTAATAATCGCGTTTGGACATGGGTCCTACGCCTCCTGGTTAGCTACGCATCTCAGCTGCGGAAACAGCAACGCGGGAGTTGTCTCCCGCGTCACCGCTTTCCTTGGCAGAAAGGGGGTGATTACTGCTTTTTCTGATCGTCGTTGACTTCTTCGTACTCAGCGTCAACCACGTCGTCTTCCGGCTTGGCGCTTTCGGCACCTTCACCACCCGCTTGCTCACCTTCAGCTTGCTCGGCGTACATCTTCTGCGCCAGCTGGCCTGAGGCTTCGGTCAGCGCATCCAGTTTCTTCTGGATGTCGTCCTGATCGTCACCTTTCGTCGCTTCTTCAAGCTCGGCGATGGCCGTTTCGATGTTTTGTTTCTCATCATCGGTGGCCTTGTCACCGGCTTCTTCCAGCGTCTTGCGGGTGGCGTGGATCATGCCATCCGCTTGGTTGCGTAGCTGCACCAGCTCTTCAAACTTCTTGTCTTCGTCGGCGTGCGCTTCAGCATCGCGCACCATCTGTTCGACTTCGTCCTCGGACAGACCGCTAGACGCCTTGATAACAATCGACTGTTCTTTACCGGTCGCTTTGTCTTTCGCTGAAACGTTCAAGATACCGTTGGCATCGAGATCAAACGCAACTTCGATCTGCGGCACGCCACGCGGTGCCGGCGGAATGTCGGCAAGGTCAAAACGACCCAGCGACTTGTTCTGCGAAACCTGCTTACGCTCACCCTGTACCGCGTGAATGGTCACGGCGGTCTGGTTGTCATCCGCGGTGGAGAAGGTTTGCGTCTTCTTCGTCGGGATGGTGGTGTTCTTCTCGATCAGCGGAGTCATCACGCCGCCCAGAGTTTCAATACCCAGGGTGAGCGGTGTGACGTCAAGGAGCAGTACGTCTTTCACGTCGCCGCCGAGTACGCCGCCCTGAATCGCCGCACCAACTGCAACCGCTTCATCCGGGTTGACGTCTTTGCGCGAATCCTTACCGAAGAAGTCAGCGACTTTCTTCTGCACCTGCGGCATGCGGGTCTGACCGCCGACCAGGATGACTTCATCCACTTCAGACGCTGACAAACCGGCGTCTTTCAGCGCGACCTTGCACGGCTCGAGCGAGCGCTGCACCAGGTCTTCCACCAGCGCTTCCAGCTTGGCGCGCGTCACTTTAACGTTTAAGTGCTTAGGACCGGTGTTATCCGCCGTGATGTACGGCAGGTTCACATCAGTCTGTTGAGCGCTTGAAAGCTCGATCTTGGCTTTCTCAGCGGCTTCTTTCAGGCGCTGCATGGCGAGATTGTCGCCGGAAAGATCGATACCGCTGTCGGACTTGAACTGGTCGACCAGATAGTTGATCAGCGCCAGGTCAAAGTCTTCGCCGCCCAGGAAGGTGTCGCCGTTGGTGGCCAGCACCTCAAACTGAGTTTCGCCGTCAACGTCAGCGACTTCGATAATGGAGATGTCGAAGGTACCGCCGCCCAGGTCGTATACCGCGATGGTTTTATCGCCGCGCGACTTGTCCATACCGTAGGCCAGTGCCGCTGCGGTCGGCTCGTTGATGATGCGTTTAACATCCAAGCCTGCGATGCGGCCGGCGTCTTTGGTTGCCTGACGCTGGCTGTCGTTGAAGTAAGCCGGCACGGTGATGACCGCTTCGGTGACTTCTTCGCCGAGATACTCTTCGGCGGTTTTCTTCATTTTCTGCAGCACTTCCGCGCTAACCTGCGGCGGTGCCATTTTCTTGCCTTTCACCTCAACCCAGGCGTCGCCATTATCGGCTTCGGTGATTTTGTACGGCACCATTTTGATGTCTTTCTGAACGACGTCGTCTTTAAAGCGACGACCGATCAGACGCTTGATGGCGTACAGAGTGTTTTCCGGGTTGGTCACGGCTTGGCGTTTCGCCGCCTGACCCACCAGCGTTTCACCATCGTCGGTATAGGCGATGATAGACGGCGTTGTACGGCCGCCCTCGGCGTTTTCGATAACCTTGGCGCTGTCACCATCGAGCACTGCTACACAAGAGTTTGTAGTGCCCAGGTCAATACCAATAATGCGTCCCATAGTAGAAACCTCAAATTCGTTAGTTAAACGTGAATATACGTTGTGTCTTTACGTTAGCGGCCGATATGCAATAGCTTTTGCGCGAGTCACTGAAATAGTTACTGCGATAGTTACCGCGTGGTTGACCCTTTATTTGGGGGTGGCTTGCGGCATTTCAAGGGCTTTTTTATGCCTATTCGCCAGCTTTTTGACTTACCACCACCATCGCTGGACGAACCAAGCGGCCATTAAGCAGATAGCCCTTCTGCATCACTTCCATCACCGTGTTGGGTTCCACCTCAGGATTAGGCACCATCGTGATTGCCTCGTGTACCTGTGGGTCAAAAGGCTCGCCGTGAGGCTCCACCGACTCGACGCCGAATTTATTCAGCACATCAAGCTGCATTTTTAGCGTCATGGAAACACCTTCACGGTGGGCTTCGGAGGCTTCACTCTCCATCGACTCCAGCGCTTTCTCCAAGCTATCGACCACCGGCAGAAGCTCTTTGACAAACTTCTCCAGGGCGAATTTACGCGCCTTTTCCGCTTCGTGTTCAGCACGACGGCGCACGTTTTGCGCTTCGGCCGCTTCGCGCAGCGCTTGATCTTTGGCCTCAGACAAACTCTGCTTTAGCTCCTCGACTTCCGCTGCCAAGACCTCCGCCTCGGGGTTATCCGATGACGTCGCGACGGTATCGCCTTCGTCTTCGATCAGGCCTTCTAGCTCGCCTTCTTCAAGGCGCTCCTTGGCCTGTTGCTCCGGCGTTTCGGCTTCCTGCTCTTGTTCTTCGCGCGTGAGCTCTTCGTCTAGCGGGGTTTGGGGTTCTTTAGCCATGCGTTACTCCTAAACGGAAAACATTGGTCAGTTGCGGTTTGCAGGGTATATGGGGGCCAAGACATTCAACTCAAGTGGTCAATGCATTTCTCTTGAAAAAGCCGCTTCACAACAAGCATTGCAGTGTGAAATCGGCTACTGTATAAATTAACCACTGTATATAATTTCAAACCCGTATAGCCCGGCGCCAGGAGGAACCATGCTGACCCAGTTAGCCATCCAGGATTTCGCCATCGTTGACCATTTGGAACTTGATCTTACCGGCGGCATGACAGCGATTACCGGCGAGACCGGCGCCGGCAAATCGATTCTTCTCGGCGCCTTGGGGCTCTGCCTTGGCGAACGGGCCGATGCAGGCAGCGTGCGTCACGGCTGCGAGCGCACCGACCTCTCGGCGCGCTTTGATATCCACCATCTCCCGGCGGCACAAGCCTGGTTGAGTGAGCGCGAGTTGCCCGCCGATGAGTGCTTGCTGCGCCGTGTGGTTACGGCAAACGGACGCTCCAAAGCGTGGATCAACGGGCAGCCCGCCACCGTGAGCGACCTCAAAGCCCTGGGTGAGCACTTGATCCAGATTCACGGCCAGCACGCTCACCAAGCCCTGATGCGCGAAGAGACGCATCTTTCGCTACTTGACGATTATGCGGGGCTCAATGGCAAAACCCTCCAGCTCGCCGACACGTTTCGTGCCTGGCACAGCGCCCGCCGGCGGCTGAAAAAACTCAGCGAAGCAGGTAGCGAAATTGAGGCCAAACGCCAGCTACTGCGCTATCAAGTCGAGGAACTTGACCAGCTCGCCTTAGAAGAAGACGAGCTGCCTACGCTTGAGGACGAGCAGCTTCAGCTCGCCCACGCCGAAGAAATCTTGCGCGAAACGCAGTTTGCCGCCGACTGCTGCGCTGATGATGACGGTGGCGCGCTATCGCTGTTACACCGCGCCCATCAGCACTTGAGTGCGCTACCCGGTAGCGACAAGGGCGCCCTGGCCAACACGCTTGCCATGCTGAGCGACGCGCAAATTCAGATTGAGGAAGCCACCAGCGAGCTCGCGCGGCTATCCGGCCACACCGAACTCGATCCTGAGCGTTTAGCCTGGGTGGAGGACCGCTTAGGCGATATCCATCGCTTAGCGCGCAAGCACCATGTTTCTCCCGAAGAGCTCTACGCGCAGCACCAGCAATTGAGCCAAGAGCTCAACCAGCTCGACGCCAGCGATAGCGACCTGGATGCGCTAAGCGCGGACGTCGAATCCTTGCGCGAGCGCTACCGTGGCGAGGCCAAAGCGCTCAGCGACGCCCGGCAAAAGGCCGCGACGCGGCTGGGTAAAGAAGTGCAGCAGCAATTGGCCTTTTTGGCCATGGACAAGGCAAGCTTCAAGGTCGCCCTGGAAAGCCGTGACACCCCCGCTCCCGAAGGGTTAGACCGCGTACAGTTTTTGATCAGCGCCAACCCCGGCCAACCCGCGCGGCCGCTGGCAAAAGTTGCCTCGGGCGGGGAGCTTTCCCGCATCAGCCTGGCGATTCAAGTGGTGGCCGCGAACCATTCCACAACGCCGAGCCTCGTTTTCGACGAAGTGGATGTGGGGGTTTCGGGCGCCACGGCGGAAATCGTCGGCCAGCTACTACGTAAGCTCGGCGACAATGGGCAGGTCATGACGGTGACGCATTTACCGCAAGTAGCAGCCCAGGCTCACCAGCACCTGCATATCGAAAAGCGCGCCAAGCGCAACACCACGCTCACCCATATGGCCCTGCTCGACGAAGGCGGCCGCGTGAGCGAGTTGGCGCGTATGCTCGGCGGGGTTAATCTCTCAGACCAGACGCTGGCCCACGCCCGCGAAATGCTCCACGCCAGCCAACGCCCACCGCACTGATTGCCAGCAAAGCCTGCAAAACAATGCCCGCCCCGTTTCCACGGCGCGGGCATTTTTCTTTTATAGCGCTAAAGCACGCTAACTCGGTCACTCACGCGTTACAGCGACAGCACCTTATCGCCGCGGGCAATGCCCGAAACGCCGGTACGCGCCACTTCAAGAATGCCCAGTGGCGCCATCGCGTTGAGAAACGCATCCAGCTTCGTCGCGTCACCGGTAATCTGCACGGTGTAGAGGCTCGGCGTGACGTCAACGACCTGCGCCCGAAAGATATCCGCCGTGCGCTTGACCTCATCACGCGCAGCACCCAGCGCTTTCACTTTCACCAGCATCAGTTCGCGCTCGATGTGGTTGCCCTCGGTGAGATCCACCAGTTTGACCACGTCAATCAGCTTGTTGAGATGCTTGGTGATCTGCTCAATCACGCGATCATCGCCTACCGTGGTGACGGTCAAACGCGATAGTGACGGGTCTTCCGTGGGTGCTACGTTAAGCGTTTCGATGTTGAAGTTACGCTGCGAAAACAGACCGACCACACGCGACAGAGCACCCGGTTCGTTTTCCATCAGAATCGAGATGATATGACGCATTAGGTACGCTCCGTTTTAGACAGCAGCATGTCACGCATGGAGCCTAACGGCACCTGCATTGGGTAGACGTGCTCAAAAGGGTCAACCTTCACATCGAGGAACACAAGCTCGTGCTTATCGGCGAAGGCTCGCTCCAGTGCCGGCTCCAGCTCGTCAATGGTGTTCACGGTAATCGCGGTAAAACCGTACGCTTCGATCAACATATGGAAGTCGGGCAACGACTCCATATAAGAGTGAGCGTGACGGGATTTGTAGTTCAAATCCTGCCATTGGCGCACCATGCCTAGCGAGGCGTTATTGAGATTGACGATTTTCACCCCCACACCGTACTGCTTACAGGTGGAGAGTTCCTGCATCATCATCTGGAAACTGCCCTCGCCGGTGACGCACACCACGTCGTCGTCAGGGTAGTTCTGCTTGATCCCCATCGCCGCCGGAAAACCAAACCCCATGGTGCCGAGCCCGCCGGAGGTAATCAGGCGGTTAGGCTTGTCGAACTTGTAGTACTGCGCCGCAAACATCTGGTGCTGGCCCACATCGGTGGTGACATATGCCTCGCCACGCGTCACGCGGCATAATGCTTCGACCACTTCCTGCGGTTTTAACACCTCACCCGGCTTGGAAGGCTCGTAGAGTTTGCCTTCGCGATCCGCGCGCCACGTATCGATCTGCTGCCACCAATCAGTGAGGGCCTCGGGGCTAGTGATCGATTTCCCCTGCACCAAGCTGATCATCTCGTTGATTACGCTGGAGGACGGACCGACAATCGGCACATCGGCTCGCACGGTCTTGGAAATCGAACTGGGGTCAACGTCGACGTGAATGATCTTGGCCGTGGGGCAGAACTTCGAGGTGTTATTGGTCACTCGGTCATCAAAGCGCGCCCCGATGGCAATGATCAAATCCGCGTGGTGCATGGCCATGTTTGACTCATAGGAGCCGTGCATACCCAGCCAGCCCAAGCACTGCTGGTCGCTTTGCGGATAGGCGCCAATGCCCATCAGCGTGGTGGTAATCGGGAAGCCCAGCTGCTTGACCAAATCGGTCAACCCTTCACTTGCCTTGCCGGTCACCACCCCGCCGCCGGTGTAAAACACTGGGCGTTTGGCCTTGAGCATCAACTCCACGGCTTTTTTGATCTGCCCAGTATGTCCACGCGTGACCGGGTTGTACGAACGCATCTTGACCTTTTTGGGGTAGACGTATTCGTAACGCTCGGTGGGGGCGGTCATATCTTTGGGGATATCGACCACGACCGGACCGGGGCGACCGGTCGCCGCGAGGTAGAACGCCTTTTTCAGCACCTCGGGGATTTCAGACGGGTGCCGAATCGAGAAGCTATGCTTCACGATTGGACGGGTCACGCCCACGATATCGGTCTCTTGGAAAGCATCATCGCCAATCAGGTGGCTCATGACCTGGCCGCACAGCACCACCAACGGAATCGAATCCATATAGGCGGTGGCAATGCCGGTGACCGCATTGGTCGCGCCGGGGCCGGAGGTAACCAGCACACAGCCGGGCTTGCCCGAGGCGCGAGCAAAGCCATCAGCAGCATGGGTGGCAGCCTGCTCATGACGCACCAAAATGTGCTTCACTTTGTCTTGGCGGAACAGCGCATCATAAATATGCAGCGCGGCACCGCCGGGATAACCATAAATGTACTCAACGCCCTCATCTTGCAAGAAGCGGGCGATCATATCTGCGCCGGAAAGCAGTTCCACAGTGTTTCTCCCCTGGAGGTCTCGAGTGCCATACACAGGCCGGATGCCTGTTTTCTTCGAGTGCGGCGGTATGCCGCTGCCGGTTACGCCGGCACCTGATGCCAAACCCTGGCATTAGACCCGGTTAGGGCCTGCACTCTCTCACGGCAGATCGCCGCGTCGGGGCGTTGGCCAGGTCGGGCGGTTAGCCCAAGCCCGGAAGTCCTTCGGCGGGTAAAGGCATTCGCCCACCCTTCGCGCGGGGATAGGGGATTGCCCGTTGGTTCCGCGCCCGCAAATCAGGAACTGACAAGATTCCATTAGCGCCCTTGGCATGTCAACCTCTCGCCGCCGTTACGTGACGAAATGACAGCCAAACCCATCAAACGGCGGCCTCTTAAGACCCAATAACGCCTGATACGTGGTCAATCAGGCGATGATCGCAGCCACCGACTGCTTGCCGCGCACTCTCCTCTCGTCAGCGCATAGTGATGCAACAAGCCAATGCGTTAAATGAGTTAAATCCGTTTCAAATGCGCTAAAAATAGCTAGGCTGAGAGGGTGGCCATTACAGGTGGCCAACAACAATCACAATGAACGTAATTAAGGAAAGCTAATGGCGCTTATTCAACGACACCCTCTGCTAACGTCCGCTTTTATCTGCATTGGCCTGGTTGCCTCTTCATCGCTAATGGCGTGGGACGGTCTGGTCGAAAAGCAGAACTTCGAGATAGATAACTTCACTACCCAAGGGGGAGAAACCATCCCCGAAGTAAACGTGGGCTGGGAGGCATACGGTGAACTCAACGACGCCCGCGATAACGTCATTTTGATTACCCACTTTTTCTCGGGTACCAGCCATGCGGCAGGCCGCTATGATCCTGACGGCGAGCCAACCGGATACTGGGATGCGATCATAGGCCCCGGTAAGCCACTGGATACCGATGAGTACTACATCATCTCCTCGGACACGCTGGTTAACCTGAATGCCAATGATCCCAACGTGACGACCACCGGGCCTGCTTCCATCAACCCCGAAACGGGCGAACCCTGGGGAATGGACTTTCCTGTCGTGACTATCCGTGACTTTGTCGAGGTGCAGCGCGAATTGTTAGAAAGCCAAGGCATTGAATCGCTGCACGCGGTCATGGGGGCATCGATGGGAGCGCTCCAGGCGATTGAGTGGGCCAGCGCCTACCCTGAACGGGTCGACCGCCTTATCTCCGTGATTGGCGCCGGTGTTGCCGACCCCTGGCTGCTGGCGACATTGAGCGCTTGGGCAGCGCCCATTCGGCTGGATGCCAACTGGAACGAAGGCGACTACTACGACGGCGAACCGCCCACCGATGGACTAAAAGAAGCGCTCAAGCTCGTCACACTCAATGCCAACCATTGGCAGTGGGCCAACGACACCTTTAACCGTGACTGGGCCGATGAAGAGCGCGACCCCGCTCAGGATATCAACGCCAACTACGCCATTGAGCAAACGTTGGATGACATTGCCGCTGCACGTGCGGAAACGTCCGACGCCAACCATTTCCTGTATCTGGTTCGCGCCAACCAAACTTTTATGGCGGGCTATGGCGACTCTCTAGAAACGGGGCTTGAAGCCATCGACGCCCCCACGCTGATGCTCTACAGCGAAAACGACCTCGTCTTCGCCCCTGAAGGCGTACTCCATACCGCTGAACTTATTGAGGAAGGCGGCAGCGAGGTGACGCTTGAAACCCTGGAAGGCAATCGAGGCCACCTCGATGGTGTCGTTTCCATCGACCAGGCTAGCGATACGTTGCAGGAGTTTTTGCAGTAAGAAAGCGAGGCAGCTCAGTGAGCAGATAGCTTACAGAAGGCTTTCACGACTGTATTACACGGCGAGCCACGACACCTTTGTGGCCAGCGTGCGCAGGATGGAAGGCGCGCCCATCAGCCAAACGGGCAGAGCGACCTATGTCCGAATCGGTGGGGTAATCGTCCTTGCCGACATAAGCCGCAGCGCTGACACTCTCTCTAATGCTTCGATGCCCCGTTAGCGGAGAGAGACTGTGACTCGCCATGTTGCCCTATTTGCCTACCCCGACTGCCAACTGCTGGATGTCAGCGGCCCCTGGCAGGTGTTTGCCAGCGCCAATGCGCTAAGCCCCCAGCCGCTCTATCAGTTGACCCTGGTCGCCGATGCCGTCGGCCCGGTAGTCACCAACGGCGGCCTAGCCGTGCATGCTACGCACACCTACCACCAACTTACCCATTTGCTGCCCCTGGATACGCTGTTGGTAACGGGCGGCAGTGGCGTGATGCGGCAGTGTGAAAAAGCCGCCGTTAAACAGGCGCTTTGTGAGGCTGCCCCACGGGTTCGGCGGCTTGGGTCGATCTGTTCCGGGGCGTTTTTGTTAGCCGCTGCGGGGTTGCTGGATGGTTGTCACGCGACGACTCATTGGCGGCATGTGGCTCAATTGGCCGATGAGTACCCCGCGCTAAGCGTCGAGCCCGATGCGTTGTATGTCGAAAGCAACGGTCGCTATACCAGCGCAGGCGTAACGGCGGGAATTGACTTGGCGCTTTCGCTGGTAGAGGCAGATCACGGTGCTGATCTAGCCGGTCGAGTGGCACGTGAGCTGGTGGTGTTTTTGCAACGCCCAGGTGGACAGTCGCAGTTCAGCGAGATACTGCGACACCAACAAGAGGCGGGCCCGCTGCGCCGCTTGCTGGATCAACTCCACGCCGACCCCAGTGGGGATCACGGGCTTGAGAGCATGGCTGACTTGATGGCGGTCTCCCCGCGCCATTTAACCCGGCTGTTTAAGCGTTACTTAAATACGACCCCCGGCGCCTACTTAACCCAGCTGCGCCTTGAACAAGCGCGCCTGACGCTGCTCAACGAGCGCGAAAATGTATCCCTTGAGCGCCTTGCCCAGCGCTGGCGGCTGGGAGGTGCCGAGCAACTGCGCCGCCAGTTTCAGCGCTACTACGGCGTATCACCCTCGGTCTATCGCCAACGCTTTGCGTCTTCCCACACTGGCTCACTTCAGGAGAGCACCCCATGCCGTTAACCGTCACCCTGTTATCGTTCTGTCAGGCGCTGCTGGTCACCGGCAATGTCTTGCTGATTGCCGTCTCGCCGCTAATTGGAGCCTCGTTAGCGCCCAGTGCGTCATGGTCCACCGCGCCGGTCGCTACCCAGTGGCTGGGGCTGATGTGCGCGACGATTCCGGCCTCGCTGATCATGGCCCGGCTGGGTCGCAAGCGCGGCTTTATACTGGGCAACATAGTAGGCTTGGTGGGCGCGCTGGTGGCCGTTCAGGCGCTGATGAGCGAACGCTTTGTGCTGTTTCTGCTCGCTACCTGGTTGATCGGTATCGGCATCGGTTTTGGCCAGCTGTATCGTTTTGCTGCGGTGGAGGCCGCGCCCGCGCCGATGCGCGACCGGGCGATTGGTTGGGTAATGGGCGGCGGTGTGCTGGCTGCCTTTGCCGGGCCGTGGCTTGCCAGAGTCAGCCGTGAGCTGGGCGAGGTACCTTTTTTGGGCAGCTTTGTGGGGTTGGCTGCGCTCTACGCGCTGGCGTTAGTCGTGCTGATGCTGACGCGATTACCGCCGGCCGCGCGCACTCATGGCGACGGCATTGCCTTGCCGCTGGGTAAAATACTCCGCCAGCCTGGGTTTATCGTGGCGGCCAGTGCGGCGATGGTCGGTTACGGCGTGATGAACCTGGCCATGACCGCCACGCCGCTGGCCATGGCGGGGACTGGCCAGCCCTTTAATCATGTGTCCATGACCATCCAATGGCACATGGTGGCGATGTTTTTACCCTCCTTCTTTACCGGCCATTTGGCCACTCGCTTCGGTGCCAAGCGGGTTATCGTGGCAGGTTGCCTGCTGCTGGTGGCGAGTGCCTTGGCTGCTCAAGGGGGCGTCGGCTTGGCAGGTTTCAACGTGGCGCTGATTCTGTTGGGCCTGGGCTGGAACTTCACCTTTCTGCCCGCCACCGGGCTGCTCACCGAGAGCTACCGCCCGGTGGATAAAGCCCGCACCCAGGCCGCCAACGAGTTTTTAGTGTTTGGCACCGCCGCCACGACCGCCCTGCTCGCCGGGCCCTTGGTCACCCATTTGGGCTGGGCGACGCTGAACCTGGTGTTGATTCCCGTGGCGCTGGTGCCGGTGGCGGTGCTGGTTTGGCAGCGTCGGATGCGTCTAGCCAGTGCTTAAACATTCCCCAGTGCACGCACTTTGGTGCGCGCTATCAACTAATGTCTTTCGTTCGACTATCCAGCGACTCTTTTGTTGGTTCCCAGGGGCTTCTGCTCAGATGGTTCTTTAACGTTTTCAGAAATGTTATAACATAGAATAAATATCGAGTAGGTAGGAGCTCATCATAGGACAGGTCCCCGTTACCGTACTGACAGGTTATTTAGGGTCGGGCAAAACGACGCTCCTCAACCGCATTCTTTCTGAGAAACCGCCGTTGCCGGAGATCCCAAGCACGCCATCCTCGCGATCAGTTACGATGACGGTCACATCACCATCGCAGAGCCCCTGCGCGATCGCGACGTCGTCGTTAAACCACCCGGCAATGGGGCCATTAGCACCATGTGCTGGTCGTCGGATGGCAACTGGCTGGCGTTTGGCGCGGAGACAGGTGTTGCCGGGTGTCTCCCGGTCGCGGGCTAGTGCTTAGCCACACCACCTTTCAGTCACACCCTTTATCAGGAAAATTTATGATTGCCAAACGGGAACGCGGCAAGTTGGAGCGACAGCTCGTCGCTTCGCTGACCGACGCCTGCGAGCAGGCCAAAGCGGAAGTGGTTGGGTTTGTGTGGCTCACCCACTGCGTCGACTACCAGCATTTTCCCGAAAGCCTTGTCGTTACCTGGGTATTTGATACCGATGCGCAACTGTCCTCAGCGCTGAAGGGTAACACCAAGCAGCGTCTGCATGATTTGACAGCCAACGCCCTGGTTGATGCGGGCGTAGCGCTCGATAGCGTTACCCAGCATATCGACTTTGATAGCGAGCAGGCGTGCCAGCGCACCCACGGTGGCGACTGGCAGCGCCGCTTGCGCGCACGCGCCGCGAGGCACTGATGGCCAAGAAAATCGACAGCCCGTGTGTATCCACTTGCCAGCTCAAAGGCGGCATGTGCACCAGCTGTGGGCGCAGCATTGATGAGATCCGTCACTGGAAATCCATGAAGCGGCCCGAAAAAGTCTCTACCCTTAAGCGCGCCGAACAGCGGCGCAAGAAGCTCAATAAATAGCGTTTAGGTCCAGACTACCTGGCATAGGGGCCCCGCTCAGCGCACGGCGATACCCATGGATGCCGCGCTTCAAGCTCGGGGCGTTTGTTGGGTCGGCGTCAACGGTCTGTTGGGGAGTGAATCAACCCATCCACGCTACTTTCATCTGTTTTACAATCAGGTGTCTCCATTTTGTTGTTTATTTAAAGATTTAAAAACGTCAAATTTCTGGGACAGGATTAATGCTAACGTAGTGGGCATTAAACAATGCCAAGACTTAATAAACAGGGGAGCGTTCCATGCTGGAGAATGTGGGTTACAGCGCAGTAGCGGGCCAGCTCTGTGGCTTGGTAGCCCTGGCGATATGCGTCGTCGCCTTTGCCAGCAAAAATGACGATCGCCTTCTCGTGTTGCTGATTTCTGCCAATGTGGCCTTTGCGCTGCAGTTTGTGTTTTTCGAGAGCTGGACAGCGGCTGCGTTAACGGTGCTGGTGATAGTGCGGATCGTGCTGGCGCGCCGTTACCTGGGCAGTAAAGCCGTGATGGCGGGTGTCTTGCTGGCCAGCGGTATCGCCGCAGCCGTCACGTGGCAAAGCTGGGTGGATATTCTGCCAGTGGCGGCCATGGTGCTGGGCACCGTTGGCATGTTTCTCATGCGTGGCATTGCCATGCGGGTTTTTCTGGGCCTGGCTGCCTTGGCATGGATGCTGAACAACCTGCTGATCGGCACGATTGGCGGCACGCTCGCCGAAGCCCTGATCGTGATCACCAATATCATTACCATCATTCGGCTGGTGCGTGCCAAGCGCAAATACCCCGAGGTGTTCGAGGACGTCGAGCAAAACGATCCACTTGCCTAGCTGCTATGCTAAGAGATCGTGATTAGCTGAGCGAGCGAGGAACGCGACTATGGCAGGCGGATGGGCAAAAGACGGCGCTGAACAAGAGCAGATTGAAAGCACGCTGGACGATGCAGTTCAGCGTGCCCGCCATCAACTGCCCCGTGGCGAAAGCCTAGCTGAGTGTGAGGAGTGCGGTGAGCCGATTCCCGAAGCGCGCCGTAAGGCGATGCCAGGGGTTCGGCTTTGCGTCGTTTGTCAGAGTGAGTTAGACAAAAAGCAGTCGGCCTACAGTGGCTATAACCGACGCGGCAGTAAAGATAGCCAACTGCGTTGAACTTACGCGAATGGATCCGCATTAGTCGCGAAGGTTAACGCCTTCCCACTAGGCGTCATGGTTGGTATCCGGAAGCCGCTGGAAATAGATATAGCGATGCAGACGAATAGCGGGACGAATCAGCAGCTGTATGCTGCCAATGACGAATAACCACACGCCAGCAGTTTGTATCTCACCGTCGTAAAAGAAACAGACGCTGCCGATGGTAAACCAGATTCCCAACATAAAATCATTGAGTATGCTCAGCACTTCATAGCGTTGATGCACGACTAGTTCACGGTGTCCCAGCGTGAAGATCCAATCGTGTGTTTGTGGGTTCTGTTCGCGCTGCATCGTTTCACTCCGTATCGAATGGCTGAGGTTATAAGGTTGCCAACTAGCTATTTTGTTATTGCGATTAATACCCCTATCGCGGTGTTTGTGCGATTTTTAAATGCTCGGTTAATTAAAAAACGTGGGTGCTTCCGTTTCAATTAGCTAGCAATCTTTATTTTAACTAAACGCTGTTATACCTCACTATCCCGCTAATCAAATGTGGTAGTTGACCTCTTGAGTTGCGGCCCATGATGCCGATGTTCATACGTAATGGAATAGGCGCACGGGGCGCATGATGGTTAATGATACGTTGCTGAAAGCAGTGGAAAGGGAGTTAAAATTTCGTCCTTTGCGATTACGCTTTGTCAACGAGGTGGAGACTCGTTTTGAAGCAGATACGCAACGCCAGCGTAGTCGTCATATGGTAGTGGGGGGACTGATATCGGCGATCATCTACTGTCTTTTTTTGATCAATGATTACAGCTTTCGGCCTGACACTTTTCTCACTGCTGTGTTGTTGCGAGCGGGTGTAATGCTACCCATAGGCCTGCTCATTCTCTGGTGGGTTTATCGAGGCCTCTCCCCTCTGCTTCGTGAAACATTAATGGCAAGCACGGTTGTCATTGCCACGATGATCTCGTGTGTCATTTTTTCGCAATCCACTGCGCCTTACTCATACCTGGATGTTTTCTCCTTCGGGCTCATCCTGTTGGTGGGCAATATTGTTTATTCACTACGCTTTGGCTATGCCTGCGCGTCATCTGCCATTAGCCTTTTAATCGTTCTGGCATTTGTTCTGCCTTATGATCCAATGCCGCCAGAAGCGAAGCGGCTGGCCATGTGTACCCTTATCGCTACGGCGCTGTTTACCCTGGCAGCGAACCACCGTTTTGAGCGTAGCGAGCGAACCGCCTACCTGCATGTACTGAGAGAAAAAATCCGCGCCGGCTATTATTTAAAGGACAATGAAAAGCTGTCTCAACTATCGCAAACCGACGCATTGACGAACCTTGCGAATCGGCGTCAGTTCGATGATATGTTCCTTATTCGTTGGCAAGAAGCCGTTGAGAAAAAAGCTCACGTAGGATTAATAGTGATCGATATCGACCATTTCAAAGCCTATAACGATCATTACGGCCACCTTCAGGGAGACCAATGCTTGCGCAAGGTTGCTATGGCAATGCGGGCCAATAGCCGCGATGCAGATTTAGTAGTGCGCTTTGGTGGCGAAGAGTTTGTGGTGCTAATAGCGAATGCATCGCCTGAGTCGGCAACATCAGCGGCAGAACGCATCCGGTGCAGTGTTCAAGCCTTACAGATTCCCAATCACGGTGTTTCAGCGCAGAGTGTTGTCACGGTCAGTGTGGGGGTTGCCGTGTTATACCCATCAGTCGACCTTACCCCCACCGAGCTGTTATCCCAAGCGGACGAAGCACTTTATGAAGCCAAACGGCAAGGCCGCAACCGTATCTGGATGGCTAACCAGGCTGATTTACCATCCGGCGGTGGCGCTGTTGGTGGCTTAAGTAGATCAGCCCAATAGCGCCTATTAGCAGAACCATGGCGAGATAGCGTGAGCCATCTAATGGACGTACAGTGTTGTCTAGCCAACCGAAGTGATCAATCAATAGACTCATCAACAACTGGCCCGAAATCACTGCCACCGTGGCTGCTGCGGTGCCTACCCGCGGGACAGCAAACACAATCGCCAGCATATACACCACGCCGAACAACGCACCTGTGAGCTGCCACTTGGGTACGCTGAAGAGGGTCGCTTCATGCGCTGGCTCAAAAAAGAACATCAGCAAAAAGGTCAGCACGGCCCCCATAATAAACGTCAGCCAGGCGCTTTCGATAACGCCCGTTTTGGCGCCCAAGCGGCCATTGATAGAGGATTGGGCCGCCAGAACCGCGCCGCCCGCTAGCAAAATCAAAAAGATAAAGGGAAGTAGCATGGTTGAGCTCCTTAAATAGCCTTTTTCGTTACATTAGCCACAGGGCGGCAAGTATCATCGCCAAGGCGCCGACGCGATAACCGTCGACCCTACGTTGCTCGCTCCCTAGCCAACCGAAGTGGTCAATAGCGACGCTGGCCGCTACCTGGCCGCATAAAATGCCCACCATGGTCATGCCCACGCCCACTAGCGGTGTGGCAAGGGTCAAGACAATGACGTAGACCGGGCCCAGGATGCCGCCCGTTAGTAACCAGCGCGGCTGCTTGAATAGCGTTCCTAGCTGGCGGTTAGGGGTAAACACCAGTGCTAGCGAGAGCAGCAGCGCCCCCACCATAAAAATCGACAGAGTGGCCGATAAATGGCCGACCTGCTCGCCGAGTGGCCCCAGCAAGCCGGCTTCGACTGATAACCCCATACCGGCGATAAGCACACCGATCAGGATAAGTGCGTGTTGCATAGGTAACTCCGCTGAGAAAGAGGAGCCAGCACTGTAGTGAGTTCGTGTTGTTGCTACAATGCGTTAAAAGAGCAAAGGACTATTGCATTTTGGACAACTCGATTCGTTTGTTGGCGCTGCGTCTGTTTGCTCGCGTTGCCTCAACCGGCAGCTTCGCCGAAGCAGCGCGCTACTTTGACCTACCGGCATCCTCGGTTTCGCGACATATCGCGGGGCTTGAGCGCACGCTTGGTCAGCGGTTGCTCTACCGCCATACACGGGCGGTACGGCTGACCGATGCCGGTGAGCGGTATTATCAGGATATTCATCACGTTCTTGAGAGTTTGGATGTAGCCACCGAGCAGGTTATTGGCGGGGCAACGCATCCACAGGGGGTGTTGAGAATCAATGCGCCGGTGGCGTTTGGGCGGCGGCACCTCGCGCCTTTATTAGCTCGCTTTCAGGACGCAAACCCCGCCGTTGAGGTAGAGCTGGCGCTGAGCGATGCGTTTATCGACCCGGTACATGAGGGCGCAGACGTGGTGATTCGAGTAGGGGCGCTTGACGATTCCAGCCTGGTGGCTCGCCAATTGGCAACGCAGTGCTTTGTGGCTTGCGCTGCGCCCGAATATCTCTCGCGACACGGAGAGCCCCGTCATCCGGAGGAATTAAAGACGCATAACTGCTTGGTCTATAAAGGGACACGGGGCGTGCAGCCGTGGTATTTCCGTGATTCTGACGATGCCCCAGCAAAGCGTTACCCGGTAAAAGGCAATCTCCACAGCAACAATGCAGAAAGCCTGGTTGAAGCGGCGTTGCAGGGCCAAGGCATTGTGCTATTTCCTACCTGGCTGCTGTTTGATGCCCTGCGCGGCGGTGGCTTGGTACCGATACTTGAGCACTATTACCCCATGGGCGAAGCGACCCGCGAAGGTATCCATGCGATTTATCCTGAAAACCGCCTGCGCTCGCAAAAGGTAGCCACATTTTTGGCTTATTTGGTGGCGCAGATTGGCGATCCGCCATACTGGGATCGTTAACGAACCCCGGCCTAAAAACGACTGTACGAACGAGGGCTGGAAGAGCAGGGCGACGGACGTCACAGCGCTACTGCCCCTGGGCGCGCTGGTTCAGCTGCTTTGCTCGGTTTCCTGATGCGCCAGAATGACGTCCAGAAAGCCCTCTCCGTAATCCGCCAGCTTGCGCGCACCGATGCCCGAGATCGCGCCCAATGCCGCTAGGTTTTGGGGGTTCTGCTCGACCAGTTCGGCCAGAGTTGCGTCGTGGAAGATCACATAGGCAGGCACGCCCTGTGCTTCGGCCAGATCCCTGCGGTGTTGACGCAGGGCTTCCCACAGCGGGCCGTGGCCCTGCGGAGCAGAGGCTCTTTTGCTTCCCCGTCGGGCGGTTTTGGCTTTGCTGGGTTTGTTGCTTGGCTTGCGCAGAGTGAGGGTCTGCTCGCCGCGCAGCACCGGCTTGGCATTGGCAGTGAGCTTGATGCCGCCGTGGCCCTCCATATCCACGCTCAAAAAGCCGCTGGCAATCAGCTGGCGAAAGAGCGCCTTCCATTCGCTGGCCGCGAGGTCTTTACCAATACCGTAGGTGCTGAGACGGTCGTGGCCAAAGCGGGTGATGCGCTCGTTGCTTTTGCCTAACAGCACGTCCACAAGGTAGGTCACGCCGAAGCGCTGTTCGGTGCGGTAGACACAGGAGAGCGCCTTTTGCGCCGCCACGGTCGCCTCCCAGGTCTCGGGTGGGGTCAGGCAGTTGTCGCAGTTGCCGCAGGGGGTGTCCAGATGATCGCCAAAGTAATGGAGAAGCGCCTGGCGGCGGCAACTGATGATTTCGCAGAGCCCCAGCATGGCGTCGAGCTTCTGCTGTTCGATGCGCTTTTGATGGTCAGCGGCGCTGGAGTCCTGCTGCATCTGGCGCAGCGTGATCACGTCCTGAAGCCCGTAGGCCATCCAGGCATTGGCGGGCAGGCCGTCACGCCCGGCGCGGCCGGTCTCCTGGTAGTAGGCTTCGATACTCTTGGGCAGGTTGAGGTGGGCGACAAACCGCACGTCCGGCTTGTCGATGCCCATGCCAAAGGCAATGGTCGCCACGACGACCACGCCATCTTCACGCAGAAAACGGGACTGGTGGTGCTGGCGCTGCTCGGGGGGAAGCCCCGCGTGGTAGGGCAGTGCCGTCAGCCCCTGGCGTTCCAGCCAGGCGGCGGTCTCCTCCACCTTGCGCCGGGAAAGGCAGTAGACGATACCCGCCTCGCCGTCGTGGTGCTCGCGAATAAAGCGCAGCAGCTGTTCCTTGGCGTTACCCTGATTCTCGGCGATATGGTAGCGAATGTTGGGCCGGTCAAAGCCGCTGTTGTAAAGCGCCGCCTCCTGGAGCTGCAGATGCTCCATGATATCGCCCCGGGTGGGCACATCGGCAGTGGCGGTCAGGGCAATACGCGGCACCTGGGGAAAGCGCTGGTGAAGCTGGGAAAGCTGGCGATACTCCGGGCGAAAATCGTGGCCCCACTGGGAGACGCAGTGGGCTTCATCAATGGCGAACAGCGCAATCTGGGTCTGCTCCAGCAGCATTTGCATACGCGCCGTGGCCAGCCGCTCGGGCGCGACATACAAAAGATCCAGCTCCCCCGCTCGCAGGCGGTTCTCCACCTCGACTGCCTCGTGATAATCGAGGCTGGAGTTCAGGTAAGCCGCCCTGACCCCGTTCTGCTCAAGCGCCGCCACCTGATCCTGCATCAGCGCGATCAGCGGCGAGACCACAATCGCGGTGCCTTCGCGCAGTAGTGCCGGGATCTGATAGCACAGCGACTTGCCACCGCCGGTGGGCATCAGCACCAGCGCATCGCCGCCGGCCATCACATGCTCAATGATGGCCTGTTGCGGGCCGCGAAAGCTGTCGTAGCCAAATACCTCCTGCAGCACCTTAAGGGCTGCCGGGTGAGGGTCGCCGTGCATCAATGCTCTCCTTGTCTCTTGCCTGAGGGAGAATTGTCGCACGAAAACCCTGAGGGGCGTCTGCCTAGCGAATCCCTGCCCGTAAAAACGACTGCACGAACTGGCGCTGGAACAGCAGGAAGGCGACCAGTAGGGGGGCGATACTTAACAGCGTGGCGGCGCTGACGGTGGCCCAGTTAACCCCAGTTTCTGGCGCAGAGAAAACGCCTAACCCGACGGTTAAAGGACGGCTTTCTACCGAGTTGGTGACCACTAACGGCCAAATAAAATTGTTCCAGTGGTGGCTGATCGAGACTAGGCCATAAGCCAAATAGGTTGGCTTGGCTAGCGGTACATAAACCTTCCAAAGGATTTCCAGCCAGTTGCAGCCTTCGATGCGGGCGGCACGATCATTGTTATTTTTAGGCTCATATCACCGTATTCTTGAGCGGCAGGATGCTACGTTACGAAAACTAGCTTTCCCAACATAGCCCAAATTCATATGCACGCATGCTTTACTACTTCCATCCTCACACCACCCAAACTATCTCCCCAGCAAACCGCTGCTGTTTTAGCCCAGCAATAGCGTTAGGTAGGCCGCGCAGGGGGTGAGCGGAGGTAGCGTGAGGCGCTTTAAGTAAGCCGTTCGATGACGGGTAGGAGCAATTGAAATTGCGCTATACATTTTCGGCCACTTCAGAAAAATGGCCCGACTTGCTCAGGGTGAATTCGTCAAAATCCCGCGCCAAATAAAGCGAGCTCGAATAGACGCTCTGGGCTTCTTTACGGATGTCCTCAATGGAAGGCGATGCATGGGGGTTAAGCTGATAACGAGGGCTGAAGTGCGTCAGCAACAGGTTAGGTAGCGGCACCGATTCGGCAAACGTGGCGACCTCCTTGGCGTAGCTATGCCCCACGTCACCGGTCTTCTGGGCCATCTCTTTGGTGTAGGTGGCTTTATGCACCAGCACCTGAGCCCTCGCACACGCCTCAAGACAGTAAGTTCATATCGCGACCATGCTCTCTCTTTAACACCCCGAACCTGGGTTGCAGGCATATAGAGTTCCAATAAATACTCTCCCATACTCTCCCGATCTAACGACCACCATCACCGGTTACAAAACCCGCGTGAAGCGGAGATTATGCACCCAGTGCTGGGTGATGAGCCGCTAGTAATATCCTCATTTCAGATCGGCGCCTGCAGAACTAAAGGTTAGCGTTTTCGTCAGCCACCTGACGAAGCGCATCAACAAGCACGTCGGCAGGCTGGGCGCCAGAAATCAGGTAACGTCCATCGAGTATAAAGCCCGGCACGGCGCTAACCCCTGCCTCCATGAACCGCTGTTCTGCCGCTCGAACTTCGTCCGCGTACTGATCAGACCGGGCGATGGCCTCGGCAGCGTCACCATCAAGCCCAACCTCAATGGCCTTCTCTCGCAGGACCTCTGGATCTGAAGGGTTTTTCGCCTCACCGAAGTAGGCATCAAATAATGCCAATTGCAGGGGTGTCTCTCGGTTTTGCGTTGCAGCCCACGCAAGCACGCGGTGGGCATCAAACGTATTGTTCGCTCGACGCTCCTGGGCGCCACTAAAATTCAGCCCAAGCTCTTCGGCCACCGCTATAATCTCGCGCTGGGCCTGCTCCATGCTGGCAGCACCCTTGCCGTACTTGCGGCATAAGTGCTCCAGGATCGGCTCGCCCTCGGGTGGCATATCCCGGTTGAGCTCGAAGGGCTGCCAGAAGAGCTCAACGTCGATCTCGCCATCAAGCATTTCCAGCGCTTGTTCCAAGCGCCGATAGCCGATTGCGCACCACGGGCATGCGACATCAGACACTAGGTCAATTCTCAACTTCTGCATTTTGTATATCCCATTGACATATCCCAAAATTCGATCAAACTCATTAAAGCATGTTACGTGTATATAGCGAGCAACGGCAGTACTGATAAGGAGACAGCCATGGAAAAAGCAGCAGTGTTTAAAAGTAACCGTAGCCAAGCGGTGCGCATGCCTAAATCCCTCGCGCTGCCCGAAGACGTTACACGCGTTGATGTTATTGCCTTGGGTCGCGCGCGCTTAATTACCCCCGCAGGTGAAACCTGGGACAGCTGGTTTGAGGGTCAAAGTGTCACCGCAGACTTTATGAGTGAACGCGAGCAGCCAAACGAACAGGAGCGCGAGGCGTTTTGATGCTTAAGTACATGCTTGACACCAATATCTGTATTTTCACCATCAAACATAAACCTCCCCATGTTCGTGAGACCTTTAACCAGCATAGCGACCAGCTTTGCATCAGCACCGTGACACTCATGGAGCTGGTTTATGGTGCTGAAAAGTCCGCTTCTCCCGAGAAAAACTTAAGTGTTATAGAAGGGTTTGCAGCCCGGCTGGAAGTGCTCGACTACGACCCCGACGCCGCCTATCACAGTGGGCAGCTACGTACTGAACTGGCCAAAGCTGGCACACCAATAGGCCCATACGATCAGATGATTGCCGGGCATGCTCGTTCAAGGGGGCTGATTCTGGTCACCAATAATCTAGGTGAGTTTAGTCGCGTACCAGGGCTTAGAGTAGAAGACTGGATTTAAACCAACCCCACGCACACCATTTCACGACTAAATCATTGCTTTAGCACCCATTGCTTTTCTAGCAGCAACGCTAGTTAGCCGCATCGGTCGCGAAACACAAAAAAACTATTCGCCCGCCACTTCAGAAAAGTGACCCGATTTATCCAGGGTTAATTCGAGAAAATCCCGCGCCAGGTATAGCGAGCCCGAATAGACGCACTGAGCCTCTTTGCGGATGTCCTCAATGGACGGCGACACATGGGGGTTGAGCTGGTAACGCGGGCTAAAGTGCGTCAGCACCAGGTTGGGGAGCGCTACCGATTCGGCAAACGCATCGACCTGACTGGCGTAGCTATGCCCTACATCACCGGCCTTCTCGGCCATTGCTTCAGTGTAGGTGGCTTCATGCACCAGCACCTGCGCCCCCGCACACGCCTCAGACAACAAGTCGGGTTGGTCATTGTCCCCGGCGATCACGACTTTTCTGGGTTTGTGTTTGGAGATCAGGAAGTCACGGCTATTTAACCGCTCGCCCGCAAACTCAATATCAGCGCCTTGCTTCAACTGCCCCCACAACGGCCCTCTGGGAATCCCCTTTTGCGTTAACTTATCCACATCCAGGGAAGACTCGACCTTTCGCTCCGTAAACCCATACGCATAGGACGGCGCCCGGTGTGAAAGCCTGAAGGTGGTAACCGCGATACGCTCAAACTCGACACTTGGGAGTTCATCAGAGCAGACAAACTCCACATCGAAGGATAACGATAGCTGGGTGGCTGCACAGGTGGCGTCCAACCATGCCTTGATGCCCGCAGGTGCCACAATGGTCAGCGGCGCTTCCCGACCGTTCATGGCCGCACTCGCCAGTAGGCCCGGCAGCCCATAGCAGTGGTCGCCGTGCACATGGGTAATCAAGATGGCTTTCAATGCATTCAGCGATAGTTTCGTGTGCAACACCTGATGCTGTGAGCCCTCACCACAATCGATCAGGTACCAGCCCTTCCCCTTACTCTCACGCAACGCGACCCCGGCGACGTTTCTTTGCTTGGTGGGCACACCGGCAGAGGTACCGAGGAAGAGTAAGTTCATAGTTTGATCGTTATCTCTTGTGCATCCACTCTAGAAACAAGGGGCCTGGCTGTAGCAAGCTGAGGGGGCTGATGATGAAAGGCTCAAGGTAACTCTCCCGAATGAATTCACCAGGATGCGGCGGAGTATGCATCGTCATTAATTTAAAAACCTCAGCGAAGCGAAAGATTTGGCACCTAGTGCATAGCTTGCTGCTGTAGCTGAAAACAAATGGAGTTCATGCTCACCTACATTATCGGGTACTGGCTGCCAGGCGCGCGCCCAAGGTGACGAACAAAGCTCCAAGGCCGCGGTCCATCCATATGCCAACTCGCCGATTTTGTCTCAAGAAAACGCCTAACTTTGACCCCAGCATCACTAAAGGTGGCTCTATGCAAGCCGCAACAACAATGATCAGGCTTCCGTGCAACAGCAACTGAGCACTGGGAGGGCCAGCACCTTCCACGACGAACTGAGGCAGGAAAGCCAGGAAAAATACGGCCACTTTAGGGTTAAGGGCGGAAACCAGTGCTCCCTGCCAATAGATTGAATGCATTCGTTGCTGGCTGACGCTCCCGCTGGGCTCGAAAGCGTCACCACGCGATAGGAGCATTTTGATACCCAGCCATATCAAATATGCGGCACCGACCCACTTAACAATAGAAAACGCCAGGGCAGACGTGGCAAGGATTGCGGAAAGCCCCACCGCCGCCATCACGACATGCAACGCTGCCCCTGTCCAAATGCCAAACATCGCAGCGAATCCATGCTGACGTCCGTTACGCAACGTTTGCCCCAAAATGAAAGCGATATCTGGGCCTGGGGAAAGGTTTAGCAGGATCGCCGCACCAAGAAATGTCACCCAGTGAATTATTGTGTAATCAAACATTTTGACACTCCTATGTCCTTAACCAAGGCCAGCTCTATCGTGCTACTGATGACATCGACTGGGTCGCTTAATGATCAAGCGTCTTTACGCTAGCACTTCCGTTTCTGGTGTCCAGTACCACCACGCCCTCTGCTTCAGCATCCATCTGGGCAAGCAGTTCGCCACGGCCATTCCAGGCAGCCGACTGCCCAACGCTGATAAAGTCGTCGCTAGGCCCGACACAATTCGCCATGATCACAAGCATATTATGTTTGCTTGCGACCGCAGGATAATGCGTCATTGCCTTGGCGATACCACCAACCGGTTTGGCAACACTGGCTAGATACATATCGGCAGACAAGGTGGCTGCACTATCACCATGATCCATTTGAAGCGACTCGTAGCAAATAGCAGGCACAAGCCTAGAGCCGTTTCTCTCCAATACAAGCTGTTTGCCGCCCGCTACAAAGTAAGGAAGTTCATCGGCGTGCAGCTGTTGTTTCGCGTATAGGCGGCGAGCATCACCAGGCGAGAACCACACCATGCCGATAAACACGCCAGAGCCAGTGGAGATTGGCATCCCGACGCCGATCAGCATGTCAGTTTTGTCGCTGTGTTCCTGGAACACATCAAGCCGCTGGTCCGCTATATCGATGGCAAAAGAATCCGCGAGTCGGGGCTCGAACCCCGTGAGCGACAGCTCAGGAAAAAATACCACATCAGCCTGCTGCGAAACGGCAAGCTCGATGAGCTCAAGATGCTTAGCAACGTTGGCTGCCAAATCACCAGCTATTGGACGCAACTGAGCGGCACACGCCTTCATGAAAGGACTCCTGACAAATTGCTAACACTCATCCTACGCTTATGGTGCTTATCATGCGCCTGACTTACGTGAACTAGTAGCCGTTGTACTCATGAACAATAAGTCATCCGTGGACGCTGATTCGACGATGGAGAAGCCAAGGCTTGAATATAAAGAACGAGCGGCGTGATTGTCTCGATAGACGCGCAGCGTCACCGTCGACACACCTGTTGCTTCTCTGGCCTTTGCTATCAGCTTTTCTGGTGTTCGTAGAGCTGTTTGCATATGTCTAACGCTCGCCATCACCGGTGATAAAACCAGAGTAAAGCCCAGGTTTTGGCATCCGTTGGATAGCTGGATTAGCTACCGATCCTCATGCAAACGACCTTCGACATATTTATGGAGAATGCTAGCAACAAGTGTTTGGTAGGGGATGCCCTCCGCCAGAGCTTTCTTCTGAAGACCACGAAGATCCTTGGAAGAAAGCCTGATGTTGATACGGGCATCCTTCTTAAACATCGCCTCGGCATACTCTTGATGCCGTGCTTTCCTTTTCTCACTATCTGGCGACCGCTGCAGCTCTCCTGCATCAAATGCATCCAGAATTTCCTGCTCTTCTTTATTCAGCCTGCTCATTTCGGACCTCCCAAATAGGTTTTGGTCGCTTTCCTGCTAGGGATGATCGTTTTCAGAAAAACCTCATCCTCTGACTCCACAAAGGGCACCAAATACGCATCCCCTTCTATCTTAATCACATGAATTTTTTGACCCGGATACCGCTCCTGATTCGGGTGTTCGAACGTATCCAGGATACCTCCAACCGAGATGTGCAAAACCACATCCTCGAAAGATATGTTTCTTTCTGTTTGGAGAAGCTTGTTCTTCTCTGGGTTCCATGTGATAGGTTTCATGAATCAAAGGCTAGCACGTTGTGTGCTCTTTGTACTCACTAGCTAACGCCAAGCGCACCGGTGGCCTTGACGCAGCGAAGCGGAAACAAGGGCATCCGTGTGCCGCGCATTGTTATGGTCATTGCCCACTAAGCTCAACCTTTCGTCCATCAGGGTCTCGAACAATGTAGATCTGCCTACCGTTGAATTCATGCTGGCTGGCAGTTGCCACTTGGGAGAGAACCTGATGTATATCTTTTAACGAGAAACCGATCCTGGAATTGCCCACAGCTTCGTTTTCCGACAACGGATAAAGCTCAAACACAAAACTGGCATCTTGCGAGGAGTAGTGCATAGGCCCGTCACCATGCCTCTCCTTAACGAAGTTAAACCCTAGCAGTTCATAAAACTGCTTACTCGTTTCCAATTCTTTGCATCGCAAGACGAGCAAGTTAATTTCCATTGTTCACCCTGAAGGCCATAACAGTGATTCTACGCCCAACTGCAAAACCTCAATGAACGCGACGGCGCATTGATTGAGATTTTGCAGCCAACCATTTTGACTCTACCCCATTGATTCTTCTTAGAGCAAAGCCACAATTTTGGCAGCATAGACAGAATTCGCGTGCCTGCGCGTTTTGCCGGTTTCAATCATTACACCAGCGTCACGCGCTCCAATCGCTCACCCAACCACTGCTGCCTTAGCCCGCGCTGCTGGTCGAGTAGTAGCGTTAGATACGGCTGTAGCGGATGTGCGGCGGGTAATTGATCGCGGTGGCGTAGCAGACGTGGGCGGTGTTCGAGTTGATTGGCAGGGTCGTGGAAGGTGGTGGCCTGCTCGGTGAGCCATGCGAGCGGCGGGAGTAGAAGGTGAGAGGCGCTGCTGGAAAGCGCGATACCGAGGCCTTCGACATCAAAGTCGCCTGCGTAGAAGTGTGGCTTTTGGGTCGCGTTCCAGGCGTCGGCGAGTTGCTTGAAAGCGCCGCCGTAGTGGCTGTCACCACGGTAGACGATCAGCGGATTAGCGTAACCGCTTAGCGCGGGAATTTGCGGTAAAAAGGCGTAAAAGCTGTCCAGGTTTTCAACCTGGATAAGCACGTCGCACTGGTCAAGGTTTATATCTCGCCAGTCGACATCGTGCATTGAGCGCGGTTGTCCCGAGAGCCAAGCGGGTGTTCTGGCGGGTGTGTTCACCAACACTCGCTGGGCACGCGGGCCTTCGCGGTTGGTTTTATCTTCATTGACGCCCTGCTCCGCTTGCTCAGCACTGGTCAAGCCACTTTGCCATTGCTCAATAGTAGTCAGTCGCTGGCTTCTGAGCGCTTCGTTCACCTCCTGGATGAGGGCGCGATCAAAGCGCAGGGATTGATGACGTAGCCTGGGGCCAAGCTCAATGTGTTGCTCATCACACCAATGAATGAAGTCCGCTACCCACTGCTGGCTGCGCTTCTTGTCGACCCACGACTGCTTGCGCAGTTGGCGGTCGACGTCGCCTAGCTTGCTGTAGACCTTGGCCGTGAGCGTCTGGTCATTCATCGTTACACCGCCAAGCCTAACGAAACGTCGCGGATCAGCTTCACATCATTGTAGGCGCTCGCCCGTTCTTCCTGCTGATGAAGGTGAAACGCGCGTTGCTCGCTGTGCGGTAGGCCCTGGTGCTCGGCGATGACCTGGAACAGCCAGATTTCTGGGGGCCATTGCAGCTCGCTTTGGTTCAGATAGTCCAGGGCGCTGATGGGGGCTTTCTCGGCGCGATCTACCACGTTGAGGTAGAAGGTTTCGACGTCATCCTTGAGGGCCTGCTGGCGGGCAGCGATGAGCGTGTCTTCGACGTGTTCCGCCGGGCGTGCCGCGGTGACCGACTGGGCGGCACGTGACGGCGTGGGCACATTTTGCAGCAGTGCGCTGAGGGTGGGCATGTCCTGGGCGCGGTCCAGCGCCACGGCCCCGGCGGCGGTGAGGGGGGCGGCGTGATTGAACAGCGCGGGCACCTCGCTGCGGCGGGCGTAGTTGCCGGGGGTAAAACCGGGGTGTTCGCGCAGGAAGGCAGCCATGCCGGAGACCAGGCGGCTGCGTGCCTGCATGCGGCGAAAACGTGCCATCAGCTCGATCAGGCGGTGCTGCACTTCACGCAGGCTGGTGTAGTGCTGGCTGAGCTGCTGCTGCAGCTGGCTGATCAACACCTTGCGCAGCGTGCCGTCGCTGCCCACCAGTTCGATTAACTCGTCAAAGTCGATCAGCGCCAGCCCGTCGAGCAGGCGGACGACCTGCTTCTGCGCACGGTCGTTTTCGCGCACCTTGTCGTTGAGCTGGCTGACAAAGCCAAAGTCGCTGTTGAGCCGCTGCCACAGGCTGTCGATGGCGTCGGCAAAGCGGCCGTTCATGTCATCCACCGCCTGGCGCAGGCGCAACAGTTGCTGCTCCTGCTGCCAGTAGTCGCCGCGGCTGCTGGAATCGCGATAGCTCTGGATCAGGCTGCGGATCAGCTCCAGCGCCTCGGCCACGTCGGCGTTGACGTGGCGCCGGGCTTCATCGGCCACCATCTCAGCGATCAGCTCGCGTACCTTGGGGGTCAACTTCAAACCGCCCTGCTCGTCAGGCCGCCAGACAATCCGCGCGCTTAATAGCTTGCGCAGCGCGGTGTGGCTCAGCCCTTCCAGGGGGACTTGGTCGTTGGTGTAGCCCTGCATCAGCGCCTCGGCGTGGCGGCCCAACAGGGCCAGGCGCTCTACCCCGGTAGTGATCAGGCGGCTTTCCAGCCCCGGCGTTTCCGCGTCGTTCACAGCAGCGCCTCCTGGGTATCCTCGCCCTCGTCGTCCACCGGCAGGTGCTCTTCGTCGCGAATAAAGCGCACTAGTTCGAGCAGGTAGTCGACCTTGCCAGTGACCAGGAATACCTGGCGGTCGCCGTGAGGCTGCAGCAGGTAGCCGTGCTCTCTTAACCGCTTGAACACCTGCTTGACCTGGGCGTCCAACTGGTCGCTCTGGGAACCGAAGAAGCTGTCGGTAGCCAGGCGTTCAATACGTTCGCGCAGGCTGGGGTTATCTTCGCTTTTGGCCTGTAGCTCGCCGGGTTTGAGCACATCGCCGGGGGACAGCACACTGTCGCGGCCCAGGGTTTCCTGCACCAGCTGTAGCCATTCCAGCAGCGGCAGCAGGCTGTTGACGGTGTCGCCCAACTGGCGGGCGAGCTGATCCCGCGCGCTGTCATCCAACTGACGCCAGGCGAGAAAATACACGCCTTCCTCCTGGCTGCTGGCCACGCGGCGGTTGAGCGGGCGCAGGTAGCTGTCGATGGCCTCGCGCGTGGCGTCATCCTGGAGGCGCTTGAAGGCACTTTCATCGCTCACCGCGCAGATAAACTCGCCCGCCAGCAGCCGCTCCAGCAGCGGGCCATGGGGTAGAAGACTCATATCGCTCATACCGGCACCTCCTCATGGCGGGCTTTGAGCCGTTCGGCCAGGCGACTTTGGCGGGGCTCGATGCGTTTCAACCGTCGTTTGGCGGGGTCGTCGGCGTCGCGGTCGATCAGGTAACGGTTGTGGAACAGCAGCAGCACGTCGGATTCAGGGTTGGGGAAGGCGCCGACAATATGAATCTGGTTGCTGTCGCAGGCGTCAAACAGCTTTTCGACGTTGTGGTAAGCCAGCGTGCCGATTTCGTCGATGGGCCAGTGGATGGCGATCTCGGCCCGGCCGCGCAGCAGGCGGGTAAAGGCCAGCAGGAACTTGCACAGAATCAGATACGCCATGCCGTGGCTGGACGATTCGAGCAGCTGGCGGTCGTTCTTGATGATCAGGTCGGTGCCGCCTTCGTTGAGGTGCAGCTCCAGGCGCAGCAGGCTTTCAAAGCTGTATTGCTGGTCGCTGCGCAGCAAATCGACCACGTCCGCCAGGGCGTTCAGGTAGTCGTCGCTGGGCAAGGTCTGCTCGGAGTCGCGCCACGCCTTGTAGCGCTGGGCGAACAGCTTGAGCGGCTCCCAGAAGCCGAGTTCGTCGATGGTCGACTGAATGCGCACCTCGGCCTTGCTGATGCCATCCAGGCGCAGGTCGTCGGCCACTTCATCCGAGAGGCGCTTGCTCTGGGCGCTGATGCGACGGTTGAGGTCGCGGAACACGGTGAAGAACTTGTCCAGGTCGTCGCTGAGGTTGCGCCCCTGCTGAATCAGCTGTTGCTGCTGGTCTTCCAGCAACTTGAGCATGCCGCCGAGCAGTGGCAGCAGCGCCCGCGGGTCGTCGGGGTCGGCAAGCTGGGCGCGCTCGTTTTCCAGCGCATCGACAAAGCTGGTGCTGGCCCCTTTGATCAGTTGGCTCTCCGCTTCCTGGCAGCCTTTGCGCAGCGTGTCGCGCTCCTGGGCCCGGCGCGAGAGTGCCTGGCGGGTGCGCGACAGCCGCTCGGCGACATCGCCTGGGGCCTCCTGCTGGGGCGTGGCGTCCGAGGTCAGCGTGAGTTCATCGAGCTGCTTGAGCAGCGGCTTGAGGTCGTTGAGCACCTCGTGGCTTTCGCGGCGCTTGGTTTCAAACGCGGCGACGTGCTGCTGGTGGGCCGCCTTGGTGGCTTTAAAGGCCTGCTGATGCGCCTCGCGCTTACGCTGGGCGGCGTCTATCTCACGGCTTAAACGTCCTTCCTGTTCGACCAGCTCTGGCTTGCGCTGCCCCCAGCTCACCCGCATAAAGCGTTTGTAGGCGTCCAGCTCGTCCTGACGGGCGGCGGTGCGGCGGATGTGTTCGTCCAATTGCTGCAGCCGGGTGCGGGTATCCCGCAGTTTTTCCGGGTCGACGCCCTGAGCCTTTAATTCCTCGTCGAACGCCTGCTCCAGCTCTTCGCATTGACGCTTGTGCTCAGCCTTCTGCTCGGTGAGCTGGGCCTTGTACTGCTGAACCTGTCGGTCGATGCTATCCAATTGGCTTTGCGCATCGGCTTTTAGCTCCAGCAGTTCGGCCTGATGGGCGGCGTTGAGCTTGTCCAGCGCGGTCTGGCGTTCGTCGCGCAGGGCTTGCTGCTGCGCTTGTTGCTCCTCTAGGGCGGCTTCGTGGTCGGCCTTGCGCTGGCGTTGCGCTTGGGCATGGCGCGCCTGGCACTGGCGGCGGGCCTCCTGGGCGTATTCGACTTCCTCATCGGCGCGCTTCACCGCCAACTGGGCTTGGCTTAGCGCTTCCTCGGCGGCCTGGACACGCTCGTTATGCCGCTTGAGCTGCTTTTCGCAGTTGCCGAGTTCGGCCTCGGCGCGCACCACAGCGTCGTCCGCCGCTTCAATGGCGGCCAGCAGGCTGGCTTCATCCTGGGCGTAGTCCGGCGGCTCAATCAGGTGGGTATCCAGCACCAGGCCGTAAAGGTCGTCGCTGGGTTGCTCCGTCAAGGTCGGCGAAAGATCCCGCCGCTCCAGCAGCTCGGGGGCAATCACCTTGCCCAGCCGCTGCTCCCATTCGGGCAGGTGGTAGCGCAGGAAATGCCGCAGCGAGCCTTGCGCGGGGTCGCGCTGGCGGTGCAACGCCTGGCTGGTTTGCTGGGCGCGGGTAAGCGTTCGGCGTGCATCCGCGTGGGCCTGTTCGGCGCTATCGCGTTCGCGCTTCAGGCTATCCAGCTCGCGGCGCTGGCTTTCCCGCTGGCTGCTGGCGGCGTTGTGGTCGCTTTGCGCCTGGTCGATCCGCGCCTGAACCAGGGTGGCTTCTTCGCTTTCCTCCGCCGTCGGGCCACTGTGGCTAAGCGCGGCTTTCAGCGCTGCCAGTCGTTCAACCCCCTGGTTGAGGCGTTCCTGAAAATCGGCTTCTGCCTCTTCACGCTGGGTCTGGTAGCGGGCGTCCAGGTGGCGCTGGGCCTCCCAGTTGGCTTCCTGATGCGCGGCTTTTTCTTCGTTGAGGGCATCGACCAGCCCCTGAATTTCTTCGCCCTGGCGGGCCAGCGCTTCGCCCAGCTCGCGCAGCCGCTCTTCCTTGCGGGCCTGACTTGCCTGCACGGCCTCTTGCAGTGCGGTCAGGTGGGTTTTTAGCTGCTCGAACTGCTCGCGTTGTTGGGGCAGCGCGTTGAGGTCGCGCTCAAGGGCGGGCATGTCCGCCGCCTCATAGGCTTCATACTGATCCTGCAGGTCGCTCAGGTCGCGCTGGGTTTGCTTGAGGCCGCTTTCCAGCTCGCTAAGTTGCTCATTCAGGTCATCACGGGCCGCCTCGTAGGCATTTTTCTCGGCGTCGAATGCCTCTTGCCGCGTGCCCATCTCGGCTTCGGCATCGGCCAGGGTGCGCTCGATGTGGTGGCGGTCGGCTTCCAGTTGCGGTTTCAGCTGCCAGAGTGCGGCTTCCACATCCGCCAACTCGCGGTCAACATCGTGCAGCTTGGCAAGCGAACGCTGCAGCGGTTCGAGACGCATGGACTGGCGCATCTGGTCAATCCACTCCCGCGCCTTGGCGCTGCGGATGCGCGTCACCGGCAGCTCGACGCCGTCCTCTTCGAAAATCGCCGCCAGCATGGTCTTGAGGGTGTCCATCTTGCCCTCTTTGGCGTGCACCGCCGAGACCAGCTTTTCGATATGGCGAATGCGATGCTCGGACTTGACCAGGCTGAACTGCGCGGCCATCTGGCGCAGCTTGAGGGCATCCTTGCGATTGCCGTGGGGCATGATGCCGGGCGTGGGGGTAAAGTCGTTCTGGATCACCGCGCGGTATTCAGAGGTGGCCGTGAGCTTGGATGAGAAAGAGATATTTTCGCGGCGTAAAACACCCAACCACTGGGCGTACTCCAGCGCCACGGCGCCGTCTTCCCCCTCCACCAGATAATCTTCTGGCCGGTAAGGCGCGGCGACGAAGCGATACTCCACCCCGCCTTCTGATTTGCGGGTCAGCACCACCTGGCAGATATTGCCCGCTTCGCGGCGGTATTCGTAGACCAGATAACTGTTGCGGTGGGGCAGGTAAAACGCATCGAACTTCATGCGCGTCTTGGGTACGACTTTATTGGGTAACTCGCCGTAAAACACCGGCACCAGGCGCTGAAGCGTGGTTTTACCCGAGGCGTTGGTACCGCAAATATTGGTGTGGCCGTCCACACTCAGTTCGACCACCCCTTCCAGGTGGCCGTGAATCATCACGATGCGTAGCAGGTGGGCCATGCCGTGTCCTTTCAATGACTATACGGATCGTTTGCTGATCGCTGAAAGTGGCTATAGTGCCAGACACAGACCAAGGTGGCATCCGTTGAGTCCACAACACCAAAATACCGCCTGTGCCTTGCCAAGGCTCTGCTCGACCAGCCATACGCCTAGGCATATTTTACTATGCTGATAATATGAGTAATTATTAATATTTGAGTCGCGCGAGTCTAGAACGACTGAAAAAAGACTGGTTAAATATAGCACCAAGTGCTATATATTAGAATGATCGCAAAGGCATAAGATGCGGGTATTTAAAAACAAAGTGTTCAGTAAGTGGGCAGCAAAGGTAGGACTGGATGATGCGGCCATGCTAGCCGCAGTTGCGGAAATGGAGCGCGGTCTGGTTGATGCCGACCTGGGTGGTCATGTAGTGAAAAAGCGCGTGGCGGTCGGTGGTCGAGGTAAGAGTGGCGGGGGCAGAACCCTGTTGGCTTACAGGGTCGGCAATAAGGCGTTCTTTGTTTATGGTTTTGCTAAAAATTCTCGCGCTAATATCAGCGCCGATGAACTGAAAGCGTTGAAACATTTAGCAAAAGAATTGCTGGGCTACGGTGAGAAAGCATTAGCCGAAGCCATTAAGCATGGCGCATTGATTGAGGTAAAAAACGATGGATAAATCAATCTTAGATATGGTGCATGAAACGGCTCAAGACCTGCACACTGCTGGTGTGATGAAAGAAACCACGCTCCGCGAGTTCGATGCGCTCTGTCTGCCGCCAGTAAAAGAGTACACAGCGATACAGATCAAGCGCATCCGCACCAAGAACCATGCCAGCCAGGGTGTGTTCGCGGCATATCTGAATACCAGTGTCTCCACGGTTCAGAAGTGGGAACAAGGCCAGAAGAAACCTAATGGCCCTTCGCTTAAGCTGCTGAACCTGGTGGCCGAAAAGGGGTTGGAAATACTGGCTTAATCGTTATTACTTTCTACTCTGCCCAGCAGCCCCTCGAAGAAACTCACCGCATTGGCTTCCAGTCCTTCCAGGTAGTAACCGCCTTCCTGCACCACCAGCGTGGGCAGGTTCAAGCCCGCTACTGTGCGGCCAAGCTGACCAAACCCCGCCGTGGAGACAGCGACTTTCGCCTGGGGGTCGCGCTCGTCGATATCAAAGCCCAGCGCCAGCACGATCGCGTCCGGCTCAAATAGGCGAATGGCCTGGCAGGCCTGTTCGAGACGGTCAAAAAACACCGACTCTTCTGACCCGTGGGGCATCGGCAGGTTGATGTTGTAACCCAGCCCCGCTCCCCGTCCGCGCTCGTCTTCGAAGCCAGTGACCGCCGGGTAGAAGTTGGTGGTATCGCCGTGGATCGAGATATACAGCACATCGTCGCGCTGGTAGAAAATTTCCTGAACACCCTGCCCATGGTGCATGTCGGGGTCCAGCACGACCACGCGGGGGTAGCGCGTGGTAAGGTGCTGCGCGGCAATCGCCGTATTATTGAGAAAGCAGAAGCCACCGGCGGAGTCGATGCCCGCATGGTGGCCCGGCGGGCGGGTTAACGCATAGGCAAAGCGCTCACCGGCCAGCAGCGTTTCGGCAGCGGCCACCGCGCTTTGCGCGGACCAATAGGCCGCTTGCCAAGTGTGCTTGCCCACCGGTGCGCTACCGTCTGCCAGGTAGCATGCGGCTTCCGCCAGTATGCCCCGCAGGGCGTTGGGCGAACGCACGAAGATGTTGGAGATAACTTCTTCGCCCCAGTCTTCCTCAAGCGCATGCCAGCGCTGGTAAGCACTTTCAAGAAAGCGTAGATAGGCCAGCGAATGCACCGCCCTCAGCGGCGCCACGCCGTAATCGGCGGGTGTCTGAAGCTCAAAGCCCAGCTGTTTCGCGGCCGCCTGCAAGTGCTGGGAACGCTCGGACACTTCCAACGGCGTGCGCATTTTCCCGCGGGAGAAGTAGGTTTGCGGCTGGTGAAGCATTTGGTCAGCGTGAAAGAACGTCTTCATCGGCAAACTCTCCGATTTCACTGATGGGGATAAGCGCTTAAGCCGGCGTTAACCAGTGGCGAAAATCATCCAGCTCGCCGCGTACTACCTGGCGATATAAGTGCTGTAATTGAGCCGTCACACTGTCTCGGCTGATCGGCTCATTGACAGGCGGTGCGCCTGCGCGCCCGCCAATGCGCCGCCCATCAAGCTCGCGCAGCGGCAGTATTTCGGCGGCGGTGCCGGTTAAGAACGCCTCATCGGCCGTGTACAGTTCGTCGCGGGTCATCCGCCGCTCGCGCACTTCGATACCCAGCACTTTTTGCGCTAGCTGAATCACGCTATCCCGGGTGATGCCTTGCAGGCAGGAGGTCACTTCTGGCGTGTGCAGCACACCATCGCGTAGCAAAAAGACATTCGCCGCCGAGGCCTCGGCTACATAGCCCTCCGGGTCGAGCATAATGGTTTCATCAAACCCGGCTTTAAGCGCCGTATTCAGCGCCAGTATGGAGTTGACGTAGTGGCCGTTGGTTTTCGCCCGGCAGAGGCTGATATTGACGTGGTGGCGCGCCCAGGAAGAGGTTAGCGCCCGCAAGCCGTGGGTCGCGGCCTGGGGCGAAATGTAGGGGCCTAGATCCCAGGCGGCGACCATTACCTGGGTGGTCAGCCCCTTGGCACGCAGCCCTAAACCTTCCGCACCGAAAAACACCGTGGGCTTCAGGTACGCGCTGTTCAGGTTGTTTTTGGCCAGACACTCACGCTGAACGTCGATCAGTTCCGCTTCGCTAAACGGCAGCGGCATATCCAGCGAATGAGCGCTTTCTGCCAAACGCCGGGTGTGCTCTGCCACGCGAAATAGATGCGTGCCGTTGGGCCCAGCGTAGGCCCGCACGCCCTCAAAACAGCCCATGCCGTAGTGCAGAGTATGGGTAAACAGGTGCACCTTGGCGTCGCGCCACTCTCGCCATTCGCCGTCCTGCCAAATCCAGCCGTCGCGATCATAAAGCGGTGTCATCGGTTTGTTTGCTCCCACTGTTGGCACCAGCTATCAATTAGCGTCTGCTGGTGCGGCTGCAGGGCCTGATAGCCCCAAGCAGCAATTTCATCGTTTTGCGGGTCGGGCACGGCAATCGTACTGCCCGCCAGGGTTTGGATCACCGCGTGGCCGCATAGCGGCGCGTAACCTTCCGAGTAACCCCCTTCGTGAACAAACACCAGCCTGCCTTCACTAAAGCGCTCAGCGAGGGCCGTCAGCTGGGCGGTCATATTGGCAAACGCCTGGCTATTGAGCAGCATTTTGCCTAATGGGTCTTTGGCACAGGCATCAAAACCACAAGCCACCACAATTAGCTCGGGATTAAAGGACTCCAGTGCGGGCAACACCAGCTTCTCCATGGCGTACGCATAGGCGCCCAGGCCACAGCCTGGCGGCAACGGCAGGTTGAGGTTGGCACCCACGCCGTCACCTTCGCCCTGCTCGTCAAAGCCGCCGGTATCCAGCGGGTAGTTGCCCGACTGATGGATTGAAACGGTAAACACATCAGGCTCGGCGTAAAACGCCGCCTGCTGGCCGTTGCCGTGGTGCACGTCCCAGTCGAGTATCGCCACGCGGTTAACCTGCCCCAAAGCGCGAGCGCGCATCACCGCCACGGGAATATTGCCCAACAGGCAGAACCCGCGGCCTTGATCGGCTTCGGCATGGTGGCCGGGCGGGCGACACAGGGCATAGGCGTTGCTGAGTTCACCCAGCGCCACGGCTTCGACGGCGGCGATGGCTAACCCGGCGGACTGAGTGGCCGCCGCCCAACTGCCGGGCATATAGGGCGCGCAGTCGCCGCCGTTGCCGCCTCGCGCTTTATCCCCTGCCTGCAGTTTGTCTAGGTAGCGCGGGGTGTGAAAGCGCAGCAGATCTTCTAGCGACGCGGCAGACGGCTTCACCACCTGAAGCTCATCGATCAGCCCGCTGACTTCGAGAATGTTCTTCAGCCGCCGCTTGCTTTCCGGGCTTTCCGAGGCGGCTTGGGGCTGCAAAAATTCACCGGGCGCAGAAAACACGCCAATCGCGCCCTGGTCGTGCCAAAAGCAGCGTTCGTGCCAGTAAAAGCCCGTACTCATGGCTTAGCCTGCTGAAAGCCCTGCATAAAGGCGGTCAGGTTGGCGCTTAGATGCTCGGTGGGGTAGCCACCTTCCTGAACAATTACCATGGGTTGCGAAAGCGCCGCCAGGCGTTTGCCTACCTCGACAAACGCCTCGGTTTCCACCCTGAGCCCTGCTAGCGGGTCATCTTTGTGGGCGTCTAAGCCCAGCGCCACCACCACGGCGTCCGGTTTAAAGCGGTGCAGATGGTCAATCAACATCGCCAGGGCATCGAGATACACCTCTCCGTCAGCACCCAACGGCAGGGGCAAATTGACATTGGCCTCCTCGCCTTCGCCGCTGCCGATCTCATCAGCACCGCCCCAAAAGAAGGGGTAGAAGTCACTGGGGTCGACGTGCAGCGATCCCGTCCAGACGTCACCACGATCATAGAAAATATCCTGGGTGCCGTTGCCGTGGTGCAGATCCACATCGATGATCGCGACTTTGGCAAAGCGCTCGCGCAGTACCGTGGCAGCCAGCGCTGAATTATTCAGCAGGCAAAAGCCTCCGGCGCGCTCAGGCCCGGCGTGGTGCCCCGGCGGGCGGCACAATGCATAGGCCGCCGGCTCGCCGTCAAGCACCGCTTCTGCGGCGGCCTCAGCGCTAGCCGCCGAGGCCAGCGCGCCTTGAAAGCTGGTGGCACTCAGTGGGCAGGCCATATCGTGCAGGTGCCACCCCGCCTGACCAATCGGATGACGCGGGTAGTGATGACCACCGCCGCAGGGGTGAATGTTGGGTGCCACAAACTCCGCTGCATCCGGCAGCGCCTGCCAACGCTCATAAATCGTTTCCAGAAAGCGTAAATAGCGCGGCGTGTGAATCTGTTCCAAGCGCTTGCGAAGCGTAGGCGAATCGGCCTCGGCAGGTGCGGTCAGCGTAAGCCCTGCGCTTGCCAAGCCTTGGGTAAGCAGCTCGGCGCGCACTGGGCCTTCCGGCGACGGTACGGGCTGGCCGCGCAACAGGAAGGTCGGCGGCGCGTGGTACGCCTGGTCGGGGTGGTAAAAGCATTTCATGATTGAGTTTTGGCAGCCCGTTAGAGTAATGAAGGAATCCAGGTGGAGAGCGCTGGGAACGCCGCTAGCAGCACAATCACCACTAAAAACGACACGTAAAACGGCAGCGAAGCCACAATCGCCCGTTCGTAAGGCACCTCGGCTATTCGCGCGGCGGTCATCAGCGTCATCCCCACCGGCGGTGTCACGTTGGAGATATTGAGCACCACAATCATCAAAATGGCGAAGTGCAGCGGATCAAAGCCCAACTGAATCATCGCGGGTACCAATACCGGGGCAATCACCACCAGGGCGGGCAGCACGTCCATCACCGTACCAATCACTATCAGTAGCAGGCAGACCAGCATCAATTGCACAAAGGCCGCGTCGCTAACGGTGGTGATCATGCTGGCTGCATCACGGGCAATGCCCGAACGGGTAACAAACCAGCCCAGCACCGCTGACGTTGCCAGCAAGAAAAACACCACGCCGGAAAAACGCACCGTGGTAACCAGGGAGTCCCATATTTTGCGCCAGGTCAGGTTACGGTAGAACACCACGCCAATCACGATGGCGTAAACCGCAGCAAAGCCGGAGGCCTCGGTGATCGTGGTTAATCCTGAGAGAATACCGCCGAGAATAATCAGCGGCACCACCATGGCGGGCAGCGCGACTAAAAATGCGAAAATCGCCGCTTTAAAGGGTGTCGGCGCCGCCTTAGGATAGTTACGTTTCCAGGCCAGAAAGAAGCTAACGCCCAGCAGCGCCAGCGCCATTATTAAACCGGGGATAATCCCGCCCGCGAACAGGTCAATCACCGAAATATCCCGCAGCAGCGTGGCGTAAACCACCATCACGACGCTGGGGGGAATAATCGGCCCAATGATCGATGAACAGGCGGTGACCGCGGCCGCATACTCGGCGTGGTAGCCCTGCTTTTTCATCTCGGGGATCATGATTTTGCCGATGGCGACGGTGTCGGTCACTGCGGCACCGGTCAGCCCGGCAAAAAACACCGAGACCGAGATATTCACGTGGGAAAGCGACCCGCGCACCCGGCCAAACAGTGCATTGTTAAACGCGATCAGCTTATGGGTCAGCCCGCCCTGGTTCATCAGCTCAGCGGTGAAAATAAAATAGGGTACGGCGATCAGCAAAAAGCCCGAAACGCCGGAGAACATTCGGTCGGCGATGATCCCCAGCATACGCTCGCCGCCCATGGCAAAACCGCCCGCCAAGCCCGACATGGCCATCACCACGGCCACCGGCGCACCAATAAAAAGCAACAGAACAAATACCACAATCGCAGGTGTCATGAGCGGCGCTCCCCATCGGTGGTATCAATGAGCTCACCAATCGCGTCTTGCTCATCAATAAAATGCTCAAGCAGTGCAAAACCATGAACCAAGTGCAGCAGCATCATGACGCCGCTGATGGGCACGACGATGGCGGTAAACTTGCTGGGAATGCTGATTTGTGCGGAGACCAAATAGACCTGGGTCGCGGTGCTGAAGTAGTTCCAGCCGTACCAGGTCAGCATTAGCGCAAACAGACCAATCACCGCCAGACAGAGCCCGGCAGCCACATACACCATGACCCTGGGCAAGCTGCGTACCAGCAGCGTCATGGCCACGTGTTCGCCGTAGCGCAGCGAAATGGTCATGGAGAGAAAGCCGATCCACGGTAAAAACAGCCGCGCCAGCGAATAGGTCCAACTTAGCGTGCTGCCGGTCACCAGCTTGTAAATAAACGCGGTAAATGAGATGCCGAGCATCGTCAGGACACAGCCCACACAAATTACGATGGCCACCTGATTGACGCTATCGCTCAGGCGGCGCAACGGTTGCAATATACCCATAAGCAAACCTCATCACTACACCTCACAGGCCGGGGCGAGCCATGTCGCCCCGACGCTGATTAGCAGCTAGCCCTGATGTAACTAACCAAGCTGTTATTGGCCATATATGCGGTAGTCGTCTTCTGCCAACTGCTCGCCGACGCTTTCGACTTCGTCAAGCAGCCCCTGTACGCGAGCTTCGTCCATGCCAAAGTCATCGACGATCCACTCTTGCCAGGCGGGACGGGCAATCTCTGCCATGCGCTCACGCTCGGCATCGGGCATCAGGTAGCATTCTTCAAAGCGTTCGCAGGACTCCACCCAACTGGTGGTGGCCAGAGCACCGGACATGCCGTGGCTCATCTGAATCGCTTCCCGCGCAGACGTAATCAGCACCTGCTGCTGGTCTTCGGGTAACGATTGGTACCACGTTTCGCTGACCACCCAAGGGGCGCTGTTATACACATGCCCGGTGAGGGTGGTGTAGTCGGTCACCGCGTCAAAGTTAAAGGTGGTGTTGAGTACCGGCGCATTGAACTGACCATCGGCCAGGCCGGTTTCCAGCGCGGTGATCAGCTCGCCCCAGGGCAGCGGCGTCGCGGAAGCGCCCAGTGATTGCATGATGGCCACGTGGGCAGGGTTTTCCTCGGTGCGAATGTTGAGCCCTTCCAGATCCTCGACGGTCTCGATCAGGCGCACGTTATTGGTAAACGCCACAAAGCCGCCACCGTCGTCGAAGGTGCCCAGATAGCGCATATCGGCGTCTTCGATGGTGCCGGACATGAAGTCAGCGAACCACTCGCTGTCGAAGAAGGTCCACGCCTGGCGCCAGTTGGTAAACAGGAAGGGGGCGGTAACCACCTGGTAGTCCTCGTAGAACGACGACATCGCCCCCGCCGACATGATCGTCGACTGCAGCGTACGCCCGCCCTGCACCTCCGAGCCGTTCTCTACCTCGGAACCTAACTGGCCGCCGCCGAAGATGGAGACTTCCAGCTCCCCGTCGGTGCGCGCTTCCACCAGATTCTTGAAGTGCACCAGCGCCGGATAAATGGCGTTGTTGCTCATATCCTCGGGCAACTGCGTGGCAATCACCATTTCGTTGGATTGCGCTTGGGCATTGGCACTCGCAATGGCTAGCGGAAGTGCCGCCAGAGCGGCGATAAGTAAGGATTGGTTAGCGTTCATAACACACCTCGTTTTGGTTATTGGTCGGTCTTCGTTATGAGTGGCGTTGCCACCTATTTGGGGTCAATATCGTTTTTGTGCTGGTTATTCGGGTAGCGACTCCCATACCTCAATGGCAGCGGCTAAATCTTCCAACGAAGCGCCTACCGATTTGAATAGCGTGATGGCCTCCGGTGAAGAGCGTCCCAATTGAGTACTGTTTAGTACCTCGGCAAGCTCCGCCTGGATCTGGTCAAAGTCGAACTCATCCTCCTCAATGGCTTGCAAAATGTCGCCCGCTTCCCCCTTGGCGCCGGCGTAGGTATCGACAAACACTTCCGCACGACGCAGGCACAGCGCATCGGTTTCACGCATTTGCGGACGAAACGCGCCAATCAAATCCAGATGCGTGCCGGGAGTGAGCCACTCGCCCTTAATCAGCGGCTGGGTGGAGAGCGTCACGCAGCTGATGATGTCAGCTTCAGCCACGGCATCGGCTAGTTCTTCCACCACCTGCGTCTCGAAGCGCTCGGCGTAGTCGTCGGCAATTGCTGCCGCTTTGCTGGGGTTACGCCCCCAAATCAGCACCCGCTTGATAGGCCGCACACTGGCGTGGGCTTCAATCACCATGGGGGCCAGCTTGCCGGTGCCCACCACCAGCAGCGTTTCTGCCGCCTCGTTCGCCAACGCTTGGGCGGCCAGTGCAGAAGCGGCCGCCGTGCGACGCCGGGTTAGCTCGCTGCCGTCGATACACGCCAGCGGCTGGCCGTGCTTGCCTTCGCTGAGCAGATAGAGCCCCGAGATGGCAGGAACACCATGGTCAGCATTTTGCGGAAATACGTTGACCATTTTGACGCCGATATACCCCGCCGTTTCCCAGGCGGGCATTAGCAGCATAGTGGCCTCGCCATCCGGACGATGCATGGCATGGTGATGGCGTGGAGGGGACTCAACGCCGTTGACAAAGGTAGTGTGTAGTCGCTTGATCAAACCGTCCCAGCTAAGCGTCTGAGCGACCTCTTCGGCAGATACAACCCGCATATCAGGCCTCCGGCAGCGCGGCAATGACCATGATTTCAACCTTCCACTCGGGCTTGGCGAGCTTGGCCTCTACCGCGGCGCGCACCGGTGGACGACCCGGCACGACCCAGGCATCCCAGGCGGCGTTCATCTGATCGAACTCCGCCATGCTGGTCACCCAGATTTGCGCTGAGATCAGGTGCTCTTTGCTGGTTCCTGCCTGGGTCAGCAGTTGATCGATGCGTGCCAGCACCTGCTCAGTTTGGCCGCGCATCTCCGCGGTGGCATCAGTCGGTACTTGGCCAGCGAGGTAGACGGTGCCGTTGTGAACCGCGACTTGGCTCATCCGCGCATTGCTGTCTTGATGGGTAACGCTCATTGGGTCTCTCCTTGAAAGGGTCTCTTCAAAGAGTAGAACGCTCAGCAAAAATTACTTGCCCGACACTGCGGCAGATTTGCCCGTAAGTCATGCAGGCAGACAGAACCTAGCGGTCGCAGGTGGGACTAACGGTCTGAAGAAGGGGAAAGCTCAAAATAGCGCCGATAGGCGCGGGAAAAACTGCCTTGATCGCGAAAGCCCACCAGCATGGCGATATGCCCCAGGCTGAGCGCGCTGTGGCGCACTAAGGTTCGCGCATGCTCTAAGCGCCTGCGCTGCACATACGCCAGCGGCGTCACGCCGGTCAGTTCCCGAAAGCAGCTATGAAAATGCCCTGGGCTTAATGCACATAGAGCCGCTAGCTGTTCCACACGAATCTCATCCGCCAGGTGCTGATCCAACCAAGCATCCAAGCGGGCAAGGTCGAGGCGTTCACTGATGCAATGTTGGCCCAGTTGGGTGACCGTGGCCGGGGTGGCATCGTGCAGATACATGGTCAGCGCGCGTAGCAGCAGAATAGCGATTTCATTCTGTAGCGCGGGGCACTGCTCAAGCTGGTTGGCCAGGGCGTGGGTGAGCTGGTTTAACGCAGGGGGAACGCTGAAAAAGCGCGGCTTATCGAAAAGACGCTCAATCTCGTCACCTTTTTCAAGCGTTGCCAACTGGGCGACAGGGATGTCGAGCACCAAGGTGCGGTTGCTGCCGTCGCCCTGAAACTCGTGATGCCGCGAGGAGGGAATCAGGCAGCCGCGACGCGCGGTCACCCTTTCCCCTTGCCCTTCCATCGAAAGCTCCGTCACGCCACAGGTGGCCAGAATAAGCTGATGAAAATCGTGGGTATGGGCCACCTGCTCTTGGGCTAAATTGCGATTATGCAGCTCAAAAAGTGCCATAACGAGATACCGTCTTACGTCGAAGACTATCTAATCACTATAAAACGGCTAGACAACAAAAAGCGAGGGAACAGCCAACTGTGCGCTAACGCTCTCTGCGTGAGGGGCGCGATGTAAGCGCTGGCTGTCATCCACCAGTCATGGACTCAGGTTAGCGTGGCAGCAAGCTGCCCAAAGAGTCCAAACACAATGCCACAGCGCCGACGCCCCCCTCTCAGTGACCAGGAAGTCGCACCACTCGTAAAATTGGCTAACGGCAATGCCTTGACGCTGCAGCGCGAAGCTGACCGCGAGGCACGAATGACCTCGGCTTTGGCGCTTTTCCACTCGACGGCGTCAACCCACGAGATTCAGCCGCAAAGCATGAAAATACTCATGGTTTCGGATGTCTACTTTCCCCGCGTTAACGGCGTGTCTACCTCCATCGCTGGCTTTCGCGGTGCCCTTGAACGCATGGGCCACTCGGTCACGCTGATTTGCCCTGGTTACCCCGTGGGCCAGGTGGACGAACCGGGCGTGATACGCATTCGTTCGCGCCAAGTGCCCGGCGACCCGGAAGACCGGATGGTTTACTACCGGGATCTGCTCGCCCTGGCACCGAAGCTTGCCGACGAGGCCTTTGACCTTATTCATATCCACACGCCCTTTACCGCCCACTATGCCGGTATTGCGCTGGGGCGTCGGCTCGGCCTTCCGCTAGTGGCTACCTACCACACACTTTTCGAAGAGTACCTGCATCACTATATTCGCTGGTTACCGCAGCGCTGGCTGCGCCTTGCCGCGCGTCGGCTTTCGGTGCATCAGTGTCAGCAGGTTGATGCTCTCGTGGCTCCCTCGCGGGCAATGCAGGAAACACTGACCCGCTATGGAGTGACCACTCACACCCAGGTGATTCCCACCGGCCTGGGGCTGGACACGTTTTGCCACCCTCAAGGAGATAGCGACTTCCGCGCCTATTACCACTTGCCACAGGAGGCGCGACTGCTGCTCTACGTGGGGCGCGCCGCCTTTGAGAAAAACATCGACTTTCTGATCGATATGCTGCCCAAGGTGCTGACCGAACACCCGACCACCCGGCTAATCATCACTGGCGAAGGCCCTGCTCACGACTCGCTTGTGCGACGCGCCCAGGACGTTGGCGTGGCGGACGCTGTGCTGTTTCTCGGCTATCTCGATCGCAGCGGCCCACTGCAGGCGGCCTACCGCGCCGCCGACGTCTTTGTATTTGCGTCACGCACGGAAACCCAGGGTCTGGTTTTGTTGGAAGCCATGGCACTGGGCACACCAGTGGTATCCACGGCGATGATGGGCACACTTGATGTGCTGAAAGAAGGGGAAGGCTGTCTTATCGCCGAGGAGAATCTTGACGACTTCTCCGCCAAGGTCAAACGGCTATTAAGTGATGACGCTCTGCGCCGGCAACTCGCCGAGCGCGCCCTGACCTACGCCGCCAGCTGGCACGAAGACGCCAAGAGCGCAGAACTTGTCGCTCTTTATCGCCAACTCACAGCCGATTACCAAGCAAAAGCGAGTAAGTAAGCGCTAACACTCGATTGACACTATGTTGGTACCTTTGCGAAAGGGTCACGGACTAAAAAAGCCCCACCAGCAATGCCAGTAGGGCTTTATTGCGCGTTGCATCTCGACAACAGCTGAGCGATTAGGCGCAAGGCGCTGCGCCCTAGGCCGTGATTTAGCTATTGAATACCAGCTTGCCCTCTTCTGCGCTGACGCGAATGATGCTGCCAGGGGCAAACTTGCCAGCGAGCAGGTCTTGGGCCAGCGGGTTTTCAATCCGGCTTTGGATCGCCCGCTTGAGCGGCCGTGCGCCAAAGACCGGATCAAAGCCCACCACGGCCAGCTGCGCCATGGCGTCGTCACTAACCTCAAGCCCCAAGTCGTGCTCGGCTAAGCGCGCTTTCAAGCGCTCCAGCTGAATCGCGGCGATGGCCTGAATTTGCTCTTGGCCGAGGGCGTGGAACACCACCACCTCGTCGATACGGTTAATCAGCTCCGGACGGAAGTGGTTGCCCACGACTTCCATCACGGCACTTTTCATGCCTTCGTAGTCGCTGTCGTCGCCGCCCATGCGCTGAATAATGTCCGAGCCCATGTTCGAAGTCATGACAATCACGGTGTTACGAAAGTCCACCGTGCGGCCTTGCCCGTCGGTTAAGCGACCATCTTCAAGCACTTGCAAGAGGATATTGAACACATCCGAATGGGCTTTTTCCACCTCGTCCAAAAGCAGCACGGAGTATGGTTTGCGCCGCACCGCTTCGGTCAGGTAGCCGCCCTCTTCGTAACCCACGTAACCGGGAGGCGCCCCGATCAAGCGCGCCACGGAGTGCTTCTCCATGAACTCCGACATATCGATGCGCACCATCGACTCTTCGGTATCGAACAAAAAGTTCGCCAGCGACTTACACAGCTCGGTTTTGCCGACCCCGGTCGGGCCGAGGAATAAAAACGAGCCGTTGGGGCGGTTCGGGTCGGCAAGCCCCGCGCGCGAACGACGCACGGCATTCGCCACGGCTTCGACCGCTTCTTCCTGGCCGATCACCCGTTCGTGCAGCGCTTCTTCCATACGCAGAAGCTTGTCTCGCTCGCCTTCCAGCATTTTCGCCACCGGAATGCCGGTCCAACGCGAGACCACCTCGGCGATTTCCTCTTCGGTGACGTTGGAACGCAGCAACTGATGGCTTGCGGTATCGGCGGCCTCGCCCTCATTGCTCTCGGCGATTTTCTTCTCAATTTCGGGTATCTTGCCGTACTGAATCTCCGACATGCGCCCGAGATCGCCCTGGCGACGCGCTTGTTCAAGGTCAATGCGCGCTTGCTCAAGCTCGGCCTTGAACTGCGCGGCGCCCTGGATGCTGGCTTTCTCCGCTTTCCAGATTTCATCCAGGTCAGCGTATTCGCGATCCAGCTCGTGGATCTGATTATTCAGCGCTTCCAACCGCTTTCTCGACGCGTCGTCGGTCTCTTTCTTCAGCGCCTCACGCTCCATCTTGAGCTGAATCAGGCGGCGGTCGAGCTTATCCATTTCCTCCGGCTTGGAGTCGAGCTCCATGCGGATACGCGAGGCCGCCTCGTCGATCAGGTCAATCGCCTTGTCGGGCAGCTGGCGGTCGGTGATATAGCGTGTGGAGAGCTTAGCCGCAGCAATGATCGCCGAGTCGGTGATATCCACGCCGTGGTGGACTTCGTAGCGCTCTTTCAGCCCGCGCAGAATCGCTACGGTATCTTCTTCGGTGGGCTCGTCCACCAACACTTTCTGGAAACGCCGTTCAAGCGCCGCGTCTTTTTCGATGTACTTGCGGTACTCGTCCAGCGTGGTCGCCCCGACGCAGTGCAGCTCGCCGCGCGCCAGCGCCGGCTTGAGCATATTGCCTGCGTCCATGGAGCCTTCGGCTTTGCCCGCGCCGACCATGGTGTGCAGCTCGTCGATAAACAGAATCACGCGGCCCTCTTCCTGAGAGAGCTCTTTCAACACCGCTTTGAGGCGCTCTTCGAACTCGCCACGGAACTTGGCTCCCGCCAGCAGCGCGCCCATATCCAACGACAATACACGCTTATCCTTGAGCCCCTCCGGCACCTCGCCGTCGACAATGCGCTGGGCCAAGCCTTCGACAATGGCGGTCTTACCCACGCCCGGCTCGCCAATCAATACCGGGTTGTTTTTCGTCCGGCGCTGCAGCACCTGAATGGTGCGGCGGATCTCGTCATCGCGGCCGATCACCGGGTCGATCTTACCGCTGGCGGCGCGTTCATTAAGATCCAGGGTGTACTTATTGAGCGCCTCGCGTTGATCTTCAGCGTTGGGGTCGTCGACCTTCTCGCCGCCGCGCACGCCTTCAATGGTGGTTTCCAGTGCCTTACGCGTGATACCGGCGCCTTTAAAAACCTTGGCGACTTGGCCCATTTCGAGGGCTGCCAGCAGCACAAGCTCTGAGGCGATGAACTGGTCACCGCGCTTTTGCGCTTCGCGGTCGGTCAGGTTGAAGAGCTTGAGCAAATCTCTTGAGGGCTGCACTTCACCATCGAACTGGCTGACTTTGGGCAAGTCGTCTAGCTGTTGGTTAAGACCATCGCGCAGCCGCGCGCTATCGCCGCCGGCTTTTTGCACCAGCGCTTTGATGCCGGTATCTTGATTGTCGAATAGCGAAAGCAGCAGGTGAACGGGTTCTAGCTGGTTGTGCCCATGGCCAACGGCCAGCGACTGCGCATCGGCAATCGCATTTTGCAGCTTGGCGGTAAACTTATCGAATCGCATAAAAATCTCCTCCGGGATGACGGCGCGTTTGGACGCACCGTTTCGACCCTTGACGGTACTTCTTGGCTGTACTTGCAGCTGTCATTAATGCTGCACTTGACAGAAAAGATGGTGCCAGTTCTAGGTACTTTCAAGAGGAGACCTTAAAGAAGGGAGCGCTACTTGAGCCAGATCACGCTGGCCATGCGCCCGGTGCGGCCATTGTCACGACGATAAGAATAAAAGCGCGATTCACAAGCCGTGCAAAAGTGGCCACCGCTGACATGATGGATGCCCAGCGCTTCAAGCCGCAGCCGCGCCAGGCGATACAAATCGGCCATTTGGTGCCCTAACCGGTAGGGGCTGTGATCGAATGCTTCTTCCGCTCCGGGATTCACGGCAATAAAGGCGTCGTACACTTCCGGCCCCACCTCGAACTGGGCGTTAGAGATGGCTGGCCCCAGCCACACCAGCACATCGTCCGGCGGCGTGTTGAGCGCGGCCACGGTCGCTTCTAACACACCGCCCGCTAACCCGCGCCAACCTGCATGGGCAACCGCCACACGGGTGCCAGCGCGGTCGCAAAACAACACCGGCAAGCAGTCAGCGGTCAGCACCACGCAAGCGTAGTCGCGGGTCTTGGCAAGCGCCGCATCCGCGTCGGGCGAGGATTTCTGGAAATGTTGCTGCACCCGCGCCCCATGGGTTTGGTTAAGCCACATCAGAGGACGCTCGTCGCTTAACTCTTTTTGCAACTGACGCCGACACAGGTCAACGTGGTCTGAGTTATCACCGACATTATGCGCCAAGTTAAAGGCAGCAAAATCGCCCTGACTGGGGCCGGTCTCACGCGTGGTGACGAAAGCCCCTACGTTAGGCGGCGCCGCCCAATCGGGCGTAATTAACGTAGGTCGAAGGTCAATAGCGTCGCTCATGACAGCTCCTTAAGGCGCTTTAGCGCATGGTCGCGTGATCTTCGCGCAGGTAATCCAGCAACATTAGCAGATCATCCGGCAGCGGCGCGCGGAAGGTCATGGTCTGTTCGGTGTGCGGGTGAACAAAGGAGAGCTTGCGCGCGTGCAGCGCCTGACGCGGGAATTCGCGCAGGATCTCTTTTAGCGGCTCGGCAGCCCCCGGCGGCAGTTTTGGCCGCCCGCCGTAGATCGGGTCGCCAATCAGCGGGTAGCGCGCATGCGCCATATGGACGCGGATCTGGTGAGTACGCCCGGTTTCTAGCTTGCAGCGCACGTGCGTGTGGGCACGAAAGCGCTCCACCACACGAAAGTGCGTCACCGCCGGTTTACCCGAGGCATTCACGGCTTGGCGCTTGCGGTCTTTCGGGTGGCGGCCAATCGGCGCATCAACGGTGCCGCCCGCCACCGGGGTGCCAATCACCACGGCGTCATACTGCCGCGACACCGTGCGCGCTTGCAGCTGCTCGACCAGCGCGGTTTGCGCCGGCAGCGTTTTCGCCACCATCATCAGCCCGGTGGTGTCTTTGTCCAGGCGGTGAACGATACCGGCTCGCGGCAGCTGGGCGATTTCGGGGTGGTAGTGCAACAGTGCGTTGAGCAGCGTGCCATCGGGATTGCCCGCCGCCGGGTGAACGACCATGCCAGCAGGCTTATTGATCACCATCACGGCGTCATCTTCAAACACCACGTCCAGTGCAATCGCCTGCGGCTCAAAGCGCCCCTCTTCTTCCAGCGTGGCGCATAGGTCTAACGTTTCATCGCCGTGAAGCTTGGTTTTGGGCTTAACACGGGCTCCATCGACGGTGAGGTCGCCAGCGTTGATCCACGCTTTCAAACGCTCACGCGAATAGTCGCTGAACAGCTCAGCCGCCGCTTGGTCTAAACGCGCGCCGGCAAGGGTTGCCGGTACCCGCTGCGTGGCTTCAACAGTGCGGGGCATAAAGGTTCCTTTAACGCACCTCAGTTTTACGCAACGTTTTTAACGACGTTTTTAACAACAATGGCTTTACGCCTGCGTTTTGCGCTGAGGTGATTTATAGTGGGCCATCAACGACTCATTCTAACATGGCCGCTATCGCTTTTCGGCGATTGGCTGGATTGTCACGAGGATCACCATGCGCGTTTTTTCTGCTGCGACCCGTTTTGGCGCACTTGCCTTAAGCTTGGCCCTATTGGCCGGCTGTGCCAGTAACGGCTCAACCGACTCCTTTGACGAGGGTAAATACGCTGATGTCGCAGAACGGGAGCTGTATGAGAGCGCCCGCGCTGCGCTAGACAGCAGCCTTTACTCGACCGCCATTGAGCGCCTGGAAGCGCTCGATACCCGCTTCCCCTTTGGCGTTCACGCCGAACAGGCACAGCTCGAACTGATTTACGCTTACTACGAAAACAACAACTGGGAAGAAGCCCGAGCAGCGGCGAGCCGCTTTATTCGCTTGCACCCCGATCACCCGCAGGTGGATTACGCCTACTACCTGCGCGGTCTCGCTGCTTGGCAGGCGGGTCGTTTTAGCCTTGAGCGCCTGCGTTTAATCGATATTTCCAAACGCGATTTGGGCGCCACCCGCGATGCTTACAACGATTTCCGCGAGCTCATCCAGCGCTATCCCAGTAGCGAATATGCCGCCGATGCCCAGCAACGTATTATCTACTTGCGCGAAATTCTCGCCCGCCACGAGCTGCACGTCGCTGATTACTACCTGCGCCGCGGGGCCTTTGTCGCGGCGGTGGAGCGCGGCCGCTGGGTGATTGAGAACTACCCTGAGTCCAACGCCTCCCACGATGCCCTCGCTACCATGGTAGAAGGCTATATGGGCCTTGGGATGGAAGACCGAGTGCAGGAGGTACTGGCGGTATTGCGTGAAAATGCCCCCAACCACGAACAGCTGGACGGCAGCGAGTTTCAACCCAAACACCTTTAGAAAGCCACATTCCTGTACAACCAGGTCATTACTTAACACCACGCTTCAGCGTGGTGTTTTTTATCATGTCAAAAAAACAGCCAACCTTTTGATAAAGCTTAATTTCAACTGCATCCATAATAAGCACAGAGAAAAATAAAACGCCTCAATAGTTGTACAAACCATATACCCGAGTTAGAGTTTGGGGACACACATTATCAAGCACCTTCACGGTGCCTTAAGGAGAATGCATGTCCTCAATGTATGCCCGCCTCGCGAAAGCCCGGATTGGCACCCGCCTAACCATTGGCTTCGCCACTCTGCTCGTACTGCTTGTGATCATTGCTGCCGAAGGTATCTACGAAGTCAATGAGATTGATCGTGACCTGACCACCATCAATGATAACAATGGGCAAAAACAAACTTATGCAGTCAACTGGCGCGGCAGCGTCCATGACCGTGCCATCGCCCTGCGCGATATTGTCCTAACTCAAGACGAAAGCGAGATCCGCTCGCTCAAGAACTTGATGCAAAGCCTGCGTAATAATTACGTCGAAGCGACGTCGGGTATGCAGGGTGTCATCTCCGAATATGCCGCGAGTGACCAAGGACAACGCATCCTCGATAGCATCAACGCACAGCAAGAAACCACATTAGCGCTTACTCAAGACGTCCTTAACGCGCGCGAATCCGGCAATATCGAACGCGCACAGACCCTGCTTCTCAACCAAGCAGGTCCTGCTTATGCTGAGTGGCTAGACCGCATCAACCAGTACATTGATTTACAAGAAGAGGTTAATAATGCGACCACCGCTAGTGCGCGCGACACGGCATCCGGTTTCCAGATAAAAATGCTGCTTTCGACGCTGGCCGCTCTCCTGATCGGCGTCATGATTGCGTGGTTTTTGTCACGCCAACTCCTGCGTGAGTTGGGTGCCGAACCCTATGAAGTGAAAGCCTTTGCCGAGGCCATTGGCCGTGGTGAGCTAACCACTCAAGGGCATCTTAAGAAGGGCGACAAGAGCAGCATCATGGCCGCTCAGGTCGAGATGGCCCGTGAGCTGCAAGGCATTGTGGCCCAAGTACGTGCTTCTGCTGAAGCGGTGGCAAGTAACAGCGAGCAGATCGCCGAAGGCAACAACGACCTCTCCTCGCGCACCGAGCAGCAAGCCAGTGCCCTGGCGGAAACCGCCTCAGCGATGGAGCAGCTCAACAGCACCGTTAAGCTCAACGCCGATAACTCCGCCCAGGCAAGTCAGGAAGCCTCTAGCGCCTCCAACACAGCCAAGCAAGGCGGTGAGGCGGTACACCAAGTCGTGACGACCATGAACGAGCTGAATCAGAGCTCACAGGAAATCGCCGGTATCATTTCCACCATTGACTCCATCGCTTTCCAGACCAACATCCTGGCGCTGAACGCTTCCGTGGAAGCGGCTCGTGCCGGCGAGCACGGCCGTGGTTTTGCGGTGGTTGCCGAAGAAGTGCGCAAGCTCGCGCAGCGCAGTGCCGACGCCGCCCGAGAAATCAACACGCTGATTTCCAGCAATCTCGACCGCGTTAACCACGGCAATGCCCGCGCCGAAGAGGCGAGCAAATCGACCGAAGAAATTGTCGCGGCGATTTCACGTGTGACGAGCATCATGCAGGAAATCAGCAACGCCAGCGCCGAGCAAAGTGCCGGGGTGCAAGAAGTCGGCCAGGCGGTCACCGAGATGGACCAGGTTACCCAGCAAAATGCCGGCTTAGTGCAAGAAAGCGCCAAATCCGCCAATAACCTGCGTGAAAACGCTCACCGCCTAATTGGTGCCATGTCACAGTTCAAGCTCCCTCACACGGGTAGCGAACACGCCCAGGCCGCGATTGCCAGCGCACCGCGCAGCGAACGCTCAGCTCCCGTCCCCGCGCGCACAACTCAGCAGGCACAACCCGAGTGGGAAAGCTTCTAACCGCCGCATAGAGCCCAGCCCTTAGCTGATAAGTGAGGCGACGATGAAACCCACACAGAGCCTGCTGATGGTGTTTTTACTGCCCATGCTGATCATCATAGTGCCCACGGCGGCACTGGGGCTTGCCGCCCTGCATGGGTTTAAACACCAATCAGCGGAAAACCACGCGATGCAGCGCGCAGACTTGCAAACCCTCACGCAGATGGCCACTTTCGAGCGTGAACTCAGCGAGCTGCATCAACGTGTCAGCAGCGTGCTCAATGATGCCAACCAAGGAGAGCTAAACAGCAGGGAACGCTACGTTGAGTACGGCACGATCACCGAGCAACTCTCCGCGCTCAGCCATCGTGTCGACACCCTGACCCAGTCGCCGCTTATTACCGACTTATACCCGCAAAACGCCGCCGCGCTGAAGGCGGCATTTCAGGAGTATCAGCGCTTTATTGAAATGGCCAATGAAGCCACCACACTCAACCAGAAAGAGGTGATGGTCTATTTACGCGAAGCGCAGAGCAACTTTAACCGCTTCGTGATGCTCACACAGCATGTCTTAACCGGGCTTACCCAACGCGCCAGCGAGCGAAACGACCTGGCGTTTGGCAACCTCGGCCGCTCGCTCTCTTCCAGTGTTTTTGCCAGTATCGGCATCTTGTCGTTGCTTATCATCGCCGCCGTTTTTGCCGCGTGGCGTATGAACAAACGCCTGATGCTCGTGGGCGATGCGATTTTAGAGCTCTCTAACCCGCGCCAAACCCTGCCGGCGCTAAGTGCCATCGAGCGCATAAGCCACCGCCAAAGCGGGCCCCTCAAACGGTTGGCTGATGCACTTTTGACCTTTCGCGATAACGAGCGTCAACGCCGCGACGCCGAGAAAAAAGTGCACCAACTCGCCTATTACGACACCCTGACCGACCTACCCAACTGGCGCCTGCTGCGCGAACATTTGCAACACTCCATCGAAACCAACCACAAAACCCAAACCTTTGGCGCGCTGATTTATATCGATGTCGATATGTTCAAACGCATCAACGACAGTAGCGGCCATCGCGCTGGCGATAGCATTTTGCGTCAGATTGCCGAGCGTTTAACCCAGCTCGCGGAAGAGTGCTTCACCCTCGGGCGCTTAGGAGGGGATGAGTTCGCGGTGATTATCGACGGCTTGGCCGAAGAGCATGTGCCAGCGGCGGAGAAAGCCGAGCAAGTCGCCGAGCAAATCCGTCAAGCGCTGGGCGAGCCTTACCGCCTGGATGACAACGTCGAATTTATCAGTGCAAGTCAGGGAATTGCCCTGTTTCACCGCGGCGATGAGGATATCAACGCGCTTTTTCAGTACGCCAACGCTGCCGCTCACGTGGCAAAGAAAAGCGGCCCTGGCAGCATTCGTTTTTACGACCCGGCGATTCAAGCCGAAATCGAGGAGCGCACGGTACTCGAGCGCGACTTACGCTTTGCGATTGAGCGTGAGGAATTTGTCCTGGTGTATCAAATGCAGGTCGATAACCACGGCCACCCTATCGGGGCCGAAGCGCTGATCCGCTGGCAGCACCCGCGTAACGGCTTTGTCTCGCCGGGTAAATTCATTCCGCTGGCCGAAGAGAGCGGCATGATCATCCCCATCGGTGGCTGGGTGCTCAAAGCCGCTTGCAAACAGCTGGTGGCCTGGCAGGCGGACGCCCATACCGCCGAACTGGTGCTGGCGGTGAACGTCAGCGCCAAGCAGTTTCAACAACCGGGTTTTGTTGAGGAAGTAGCCACGGTGCTTACGCAAACCGGGGCCCCGGCGCATAAGCTCAAACTGGAACTCACAGAAAGCACCGTTTTAGGGAAAGTCGAAGAGACCATCGCGCGCATGCACAAGCTCAAAGCCCTTGGCGTTAGCTTCGCAATGGACGATTTCGGCACCGGCTACTCTTCGCTGCAATACTTAAAACGCCTGCCGCTCGATCAACTCAAGATTGACCAATCCTTCGTGCGCGATTTGCACCAAGATCCGGAAGACAAAGCGATTGTGCAGACCATTATTGCCATGGGGCGGGCGCTACACCTGAATATCATCGCCGAAGGGGTCGAAACCCAGGCACACTGGCGTTATTTGAGCGAACACCAGTGCCACGCCTATCAGGGCTACTACTTTTGCAAACCCGTCAGCGCCGTCGAAATGGCCCAGACGTGCCTGGCGCCGCCGGCGTTAGCCTGACGGCGGTGTCCCCGGCTATTCGCCGGGCTGCCAGCCGTTGACGATGGGGTAGCGGCGATCACGCCCAAAGCCACGCGGGGTGACGCGCACGCCAACCGGCGCCTGGCGACGTTTGTACTCGCAACGATCAACCAGCTTGACGATCTGATACACGTCGTCGCGCTTAAAGCCCGCGTCGATCATCGCTTCCGCGCTCATATCGCCCTCGATATAGCGCACCAGGATGGCATCCAGCGTGTCGTAGTCGGGCAGCGAGTCACTATCCTGCTGACCAGGCGCCAACTCGGCGCTCGGCGGGCGCTCGATCACGCGTTCGGGGATGGCAGGCGACTCGCTATTACGCCAGCGAGCCAACCGGTATACCCAGGTTTTATACACGTCTTTAATGGCGTTGTAGCCGCCAACCATATCGCCGTAGAGCGTGGCATAGCCGACGGCCATCTCACTTTTGTTACCGGTGGTCAGCACCATCAGGCCCTTCTTGTTGGAGATGGCCATCAGCAGCACGCCGCGGCATCGTGACTGCAGGTTTTCCTCGGTGGTGTCGCGCTCGGTGCCGGCAAAGCTTTCTGCCAACGTGCTCATAAAGGCTTCAACCATCGGCTCGATGGGCATGATCTCGTACTCGACCCCGAGCATTTTGGCCTGTTCGGCGGCATCCTGTTTGGAAATATCGGCGGTGTAGTGATAAGGCATCATCACCGCTTGCACGCGCTGCGGGCCAAGAGCATCGACCGCAATCGCCAGCGACAGGGCCGAATCGATCCCGCCGGAAAGCCCGAGCACCACGCCTTTAAAGCCGCTTTTATTGACGTAATCCCTAAGGCCCGTCACCAGCGCGCAGTAAAGGCTCTCCTCCGGCTCAACCTCAGGCTCAATCTCGCCGGGCTCTGGCACCCAGGCCGAAGCGCTTTGCTGGCGCAATTGCACCGGCATCAACCCCGCCTGCCAATACGGCGCCAGCACGCTGAGTTCGCCCTGAGCATCCACGCAGCACGAGCCGCCGTCAAACACCAGCTCGTCCTGGCCGCCAATGGTGTTGACGTAGATAATCGGTTTTCCCACATCTAAGGCACGCGCCTCCAATAGGCGCAGCCGCTCGGCGGGTTTGTCGTGATGATAGGGTGAGGCGTGAAGGCTAACCAGCACCTCGGCCCCCGCCTTGCAGGTAGAACGGACCGGCTCGCCGTCCCACAGATCTTCACAAATCAAAATCCCCAGCTTCGCGCCCTTGTGCTCGTAAACCAGCGGCTCAGTGCCCGGCGTGAAGTAGCGCTGCTCATCGAAGACTTGGTAGTTAGGCAGCGCGTGCTTGGCGTACTCCGCCTCCCACCGGCCGTTATACAACACACCGGCGAGGTTATAACAGCGCCCTTCGCGCACCCCGGGGTAACCGATAATCACCAGCACATCGCGGGCGACTTTTTCCGCCATCGTCGCACGGGCTTCGCGCAAACGCGTCTCCATCGACGGGCGTAGCAGTAAATCCTCTGGCGGGTAGCCAGAAAGAAACAGCTCAGGGAAGACAACAATATCGGCGCCATGCTCGATGCGCGCTTCGCGCACCGCTTCAATCGCGCGGGCGGCGTTGCCGGGAATATCCCCCACCAGGGGGTCGAGTTGGGCCATGACCAGCGTTAAGTCTTGCATGGGCGTTCAAATCTCTTGAGAATCGTGAAATCGCAGTGACGCTTTACTCGCCCCATTGTCCCGCAAGGGCAAGCGGCTGGCAAAGGTCGCACTGACACCCCTGGGAGTTTTAAAGGATGAACCTGTTGATCATTCGTTTAATCATTTTCGCCGTGCTGTTTTTTGCCGGCCTCAAACTTTACGGCATGTACCGCGAATGGAAACTTGACCGCGAAACGCTGGAGCAAAACCCCGAACGCCGCGATGGCGGCCAGATGGTGCGCTGCCAATGGTGCAACGTTCACGTGCCGGAACAAGACGCCCTGCGCGAACAACAGCAGTGGTTCTGCTCAAGCGCCCACCGCGACCGCTTTCTCCAAGAACAGCGCGAAGAAGCACCGACCCAACATCAGCATGAGGACCCTGATAAACGCGACTAGGCCAAGCGCCCTTCCAGACGGTACGGCACCGGGTCAATCAACGCCTCGCGCCCCAGTAGTTGATCCACCAGCAAGTGCGTGGAGGCCGGCGCCAACACCAAACCATTGCGGAAATGCCCCGCGTTGACGTAGAGCCGCTCCCAACCCGGCACCGCGCCGATAAACGGCGTGCCATCGGGCGATCCGGGGCGCAGCCCGGCCCAGTGGTGCGCCACCGGGTAACCTGCCAAGGCGGGCACAATGGCTTCCGCGCTCTGCTTCAGCAGCGCCAGCGCCTCGGCGTCGGTGGTTTTATCAAAGCCGATATCTTCCAGCGTTGAGCCGGCCAGTACCAGACCATCGGCGCGGGGAATCACGTAGCGCCCGTCTTTTAATATCACCCGGCTGACCAGCCCCGGCGGCGTTTGAAAGGCAATCATCTGTCCTTTGATGGGCCTAACCGGCAGTGCTACCTCCAACGTCGCCAGAAGCCCCGCCACCCAGGCGCCGCCGCAGACGATCACGCGCTCACCGTGTAGCGGACCTTGGGCGGTTTCGACGCCGGTGATCGTGCTGCCTTGGCGAATAAAGCGCTGTACTTCGCGCCCCTCACGCAGCGTAACCTCAGGCATCGCACTCAAGCGCGCTTTCAGCGCCTGCGCTAAGCGCGGATTGCGGATACTGCCGAGGGTCGGCATCCATAGAGCTCGTTCGCTGGGCGCTGCTTGCGGCTCCTTCTCGGCCACGAAGTCGCTATCGACGCGCTTAAGTGGCTTACCCATCGTGCGTGCCCAAGCAAGGGCTTTCGCCTCGTCGTCGACGTTGAGGTACAAAAGACCCTTCTGGCGATACTCCGGGTCAATGCCCGTCTCTTCCCACAAGCGAAGAGAAAGCGTGGGGTAAGCGCCTTCTGACCAGCGCGACAGCTGTGAAATTGGCGTGGCGTAGCGCCACGGATAAAGCGGCGACACAATGCCACCGCCGGCCCAGGAAGCCTCTTGCCCGCACTCACCACGTTCCACCAGCGTCACCCGTTGACCGGCATCCGCCAACTGCAGCGCGGTCATCATACCGATGACCCCGCCACCAATAATTAAGAAATCGCTCACACGTTTTGTCCGTTTTGGCTTACAGAACTTTGGCCAGCACCGTCTAGCTTGATGGGTAGAACACCACCGCCTGGCCGCCGACCTTGAGCATAACCGCGCAGCCGAGCGGGTCAAGCGGCATTCATCACGGCCAGGGAGGCTTTCCTGTGAAATCCCCATCCCGAGGATTTACCCTGCTGGAGTTGTTGGTCGTCATATTGCTAATGGGCATCATGGCCACGTTAGCCACGCCCAGCTTTATCGCCTTTGGCGAACGCAATGCCCAAAGTGCAGCCGTCAATCAGCTACAGAGCACGCTAGCGTTTGCGCGCAATACCGCAATTACGCAGCGCGTGGAGGTCACGGTCTGCCCGACGGACGCTGAGCGAGAAGCGTGTATTAACCAATGGAGTGGCCCGATTCTTGTGGTCGCGGGAGATAAACAGGAAAACTTCGATACCGATGATATCGTGCGAGTTTTTCCAGCGACGCAAAGGGCCAAAATCGCCTATAGCAGGAATTGGAAGCGCATCAAATTCACGCCGCTAGGGCATAGCAGCGGCTATAATGGACGCTTTTTTGTTTGCCCGGACAAGGCTGAGAGGGGAAGTGAGCTCGTACTTAGCCAACTTGGCCGTTTACGAACCAAGGAGCAGCCCTATGACTGCTCCTCGTCGTGAGCACTTTATGGGTGACGGCGCGCCTAGCTCAGCCCATCGAGATACCGCTCGGCATCGAGTGCGGCCATGCAGCCGCTGCCAGCGGAGGTAATCGCTTGGCGGTAAACGTGATCCATCACATCACCGGCGGCAAACACACCCGGAACGCTAGTCGCCGTGGCGTTGCCGTCAAGGCCCGATTTCACCTTGATATAGCCGCCGCCCATTTCCAGCTGTCCTTCGAACATACCCGTATTCGGGCTGTGGCCAATGGCGATGAAAAGCCCCGGCGCGTGCAACTCTTTGCTGCTGCCGTCTTGGGTCGACTTCAGCCGCACCCCGGTCACGCCGGTGTTATCACCCAGCACCTCGTCGACTTCTTGGAACCATTCAACGGCCATATTGCCGCTTTCCACTTTCTCAAACAGCTTATCCTGAAGGATTTTCTCCGCACGCAGCGTATCGCGGCGGTGTACCAACGTCACCTTGGAGGCGATATTGGACAGATACAGTGCCTCTTCCACGGCGGTATTGCCGCCGCCCACCACGATCACTTCCTGTTGGCGGTAGAAAAAACCATCGCAGGTCGCACAAGCCGACACGCCTTGGCCCATAAATTTTTGCTCGGACTCGAGGCCGAGATAACGCGCGCTGGCACCGGTGGCGATAATCAGCGCATCGCAGGTATAGGTGCCGCTATCGCCTTTCAGGGTGAAAGGTTTTTCGCCTAGCGTGACCTCGTGAATATGATCAAACAGCACCTCGGTGTTAAAACGCTCAGCATGCTGTTTCATCCGCTCCATTAACTCAGGCCCTTGCACGCCCTCGGCATCCCCCGGCCAGTTATCCACGTCAGTAGTGGTGGTGAGCTGACCACCCGCCTGGATACCGGTAATCAGCAACGGGTTGAGGTTGGCGCGCGCGGCGTAAACGGCGGCCGTATAACCGGCGGGGCCGGAGCCGAGAATGATCAAGCGTTCGTGACGTGTTTCCATGCAAGCACCTTGATGAGATGAAATGTGATCGCCCTTCAATAAGCTCAGGGCGATCAGAAGAAATTTGCGTTAATAAATGGTACCAGCTCAGTGCGATTACAAGGGTTTATCTTAGCGATTAGGCGAATATTGCCTTGAAATCATTTATCCACACACCCATGTGCTATTAGTGTATTGAGAAAACGATTGTTGAGGCATTAAAAGAACAAACCGTAAAGAAGACACAGATCGTCGCTCTGCGAAACGGCTGCTAAGCTGTATCGCTGAAAAGGAGAAACCTATGAGCAAGAGTCCCGAATCGCTACAAACCGAGTCGCTACAGACTCTCGAGGTGGGTAGCCAGACCTATCACTACTACAGCCTTCCTCACGCCGCCAGCGCGCTAGGCAACATCGACCGCCTGCCCAAGACCCTCAAAACGCTACTCGAAAACCAGCTACGCTTCGCCGATGACGAAAGCGTCGATGTTGAAGACATGCAAGCGCTGGTCGATTGGCAGAAGGAAGGCAAATCGAGCCGCGAGATCGGCTACCGCCCGGCTCGCGTGCTGATGCAAGATTTTACCGGTGTACCCGGTGTGGTGGACCTTGCCTCTATGCGCGCCGCCGTTGCCAAGCTCGGCGAAGACCCATCGCGCATCAATCCGCTCTCACCGGTGGATTTGGTTATCGACCACTCGGTAATGGTGGATAACTTCGGCAACGCCGCAGCGTTTCAGGATAACGTCGATATCGAAATGCAGCGTAACCGCGAGCGCTACGAATTTCTGCGCTGGGGACAGGAAGCGTTTGATAACTTCCGCGTAGTCCCGCCCGGCACCGGTATCTGTCACCAGGTCAACCTGGAGTATCTTGGCCAAACGGTGTGGACGAAACAGGAAGACGGCAAGACCTTTGCCTACCCCGACACGCTCGTCGGCACCGACTCCCACACCACCATGATCAACGGTTTGGGCGTGCTCGGCTGGGGCGTTGGCGGTATCGAAGCGGAAGCCGCCATGCTCGGCCAGCCGGTCTCCATGCTGATTCCTGAAGTGGTCGGCTTTAAGCTTACCGGTAAGCTTCGCGAAGGCATCACCGCCACCGACCTGGTATTGACGGTCACCGAAATGCTGCGCAAAAAGGGCGTGGTCGGTAAGTTCGTTGAGTTTTACGGCGACGGCCTGAAAGATCTGCCGCTGGCCGACCGCGCCACCATCGCCAACATGGCACCCGAATACGGCGCCACCTGTGGTTTCTTCCCGGTTGACGATGAAACGCTCAACTACATGCGTTTAACCGGCCGCGACGACGAGCAGGTTGCGCTGGTGGAAGCTTACAGCAAGACCCAAGGCCTATGGCGCGAACCGGGTGACGAGCCGGTCTTCACCGACTCGCTTCACCTGGATATGAACGAGGTCGAAGCCAGCCTTGCCGGTCCGAAACGTCCGCAGGACCGTGTCGAGCTGAAAGACATGCCAACGGCCTTCGCCCAAGTCATGAAAGACGACGGTAAAGCGCTCGCCCCTCAGTCATCGCCGGATAAGCTCGCCTCTGAAGGCGGCCAAACCGCCGTGGGCGTTGAACGTAGCTTTGATCACGACGACAGCCAAAACGTCAATTTCAAAGACCAGGATTTCAAGCTCAACCCGGGCGCAGTGGTGATTGCGGCAATCACCTCTTGCACCAACACCTCCAACCCCAGTGTGATGATGGCGGCCGGTCTTGTGGCTCGAAATGCCCGCAAGAAAGGCTTAACGACCAAACCATGGGTCAAAACTTCGCTCGCGCCAGGCTCCAAGGTGGTAACCGACTACCTTAAAGCCGCTAACCTGAACGACGATTTAGACGCGCTCGGGTTTAATCTCGTCGGCTACGGCTGCACCACGTGCATCGGTAACTCCGGCCCGTTACCGGAAGAAATCGAGAAAGCCGTCTCGGATGGCGATTTGACCGTTGCCTCCGTGCTCTCGGGTAACCGTAACTTTGAAGGCCGCGTTCACCCGCTGGTGAAGACCAACTGGCTCGCTTCACCGCCCCTGGTGGTTGCCTATGCGCTCGCTGGCAACGTGCAGTGCGACCTCACCCAAGACGCGCTGGGCCAAGATAGCGATGGCAACCCGGTATATCTGAAAGACGTTTGGCCGTCGCAAGCGGAAATTGCCGAAGCCGTAGAGCAGGTAAATACTGAGATGTTCCGCAAGGAGTACGGCGAGGTATTTGAAGGGGACGATATCTGGAAATCCATTGATGTGCCGCAGAGCAAGGTCTACCAGTGGCCGGAATCGACCTACATCCAACACCCGCCGTTTTTTGAAGGCATGGAACGTGAGCCCGACGCCATCGAAGACGTGAAAAATGCGCGTGTGCTAGCGATGCTGGGCGACTCGGTGACCACCGACCATATCTCGCCGGCCGGCGCCATCAAGCCCGACAGCCCGGCCGGGCGCTACCTTCAGGAGAAAGGCGTCAAGCCGGTCGATTTCAACTCCTACGGCTCGCGTCGCGGGAACCACGAAGTGATGATGCGCGGCACTTTCGCTAACGTGCGGATCAAAAACGAAATGCTCGACGGCGTGATCGGCGGCGAAACCCGCCACGTGCCAAGCGGCGAGCAAATGGCGATCTACGACGCGGCGATGAAGTACAAAGAGGAAGGCAAGCCGCTCGTCGTCATTGCTGGCAAAGAATACGGCACTGGCTCCTCGCGCGATTGGGCGGCCAAAGGCACGCGACTTCTCGGCGTGCGTGCGGTCCTCGCCGAATCGTTCGAGCGTATTCACCGCTCCAACCTGATCGGCATGGGCGTGGTACCGCTGCAGTTCCCTGAGGGCGAAAGCCGTCAAACGCTCGGTTTAACCGGCGATGAAGAAGTCTCGATTGAAGGGCTTTCCGAGCTAAGCCCGGGCGGCAACGTCAAAGTCAGAATCTTGAAAGCTGACGGCGAAGTGCACGATCTCGACGCCAAATGCCGAATCGATACCGTTAATGAGCTGGCGTACTACCGTCATGGTGGTATCCTTCATTATGTGCTGCGCAAGATGATTGGCGCAGCCTAGTCGGGTAACCGACCGATCCAATGCTTGCAGCCCCCACTACGGTGGGGGCTTTTTTTGCGCTCTTTTTTTGTAAACACTTTTTATACACACCTTTGAGATTAAAACGCGCGGCGGCGGTAAAGGCGGTACTCCGGCGACCAACAGTTGCGCTCGATAGCCTCGCGCAGCTTGGTACCATTCGTTTTTAGTGCAACGCCGTTTTGCTGCGCCTGAGCGGCGACCTCAAAGGCGATGGACGTGCTGATCTCATTAATGCGCGAAAGTGGCGGTAACAAGGCGCCTTTACCTTCTTTCACCAGCGGTGCTTCGCGCGCTAGCGCCCGAGAGGCACTCATCAGCATTTCATCGGTCACTCGCGAGGCATTAGCGGCGAGCACGCCAAGCCCAATGCCGGGGAAGATGTAGGCGTTATTACACTGCGCGATAGGGTAGGAGCGCCCGTTATGCACCACCGGCGCGAAGGGGCTACCGGTTGCCACCAGCGCCTTGCCGTCCGTCCAACGGATGACATCCTCCGGCACCGCTTCGGCGCGAGACGTGGGGTTGGAGAGCGGCATAATGACCGGGTGTTCACAGCCAGCGTGCATGGTGCGGATAACGTCTTCGGTAAAAATCCCTTGCTGACCGCACACGCCGATCAGCACGGTCGGCTTCACTTGCGCGATGGTCTCTTCCAAGGCCTGGCCGTTCCAGTCTTTTACCAACGTCGCGTCGTGGGCTAAGCGGCGCTGGAAATCGCGCTGCCATGTTTGATCCGAGGTCATCAACCCCTCGCGATCGACCATAAAGATGCGCGCGCGCGCCTCGGCTTCGCTTAAGCCTTCCGCCATCATCGATACCACTGCTTGCTCGGCGATGCCACAACCGGCTGACCCACCGCCGACAAACACCACACGCTGATCCGCGATGGTCTCTTCCCGCGCCTGGCAAGCCGCCATCAAGGTGCCAACCACAACGGATGCCGTCCCCTGCACGTCATCGTTGAAGCAACAAAGCTCGTCGCGATAGCGCTCTAACAGCGGGACCGCATTGGCTTGGGCGAAGTCTTCAAACTGCAGCAACACGTTCGGCCAACGGCGTTTTACCGCGGCCACAAAGTCGTCCATGAAAGCGTCATACTCTTCCTGACTAACCCGCTCGTGGCGCCAGCCCATATACATGGGGTCATCCAAAAGCGACTGGTTGTTGGTGCCCACGTCCAGCATGATGGGCAGCGTGTAGGCCGGGCTAATCCCCCCACAGGCGGTATACAGCGCAAGCTTACCAATCGGGATGCCCATGCCACCGATGCCCTGGTCTCCCAGACCCAAAATACGTTCGCCATCGGTGACCACGATGACCTTGACGTTGTCTTTGGTGGCACTGCGCAAAATGTCGTCCATGTACTCGCGATCCGGGTAGCCGATGAAAAGCCCCCGGTGATTGCGGTAAATATTGGAGAATTCTTGGCACGCCTTGCCCACGGTGGGGGTATAAATAATCGGCAGCATTTCTTCCAAGTGCTGAGAAACCAAGCGGAAGTAGAGCGTTTCGTTGTCATCCTGAATCGCGCGCAGGTGGATATGGCGCTCAAGATCGCTATGGCACTGCTGATACTGGCGATACGCACGCGCTAGCTGATCCTCAATGGTCTCGACCTTTTGCGGCAAGAGCCCAATCAAATTAAACTCCAGACGCTCCTGCTGGGAAAACGCGCTGCCTTTGTTGAGCAGCGGCATTTCCAACAGCGACGGGCCAGCATAAGGAATATACAGGGGACGTTTTTCGTGGGTCATGGGCACTCTCCGCTTTTTTATCTCAGATGGCTGCTGCGGTGCAATAAAACCAAGCACTTACGTTAGCATAGCCATAATGTAACACGGCCCTAAGGCAAACTCTTTACCTGTTGAGAGGACTTTGCGACCCTTTCTTGTAACATTAGATTACTCATACTTTATATTTTCTACGTACTTATACATTTTCAATCTTTTACCAACGTGCATAGCGCGATGGGGGTGATGTGCTCACAGTAGCGCTGTTTTTCTTTGCCAATATATTGTTTTGCTTAGCCTATATGGTCCGTGACATGGCGTATTTGCGCGCCATTACGATTCTTGCAGCAAGCAGCACGCTGCCTTATTTCTATTTTCAAGCGTCGCCTCTCTACTCTGCCATGGTGTGGCAGGTCGCTTTTATCGTCATCAATGCGTTTAACTTAACCGCGCTACTGCTCCAGCGGCGCCCCATTAAGCTCACTGAGCAGGAAACGTGGTTACAGCAAACCACGTTGCGCTTGCTGAAGCCCCGAAAAATGCGTCGTCTCCTCCGGCTCGCCGAAACGCATGAGATCGAAAAAGGCGAACTGCTTATCGAAAAAGGCCAAGAGCTAAATGCGCTGCTGCTTATTTTATCGGGCCATGCTCAGGTTGAAATCAACCAGCAGCAACGTGCCAACCTCTACCCGGGAGATTTTGCCGGTGAGATGAGTTTTATCAGTCACAAGCTCACCAGTGCCGACGTGGTTGCCGAAGAGCCAGTGCGCTATTTAGTCTGGCCCGCTCATACCCTTGAGCGCTTGTACTTGCGCGACCCCGACATGAAATACGCCCTGCAAGGCGCTATTGGTATGGATATGGCAAATAAGCTCGCCCGTTGATCCAAAAAACGGCCTAACGTTGGTAGTATTCCAGGCATTAACTCGATTCAGCTTATATGCTGAATAAAAATAAGTGCTATCAGGTGCCCTATGAGTCAAGCGGCTTGCGACGACGACATTACCCGTATTCGTCAACTCAACGAGATCGGCATTGCCCTTTCCTCCGAGCGTAACCATGACGCCTTGCTTGAGCGTATTCTTACCAGTGCCCGTGAATTAACCCAAGCAGACGCAGGCACGCTCTACACCGTCGACGCTGCAAAACAGCAACTCTCGTTCGCCATCGTGCAAAACGATACGCTAGGCATTCGCCTCGGGGGGCTCAGCGAGCCAGTAGGCGATCAGTTCCCCACAATTGAGTTGTATCAAAACGACGGCTCACCCAATCAACATTTGGTGGTGGCGTATACGGTGTTAAACGACTGCACCGTCAATATCGAAGACGCTTACACGGCGGAAGGCTTCGATTTCTCCGGCACACGCAAATTCGACCAGGCGACGGGGTATCGCTCGCGGGCGTTTCTCACCGTGCCCATGCACAACCACGAGGGCGATACGGTGGCGGTGCTGCAGCTTTTAAATAAGCGTACCGCCGACGGTATCGAAGGCACCTTCAGCCAGGCGGATCAACATATCGCCGAATCGCTTGCCTCGCAGGCCGCCGTTGCCATCACTAACCAACGCTTGATTGCGGAAATGCAGGCGCTGTTCGACAGTTTTACCCGCGTTATCGCCACCGCCATCGATGCCAAGTCCGCTCACACCGGCGCCCACTGCCGCCGCGTCCCTGACGCTACATTGTTGCTCGCTGAGGCGACGCACCGCTCAAGGCGCCCGGAAGTGGCCAACTTCACGCTGACGAACGACGACCGCTACGAACTCAAAACCGCCGCCTGGCTGCACGACTGCGGAAAAGTCGTCACCCCGCACCATGTCATGGAGAAGTCGACCAAGCTTGAAGGGCTGTTTGACCGCCTGCCTATGATTGAGGCGCGCTTCGCGGCCAAGCAACAAGCGCTTAACGCCGCGCAGCTGCGCGCCGAGCTCGATGCCTCCCGAAACGGTCAGCCACTGAGTGATACAAAACACGATGCTTTCGCGGCCGATCAGCAAGCCCTTCAAGCCTCTCTCAACCTAGTGCGCCGCTCCAATTCAGGCGGCGAGTTCATGCAAGATGACGATATCGAGCGACTTCACGCTATTGCGCAAGAGACATGGGAAGACGCCGAAGGCCATCAAAAGCCACTATTAACCGACGAAGAGCTCGAAAACCTGTGCATCCGCCGCGGCACGCTAAATCACGACGAGCGCAAAATCATTGAAGGGCATATGACCGCCACGCTCGATATGCTTGGCGAGCTACCGTTCCCGAAGCATTTACAGCGTGTGCCCGAATACGCAGGCGGCCATCACGAACGCATGGACGGCACCGGCTACCCCAATGGCTTAACCCGTGAACAGCTGTCGCTGCCGGCACGCATGATGGGCATTGCCGACGTTTTCGAAGCGCTCACTGCGCCGGATAGGCCTTACAAAGCGCCGATGAAGCTCTCTCAAGCGCTGACCATCATGGGGCGCATGGTCGAAGACAACCATTTGGACCCGGATTTATTCGCCGTGTTTGTCGAGGAAGGCGTGTATCTCGATTACGCCCGCCAGCACCTTGCCGATGACCAATTTGATACGGTGGATACCGCTTCGCTACCGGGGTTATACGACACATTATCCGCCTAGGTCTACGATTCACTTTTCGCAAAGATACTAACAACGCTATGCAAATACTCCCCCTTGGCGCAAGCGGCGGCCTAGAACCACAGCAAGGCACCAGCGCTTTTCACCTGCCGCCCCATACGCTTGTCGATGCAGGCACAGGGGCTTCACGGCTTAGTGACGCAGCGCTGTCGTCACTGAACAGCATTTTGCTGACGCACGCGCATCTTGACCATATCGCAAGCCTCCCGCTTCTCGTCGATACGCAGTTTGAAGCCCTTGCCGAACAACAGCGCGCCTTAAGCGTCTATGCGCTGCCGGAAGTGCTTGAAATACTTCAAACGCATATATTCAACGGGCATATTTGGCCTGATTTCACCCGTCTTCCCTCAGCGGACACACCCGTACTTCGCTTTGTGCCTATCACGTTTTGGCAACCATTTACGTTATCTGGGGAGTCGAATAGAACGCTTCAAGCGACACCGTTTCCTGTCACTCACGGCGTCCCCACCTGTGGCTACCGTATTAGCGATGGCACCACCCAGGTCGCCATCAGCGGCGATACCGGTCTGAGCGAGACAACCATTTCATCGCTTAACCGCTTAGGCGCGCTCGATCGTTTGGTTATCGAATGTGCCTTTAGCAACCACCTGGATGCGCTGGCAGAAGTCGCACACCACCTGACACCGCAACGTCTCACCGTACTACTCGATAGCCTGGATACACTGCCGGAAGAATTATGGATCACGCACTTGAAGCCCAAACAGCGTGACACTATTGCCATGGAGCTACGCCAACAGCTTCCCTCTACGCTGCGCTGGGAACTGCCATCATGAGGAACCCAATGCCGTTTAACGTCTCCCGACTCTCTTACTGCTGCCTTTTTGGCACGCTTTTGAGCGCGACGCTCGCGTCCTCTGCCTGGGGTTACCAAGCTGAACTCGAAAGTGCCCAACAAGCCCTCGCCCAAGACGATAACCAGGCCGCCTACGAGCAACTGCAAGCGCTTGAAATAGAACACAGCGGCGCCCCTGAGTTTGATTACTGGTTGGGCGTGGCCGCCCTTCGCGCGGGTGAGCCCAGTCACGCGCTGATTGCGTTGGACCGCGCGATTTTACGCCAACCCAACCACGCTGGCGCCCGCATGGAGCGGGTTGCCGCGTTACTACACCTTGACCAGCGCCGCGCTGCCGAGCGTGAAATCGAACAGCTGCAAGCGCTTTCGCCACCGCCCGAAGCACAAGAGGCCATTGCCCGGTTTCAAGCGGTGATTGAGCAGCGCCGTCAAGCGGAAAGCAGCCCGCAACACCAAGCCCGCTTAGGGGTGGATCTCGGCTATGACAGCAATCCGCAGCGGTTTCCTGACGAAATCGCCATCGACCCGCTGCAGCCTGATTTACGCCAAGTGTTTGACGAGCTTATCGAGATGGGCCTTGAACCCAATGGCGACCCATCGCAATTTGACGAACGGGTATTCAGCAGCGACGCCAGTACCTATCAGCGGCTACAAGGCAGCTACCAGGGTGTTTTCCCTATCGATGAACAGTCCCGCTGGCGTATTAGCACCACCGGCCAAGCGCAACGCTATACCGAAGAAGCAGCGCAAGATTACGATCTCACCCTCGCCCAAGCCCAAGTGGGCTATCAGCGTGATTTAGAAGCGCAACGCGTGTTGACGCTGCGCGGCTCGGCGCTACAGGGGTGGAGTGGTCAACAGCAAAGCCGCTTGCTCACCCGCTGGGGCACCGCCGCCGATCTACGCCAGCCCATCGGCTTAGACAGCGAACTCACCTGGCAGCTCGGCGCGCAGCATAACCGCTTTAGCGCTTCCAACAATGACTACAATGCAGGCCGCATTGGCGTTCAATGGAATACCAACCATTCTGATTTTCGCACCCGTTTAAGCGCGCAACTCGAACATGAATGGGCGGATGAAAGTCGCGACGGCGGTGACCTTATTCAAGTGCGCCTTGGCGCCGGCTTGGATTACCCAATTAATGACCAACATCTGATTCGCGCCGATCTCAACCACCGAGTCCGCACCTATCAAAACGACGGCTTCGCGCTCTACAACGACTTTGCTCCCACTGAGCGTCGCGACCGCATTTGGCAAGCGCGGCTGGCATGGCTTTACCAGCTCAATAGCGACTGGCTAGTGGAAGCCAGTGCCGATGCTGAACGCCGCCTCTCCTCGATCGAGTTCTTTGACACGCAGCGCTTTCAAACACAGTTAGGGCTTCGCTACCTTTTCTAATGGGGATTGTTATGGTCTGTTTTCACAAGCGCCCACTGGCTCGCTTCACCTCGCTAAGCTTGGGTAGCCTGGCGCTGCTACCCCTTCCCTCCTTTGCCGACACACCGGCCGGGCGGGTAATGTTTGTTCATGGCGACGCCTCTATCGAGCGCGACGGCGAACGCATTCCCGCCGAGCGCGGCGCGGACTTCTTCGCCGGCGATACGTTTCACACAGCGCAAGCCAGCACGCTGCAGCTGCGCTACAGCGACGGCGGCACCAAGGCCATTCGCCCGGGCAGTAGCTACACCCTTGAGCGCTACGAACTCGACGAAGACTCACCGGAAGATTCGGAACAAAGCGGTGAGCTGCTCCGCGGCGGCCTGCGCGCGATTACCGGCGCCATCGGCCGCAACGCGCCAGAAAATGTCTCGCACAGTACGCCCGTTGCCACCATGGGGATCCGCGGCACCAGCTTTCAAATGCTGCACGTACCCGAAGGCGGGAGCGACGCGCTACCCGGCGTCGGCACGGGCAGTTACCTCTACGTTGAAAGCGGCATGGTCGCCATGTCAACGGATGCGGGCGAAACCCTCATACGCCCCGGCCAAGTTTTTTTCACGCCATCAGCTAATGACGCACCCCGGTTGTTGCCTGACGGCGTAAACATCTTTGAGCAACTTGATGAAAACATGCCGCAAGGCGGCGAAGATGATAGCGACGAAGACGCGTCAGCAGAAACATCCCAAAGTGAAGCAGGTACTTCCCAAGGCAGCGATGACGAGACAGAAACGTCCCAAAGCGAAGCAAGTACCAACGATGGCGCGACAGAAACCACGGATGAGGCAGGCACGCCCCCCAATAACCAAGCCACTTCTGCCCCTCCAACGGCCTCCCCGACTCCTAGTTCAAACACCTCCACAGAAGGGACTTTTTTTGAAAATGCTGAACTCACATCCGTAGAAGACGATGGTGCAGTACAAAATACAATCAGCGAAAACCAAGCCGCAGAAGAGGCGACTGAAGCGCCCACACCAGAACCCACGGAAGAACCGACCGAAGAGCCCACTCAGGAACCCACAGAAGAACCGACCGAGGAGCCCACTCAGGAACCCACGGAAGAACCGACCGAGGAGCCCACCCAGGAACCCACGGAAGAACCGACCGAGGAGCCCACCCAGGAACCCACGGAAGAACCGACCGAGGAGCCCACTCAGGAACCCACCGAGGAACCAACCGAGGAGCCCACTCAGGAACCCACAGAAGAACCAACCGAGGAGCCCACTCAGGAACCCACGGAAGAGCCAACGGAAGAACAAGTGCTCAATGCGCGTATCGAAGAACAGCTCGGCTTCAATAACCTAGATGCACTGCGCGGGCGCGATACATCTGGGAACAATGTTTTAGGAGATGACTTCACCACAAGCTTTGTCGCCGTTGCTCTGGATCGCAACGACAGCAACCTGTCTGGCATCTCCGCTAACGCTACACGCTGGCGGGAAGACAATGGGGCAGCCTTGACGGGAATTAACCGCAGCTCTCAAGCGATCCATAGCGCAAAAAATGCCACCCCAGAACTGGCTGACAGGGTAGCGTTAAGTGAAGTGGAAAATGTTAGCCTTTACTGGGGTCGCTGGGCGGCAAGTGACTTGCGTCTTGTTGATGAAGAGGAAGGAACGTTAAGCCCACTTGAAGGTGACCTTCATTACATCGCAAGTAACGCCGTGTTAAGTAATATCAGTGAAGAGCAGCTCTCGGCGCTGTTTGCATCACCAGATGCGCTGGCAAACTCCACGATCCCATTTGACATCGCTGCCAGCACCGGGCTAAGCACCAATGGCCAGCCGCTACTGCTCGATACCGAAACTTCTCAGCTCACTATCAGCGCAGAAGATGGCGCCCTCTTTATTCGTGCCGACTTTTACCTGTCACCTGAAATTGATGCACCAGAAGACGAGCTGCCGCGCTACCACGCCAGCGGTCAGCTAGCACTGACAGAGTTTGCCGTCGCTGATGAAAACGGAAGCCGGAGCAATATTATGCTCACCGGCACCGACATCACGACCGGCAATTTCGGCGGACGTTTTGTCGGCCAAGAGAGTGCGACAGGCGCCATTGGCAACCTCTACGTTGAAGTTGCCACCGGTGATAACTACACCAGCGCCTACGGCAGCCTCGGCTTTAGCCGTGGTGAGCTGCAAACGCTTCCCCCTGCCCAGCAGCTCGGCTTCGAAAACACTGACGCCATGCTGACCCAGGGCGTGAGCGGCAGCGACGCTGGCTTTCTTGGCGGCACGGGCCAGCTCTTGCTCACCACCGGCGAAAACGGTGAGCAAGCGGTATCTCCCGATGCCACCCGCTGGAACGACAAACTGCGCTCAGCCACCCTCGATGAGGCACGCTTGCAGACCCAGGCCGGCGCCGAGCCAGCCAACTTCCAGGTGATCTCGCTTGGGGATCGCGAGGCAACTTCAGGTAGCGCCACCGCGATCTACTGGGGCCGTTGGGCCAGCGAGGACATCGCGCGCTTAAGCACAGACGGCACGGAGCTTTTAACCCCGCTGGGCAACGTGGGCGATCTCCATTATGTCGGCAGCAATCAGGTACTCGACGTGGACAACATGACAACCACCGAGGCCACTACGTTAATTGAGCAGCTAGCCAATCTCGACCCAGATACGCCTTTTGCACCTGGCAACCGCGTTGATTTTTCACTCGTCACCCCCGGCGAGCTCACTGTTAATGACGGCTCGCTAACGGTGCGCGATGACTCAACGTTCTCTCTCGCTTACCAAACGCGTGATACGATCACCCCCCTGCATGCCCAAGCTCAGTTCTATCTGGTCGATGAAACCGGCACGGTCTACCTGGCACAGTCCAGCGAGTGGCTGGAGAACTTCTTTTATGATGACGGAAGCGGCGCGCAGCGCTTGACGTTTGGCCAAGGCGGCGGCTCCATCCCCCCAGGCGTCACCCCCGTCAGCGGCGGTCACTTCTCCTCGCGCTTTACCGGCACGGATGACGGTACCGGCACTGGCGAGGTCGACGGCGTGATCGGCAACCTCTACGTCGAGATCGACGGCGGTGATCGCAGCGCTTACGGCAGCCTAGGCTTCGGGCGCGAGCCAGCACCTGAACAGTGGATTAACTTTGAGCCTACCCTCCAAAACAGTTTACTTAGTTACGGAGGCAGCGATTATATTAATGATCTTTATCAACAAAATATCTCGCCTTCGGATCAAGGGTCATACGCTTTCGGTAACGGTGAAATCGTCTGGGGGTATTGGGGAAGCGGTACAGAAATCCCTAGCAATACAGGCTTCACTGCCCCCATTCCGGCTTCTATCGCTTTCATTGCTACTTCCAATGATATCTCGGACTCTAGCTTAACGTTGAGTGATTCAGTCCTTATCGCTTTAAGCAACCAATTAACAACGAACGTGACATTTAATTGGGTCGACGGTACAGGCCTGGTGCCAAATGACGGCGGCGAGATTATCCCTATCCTAAGCGACAGCTCTATTGAGCTATCCAACGACGCCGGTGTAAGCGTTGAGATTCTATTGGATGGCTTCGGGAAGTTGAGCGGTAACAAGTTATCTGAAAACTTCTCGCTCGATAATATTTCGCTGGACGAAGTTGTATGTGGTGATAGTGGTTGCTTTGATGGCGGTACATTCAACGGCAAATATATCGGCGAAGACGCCGCCGCCATCATGAGTCTGATCGAAGCCTGGGGAGATTCGAGTAGCTATAGTGGAACAGGTCTTTTTGAGCGCGACTAATTATGCTAGGCACGAACTCTGATGGTAGGTGCTTGAGGTTTCTCGATGACAATGCCTGTGCGGTAATCAACGCCACTAAGCTCGGCGTAATCGGCCAAGGTGCGCGTGCTGCCTAAACCATACGGTTCAGGTAGCACGCCTTGAATCAACGACCGCAGCCGCTGTAATGCGCTTTGGCGGCGCTGCTGAAAACTGACGGTGCGCCGGGCTTCTAAGTCTTGGCGCCAATGATGTGACGCATAGACGTGCTTAGGCTGCTTGTACAAATGGGACAGCGGCACCCTGTCATAACGCCCGTGAAATATATCCCAGCCATGGGTGAATGCCCGCAGCGCTAGCGCCTGTTCTTCTCCATGAAAGTAAAAGTTAGCGTCGTAAGGCACTTCGTGAACAAAGCGTCCCAGCGTTAGCAGGAAACCACCGGCTATATAGCCTCCGCGCGCCACGTAGTCATAGTGTTGGTCGGGTAATGCCTGGTAGGCAACTTTGGCTTTTAACAAGGGTTGGTCAGCGGTAAACGTATCCGCGTTTTTGAACGCAAAAATACCGAGCCGCGGTATGTCGCGTAGCTTCTTAAACGGCTGGCTTTGTTCATCAAACTCAAACGGCGGAGGATAGATGCTTAAAATTGGCTTGTGACTCAGACGTGTCAGCATCTCAAACTGCTGCTCTAGGGCCGTATCCCACCCCGGATCAAGCCAAGTGTGCGAATCAATTTGCAAGTAGTAAGTTTCATCATCGAAAAGCGTTTGTGCCAAGTGACGCGCCCAACACACTCCGCGCGAGTGCAGTGGATTCACATGCAGATAACGAATTTGATCCGCATACGCCTGTTGTTCCACCCAAGCTTGCTGGCTATCAAAACTTTGATCCACGACACCGGCGACGATACGCTCTGGGTGATGCGCCGACTCAAAAAGACTCTTTAACGTAAAGCGCAACCAGGGGTCGCAAAAAGCAGCAATGCTGACAAAAAAGCGAGGTTTTGTTGACGTTTGCGTATCATGAGGCATCACTTCTCCGTATGCGTCCATACCCCGTCCCAATCGGACGGGGGTGGGTCTGCTTTGAACAGCTCAATCCGTTCAAGGTACATCTGCGTGGGAGCATCGTCCTGGTCGGGTAGCGCCTTAAAGGCACGCTCGGCGGATTCGAAATCCGCTGCATGATAAAGATCCATCGCCTGCTCGAAGGCGGTGTGCCATTCGCGCTGAGACTGGGTAAGCGATTCCCAGCGGCTAATCGGCTCTAAAATCCATAGCGGCGTGCTGCGCCCTTTCACGCGTACTTTATCGAGGCGGCGATAGCACCACCCGGGCGCTTGCTCGGTGGTGGTGTCGCTGACGATCACGCTCACGCCATAGGCTTTCGTCAGCCCTTCCAGGCGCGAGCCGAGATTGACGTTATCGCCCATCACCGTATACGCCATGCGAAAGCTTGAGCCCATGTTACCCACGCTCATCGGCCCGGTGTTGAGGCCAACGCCCATCGCCAGCGCGGGCTTGCCTTCGGCGGTAAACTCGCGGTTGATGTCTTCCAGGGCCGCTAGCATCGCGAAGGCGCCTTCAAGGGCGTGATCCGCGTGTTGCTCGTCGTGCAGCGGCGCGCCCCAGAACGCCATGATGGCATCCCCCATGTACTTATCGATGGTGCCATTGTGCTGATGAATGGCGCCGGTCAGCGGCGTCAACAGCCGGTTCATCACCTCGGTAAGCTCCGATGGCGGGATCGACTCAGAAAACGCGGTAAAGCCGCGCACGTCGGAGAACAGCACGGTGAGCTCGCGCTCTTCCCCTTCCAGACCAAAGCTTTCGCCGCTTTCGACCATATCCTCCACCAGCTGGGGCGGAATGTACTGGCCGAAGCGGTCGGCGACCCAGCGTTTCTGCTGCGTTTCACGCAGAAAGTTCATCGCCAAGTGCCATAGCATCTGCGCCACCAGCAGCAGCAATAACCCTGCAATAGGCAACGCCAGCCCCTGGAACCACGCCCAAAGATTACCGCCTACCGCTGTTGCAAGCAGTACGCCACTCACCACGAGCAAAAGCGGCGCATTTAAGTGGGGATACAGCAACACCATAAGAAGCCCAAGCGACCCCAAGCTCACCAGCTCAAAGCCCAGCACCCAGGGTGGCTGGGCTTTGATGCTCTGATGCAGCATCCCCGCCAGCAGGCTCAAGTTAATCTCCGGCCCAGGGTAAACCGCCCCGACGGGCGTTGAGCGTAGATCCATCAGCCCCGGGGCGGAGGCACCCAGAATCAGCGTTTTCCCCGCCAGCGCGCCCGGCTCAAGGCGCCCTTCCAAGACATCGGCCGCTGAATAGTAATCGAAGTGCCCACGCGGGCCGTACCAAGGCACCAGCGCCGCCCCTCGTGCATCAACCGGGACTTCGAAGCCGCCGACATCCAACGCTTCCAACTGAGAGACACCAGCACCTTCGCCAATCATTGGGGTGATTGATGGCTGCCCCAGCATGGTCAGTAGCATCGCCAGGGGCAAATTGGGGTACAGCTCGCCTTCCCATCGCTGCAGCATGGGGACACGGCGAAACACACCGTCGGCATCCACACGTGGATTATCAAAGTAGCCTGCACTCAATGCATTTTGCTGCAATACGGGCAGGTTAGCGGTAAAGCGTTCTGGCGTGGGGAAAGGGAGCGGCGTAGACTCTTCAACCCTGGCAGGCATGGGCAACTTCCCAACCGAAGGCGGGTCGCTCGGTTGGCGCGACGCCTGGAAGTAGTACCCTAGCACCACCGGGTAGTCCGCCAAGGTATCCGCCAACTGCTCGTCACCGTTAGCCGGCGGCGCCAAATCGTTTAATTGGGGGTGTTCGCGGGCAAGCTCTTCCCAGTGTTGCTGCCAAAGCGCGGTCTCCGGCTCGGCAAACACCACATCAATGCCCAAAAGCCCGGCGTCGTACTCGGTGAATAGCGTTTCCACCAGCTCCGCCACGGTAGCGCGTGGCCATGGCCACTGGCCTATTTCGTACAGGCTGCGCTCATCGATATCGATAATCGCCAATGATGGGTCGGCCTGCTCACTAAGCGTGCCGCGCACTTTCAGGTCATACGCTTGCCACTCCAGGCGTTCCAGAATGGGCAGTGGCACCCACCCCACTCTTTCCGCCAGCAACAAGAGCACAATCAGCGCACCACCGATGTATTGTAGCCAGCGCCAATAGCGGCTCTTTTGCGAAGGGTGCTGTTGAGAAGAGTCTGTCGCCACGCCAAGGGCCTCGTTACCAATGTAATGACAAACTAGCATGCACGGTGCGTTAAAACGAAAACGCCTTAATTAGCCCGGGCCTGCCGAGGAGAGCTTGTCGAAGGCCGAAGCATCGCTGCCAGACGCCCTTCGACAGGCTCAGGACGAATGGGGGCGCGTTAAATAAACCGCCCAAGGCCTACGGCATTACGCAGTTTTTCCATCGTCTCCGTCGCTTCTTCGCGGGCGCGTTCGGCGCCTTTTTGCAGCACAGCTTCAATATGGCCCGGGTCTTCCATCAGCGCGTTGTAGCGCTCACGGGGTTCGGCAAGGTGGGCGTTGAGGTATTCAAACACTTGTTTTTTCGCCTCGCCCCAGCCAATGCCGTCGGCGTACTGCACGCGCATGGCCTCGGTTTCATCGAGAGAGGCAAAAGCGGAATAGATCTGGAACAGCGTGCAAGTATCCGGGTCTTTCGGCTCGCCGGGTTCCAGCGAATTGGTTTTGATCTTGCGCACTAGCTTTTGCAGCTTCTTCTCGGAGACAAACAGCGGGATGGTGTTGTGGTAGCTCTTGGACATTTTGCGCCCGTCCAAACCGCGTAGCACTTCAACCTTCTCGTCCACCACCGCCTCCGGCAGGGTGAAGTACTGCCCCTTGTAGAGGTGGTTGAATCGCCCGGCAATATCGCGCGCCATCTCAATGTGCTGGATCTGATCGCGACCCACCGGCACTTTGTTGGCGTTAAACATGAGAATATCAGCGGCCATCAACACCGGGTAGCCGAAAAGCCCCATGGTGATGCCTTTATCCGGGTCTTGATTGCCCGCTTCTTCGTTCTCCGCCACGGCAGCCTTGTAGGCGTGGGCGCGGTTCATTAGTCCCTTGGCGCAAACGCAAGAGAGCATCCAAGTGAGCTCGGGGATTTCGCGAATATCCGATTGGCGGTAGAAGATGGCGTTATCGGTATCCAGCCCCAGCGCCAGCCAGGTCGCGGCGATCTCCAGGCGCGACTGCTGCACCTGTTTGGGGTCTTGGCATTTGATCAACGCGTGGTAGTCGGCCATAAAGTAGAACGACTGCACGCTAGGGTCTTGGCTTGCCTCAATCGCCGGCTTGATCGCGCCGACGTAGTTGCCAAGGTGAGGGGTGCCGGAGGTGGTAATGCCGGTGAGAACGCGGGTTTTGGACTGCTGCATAAGTACCTAAGCTCAAGGGAAATAAGCGCTATCATAACGCCACCGTTTCATGATGGCGAACCGCTTAGCGCCAATCAATCAGTTCCCAAACGCGCTCCTCATCACCAGAAGAATCACCTTCATCCTCGTCACCTCCGTCATCGTCATCTTCTTTTGAATCACTGCAGTCATTCTGCCAAGCATTTTTTGAATCATCATCAAGCAAGTCAAAGGCATCTTTTAGTACTTCAGCATCATGGATAAAGTCGTTACCCCCGCCCCCTTTAAACTCAATGTTAGCAGAAGTAAACTCATCACCATTACTGTAAGGCGCCACTAACAAAGCACCTATAAAGTTATCTCCACCACCACCGCTCTGATAATAATCGCCAAGCACAATCATTAACCCCTCATAAGCAGGGTTGCCCTTTATACTGGCATTACCATTCACAACCAAGATTCCCGCCCCGGTTAAGTTGTTACCTGACAAATTACCGTTTATAAATGTTATTTTTTTATCATCAGGTGTACCGAATGGATTGTTTTTTCCACCTAGGCTTCCCTGATTTTTTATATCATAACGTCCATCTTCCACTATATCAGCGGCTTGCCTTATTCTTTGTATAAAATCATCAAATTTCTCAGCATCATTGCCATTATCAAAAACACCTCCTAAAACGCCTTCGCGCGTTGTATCTGTTTCCCTTTCAGCATTATCTGCCTCGCTGCCATCGCCGTTTGCTACGGCCACATCAGGAACTAGATTCTTGCCATCGAAGGCAGCGTTGCTAGATGGTGGCTTAAAACTCGCAAGAGGGTGTACAACCGTCAAGGGCGATAGGTTAGAGAAAGAACACCAAAGGCCACCTTGCTCTTCAACATTAAATTCAGGAAGACCAAAGGCTTCATCGTAATATACATTCCCTCTCGTACCGACGTACAAGCTTCTTGAATAAATAGCGCCATAAAGGTTACTAGAGCCTAAAATATTTACATTAGAAAATGGCGCAAAAATTTCGCCGTAATAGTTTGAGTCTCCAGAAATTCTAACACCAGCACCTGCATCGTCCCCTTGGCTTGTATCATTATACAACGACACAAGCTTAATAACAGGTTCAACACTATCCGCTTGAGCATCTACAACCAGACTATCTTGGTTGCTTTCTATATCATTACTCTCTATTAGATTAAAATTCCCTCTTACCATAATTGTTAGCTGACTACCGTCTTCCACTACAAATTTTGTATTACCCGAGACTTCAAAATCTCCCTCTACTAGCATCACCAAGTTGACAGGCGAAGAAGACGTTCCAACTTGAAAGGAGCGACTTCCTGAAAGAGTAAAGTCATCAATACGAACAAAACTAACGCTATCAACCGTTTCAACTTCGACATTACTTCCTAAATAAGAACCTGTAAAACCAGACGCATCTAAGATGGCTGGCTGTGAAGCCCCACCCGTCAAAGATATATCGCCGGAAGATGACAACACAGATTCAGCCACATAATTATCGTACAGGCTTTTGACACCCAAAATATCGCAGCTTTCACTATCAGCTAATATATTTAACTCAGAACCACCGCTTCGTAATATCAAATCACCTAAAACATGATCTTCAGTATTGTGGCGTTTACCTTGTACAGACTCAGCGACAACATTACCTTTGACCTCAGAAGACCAGTTTCCAAATTCAATTTTATCATTAACGTACGCACTACCAATTACTTCAGTAGAGCTTGAAAAAATTATATCATTTGTCGAGGCAACATTGCCGTATATACGAGAATTGTTCTTAAAAAACACATCAGCATCAGCTCTACGAGTTATAAGAGGAGCATTTCTTAAATCTTGATAAAAACCAATACCATTCACCGAATGAAAGCTATTAAATTCTGTGCTGTTATCAACAGTTATGCCTTCACAGCCCACTATCCCCCTTTCATAACCCTGCTCACCCCCACCATTAAAAACTTTATACTTATATGTTGCACTGGAGCTTCGCCGAGCACTATTTCGCAAACCCTTATCACTTACAGTAATATTTACCGTTTGACTTTCTTTATCCGCATCAATATCAACTACTAAGCTTTCCAATAAGTTAGTGCGGATTTCGTTAACCTGATCTTGTGCATCAGGATCATTTTTCAAATCTTCAGGTATAAGTTCGTCTACAAATTCATGGAGAGAGCCTTGATAAAGCAAGTCTGCAATCTCATTTCCTCGCAATGATTCCGAACACTCTCTTTCCAAACACTCTTTAAGTCTCTTTTCACGATCAGCTTGGTTTTCATCACTTGCCAACGTTGACAATATACGTTCAGAGGTCATCTGTGCTTGAGCAGAGGCACGATAATTGCCCGCGAGCCGCTCGTCTATCAACGCTGAGTTCATGCCGGAAACACCAATCATCAACGAGCCGGTCAGGAGAGCAAGAACGATAACGAGTGCGGCGCCTTCCTGATGCTGTCTCATAATAAATCACCCATTTTTTTTGATACGAGATTATTTGCACTCATTAGGCTTACCCCCAGCTCCCCAAGGCGGACCACTGCAGCCGCCATCGCCGCCATCGCCGCCATCGCCGCCATCGCCGCCATCGCCGCCATCGCCGCCATCGCCGCCATCGCCGCCATCGCCGCCATCGCCGCCATCGCCGCCATCGCCGCCAAAGTATTCTGCTAGCACTTCATCACGATTCGCAACATGAAATTTAATTGGCTCACCTTCAGTTTCAATTGGAAGATTGACTTCGTAAAGGTAATCGTAATTATTTGACGACTCACTTGGATCTACTGGCCCACTAGCACACTGACCTTCTACCACATCCTTTTCAAAGCTCAGAATAGGCTGACTTTCTTCCACATCATCAATATCACATTTACATGCCTGCTCATCATCAGCCCATGTGCATTCAATGCTATAACCACTTCCGCCATCACCACTACGAACTCCATCAACAATAGAGCTTGCAAAAAATACTATTTTTTCCTGTTTGCGACTGATCTCTTCGACTTTCTGAAACGTCTGAAAGGTCGTTAAAAACAAATAGCCGGCACCGAGAATAATAATGGAACCAACCGCCATAGCGACCATTAACTCAACAAGGGTAAATCCTATTTGTCGTTGATAGAACATAACTAAGAACCAGATATATTAGGAAGGCGGAAGGTATAAGTGAATACATCATTATCTATATCACCAGGACCATCACCTAGATCAATAGTGATGGTGAAATCGCAGCTATCAGGTGGACTAACTATACCACTGGCGTCCCAATCCACATTTCGTAGTGGGTTCGAGGCATTGTCAGCCCTCCACCAGTCCTTCCACTGTTTCTCAATGCTTTCATCCTCAGACGGCAATGCCGCCTGAGGTTTAATGTTGGAACAGTTCTGTGTAGCTAGCGCTGCCCAAAACCTCTCCTGTGCATCCACGGCGGCGAGAGTGACAACCGACCGCTGATATCCAGCAGTTGCGCTTTGTAGTGCTTTAAGCTGCATGGCGGCGACACCTACGAGGCCGAGCGACAGCACCAGCAGCGCGATGAGCGCTTCAATCAGTGAAAATCCTCGTTGTCGCAACATTGACTGACCCATCAACTGCAATTCCTTTCATCACTTGGAAGGCTACGTACTCGCCCCAAAGAATTAATGCGAATGATTCGGCAGTCTTCTAACCTCGGATGGTCCAACCGAATTTCACAGTCACTACTGCCACAGTTCGTGGTTTTCCCAAGTCTCTCAAAGATAACGGTCACACCACTATTGAGGGTAATGGCATCACTGCCTGCGCCCTCTCTTTCTCTCACCACCGTATTATTTTTGTCTTCTGGCTCCACATTAAATTGCCAAGATTCACTACCTTGTTGCTCAATTGCAAAACTAACGTTGATGCGCTGTGTAATCGCCTGACTCCTTGCGTAATTCAAACCTGACAACACTTCATTGGCATCACTGGCAAGCTGCTGACGGGCAAGGAAGTTCGAAAACGACGGCACCGCTATCGTGGCGAAAATCGCCGCGATAGCCAATGTAACGAGTAACTCAATTAACGTGAAGCCGCGTTGTTTCATGGTACTCCGTCGTTGATATACCGCCACATTTGCCTTGCGGCAGGTTTCGGGTAGGAGCCCGATTTATCGGGCGAATTCCCCCACGTTCGCGCAATAAATTGCGCTCCTGCAGAGCTTACCAACACTCACTAGGGGTTCGTTGACCATCGCTGTGCAAAGCAATCGTTTTACAGCCATCTTTCACGCGGCCTGCTGGGGCTGTTGCACTGACCGTATAACTACCCGCATCGGCATCAATGCCAGCTTTTTGACCAGCAAATGCATATAAATCATTTGATTGATTGCCAAGATAGCTATTTGCCTTCGTGCAATCTTTATAGCTGTAATTATTGGTATAACAACGCTCTAAGATGCTTGCAGCTTCCATAAGCACGGTTGTGGCTTCGGCGCGCTGGCTTCGCTCCACATAGCGCGTGTAGCTGGGGTAGGCGATGGAGGCGATGATGCCGATGATCACGACTACGATCATCAGCTCGATCAGGGTGAAACCATGCTGGCGGCGCGGTAGGCCGCCGGGTAAACGAAAGAGTGAGGGCACAGCGGTGCTCCTGTTATCGGCTGCTCATACGTTTTCAGTATGTCGCAAGCCGATACACTTTGCATCAGCTGCTGGCGATTACCTGTTGACGCAGCTCACGGGGCATGGAGAAAGTGATGGTTTCTTCGCGGCCTTCTAGCTCTTCCGGTGTGGCGGCACCGAGTGACTTCAGCCGCTCGATCACGCCTTTCACTAGCACTTCGGGCGCGCTGGCCCCAGCGGTGACGCCGATGCGCTGCACGTTATCTAGCCAGCTTTCATCGATTTGCTCGGCATTGTCGATCAAATACGCCGGCGTACCCATGCTCTCGGAAAGCTCACGCAGGCGATTGGAGTTGGAGCTATTGGGGCTGCCCACCACCAGCACCAAATCGCTCTCGGCGGCTAGCTCGCGCACCGCGTCTTGGCGGTTTTGGGTGGCGTAGCAGATATCATCCGTGCGCGGGCCACTGATCTCGGGGAATTTTTCCTGTAGCGCCTCAATTACCTTGGCGGTGTCGTTCATAGAGAGCGTGGTCTGGGTCACGAACGCCAACTGCGTGGGATCTTTGACATCCAGATTGGCCGCGTCGTGCTCATCTTCGACCAGATAGATGCGGCCACCGTGGGAGGTGTCGTAGCGCCCCATGGTGCCTTCTACTTCGGGGTGCCCTTCGTGGCCAATCAGAATGCACTCTTGGCCGCGTTTGGCGTAGCGCAGCACCTCCATGTGAACTTTGGTAACTAGCGGGCAGGTGGCATCAAAAACTTTCAGCCCGCGCCGCTCGGCATCATCCTGCACCGCGCGCGAAACGCCATGGGCGGAAAAAATCACGATGACGTCATCCGGCACTTCATCCAGCTCTTCGACGAACACCGCACCGCGCTCGCGCAGTGTGTCGACCACAAAGCGGTTGTGGACGACCTCATGGCGCACGTAAATCGGCGGACCGAACACATCCAGTGCGCGATTGACGATATCGATCGCCCGGTCGACCCCGGCGCAAAAGCCGCGCGGGTTGGCCAGCTTGATCTGCACCGGGGTTTCGTTTGTCGTTTCCGGGAGCGTTTTGGAAGCTGTTTCAGTAGCTGTTTCGGAAGCCATGCTCACGCCTTGATGCCACTGCATCGCTAAAAAATGGAGAGTACCGTTACACTTAATGGCGCGTTTAATGGGTCAGCGCCGGCTTAACGTCGAGAACGTCGACCTCAAAGGTTAGGGTACGCCCTGCCAGCGGGTGGTTAAAGTCCACCTCGACCCGATCACCATCAATACTTTTGACCACGCCGGGCAATTCCGTTCCCGCTTTATCGGCAAACGAAAGCACCATGCCGAGTTCCGGCGTTTCTTCGCCGAAGTCGTCGCGCTTCAACGTCTGAATATTTTGCGGGTTATGCTGACCAAAGGCGTGCTCCGGCGTGATGGCAAAACTGTCACTCTGGCCGGCGGTCATGCCCTTGATCGGGTTTTCAAATCCCGGCGGCAAGTTACCATCGCCAAACTGAAACGTCGCCGGCGCTTTCTCTTTGGTGGAATCCACCACGGTGCCGTCTTCTAATTTCAGCGTGAAGTGCAGGGTGATTTCCATGCCTTCGTTAATCTGGTATTCGCTCATTGCTTGTACCCGTCGTTTAAAAATTAGCCTGCTGGCGATTGCTTCCTGCGCCGGCGTTCGCCGAAGAACGATTCCCAGATCAATCCAGCAGCGCCTAGGGTAATGCCGATATCGGCGACGTTGAACGCAGGGTAGTACCAGCCAGTGACGTGGAAGGAGAGAAAATCCACCACGTAGCCGTGCACTAGGCGATCATACAGGTTGCCCAGCGCCCCGCCGATGATCAGCGGCAGCGCCACCGCAAGCAACTTTTCATCCGCTTTCAGGCGCGAAAGCCACACGGTCAAACCGATACTCGCCCCGATGGCCACTAAAGCGAAAAACCAGCGCTGCCAGCCGGGGTGGCTGGCGAGAAAGCTAAACGCCGCGCCGGTGTTGTGCAGAAGTGTCAAGTTGAAAAACGGCAGCACTTCCACCGGTTGCGCGTAGCCAAGCCACGCGCTGGCGGCGTATTTAGTCACCAAATCCAGCACGATGACCGCCAGCGCCAACCATAGCCAGCGCAATGGCCGCTGCATGGGCGGCCTTTTGATATTGCCTGCCTGGCCGGTCACCGATTGAGCCTCTTTTTTACGCGACGCTTTTTCACGCATACCGGCGCGTCTCGCCGGGGCCGTCCGGCAGGTTAGTGATACAGCGACCGCATAGGTCCGGGTGTTCGGCGTGGCTGCCGACGTCTTCGCGGTGGTGCCAGCAGCGCTCGCACTTGGTGTTTTCGCTCGCCGCGACGGCGACCTTCAGGCCTTCAAGCTCGGTGGCGTCGGCGTCTTGGGCGTTGCTTAGCGGTTTGAGCGTGACTTCGCTGGTGAGCATCACAAAGCGCAGTTCATCGCCAAGCTTGGTCAGCGTCGTGTGAAGCGTGTCGTCAACGTAAAGCGTTACTTCAGCGGCGAGGCTGCCTTTGATGACTTTGGCGTTACGCGCATCTTCCAGGCGTTTGTTGACCGCATTCTTCACTTCCAGCACCTGTTCCCAGAAGGCACGGCCCATCTCGGCGCCGTCATCGAGCGTGCCAAGGCCTGAGTAATACTCCTCCAGCAGCACGCTATCGCCGCGTTTGCCTGGGATATGCTCAAAAATCTCTTCTGCGGTGAAGGAGAGAATCGGTGCGACCCAGCGGCTAAGTGCTTCGACCACGTGGTAGAGCGCGGTTTGCGCGCTGCGCCGTGCGAGCGAATCGGTTTGCGTGGTGTACTGGCGGTCTTTGATCACATCCAGATAGAAGCCGCCTAGCTCGCGGGCGCAAAAGCCGTGCACCTGCTGGTAAACGTCGAGGAAGCGGTACTCTTCATACGCGGTGTCAATGCGGCCTTGCAACTGCGCGGCGCGATCCACCACCCACTGATCCAGCGCCAGCATATCGCCAAACGCCACCTGGTCGGTGACCGGGTCGAAGCCGTTGAGGTTGGAGAGCAAAAAGCGCGCCGTGTTGCGAATACGGCGATACACATCAGCGGTACGTTTTAAGATTTCATCCGACACCGCCATCTCGCCGGAGTAGTCGGTGGAAGCGACCCACAGGCGCAGAATATCGGCGCCGAGCTTATCCATCACCTCTTGCGGCGCGACCACGTTGCCCATGGATTTGGACATCTTGCGGCCTTGGGCATCGACGGTGAAGCCGTGGGTGAGCAGCTGGCGGTACGGCGGGTGGCCGTCGATGGCACAGCCGGTCAACAGCGATGAGTGGAACCAGCCGCGGTGCTGGTCGGAGCCTTCCAGGTACAAATCTGCTCGCGGGCCGCTTTCGTGGCCGTGCGGGTGCGAACCGCGCAGTACGTGGCGGTGCGTGGTACCGGAGTCAAACCACACGTCCAGCGTGTCGGTGACTTTGTCGTAATCCGCCGCTTCCGCGCCTAAAAGCTCGGCGGGGTCGAGGCGGAACCAGGCATCAATGCCACCCTGCTCCACGCGCTTAGCGGCTTCTTCCATCAGCTCGATCGTGCGCGGATGCAGCTCGCCGGTCGTTTTATGCAGGAAAAACGGAATCGGAACGCCCCAGTTACGCTGGCGTGAGATGCACCAATCGGGGCGGTTAGCGATCATCGAGTGCAGGCGCGCCTGCCCCCAGGCCGGGGTAAACTGTGTCGCTTCGATGCCCTCAAGCGCCCGCTCGCGCAGCGTTTTACCGTCTTTACCGGCCACGTCCATGCCCACAAACCATTGCGCGGTGGCGCGGTAGATCACCGGCGTTTTGTGGCGCCAGCAGTGCATGTAGCTGTGCTCGTAGCGCTTATGGTTCATCAGCGCGCCGACTTCACGCAGCTTCTCGACGATTTGCGGGTTGGCCTTCCAGATCATCTGCCCGCCAAAGAAGGGCAAATCGTCAGCGTAAACGCCGTTACCTTGTACCGGGTTGAGCATGTCGTCAAAGCTCATACCATGGTCGCGGCAAGTGTTGAAGTCATCCACACCGTAAGAAGGCGCCGAGTGGACAATACCGGTACTGCCCACTTCCGACTCGACGTAATCGGCTAGATAGACCGGCGAAAGACGGTCATAAAACGGGTGACGGAAGTTAATCTGATCCAGTGCCTCGCCTTTCGCGGTAGCAATCACCTCGCCTTGCAGTGCAAAGCGCTCAAGGCAGCTTTCCACCAGCTCCTCGGCCAGCACCAAGAGCCGGTCACCGATATCCACCAGCGCGTAGGTGAATTCCGGATGAACGTTGAGTGCCTGGTTAGCCGGAATGGTCCATGGCGTGGTGGTCCAGATGACGATGGCGGTGGGCTTGGGCAGCTCAGAGAGACCAAACGCGGTTGCCAGCTTATCGGCATCTTCTACCGGGAAGGCGACATCGATGGCGTCTGAGGTTTTATCGGCGTACTCGACTTCGGCTTCGGCCAATGCTGAGCCGCAGTCAAAGCACCAGTTAACCGGCTTCAAACCTTTGAACACGTAGCCCGCATCGACCATATCGGCCAGCGCACGCATCTCGCCCGCCTCGTTGGCGTAATCCATCGAGCGGTAGGGGTTGTCCCAATCGCCGACCACGCCCAGGCGCACAAAGTCGGTGAGCTGGGTTTCGATCTGCGCGGCAGCATACTCACGGCACAGGCCGCGGGCTTTCTCAGGTTCCAGGTGCTTACCGTGAGTGGTTTCCACCTTATGCTCGATGGGCAAACCGTGACAGTCCCAGCCGGGCACGTAAGGGGCATCGTATCCCGCCAAGTTTTTCGACTTAACGATGATGTCTTTCAAAATCTTATTGACGGCGTGACCGATATGAATGCTGCCGTTGGCGTAAGGAGGGCCGTCGTGGAGCACAAACAGCGGCTTACCCGCGCGAGTTTCGCGCAGGCGCTCATATAGGTTCATATCTTGCCACTGCGACACTCGGCCGGGCTCCCGCTTGGGCAACATGCCGCGCATGGGGAAGTCGGTTTCAGGCAAATTTAGCGTGTGCTTATAATCCATAGTCCGGTCAGCCGTCGTTAGCATCGGCGGAGTTGCCCGCCGAGGTGGAGTCAGAAAAAGGGTTAGCGTGTGCGTTATCGGAAAACGGGCGCGGCGCTGAGGCCAGCGGCAGCGTGTCGTCAGCGCCGTGATAGTCAGCTAGGTAGCGGCGCGCGTTGGCTTGGTCGCGCTCAATCTGCGCTTTCAGCGCGTCAAAGTCATCAAACTTTACCTCTCCGCGCAACCGCGCGCAGGGGTAAACGGTGCAGCGCTTACCATAAAGGTCGCCGTCAAAGTCAAACAGGTGCACTTCGAGGGTGGGGCGTTCTGAGCCGACCGTAGGGCGAAAGCCCACGTTGGCAACGCCAGGGTAGCGCGCGCCGTCTTCCAGCTCCGCGACCACGGCAAACACGCCGCGCAGCGTTAGCGGCTGGGGCAACAGCGGCAGGTTAGCGGTGGGCACCCCGATGGTGCGCCCGAGCTGCTGGTCGCGAACCACTCGCCCACTGAGCGAGTAGGCGCGCCCCAATAGCGTTGCGGCAGCGTAAAAATTACCGCTAGCGAGCAAGGTACGCACACGGCTACTGGAGACGCGCTCATCATCCACGGTAAAGGTGCGCGTGTGCTCAACGCCAAAGCCCTGCTCGCGGCCCACGGCTTCCAGCAAGGTGAAATCGCCGCGGCGGTCGCAGCCGAAACGGAAGTCATCGCCCACAACCAGGTGCTTCACGCCCAAGCCTTCAATCAAGACTTGATCGATAAATTCGCGCCCGGTCAGGCTTCGCAAGGCATCGTTAAACGGCAGACACAGGACGCGCTCTGCGCCGTGATCCATCAATAGGCGTACTTTTTCGCGCAGGCGGGTTAGGCGCGGCGGCGCTTGCTCGCCAGCGAAGAACTCGCGCGGCTGCGGCTCGAATACCACCACCGTTAACGGTGCTTGCAGGCGCGCGGCGTGCTCGCGGCACTGCTGCAGAATCGCCTGATGGCCGCGGTGAACCCCATCGAAATTACCAATGGTGGCCACGCAGCCGCGATCCGCTGGCGTTAAGTTGTGCAGTCCTCGAATGACGCGCATGGCACCTCAGCCGTTAAAAAACGTTCGCCCAATAATTGGCGACCTACAAGCGTTAACTTCTTCAGCGAGCAGGCGCCCGATTCATCGGGCGATCCCAGTCTAATTCGCGCAATCAATTGCGCTCCTACCGCGTTATTTACCCTTCGCAGAATGAGCAAGAGATAAATTGGCCATTATACCCAACCCACCGGCGGCAATGTATGCCTGACCGGTTTTAGCTGTGCATTTTCAGATGGCGCAACCGCAAGCCAAACGCGGCGAGCCAAGCGAAGTACACCCCTGCGCCCAGCACCACTAGCGCTGCCACCCAGCTCACCCGCTGCCACAGGTCAAACTCCAGCCACGCCTGCCAGTCCGGCGCGAGCACGTAGAGCCCCACACTCATTACCACACTGCCGCCAATCAGCTGCCAGGCAAAACGCCCCCAGCCGGGTTGGAATACCAACACGCCCTGCTTACGCAGCAAATACCCCAACAGCCCCGCGTTCATAAACGCCGAGAGCGCCGTGGCCAAGGCTAACCCCGCGTGGGCCAGCGGCCAAATCAGCAGCAGGTTGAAGACCATATTGGCAACCATGGCGACAATGCCCACCTTCACCGGGGTGGCGGTATCTTGGCGAGCAAAAAAGCCTGGCGCCAACACTTTGATCAGCATAAAGGCCAAAAGCCCAAAGGCATAAGCACGCAGGCTCATGGCGGCCATCTGAATATCGTGATCGGTCATCGCGCCGTAATGAAACAGCGTGATGAGAAGCGGCTCTGCCAATACCGCAAGCGCCAGCGCCGCAGGCAGCCCCAATAACAGCACCACCCGGATGGCCCAATCGAGCATGGCGGCAAAGTGAGCATTCGACTGCTCGGCGTGACGCTTGGAGAGCGCCGGCAAAATCACCGTGCCAATGGCCACGCCAAACACACCCAGCGGCAGCTCTACCAAACGGTCAGAGTAGTAGAGCCAAGAAACACTGCCCGCCGCGAGTAGCGATGCCAGCACGGTATCGAGCAGCAGATTAATCTGCGACACCGACACGCCAAACAGCGCCGGCGCCATGAGCTTGAGAATCCGTTTTACGCCTTCGTGGGCAAAGTGCGGCCACGGCGTGGGCAAAAGCCCTAAGCGCAGCAAAAACGGCACTTGAAACGCCAGCTGCGCGACGCCGGCAATCAGCACGCCCCAGGCCAGCGCCATGGCAGGCTCGTCAAACAGCGGCATGAGTAAAAGGGCCGCGCCGATCAGCGACAGGTTCAACAGCACCGGGGTAAACGCGGGCACGGCAAAACGGTCCCAGGTATTAAGCACACTGCCGGAAAACGCGGTCAGCGAAATGAGCAGCAGGTACGGAAACGTCAATTGCAGCATATCGGCGGTGAGGGCGAGCTTTTCCGGGTCGCGGCCAAACCCTGGGGCGAACACCCACACCAACCACGGCGCGCCGAGCATGGCCAGCGCCGTAATCAGCGCCAGCACCGCAGTCAAACTGCCCGCTGTGGCGTTTAGCAGTTCACGAATTTCCTGGCGAGTGCGGCTTGTCGAATACTCCGAGAGCACCGGCACAAACGCCTGGTTAAACGCTCCCTCAGCGAACAGGCGGCGCAGAAAATTGGGGATTTTGAAGGCGACAAAAAACGCATCCGCGCCGTTACCCGCGCCCAATAGCGCGGCGATCACTACGTCGCGCGCCAAGCCCAACACCCGCGAGATCATGGTCATGGCGCTCACGATCAACCCCGAGCCCATGAGGCCACGGCGCGCGGGGGTGACTTTTTCGACTTGCGTTTCTTCGCTCATAGGCACAGGTAGACAGAGATAGGCACAAAAAAACCGGCCGCAGCCGGTTTTTTAGGGCGCCTGCCGGCTTACGCCGCCAGTGCCTTAATGCGCTTGTTCAAGCGGCTTTTCAGACGCGCGGCTTTCTTTTTAGAAAGCACGTCTTTATCTGCAATGCGGTCGATGACCGGCTGCGCCGCCTTAAACTCTTCCATCGCTTTCGCGTGGTCGCCGGTGCTGATGGCTTTGACGACACGCTTGATGTAGGTGCGGACCATGCTGCGTTGACCGGATTTCAGGACGCGACGGTTCTCGGCCTGGCGGGCGCGCTTGCGAGCTTGCTTGCTGTTCGCCACAGGGTATCTCCTTGGAGAAAAAAGGTTGCCTATTGGGCAACGGATTAACTGATTATCGCCGCCTGGGTCGTGACCTCAGCGCGACGTTTCCGTAACGTTTTCAAAGCCAGTGTTCGATTAACACTACTTTGATTTGGCAGGCTTTTTTGCCTGACCAAAATGTGCAACCGGCAACATATCAGGCTGCCCGTTCACGGGTCTTGTCTGAGAGGATGGCGTAGTCTATCACGCAGCCCCTCGCCTGACCAGCGCTTAACCGCTTGATGCGTCGGCCTACCATGGCGCTGCTTCGGGCACCGACCGGCCCAAAAAACGCCTACCCAGGCAGCGTCAGCGGGCCGACACGCTCGACTACCCGCTGCCAACCTAAATCGGCGTCAATACGCGCAACAAAGGCCGCCGTAGCGGGGTAATCCTTGAGTGACCGTGACATCGAGAGCGCTTTTAGGGGGAAGCTCATTTGCACATCGGCACCGCTTGGCCAAGCGCTAGAGAACTGCTGGCGCGTGCTCAAATGGTTTTCTATCATGGTCAGGTGCTCGGTTAACTGCGGCGCAATTAAACGCTTATTCACCGCGTCTCTAATGCCCTTGGAAATCGGTTTAACCAACCACGGCGAATGTTTCGGTAACTGAGAGAACACCAAGCGCATAGTGAGTAGCGGCATTAGCGACCCTTCGGCGTAGTGCATCCAGTAGCGGTAATTGGCCCATTCTGCGGTATCGTCAGCGCTTGGCTGACAACGCCCCTCTCCGTAGCAACTCAGCAGGTAATCGATAATCGCGCCGGATTCCGCCACGGTGATGTCGCCATCCGTGATCACCGGGGACTTGCCCAGCGGGTGTACACGCTTGAGTGAGTCAGGGGCGAGCTGCGTCTTACTATCACGCGGATAGGTGATGATTTCATACTCAAGTCCCAGCGTTTCCAGCAGCCAGAGAATGCGGTGCGAGCGGGACTTTTCCAGATAGTGAACGCGAATCATAAAGATACTCGAGGGCAGCGATCACCCCGCTGGTATCGAGCGCTTCGCTAAGTACCAACCCACCGGCGTCGAAGGTGGTGGCATCACTGCCTAATTTTACGTGAACGGAGCCGTTGCAGGTCGGTGACCAGGCCGGTACGCTTTCAATTTCGTGGCCTTGTTTATCGCCCATAACCCTTTTCACGTCAATCCCGAGAGATCGGAGGCATTCAACATGACCTGGCTTGAGCGGGACACTCACCTGCTTCCGACATCGGAGATGATGCTGCTATGAGGCCTTCCTCACTCGCCCTACAGGACCGGCTGCTGCCCGGTGTCTCGCGCACGTTTGCCCTGACCATTCCGCAGTTGCCGATGGCCCTGCGCCCGGCGATCACCAATGCCTATCTCCTGTGCCGTATTGCCGACACGGTGGAAGATAGCACCGCCATGGCGCCCGACGACAAGGACGCCCATTACCAGCGCCTGCTGGCAGGGCTGAATGACGTCAGCGCTGCGCGAAAGTTCTCTGAAGCGCTGCTCGATACCGGGCTGATACAAGATCCGCTGGAACGAGACCTTATCGACCAGACACCCGGCGTGCTGCGCGCCTTCGGCGAACTGCCGGTCGATCAACAAGCGGCATTGCAACACTGCGTCACCACTATGTGCCAGGGCATGGCCGATTTCGAACGCCTGAAGGACCCGTATGGCCTGGAAGACAGTGGCTGCCTGCGCGACTACTGTTACGTAGCGGCCGGCTGCGTTGGCGAAATGTTGACCCGCCTGTTCGCCGGCATCCATCCGCGTATCCACGAACAGCGGGAGGAATTTCGGCGCCTGTCGTTGGCCTTCGGCCAGGGGCTACAGATGACCAACATTTTGAAGGACGTTTGGGATGATCGCCAGCGCGGCATCTGCTGGCTCCCACGTGACGTCTTCGAGGCGCGTGGCATTGACCTGACACAAACACAAAACTGGCAGGACCACCCCGGCTATCGCGACGGTATTCGCTTTTTGGTGGCCGTCGCTCATCATCATCTGCGCTTGGCACAAGACTACACCCTGCGCATTCCGGCCTCTGAGGTCGGCATTCGACGATTCTGCAGCTGGTCGATTGGCATGGCGCTCGCAACGCTGCGCAAGATTGCCGATAACCCGGGCTACACAGCCAGCGGGGAAGTCAAAATCTCGCGGCGGCGCCTGGGCTTAATCGTCGCCACGAATAACCTCTCGGTAGGCAACGATACACGGCTGCGCGGTGTTTTTCGGCTAAGCCGTTATCGGCTACCCTGCGTTCAGGAACAGGAGATCGGCCCCCTGCTGGCGGGGCATGACGGGAATATATAACGACACCAACCACCTTATTCTCATTCCGGCGCGGCTTCAGTCGCCTGCGGTGTACTGCTGTCCACGCGCCCAATCAGAGGAATTCGCTTGATGACTGCTTCGAAACACACTGAGTCTACCCCTCCGCCCCCGCCCAGCCTGCCTGGCCAGCCCCTGCTCGGGAACACAATCGAGCTGCTGACCAAGGACGCCAATCGTTTTTTCAGTGAGGCATACGAGAAGCTCGGCCCCGTGTTTCAGGTCAATTACCTGTTTCGTAATTACACCATCATGGCGGGCCCGGAATCGCTGAATCACCTGCTGGAATTCCGCGAACAGGGCATGAGCCGGGAGGCTTTTTTCGGCCCGGTGGACAAACAGATCGGTGGGGTCGTGCTGCTGACGCAGCCCGTCGGTACGTATCAGAATCTGCGCAACCAAGCACGTCTCGCGTTTTCCCGTCAGCTGGCCGCGGAGTTTATTCCCGACCTGGTTAACTGTGTGGATGAGGGCCTGGATCGGCATCCGCCGGGCAGCACCGTATCGGTCATGGATCTGTGCACGCGCATCAGCTTCGATCAATACAGCCGGTTACTGTGTGGCGAAAGCCTGGACGCCTACTTTGAGACCGCCAACCGCTACGCGGTGTGGGTCATGAACATTGGCGTGAAGAAGGTGCCGGAGTGGAGCGTCCACCTGCCAGCCTACAAGAAGCTACGGCGCGATGTGATGAAGATGGCGGAAGACGTACTCACGCGTTATGAAAATCGCCCGGCAGACCATGGCATGCCCTACACGATTCTGGATGCGCTCGTCAGCGCCACAGACGATGACGGCAACCCGCTGCCGCGCAAGGATCTGATCGCCACGCTGCAATACGGCATTATCGGTACCGTGGTGTATATGAACCGCACCGTTGCCTTCCTGCTGCACGACCTGCTGTCGAACCCGGAACACTACGAACGCGTGCGCGAGGAAGTCGATGGCGCCTATGCCGACGGGCTGCCGGACAGTCTCGATCTGCGCGGTATGAGCACGCTGAACGCGGCGCTCAAGGAGTCGATGCGGCTGCACCCGGTATCCCTCGGCATGCCGTTCATGGTCGATGAACCCTTCGAATTCCACGGCTACAAGATTCCCAAGGGCCAGTTCTGCGTCTACAGCGGGGTCCCTAACCATTTCAGTGCGGATTTCTATCCAGAACCGCACCGCTTCGATCCGGACCGGTGCCGCGCACCACGCAACGAACACAAGCAACGCCGCGCCTACGCCCCTTACGGATACGGCAAACGCGTCTGCCCGGCGGGAGGGCTGGTAGAGACGTGCACGCTGGTGTCGATCAGCCGCATCATTCGCCGGCGGACGTTCGAGCGCGTACCGGCCAATGACCCGCTGCGGACCGTCCTCGCGCCGCTGCCGGCACCGGATCGCAAATTCCGTATCCGCTTTATCGACGAGCGCACCGAGCATGAGGCGGGCAAGGCAGATCACTCGCAACTGGCCGTCAACGCGCTCGATGAGCTTTTCGAAAGCGGTCGTCTGGCGAAACCCGCCATGCGCGAACGGCTGGACCATGTGACCGAACGCCGCCATGAGCCCGGTGATTACATCATCCACCATGGGGAACGCGCCGAGACATTCCATGTGCTGATTGAAGGCAACGTTGAGGTGACGTCGGAAGCGGGTGAACACTTGGCCATGTTGGAGCCGGGCAACTACTTTGGCGAAATCGGGCTACTCGGGGAAGGTCGCAGAACCGCTAACTGCCTGTCGGCGACCCGCACACTGGTACTGGAAATGACGCGGGAGGACTTCCTTACCATTGTACTTAAAGATGACCTGGTGCCCGGCGAAATCGCGGCAGCGCTGCGCCAGCGCTACCTCACCACCCGGATGCACAAAGCCCTGCCCGCGCTCACGTCAGAACGGCTGCGAGCATTAGCTGGAACCGGTTCGCTGAAACACTTCGAGGCCGACAACACCATCATTCGCCAGGGGGATGACGCCGACTGGTTTTACATTCTGCTCACCGGGACGGTTGCCGTGCTGGTCGAAGATGCGAATGGGACACAACAGGTGGCCACGCTTCAGCCTAGCGACCATTTTGGTGAAATCGGTATTCTCGAAGCAAGACCGCGAACGGCAACGGTAAGGGTTACGCCGGATGGCCCGGTGGAGACCCTGGCCATCCCGCGCGACGCCCTGTTGGAACTGGTGGAACAGGACCCGCAGGCCCGCCGGGACATTGCATCCGTTATTATGGACCGGATCCGTACAGGGGCGCCGTAACGACCCGTTAGCGCAGTGGTTTGATGCTGATAAACTTGCCTTCATCAGAGAAGGCAAGTCGGTAAGTGCCCTGCACGCCGTCACGCGTGACCACCCGGCGGATTGCCTCGGCGGGAAAAATCACCCAACGCCCATCGACACTGCGCGTGCGCACATTAGCAATGCGCCCCTCGTAGTGGGCCAAGCACTCATCAAAAGAAAGATGAAGAACAATATCAATACTATGCATTACGCTGGTTGGCCCTGTATTGACTCACTTAGTACTAATAGCGGTATATTGAATAACGATGTATTTACCCATTTTCGCTTAATTCTTGCAGTCTTCGTGCGGGTCACCGATACTTAATTTTATCCTATCGCTACGCTTCCCGGTACGGCTTATGCAAATCTCACCCGTTAGCACTCCATCGACTTACTGGTCTGTCACTGCGACCGAGAACGCGCGCACCAATGCCGCGCCGCGTGCGGGAGAAGCAACGCTTTCCCAGGCCGATCAACGCAGTATGCCGCCAGGCAATGCCGAGCATCGTGCCGCGAGCCAAAGCACTACTGCCGCTGAAGAGAGCGCTGGCAGCCGCCGTTCAACAGAACGCGCCACTGACGGCAATCAGGACGTAGCGGGTGAAAAGCGCAGCGAGGATGAAGAGCGCGAATCCGCCGTTAGCCCTGGCCCCACACGTCCTGACGGCACCCCGCTGGATGATCAGGAAATTCGCCAGCTTGATCAGCTCAAGCGTACCGACCAGGAAGTTCGCCAGCACGAACGCGCACACGAAGTGGCCGGCGGCGCTTACGCCGGTAGCGCCAGCTACGAGTATGAATCCGGCCCGGATGGCGAGCGCTATGCCGTCGCCGGCGAAGTCCCGATTGATTACGGCCCGGTGCCCGGTGACCCGCAAGCCACCATCGATAAAATGCAGACGGTCATTTCCGCCGCGATGGCGCCAGCTGAGCCCTCATCGAAGGATCGCCAAGTCGCCTCTCAAGCACGCCAATACATGCTAGAAGCCAAGCTCGAAGCGGCCATGCAGCAAAGCGAGATGAATAACGCCCGCGCTGGCGCCGAATCAAACCGCGATGAAAGCGTTGACGATGCCGGCGCGACTGCTCAGGCTGACAGTGCTCCTTCTGCCAATGAAAGCAGCGATGCCATAGCGGTTATGGCTCCAGACCCGGCAAGTGCCGCGGCGGCACAAGGCAGTTTAGCGGCCGCCTCGGTAGCTCAGCCACCTAACGCCGTTGACCCCACCGCGAACCCTGACCCTACCGCCCGCGCCGCTTAACGGGCGGGACACAAAACGGGGCGTGGCACATAAGGCGCCACGCCCCGTTTTTTATGCCTCTATTTTTCATCACTTCTGTTTTGCTCGCCCCTGTTTTGCTAATACCTGCTTTTCTCTCCGTTACTAGTGCGTTAGCGCTTTCCAATCTTCACGTGTTGGCCAATGCGTCAGCCACATCGGCAATGCTTCTGCCGGCATGGGCCTCGCGATGCCATATCCTTGCGCTAGCTCGCAGCCCAGCGCTATCAGTGCTTTGGCATGGGCGAGGGTCTCAACACCCTCCGCCAGCATCGGACGATTAAAACGATTCGCCATATAAATGACACTTTCTACAATGGCCATATCGTCTTGGTCGCTCAACATATCGCGCACAAAGCTCTGATCAATCTTGATCAAATTCACCGGCAGCTGGCGCAAATGGGTTAACGACGAAAAGCCGGTGCCAAAATCATCGATGGCAAAATTCACCCCGAGACGCTGACATTCGGCCATGGTTTCAAGCGCCGCCTGGGTATCGTGCATCGCCGCGCTCTCTAACACTTCAAGTTTAAGCATGGCAGGTGGCACATGGGGGTAGCGCGAAAGCAGCGCGGCTAAGCGCTGACTAAAATCACTCACCAGCAGATGGGTCGGGCTAATATTGACGTTAATCGGCAGGGCAATACCGTTTTTAGCCCACCGTGTTAGCTGGCGCATGGCGGTTTCTAATACCCACTCACCCAAGTCGATTTCCAGTGAAGAGGCGTCAATTACCGGCAGAAACTGCGCCGGGGGAAGCAATCCCTGCTCGGGGTGCTGCCAGCGAATCAGCGCCTCAACCCCCACCACTTCTCCGCTGCACATATCCACCTGAGGTTGGTAGTGCAGGCACAACTCGTTATTATCCAGTGCGGCAATAAAGCGCTGGCGCTGTTCGTGGCGCACTTGCAGCAAGCGGTCGTGGTCAGGGTCGAAAATGTGGAAGGTATCGCGGCCGCGCTGCTTCGCCCGGTACATCGCTTGGTTGGCATGGCGCAATAACACGTCGCCCTGGACGGCATCCTGCGGGTAAAACGTCACCCCTAAGCTCGCGGTTAAATGCACACTTTGCCCTTCGATCATCAACGGCTTGCGAATGGAGGTCAAAAGTTTATCGAAAAATGCCTCATCCACGCCGTGATGCAGCAGCAAAACAAACTCATCCCCGCCGACGCGCGCGAGCACGTCGTCACCAAACAGCAGGTGGCTAATACGCTGGGAAAATGTCGACAGCAGCGCATCCCCTACTTGAGGGCTGAGTTGATCGTTCACTTTTTTGAAGAAGTCGATATCCAGCGAACATACCGCCAGTGTGTTTTCAGTTTTCTCTGCATGCTGCATCGACTCTTGAATCAGCTGAGTCAAAAGCTGCAGATTGGGCAGGCCCGTCAATGCATCAAAATAAACTTCACGGCTCAAATGGCGCGCGTGGGAGGGAATCGCGGAAAGGTCTGCCAGCACAATCACGTGGTGGCTTACCTCTCCGTTCGCGTCGCGCACACGGTTGATCGACATCATGCCCGGATAGAACTGGCCATCGTGGCTTTGATAGCTCACTTGGCTTTTACTACGATCGCGTAGCATCAGCTCTTCGCGCATAAACCGGGTAGTCTGGGTATCGTCAAGCGGGAGAATACTAAAGGCTTCCGGCGTTTTACCCGCCACGTCTTGCAGGGTAAAGCCAGTCAGCTCGCTAAAAGCGGGGTTGATTTGGGTGACCCGGTTCTCCGCGTCGGTAATGATTATCGCCTCGTTCGCTTGGCAAAATACCGTTTGCGTCAGGTCTTCAGCTTTGGCCGGCGGTGTCGCACTATAATGGCTCTGCAGTGTCAGTTGACACATCCGTCTCGGCTCCTGTGTTGTGTTGACTCCAACGGCATCCGCTCACGCGGCATGCCAAGAAATGCGCCGATCACCATGCGTTTTCTTCTACGTTGTCGGCTTCTGCCTGCGCGCACGCCACCACGGTATCTCGACCTTGATGCTTGGCAGCGTAAAGGGCTTGGTCCACGCGGTTAATCAACATGTCTTGGGTTTCGCCGAGATGGTACTCCCCCACGCCAACACTGATCGTGATGCGCAGACCTGAAAACATACGGCTGCGCACGCGCTCGCAAATACGCTCGGCAAAGGTTTCACCCCCTGATTGCTGGGTGCTGCGCAGCAAAATAGCAAACTCCTCACCGCCCCAGCGCGCCAAAATATCGCTATCGCGCAAACAGCCTTTTATACACACCGCTAACTGCTGCAGAATTTCATCACCGACGTCATGGCCGCAGGCGTCATTGACCTGCTTAAAGTGATCAAGATCAAACATCAAAAGCACAAACGGCTGGTGAGCATGGAGGGCATCACTGACACACTGGCGTAACGCCGAATCAAAGGCGCGGCGATTATACGCGCCGGTCAAATGGTCACGCGTCGCTTGGTTCTCAAGTTCGTGCTCAATACGCTTGCGCTCGGCTATGTCGTGAAAGACCGACACAAAATGACGCACCTCGCCATCGGCATCGGTTACGGCGGTAATGGACTGCCAGAGTGGATAAATATCGCCCCACTTATTGAGGTTCCATATTTCGCCTTGCCAGTGACCGGTTTCGTGCAGTGCTTGCCACATGCGTTGATAAAACGCTTTATCGTGACGCCCGGACTTAAACAGTTTCGGCGTTTTCCCAATCACTTCCTCGCTGTGATAGCCGGTAATGTCGGTAAACGCCTGATTAACCCGCTTAATAACCATATCAGCATCGGTGATCAAGGTGGCTTGCCCGGTTTCAAAGGCAGCCGCCATTAAGCGCAGTTCGTTTTCTTGCTGACGACGGTGGGTAATGTCCTCTTTCACAGCGACAAAGTTAAGGATCTCGCCCTCAGCGCTTTTTACCGGTGTGATGGTTTGCGCTTCCCAGTAAAGCTCGCCGTTTTTGCGCCGATTTAAAATCTCCCCCTTCCAGACGTTACCGGCGTGCAGCGTCGCCCACATATCGTCGTAAACGCGATTAGGCGTCATGCCGGATTGAATCAATGCCGGCGTTTTTCCCAGCAGCTCGCCGCGAGTATAGCCGGTAATTTCCAAAAACCGCTGGTTAACGAACTCAATGCAGCCATCGGCATTGGTAATGGCCGTTGCCACCGGGCTCTGCTCGACAGCGATATAAAACTGTTCAAAACGCAGGCTCATAACGTCATCATCTGCGGCTTTGTTATCGAGATTGTTATCGTGCTGAGAGGGGGTGTGCATGGCATTACTCCTGAAACTCGTCAGCCCTCGCCCCAGTTTGCGGCGTATATAAGAGAAGCATAGCGAACCCCATACAAAAAAAGGGAGCCACTAAGACGTTTTCATCACGCAGCTTTTCAAATTATTGATACACGTCAATGGCACGCTGTCTAACTTACGTTACATCCCAAACCAACTCCCGCACCGTCGCTTGGCGCTCCATCACACCGTTAATCGCAAACCATGCCAGCGCCAGCAGTGGCAACGCCAAGACCAGCGCAAACTTGGCCCACATCGGCGTCCGACTCAAATATTTTATCAATCCCCTACCCCTTTTGATGCTGCATGTGAGTCATGCATGTCACTGATCACATTGTGCCAGCAGTATGGGGATTTTTCATTCCGGGATATTGATTCGCATCACACTATAGTCGCATGCAATTTACTTCATTAGCGCGATATTGCTTTTCAAGACGCCGCGTGACGCCCCTCGTTTTGTCGTGAAGCGGCACTGCCATCGCGCCGCTCGACAAAAAGGCTGTTGCCGGCGATCTTCTTTGCCTGATGCTTTAATGCCGACAGGTCGCTGGCGATATCCAGGGCTTCTAAACCGGCGTCGGCGGCTACCGGCTTGACCGCCACTGAGACGCTGAAAAAGGGGAAAAAACTCGCCGTTCCTTGGCGATTTTCGACCTTGATGCCGCCCTTCTCGCGGTCCACCACCTCGTAAAAGCTCGGCGCGATGGCTTCGACATGCGCTAAAATCTGGCGCGTCACATTTTCCCAGTGGGCAAGCGGTAACAGCAACATAAAGTCATCGCCGCCGATATGGCCGGTAAACCCGCCGGCACTCTCCACTTGAACCTGCAACAGCCGGGCAACCGAGATAATCACGTGATCGCCGCGAGCGTAGCCATAGGCATCGTTAAAGGCTTTAAAGTTATCCAGATCCACGTAGGCCGCTGCAAAGCCCTCCCCTGAGCTTAGGTAATCGTTTAGGGTGTCGTTGATCAAAATATTGCCGGGAAGCCCGGTCAGCGGATTGGCGTGGCGCGCTTGGCGGACCTGAATGGCGGTAATTTCGCGCAGCAGATCGACGATATTTCCCATCCCCAAATAGCCGCCGTTTTGCGTCACCACAAAATCTTCCTGCTCAATCTCGTGGCTGTCGGTTAGCCGCTGACTCAGCACTTCCAGCGGCATCTCCGCCTCGGCCACCAGCATGCGTTTATCGGCCACATCCATCACGCGGGTTTTGGCGTACAGCGCGTGACTAAAAGGATTGGTGAACAAGGCTAAAAAGCTACTGCGCCGGACAACCGCCAGCGGTTTACCGTCCTGGACTACCGCTACACAGCGAAGCTCGGGGTGGCAGCGAAAGCGCTCGGCAAGCTTGGGCACCGAACATTCAGGCGCCACGTCGGCTACCTGCCGACAAATCGTGCGCGCGTTGCGCCCGGCGATGACCTGAAGCGGTGCGGTACCCGGCAGCGGCATGGCGAGCTTAATCGGTGGCTCGCTTTTGGGGCGGGAAAAGTAAAAGCCCTGTAGCAGCGAGAGCCCCCGGTCGAGCTCCCACAGGCATAAATGCTCGGCGGCCGTTTCGACGCCTTCAGCAATCAGCTTGCAATCGAGGCTACGCGCAACCCCAATAATCGAGCGCAGAAACTCGCGCTTAGCGGGTTCTTGGTCGACGCCAGAGATAAAATGGCGATCCAGCTTGACGAAATCTGGCCGCAGCTCGGACCAGTGGCGCAAACTGGAATGGCCCGCACCTAAATCGTCCAAGGCAACGCGAAAACCCATGTCGCGGTAATGGTCCACTGCTTGGCGCATAAGTGCGTAGTCATGGATCGGCACGTGCTCGGTAAGCTCGATCACCACTCTTTCCGCGGGAATGCCTGCATCGTTAATAAAGCCAAGCGTCAGGCCCTCGCGAAAGTCGCGCTCGACGATGGTCAGCGGCATCACATTGAGAAAAAGAAAGCCGGGCAAATCCAACGCGGCGAAGCGATGAATCGCCAAACGGCGGCAGAGAATATCCAGCTCCACCAGCTTGCCCGCTTGAGTGGCCACCTCAAATAGCCGTAGCGGTGAATGCAGCGGCGAAGCCACCGGCCCGCGCACCAGCGCCTCGTAGCCGTAAATCGCCTGCTGACTGGTATCAACAATAGGCTGAAAAAGTACATCGAGCGCCTCATCGGCGATGATGCGCGTTAGCCACTGTGCTTCCTGAGCGGTCATACCTGCCATCACCTTGCGTCAGAATCCAACGCACAGCGTGCGTCATTATGGTGACAGTCACGTGACAACGCCGCTAAAACTGCTATTTCAAGTACCGCGATTCCAAGCTCCAGTGAAACGCTTACCGACTTGCCACCGGGGCACGCTTGTCGGGGTTGGTGCCGTGACGATCTTCCCAGCCAGCGACGCCCACCAAGGGCACAAAGCGCACTTGAGTAAGAGGCTCCTCGTGAAATTCATCGACCGAGACCCGCGTCACGCGGATCAGCGCCTGCTCGGTTTGCGTAGGCCCCACCGGAATTACCAGGCGCCCACCGACCGCTAACTGCTGCTTGAGCGACTCGGGCACCTCGGGGCCGCCAGCAGCCACTACGATGGCATCATAGGGCGCCTTTTCAGACCAGCCCAGAGTACCATCGGTATGAATCACCTCGACGTTATCGTAGCCAAGCACTTGGAGCACCTGGTGGGCGCTGTCGGCCAGCGTCTGGTAGCGCTCAAGCGTCACCACCTCTTCGCCGATTTCACCCAGCACGGCGGCAGCGTAGCCCGAGCCGGTACCTACCTCAAGAAGTCGGCCACCGCCGGTAAGCTGCAACGCATCCACCATGTGGGCCACGATGTAAGGCTGAGAGATGGACTGATGCTCGTTGATCGGCTGCGGCGCGTCTTCATAGGCAAAATCGCGCATGTCAGGCGGCAGAAAGGCCTCCCGCGGCACCTTGCCCATGGCATTGAGTACCACCGTTGAGGCGATGCCACGCCCGGCGATCTGGCGCTCCACCATCATTTGGCGACGGCGTGCATAAGCTCGCTGATCGCTTTCCTCTGCCATGTCGCTATCCTCGTGTCCGCTATTAATCTAAAAGGTAGTATACGCGGACCGAGAACCCCCAAATCGGTGATGTCGTGAATCAATAAGAGAGCACTCACAGACAGCACTCAGTCTGTTTTTGGCGGAGGAAACACCACGTCATCGCCACGGGCATCGAGCTGGCGAATATCCGTTGGGCGGCCCTGCTCGTCCAAGGTCACCAAGCCAATCCCGCTGGCATTCCACAGCCGTTCGCCCGCTTTAGCGCGGTCCGGGTCGCGCGGGTAGACGGCGAGCTTGCGCCGTTTGGTGAACCAGTTAAGCGGCGAGAAAGGCGCATAAAGCCAACGATTCAAACGGTCGAAAACATCCAACAGCGTATCGGGGAAGGTGTTTTTCACCCCGCTGGAGGTGATTTGCCAAAGCCTCGGCGAGTGCTGACGGTGGCGGACGATAATGTCGTAGGCAAACGAATAGTGAACATCGCCCGAGAGAATGACGTAGTTGCCCGGCGTTTTGGAGTGACGCCAAATGTGCAGGAGGACATTCGCCGCGCCACGGTGGGCCATCCAGTTTTCCGCATCCACGACCAGCGGTTTGCCCAACCAGGTAAATATCTTTTGCACGCCCTCGATCAGCTTCACCCCAAACATCGGCGCTGGCGAGACAATTACCGCACTCGGCGCGCCCAGTAGCGCCTGCTGCATTTCTATCAGCGCTTCCCAATCCATTAACCCCGAAGGGCGGTTGGGGCTTCTCTCGCTGCGCCAGCGGCGGGTGCGCGTATCCAGCACGATCAGCGCAGGCGTGCCGGGAAGGTGAAATTCCCAGCCTTGAAAGCGCTGCACGTCATCGATCAAGGCATCATGATCGCTCATGGGAAGCGCCCCCTGCGCCTGCTCAAGGCATTGGCGCACCTTCGCCACTAGCGGATTGAGCGTTTCCGGTGCGTTGCCCCAGCCCTGACAGAGCAAATAGGCCAGCAGTGCATTGCCGATAATGCGCTTAGAAAACGGATGGCCGTAGGCCGCGCGCTCCCAGTCCGCCGTGAGGTTCCAATCATCGGTCACGTCGTGATCGTCAAAAATCATCAGGGTGGGAAGGTGCGCCATCACCCGCGCACACTGCGGCAACCCTGCCACAAAGGCATCGATGATGGGCTGTTCCTGGCGATAGATAGCACTCTCCGCTGCATCCAGCGCCGGCATGTCAGGGGCGATGAGCTGCCAAGGCGTTGGCGACCAGACCAAACAGTACATCGCTAGCATTTCCGCCAGTGTCATCAAGTGATTATGCGCGTTAGCAGAGGTAAACACCGGCTTTTTTACCCCGCCGAAAAAGCGCTCACGCAGGGCGGTGTTGCTGGTCACATCGGGCAGCAGTGCTTCACGGTGGTAATACGTGTTGGTTGAACGATAAAGCGTCTGACTATCCTCAACCGTCGCCCCTTCAAGGTGCTCATCCACGAGGCCTAACCGGGCAATCAGCGCGTGTATCGCGCGCAACATCGGCCCTGCCACGTCATCCACGTAGACCTGGTCGCCGGTCATCAATAGCCATGCCGGGCGCTCGGTCGCTGCCGCGCCGCCCTGTTCTTCAAGCCAGGTATCCGCACGCACGAGGCCATCGGCGCTATCGTGGTGGGGCTTACGGCAGGAACCGTGCATCAGTTGATGGTGGCGCGAGGCAATCACCACGCTTGGCGACTCGGCTCCCGCATAACAAAGCCACGGCGCCCACTCGGCAATGCCCTGCTGCGTGCCGTTTGCTTGCGTGAGCAGCACGTCGTAGGGGATCGGCGTATCCATGGGAAGCGGCTGCGACAGCGGCAAGTCGATCAGATAAACGTAGGCATGCTCGCCGAGCGGCAAACACTGTGACGCCGCGTCTAGGCGATGACGCTGCGCCTCGCCTTCCGGCGGGGTTAACGTCAGTGTCAGCGAAACCCTGCGCGAGGCCACCAGCCACATCACCCAGCGGGTAGGCGTGATACGCCGCAGCAGCGGGCCAGCGAGGATGTCCGGCAGCGGGGCTGTCTCTGTCGCGGCTGACGCATTTGAGTGCATAGCTTTTCCTTCTGCTCGGGCCACAATCTGAGTTGATTGAACCACGAATCCACTAGGCGGTTGAAAGCCGAGGTGTTAACGATTTCAAACGGCCGACATGTTACCTTGACCGTCAATGAAGACACGCAACGATGCCATGTGACAGAAGGAGTCTTCTTGAAAACCGAGATTGCTCAATGGCCGTCGCATGGCCATACGGTCGGCCTGGAAAACGTAGCCACTGAGATGGAACATCCTGCCCTGCGGGATATCGCCTGGCTGCTCCACACCCCTGATATCGTCGTGCTACCCGATATTTCTGGCCGGCCCAGCTTAAAAGCGCTTGGGTGGGCAGATGCGCACGCACTCACCCGCTGGCTAGCGCGCCAGCGTCAGGGCGTCGAGTCGTTTTCTTGGCGCGCGCTGCGCCATTCACGGATGGGGCATTACCACGAGCGGCTGTGGCACTACGTGCTCGACCATGCGCCCGATACGCGATTGCTGGCGACCAACGTGCGTGTTTTCCAGCGGCGCAACACCCTGGGCGAGCTGGATATCCTCTACCGTACCTGCTTTGATCCCGCCCCCATTCACTTGGAAGTGGCGATCAAGTTCTACCTGGGGCTGCCCGATGGCCCGGGAGAAGAGGCGAGTCTAAGCCGCTGGATCGGGCCGGGCGGGTTGGATAGTTTGGCGCTTAAATGTCGGCACATTGCTCGTCACCAACTGCCCATCGCACGTACGCCGCCTGCTCGCAAAACGTTGGCGCACTGGCTCGCGCCGCGTGACAGCGGTGAATCCCTGCCGCCTATTCGCTCGCAGCTCGCGCTGCCCGGTGTCCTCTTTTATCCTTGGCACGCTAGGCTTTCACCCCCTAGAGGGGCAATGACGGCGCATCGGCGTGGTCTTTGGTGCTACTTACAGGATTGGCCGACACTGGCTGCCGGTTTTCCGTCCGATACGCTTGCCGCGTGGTTGGAAAAGCCGCATTGGCTCGCACCGCCAGCGCTAGCAAGCTTTCAGCCGTTACATGACGCCATCTCGCCGATTCTCGACCGCGTGATGGCCTACAGTACCCCACAGCAGGTGATGGTTTACCACCCCCACAACGGCCAGACCCAGCGTATCTTCATCGTGCCCAGCGGTTGGCCGCGCCAGATTCCCTTGCCGCCGCGCTAGCGTTAAACAACCGTCTGATCATACCACGACCAAGTTATCGCGATGGATTAGCTCGGGAGCTTCCATGTAGCCCAGGATGGCTTCAATTTGATGGCTCGGCTGGCCTGCGAGCTGGCGCGCCTCTTCAGCGCCGTAGTTCACCAGGCCTTTTGCCACCAGCGCGCCTTGCTCGTCCACGCAGGTCACCATATCGCCACGGCGGAAGCCACCCTGCACCTCACACACGCCCACGGCCAAGAGGCTTGAGCCTTTATCGCGCAGGACTTTAACCGCCCCGGCATCAAGGGTGAGCGTACCGCGCACCTGTAGCTGACCGGCCAGCCAGCGCTTACGCGCCGCGATTGGCGCCTGTTCAGGCCGCAAGAGCGTGCCCAGCCGCTCGCCTGCCATTAACCGGGTGAGTACTTCAGGCTGGCGGCCGCTGGCGATCACCGTCACCGCACCGGAGCGCGCGGCTAACTGCGCCGCGCGCACTTTAGTGCTCATACCGCCACGGCCCAGCGCACCGCCGGTACCGGCTACCGCCGCCAAGCGTGGGTCATCAGCGTGCCCGTCGGTGATCAGCTTCGCATCCGGGGTGTGACGTGGGTCGGCGTCAAACAGCCCTTCCTGGTCGGTCAGCAGGAATAGCGCATCGGCTTCGAGCAGATTGGCCACCAATGCGCCGAGGGTGTCGTTATCGCCAAAGCGAATCTCGTCGGTGACCACGGTGTCGTTTTCATTGATCACCGGCACCACGCGCATCTCCACCAGCGTACGCAACGCCGAGAGCGCGTTGAGGTAGCGCTTGCGATTGGAGAGGTCATCGTGAGTCAGCAGCACTTGTGCGGTGAGCATGCCGTGGCGGGCAAAGTGCTGCTCATAGCACTGGGTCAGCCCGTTCTGGCCGACCGCAGCAGCGGCTTGCAATTCGTGTACGGCGCTGGGGCGCACTTGCCACCCCAAGCGCACCATACCAGCGGCTACCGCACCGGAGGAGACCAGCACGACCTCAATATCGCGCTGATGCAGCGCGGCGATCTGATCAACCCAACGGCCAATCGCGGCGTCATCCAGCCCACGGCCATCATTGGTTAACAGCGCGCTGCCGATTTTGACCACCACACGCCGCGCGCCGCTTAGCGCTTCGCGACCGAGTGCCTGCTCGCTCACATCACCTCTCCATCCATCGCTAACGCCGTCATTAAGGGGCGTACTCCACTTCGACGTCGTAATCATCGTCGTCGAAGTCATCATCATCTTCATCGCGGGGCTTACGTTTGCGCCCCAGCCGCGCTTCGGTGCGTGCCACCGACTCGTCTTCCATGCGTCGACGCATCTCTTGCTCGTGGGCGTGCGCCTCTTCGTCTTCGTTCTCCAGGCGCTGCTGTTCGGTCAACCAACGGTGGGCTGACTGTACCAGAGCATCGGTGCCCTCGTTGCTGATAGCCGAAATACGAAATATCGGGCCTTCCCAGTTCAGCGCGTCGATAATCGCCTGAGCACGGGCCTCACGTTCCTCTTCCGGCAGCAGATCGAACTTGTTCAGCACCAGCCAGCGCGGGCGCTCGGCAAGTGCGGGAGAAAATTCCCCCAGCTCGTGGACGATGGCTTTGGCAGCGTCTACCGGGTTGGATTCGTCGAAAGGCGCCACATCGACCACGTGGAGCAATAGGCGCGTGCGGGTCAAGTGCTTCAAAAAGCGCAGCCCCAACCCGGCACCATCGGAGGCGCCTTCGATCAAGCCCGGCACATCGGCCATCACGAAGTGCTCGTGCAGCCCAAGCTTGACCACACCAAGGTTGGGTACCAAGGTCGTAAAGGGGTAGTTGGCGACCTTGGGCTTGGCCGCCGAGACCGAGCGAATCAGCGTCGATTTGCCCGCATTCGGCATACCGAGCAGACCGACATCGGCCATCACCTTCATTTCCAGGCGCAAGTTGCGGCGATCACCCTCGGTGCCCGGCGTGGTGCGCCGCGGCGCCCGATTGGTCGACGACTTAAAGTGAATATTGCCTAAACCGCGACGCCCCCCATCCGCCACGAGCACGACCTGACCAATCTCGGTCACATCGGCGATGACTTCGAGCGTGTCCTCGTCGATCACCGTCGTACCCACTGGGACTTTCACGTGCAGGTCTTCACCTGCCTTGCCACTCATCTGGCGCCCCATGCCCCCCTGGCCATTTTCAGCCTTATAGAAGCGCTGGTATTTGAAATCGATCAGCGTATTGAGCGCATCGTCACCAATCAGATAAACGCTGCCGCCGTGCCCGCCGTCGCCGCCATCCGGGCCGCCTTTAGGCACATACTTTTCGCGGCGAAAGCTCAGACAACCGTTGCCGCCTTTACCGGCCTCAACGATGATGGAAGCTTCATCGACAAACTGCATGGAATCTTCTCCTGGCCGCTTCCGCCGCCGATAACAACAAAACGTCTATGTGGTGCATGAAAACGTTGTACGCTAAAACACGCCCTACAGACAAAAAAGCCCCGCCATAGCGGGGCTTTTCTTTGTTCGCCGCGAATCTGCTTAGGCAGAAACGATGCTGACGAACTTACGGTTTTTCGGGCCTTTGGTTTCGAACTTCACCAACCCTTCGTCAAGCGCGAAGAGGGTGTGGTCTTTACCAATGCCAACGCCAGTGCCCGCGTGGAACTTGGTGCCGCGCTGACGCACGATGATGTTGCCCGGGGTAGCCGCTTGGCCGCCGAACAGTTTCACACCAAGGCGTTTGGATTCGGAATCGCGACCGTTACGCGTGGAGCCGGCTGCCTTTTTATGTGCCATTGCAAAATCCTCCTACTGGGGAATCAACCGCTTATGCGGAAATTCCGGTAATTTTGACTTCGGTGAACCACTGACGGTGGCCCTGACGCTTCATGCTGTGCTTACGACGACGGAACTTGATGATAGTCACTTTATCACCACGACCGTGATCGACGATTTCCGCCGATACTTTAGCGCCATCGACAAGCGGTGCGCCAACGGTAACATCATCGTCGTTACCGACTAACAGCACTTCATCAAACTCAATCGTTTCGCCGGTGGCGACTTCGATTTTTTCAAGCTTGAGCGTCTGACCTTCTTCAACGCGGTACTGCTTACCACCGCTTTTGATTACTGCGAACATGTCTCTCTCCAGGACGGATCACTGTTGCCATACTACCGCGTTAACGGCAATGACGGCGCTCATCGGCTTGGCTCTTGGTCGACCTGCGGCGAGTGGCGCCCCTTTCGGCAGCCATCTGACAGGGAGCATGATGAGCGGGTCGCGGATTATAGCGAGTTTGGCCTACTACCACAACCTCTTCACCCGCTCTCATCGTTATTATCCAAGCCTAACAAGGGTCCATTGGCAAGCAAACCCGTTCGCGTGTACCACGTAGCGCCTCGCGTTCGGCTTCACGGGTGGCGTTACCGGTGGCGTCAATGCGGCGCAACACCTGCCCATTTCCCGATACGCTGCCTTTCACCACGCGGGCATAGGCAACCTTTGGTGCCACTCGGCTAATCTCTACATCGGCTTGCCATGTTTCACGTGCGCCAAGGCGTTCCCCGTGATACGGATCTTTATAGGCTTTCCCGATATCGTAAACGGCCCAGCGCTGCCCCTGCCTTACCATGCCTTGGCCTTGGTTAAGCACCAGTTGCTCTGGCTCGCTTTCGACCACGCGCAGAGGGTAAATGACATTTAAGGCCTGAAACGTCAGCTCATCGCCCAAACGGTCATAAACCTGTTGCGAGAACCCGCCACCATTGGGTGCGTCAATGCCTAATGCGGCCAGATCTGTCGTGAGCGTATGGCTCCACATCACCTGCCCCGTAGCGGGAATGACAACGCGCGCTTCTAAGGTCGCAACGCCTTCCCCTTGTTGCGAACGCTCGCCGGTAATCGGGTTACTAACCTCTTTCATCGACATATCCAGCTCCGTCAGGCGCGCTGTCAGCAGATAATCGGCGCCTAGCTCGCGTCCGAGCATGGCTTTCTGGGCCAGCCCAGCACGGCCTGAGGCGACGAAGCGCTGCTCAGCCGTCATTGCCGTGCGCATGTCACGGTCCAGCACGTTAAAGCGCCGCGAACTGACCAGGGCTCTCACCAGCGACTGGGTTATCCGGCGTGATACCTCGCTCGGGCTTAGCGATTGCCCACTGAGCCGCAACGCGGTTGCATCCATTTCCACCGGATACACCGCTAGCCGGCGCCGATTCGACTGCGCGCCGCTGCCGGGCACACGGTAAACGGGTAGATTGACCTCCAACTGCGCCCGCTGTCCGCCGCCGGCGGCGGGGGAAACGCTGACCACGCGATAGCCGCTGATGAGGCCACGGCTTTCTACCTGGGTAGCACTGGACGTTTCCTGTTGATAGGTCACGGACGCTTCGCGCCCGCTGCTATCGCGTACCGACAACCGTTCCATCGAGCGGCGCAGCTCGCGGCTAGCGTCAACGTGCCCGCCGTGCACCTGACGCACTGCCTCACCCAGGGCGTTGAAAATGGCTTCTTCACGATTGGCGCCGGTGCCTTCCGCATTAACGGTGCGTGTTTGTACACCGGCAAACGCCGAAACACTGACACCACTCAGCACCAGCCACCCTAGCAGTAGCAGAAACAAAGAACGCATCACCACTCTCCAAAGGCGCCGGTGGAGCGTGAACTTTCAGGTACTCCGCCGGAATCCGAGCGTCCACCTGTGGTCGCTGTACCACTCTCTGGCACCGTCTCGGGCACGAGACCTTGCGCCTTTGCCGAGGTAGCGGGAGACCAGTACTTCACATAGCCAAGATAAGGGTGCCCGGTCGTGGGGTCAGTCGCACTCCACTGGCCGATGGTCTGTACGCCCTGCAAGTGCGCCTGCGATTCCGAACGCAGCACGTTATTCACCATTCGCCCCACCGCCGAGGAACTAAACTCCCGCGCGGTACCGTCGGCCCGTGTCTCGCGCACCCGCTCCTGCAGCTTGCGCCGAGCGCTCTCTTTCTGCCCTTGCACCGTCATGGTCGCGAATTGCGCCAGCCAGCCGTCTGCCATCAATTGTGCGCTTGAGCGTGCCGCTTCAAGCTCAGCGCTGATTTCAAACTCATCCATCGCACCACGCACCAATGATGGCGCACCGGTACCAAATGCCATCAACCCATAACGCCCTTGGCTATCGGCGATCGGCTGTACGCCAAAGTAGCCCAGCATCGGCTCACCGGCCTCGATTTGAGACTGCAGGCGCTGCTGAATCTGTTCCACGGGGATTGCCTGACCGGGAGCGACATCGCCAGTACGCAGCTGACGCCCAAACTCACTAAACCGGTCAGACTTGACCACGACGACGCTGACGCGACCGTTATTAACGGGACCGTCACCGCCGACTTCCTCGATCACCCCAAAAATCCCGATGCCAGAAAGCTCTCCCATCGCCTGCCACGTGGTTTCCGTGACAAATTCATCAAATAGCAGCTGTTCGCGCTCGGCGATATTAAGCTGCGGCAGGCCGCTAACATCGCCGCCAAGTTCTTCGATGACACGATTAAGGGTCTGCACCGACGCCTCCGCCAAGCGACTCGACAACGCGTCACCCAAGGCTTTAAGGCTGGTGGTATCCTCCACTTCCTGCGGCAGGCCGTTTTGCATAAAGCGATCTGCCATGCGCTTACCAACGTTGACCGAATCCTGGGCGACCAGCTCCCCCATCGCCTGCAGAAACGCCTCTTCGGTCGCAATCAACCGCGCTTGGCTAAAATCGATGCTGGTGGGGTCAGCGGCGATATCCTGACTGGTTACCACCAAGGTGCCACCGGCGGGATTGTTGGGTGACTCCCCCTGAACCCATCCCCTTTCATTCAGAAAGGCCTGGATTTTTTCATCACTTCTTGACACTTCGTCTATCGCCATGAACGGCGAAGGCGGCGTACTGGCCGCATTTTCCTGCGACTCGCGCGCCTGATCGGCGACATCCTGCGCCCAAGCCACCGATAGCGGCAGCATCCAACACGTTAAGGCAACACACTGTATGACACGTTTCATAAGACTTCCTTTTCCTTACCAGCTTACCGAGGCATCCGAACCGCGTTTAATCACCTGGGTTTCGTCTTCCCAAAGAGCAAGACCGGTTGCAAGATCGGTCAACGACAGCTGCACATAGTATTCAACCTGCTGATCGCCGCCCACTTGGCGGTTACGCTGCAGGATTTTGCCCGACAGACTTAAATCCGGCGCTTGCAGCGTGCCTTTGCGCTGCACACCGCGCTGATCGAACTCCTCTGAATCACGCAGCGATCTGGCCAGCATGTTCATTTGATCTTCAGCACCATCAATGCCTACGGCCGTTGTGGTCACGACACGCCCGGAGCGTAGCAAATCTACCCGGATCTTCTTGACCAGCTGGTCGGTATCTAAGCGCTGCATGGTGTCATTGATGATACGGCTGACCACCATCACGTAACGCCCGCCATTGGGGTTTTCGACGGCACCACTTGCCAGCATGGAATCCACGGATGCGGTCGCGGCGCGCTCGAAATCGCGATAGTCGAGCGACATGCTAACCTCACCCTGATCATTCTCCGGATCGACATAGTGCGCTGGTGTGGCACAGCCACTTAAGGTCAGCATCAACGCCGCGAACATCACTAAATACTTCATTACGTCATTTCCTTATTTCGAATACACGTTTTTACTACACGATGACAGGCAGCGCGGTGTCGCGCTGCCTATGGTTTTGGTAGTGCCGTTATGAAAGGTGCTTATCGACTAGCCACGGCGGGCGTTGCACCCAGCGTAAACTGCGCGCCGGTATGCTCACCCTGTAGGTCAATCACGGAAACCTGCGCCGGGCCTTGCTGACTCGGGCGTTTGATGTATACCAGGGTGTAAGGCCAGTCTGGCAAAGAAACTTCTCCCAGCGGGCCAGCTTGCGTGCTCAACGTCAAAGCGCCGGAGGCAGGGCGATCAAAGCGGGTCGCTTCCCAGTGATCCGGTGTCGCCTGCCAGCTGCGCAAATCCGCACGCGTGGTAGACGCGGCAAATAGCGCTGACCCTAGCTGCCCAACCGCGCCTAATTCATCGGCTGCCGATTTTTGGATCAACGCCTTAACTGCGGCAGAAGCGACAGCTCTGCCAAGCACCGCTGGAAAACGCGACTGCATTTCAGTATTCACGACCTTACCCATGGGCGAGAAGGCCTCCAGGGTAAACTGGCTTCCGTCCGCATTAATCGAAAGGGCATCCCGATTAGCGGCGCGGTCGCTGTAGCGCGGCAGTGCGATACCGGTATAGGCAGGTACCGAAGTATTGCCGTGGAAGAGCAACAGTGGAATATCAAAACGCGTTTCTTTAGCCACCGGTCCTAACCCATTTTCATACAGCACCCAAACCTGTGGGGCGAGATCTTGCCTGGACTGACGACCGGACGAGAGGGCGTCGGCAAGCTCGGCATCTTGGCGCAGAATAGTGTTGTCCGGGGCCATTTCAGCCACGCGCGAAAGTGAAACGCTGGCTTTATCCAAATCGCCGCTATCCCGGCTTGCAAGGAAAAAGAGGCCGTGAAGATAAGTGGAAGCTGGAACGATGAATTCCGAATAGACATTCCACTGAGCCGTATTGCCATAATGCTCGGAAACACTCTGCTGTAGCGCATCGCTTTCCAGGCTCTTGCTTATTGAGGCCTGCTCTGTGCCGTCGCCGTCTTTCAATGCCGCCTGCTGCGCGGCGATTTCGTCAGCAAATGATTCGACTGCTCGCCGAGTGCGATCATCGGCACGATTAAACTCGATGCGGGCGAGGTCCCGCTGCCCTTGGTGCAGGAATGACAACCCTTTATAGGTATTGACCAGAATGGTCTCAGAAAGCATCGGGGTATAATCACGCTCTGCATCATTGACCAGAACGGACATCCCACCCTCAAGAAGATTGGAAGCCAAGCCGGTGGTGTCATCGAGCTTCATGCCAACTTCGGCTTCATCGTACAGCGCAATCGCTTCATCATGCGCTCCGAGCATACGCTTGGCTTCCGCCTGGTGGAGCACTTCAAGAAGACGTTTGTCTTCTACTTTCTTCAAGCCGCCAAGCCCAGGTTTGGGCCTCATGGATTCTATTGCCGCGTTGTAATCACCCAGTACCCAGGAAGTGTTGAAGGCTTCCATCTGGCTACGCTGCTGGTAGGAAGAACAGCCAGCCAACGCCGACACGGCTGCTGCAAGCGCAACGGCCTTTACTACTCCTTTCATCATGTTCCCTTATATGTCCCTGATAGGCACCCGAGCCTTAACGTCAAGCACCCAATGTCTATATTGCCCTTCTCCAGAAGGACATCCTTGTGTTCATCCATGTTATCCGTGGTCAAGTCCCGATTGTTATCGTGCCAGGCTGTGACCAAAGGGAGCTTAGCATGCCTTCAACGTATTGCCATTCTGCAAAAGCGAACCTAGGTCAAAAGAAGGACTATTTGGCATCCCCGCAGGGCTTAATCTTGACGCCCAACAGGCGGCCCCATAGCATGACATCAACTTTATCAGGCGGCCTTGCCGTCTCCACCTGCCGCGATGAACGGATTAATGACTGCAAACGCCTCTTCAACCCCACCTGTCAGCACCTCACCTTTACCGCTGCATGCCGTGGTGGCGGATGACTTTAACGCCGTTAACCGCACCATTGTCGAGCAGCTCAACTCTAGAGTGCCGCTGGTCGCCACCATCAGCCAGTACATCATTGAAAGCGGCGGCAAACGCCTACGCCCGCTTCTTGTGCTACTTGCCGCGCGCGCGCTCGGCTATGACGGTGACAAGCACATCGCCCTGGCAACCCTGATCGAGTTCATGCATACCTCAACGCTTTTGCACGACGACGTGGTGGATGAGTCACACCTGCGCCGCGGCAAACAAACCGCCAACGACAGCTGGGGCAATGCACCGTCTGTATTAGTGGGCGATTTTCTTTACTCGCGCTCCTTTCAAATGATGGTTGATGTCGGCTCCATGCGCATTATGGCGATTCTTTCGGCCGCCACCTGCGTCATTGCCGAAGGCGAAGTGCAACAACTGACCAATATCGGCAACCCGGATATCTCTGAGGCGGACTACTTTGAGACCATCCAAGGCAAAACCGCAATGCTGTTCGAGGCGTCTTCCCACAGCGGCGCCGTACTGGCCGAGGCTTCCCCCGAGCAGGAACGCGCCCTGCAGTATTACGGGCGCTATTTAGGCCTGGCGTTCCAGCTAATCGATGACCTACTCGACTACCAAGGCGACGCCAACGCCATGGGCAAAAACGTGGGTGACGACCTCACCGAAGGCAAGCCGACGCTACCGCTAATTCACGCCATGGAAAAAGGCACTCCCGAGCAAGCCAAGCTGATTCGCCAGGCCATTCGCAAAGGCGGGCTAGAGCAACTTGATGCGGTAATGGATATCGTTAACGCCACCGGTGCTTTAACCTATACCCGCGCCCGCGCCGAAGAAATGGCCGATAAAGCCCTCGCCCAACTCGACGCCTTGCCGGCAAGCCCCTATCGCGACACAATGGCAAAACTTGCCCGCCTCGCGGTTGAGCGTAAAACGTAAATCGCGTTTTCAGGGTTGCATGCTGGCCTCTTTCACGTATAATTTGTCCGCGTTGAAGGGCGATGCCCTGAAACAAATAACGGAATATAGCTCAGCTTGGTAGAGCGCTGCCTTCGGGAGGCAGAGGTCGTAGGTTCGAATCCTGCTATTCCGACCAAAAAGATTATTAAAAACGGCCACTTAGCTAATACAGCAAGTGGCCGTTTTTTGTTGAGCTATTTATTAGGTGCCAAATAGGTTCTGCGCGTGAGGACTAATGCTTATCACTGCCCCGCGCACCAGAGTTAATCAGCAATCTTCAATAAATAGATATTTCCACTGAACACATAATCGCTCAGCATCTCAATGAGTCGTAAACATCAAAACAGTTCGAAGGCAGAATATGCTGTAAGGTACGTACACCACGTTAGCTATGTAAGATGTGGCCGGTCGGATCGTTCACGAACTCCACTAATATCTAAAAAATTGATAACCCGTGGTTATGTAGATCGGGCTTTCAAGAATTCAATAACAAGCTATTCTGACTACTTATTCTTACATTGTCGGGTTCAGGCTGCCACGTCGCTTCTCTGCTTCACTGGCTGTAAGCCACTGAATATCTGGTACGGACTTATCCATTTGAATGATGCCGCTGAGGGTATCCGTAACGCCATGGCTGGCACGGTAGCGAATCAAGACATCCAATAGCTCCATGAGCATGTATGTAAAGTCGCTGTCCTTGAGTAACGAATGATCTTCGTCTTCAAACTGCCAGGTTGCGCCGCCTACTCTGCCCTCCTCCTCGTCGGCAAAGAATATGATATTGCCTGAGACCGATGTGTCAGGGAGCAGTTGCTCAGTCAGCTGTGTCAGGCGATGTTGAGCAAAGGATGAGTCGTACTTCATGGCGCATAGCCTCTCGCATTGTTTAGGCGTCGCTGTTTTCCATCAGCGATTTAGCTTCTTTAACCAGGGTCACCTGGTGATCCACCATCTGACCGATGATGGCCTGCCGCTTCTCTTCATCCATCAGGTCGAGCACTGGTCCATTGAATTTATCAAAATTAAGAATGATCGGCTCCTGGCTGGGGGATGGGTTGTAGTAATAGCAAGCTAGCCAGTCGGTTTCCTTGTCGGCCATCGCATTACCATCGCCCAGCATCGCCTTTTTTTCAGGCCGTATTACTGGTGACCCTGACGTACCTTCGATACGCAGCCCGTAGTGAATGGCATTATAGATGTGAACATACAGGCAGAGAGTTTCACCGTTCACGGTACCAACTGGGAGCTTGATGCCCACACGTTTGCCACCTCGGCTGTCATCAAAATAGTTCTGGGAAATTTCTCTCAGGTCTTTACCGCCATAAACAGCCGGCGCTCCACCAAACGCATGAGTCAACGCGAAAGAGAGTTCCTCCCAGAACCGAAGCATCACCGCTGCTTTTGCCTTGGGGAGCGCCTTTTCTAGCGCCAACGCTGTTTCCAGGTCATCACGGTTGTTGGCGAGTTTGTCTGCGATAAGCGCTGTCATAGAGGTTCCGGCTCCGGTGATATTTTCGAGCAGACGCTGGTACTGGATAAGCGCGTAGGACAATTCCGGTTTGTGGATACTGAAGCTTGCGCAATTGTCGATCCACTGGCGGATATCTTTCTCGAAAGAAAGGCAATGTACATTCTCTTGCTCAAGGTCTTTAAGGCTGTAGGCGGAGGGCGCCTTGGCATCCAGCGTGAGATAGACAAGCACCGCCTTTTTCCGGTTTTTAGCCCGATGTTTGAGCTCTGTGTAATAGTCGTGCAGCTGCGCCTTCTGGTCACCGGCGTCAATCTTCACTTCAATGCCGATAATTAGATCTGGCGACTCCACCACGATATCCACACGTCGCTGGTCTTCGGTGGCGAGCTCTCTGGTTACGTTGGCACGCTCACTTACATCGTATGAAAGGCCCAGGATGTCGTTAACAAATGCATTTAGAAACCTGGCGCCCTCACCGTGCCGCCCGGTGGGGCTCAGCAACTCAGCGAGATATCGTGAGTGAGTGCGGTTTTCATCGCGCTGAAGGCCCAGGATCGCGAAGATATTGAAACGCTCACCGTCCCTATTGGCATTTTCTCTGCAAGTCTCGACCAGCTCGGCCAAGCGGCGAAAGCTGTCTGTCAGTTCGGCTTCGTCTTGCGATGCAGCAAGATGACTCATTCAGCTTTTCCTTACGGTAGTGAGTTACGAACTACACACTCACCGCGTGAACATCACGCGGTTGTCTGCTTGCGAGTTTTCTTTGCCGGTTTTGACGCTGCTTTCTCAGCTTTAATACGCTCCAGCAACGCCTCCGCGCTGTTGTCGCCGCTGATCAGCTCCGGGTTGTCCTTGCGCCATTGCTCGGTGAGTTCGCCTCGAAAGGCTTTTGCGAGGATGGACTGGGTGAGGTTATTGACGCGGCCCAGAGCGTTGTTGACCTGTTGTTCGATGCGGTCGGCGTGTGCGAAAAGTTGGTCTACTCGGCGGACGATTTCGGTTTGTTCTTCATAAAGAGGCTTCGGAATCGGGATTTCGAGCAGTGCTTTTTGGCCGATGTTACGCATTGACATTTGATTGCCGGTGGAGCGGTCTTGGATTTCCTTACGTCCGGTCATTGAACGAAGGAAGATGTTAACCCAAGCTTTGTCCTCATCGTCCATGTTCAAGCGAAGTACCTTATCGCTGAGCATCAGATTCTTTGTAACCTTCTGCACAATCACTGGATTACCAAGTAGATCAATTGTATTGGCTCTTGATATTAAGAAATCACCAACCTTTATTCTCCGAGATTCCAAGAACAGATTTTTTTCGGGGAGAGTCTTACTTTGCTCCTCGTCATATGTGCCCCAAGTCACAGCGCTGATCTTGATGATTCCGAATTCGTTCTCGCCGGGCGGAGTTTCAATACACTTCAGGTTTTTCCCGGCTTCAATGTTTTGAACGAGGTTCCTAAGGCTGATGTTCGCCCATCCAGTGAGCTCACTCATGCTTCGCCACTCCTCCGTCAACCGCCCACTCATCGCCGCAGCCAGCACCGACTGGCGGAAGCGTTTGAGGATTTGCGGGATGCGTTCGAGGCGGGCTTTGGTGTTTTCCACCTGGGCCAGCAGGGTGTCGAGTTTGTCGGCGATGGCTTTTTGTTCGGCAGCAGGCGGCAACGCTACTGGAAACGCTTCTACAAATGCTCGTGGGACTCGGCGGAGTCCCACGGCCCCCGTCATGCTCTCTGCACCCTGCTGCATAAAGGACTGACTTTTGATGGTCGCAAAAATCAGGGTTGGTGAGATCTCTTTGCTGGTTGGCCTAAGGACATAAAATTCCGAACTTCCAGCCCCGATCCCGCCCGGCATGTCACGCACAATCGCAGCTTTACCGTTCTCGAAACACGGAGTCACTTTGGCGAATATGATGTCGCCATCAGCAAAATTGGTATAGGACTTTTTAATTTTTCCCCACAGCTTCTCCTCGTGCTGCAAGATGCCGTGATAATCGGTCGGAGCCAGTGCCATGGGAACAAATCCAGCCACTTGATCAGCACTGGCATCATTCTTCGGATTTAGTACAACAACATCTACCAGCGAACATCGTGCCCAACTTTCTGGAGTGTGATTTATTTCCTTCACGACTCACCCTCTAGTTCTGTGACCAATGCTTCCAGTTCACCTAGCGCAGCTTTCAGTTCTCCCATCGCCTCGCCCGCTAACACATTTGGCTCTGGTAGATTGGCAGCGTCCACACTGTCACTATCTTTGAGCCAAGAGATATCCAACGAGTCGCCTTTGTGCTCGGCAATCCACTCGCGACTGAAGCAGCGCCAGCGGCTATGGATCATGCGTTCATCTACGCCTTGGTTCTCATCAGTGGCTTTGGTGGCTTCCGGCAGTTCGATCTTGTCAGAATGAAAGCTCCATTCACCCTCCTGGCGGTCGCTTTGGCCGATAGCGTTATTTCCGAAAACTGTCTCGAAGGGCTTTAAGTGCTGCTCGCCAAACGGTGTGCGCTTGCCAAAGCTGGGCATGTTGATGCGCAGATCGTAAACCCAGACGTTTTCGGTGCAGTTTTCTTCTTGGTGCTTATCCGTTGCGCTGCCTTTGGTGAAGAACAGAACGTTGGTTTTCACACCCTGGGCGTAGAAGATGCCAGTGGGCAGGCGCAGGATGGTGTGCAGGTTGCACTTGTGCATCAGGTCCCGGCGTACCTCGGTGCCTACGCCGGCTTCAAACAGCACGTTATCCGGCAGTACTACGGCGGCGCGGCCACCGGGTTTGAGATTGCGGTAGATGTGCTGCAGGAAGGCCAGCTGTTTGTTGCTGGTTTTATAGGTGAGGTCGTCGCGGGTGATGCTGGCGTCGCCACCTTTGCTGGTACCAAAGGGCGGATTGGCGAGAATAACGTCAGCCTTTTCCAGGCCCGCTCCGGTCTGACCAAGCGCGTTGCCCAAGTGCACTACGCCTTCATCGTCGCCTTCCATGCCGTGAAGCAGGCAGTTCATCAACGCTAGGCGACGGGTGCCGGGCACAAGTTCGATGCCGACAAAAGCGCGGCTTTTTTGAAAGGCCTGCTGCTGGGCGTTTAGATCGAACAGGTCGTCGGTGTGATCCTTGATGTACTGATCCGCAGCGATGAGAAAGCCCGCCGTGCCCGCTGCCGGGTCCTGAACCTTCTCGCCGGGCTGGGGTTTCAGGCAGCGCACCATGGTGTTGATCAACTCGCGGGGCGTGAAATACTGGCCTGCGCCAGACTTGGTTTCATTAGCGTTCTTTTCTAGCAGGCCTTCGTAGAGATCCCCAAGGCCGTCGCTCTGAGCGCTAAACCAGTCGATCTGATCAAGCGCGACCACCATTTGTCGTAAGTGACTAGGCTCACTCAGGCGGGTTTGCGCATCGGCGTAAATGGCGCTAATTAGTGGGTCAGTGTGTACCAGTTTGCCGTTGGCGTCGCGGCCTGTGGATAAGCAAAACAGAATGCGCTTGTAATCATTGAGCAGGTTAACGCCGTCTTTACTGTTCAGGTCTGTCCAGCGGCAGCCTTCCGGCAGTGGGTGGTTCTTCAGGGTGCCGGCTTCGGTGTTTTCGTCGACCATTTTGATGAACAGCAGCAGCACCAGCTCGGTGACATAGTCCGAGTAATTGATGCCGTCATCGCGCAGTACATCACACAGATTCCAGAGTTTTTGGACGATGTCGTTATTGGTCATGGGTACTTCCGAGTAGTGTTAGGCGCGCTCAAGGAATAGCGCCATCAGCGGTGTATTGATGTAGAAGTTGCTACGGCCGACCTTGGTTTTGTCCAGCAGGCCAATGCTGACCAGCTCATCCAGGTATTTGGTAGCGGTGATACGGCTGACGGCAAGATCCTCCATCACGAATTCGATTTTCGTATATGGGTGATTGAACAGGTTGTTCAGCAGTTCCTGCCGGTAAATTTTGGGGCATTCATCACGCATCCGGTGTTTGGTATATTGCATCAACTCGCGGATTTGACCAATCAGGTCAATGGTTTGCTGAGCGGTCTGGCTGATACCTTCCAGCATATAGAGCAGCCACGGCTCCCAGTTCCCGGTATCGCGCACTGCCTGTAATTGCCGGTAGTAATCGGCTTTGGTCTGGATCAGATAGCGGCTGAAGTACAGCACGGGCAAGTCGAGCAGGTCTTGAGCGACCAGATACAGCATGTTGATGATACGCCCGGTCCGGCCGTTGCCATCATAGAACGGGTGAACACTTTCAAACTGATGATGGATGATGGCCATTTTTACCAACGGGTCTGCATCGCACAGCTCGTCATCGTTGATGTAAGCCACCAGGTTGCTCATCAACGCTTCGATGTCCTGGGCGGACTGGGGCGGCTCATAGACGACCTCCCCAGTGGCCTGATTCTTCAATGCGGTCCCCGGTAGCTTCCGGAAACCGGCGTTGTTGTGTTCGAGCGTCTCCTGAATCAGGAGAATATCGTTAAGCCGGATCAGCCGCGACTGCCGAACGCTGCGGAACCCGGCTCGCAGGGCGGTTGCGTAATCCTGAACCTCTTTGGTTTGCGGTGAGACGCTGGCCGCGTCCGCCACGACAGCGCGATACAGATCATCCTGGGTAGTGATGATATTTTCGATTTCAGAGCTGTGCCGGGCTTCTTGCAAGGTCAGCGTGTTGATCAAGATTTCTTCATTGGGAATGGTCGCGGCTACGCCTTTCAGCTCTGCCAGGTAACGATGTGCCTCCGCCGCTTTTTTCAGCACGGAGCGCGTTTCCCACTTTTCGATGTGTTCAAGGGGTAGCGTTGGCAGCACGGAGCGTCTCTTCTTATATCATGTATAGAAAAATAGAAAATCTATATATATTGGGATAGATATGCAAAGGAAATGGCACTTTCCTTTGCATGTGAAGCAGTAAATGTATAAATAACGGCAAAATCTAGCTATTTGCTAAGGCCAATCAGCCAGAGCCCCGACACCGCTCATTTAAGCGCTCTGCTGCGGCCACATGGCATCGCCTAGCTCATCCAGCACGGTATCCAATTGGTCGCCCAGTATTTTATCCAACTGCTTTGCACCACCTTGGAAGGCGGGTAGCTGGTTGACGGTTTCGCGGTCGATAATGATCTCATGGGTCAGTTGCTTAGCTAGGCGTTCTAGCCACTTGCGCTGGGCCGATGTCCAATCGTGCTGGGTATAGATGCGGTCCATGGCTTCAGCGACGCGCTGCTCAAAGGGCTTTAGAGGCTCGCCCAGCGCAGCGCGGCGGATATGGCCAACGATACTGGCAGCAATGTCTTTATTGGTCTGGTTGCGCACGGCGGTTTGCAGATTGGCTTCCGAATAGCCGTGGTTATCCAGCAGCACTTTCACTTCCTTGAGTTGCTGGCGCGTAAGGTCGCGGGGCTTGTTGACGACCACTGCCAGGGCGGTCGATTGGTTAACCTGCTCTTTGATAAACGCGTTGAAGCTGTCCAGGTAATCCTCAGGCCGCTGGTGCACACCGTAGCTTTGGGTGGGCTCCTGGATGAGCTTGTCTTCATGGTGCGAAATCACGGGCATGTTGTCGCTGCCTGCCAGTGATTTCACTTGGCCAAGTTGATTAACCAGGCCGCTGTGCTGGGTGATGAATGCTGACGCTTCGCGCGGACCTAATTTCTGAAGGTGCTGGTGCAGATTTTTTGGCTCCACGCCCCACAGCTCTTGCAGTTCGTCCAGCTTGTCTTTCAGCGCCGGCCGGCTTTCGGCTTTGTTGTCGGCTTTGCGCAGTACACGCATGACCTTCTGACTCAGTTGGCTAAGCACTACATCAGCTTGGCTTTCGCCCAGCTGTTCGCCAGGGCTATTCAGCGCTGCTTCTAGATGGTCCTCGTCGGTCAGCTCGTCGACCAGTTGCTCCAAGGTGATATTAGGGTCTCTCACCAGGGGCTTCATGGTGTTGACCTCGGCAAGGGCGGCGTAGATATCGACCGGGTCATAAATACGGAACACGGTTTTGCCGATTTCGTCACAGCGACGGGTGGCGCGGCCAATCATTTGCTCATACAGAATGCGCGAGCGCACCCGCCGCATAAACACTAAGTGACAGATCTTGGGTACATCGATACCGGTCGTCAGCAGGTCGACGGTGACGGCAATACTGGGATAACGCTCGTTCTTGAAACGACGAATCAGCTGATCGACTTTGTCACTTTTGCCGGTAATCTTGGCAACGGCGGCTTCGTTATAGCTGCCGTTATAGAGCTCTTTAAAGGCATCATCCAGAAGGCGCTTGACCATATCAGCGTGCAGATCAGTCGCGCAGAAAATCAGCGCTTTTTCGTCGTCGAAGGGGTCTAGTTCCTGCGCCAGCTGTTCGCAGATAACCCGATTAAAATTCTCATTGATCACTCGACGGTTGAAGGCCTCAACCTCGAAGCTCAGTTCGTCTTCGAGTTCCGTGGTATCCACCTCGCCGGTCTGGGTGTTAATCACCTCGACTGGCTTACCTTTCTCAAACTGGATGCCGTTCTTGGTCAGCAGGGTTTCGTAGCGAATGGGTGGTTCGTGGTCGATCAGCCAGTCATCCGCGACGGCTTCTCTGTACGAGTAGGTGTAGACAGGTTTGCCAAAAATATCACTGGTGTGTCTGGCCGGGGTGGCCGTCAGGCCGATTTTGATGGCATCGAAGTAGTCCAGCACTCGCCGGTAACTGGAGATGTATTGACTGGCATCCCGCGTCGCCAGCTCACCTTCGGTCATTTCCTGATCCAGTGTATAGCCCCGGTGGGCTTCGTCGATAATGATGCAATCAAACTGGTCAATGGGCGGCGGCTGATCGCTCATAAAGATGCGCTTCACCATGGCCTGAACGGTGGCGACCTGCACGCGGGTTTCGGCTTCAGCGGCCATATCGCCCAGTTCAGCGACATTATAAATCTTACTCAGGGTCTGGTTCTGCTCCAGAGGCGCTTCGTTAAAAGCGTCGATGGCCTGCTGCCCAAGGGCGGTGCGGTCTACAAGAAATAAAATGCGATGGTAGCGTTCGGTTTTCAGGAAGCGGTACATCAGGCCAATGATGGTACGGGTTTTACCCGTGCCAGTTGCCATGGCAAGCAATACGGAGCGGACGTTTCGTGACAGGGCATTTTCAGTCGCCGCAATAGCCTTCTGTTGATAGTCACGCAGTTTCAGATAACCGAAGGGTTCGTTCTTAAGCAGCTTTTCTGCGTTTTCTTTATCGCGCTCCAGTAAGTCCAGCAAACCACCCGGGGTATGAAAACGTGACAGTGCGCGTCGGGTGTTACTGGGGTCCCGCACATCCCGAAACCAGGTGCCCGATTGTTCGGCCAGCTGGGGGACATAAGGTCGACCGTTACAGGAATAGACGAAAGGCACCATATAGTGGCCTTCGTCATCAGCAGGCCAGGCAATGGTGCGACCAGTAAGCTCCCAGGCACCTACCAGAGGGGCCTCGACGCGGACCCCTTTACTGTAACGTTCGGACTGATCAATTTTGCCCGCCACGTTGGTGTTTTCTTTCTTGGCTTCTACCACCGCGATGGGCGCAAGGCCCACAAACAATACGTAATCGGCTCGACCTTTTTTGCCGTTATGATTGGTGGGCCATTCGGCAATCGCGCGGTAAGTCCCTTTCTCTGGCCTTGCGCCCTTCTGGTAGGTGATTTCCTGGCTGTCTGCTTCCCAGCCGGCTTCATGCAATTGCTGGTCAATGAGAATGCGGGTGAGTTCTTCGTTCAGTACCAGGGTATCGGTGGCGGCTTTGGTTTGCTTGGCCACTTTCTGGCGCTGCTGATTAACGGTTTGTTCGCCTTGCTGCGTGAGCTGCTTTTGCAGAGCTTTGATTTTATTTTCGTAGGCAGCTTGCTGTTGCGCCAGCGCTTCTTCGTGCTGGCGGGCTTGTTTCTCTAGCGCCCGAGCTTCTTCATCCATGGCGACGGCCAGGGCTTCGTATTCAGCCTTTTCTTTCTCAACCAGTTGGCTGAGTTGCTGGCTGCTGTTTAGCTCTACGTTCGCGTTTTGCAGATCATGGCGCAGTTTTTCGATACCTGACTGCAACTGGCGTAGTTGGGCGCTGGGATCTTCCGGTGGCACGAACGGCCCCGGTTTGAATCCGGACCCTGCATTGCCAAAGGAGCGGTGGAACCAAATCGCTAACTCTCTGGCCAATTTCAATCCATCCATGGCTTCTTTATGGCGAGTGCGAAATTGGTGGGTAGCCCGGTTCCCTTCGATCCGCAGGGTATGAAAAAGCTCTCGTACCTGGGATTCAAGCCGCAGCTCGCGATTTAGCCGATAAAGAAGGTCGGCTTGGCTCGTTTGCTCATCGAAATCGATACCTGACAGCGCGGCCATGTGCTGAGCAAGCGCCTCGCCCAGTTGGCGCAGCTTGATCAACGTGGTGTTAGGGTCGCTGGCGAATGCCCCCTCGGCAGCTGAAGCCAGCTGCACAAATAGCGCGTCATGCTCGGCCAGGAAACCGAAATTTGCTGATGCTTGGTCGCTGACTCGCACAGATGGCTCCACTTCGTATGCACTTGGCATTCATTACGGAAGGCTCGGCCTTCAGCCTTCTGTTGCTAATCAATGGACTTTATCAGGGTAGCGCGAAATGATCAGCCCTAATGCGACTGAAGGGACGAGCCTATCGCGCTTTGAACTGCAGAGTGGCAAGCCTGAAAGAAGAGAGCTCTGTTTCCTGAATTCAAGTATTAAGCGCAACACCTGCGGTTTTTAGCACTCCTGAGTGCTCTCCCAAAAATACCTGTACCGGTGTTCCGTAGCCGAGCCGCTTTCGAGGCCGCTCGTTTAACTTATTGACGACTCGTCGCACCTCGGTATCCGTTACCTGTTGGAAGTACGTTTCCTTAGGAAAGTAATCCCGTATCAGGCCATTAGTGTTTTCGTTACTCCCGAGCCGTCCAGACAGTAAGGATCACAGAAGTACGTCGATGCGGACACCTTCTTAGCCACGGTTTCATGGCCAGCGAACGCCGAGCCATTGTCCAGCGTTATAGTCAGCACAGCGCCATGACGACGCTTCAGCAACCGGATCATGGCTTTCTGGGTTAATTTCGCTGAGCCCCATGGGCAAGCGCGCTGCCAGAAGGTAGCCACTGCGTCACTCGACTAACGTGACCCAGCCCGATTGCTTGAGGCCCTGGATGACGGTATCCCCCTCCCAATGTCAGATGGTGAGCCGGTCATCGACCTCAACAGGGCGGTGTTCGATGCCCACACGGTTAGGGATTTTGCCGAGGCCTGCACTCTTGGCGTGAGCACGATGCTTGCTGCGCCGCTTAGGTTGACGAAGAGATCACCACCGCGCGCCTTGTCATTCCAGACCAAGGAATAGCTCCACAGGTGACTGACTCCTATGCCGACGCACGGCGCCATGAAACCGCTAATTTGATCTAGACTCCACTCCTCCCGCAGCTGCTTGGCGACGATGTTGATCATGCTGGGTAGGCGCTTCGTCCACTTCCAGGCGGTACGCCGGCGGTCGTTGCTAAGGCGCTGAGCTAGCTCAGGCTCATAACCGTCATCAGCCGCGTTACGACGCAACTCGCGACTGATCGTGCTGTTATGAATGCCAAGATCCCTGGCGACCTGTCGCTGGCTCATACCTAGCCCAATATAAGCGTAAATCTGGTATCGTTGGTCTGGGACAGTTGTCGGTATCCCATGCTCTGCTTCACTTTGATCGGTAAAGCAGGGAGGGTACCGGCGCTGGCTCTCCTGTTTCTACCGGGTGGTTCAAAGTGCTGCGGTTATTCTATTAATCCAGGGCTGAAGCCGTTCGATACTAATAAAGTGAAAACGGACTGAACCTGCATAAGCTGGATCAATTAGATAGTATTGCACGGCATCTATGGGGTTATGTAGTGTGGGGACTCATGGCGACAAAAAAGACAGGAAAGCAAGATTATCTTAAATTAATGAAAATGCCGCCCCAAGAGGCAGCATAGATCACTCATTGCTCATTGACTTCCCAGAGATATGTCCAAGGGAATATTAACTGGCGAGAGCACCGAATAACGCTGCCTAATTTTATTATATATATCGGTCACACCCTCAGCTTTGACAGTAATCACTAAAGCGTAACCAACGTCCGGCGCCGACTGGTAATGAACATTTCTGCTTTCTTCCCTAGAAAAATATTCAATATCAAATACTGGGTCTACCAACTGCCCAGGGACAGTGAATTTTTTATTCCTATGGACACAGGTTTCCCATTTATGTGCACCATCTCTATGTTCTCGCTCAGAGCGATAATATTGTGAACCTATACCGAAGAAATCGCTGGTATCTTCCTCCAAAACACCTACTCTTGGTCTAAAGACAACACCAATCCCTGACCGCGTGTAGTTTAGTGAATGTTCAGGGTCAGTATGTGCCTGGATGCAGAATGTTGCTTTAATTTCCACTGCGCCGGTCAACACCTCGTTTGGCATAGGGATCGGGCATCGAAGATATTCCCCCTTAACCAAATTACCTTGAAATATTACGGTTGCACTTTCGTCATCACACTCTAAAACCTTAAGAGGATCTTCCTTAAACCTCCCCCAGCCCACCTCTTTTCTCATAGTGCTTTTTTTAGGATCGGCTGTATGAACCAGCAGAGATTTAAGGGCATTAGAGCTCATATCGTAGTCGGTAAGAGAAGCAATACCAGCTGCTGTCCTTAAGACCATTGGCGCGGAATAACTAGTCCCACAAACTGCATTAATACTTGCCGTCATGGGGTTAAAAACCAAAAATGGCTCTGCTTCACTACCACCGAAAGCAAGACCGTCTGGCTTTATATAGCCTGGACTTCTTCCAGGGCCCATGCAGCTATAAGGAGCTCGTGACCATTTACTCCCACTTCTATCAGAAGAACCTATCGAAAGCGCATTAACCATATCACCAGGAGGCTGTATTCTATCCGCACCTTCCACATCTCCATCATTACCTACTGCAACAGTTGCAAAAATCCCATGCCTAGAACAAAGCTGATCTAATACTGCTGTCCACGCATGCACTTCATCGTCATAGATAGGCATCCTCGGCCCAAGGCTTAGATTGACAAAGCGGTAATCACCATACTCTAACTCAGATTTTATCTTTAAGAGAACATCGTAAAGATCGGGGTCTCTCCCACTGTCCTTAGCAAGAACTCTAAAGTGATCTACTTTAGTATATGGTTGCCCTAATACTCTACTATCATCCACCCTCCCAAAAAGATAAGTCGAAGTCACCTCGTTTCCGTGGAGCAAAAAGTTTCCATAAGTCGTATCTGTATCATCCCAAACATATTCATCTGCCCATTGGCTAAGGTCGCTGGTACCCAGACCACCATCAAATATCGCTGCAACAACATCTTCATTTAATGCGGGTTCTTCCGGCAAAGACAATGACTCCGACAAGTTATTCCGCATTACTTCAGGCACCGCTGAGCGAAGTGGAGGCATAACTCTTGCTACACGAACAAATGCATGCAGAATCACACAGCTCATTACTTTTGGAGTCGCCCATACAGGAAGAAACGTAAGCTTACCAACCTGTATCATCTTTTTAACTTGTGGATCTCCACCACAATTTTTAGTATACTTTACAAAAGAATCAATGATGTCTTTTTCATCAGGCCCCGCATGGAGTACGATTTCGTACTGCTTCGGATTCTCATCATCATAATTAGAAAGTTCGCCTTTAAAACAGCTTCTGCTATCAATCCAAGATATTTCTTCTATTTCTCTAAGTTCGGATTGCTGCTTTTTATTTGCCCTCCCATCCTCAATCATAGTCCGCAACCGCCGTAAGCTACCGACACTCCCGGCGACGAATATAGAAGCGCTTACCAAATCTTTTTCCTCATCACGCTTCCGAGTAACTTTTCTTGGACGAAGGCAAACTTCCTTACTGCCAACATCTCGCAATCCAGCAGCATCAAAAATATTTACAGGGTAATAAGACTTAGCAAGGAATGCGGGATGAAGAATTAATTCAAAAACCCCTTCTCCACGGGGCTTAGCTTCAGCAGGCAAGGAATCAAACTCTTTTTCAACAGAGCGAATTTGGCCAGGTAAAATTTCCTGTATTTCAGGAAAAGAATATGGATATTTTTTAGGTCCACCACCAGTGCTAAAGCCACGCTGGCTAGACAACAATTCCCCTTTACCTAATAGCAAGTTCCTTTCAGCCATAATTCACCCTTCAGCATTTATGATTTTAGTGACAGTTGGATGACTCATTCCTGTCACTTCAGCTACTTTCCTTCTAGAAACCCCTTGCGCAACTACCTCTTTAATTCTCTTATTCCTCAACTCAAGATCACCAAGCTCGCATATTAGAACACCTAGAATTGCATCGTCATAAGCATGCTCATGCAGCACATGCTTCTTCATGGCCTGCTGACAAATTTTTTCAATGTCTGAGAAAGATTTTCCAGTCAAAAGAGGCGATATTTTCCCAGCAATTTTTTCTGAAACACCTTTGCTCTTCAAAATCTTTAAGACTATATCTTTTCCTGGATTCTGAAAGTTGATGAGTTTATCAAACCTTCGCCATACAGCCCTGTCAAGCAACTCGGGATGATTGGTAGCTGCTACCAATATTGATTGATGCGGCCATCGGTCTATAGATTGAAGAAGAACATTAACCAACCGTTTAAGCTCTCCAATATCTTTGTCATCGTCTCTTTTTTTGGCCACTGCGTCGAATTCGTCCAAGAAAAGAACGCATGGGAATGATGTAGAATATTCAAAAACACTTTTTATATTGGCCCCAGTCTTTCCCAGCAAGCTTGACATAACGGTTGACAAATCAAGCGTCACTAAAGGAAGACTTAACTTTGATGCCAGCCACGAAGCAGCAAATGTCTTCCCCACTCCTGGAGGTCCTGTGAAAATGACTTTTGAAACAGGCTCCAAACCTGCTGAAATCAATTTTTTTGAACTATTCCTCTCTTCAATAATTGAATTAAGCCCAGCATCCACTTGTTCATCCCAAAAAATATCATTGGGAAAGTTAAATTTTATTTGTTCTGAGACTAGGCTGGCGCGACTGTCGCTGTCAACAGGTGAGACGTTTTTCCTTGACACAAGCCTAGCGGGCTTAGCACTATCTGGCGCAGCCAGTAGATCAGCAAGTCTCTCTGCAACCGGATCGCCATCCTTTTTCAACTTGCTGGCTATCCTCCGCCCAAGCAGAGCAAATCCTGCGGCGTTACCATTGACGCCCTGCTTGAAAAGGTCCACAAGCTCTTTGTCATCAATATTTTGCATCTACGCCTCCAAAATGGTAACAGAGATGATAGTTTTGGAAGCCATAAGTGTCAATTTGGAAAGCTAACCTCAGAATATTGACAGCAGGAGCGCGCCTCTAGATTGATAGGCCTGTGGTTGCCCTAGGGCGGCATGAATGCTGCAATTGCCCCGCCCACCCAGCAAATACCTAAGCATAAGCGAGGCTACTGCTACTTCACACGAACCGGCCTAGGTGGCCTCCCTCGCCGACCTGTAACCTGCCAAAGGAGACTGATGGCATACCAGTAGTCTCTGGCAGCAGTAGGGCTAAATCGCTTCGCTTCTAGGAACCGGTAGACATATCGCTTACCAATCTGATGAGGTGGACAGCCAAACCAACGTCCAAACTCTTCTACACGCCGCACCTGCATACGCCGGGCTGTCTTGTCTCTTCGACAAGCGTGCTGATTAAGGGCATGGCTAATACCTGGTGGAATCATCGCGCATTCCCGATATATATAGCTCACAGTAATGGCAATGCGAGAATGCCCAAGCTCTCAGACGAGCAGACAGTCAGTGAACAACAAGACGCAGTTGTGCGTGTACTAACCAGCACCGGCGGCGCATCACGGCCCTATTTTATTGGCCTAGCAGCCGATCTCGGCTACCCAACCGGCGGTAACCCCGCCCAGGGCGTACCCGCCGCCAGGCTCTTACTGGTACCACATGATTACTGAGGGCCTGCTGTGGGTGGTCGTGGAAGCGGGACTGACGCCGGATCATGAGGATCTGGGGCTGGTGGTTTGAGCACTCTCGCGACTGACTGCCCGCAACGTTACAACCATCACCGATGCCAACTCACCGAAAAACCTGACAATCGCCGAGGCTGGGCTGGTGCTGATAGATGCCAGTGCAGGGTCGGTAAAGCTCCACCTGCCGAGTGTCGCAGACAACCAGGGCGCAGCTATCGAGCGGTTCGTACGGATGTAAAGTGGCGATACGGTCACACTGAGCCCATCCGGCGACGACACAATCGATGGTAAGGCAAACCTCACAATGTCTGCCAACGACTGGGCAGACTTGGAGGCTGGTGAAGTCGATTATTGGGTCGCCAAGACTCCGGCGAATGTCTCGGAGAAGCTGTATGCCAATCAGGCTTTGGGTGGTGTGGGGCAGAGTTGGCATGATGTCACAGCATCCAGGGACAGTGCTGTGACCTTCACAAACAGCACGGGGCGACCTATTTTCCTCTCGGCGATAATTGAGGCGACTTCTACCAACAACTACCAACAACGCTCAATGCAGTGTCTTTATCGATGGGGATATGGTTGCACAGCAAAGGGCTACAGCCGGTGGTTCAGGGAATTCAATTATAGCGATGACCACAATCATTCCCGACGGCAGCAACTATAGACTCGACATGGCTCCCAAAACGGTATCGTTCAAATGAGGGACGGCGCTAATGAGATATTTCAATACGCCAAGTGACGACATTCGAGCGATCAAAATGGGCAAGAGCATTTCATACAGAGTACCTGGGAAGAGATGACCGAAGACGAGATGTAGGTGGCGATCAATCCGCGACTGACGATAGCTGATCTCGCAATCAAAAAGCGCCGCCACCTCGAAACCGCGCGTAAGGCCGCTGAAGATGAGGGCGTCTTTAGTTAACGACATTCGCTATTCTGGCAGCCGGGATAATCGTACAGAGATACTACAGGCGCTAGAATCAGCCGATGACAGCGGCATTGATACATTCCTGCGCAGGAAAGACAGCGACAACGCTTTCCACTTCAATCACCCCGTCGCGGCCGTGCGCGCGGCAATCCGCGAGATCGGAACGCGGCGCCATGGGCTTATCAATCAGGCGGGGAACTGAGCGCGCAGATTGACGCCATCCTGGTTGACGAGCAGCTGAGTGACGAAGAGAAGCGCATGGCGCTGCAAGCGGTGGCGTGGTCGGAAGCATAACCGCCAGCGCAAAGCTCTTTAACAATATAGCCCAGAGTCAGCCCGGCACTAGTCGGGCTGCTGCCATTGTGACCACACTGCAGCCGTGTTAATTCTGGTAACGCAACCTACAAACTGGAGCAGCTACATGGACAATGGCTTATACGCCGTACACTTTCGGGCAGCGGGCGATGAAGGCACAGGGGTCGTAGCCATTAGTGATGGCTCAGTAAACGGTGGTGATCGCAGCCACTACTACCAGGGCAAACTAGAGCAGAATGGCCAAGAGACCAGGGCTACGCTGGCAGTGTCGCAGTATAATCCCGCCTACGACTCGATATTTGGCTCGGCTGGAAACTTCGAGGTCGAAGTGAGTGGCCCTTCTAGCGAAAAGGGCTTCGAGCTAACAGGAAGCATCAAGGGCAATCCAAGCCAAAAGGTCAATATCAGTGGCCACTACCTAAAGCCGCTGGTTTAGCCCTAGGCACTCAATAGCGGCCGGTTAACCACCGGCCGTTTTTAATGGTAAAGCTCTCAGGAGATCAAGATGGCAACGGCTACAAGCGCGGCAGCAGTCGTGGGTGCTTTCGCGGGTTTAGCTTCGCTTGGATGGCAGATTTTCAAGTACCTTAAGGACGGCCCGATCCTGCGCATTCGCGTCTCACAGGATATGCAGGTGATCGGCCCCGATGGCCAACTTGAAGAACAACCCTGGGCACTCGTCAATATTGCCAATGCAGGCTCTCAGCCAACGACCATTACCCACCTCTTCAGCCACAGCTACCGAGGCCGGTTTGATCGTTTGCTAAGGAAGAAGACGGCTTCCACAATGGTATTTCCCAATCCAGATCCAGGTCAATTGCCTAGCAAGCTTGCTCCCGGTGAAATCTGGACGGGCATGGTTAAGCAAGATCACCTGCAGGAGCTGCTCGAAGAGGGGAATCACCTTTTCATAGGCGTTTACCATACCTTCAGCGACCACCCCAAGACTACTAGATTGCGACTCGGTGGCAACCCCCGAGAGACGGCGGCAGCCGAGTCTCGGGCATAGCCTTTTAAGGCCTAGCTCTTTGGTTCGAGGTTGTGCCAAAGATACCGCCAAATACTTGTGTGGCAGCCCACCTCATCGGTGCCAAAGTAAGCGCGAGGCTGTGCCAAATGCGCCGCGCGTTTACACTAACTCTTGGTGTCCACATCGTAGACACTTTGTAGACACCCACAAAAAAGCCGCCCTTTAAGGCGGCTTTTAAAATTCTGTAACGTGCTGTTTTTAAACCACTTTAAGTGGTGCCGACACCAGGAGTCGAACCCGGGACCTACTGATTACAAGTCAGTTGCTCTACCAACTGAGCTATGTCGGCTACACGTAAAGTCGGCAATGGCTGGGGTACCAGGATTCGAACCTGGGAATGCCGCTACCAAAAAGCGGTGCCTTACCACTTGGCGATACCCCAGCAGTGTGGTGGCCAGAGACGGAATCGAACCGCCGACACAGGGATTTTCAATCCCTTGCTCTACCAACTGAGCTATCTGGCCGCTGCCAACGGTGCGTATTAAACTAAAAAACCTACGTTTCGTCAACACCTCTGTGAAACATTCTTTCCTTCACCCCATTTATGGACTACGCGGTAGAAACTCAGCCCAGCACTCCACTTCGCAGTGGCCATTATGCCTGGGTAGGCGGCACATACCCTTCTGCCTGGTCGGTTTCTTGGTTATCCAAGAATCGCTCCATCTGCTCCATCAGGTAGGCGCGCGCATCGGGGTCGAGCATGTTGAGGTGTTTTTCGTTAATCAAGCGCGTTTGTAGCGCTTGCCACTCTTCCCATGCTGGTTTGGAAACCGTGGCTTGTATCTCCTGGCCTTTGGCCCCCGGCAGCGGCGGGAACGGTAAGGCGTCGAGCTCTTTTTGATACTTACGGCAGAATACCGTGTTGCTCATCGTACTCTCCTTCATGTGAGATGTGAGTCGTAAAGGCCCAGCCTACGCGTGCCCTGGCGCATTCTCCAGGTCAAACGTGCGCGCTTCGGCGTGTGCTTGAGTCAGTAAGCGCTTGACCGGTGCCGCCAATCCCAGCTCAGGCGGGTCATTGAGGTCGTACCACACGCCATTTTCGCGCACGCCCGTAAGCGTTGTGCAAACCACCGGCTGCGGGGAGATTTCCAGGCGAAAGTGGCTAAACGTGTGGGTGAATACAGGCCGTGCCGGTTCGTGCTGGGGGGCGACGGTATGCATGGCTACCCAATCATCTAACGCCTGTTGGGTATCGAATTGCGGCAAACTCCATAACCCGCCCCATAAACCGCTAGGTGGGCGCTGCTCCAGCCAGACGCGGCCCTTGGCATCTTGCAACAAAAGCATGAACGTTTGCCGCGTGGGTAGTGCTTTTTTGGGCTTGGATTCCGGGTAATGCTGCACCTCGCCGTGGGCGAAGGCCAAGCAGACATCGCTGAACGGGCATGCCACACAAGCAGGCTGGCCGCGTTTGCACAGTGTCGCCCCAAAATCCATCATCGCTTGGGTGTAGTCAGCAAGGCGCTTAGCAGGCGTGTAGTAGTCAGCCAACGACCAAAGCTTGCGCTCTACCGCAGGCCTGCCCGGCCAACCGGGCACAGCGTGCAGACGCGTCAACGAGCGCTTGACATTGCCGTCCAGAATCACCGCCCGCTTGCCGGTGCTTTGGGCAATGATCGCGCCTGCAGTGGAACGGCCAATGCCGGGCAGTGCTATTAGCGCCTCTTCGCTCTCCACCGGCAGTTCGCCGCCGTGCTCAGCGAGGGCGACTTGCGCTGCCTTATGCAAATTACGCGCGCGGGCGTAATACCCAAGCCCCGTCCATAGATGCAGCACTTCGTCCTGGGGGGCACGGGCGAGCGCATCAAGCGTCGGGAAGCGCGCCATAAAGCGGTTAAAGTAATCAATTACCGTGGCGACTTGGGTTTGCTGCAACATGATTTCTGATACCCACACGCGGTATGGCGTACGCGGGGACTGCCAAGGCAAATCATGACGGCCGTGCTGATCAAACCAGGCTAAAAGCCGCTTTTGAAATTCACCCGGCGAGAGCCGCGGCGTCGGCATCGAGTCCTTTGCGGGGTGGCCTTTTACGTCTTTAGGCATAAATGGTTGACCTACAAAAAAGCGCCGACAGAATGCCGACGCCAATGGGCTTGCAAGAAGTCTCAATCGAATAGACGACGTAAGCCGTCGCGAAGTTCCTGAGTCGTTTCTTCGCCTAAACGCTCATCGATGCGCTTGAACGAGTCTTCTAGCGCGTCTTCTACGCGGCTTCCCACCTCATCACTCAAAAGCTCGGCCATATTGGCTTGAAACGCCTCACGGTCAAACCGGCACCACTCGCTTCGCGCGTCGCTGACGTGCCCGTTACAGCGCACCGGTAGCGCTACCTGCTCAAGGCGTGGATTGACCTCGCAGGCGGCATCGGCGGTACTCACCACGCGGGCTTTCGTCAGGACATCGAAACGTAGGCTGCCAAGATCGAATGCCCCGCCTCCGCGCACATCAATGCCGGGAAGCGTAATGAGTAGGTCGTCGCTTTCCAGTATGCCATCGCGAATCACAAAGGGGGCGTCAAAACGGTCAAAGCGGGTATCGCTGTGCCAGTCGCGGCGTGTGGATTCACCTTCAAACGTAGCAACAATTTCGCACATTTCCTTTGAGATATTGATGTCTAAAACGGCGCCATTACTCAGCGAGGTATTAAGCTCACCATTAAGATGGCGAATCAACTCTTCGCGGGCATTACCACGCGTTGTCAGCTCGCCATCGACATTGAGCTGGCCACGGATCGGCGAGGCATCTTCGCTAAATGTCTCCAGCAGCGGGGCGACATCAACGTTTGCAACACGGGGTTGAAATGCCCATGTCATAGGCGTTTCGCGGCTATCAAGCCGCCCCGTGGCGCTTAGCTCACCGCCATAAAAACCCGATTCAAACGCACTCAACCGATGCTCTCCGTCGTTGCCTTCAAACGTGAGCGTTGGCTTGTCGAAGGTGAGACCGGAAAGGATAAACGTCTCTAAACGAAGCGCTGCCTCCAAGGTAAGCGTTGAAAGCCAAGCCTGCGGCAAGAGCCCGCCCGCGTCATCCGCAAATGCTTTGCGTAAAAAACCAAGGCTGGCTTGTGCCTGCGCCTCGTCAGCCGGCAAGTAGCGGTCAAGATTGAACGTATCGCCTTCAAGGTCAAACGCGAGCGCGGTGCCATCCAAGGACGCAGAAAGCTCGCCAGTGAGCGTGGTTTCATCCACCACCAGCGAGAGGTTGGGCAACGCGACCTGTTGCAAATCTCCCTCCACCGGGCTGGTGAACGCCACATCACTCAACGCATCTCCGTTACGAGTGGAAAGTGCCATTCCTGCGCGGTTAAGCCACGGCCTTAAGTTAAACGACGATGCGGTCAGCTGACCTTGGTATTGAGGCGCCTCCAGCAGCTGGGTTAGCGCAAGGTTGCCTTGCACACGCAAGTCATCGGGTCCGCTCAACTCCAGAGCCTTTAACACCGCTGTCTGTGCTCCCCAATCACTGTCTAAACCAAAAGCTAGGCTTAAAGCCAACCCGCCGTCCCAGTTGTCGGCATGACGTAGGTTTGCCTCGATAACGCCTTCAGTGATCGACAGCTGTTTACTCTCCAAGCGGGCATCAATCTCAGCGGCACTAAGGTCGATTTGCTGCGGCTCGCCTTGCGGCACAAAGCGGCTATGCGTAGCGAGCTGAACATTTTCTAACACGAAGCGTTGATCGGCGAGGGCGAGTCTCATACGGGTATCGAGGGTGATATCACTGGTGGCGTCGGGCTCGCGCTCAAGTGTGGCCGCGTTTAAATTTTTATAGCGTTTGAGGGTAAACGTCGCTTTTAGCGGGAAAGAGCGCAGCGGGTTAACGTTGCTACCGGTAATGTTGAGCTTTTCTAGCTGCCACATCTCGCCCATTTGGGCATCTCTGTAATAAATGTTGGCATTTCTCATCTGCACGCTAGCGATATTAAGTACCACATCCAAACTGCCCGCTTCCGCATGAGGGCCAGCACTGGCCGGGGCTAAAGCACGCTCCGCTTGCTCACCATCTTCCATCAGGCGATCAAGCAGTGGCTCCCAGTTACCCTCGCCATCTTGATAGCGCTCTAAATTCAGCCGCATACCATCGAGTGTCAGGCCATCCACAGCGATTTCCCCGCGCAATAAGGGTGCAAACGCCACGCTCACTTCGGCACGCTCAATAGCAGCAAACGCGGCATTTTCGGTACTCTGTTCGGGTAGCCAGGCGCGCGCCTTTTCCACACTCATCCCAATACGGGGATAAAACGACCAGCTCAAGGCGCCATCTAGGGATAAGTTCAGCCCGGTTTGCTCTTCGACGACGTCGGTTAAGCGAGGCTTGAAGTCTTCTGGGTCAAGAAACGTCGTGACATACACAACCGCCGCCACGGCAACGACGGCCAGTATGCCCACGGCGGCGAGTAAAATACGTAGCAGTTGCTTCATGGTGCGTGCCATCCTTGGGGGTCAAGCTCAACAAAATCGCTGGTAGCGGGTTTACCCGGCTCAACGGCGGGCGTTGCCACCGGCCGATAGCCCAGTTTTGATAGCAGCACACGGTCCGCCAGCGGCAGCGATGCGGTTTCTATGCGTAGCACGCGGCCCTCTGCATACGCTTGCTCGGCGAGTAGCGCCATCAAGCGCGACCCCACTCCTCGGCGGCGCGTGGTTTTGCGCACGCAGAGATCCGACAGCCACCAAGCGCCATCGTCGGCCTCTTTAAGCGCGACCGCGCTCAGCAAGCGCGCATTAAAGAGCGCGCAGGCAAACGAGTGCTGAGCCTTTAAATGCTGCTCAATAAAGGTTTCGACGGTGTGAGGAGGCATCCGGTCGTCAGGCGCGTCATGGTAGATGCGTACCAAATCCAGTCGCGTTTGGGCATCCGCCTCCCAGCGGGCCCGGTCGACATGGTGCAGTGTCACCGGCATGATAAAAATCCTCTTGGCCAACGCAGTTAAGCTGCCGTTTACGCCCTGTGCATTTAGGCTCTGTTATGGAAATTTAAGCCCTGCCACAGGAGCGACTTTGCCCGCATTGTAGCGGATAGGCGGGGCAATTCACTATAATGCCAGCTTTGCCGCAGGCTGGGTGGTAAATACGGTTTCCGTTACAGGCTCTGCCTGATACATCGGCGGTGAATATGTAACCCGCCTCGGGCTCCCCTTCCACATGCGCCTTAGCGCAGGAGAAGCAACATGTCAGCGCGTATCGCCACGGTTAGCCGTGACACGCAAGAAACGCAGATCCAGGTCAGCGTGAATCTCGACGGTGAAGGCCGCCTCACTTGCGAAACCGGCGTCCCGTTTCTGGATCATATGCTCGACCAAGTCGCGCGTCACGGGATGATCGATCTCGATATCCATGCCAATGGCGACCTGCACATTGACGATCACCACACGGTGGAAGACTTAGGCATTACCCTCGGCCAGGCGTTTTCAAAAGCCATCGGCGATAAGCGTGGCATCTACCGCTACGGCCACGCCTATGTGCCGCTGGATGAGGCCCTCTCCCGCGTGGTGGTGGATTTTTCCGGCCGCCCCGGTTTGTATATGAACGCCAACTTCACCCGCGATACGATTGGCCGACTGGACACGCAGCTTTTTCAGGAATTTTTCCAGGGCTTTGTCAATCACGCTGGCGTCACGCTGCATATTGATAACCTCAAGGGGATCAACGCCCATCACCAAGCCGAGACCATCTTTAAAGCCTTTGGCCGCGCGTTGCGTATGGCGGTAGCGGAAGACCCGCTTATGGCTGGCCAAATGCCCTCGACCAAAGGCTGTTTATAAGGAGCGCTTTATGACTATTGCCGTCATCGACTACGGGATGGGCAACCTACACTCTGTGGCCAAGGCGCTGGAGCACGTGACCCATGAAAACGTCGTGATCACCCGCGACCCGCGCCGCATTCTTGGCGCCACCCGCCTGGTGCTACCCGGCCAAGGCGCGATTCGCGACTGCGTGGGCGAGCTTGAACGCACCGAGCTACGCGGATTGGTGGAAGATATACTCGCGCGCCAAGGCAAGCCACTATTAGGCATCTGCGTGGGCCAGCAGATGCTGCTGGAACACAGTGAAGAGAACGGCGGCGTTGAGTGTCTGGGCGTGTTCAAGGGTGAAGTACGCCGCTTTCCTGCCGATATGCGCGATGATCGCGACCAACGCCTGAAAGTGCCTCACATGGGCTGGAACTTGGTCGAGCAGCACCACGAGCACCCCATATGGGAAGGCATCGACAACCAAGAGCACTTCTACTTCGTGCACAGTTTTTATGTCGACGCGACCAATGACGCCGAGGTATTCGGCACCACCCAGTATGGCAAGGTGAACGCGCACGTCGCGATTGGGCGTGAATCGACCTTCGCCGTGCAGTTCCACCCGGAAAAAAGCTCCCGCGCGGGCCTGCGCCTGCTGCAGAACTTCGTCACCTGGACGCCTTAAATCATACGGACGCCTTAAAGGATCACATCATGCTAGTCATTCCCGCGATCGACTTAAAAGACGGTCAGTGCGTACGCTTGAAGCAAGGCCGCATGGAAGACGCCACCTCCTATGGCGATGACCCGGTGGCCATGGCCGCCCGCTGGGTAGACGCCGGTGCCCGTCGTCTACACTTAGTCGATCTCAACGGCGCCTTTGAAGGTAAGCCGGTGAACGGTGACGCCGTGACCGCCATCGCCCGCGCCTACCCCGACCTTCCGATTCAGATCGGCGGCGGCATCCGCAGCGCGACGACCATCGAGCACTACCTTGAGGCAGGCGTCTCCTACGTGATTATCGGCACCAAGGCGGTGAAGGAGCCCGACTTCGTGGGGGAAATGTGCCGCGCCTTCCCTGGGCATGTGATTGTCGGTCTCGACGCCAAAGACGGCTATGTCGCCACAGACGGCTGGGCCGAAGTCTCCACCATCAAAGCCACCGAGCTTGCCAAGCGCTTTGCTGACGATGGCGTCTCTTCTATTGTCTACACCGATATCGCCCGCGACGGCATGATGCAGGGCGTCAATGTTGAGGCGACGGCTCAGCTTGCCCGCCACGGCGGCTTGCCGGTCATTGCCTCGGGCGGCGTCACCAACCTCGACGACATCAAAGCGCTGTGCGAAGTCGCTGACAGCGGTATCCTCGGCGCCATTACCGGCCGCGCCATCTACGAAGGCACAATTGATGTCGCCGAGGCGCAGCGCTTAAGTGATCAACTAACGGGCGGAGGGAAGACATCATGAGCCTTGCCAAACGCATTATTCCCTGTCTCGACGTCGACGCTGGCCGTGTGGTCAAAGGCGTTAACTTTATCGGCATCCGCGATGCCGGCGACCCGGTGGAGATCGCCCAGCGCTACAACCAGCAGGGCGCCGACGAGATCACCTTTCTGGATATCACCGCGAGCCACGAAGACCGCGACACCACGGTGGAAATGGTCGAGCGCATCGCCGGCGAAGTGTTCATTCCGCTGACCGTGGGCGGCGGCATTCGCACCTGCGATGATATTCGCACCATGCTCAACGCTGGCGCGGATAAAGTCTCGATCAACACCGCGGCGGTTAATAACCCCGAGTTCGTCCGCGAGGCCTCTGAGCGTTTCGGCAGCCAATGTATCGTCGTGGCCATCGACGCTAAAAAGGTGTCCAAAGAAGGCGAAAAGCCGCGCTGGGAAATCTTCACCCACGGCGGGCGCCGCCCCACTGGGCTTGACGCGGTAAAGTGGGCGAAAAAGATGGTCGAGTTCGGGGCCGGTGAGCTGCTGTTAACCAGCATGGACCGCGACGGCACCAAAATCGGCTTCGACCTCGGCGTCACCCACGCCATTGCCGAAGCCGTTAGCGTGCCGGTGATCGCCTCGGGTGGCGTCGGCAACCTCGACCACCTAGTCGAAGGCGTGATCAAAGGCGGCGCCGACGCGGTACTCGCCGCCAGCATCTTTCACTTCGGCGAATACACCATCCCCGAAGCCAAGCGCTACATGGCCGAACGCGGTATCGAAATGCGGCTGTAAGGCCGTATTTTTCTTTACTCCTCCAGCGACAAGCCGAGGTTGCTGATGCCATCGTTGCGGCCAAGCTGGCGAATCGCTTTGATGGCGTTTTTATCCAAGGGCTCGGCAGCCGCGTCCAGCACGGCATCTTGAAAGTTGTTTTCATCCTCGGTAAGCGGGTGATCGCGGATCAAGAGGGCTAATTTTTGCGCGTCTTCCTCGCCCTCGGTGAGTTCGATAAAGGCGCGCACGCCGGCACGCGAGGTGCGGCTGACATCCAGCACGGCTTCCGGCGCTTCCCCCTGCAACGTATCGAGAATCGACGAGATCGACACGACCGCGTCCAGTGCGCGGCGAGCGCCGAAGCTATCGTCGCCCTCGGGCGGCTCGCACTCGGCCAGCTTCTCCGCTTGGCGGGCGAAGTCGATATTCGCACCGCGCACGCTCAAATGCTCCCACACCAAATCTAAAACGGCGCGCAACGTATGCACATCACCATGGCCGGTAGTCTGGGCGTAGAGGGCGTAGTTGGGTAAAAGCCGCTCACATAGCGCGGCCATAAACGCCTGCTGGGCGTGTAACGACAGCTGCTGGAGTCGCTGATAAAAGCCAAGGGGTTTTGACGCCATGAGGATATCCTGTTGCGGGTAAATATCAGTTGGGGAAAGCCTAACCGATACGGTATTGTCTCACTCCCCTGCCGCCGCGTGCGGTAGGTAAGCGTGTTATGTGCGGCCGGCAAGGAGATTACCATGCATATTCATCTGCTACAGCACGGCCCGGATTACGGCCCCGCCCGGTTAACCGACTGGTTGGCCAGCATGGGCCACAGCTACACCGTGTTTCACCTTTATGACGGCGAATTACCGCCTCGCCCAGGTGATTGCGATGCGTTGATCGTGCTCGACGGCCCGGAGGCGCTGCTCGACGCCCCGCCTACTTGGTACAAGGCCGAAGACAAGCTGATCAACCGCTTACTTGATAGTCAAAAGCCGCTGTTAGGCATAGGCCTAGGCGCTCATTATATTGCCGACGCACTCGGCGCGATAAGCGCGCTCGGCATCTACCCGGAGACCGGCTGGCACACAGTTAGCTTGGCGGACGAAAGCCCCTTCGAGCTGCCCGACACGTTCGATGCCTTTATGTGGCACCGCTACGTGTTCAGCTTACCCGATGGTGCCTTGCCCTTAGGCGGTAGTGCTGCCGCGCCGCTGCAAGGGTTTTCTTGGGACGGGGGGCGCGTAATGGGACTGTTATGCCACCTGGAGGCCTCCCAGGCTGGCGTTAAGCAGCTGATTGACACCCAGCAGGTGCCCGAGGGCCGCGACGACTACACCCAGGCCGATGCCGATATATTTGCCGAGCCTAAACGTTTCGACCGCTTGGCACCGCTGCTCGACCGGGTGTTAAGCCAATGGCTGGGGCACGCCTGAGCGCGCATGACCTTGGCGGTTCGCGGCGTGTTCAGCTTGCCAGTGCTGTGCGGCTTCCCGGCAGCTATCCCAATCACCCACGTGCAGTTCGACCACGCCGGCATCCTGCTGGCGCTTGAGGTGATAGCGATACAGCGGGTCGTAATACTCGGTCAAAAGCGGCGCCAGCCAGGCTTCGTGGGCCTGACGATCACCCCTCTCATGGGCGGCAAACGCCAGTGCTTGCAGGCGTTGTAGGCGCTGCAAACGCGCATCGCCCAAGCGTTTTTTCAACCGCGCCAGCGAGTTGGAAAGCTGCGCTTGCATGCGCTGCCAGCCTTCCTCCGGGCCAAACTGCTCGGCGTAGCCGCGCTCTAAATCGATAATGTAGTCCTGAATAAGCTGCGCTAAGCGCCAGTCGAGCGGCATTTCGATACGTATGCGCGGTGCCTTTTCCATTGCCCGCCAAAACGTCAGCGGCACATTGACGTTACCGATCTGACGCGACTCATCCTCCACCACCAGCGGCCCGGAAAGCGTTAAAAGCCGCTTCGCGAGTGTATGCTCGAAATCGATCTGCGACGGCGGCGGCTCGGGCATACGCCCAAACGCCGAGCCCTTGTGGCGGGCAAAGCCTTCCAGATCGACACCTCCCTCAAGTCGTTGGATCAGCAACGTTTTGGCGCAGCCGGTCAAGCCGCCGAGGATCAGCATTGGCTGCTCGGCGGCACTATCAATGCGCGCCATTAACGCCTGACGCAGCGCTTTCCAACCGCCGTCGATACGCGGCCTCTGAGACCCCGCATCGAAGAGCCAGGTTTGCGCAATCTGCGAGCGCAGCCCGCCGCGAAAGCAGTAGATAATGGCATCGGGATGCTTCTCGACGTAATCTAGCCAGGCTTTCACCCGGGCATCTTTTACGTCACCGCTTACCAGTTGTTCGCCCAGCGCAATCGCTGCGGCTTGGCCGTGCTTTTTATAAGCAATGCCTACCCGGCGACGCTCGTCATCGTCCATCAGCGGCAAATTGACTGCGCCAGGCAGCGCGCCTTGGGCAAACTCCACCGGTGCGCGCACATCAATCAGCGGTTTGCCCGCGCGAACCAGCGCCAGATCGGCGTCAATGCTGGGTAGGTTCAGCCGAGCTATTCGACTCACCCAATCACCTCTATCAGCGCCGGGCCTTCCTGCTTATGCAGCGTGCCAAAGGGCACCAGGTCTACCCCATGCGCTCGGCCAATACGTTCGACGTCGTCCTCCCACGCGGGATCAACGGCGATGAGCAGCCCACCGGAGGTCTGCGGGTCGCAAAGCCATTGCCAGTGCGCCTCGTCCATCGCGGGTAGGCTGTCGCCCAGCGCTTGGCGATTACGCTCACTGCCGCCCGGCACGGCGCCCTGGCGGCGGTACGTTTCCGCTTCGGAAAGCCGTGGCAGGCGGCGAAAATCAATCCGCGCCCGCACGCCGCTGGCGGCGCATATTTCGGTTAAGTGGCCAGCGAGGCCAAAGCCAGTGACATCGGTCATGGCGTTCACGCCTTTCACCTTGCTAAGCGGCACGCCAATATCGTTGGGTTTGAGCATGGTTTCCCGCGCCAAACCTTCATGGCCGGGTTGAACCAACCCGCGTTTTTCCGCGGTGGTGAGCATGCCCACGCCCAGCGGCTTGGTCAGAAAGAGCATATCCCCCGGCTTGGCGCCGCTATTCAGTTTGAGATGTTCCAAATCGATTAACCCGTTGACGGCGAGGCCGAAGATCGGCTCCGGGGCGTCAATCGAATGACCGCCCGCCAGCGCTACGCCCAGTTCGCGGCACACCGCTTGGGCGCCAGCGACCACATCACCGGCGACATCGGCGCCGAGTTTATCCAACGGCCAACCGAGGATGCTCAAGGCCATGACCGGGGTGCCGCCCATGGCGTACACGTCGCTAATGGCATTGATCGCGGCAATACGGCCAAAATCAAACGGATCATCCACGATAGGCATGAAAAAATCAGTGGTCGCGATCATCCCGCGCCCGTCGCCCAAATCGTAAACGGCGGCGTCTTCGCGACCCTCGTTACCCACAATCAGCCGATGACTGCCCGCTGGCCGGCCCGCCTTGGCCAGAATGCCGTCGAGTACATCGGGAGCGATCTTGCAGCCGCAGCCGGCCCCGTGGCTGTATTGCGTTAAGCGAATGCTGTTCATGGTGTTTCTCCTTGAGCGGGTCGGTTTATCCTCAGTCTAACGTAGTCCGCGGTGACCTACAGCGCCTCCAACGCATCCGAGAGCTTATCCACGGGAATGACCTCCATCCCCGGCAGCGCTTGTTTGGGGGCGTTAGCGCGCGGAACGATAGCGCGCTGAAAGCCGTGTTTGGCCGCCTCGGCGATGCGCTCCTGGCCGCTGGGTACCGGGCGAATCTCGCCGGAAAGCCCCACCTCACCAAACACCACCAGTTCTTTAGGCAGTGCGCGGTTTTGCAGACTCGAAACGACCGCAAGCAGCACCGCGAGATCGGCGCTGGTTTCGAGCACTTTGACGCCGCCGACCACATTCAAAAACACGTCCTGATCGCCGGTAAAAAGCCCGCCGTGGCGGTTGAGCACCGCCAGCAGCATCGCTAGGCGATTGGGGTCGAGCCCCACCGCCACGCGGCGCGGATTGCCCAGCGCGGATTCATCCACCAGCGCCTGAACTTCCACCAGAATCGGCCGCGTGCCTTCCCACACCACCATCACCAGGCTGCCCGGCGCCTGCTCTTCGTTACGGGAGAGAAAGATCGCGCTGGGGTTCTTCACCTCTTTCAGTCCCTGCTCCAGCATGGCGAACACGCCCAGCTCGTTGACCGCGCCAAAGCGATTTTTTTGCCCGCGCAGGGTGCGAAAGCGCGAATCGGCACCGCCTTCGAGCAACAACGAGGCGTCAATCATATGCTCCAGCACCTTAGGTCCGGCTAGACTGCCGTCCTTGGTGACATGGCCCACTAACAGCAACACCGTGTTGCTCTGCTTGGCAAAACGCGTCAGCGCAGCGGCGGACTCGCGCACCTGCGCCACGCCGCCGGGGGCAGAGCTAACGTCTTCCAGGTGCATGGTTTGAATCGAGTCGATCACCAGAATCTCGGGCTTTTCGCGCTCGGCCACGGCGAGAATCGTTTCGATGCTGGTTTCGGCCAGCATCTTAAGCCCTTGGGTAGGGAGCTGTAGGCGATGCGCGCGCATCGCCACTTGCGACAGCGACTCCTCGCCGGTTACGTAGAGGATACGCCGCTGCTGGGCGAGTTTGCAGGCAGTTTGAAGTAACAGCGTGGACTTGCCCGCGCCTGGATGACCGCCAAGCAGCACCGCCGAGCCGGGCACCAATCCACCGCCGAGCACGCGGTCGAACTCGCCGAAGGTGGAGCTCATGCGTGGCACTTCGCTCAAATCGACGCTGGCAAGGTCCACCACCTCGCGCGAGAGTGCGCCGGAATAGCCCGCACGCCCTGACGGTGAACCGGAGGCACTGCCGGCGCCGGGGCGCGCCGGCGCTAAGCGAACTTCCGTCAGTGTATTCCATTCCTGACAGCTACCACACTGTCCCTGCCACTTGCGGTACTCGGCGCCGCATTCGGTACATACAAAAGCGCTTTTGGCTTTAGCCACCGCTTTCTCCTTTCTTTATGGTGGTTGCCGCTCACGCAGAGCCTGTCACTCTTCGACACGCCCAGGATGATAAGTGTTAGAGCCGTTCACTCTGAGCCTGTCGAAGAATGAGATTTGGACCGCACATGCAAAAGGCGGCCGAAGCCGCCTTGTCATCCACTTTCGGGACGGTGCGTTAGGATTGGCGCTCCAACCGCAGCATTTCGCCGTTTTCAAAGCGACGACGCTCAGGATCGATCAGCTCAAGCGTTTGCGGATCAATACGCAGGAAGTAATAGATCTGGCCTTCACCATCAGGCGTTAGCTCATAGACCGTGGCATCCGGATCAGACGGCGTACCGCTTAGCACTTCCCAATTACCGGCGTAATTCTCATCGGGTGGATTTTGTGGGTGGTTACGGTAGGTTGCATTCAAGGTAAACGTGCGCGCTTCGGCTGGGTCCATCTCTTCGCCGTTCATGACGACATCAAGATCGATGCCATCACAGTTGCGGCATGGCAGCGTGCCCTGGTAGTTAGCCTCGGTACTCTCAGCGACGTCTTCTCCGCTTTGATCCATCGGGCCGGCGGCACAGCCCGCTAATAAAGCCAGCATAGCGGAACCGGCCAACAAGCTTTTTAGCGACATTGTCTTCAAATACATGGCGTCTCTCCTTTACATGCATGGATGTTGAGCGTGTACTGATCATCGCATTTATTGCGCTTAAGACAGCATACCCCCTACAAAGTGCAACGCCCACCCCAATCACCGAGCAGTGCTTGCGCTTTCCCCACCGCCAAGCGACCATGAGGGCTATCGATTCACACGCGTCAGGATACGCTCATGAGCCAATTTTGGAGCCCCGCCGTTCAAGCGCTAACGCCTTATGTGCCGGGCGAGCAGCCCGCTGAACGGGTCATCAAGCTAAACACTAACGAAAACCCCTACCCGCCTGCGCCGGGCGTGGGCAAGGTGCTACGCGAGTTCGCCACTGATCACCTACGCCTTTACCCCGACCCCACCTCACAGGCGCTTCGCGCAGCCCTGGCCGAGAGCTTCGGCGTAGAAACCCAGCAGGTATTCGCCGGAAACGGCTCGGATGAAGTGCTGGCTTTCGCCTTTCAGGCGTTTTTTTGCCACGGCGCACCGCTCGATGTGCCGACGATTACCTATAGCTTCTATCCGGTGTACGCCAAGCTTTACGGCGTTGAGTTGCGCCAGCACCCGCTCAACGAACAGTGGGAAGTCGACCTTGACGCGCTAGCCGAGGCGTCTTCGCGCAGCGGGGTGATTTTCGCCAACCCCAACGCCCCGACCGGCCACGCGCACTCGCTTGCCACACTAGAAGCGCTACTTGAGCGAGTCACCGACCGCGTCGTGCTGATTGATGAAGCCTACGTGGATTTCGGTGCTGAAAGCGCGGTCGCCCTGACTCAGCGCTACCCCAACCTACTCGTGACCGGCACGTTTTCCAAATCACGCAGCCTCGCGGGCATCCGTTTAGGCTACGCAGTGGGCTCGCGTGAGCTGATCGAAGGCCTTGAGCGGGTGAAAGACTCGTTTAATTCCTACCCGGTGGATAGCCTCGCGAACTGCGTAGGCATCGCCGCGCTTGAGGATCCCGCACACTTCGAGGCCTGCCGCGAGCGCGTGATCACCTCCCGCGAGCGCACCCGAAGCCGCCTCGAAACCTTAGGCTTTGACGTGCTGCCCTCCAAGGCCAACTTTGTGCTCGCACAGCACCCTGCGTTCGACGGCGCGCAGCTTTTCGCCGGGCTACGCGAGCGCGGCATTCTGGTGCGCCACTTTAATAAAGCGGGGCTTGAGAACTTCCTGCGCATCACCATCGGCACCGACGACGAGATGGATAGCCTGATAGAGGCGCTGGAAACGCTGATTCGCTAAACCGGCACCCACTCATTGGCTAATTGCTCACGGATCAGCTCGCCCAGGCGCCGGGCGGGCTCTGAGGGCCTGTGCGGCGCCCAGTGCAACGCCAGCTCAATCGAAGGCAGCGCGGGCAAGCCGCTGGTTTCATCCAACGGCTTAAGGGTGGGTTTCAGCATGCTGCGCGTGACCACCGCAATGGCCAATCCCGCCATGACCACCGGCGCCAAGCCACTCATGGATTGGCTGGTGTAGGCAACTCGCCACTGGCGCCCGGCATTTTGCAGCGCCTGCTCCGCGACTTCGCGAAACACATCCGCCCCCGGCGTATAAAGCGCCAACGGCAGCGGATCACTGAGAAGCGGCTGATGACTCAACCCCACGGCCCAATAAAGCGGCTCGCGGCGAATCACCTCCCCGCCCGGCGAACGACGTTGGCGGGTCACCAGCGCTACGTCCATCTCGGCGTTTTTAACCCGCTCGACCAAATCCGCGCTAGTGCCGCAAACCACTTCCAAGCCTACGCTGGGGTAAAGCTGGTGGAAGTAAGAAAACACCGACGGCAGCAGCAGCGCGTAATCTTCGGGTATTCCGAGTGTCAGCTCACCGCTGACCTGGCGCGCCTGCATATCGCGCCACGCTTCTTCATTAAGCGCTAACAGCTTGCGCGCGTGGGTAATAAGTCGCTCTCCCTCGGCGGTAAAACGCACGCGCCGCCCTTCCCGCTCGTGCAGCACGAGACCTAACTGCGCTTCCAAGCGCTTCAGCTGCATGCTCACTGTGGATTGCGTATAAGCAAGCCGTTTTGCCGCCGCCGTCACACTGCCGGTATCCGCGATGGCCACCAGTGTACGCAGCAGCGTCAGGTCAAACGTTGGCGCCCGCATTCATCATACTCCTTGATGATTTTGATCATAAATAATCGTTTTTGTGATGTGTAGAGACTGAGTATGCTGCCGGCAGGTTAACGCAATCAAGGAGAACACGGATGCAACTTGCCCACTTTATACCAGCGCGCCATCTCGGCATTCCTGCCGCGCTGATCGCGGTTGCACTGTGGAGCTCAGCGCCGCTACTGGCCGAACAGGCGCGTAGCGTTTCGCCATTAAGTCTCACAACGCTCACCTTGTTTGCCGGCGCCTTAGCGACCCTACCGCTAAGCCGTCGCACGTCGACCACCCACTTAAACCTCGGCTGGTGCTTGAGTGTATGGCTGGGTGTGCCGCTGTTGATCTTAGGCGCCGTTGGCAGCTACTTCATCGGCATGCGCATCGCGCCTGCCGCCGAGGCGGCGCTGATCACTTATACGTGGCCAGTGCTGTTTGTGCTGCTCAGCCAGTGGACGCGCCTGGGCCGCATTCGGCTAAAAAGCCTAACCGGCGCGCTGATCGCCTTTAGCGGGGCCGCGCTATTGCTGACGCCACAGGCAAACGCCATCGCCCCGCTAGCCTCACTGCCCGGTTACGGTTTTGCGCTGCTGGCCGCGCTGTGCTGGGCGCTCTATTCTTGGCTCGGCCAGGCTGCGCCCATTGCACTCACCCCGCAGCTGCCTCGCCTTCTGCTGACGGCCGCCTTCATGAGTGGCGCTGCCACCCTGTGGCTTGAAGGGAGTATCACGCTGCCGGATCAGACCGCGCTAGCGGCAGGTATCGCGCTGGGGCTGGGCCCTTTTGGTATTGCCATGGTGGCGTGGGATAAAGCGCTGCGCCAAGGGCAGGCCAGTGTCGTGGGAAGCCTCGCCTACGGCGTACCGCTGCTCGCGGCCGCACTGTTAGTAATCGCCGGCATTAGCCCGCTTGATTGGCGGTTGCCACTTGCCGCTCTGCTGGTCATCGCCGGTTGCATACAGGCGAGCCGCTAGGCCCCAGCGAATCGTGTTATCGACGGGCACGTGGTTTTTGTGGCAGTTTATCTTCCTGAAAATGCCTTGCATGCTAACCGCCACTCTTTGAGGAGACACACCGGGTGCCCCGCCAGCGATTGATCTCGTGGTTTTTCTATCTCAACCTTGCCCTGATTGCCGCCTTGCTGGGCTACAAGGCCTACCTGAATTTTTTCGAGCAAGACTTTCCCGGTGATCATGCCACTCAAGTCAGCGCCATCGAGTCGCTCCTGGCCGAGCGTGAGCAGTACCGCTTCGCGGTGTTAGGCAATATCAATAATTCGGTCGGCATTTTTGAGCGCAAGATTATTCCGCGCCTCAACCAGGAAGGATATGACTTCGTCATCTCGGCGGGCAATGCCGTCGCCAGCGGCGGCGAGGATAAATACCGCGCGCTGTTCGGCACGCTAAATTACCTGGAAATGCCTTACCTATTAACCTTTGGCCCACACGAAGAGAGTCGCCTTGGCGGCTTTCGCTTTTATGACTATTTTGGCCCTTACCACTTTAGCTTTGCCGCTGGAAAAAACCGTTTCACCTTTATTGATAGCACCGGCACCACCAGCTTCAGCTGGCAAACGCGCTGGTTAAAAGAAGTGCTCGCCGCAGGCGAACCGAATCAGTTTCTGTTCAGCGCCCATCCGTTCTACCCGGTGGATCGTTCCGGACTTTTCGGCCTGGAAGATGACGACGACTACCTAATCGACGAAACTGCACGCCAAGCGTTCACCCGCCTGATCGAACAGGCTGGCGTGGATACGGTATTCTCTTCTCAGGTACCGCTCTTTGATCGCCAGCGCCATGGCGGCAGCGACTACATCGTCACCGGTGGCGCCGGTGGGCTCGTGCTCAATGACGAAGAGAGCTATCACCACTTTGTCTCGGTTAGCGTTGAGGGCGATGAGGTTCAGGTCAGCGAGCAGCGCCTGGATATCGGTCAGCACGCCATCTGGCGCACGCTGGAGAGTTTATGGTTTTTCATCTACTCGCTGTTTTATGTCGGCTACTTAAACTTCATTCTGATTGTATCGACATTCGTTGCCATCGCACTTTGGCTATACAAGCGCATTTTCACTGACAAGGATTACTACCCCGATTTCGATATCGACCCGGACGCCGGTAGCGACACACCGTTAAACGTGGCCATGTTCACCAATAACTACCTACCCTTTATTGGCGGCGTACCGATCTCCATCGAGCGCTTAAAACGCGGCCTGACCGAGCTTAATAACACCGTGCTGGTTGTTGCTCCGCGCTATCCGCAACAGACAGCCAGTAAAGAAAACGATGTGCTGCGGCTGGCCCCGCTTTTGCCGCTGGGCAGCCACAAAGAGTTTCGTCTGGCGAATATTTTCTCTTGGCGCATGCTCAAACGCGTGCGCGCCTTTGCCCCGCAGGTGATTCACGTTCACCACCCGTTCTGGCTCGGCCGCGCCGGGCAGCTTTTGGGCCGACTATTGCGGGTGCCGGTGGTGTACACCTACCACACCCGCTTGGAACATTACGCCCATTATGTGCCGCTACCAGGGCCGCTGTTTCGCAATTTGATTTCCCACGCGCTGGTCAAGCGCTTTGCCAACGGCTGCGATGCAGTGATTGTGCCCACCAGCTCCGCCGAGGAGTACCTGCGCATCATCGGGGTGAAACAACCGATTTTTGTCCAGCCGACGGGTATCGAGTACGCAAGGTTTGCCGACACTGACAGCGCCAGGCTAGCCACTCTGCGCCAGCGCTACCGGCTTCAGGGAAAGCGCGTCCTGGTATCGATTTCACGCCTAAGTAAAGAGAAGAACATCGACTTTATGCTCGATGGGTTGGTGCTTTTACGCGATAGCAGCCCGCACAACTTTCATTTACTCCTGCTAGGCGAAGGTCATGATCGCGACCGGCTACAGGCGCGCATCGAGGCGCTAGGGCTTCGCGAGCACGTCACGCTGGTCGGTGCCGTCCCACCCGGCGAGGTGGCACACTATTGCCACTTGGCCGAGCTGTTCGTGTTCGCCTCACGTTCGGAAACCCAGGGTATGGTGGTACTCGAAGCCATGGCGGCGGGGCTACCGGTGGTGGTGATTCGCTCCAGCGGCATTGAGGATATCGTTGCCCACGGCGTCAACGGCTACAAAACCGGACCCGACCCGCAAGCCTGGAGCCAGCGTATCGACGACATTCTCAGCGATGACGCGCTTAAAGCACGGATGAGCGGACAAGCCTCAGGCTGCGCTGCCGAGCATCGCATCGAGAAGTTTGCCACCGCAGTCCTGCGTGTTTACCGCTACGTCATCGAGGCGCGACGTAAGAAGCGCGCTGGCTAGCGCTCAGGAATACAAATTTACCGCGTAGCCTTGGCGCCATTGACCCAGGCGTAAACGTCTTCGCGGTGGTAGTCGATAAACCCCGCTCGCTGGTAAAGGCGACAAGCGGGGAGGTTCGTCGCGTCAACCGACAACAGTACGCGTTCGACACCGGCCGCTTGCGCTTGGCCAAACGCCGCATTCAGCAGTTGCTCGCCTAGCCGGTAGCCACGCCAGGACGGCAACAACGCCATCAGCATCAGCTCCCAGGCATCGGCCGCTGGCCGCGGCGCCAGCAACAGAACACCAGCGGTTTCCGGCGTTTTGTCACGCCACGCCGCATGCACGACATACCAATTCGCCGCCGCGTACGCATCCTGCTGATAAAAACCGGCAATTAACGCCTCGGTACCGAGTGCCTCGCGCAGGGCGACACAATCCATGGAATCGACTTGCACGGCGCTGATTAGTGCGTGTTGCTCCTCATGTGCCAGCGTGGCCCACGGCACCAAGGTGATAGCCGGTGACGGCTTTTCGGAAAGCCGTGTTTTGGCCGGTGCGACCAGGTAGCGCAGTGGTGCAATCAGCTGCATGCCAGCACCCTCAAGCAGTACCACGCGCGTGCGCTGCTCTGGGCTAATCACCGTATGGCAAAGCGTCAAGGCGCGCTCGGCTACCCACTGCTGCGCCACGCGCAAAAGCGCCTGGGCGGTAGCGTCCTCTTCAGCGGGCTGCCACAGCTGCGCCATATTGCCCGGCAGCGGTTGCACCCAGGTCGCGCCACAGAGCATGTCGTTTTGGCCATCGCTAACGCATTCGGCGATAAAAAGCCCGGCCCAATCCGGCGCCTGCTGCGCCAGCTGAATGTCCACCGCTTCCGCCAGCGCCTGCCACCTTGACGCATCATGCGCCGCCGCTAGCCGCTGTAGCGCTTCATGGCGGCGGTGAGGCGGGCATGGGCGCACCGCGACGTGACGTGTTTGCATTTCCCTTCTCCTAGCGGTGTTTTTTGCCGCGGCGCCTTGAATCCCGGCGCCGGCGCCTGCATATCCTAGCTAAATTTCCTGTTTCCAGAGTGATCTCATGTCAATTATTGATCCGCGTACCGGTGAGGCGTTAACCGCCCCGATTGAGTCAGACGACGCTGCCAGCGCGCAAGCCTCCCCCGAGAGCGCGCCGACGGGCGGCGACGTGCGCCGCGAAGACGTCATTATTGACCTCGACGCTAGTAATATTCAGCAGGTGCTGGAGGCCTCAATGCAAGTCCCAGTGCTGTTGGACTGCTGGGCGCCGTGGTGCGAGCCATGCAAAAACCTGATGCCGGTGCTGGAAAAGCTCGCCGTCGAGTACGCCGGTGCCTTTCTCCTCGCCAAGCTCGACGTGGAAGCCAACCCGGAAATCTCCGGGCAACTCGGCGTACGCTCGGTACCCGATGTGAAGCTCGTTAGCCAAGGCGGCTTGGTGGATAGCTTCCAAGGAGCGCTGCCGGAGAAAGAGATTCGCGAGTGGCTCGGCCGTTATTTCCAAGCCCCCGCCGATGCGCCACCCTCCCCCGAAGAGCAGGCTGAAGAGTCTCTGAAGGCCGGCGACGCCGCCACGGCGCGGGAAATTTATCAGACCTTGACCAGCCAGTACCCGGAGCATTACGCCTATCAAGTCAGCCTGGCCAACGCCTTGGTGGCCGAAGGACGCAGCGATGAAGCCCACAGTGTGCTGGATAACCTGCCGCCGGAAGAGCGCGACGCAGCGCCCGCCCGTGGCGTGCGCGCCAGCATCACGTTTGGCGAGCAGGCACTTTCCCACGATGAAATTGCCGCCTTGGGTGAGCGCGACGATAGCGAAGCACAGTTCCAGCGCGCGCTGCGCCACGTCGCCGACGGTGACTACGAAACGGGCCTGGAAGCCTTGCTGGCGCTAATGAAGAGCGACCGTGCTTACGGCGACGACGCTGCGCGCAAGACGCTTTTACAGGTCTTCGACGCGCTGGGGGCCGATCATCCGCTGACCGTCGCCTATCGCCGCAAGCTGTTTGCGCTGCTTTACTAAACCGCTGCGGATTGATCGATTCCTTACAGCGTGGGGCTGACAATCGGCCCCGCCTGAAGGCAGTCGCGCAAGGTTAGCAACGCACGGCGCAACGTGTCTCGATCCCGAGCCGCTCCCAGGCATAAACGTATGGCCTGCGGAGCGACGGCATTACCCACACAAAAAGGTTCCGCACTGGTGACCAACACGCCGTGAGATTTCAGCTGTTCGCTAAAGGCCACCGCACGAAATCCCTCCGGAAGCATCAACCATAGGTTGCTGCCGCCTTTTCGTGCCTGAAGGGTAAAGCCTGTCAACACGTCAGCGGCCAGCGCCTGACGCGCTTTTAGCTCCTCATTCTGCCAAGCCAGCACCTCCCTTGCCGATGCCTGCGTTACCCAGTGACAGGCGACGTCCACCAGTAGCGGAGGCACCATCCAGTTTTGGGCGCGCAGTGCCTGAGTCAAACGCTCTAGAAGCGCCTGTGGAGTTCGCAACACGCCGATTCGCAGGCCACCGGCCAACACCTTGGCCGTGCTGAATACAAACAGCGTGCGTTCAGGTGCCAGGTGGTAAAGCGGTGTCAAACGCTCGCTAGCGGGCAAGTACTGCACCGCATCTTCCAGTAGCCAGACGTCATATTCGCGGGCGAGCGCCACAATGGCCTCGCGGCGCTCAAGACTCAGCGTCACGCCTGTGGGGTTATTTTGATCCGGCGTCAGATACAACAGACGCGGCGGCTGACGCTCGCACTGAGCTTTGAGCGCCTCAACACTCATGCCGTCATCATCGAAGGGAATACCCACCAGTTTGAGGTGCGACTGCCGCGCGGCGCTCATCAGCCCTGGGTAAGTCAAAGCATCCGCGGCCACTAGCTCCCCCGGGCGCAACAACCCTTGCAGGCTGAGTTGTACGCCGTGCTGCCCACCCTGAGTCAGCAATAATTCATCGGCCGAGAGATCAAAACCCAGGGTTGCCAACCATTCGCTGAATACCTGGCGCTGCGCCGTACTGCCCTGCGCTGGCTGGTAGCTCACGCCTCTATTGAGGGCTTCTTGGGATTGGCCGACCACGGCCAGGGCAGACGCCAAGCCTTGCTGGCGCAAGGGATGCGGTGGCGGCAGACTCAGGCTTAAATCAATGTGAGCATCGTCGTTTTCCGTTTCCACATGTGGCATCTGAAACGTCGTCGCCTCATGGCGTCCCATGACATAGGTACCGCTGCCCACCTTCGCCGTCACCCAGCCATGACGTTCGGCTTCCGCATAACCCCGCGTTACCGTGCCAATAGTCACGCCTAACGCATCCGCCAGATGCCGCTGGGGCGGCAATTTTTCGCCGGGCTGCAGCGTCGCTGCGTTAATCGCATCGCCAATCGCCGCCGCAATGGCGCGATACCGCGAGCCTGAATACGCTTCCAGGTTAGGAACCCAAATTGTCATGGTGACAATAAAACCTTTGACGTTAAATTTAGCGCGATTATGCTTTAAAAGAGCCGCAATTGCAGCCTAAAACACAAAAATTGTATGGGTACAAAAAAATGAGCAGTCAATGGGTGATACTTGGCCCCGCCGCGCTTTACATGATGTCGATGACGCTAACGCCGGGCCCTAACAACCTGATGCTAACCGCATCCGGGGCGAATTTTGGTTTCCGTCGTACGCTGCCGCACCTGTTCGGCATTGTCGGCGGCTGCTTTTTGTTGTTTGCCGGTGTGGCGATGGGGCTGGGTGTACTGTTTGAGCAGTACCCGAGCCTGCAGCAGACGCTGCGCTGGCTAGGCAGTGCCTACCTGCTTTATCTGGCGTGGAAAATTGCCACGGCGCCCCCTCCCGACCTGCGTGATGACGCCACCCGGCGCCCGCTCACTTTCTGGCAGGCCGCGCTGTTCCAGTTTGCCAACCCCAAAGCGTGGGTGATGGGGCTGGCGCTGATCGCTGGCTTTCTTCCCGCCAACGGCGACGCCTGGCTCAATGCGCTACTGCTGGTGGGATTTGCCGAACTCGTTGCCCTGCCTTGCTGCGCATTATGGGCAGCGTTCGGTAGCGTTATCGGGCAAAAAATCCGCACCGACCGCGCCTGGCGTCGCTTCAATGTCACCATGGGCGCGTTAACCGCCGCCTGTGTTTGGATGATTCTGGCATAAAAGCATCGATCCATTGCCGGGCACGATTAGCGCTTTAGCACTTGATCCATGCGCGCCAGCGCCGTATCGAGCTGTGCGGCGGTGGTGCCGAAATTAAGCCGCACAAAGCCAGGGTGGCCGAAGGCCGCGCCATCGGAGAGTGCCACCCGCGCCTCTTTTAACAGCGCTTTATGCGGCGCCTCACCTAGCCCCGCTTCACGCATATCCAGCCAAGCGAGGTAGGTCGATTCCGGCGCGTGCAGCGTTACACCGGGCCATTCGGCAACCGAATCGACCAGTCGCTCTCGATGCCCACGCAGTACGGAAAGTAGCGCTTGGCGCCAGGGTTCGCCTTCGCGGTAAGCCGCCTCGGCCGCGACTAAACCGAGCACGTTGCCATCCGGTAGTATCCCTTTGCTCGCACGCGCAAAGCGCTCGCGCAGCGCCGGGTCGGGTATCACCGCGCAGGCGGTGGTCAGCCCGGCGAGATTAAACGTCTTCGAGGGTGCCCAGAGCGTTATCGTACGCGCCGACAACTCGGGAAATGCCGCCGCCAGCGGGCGGTGTGAAGCGCCCTCGTCCAACAGCAAATCGCAGTGGAGCTCGTCGGAGACCACGTAAAGATCATGACGCTCCACCAGCGCGGCAAGCCCGGCTAGTTCCGATTCGCGCCATACCCGCCCAGTGGGATTGTGCGGTTGGCACCACAGCAAAAGGCGCGTTTTCGGCGTGATCGACGCCTCCAGCGCGTCAAGGTTTAGCTGCCAGCCGCCGCTCTCTGTCAGCACCATTGAGGCCTGCTGTGGTAGCCTGCCGGTGCGCTCGGCGACGTCGAGAAACGGCGGGTAGATCGGCGTGACCGTCAGTACGCCATCGCCTGGCTGGGTGAGTGCCATGCTCGCTAAGTGCAGCGCGGGCACGACGCCCGGCAACCACTGCTGCCATTCGGGTTGAATGCGCCAGTCGTAGTGCGCGGCACTCCAGTCGCACAGTGTCTGTTTCAACGTGGTCGGCACTTCCCCGTAGCCATAAACGCCGTGGTCCACGCGGCGGCGTAACGCCTCCACCACCGCTGGCGGTGAGTGAAAATCCATGTCCGCCACCCACAGGGGCAGTACATCGTCATCGTAGCGGTGCCATTTTTGCGACGGCCAGCCGCCTTCGGGGTGTCGCCGATCAATCGGCGTGGCAAAATCAAACGCCATAGCGGTTTCCTTCTGTTCGCGGGAGTTCTTTTTAGGGAGTTCTTTTCAGCATGCCGCAACTCGATTTCTATACCCAAGTCCGCCACGGCCTGCCGGCGCTGTTGCGCCAGTGGTTAACCATCGGCCAAGCCGATGAGGATCGCCTAGCACTGCTACTGGCCGAAACCGCGCGGGTGGCTAAGCTCGGCACGCCGGACGCCACACCCAGCGGCGCCACGTTAAAGGCGTGGAGCGAGGCGCCAACCGCGGAGGAAGTTCCGCTCTGGGCGCCGCGCACAGCCGTCTTTCTGCTCAACCAGATGCCCGCGCACCCCTCGCCACAAAGTGAGGCGGAGGCCTGCGCCTGGGCGTACTGCTGGCTGCGCAATCGCACGTTTGAAAGCCTCACAGAGGCCCAAAAGGCCCTGCCTGAGCATCTACATGCGCCATTAAGTACCGCCCTTGAGGCCGCTTGGCAAGACCAGCAAGGGTTACGGCTCGTTTAATCGCAAGATAAGGATAAATCATGACAGAGGTTCCGCTGATTTGGCAGCTGGCTAAGCTGTTGGTTTCCATTGGGTTGGTACTCGGGCTTGGTGCCGTCGCGGTGAGGGTGAGCCCGAGGGTGGCGGGGCTGTTGGCCGGCTATCCGCTTGGCACGGCGTTAGCGCTATTTTTCATCGGACTGGAAATTTCCCCGCTGTTTGCCACCCAAAGCGCCGTGCATACACTGGCGGGCTTTACCGCCACGCTGGCATTGGGTGGCGGCTATTTGCTTTGCGGCCGACAGGACGGCCTCACAGGCGTTTTAACCGGGTGCGCGGGCGGCTTAGCGGCATGGTTTGTGGTCGGCGGGGTGCTCTCGCAGTTTGAGTTTACCCGCGTCAGCGGCACGCTGATCACCCTCGTGGCCATTATCGTTTTCACCTGGCTTTATCGCCGCGTACCGGAAGTCCGCGTTAACGCCAGCGGCGTATTTTCGTGGTCGGCGCTTGCCTTTCGCGCCGGGCTTGCCACGCTGATGATCTTTATCATCACGGCGCTTGCGCACGTGGTGCCCGCTGCCTGGGCGGGCACGCTGGCGGCTTTCCCGGTGACCATGCTGCCTTTTTTGCTGATTCTGCATGCGTCTTACGGCGCTGCACCTGCGGCGACGGTGATCAAGCACTACCCGATGGGGCTTGGCGCGCTGTTAAGCTATACCCTGTGCGTTTCGCTCACCTATGAGCCGTGGGGCTTGGCCGCCGGCACTCTGGCGGGTTTTGCCGTTGCCACGCTATGGCTTGTGGGGTGGATGCGTGTGCAGCAGTGGTGGGCCAATCGGCGCCTCGCGGTCTGAGCAAAAACTTGACCAAGCGTTTGCTTGGGTGAATGCTGAGAAAGCAATACCCACTCAATGATAAAAAACAGTTTTTAAAACCCGCTTATAAAAACAGTCTATATAAACAGGAGCCGCGATGTTTACCCGTACCATTGAGCCTGCGTTCTACGATACTGACGCCTTAGGGCATATCAACAACACCCGCTTGCCGGCGTGGTTTGAGCTCGCACGCAATGACCTTTTCAGGCTTTTCACGCCGGACTTGAACCCCAAAGAGTGGCGACTAATCATGGCGCGCATGGAGATTGATTACCGCGCTGAACTGTTTTACGGCCACGATATCGAATTACGGACCTACCTGACGCGCTTAGGTAATAGCTCCTTTACCGTAACGCAAGAAGCGCGCCAGCACGGTACACTCGCTAACCTCGGCCACACGGTCTTGGTACAATACGATCATCAGGCCAAGTGCGCGATGCCCATTAAAGGTGATCTGCGTAAGGCACTTGAAGCACACCTTCACGACGCACCTGAGTGAAACATGCCCACGCAGGGCCAACGGAGAGAGCCTTATGGCGATCCGCTACAACCTCTGGATTGACCCGGATGACACCGAGCAGCATAAAGCCGTGGAAGCGGACTTGGAGCGCTACTTTATCGAGCGCTTTGCTGATTATCCGCACATCCGATTGTCCGGCGCCGACCCCTACGATTATGATGCGCCGTTCAATCGTCTCTACGAAGCGTTAATCGCCCGCGCGGCCGACTATTGCGAAAACACCTGGGGCTATGTCGCCACACCCGAACAGCTCAACCGCTGTTTCTTTCGCGCCGTGGGCCGTTCCACCAAATTTGTTCAGGACTAGCGCCACCCGATGATCATTCGTACCAACCACCCGCCTACCCCAAGTGAGCTGGAGATAATTGCCCAACAGCTTGGCCGCGCCCCGCGCGGTATCGAGGCGGTCGCCGCCATTGATGGCGAGGGCACTCCACTGGTACTTCGCATGGCGCCGATTGTCGATGGCAAGCCCTTTCCGACGCTCTACTGGCTCAGCTCCGAACGTCTCAAGGTGGCCATTTCTCACCTTGAGGCCGCTGGCGTGATCAAAGAGTTAGAACAGCGCCTGCAGGAAGACGCCGACTTTCTCGCCGCATACCACCAGAGCCATCGCGACTACGTCGATGAGCGTTGGCAGCATATGAGCGACGCGCAAAAGACCGATGTGATTCAGCGCGGCTATGAAAACGTGCTTACCGAGCGGGGTGTCGGCGGCATCACCAATTGGAACCAGGTGCGCTGCCTGCATACCCAATACGCCCATCACTTAGGTCGACATAACGCCATTGGACAGTGGATGGACGAGACCCACCAGATTGACCGCTGTCTGCCGTAATGGGGCAGCAACAGAATCACCGTTAAAGGATACGTTGCATGGCACGACTTTGCGTTTACCTCGGCTCGCGCCTCGGCAACAGCCCGGAATTTCGCCACGCCGCGATTGAACTCGGCGCGGAGCTTGCCAAACGCGGCCACACGCTAGTGTACGGCGGCGCGCGGATTGGCCTTATGGGCGAGCTGGCTAACGCGGTATTAGACGCAGGCGGCAAGGCTATCGGCGTGATGCCCGACCACCTCGTCGAGCGTGAGCAGGCCCACTTCGGCCTCACCGAGCTGATTCGCGTGCGCGATATGCACGAGCGCAAAGCCACCATGGCATCCCAAGCCGATGGGTTTATCGCCCTGCCCGGCGGCATCGGCACCTTTGAAGAACTTTTTGAAATCTGGACCTGGGGTTATTTGGGCCTGCACGACAAGCCGATGGGCCTTTTAAACATCAACGACTTCTACTCGCCGCTGCTGACCTTCTTAGATAACACGGTGAGTCATGGTTTTCTGGGCACGGCCACCCGCGAGATGCTGCTTGACGCCGAAGGGGTCAGCGACTTGCTTGACGCTATCGAAGCCCAGCTGTGACCCTGTCAAAAATGCGTTAACCGGGAGAGTGCTATGTACGCGGTAGAGTTTGTGGATCAGAACGCCTACTGGCAGAAAACTGCCACGCCGAGCGGGCCAGATGCCGATGAAGTCCGCCTACGGGTTGCTTGGGCAGGGATAAATCGCGCAGATCTCATGCAGCGTGCGGGGCACTACCCGCCACCGCCCGGCGTGACTAATATCCCGGGGCTCGAAGTCAGCGGCACTATTACGCACGTCGGCGATAACGTCACGCACCTTAAGCCCGGCGACGAAGTTTGCGCGCTGCTAGCCGGTGGCGGCTATGCCGAAGAGGTCGTGGTCGATGCGCGCCAAGTGCTGCCGCTGCCGGAAGGGATCAGCTTGCGCGAGGGCGCAGTGCTGCCGGAGGTGTTCGCGACGGCTTGGCTGAACCTGTTTATGGAAGGTGCCTTAAAGCAAGATGAGCGCGTGCTCCTTCACGCCGGTGCCAGCGGCGTTGGCACGGCGGTCATTAAGCTTTGCCACGCTTTCGGCCACCCCTGCTTTGTCACGGTCGGCAGCCAGGAAAAACTCGACGCCTGCCGCACACTCGGGGCCAGCGAAGGCTGGAATCGTCACGACGGCAGCTTTGTCGAGGCGGTAAAAGCCTGGGGCGGTGCGGATGTCATTCTTGACCCGGTTGGGGCGAGCTATCTTACCGATAACCAAAAGGTGCTCAACGCCGACGGGCGTCTAGTGCTAATCGGCATTATGGGCGGACGTAACGCCAGCTTGGACATGGGCCGAATGCTAATGAAGCGTCAGCGCTTTATCGGCTCAACTCTGCGCGCAAAATCGGTCGCCGCTAAAGGCGAGATCATGGATGCCCTCTACCAGCACGTTTGGCCGCGTATTGCCAATGGCGAGATTACGTCGCAAATCGACCGCAGCTGGCCGATCCAAGCCGTGGATGAAGCCCATGCTTATATGCAGCAAGACGCCAATACCGGCAAGATTTTGCTCGCCGTTACCGCAGATGCCGACTGATAAAGATACAAGCGCTAGACGTTCAGATATTAGGAGGCGTGCGGATTGGTCAGCGCTCGGGTGCGGGCGAAAGTTAGCTGTAATAAGCGCGCATCTTCACTCGCACGGTGACGGTGGATACCTTGTTCGCCAATAATTGCTTCTTTCGTATCGCTCCAAAGGCCAAGCTGGGCCTCATTCAGCAAAATACGTAGCGCTTCCAACCGAAACCCAGGGATAATGCCGGCATGATGAAATAGCAGCGACAGCCAGGTATTGTCATATCCCCAGCTATCGCTGTACGCCTTACCCACCGAGCTAAGCTCATCGTTGATCCAGAGCGCCACTTGGCGTACCGGATACCCTTCGCGCTGTAATCGGTCACGCGAGATGCCGTGAAGAAGCTCTGCTTTGGGGTCCCAATGCGTCCACTCCTCCAGCGGCTGGATCAAAAACGCACAACAGCTGCCATCCGCACGGGCGATACCCACCTCGATCGGATAGCTGCCACGCCCGAACCCGGACGCTTCAATATCTAGCACTGTCGGTAGCGTTTCGGGCACAGGCTTCCCCAGGTAACACGTCGTCTGGTCAAAACACGTCGCTTGGTCGTAGTCGGTTAAAGGCGCACATGCACGCTAAGCTAAGCCGTCGCGGGCGCTTGCAGTGTGGCGCGTTGATCGGCTAGGTCTTGCCAAAATGCGGCTTGTTCAGTATCCAAGGCTAAGCCTAATTCACCCTGGCGGTAGGCGCGCGCAAGTCGTTCGGCAGCAAGGTAGTGGCCAGCTTCTGCGGCTCGAGCGTACCACGTGACGGCGTACTCGTCTCGGCGCGGGTACTGCGCGCAACCGTGCTCATAAATCTTTGCAACCTGATACTGCGCTTTTAAGTCACCCGCATGTGCCGCTTCCACTACATAGCGGGCGCCTCGTGCTTTATCCTGGGGTGATGAGCTGCGATGAAACAGCATGTGCCCGTAAACAGAGAGCGCATCGGGGTGCCCCGCCTCTGCACAGCGCTTAAACAAGCGCAGGGTAAGGCGCTGAGTGCGTGGCGAACGCGGGAGTAGCCAACGGGTATGAAATAACCGGTCAGCAACGCGGTATTCAAGCCGAGTAAACAAAGATGATGCCTCTGGCATGGCAGACCACCTTGGCTGATGAGTTAACCTCGGAAAGGCCGCTACACAAATGATGATCAGCAGCCTAACCCTAAAGAATCCAGCCTATGCAGGCTGGATGGGCTGGCAAGCATACGCCTGCCGTGGCGTTGACTCAACCCCAAGGATTTGCTGCTTTGCTGGGGCCTCGCTAACATGCCCCTCATCGATGATGATTTGATCTCAAAAAGGAGAGCACGATGCAGACGCGACCCCTTGGTAGAACGGGCATGGAAGTCAGCAGGCTCTGTTTAGGCACCATGACGTTTGGCGAGCAAAACAGCGAGGCCGATGCCCATGAGCAACTTGATCGCGCCGTCGCGTTCGGTATCAATTTTATCGACACTGCCGAAATGTACCCGGTACCGCCTAAGGCGGAAACCCAGGGGCTGACCGAGCGCTATATCGGCACGTGGCTCAAGCAGCGCGGCGCCCGCGACGATGTCATTATTGCCAGCAAAGCCTCTGGGCCGGGCTTAGACCACGTTCGTGGCGGCCCCCGACTGACCCGTGATCATCTTCACCAAGCCATTGATGACAGCCTTAAACGGCTTCAGACCGATTACGTCGATCTCTACCAACTCCACTGGCCGGATCGCAACACCAACTTCTTCGGCAAGCTCGGCTATGTCCATAACGAGGATGAAGACGCTACGCCGCTAGAAGAGACGCTCTCCGCGCTAAAAGAGTTGGTGGATGCGGGCAAAGTACGTGCCATTGGCCTTTCCAACGACACGCCATGGGGCGTGATGAAATCGCTTGAGCTCGCTGATCGCCTGGGTCTACCGCGCGTCGCGTCAGTGCAAAATCCGTATAATCTGCTCAATCGCAGTTTTGAGGTGGGACTTGCGGAAGTCGCACAGCGTGAGGATGTCGGCTTGCTCGCGTATTCACCGCTTGGTTTTGGTGTGCTTTCGGGCAAATACCTCAACGGTGCCAAGCCACCCAATGGGCGCTTAACCCTTTTTGAGCGCTTTAAGCGTTACACCTCCCCCGAAGCGGAAGCCGCCACCCAAGCTTATGTTGATTTGGCCCACGAGCACGACCTTGACCCGGCCCAGATGGCGTTGGCGTTTGTGAACTCACGCAGCTTTTTGACCAGCAATATCATCGGCGCCACCACTATGGAGCAGCTGGAGACCAACCTCGCAAGCGAAAGCGTAAAACTCGACGACGACGTGCTTGAGGCAATCGACGCCATCCACCGGCGCATGCCTAACCCTTGCCCATAACATTCGCTCAGCCCCGACTATCAACCCCATAGCCCCGGTAATCGCCGGGGTTTGGTATATTGGTGCGATTCAACAGGCGTCTAACACAGACTCAGGAGTACGCCATGCTAAGCGTGATATCTCCCGCCAAAACGCTGGATTTTGAAACACCGGCAACCACCGACCAAGTGACCCAACCAGATTTTTTGCCTCAAAGCCAAGCGCTCATCGACATTTTGCGCGGTTACTCGCCGCAGCAACTGAGTGAGCTGATGGGCATTAGCGATAAGCTCGCGGGGCTAAACGCGGCGCGTTTTGCCGAGTGGCAGCCACCTTTCACGCTTGAAACGGCCAAACCGGCGGCGCAGGCTTTTCAGGGTGATGTGTATACCGGACTGGAAGCGGATACCTTCAGCGAAGAGGAGAACCGCTTCGCTCAGAAGCACTTACGTATTCTCTCGGGGCTATACGGGCTGCTGCGCCCGCTGGATCTGATTCAGGCCTACCGCTTGGAAATGGGTACTAAACTGCCTAACCCAGAGGGCAAAGATCTTTACGCTTATTGGAAACCCATGCTGACCGATGCCCTGAACGAGACCATCGTGGCAAGTGGTTCTAAAGTGCTCGTCAACCTCGCCTCGAACGAGTATTTCAAGGCGGTAGACACGAAAAAACTCGATGCCCGTGTGATCACACCGGTGTTCAAAGATGAGAAGAATGGCAAAGTGAAGATCATCAGTTTCTATGCCAAAAAAGCCCGTGGCCTCATGAGTGCCTGGATCGTCCGTCAAAAGCTCAACGACCCGGAAGGGCTGAAAGCTTTTGATGTGGCGGGATACCGTTTCGACCCTGCCTCATCCGAAGGCGACGCCCTTGTCTTCGTCCGCCGGGAAACCGACCGCCCCGTGTAAGTTCTAATTAAACGCGACCGGGCGCGCCGAGCGAGGCTTCAGAAATTGCCGGTGCGTCTGTTTGAACGTCTCGGTATCGCAGCGGTGCAGCCATTCATACGCGACCATATCCGCCGAAACCGCCACCGCTCCGTTGGCACAGGCACGTTCACGCGCTAGCTGTGCTTCGCGCTGCCGTCGACTCGCCGCCGCTTCGGTGAGCCAGTAGAGCTCATAACCTGCTTCGAGCAAACCAAGCCCTGTTTGCATGACACAAATATGCGCTTCGGTTCCGCATAGCACAATCTGCGTTTTGCCGGTGGCCGCTAATGCATCGCGAAATTCGGGCTCTTCCATCACGCTGAAGTGCACCTTCTGCCACACACGAGGCTCCCTAAGCTGCTCCAGTAGCTGCGGCGCCGTGCCACCCAGTTTTTCCGGGTTCTGCTCGGTAAGCCAAACCGGCACCTCCAGTAACTGTGCAACACCACCGAGCCAGCTCGCTTCTTTTATGGCCTGCGTACCGCCATCAATCACTGGCAGCAATCCGGCTTGAAAGTCGACCATCAGCAGTAGACTCTTTTCACGCTGTAAACGCACGCTTACACCTCATTATTGTCTTTATAGGAAGTCACACACTTGTCTAGCATAAGCGCTAAAATAGCGCGCCCCAAGTTTTCCCGACACGTCTCTTAGGGCTCACTCTATGGTGCGACCGTCTTTTTATTATGCCGCTTGCCAGCGTGTTAAGTTTTAATGAAGCGTTCGAGTCTGCAGAAACCGCAGGAGGCGGCAATAGAGGTTGAATGCCCCGGCAGGAGCCAATGTCAAAATAGCCGCTATGCTATATAGCGGTTGTCTTGACTTCATCATCAGTGCACAACGGTTACTCTTCCGCTGACTCTTCGATATTCTCTCCCATCTCTTCCATACTTTCCCCTGCGCTTTCCATGCTTTCATCAACGCTCTCACCCGCCTCCTCAGCTGGGCCTTGATCGTCATCGTTTCCGCAGGCGGCTAAGCCACTCACTAACATGGCAACCAAAGCTGCCATCATTAATCTTCTTAGCAGTTGTATGCTCATTTCCCCTCCCAGGTTAACTATTTTAGCATCGCCTTTTTAGCGTAGCGGCTACCCACGTGTTTCACCACTCACGACTCACCCTTTACCACGCACGATACACCAGTGTCCCATCACGCAAAAAAAATCCCCCCGGGCATAAGCCCGGGGGGATTTTTCGGATAAGTGCCTGACGATGACCTACTCTCGCATGGGGAGACCCCACACTACCATCGGCGCTGAGCGGTTTCACTACTG
>NZ_JACCDF010000005.1 GCF_013415105.1 Vreelandella salicampi
GTTGTCGGTATCCCATACTCTGCTTCACTTTGGTCGGTAAGGCGGAGAGGGTACCGCTGCTGGCCCTCCTGCCTCTACCGTATGATCCAAAGTGCTGCAGTTATTCTATGAATTCAGGAACAATTCGCCCGACTGTGAACTTTCAGTGTAATGTTTTATTATTCTTCGCATATCACCTTCGTAAAGCAGACGAACGAATACCCCCTGACGCAAGGCAATTTGGAAGTGCTCTTCGATTTTATCATCAAGCTTACTTCCTATCTTAACTGGCCGTATAGTTACAGACCAATCTTCTTCGGGTTCGATTCCCCGCCAAATAATTTCCTCTATTTTACTATTTATTGCATCGTTAAAATCAATCGCGTCAAATTCACTTTTCGGTTGCTCATGTAACATAGCATCAACAAGATCACCTGCTTGATCATAAATTATCTGCCAAGAATCTACAGTCACCACTTCACCTTACTCCTACCTAATAGTCAGGCCAATGTGCAGTGAGCTTCAGCGCTCATACCCTCTCCTGTCAACTCTGCTACCACAATCACCCAACCTTAGTCAAGATCAAAACCTAATCCTTAAAGCAGATTAAGCAGCGACGGTGTAGGTCTTACAGCATGTTGCGAAAATTTGGCCATCAAGACAACGAATCAAGGGGCAGATGATGGCTGGAGCGCTAATGCGGCCTGAACAAGTCGCAGAAAGGCTAGGTATGAGCCTGAGCTGGGTATATAGCAACAAGCACAGCATCGGATTCCTCCAGATCGGTACCGCAGTACGGTTTGAGAAAGAGGCGGTTGAGGGCTATGCTTCGCGCTGCAAGCGCGGCCCTCACATTGAGGAGCCAAAATGGGAATCACAGTCAGATTCAGGGAAAAACGCGAGCGCTGGATCGTTACGGAAACGCACAACGGTCAACGACATCAACGCTCGTTTGAAGGCACACGCGAGGGCGAGCGGCAAGCGAAAGAGTACGCCACAGCCCGCCGGGCTGCATTGAACGATGCCCGGTTTAACGGTGAGGCAATGGGTCGTCAGCCACGGCGCACGTTTCTTGAGGCCGTTGAACGCTGGATAGATGAGTATGACGTGAGCAGTCAGATCAAGGCGATCCGGCCAGTGATCATGTACATGGGCGAGGATGTGTTGCTAGGGATGGAGACGGTCGACAAAGCGCGCAGGATGGCGCGCGATCTCAAATTGAAGGGCAGGAGCCAGAGCACGATCAATAATCACATTCAGATTGTGAAGCGCGTGCTCAATTTGGCGTATCGGGAATGGGAGTGGCTAGACCGTCCGCTTGGCGACAAGCTGAAAAAACCCAACCCGAAAAACGAGCGCCACGTTTATCTGGCTGTGGGTGACTTGCAGCGGCTACTGCAGGCCATACCCGATAAACGCGGCGACGATAAAAAGCTGATCGCTTTAGCGGCTTTGACAGGCCTACGCCAAGGCGAACTGCTTTCGCTGGATCCGTCTAACGTGCAAGGCGGTCGCATTCTGCTGCGACCAGATCAAACCAAGAACGGCAAAACGCGAGTAGTGCCGGTGCCGGAAGATGCGCAACCATGGCTGCGAGATCTGCCGTTTGCCAGCGATAAGTACACATTGCGTTGGACGTGGGGTGCAGCCCGCAAGGCGATTGGGCGCGAGGATCTCCGCTTTCACGACCTGCGCCACAGCTACGCAAGTTTGCTGGCTCAGGCGGGTGAAAACATGACGACGGTGCGCGACCTGTTGGGGCATTCGAGCCTGCTGGTCACCAGCCGTTACAGCCACATTTTTGACGGAGGATTGGACGCGGTCGGCAGCAAATTGCCGAGCCTTAATGGAGCGTTTGGCGCGGCTATCTGCGACCAAACTGCGACCACCCACTAAATGAGGCCGCCAAGAGCCAACGTTTAGACAAAAAAATAGGGGCCTAAGCCCCTGAAATCTAAAGTGGTGCCGGTGGCCAGACTCGAACTGGCACGCCTTTTACAGCGGCGGATTTTGAATCCGCTGCGTCTACCAATTCCGCCACACCGGCAATGGCTGGGTATTATACGTATTTTGCCTTCAAGGTCAATCACATTGGTGACGCTGACAAGGATAAAAGCGCCGATGCACTCAGCCTAACCTCACTAACGTAAACTGTATGGAAAAACCAAGTTGACAACAAAAAGGCAACGTCGATAAAGTCTCGTCAACTTTCAAAATCATTAAGGTTTACCCATGACCACCGCCACCCAACGCCACGACTGGACGCTTGACGAAATTAACGCGCTTTTTGCGCTGCCGTTCAACGATTTACTCTTCCAAGCCCAGCAGGTTCACCGCGCCCACTTCGACGCTAACGCAGTGCAGGTTTCTACTTTACTGTCGATTAAAACCGGCGCCTGCCCGGAAGACTGCAAATACTGCCCCCAATCCGGCCACTACAATACCCAACTAGAAAAAGAGAAGCTGCTGGAAATTGAAAAAGTCGTCGAGCAAGCCAAGGCGGCAAAAGAGGCGGGCGCGAGCCGTTTTTGTATGGGCGCGGCGTGGCGCAGCCCCCGGGATAAAGACCTGGTGTTGGTGGAAGAGATGGTTCGCCAGGTCAAAGCCTTAGGGCTTGAAACCTGTATGACCCTGGGCATGGTTGATGGCGACCAGGCCAGCCGCCTGGCGTCCGCAGGGCTCGATTACTACAACCATAACCTGGATACCTCGCCCGATTACTACGGTGAAATCATCACCACCCGCACCTTCAGCGACCGACTGGATACCTTGGCCACCGTTCGCGAAGCGGGCATGAAGGTGTGCTCCGGCGGTATTCTGGGTATGGGAGAAGACCCCAAGGATCGCAGCGCGCTCTTGCAGCAGTTGGCCAAGCTCTCGCCGCATCCCGAATCCGTCCCGATCAATATGCTGGTCAAGGTGCCCGGCACGCCGTTGGAGAACGTTGAGGATCTGGATCCTATCGAGTTTATCCGCGCCATTGCGGTGGCCCGCATTATGATGCCTCAAAGCCACGTGCGGCTTTCCGCGGGTCGTGAGCAAATGAATGAATCGACCCAGGCGTTAGCGTTTTTGGCCGGGGCCAACTCGATTTTCTATGGCGATAAACTGCTAACAACCGGCAACCCCCAGGCCGATCGCGACCGTGCCCTGTTTGCCAAGCTGGGCCTACACCCTGAAAAGATCGAGACCTGCGAAAGCGATGATGCTGAAGCGGCTCGCCTCGCCCAACAGGCCCAGCAGCAGGTAAACGCCGAGCGCGTCGCCGAGCTAGCGGTGGATGCCAGTGTCTGAAGCGTGGCAACAACGCTTAACCGATGCCCGTACTGATCGCCAACAGGCACATCGTTGGCGAACTCGGCAGGTAGTAGCAAGCGGCTCTTGCAGTTCCGCTCTCGACTTTGCCGGCAACGACTACCTGGGTTTTGCCCAAGACCCTCGCGTCTGCGAAGCCCAAGCAGAAGGCGCGCGCCGTTACGGTGCGGGTGCAGGCGCTTCGCATTTAGTCAGCGGCCACCTGGAAGTTCATGACGCACTGGAAGACGCCCTGGCACAGTGGACGGGGCGCGAACGTGCGCTGTTGTTTTCCACCGGCTATATGGCCAATCTCGGCGTGCTGCAATCGCTGGCTGACCGCCATACGGCTATCTTTCAAGACCGCCTAAACCACGCATCGTTAATCGATGGCGCGACGCTAAGCGGTGCTCGCTCACGGCGCTATCATCACCGTGACAGCAATGATCTCGCCCGCCTGCTGGAGCGCAGTGAGCGCCAGCACAAGCTAGTGGTCAGCGACGGGGTGTTTAGCATGGATGGCGATGTCGCCGAGATCGCCACGCTTGCTCACGTCAGCCAGCGGCACAACGCCTGGCTGATGATTGACGATGCCCATGGCGTCGGCGTGCTGGGCGAGAACAGCAGTGGCTGTGCTGGCGGCGTCACTAGCCAGGACGTGCCGATTCTGGTGGGAACCCTGGGCAAAGCGCTGGGCACGGCGGGCGCCTTTGTGGCCGGGGATGCCGAGTTAATCGATCATCTGATTCAGTTTTCACGCAGCTATGTGTACACCACCGCCCAGCCCCCGGCGATTGCCGCCGCCACCCTTAAAGCGCTAGAGATCGTTCAGGGAGAGCCGGAACACCGCGCCCAGCTAAACGCCAACATCGCCTACTTTCGCCGTGCGGCGCTGCCCTTGGGACTACCGCTTAGCGATTCGGCTACCCCCATTCAGCCGCTGCTACTCGGCAGCGAGACCCGCGTCATGACCTGGGCTGCCAGGCTCGCCCAGCAAGGTATTTACGTCGGCGCCATTCGCCCGCCCACGGTGCCCAACGGTGAGGCACGCCTGCGCATTACGCTTAGCGCCAAACATAGCCACAGCGACATCAACCGCTTGCTGGAAGGGCTGAACAGTTGTCAGCGCGAGGAGGCCGCATGCCACGCCACCGCTTAATACTGCTTTCAGGTTGGGGCGTGGATAGGCGCATCTGGCAACCGCTCGATGACTTTTGGCCCGAGCATATAGAAGCGCAGTCAGTTGACTGGCCGGGCTATGGCAATACACCGGCATTGCCCGAAAACGCTACACTCGAACAGCTTGCCAGCGCCATGGCCGATCAACTTCCCGAAGATGCCGTATGGGTAGGCTGGTCGCTGGGCGGGCTATTGGCCTCCGCGCTACTCGATCAGCTCCCAGCGCCGCGCGGTCTTTTGCTGATTGGCGCAGGCGAGCGGTTTTGTAGCGATGACGGCGTTAGCGAGCGCGAACTTGCCAGCTTCCGCCGGGCCTTTACCCGGGAGCCAGATATCACCTGGCAGCACTTTTTACGCTGGCAGGCCCAGGGTGAGCCCAACCCACGCCACGCCCACCGGCAATTGCGCGCGCTCCTCGGCGACCACGCCAGCGCCGATCACACTACGCTATCCCAAGGCCTTGACTGGCTTGCCAATGTGGATAATACCCAGCGTTTGCAACAGGCGCCCTGCCCAGTGATTCGCCTGATCGGAGAGCACGACCCCCTGATTGGCGCCAGCCAGCATGCTCAGGCGGTGCCGCTTACCCACAGCGGCCATTGCCCCATGCTCTCTCAGCCGGCACGGCTGGCCACCGTCTTGGCTGAGCAAGCATCAGCGTTCGCCGCTAAGGAGCTAGTGTGAGCACCACCACAGCGACCCCAGCGCTGCGCTGCCCAGTGACGTCTAGCTGGCAGGCAAACGTTGCCCGCGCTTTTTCCCGGGCAGCCCCGCAATACGATGCCTTGGCTAGCGCCCAGCGACATATCGGCGCAACACTCTGGAACCACTTACCTGACACTGCGGGGCTGAACATTTTGGACTTGGGCTGCGGCACCGGCTATTGGACTCAGCGGCTGGCGAAACGCTACCCCAGCGCTCGACTTACCGGCCTGGACCTAGCCCCCGGGATGCTGGAGGAGGCGCGCCAGCGCTATGGCGACACTATCCACTGGCAGCAAGGCGATGCCGCCGCACTGCCGTTTAGTGGGCAACGTTTTGATCTGGTGTTTTCCAACCTGGCGATCCAATGGTGCCCCGACATTGACGCGGTGATGGGTGAAATACAGCGCGTGCTTAGCGATACCGGTCAAGCGTATATCACCACGCTGCTGCCCGGCACGCTTAGCGAAGTCGCCGATGCCTGGCAGCGCCCGGAGGCACTGCTCACCACACCTAGCGCCGCCGAGCTGAAGCGCGCCGTAATCAATAGCGGGCTAAGATTGCTGCGTCAGTCTGCCCAGTGGCGCACGTTTTACTACCCCGACCTAAAAGCCGTGATGGCCTCCATCAAGGGAGTAGGCGCCCAAGTGGCAAGACCCAACGCCCGGATTACCCGCGCAGAGGTGGCAAACGCCCGCGAGCGATTTGAAACCCTTCGCGAAGCACAAGGCCTGCCCGTCAGCTACCACTGCTTTACCCTGCAGCTGGAAAAATCGGCATGAGCGTCTATTTCGTCACCGGCACCGATACCGATGCAGGCAAAACCCTGGCCACCAGTGCGTTGCTGTACGCCGCCAAACGCCAGCAGCTCAGCACGCTGGGCTTAAAGCCCATCGCCTCGGGTAGCCAGGCGACGTTTGAGGGGCTGCGCAATAGCGATGCCCTGGCCCTGCAAGCGCAAAGCGTTCCGCCGGTCGCCTACACCACGGTTAACTCAATCACCTTTGAGCCCGCTATTGCGCCCCATTTAGCCGCGATAGAGGCAGGCCGGCCGCTGGATATCGGCGTTATCACGGATATTTTACGCGAAACACTTAACCACACACCGCGTGATCTAACGCTGATTGAAGGGGCAGGCGGTTGGCGCGTACCGCTCAACGAACGTGAGGATTTTTGCGACATTCCCCGCGCCCTGCGCCTGCCAGTCATTCTGGTCGTCGGGCTTAAACTGGGCTGTCTTAATCATGCACAACTCACTGCGGAAGCTATTATCGCCGACGGCCTGACGCTGGCGGGCTGGGTGGGTAGCGTGGTAGATCCCGCCTTTGCCGCTGACACAGCCCGCTTTGAGGCCAACATTGCGCATCTAAACGCCAAACTCGCAGCCCCCTGTTTGGGCGTAATCCCCCACCTTGATGCCCCCAACGCTGCTGCTGCCCACCCCTATCTTTCTCTGGAGCCGTTATGAACACGCCGGTTTGGCACCCCTATGCGAACTTAAAAACCCAAACGCCCGCACCCAAAGTGGTGGGCGGTGACGGCGTTCATTTTGTGCTTGAGAGCGGCGAGCGTTTGCTGGATGCCACCTGCTCCTGGTGGTGCATAATTCACGGCTACAGCCACCCGCGGCTAGTCGCGGCTATTCGTGAGCAGGCAGGTGAGCTTTGCCATGTGATGCTCGGCGGCCTAACCCACAACCCCGCCGATCAATTAGCCCATGAGCTGGTGCGAATCACTCCGGACGGGCTGAATCATGTGTTCTACTCCGACAGCGGTTCGGTGGGCATGGAAGTGGCCATGAAAATGGCCCTGCAATATCAAGTGCTCACCGGCCACCCCGGCAAGCAAAAAATGCTTTCGCTGATGAAGGCCTACCACGGTGATACCACCGGCTGCATGGCAGTCTGCGACCCGGAAGAAGGCATGCATGGCCTGTTCGCCAGCCTGCTGCCCCAGCACCATTTCGCCCCGGCGCCCACGGCCCCGTTTGACGCCACGCCGCCACAGGTAGACCACGATCTCAGTGCTCTGCGTGACGTACTTGAGCACCATCATGGCGAGATCGCAGCGCTACTCATGGAGCCGCTGCTACAAGCGGCGGGCGGGCTCAATATGACCTCGCCGGACTATCTGCGCGGCGCGCGGGCGTTGTGTGATGAGTTTGGTGTGCTGCTGATTTTTGACGAAGTGGCCACCGGCTTTGGCCGCACGGGAAAACTGTTTGCCGCCGACCATGCGGACGTCACGCCGGATATCATGGTGCTCTCTAAAGGTTTGACCGGCGGTTATTTGGGCCACGCCGCCACCCTGGCCACGGATCGCGTCCACGACGCCTTTATCGGCGATAGCGAACACCATGCTTTTATGCATGGCCCTACGTTTATGGGTAATCCGCTGGCCTGTCGCGTGGCACTGGAAAGTTTGCGTGTGTTTGAGGAAGAGGATTATCTGGGCAAAATCGCCGCGCTCAGCCGAATTCTTAGCCGCGAGCTGCTCGACGATGGTGCCCTTAATGCCCACCCCGCCGTGGCTGATGTGCGCGTACTGGGTGCCACCGCCGTGATTGAAGCGCACTCCGCCGAGGCGCTGAAAGGCGTGGGCAGCTTTGCCCGCGAGCGGGGCGTGTGGCTAAGGCCCATCGGCCGCTGGCTGTATACCATGCCCGCCTACATCACCTCTGAAAGTGAAATGACCCAAATTACCGACGTAATGAAGGCATGGTTTTTAGCACGCTAAAAACCTAGGGCAGTAGCAAGTTGCCCTGTTTCTTCCACTGATTCACCAAGGCGGGCACACCCTCTCCCGCCGAGGCATTGATTGCCAGCACGCCAGCAGGGCTTAGCTCATCGGCGTTGGGGTCGACTACCGCACAAGGCGTATCGTCATCCACATGCCTCAAGAGTGAGGCAGCGGGCATCACGGCGAGCGATGTGCCCACCACGAGCAAGAAATCCGCCTCGGCGACGAGATCGCAGGCATCAGGAAATAGCGGTACCGACTCACCAAACCACACCACGTCCGGGCGCAACTGGCTGCCTTTATCGCACAAATCGCCGATTTCGATACCACCTTTCGGCAAGGGATATTGCATCCGCACATCGACGCTGGAGCGCGCTTTTAGAATCTCGCCGTGCAAGTGCAACACATGCCGGGAACCGGCACGTTCGTGTAGATCGTCGATATTTTGCGTAATGATACTTACCTTGAAGCCTTCTTTTTCCAGGCTGGCCAATGCCTTGTGAGCGGCATTGGGTTTCGCTTTGCGGACTTGCTCGCGGCGTAGGTTATAGAAATCCAACACCCGCTCAGGGTCGCGCCGCCAGGCACTAGGCGTGGCGACATCTTCGACCGGATGGTTTTCCCATAACCCGTCGCTGGCGCGAAAGGTTTTAATCCCGCTTTCGGCACTAATGCCCGAGCCGGTAAACACCACAAGATGCGGCGTGTTTGCCATGTATCCCCCTCGCTTGGCTTTTGCAGCACTTAATATACTAACTGCCCAGCGCTGCCTGCAAAGCGCTGCTTGTTGCGGTAGGGATACACATCGATCACCCGGCCATCAATAATCGCTTGCTGCAAGCCCTGCCAGTAGTCCGCGTCAAAAAGTTCTGGATGCAGCTGATAAAACAGCTTACGCAGTTCCATATTGGCGAAAAGAAACGGCCCAAATTCTTCCGGAAAAATATCGTTAGGCCCGACGGAGTACCACGGCTCGCTGGACATTTCCTGCTCGGGGTAAAGCGCCTCTGGGATGTGCCGGAAATTGCATTCGGTCAAATAGCAGATTTCGTCGTAGTCGTAGAAAATCACGCGACCGTGGCGCGTGACGCCGAAGTTTTTCAGCAACATATCGCCGGGGAAGATGTTCGCCGCCGCCAGTTGTTTAATCGCGTTGCCGTAATCTTTGAGGATGGTGGGTTTCTCTTCTTCGCTGCACTCTTCCAAGTAGATATTCAGCGGCGTCATCATCCGTTCGGTATAGCAATGCTTGATGATCACTTTGTCATCTTTGAGATACACCGTGGAGGGGCATACTTCCAACAAGTGCGACAGACACTCCGGCGAGAAGTGATCTTGGCGGGCGATAAAGTTGGAGAACTCCTGGGTATCGGCCATGCGCCCAACGCGGTCGTGGCGTTTGACTAGCCGGTACTTTTCGCGCACGTTTTCGCGGCTCATCTCTTTGGTGGGATCAAATTTATCTTTGATAATTTTGAACACCGTCCGAAACGAGGGCAGTACGAACACCGCCATCACCATGCCGCGCACCCCGGGGGCGATAATAAACTGATCTTCACGCTTGGCGACCTGACGATTGAGCGCGCGGAAAAATTCGGTTTTACCGTGTTTGAAAAAGCCAATCGAGGCGTAGAGCTCCCCCGCCGGTTTTTGCGGCATCAGCTCCTGCAGGTAGGCAACGAACTCCCCTGGCACCGGGACCTCGACCTGAAAATACGCGCGGGTGAACGAGAAAATGATCGAGACTTCGTCGGACTCAATCAGCACGGTATCAAGGTGCAGGCGTGAGTCGGCGTCTTTTTCCTCACCAAAACCCTCACCATGCAGTACCGGCAGCACTAGCGGCACCTGCTCGCCACCCCCATAAATCCGCCCGACGAGATAAGCGCCTTTGTTGCGATAAAAAACGTTTTTAAGCAGCTCAATCTCAGTATCAGGCGCATGCTTAATCGCATCAGGCAAGTTTGCTTCTAAAAACTCCGCCCCTAGCTGCGTATCGCGGTGTATATCGGTGAAGGGATTTTCAAACGGCGCCTCTTCTAGCGCCCAGCGCAACGCGCTCTGCCAATCGCCATTCACTGGCTGACGTCGACTCAACTCAATGCCTGAGTGGTGCGCGGCACTGTCTCGCGAACTATAGACAAACATCCAGTCATTGCGAATGTGACGATGATGAAAAATAGAGCAGAACAGCGAGTTAAAAAACGTTTCTGAAAGCTCGTAGTCAAGCCGCTGACTGATGAGGTCCGCGTAGTGGGTGCGGGCCTCGCGCCAACACTCACAATGGGAGAGCACGTCGTGATCGAAGGTGCGCTGCATTCGTGCAAGCGTCACCCCCACCTTTTCTTCATAGAGGTTGATACGCTCGGCCGAGGCTTGCTGCGCTTCACGCCACGCCGCGTCACGAAAGCGTCGGCTAGCGTCTTGTGTAATATCTTTAAAGCGGGCGCGGTATTCATCAAAGCCGTGCAAAATGGTAGTGGCCAAGCGGTAAGCGGGTGACAGTTTCACAACAGACTCCTCTAAGTTTTCCCTAGCTTCCACGATTGTGCGACGACATACGAGGCGACCTTGGTGGGTATTCAGTTGAGTGGCTTTAATGAAGCAACGCGCAAGCAGAACGGCCCTGCGGCTCGATCAGCGATCAAAAACCCCACCTGGGTGAGGTCCGAGGGCTTGAGGGGTGGCGCATCGTTTAACACCGTGCCGCGCCGCACGGCTTCGAAGGCGTGCCATGGAAAATGAAGTGTCTCGAAGCGATCCTGAGACGGCGTAAACTTCACCCGATAAGCGGAGGCGTCGCCCAGTGACGTGCTTTTCAAGCGCAACTGATAGGTGCGCCCATCCCCCTGCACGGTCAAGGCGATGCCCTTGGCATCCGTGAGCGTGGGTTCAAACCCGTTGGGCTCGCGGCGCACCGAGGCAAAGCCGCCGCCGTTATCCAGCGACACGTCGCCGTGAAAACGCCCCACTTCGTCCGACACGCTGAACGTACTGTGTGACTCGCCACCCATTACGCCGTCATCGACAGCATACCAGCGCTGCTGTTCGCCTGCTTCCTCGAAGGTCAACGTCATTCGACCACCTCGCGACTGTGTATAAACAAGAAACCCCCGGCACTTTAGCCGGGGGGTTATCACGGTAGACCAATCAGCGGCCCGCTTACAGTTTAGCGGCGGCCGGTGATTCGGCTTGACCGGGCTCCAGCTCTTCAGGCGATGCCTCCACCAGGGCAAACTCCTCCTCGGCGGTTTTCGCCACCAGCTTGTGTTTACTGTAGAGGAAGAAGTACGCCGCCCCGGCAATAAACAGCACGATAGTGTAATTAAAGGCGCGGGGATCAAAGGCGTACACGCCCGTTAGCGCGACCAGTGACAGCAGCAGCGCGATGCCCGATGTGAACACACCACCGGGGGTTTTATACGGACGCGGCAGGTCGGGCTGCTGGACGCGTAGCATGATATGGCTCAGCGCCATCAGCGCGTAAGAGATCGTGGCGCCCACCACGGCCATGCCCAGGATCAAGTCGCCCTCGCCGCTGAGTGACATCAAAAAGCCGAACACCCCAGGCACGATCAGCGCCAGGTGGGGCACCTTGCGCCCGCTGGTCAAGGAGAGCGGCTTGGGCAGATACCCCGCCCGGGAAAGCGCAAAGACCAGGCGGCTGTAGCCGTAGATGATCGAAAAGAAGGAGGCAATCAGCCCGGCCAGGCCCAATACATTCACCAGGGTCGCCAGCGTCGGATTGCCCGCTGTGTTCAGTGCGTCCACCAGCGGCACGCCACTTTGGCCAATCACTTCAGCGCCCGCTGCCCCCGCCAGCAGCACCACGACTAATAGTGCGGTAAACAGCAAGAACAACATCGCACCGATAATACCTTTAGGCATATCCCGCGCCGGGTCCCTAGCTTCTTCCGCCGCGAGCGGTACACCTTCCACCGCCAGGAACAGCCACATGCCAAACGGCAGCGCCGCCCAGATGCCGTACCAGCCATACGGCATAAAAGTGCTCGCACCCGCTGCGTCGGTAGGCGCAATATCGAACAGGTTGGCGGCGTCAAAACTGCCTATTAGCGCCACGGCGGTGGCCAGAATAGCAAACACCGCCAAACCGCTAATCACCATCATGACTTTTAGCGCTTCCCCTACGCCCGCTAGGTGAATACCGATAAACACCGCGTAGAAAATCATGTAAACCAGCGGCCCGTTAATCCCCAGTAATGACTCCACCGCCGCACCGATAAAAATAACGATGGCGGCCGGGGCCAGAGCGTACTCAATCAACACCGCAAGCCCGGTTAAGTAGCCGCCTGCTGGTCCCATAGCTTGGCGGGCAAAGCTGTAGCCACCGCCCGCAGCCGGAATTGCCGCCGACATTTCTGCCAGTGAAAGCACTAGCGCAAGATACATCAGCGCCATTAAACAAGCGGCAATCGCAAAACCGCCCCAGCCTGCTTCGGCAATACCAAAGTTCCAACCGGCGAAATCACCGGAAATAACGTAAGACACCCCAAGCCCAGCTAGCAATAGCCAGCCTGCAGTGCCCTTACGCAGTTGGCGTTTGGCCAGATACGCCTGATCGACAGAAGGTTGTTTCATCGTTTTACCCTTTTCAGTGTGGAACGTAGTCGTCGCAAGCGGCGTGCTTTTTTACCTACGTTTTTCCATGTTGTTATGTGACCGTTGTTATGGGGCTTAGCTTTTTGAGGCTGTTTCGTTAATCGGCCACTAAAAAGTTACGTGTAGAGCCTTGCGCTGCGTCGCCTTCCAGTACGTCTTCTTCGCTGCGATCTTTGAGCTGCACGCCCGACAGCTTTCGCTGGCGAGCATCTTTCAGCAGCAGGCAGAAGCGCCTGGCGGCCTCCTCGACCGTCAGCCCCGCCGGGCGCACGTTGGAAATACAGTTGCGCCGGTCATCCCTGAGGCCTGGTTCCGGCGCCCAGGTCATATACAGCCCGAGGCTGTCCGGCGAGCTGAGCCCCGGCCGCTCGCCGATCATTACCAGCACGGCATCGGCGTTAAGCAGCGAGCCCACCTCATCGCCAATCGCCACACGCCCTTGCTCAATCATCGTTAACGGCGCGAGCTGCCAGTCGGTAGCATCGTTGTTCAGCATCTGATGGAGCGCACTAAGAAACGGCGCGCTGTTCTGCTGCACCGCCAGGGCAGAAAGGCCATCGACAATCACCACCGCCAAGTCATAGTGCTGCTGAGAAGCCGCGGCTTGCTGCAAGTGTTCGCGACTCTCTTCGTTAAGGCGGCGGCCATAGTCGGGCCTTTGCAAATACATGGCGCGGCCTTGAGCGTGGCTGTGCAGGCGAATAGGCGATGTGGTGAGCCCAAGCGTGTCGGTTAGCGCTGCTTCTAGGCTGTCGCCATCAAGCGCGCAATGAACGGCATCTTGCGCCTGGGCGTGCGCCAGCTGAAAGGCAAGGTGTTTGCTGGTTGGCAGGCTAACGCCCGCGCGACCAAGCCCAATTCGCGCATCGGTAAAGGCATTCAGCCGCTCCCAGGGGTTCTCCACCACAATGGGCGTTGGTTCGTTATGCGCCATGATGTGGCTCCTTCGGCAGGTGGCGCAGGCTGTTGGCAAAGGCGGCCGGAAGCTGGTCGTTGAGCCGGTGGGTGCTGACATCCTGGAAAATCTGCATCTCTTCAAGCCAGCGCTCAAATTCCGGCGCTGCTTTCAAACCCAGCACCCGCCGTGCGTAGAGCGCGTCGTGAAAGGAGGTGGTTTGGTAGTTGAGCATGATGTCGTCAGAACCGGGAATGCCCATTACAAAGTTGCAGCCCGCCACGCCAAGCAGCGTCAGCAGGTTATCCATATCATTCTGGTCGGCTTCGGCGTGGTTGGTGTAGCAGACGTCGCAACCCATGGGCACGCCCAGCAGCTTGCCGCAGAAGTGGTCTTCGAGCCCGGCGCGGGTGATTTCCTTGCCGTCGAACAGGTATTCGGGGCCGATAAACCCCACCACAGTGTTCACCAGCAAGGGATGAAACTTGCGTGCAACGGCATAGGCACGCGCTTCGCAGGTTTGCTGGTCGAGCCCGTGGTGGGCATCGGCGGAGAGCGAGCTGCCCTGGCCGGTTTCGAAATACATCACGTTGCGGCCCACCGTGCCGCGATTGAGCGACTGCGCCGCCGCTTCGGCTTCGGCCAGGATGCTCAAGTCGAAGCCAAAGCTGCGATTCGTTGCCTCGGTGCCGCCGATTGACTGGAAAACCAGGTCCACCGGCGCGCCCTGCTCGATCGCCTCCAGCGTATTGGTGACGTGGGTGAGCACGCAGGACTGGGTGGGGATCTGATACTTCTGGATCACCTCGTCCATCAGGCGCATCAGCTTGACGCTCTGGGTGACATTATCGGTGGCCGGATTGATGCCAATCACCGCGTCGCCGCTGCCGTACAAAAGCCCGTCGAGAATACTGGCGGCAATGCCGGTGACGTCGTCGGTGGGGTGATTGGGCTGCAGGCGTGTGGAGAGTCTTCCCGGCAGGCCGATGGTGTTACGAAACGCCGTGGTCACCCGGCACTTCTTGGCCACCAGAATCAGGTCCTGATTACGCATCAGCTTGCTGACCGCAGCGGCCATTTCGGGGGTAATCCCCGGCCGCACCTGGGCCAGCACGTCGCTGGTGGCGTGGTCAGACAGCAGCCAGTTGCGAAAATCGCCCACGGTGAGGTGGCGAATGGGCGCAAAGGCCTCAACGTCATGGGTGTCGATGATCAGCCGGGTGATTTCGTCCGCTTCGTAGGGGATCAACGCCTCGTTTAAAAAGGTGGTCAGCGGGAGTTCTGCCAGGGCCATCTGGGCGACCACCCGCTCCTCGGCAGTGTCTGCCATCACCCCCGCCAGGCGGTCGCCGGCTCGAGCCGGGGTGGCTTTGGCCATCAGCTCGGCCAGGCTCACGAAGCGGTAGCGGCGGCTGCCCACCGTGGTGTGATAAGTCTTCGCCATGGAGCCTTCCTTTGTTAGATTCAAATACAACGCGGCGATATGCACATTGCGGAACAAAACTTGCTTCTAATTACCGTAGCGCTATCAATCGATAAGGAGTATCAAGTTTTGGCAAACCTTCCCTAATGCCAAAAAATTAAATAATTACAAAAAGTTAGATAATCTAATGGGATGTGGCAGCGCTAATATAATGCCCACAGGAGCTTCCCATGACCTTGACGAACCTAGACACTGCACCAAAAAAGCGCATTCATGAGGCGCTTGATGCCGATGAGCACGCCCAAAATCTCACCCGCTGGCAGCAGCAGTACGATCAAATAAGCCCTGGCCGCTTCTATGGGCGCCTAGATGAGATCGAACTGCCCGGCATGCAGGTTTTTAAAGAGCATACCGACCAAGCGCTGCGTCAAGATTGCCGGGTATGGCCTGATTCACTATGGCTGGGTATTCCGACGCGGGCGCTAGGCTCACGCATCAACGGACAAACGCTGGTCGAGCATGAAGTCATGTGCAGGCCCGGCGGGCATGACTTTGAGCTGGTAACGCCAGACGCCTTCGATATTTATGGAATGGTGATCCGCCTGCCGATATTGCAAACCGCTGCCCAACAACAAGGGGTGACGTTGGATAAAGAATGGCAGTGCTCACCGCGTCGACGCGTTACGCCTGAAACGCTGCATGCGGTGTCGTTTTTACTTGATCGTTTGTTGTCGCATCAGCAGGGCGCCATTGCTGAAAAAATTCATAAAGATATTTTGCTTATAGCGTTGCTTGAGCTGCTGCAGGTCGACCAACCTGACGCTGAGCTATCACCCAGCTATGCTCACCGTAAGGAAGTCGTTGATCAAGTTAAGCGCTACGTTGACGAGCACGAGGAAGACCCCGTTACTATGGAAATGCTATGCGAGCTTACCCATGTAAGTAGACGCACATTGCAGTACAGTTTTACGACTATCCTAGGTATTAGCCCACTGCAGTTTTTGCGCCTTACACGGCTCAACCGCGTTCGCCGCGCTCTGTGCGCCGCCGCGCCAACCCAAACGGTGACGGACATTGCCACTTACTGGGGTTTTTGGCACTTAGGGCAGTTTGCGCATGATTATAAGCAGCAATTTGGTGAGTGCCCTTCGCAGACGTTAAGTAGGGTTTATTAAATGCACCCACTCGAGGTGATTCATGATCAATACAACCACTTGGAACCGCCTGCGTTATACCGTCTACTCACCGATATATGATCTTGTCGCTAACCGGGCATTTCGCAAACCCCGCCAGTATGCACTGGGCCAAGTCGATTGGGAGCCGGGTATGCGTGTGCTGCTTGTCGGCGCGGGCACTGGGTTAGACTTACCCTTTCTGCCGGTGGAAATTGAGCTGCACGCAACCGACCTCTGTGAGGCGATGGTGAAACGCACAGCACAACGCGCAGAGCACCTTCGACGCGATGTCGAGTGCCAAGTGATGGATGCCGAGGCACTCGAATACCCCGACGCACACTTTGATGTCGTGGTGATGCACTTGGTACTGGCGGTGATGCCTAGCCCCCAACGCGGGCTAGCTGAGGCACACCGCGTGCTGAAAGATGATGGCCAGCTCTGCGTGATGGATAAGTTTCAGCCCGACGACCAGCCAGCGGGGGCCGGGCGCAAAGCGCTGAACGTGATTACAGCAACGCTTGCCAGTGATATTACCCGCCAGGCATACCCGCTGCTAAGTGAGACGGGATTCTGGATTCGCCACGATGAGCCGGTGTTAATGGGGTCGCTTTTTCGCGCCCTACTCGCTGCTAAAATGCCTACCGAATCAACCGCTAAAGAGTAAGGAAACAAGCCATGCCAAATGCTGCCGTCAAACGTTTTCGCCGTTTGCCAGACGATGAACAGTCGCGCGTTATCGAAATGGCCTGGGAAGACCGCACGCCTTTTGAGGCCATTGAAACCCTGTTTGGCATGAGCGAGCCAGATGTGATCAAGATCATGCGTCATCAGCTCAAGCCAGCCTCATTTCGGCTCTGGCGCCAACGCGTCACCGGCCGCGCTACCAAGCATCGCGCCCTGCGCTCACCGGATGTGTTACGCGGATATTGCCCGACGCAATATAAGCGCTAAACGCTTACCGACCATCAGGTTAATGACAAGGTGCTTTTTAAATGGCTATTTAATGTTATATTATTACATAACACAAACCCGTTTAGAGGTGCTAGCAATGTCTGCATTTTCCCCTTTGCCCGTGACCGTGCTCTCGGGTTTTTTAGGTGCTGGAAAAACCACCGTACTCAATCATATTCTCACCAACCGTGAAGGTCGCCGGGTGGCGGTGATCGTCAACGATATGAGCGAGGTGAATATCGACGGCGCGCTGGTGCGTGGCGTTCCTGGCGAAGCCGCGCCGGATGGCGAGGTGGCGCTGAACCGTTCTGAAGAGCGCCTGGTGGAGATGAGCAACGGCTGCATCTGCTGCACCCTGCGCGAAGACCTGCTGGAAGAAGTTAGCCAACTGGCCCAGGAAGGCAAGTTCGACTACCTGGTGATTGAGTCCACCGGGATTTCTGAGCCGCTGCCGGTGGCGGAAACCTTCACTTTTGAAGATGAAAGCGGCCAGAGCCTTTCCCATGTCGCGCGGCTGGATACGCTGGTGACGGTGGTCGATGGTGCCAACTTTCTTGACCAGTACCGTAAAGCACAAAGCCTCGCCGAAGCGGGCGAAAGCCTGGGTGAAGACGACGAGCGAAACGTCGCCGACCTGCTGGTCGATCAGGTCGAATTTTGCGATGTCCTGCTGATCAGCAAAACCGATCTGATCAGTGAAAAAGAGTTGGCGTCGCTGAAGGCGATTCTGCGCTCGCTGAACCCCGACGCAGAATTGGTGCCTATCACTCAAGGCGGCGTGCCGCTGGACAAGGTGCTGGATACCGGCAAGTTCAGCTTTGAACGCGCTCAATTGGCACCGGGCTGGCTGAAAGAAATGCGTGGGGAGCACGTGCCGGAAACCGAAGAGTATGGCATCGGCAGCTTCGCCTACCACGCCCGCCGCCCCTTTCACCCTCAGAAATTCCACGACCTACTCCATTCAGAGTGGTTTGGGGAAGGCCTGTTACGCTCGAAAGGCTTTTTCTGGCTCGCCACGCGCCCGCGCTACGCAGGCCAGTGGAGCCAGGCAGGCGGTATCGCCCACCACGGCATGGCCGGGGTGTTCTGGAAAGCCATCCCTGAACACCAGTGGCCGGAAGAACCTGAAACCCGCCAATTTATTATGGAGAAGTGGCAGGAGCCATTTGGCGATATGCGCCAGGAGCTGGTCTTTATTGGCCAGGACCTGGATCAAGCCAAGATGCGCGAAGCCCTGGACGACTGCCTGTTAAGTGAAGGCGAGCTGCTGGAAGGCATGGAAATGTGGGAAAAACTGCCCGATCCGTTTCCTGCTTGGGAATGAACGTACGCTAAAAGCGGGCAAAGTTGCCCAGGTGACTTTCAGCCCACTCGCGCACCTCGGGATAAGCACGCTGTTCAAACACCGCGAAGCCGTTCAGGCTGCGAGCTTTAAGCGGGGTAAACACCGGCATGGTCAAGCCGCATAGAAAGTGCGCCAGCCGCTGGGCATTGGGCGGCTGGCCGAGCTGTTCGGTGTGGCGCTCGATGAGCGGCGTGGCGTAACGCTGGAAATCGGCCGCCGTGAGCGATGGCTCGGGCGGTGCTTCCGGCAACCGCACGGGGCGGCCGTAGCACACTGAGCAGTGCCCGCAGCAACCCTGCGCGGCATTGGATGGTGTATCAAAGGTGCTGTCACCAAAGTACTCGGCTAGTCTTCTGGTCAAGCAGTCCTCTGACTCAAACAGCGCCAGCATGGCGTGCAGCCGCTGGATCTCGGCGCGCTCTCGGGTGAGACAGTCGTTATACAGCTGGCTCGCCAGCGTCTCAAGGGGGAAATCAGGCTGACAAACCTCGTACACGTCGGTCATCCGCTTGCCTTCCAGGGTCAGCCAGCCTTTATCCTGAAAGTACTCAAGGGCGGTAATGATGCGAGCGCGGGAGGCGTCGATCTGTTGCGCCTGGCCTGCCTGGTGCAGGCGGTCAAAATCCACCGTGCCCCAGGTGCGGGCGATAGGTATGTTGTCGACGACCAGGCGCACAAAGGCCGACCGCTCGCCTTGAAAGCGACTCACCAGGGCATCCGGCTCGATGTGGTAGCGCAGCCGATACTCGGCCAGAAACGCAAAGCGCGGCGCAATCACGCCGTGCATTTCCAGCCGCACCAGCAGCGTTTTCAACGGCAGCAGACGAATATTGGTCTCCCTGGAAAGCGTAAAAAGCAGCACTTCCCACTGGCGATCCGGCGCTTGGCCTGCCGTCGCGACCTCTTCCAACAGGCGATAGATGCCCGCGTATTCAAGGGTATCGCCGTACACGAAGTTTTCCAGCACCCGCAGGCCATCCCGCCCGGCCAGGGTCAGGCAGGTGGAAGGCAGGCCGTCGCGCCCCGCCCGACCAATCTCCTGGCTGTAGTTCTCGATGGATTTGGGCAGGTCATAGTGCACCACGTTACGGATATCGCCCTTATCGATGCCCATGCCAAAGGCGATGGTGGCCACGATGCAGGGCGATTCGCCGCTCATAAACTGGTGCTGAATCTCGTCACGCCGGGTTGAATCTAACCCCGCATGGTACGCCTGGGCAGCAATACCTTGGGCCGCTAGCGCATTGGCTACCTGCTCGGCGGTTTGTTGCAGGGTCACGTAGATAATCGTCGGCGCTTCGCTACCCGGCTGCATTTGTGGTTTCAGCCAATCAATCAGCTGCTGCTGGCGGTCTTCCATGGCGGGCGACACCAGCAGCTCAAGATTGGCCCGGTAAAAGCCGGTGGTAATGACGTTCTCCGGCGCGATGGCAAACTTCTCGCCCATATCGTCAATCACCGCGGGCGTTGCCGTGGCGGTGAGCAGTAGTACCTGGGGAATATGAAACTCGCGCTGGTAGTCCGGCAGCTTGAGGTAATCGGGGCGGAAGTTATGCCCCCACTCTGAGAGGCAGTGGGCTTCGTCGACCACCAGCAGCGAGATGGCCACCTGACGGAGAAAATGCCGGAAGCGCTCGTTCTTGAGTCGCTCCACCGAGACCATAAGGATTTTCAGCTCGCCGCTCTTGGCGCTCTCCATCACCTCACGGGTCGTCTCGCGGTCCTGGGTGGAATCGATACTCGCCGCAGCGACACCGTGGCGAGCCAGAAACGCCAGTTGATCTTGCATTAGCGCCAAGAGCGGCGACACCACCAGGGTTAAATGCGGCAGGTGCAGCGCTGGAAGCTGATAACACAAGGATTTCCCCGCGCCGGTAGCAAAAATCGCCGCCGTGGAGTGCCCCTCCAGCACTCGAGATACCACCGCCTGCTGGCCGCCACGAAAGTCATCAAAACCAAACACGGCTTTAAGCGTTTGCTGCGGTGAGACGGGGGGCATGGGCACTCCTGAAATGGGATAAATGACGTAGAAGGAGCAACAACCTAACGCGTTCGCAGCATTTTCTCCAACGCGTTGGGTTAAAGTCGCAACGACAGAGTTCAATGAAGCAGATGTTGAAAAACTTCTTGTCTTGAACGCTTTCTGAGCGTATGACTAAATCCATACTCCCTGATAACTTTTTACTGAAAACAACGAGCCGCCATGGCCTTTTTTTCATTTTCTACCAATGATTTTGCGCCGAGTGATCGCCTTGAAGCCGCCCAAGAAATCTATAGCACAATGGCACAAGTGCGACTCCACTCGGCAAAAAAGCAGACGCCACACGTGGAAACACGCATTAGGCTGCTGCCTGGGGTGTCGATTGCCAATGTAACGGCTTCCTCATTAAGTGCGTCGCGCAAATCGCCTCAAGTGGCCGATGGTAACGACGACATTACCTTCTTGATTCACCCCGGTGGCCAGGGCGGTTGGCTTTCTCACCTACAAGCCCACGATTCGCTAGCCTGCACGCCAGGCCGTGCCCGCATTGTGCTCAACCATCAATCAGGCAGCGTTGATTTTCACGGCGAGCAAGTCAATTTTGTTAGCATCGCGTTTGACCGTGTCCAGCTCGCGCCGTTGATTCGCAACCTGGATCACCTGCCCAATCAGTTGCTGCCACCGGGCGAGCCACTTCAGCATCTTACCCGTATCGCCTTAGAACTCACGCAATCCCACAATACCGTTGAGGCAGCATTCACTGAACAGCTAAAAGGCCAGCTGTTCGACCTGGCCTGTCTTGCGTTAGGCGCTACTCCTGATGCTGCTGTCCGCTCTCAGCGTGGCGGCCTGCGAGAGGCTCGCTTGAAAGCCATTAAAGCTGACATTAAGTATAACGCGCGCACTTCACTATGCTTGGAGGATCTAGCGATACGGCACGGCGTATCGCCTAGCTATATCCGGGCGCTATTTAATAGCGAAGGCACGTCATTTACCGACTATTTGCTTGAGCAACGGCTGCAGCTTGCGTTTGACGCTCTGACCAACTGCCACGCACCGCCACGCCCCATTAGTGATATCGCTTTTAGTACCGGTTTCAACCATCTCTCCTGGTTTTATCGCGCTTTCAAAAACCGTTTTGGAGTTCCTCCAGGAGAAGCGCGCGATATAACCCTCGTTCCCGACGATAACGATCACTTACCCCCAAAAAAATAAATTTTCCCACGCAGTGTAACGCTGAGTGGAAGACCCTCCCTTTGCCAACGCGTAGGCTAAAAGAAAACCGTTACGCGCAAGGGGCAACCCATGAACCGAATCTATCGCACCGTTTGGAACGCGGCCAAAAACCAGTGGCAGGTCGCACCCGAAACCGTTAAACGCCAGGGCAAAACCACCGCCCAACGCAAAGGCACCGTCGGCACGGTGGCCGCTTTGGCCACCGGCAGCCTGTTGCTTTTCCCGCTAAGCGCCTTCGCCAGCGGCCTACCCTCGGGCGGTGAGATACGCGCCGGCAGTGGCAATATCGAGCAGTCCGGCAACACCATGCGGATCAACCAGAGCACAGATCGCATGGCCATCGACTGGGATAATTTCTCGGTAGAAGAAGGCCATCGCGTTGAGTTCAACCAGCCCGGTCGCGACAGTGCGGCGCTTAACCGCGTCACCGGCGATCAGCTCTCGCAGATTCGCGGCGCGATTAACGCCAACGGCCAGGTGTTCCTGGTCAACCCCAACGGCATTGTGTTTGGCGATACCGCCCAGGTCGATGTGGGCGGCCTGGTTGCTTCGACACTGGATATTAGCCCGGAAGACTTTATGGCCGGGGAGTTCACCTTTGAAGGCAACAGCAGCAGCGCGATTGTTAACCAGGGCAATATTCGCGCCGCAGATGAGGGCTATGTCGCCCTGATCGCCGCCGAGATCATCAACCAGGGCAGCATCAATACCCCTCGTGGCGATACGCTAATGGGCGCAGGCAGCCGCGTGCGGTTGGACATGGGCGGCCCGATCAAGATCGAGGTCGAGGAAGCCCTACTGGAGACCTATATCGAACAAGGTGGTGCGATTAAGGCCGACGGCGGCCGCGTATACCTCACCGCCAAAGCCGCTGGCGACCTCGCCGCCAGCGTGATCAACCACACCGGTGTGACCCAGGCCCAGACCCTCGCCGAAAACGAGCAGGGTGAAATCTGGCTGATGGGGGATATGGAAAACGGCGAAACCCGGGTGGCTGGCACGCTGGATGCATCAGCACCGGAAGGCGGTGACGGTGGTTTTATTGAAACCAGTGCGGCGAAAGTCAGCATTATGGATGAAGCGGCGGTGACCACTCGGGCCGTCCAGGGTGAAGCTGGCGAGTGGTTAATCGACCCCTATGATTTCACCATTGCTGACAGCGGCGGTGACCTATCCGGTTCAGCGCTTTCCACTGCGCTGGGGAATAGTGATGTCAAAATCGAAACCACCGACTCACAGGTTAATTGCACTAACGTAACCTGCGGCAACGGTGACGACAGCGGCAACGGCGATATTTTCGTTAACGACGAGGTGAATTGGAGCAGCGGTAACCAACTGACCCTTAATGCCTATCGCAATATCGAGATCAATGAAGAAATGGATGCCAGTGCAGGCAATGGCGGCAAGCTGGCGCTGGAGTACGGCCAGGGCGGCGGTAGCGGTGACTATCGCATCAATGCCCCGGTCAACCTGCAAGCGGGGAAGAATTTCTCAACGCAGTTGGGCAGCACAGGCGATGTGCTGGAATTCACTGTCATCACCGAGCTGGGGGAAGAGTCCGGCTACGAGGCAGGCACCCTGCAAGCCATGCACGATGATAAAGGTGGAAACTACGCGCTGGGCGCGGATATTGATGCTTCAGCAACCGCGACGTGGAATCCGAACGGTACAGATGCCAACGGTAATTCAATCTACGAGGGTTGGGATCCGCTTGGGGATCATAATGTCATTAATGGCCTTTCTGGCAGCTTTGACGGTCTTGGTCATACCATCAGCGATCTGACTATTCATCGGCCAAATGAATACGGTGTTGGGCTGTTTGGCTCTGCTCTTAGTGATAGCACAATCGCCAATGTCGGTCTGGTGGGCGGCAGCGTTCAAGGGGAATACCTTGTTGGCGGAGTGGCGGGCGCAAGCTATGGCAATATTATTAATGCTTACGCCACGATTGATGTAAAAGGTCAAACCCGTGTCGGTGGGTTGGTTGGCTCAAACTTAGGCGATATTACCAAGGCGTATGCTGGAGGCGAGGTAACGGCAACAGGTGCTTATGTCGGCGGATTGGCCGGCTCAAACAGTCGCAATATTGCCAGAGCTTATGCTTCAGGCAAGGTAACCGGTGATTACTGGGTTGGTGGCCTGGTGGGTTATAACGATGCTGGTAATATCTCCAATACCTACGCTACGGGCAATGTGGAAGGAACCCGTGGCGACTCTGGTGGGCTAGTGGGGGAAGTACAATTTGGTGTTGTCTCTCATTCCTACGCCACTGGTAGTGTAAACGGCGGCAGCGATGTCGGCGGCTTGATAGGTCGCAATAATAGCCCTAATGACGCTTCAGACAGCTATTACGCCACCACTGATGCGGATGGTAATGCGATTAACTCAACCAATAGCTCCGGTGAAGGCACGAGTCTCACCCGTCTCGAACTGATGAACCCGGCGGACGTCAGTGAACTTAGTGCGCCGACATGGTCGTTTGCCACCGATGCGGATGTGGCCGGTTACCAAGTCAGCTTGCCTTATCTGAAAGACGTCACTCGCCCAGAGGACATCCAGAAAGCCACTTTGTTTGAAGCAGGGCACGGTTCTCAAGCTGCCCCGTTTACCCTCACCAACTGGCAACAGTTGCAAAACATTAACTTCAACACCGATGTGCTGACGAATAATAATTATTATGCCCTAGAGAATTCCCTGGATAGCACCACCAATGGGTATAACCAACTGGCGAGCACCAACGCGAATGATGGCAAGGGCTGGGATCCGCTAGGGGATAGCTCTAAGAATTTCAATGGTTCGTTTAACGGCCTTGGCTACACTATTCGCGATCTGACCATCAACCGACAGAATGAGAGTCATGTTGGCCTGTTTGGACGGACACAAACAGGTAGCAGTATTTCCAATATCGGTGTGGTAGGCGGTAACGTTGTAGGCGATAGAAATGTTGGCGGAATTGCGGGTTCTAGTGAAAGCGTTATTAATAACGCTTTCGCAGCGATCAATGTAACGGGTCAAGGCGATGTCGGAGGGTTAGTTGGCTATAACTACAATGAAATTACCAAGGCTTATGCTACGGGCAAGGTAACCGCTACTAGAAGCAATGCTGGCGGGTTGGTTGGTTGGAACAACAAACCGATTGCCAATGCTTATGCTACAGGTAAGGTCACGGGCGACTCTAGTGTTGGCGGGTTGGTAGGCTTAAACACTGATGCCGAGATCACTAATACTTACGCTACGGGCAATGTGGAGGCGGCCAGTGCGATCAGGGGCTATGCCGGTGGGCTAGTGGGTTTTAATGAGAGTCCTGGTGCCGTGGTGTCTGATTCCTACGCCACTGGCAGTGTAACTGGCAGCGATGTTGGCGGTCTAATCGGTCTCGATTTTAATAGCCAGAATGGCGCTGCCGGCAGCTACTACGCCATTACTGATGCGGATGGTAATGCGATTAACTCAACCAATGACTCCGGTAAAGGCATAGGCCTCACCCGTATTGAGCTGACCAAACTCAGCACCTTCAGTGCCTGGGGAAGCGATATCGACGACCAGGGAGGCACCGATGCAACCTGGCGAATTTATGACGGCCAGACCACACCGCTGCTGCGTAGCTTTCTCACGCCGGTGACCATTACGCCTTCCGTTTCGGATAAAACCTACGATGGTAGTGTCGCCAGTAGCTCCTCCGCCACTTATAACACGAACGTAAGCGGTGCGGCGCAGGCTCTGAAAGGCAGTCTCGCGTATACAACGGATGCCGCAGATGCGGGCACCTATCGCACCAATGATAGCAGCCTGACGTTGTCTGGCCTCTACTCCGACCAGCAGGGCTTCGATATCAGCTACGGTGGCGAGCTGACCATCGATCCGCGTCCAGTCACCGTTACCGCCGATGATAAGCAGAAAACCCAAGGCGACGTCGACCCTACGCTAACCTACCAAACTGGTTGCGGCACCCTGACCGAGGATTGCGGCTTGGTGACGGATGAAAGCCTGTCGGGAGATTTGACCCGTGAAATGGGTGAAAGCGTCGCTAGCTACGCTATCGAGCAAGGCACGGTGAATGACACCGAAAATCCCAACTACTCCATTTCCTTCGAGCCGGGCGAGCTGGTGATAGCCGCTGTCCCACCACCGCCGCCGCCTGCACCAACGCCAGAGGAACCCGAGCCGGAACCACAACCGGAACCACAACCGGAACCACAACCGGAACCACAACCGGAACCCGAACCCGAACCCGAACCCGAACCCGAACCACAGCCAACACCGGTTCCAACACCGCAGCCAGAACCCGAACCCCAGCCAGAGCCGCAGCCGGAACCACAGCCTGAGACTCAGCTGGACACAGCCAACAATGTCGCTTCCGTCATCAACCAGACGTTGCAGGCGGCCACATCAAACGATGGTGAGCCGCGCTTTAGTGTTCAAAACACTGAGATACCTAGCACACAAACATTACCTGGCGGCATCAGAATTGAAGATGGTGGTATCAATACCAACCAGGATAACGACGCGGAGGGAGATGACTAATGCGCTATATACCACTTACCAAGTCTTCGCAAGCCATGATGACGGTATGTTTTTTAAGTACCTTTTCCACCGTAGGTTACGCGCAAACCGCGCCGGATGCCGGGCGGCTGCTTCAAGATACGCTACCTGAACGTGACTATCAGCCTCGTGAGTCATCGGTTGAACTCCACCTTCAGGGGGCTCCGCTCACGCAAAGCGATGCAGAGAGTCAAGCAGTGCGTATCAACGACATCACGCTCAACGGCAATACCGTCTTTGATGATAAAACGCTGTTAAACCAATTAACGAATTTCATGGCTCAAGACCATGACATGGCAGGCTTGCAGAACCTCAGCAATCGCATCAGCCGTTTCTATCGCGACAACGGCTACCCGTTTGCCCAGGCGTTTCTTCCCAAGCAGGATGTCAGCCAGGGCATACTGAAGATCCGGATTATCGAAGGCCGTTATGGCGACGTTTCAGTCAGCAGCGATGATTCTTCTCTAGAAGAGAGCGTCACGCCTTACCTTTCCGCTTTGCGCCCCGGCGAGGTGATCCAGGGCGATAAGCTAGAGCGCACCGCGCTGCTACTGGGCGATTTGCCGGGGATCGCCGTGACCCCGGTGATGCAGCCGGGCGATGAGACCGGCACGGGGGATTTCGTGGCGGAGGTCGAACCCACACAGCGCGTTCAAGGCTATGTCGGGGTAGATAACCATGGCAGCCATTCCTCCGGCAGAGGACGCGCAACGCTGGGCGTGCAAGCCAACCGCGTTTTAAAAGTCGGTGACGAACTCAGCGCCACCGCCCTCTACTCGGAAGAGGATTTATGGCTGGGCCGCGTGGCCTACTCACTGCCCATGGGCTACCAAGGCTTACGCGGTGACGTGTCGTATGCACGCACTGAGTATGATTTACGCGCGCCGTTTAACGGCTTTACCGGCACGGCGGATACCACGCGTCTCGGGCTAAGCTACCCGCTGGTTCGTCAGCAGCAGACCAACCTAACGGCATCGGTTGGCGGCGAGTACACCGAGCTGAATGATCGTTTTCAAGGGGTGAGCTACCAGAAACGCTACGGGCATAGCTGGCCCTTGGCGCTGCAGTTTGACCACCGCGACGCCCTCGGCCAGGGGGGCGTGACGTTTGGCGAGGCCCGGCTGCAAAGTGGCCAAATTAACCACGCGGCAAATCCCCAGGTGGACGGGGGCTATACCAAGGCCAACCTTCGCTTGTCACGCCTTCAGCGCCTTGGCCAGGGCATTTCACTCTTGCTAAGCGGTGATATGCAATGGGCCGACTCACCGCTGGATTCTTCTGAAGGTATGAGCCTGGGCGGTGCCCGTGGTGTTAGGGCTTACCCGCAAGGCGAGACCAGCGGTAGCCGCGCCTGGCTCACGCAACTGGAAGTTCGCTACCAGGCCACCGCTGAACTGGCACCTTACGTATTTTATGACCACGGCGCGCGGTTATCCTATGCCGATGAGCCCAGTGAGACCCTAGCCGGTGGCGGCGTGGGCGTGCGCTACTCAAACGGCAATTGGACGCTTGATACCGCAGTGGCAACGCAAACGACCGGCGATGTTGCCTCGCAAGACGAGCAAAAAGACCCACGGTTCTGGTTGTCAGGGCGTTACACGTTTTAGTCGTGTAATTTAAAACGCTTTCTCCAGCGCAAAACGCGGCTGGGTGTGGCCGTCTTTGATCACCGTTTCAATAAACATCTCCAGGGGACGCACCCAGAGGCCGTAGTCGCCGTAGAGGGCACGGTAAACCACCAGCGGTTCTTCACTTTCACTATGCTGGGCGGTGCCGAGCACTTCGTAAAGGCTGCCTTTATAGTGGCGATAAATACCGGGAACGGGGGCGGTCACTTGTTTTCCTTTTGAATAGCGGGCTGATTGGCTTTTTTGGTGAGCCGTTCAAGCACCTTTGAAGCGGCGACAAAGCCAAAGGTGCCGGTCAGGAAGGTCGCCGCCCCAAAGCCCGAGGCGCAATCCAACCGCGTGGCATCACCACTGCCGGGCTTTTGCAGGCATACCTCGCCGTCGGCTCGGGGGTAAACCAACTGCTCGTCAGAGTAAACGCATTCCACTGAGAAGCGTCGCTTGGGGTTGCGGGAAAAGCCGTAATCCCGGCGTAGCCGCGAGCGCACTTTGGATAGTAGCGGATCGTGCTCGGTGCGGGTGAGATCCGCCACCTGAATACGCGTGGGATCAGTTTGCCCGCCTGCCGCGCCGGTCACGGTGATGGGAAGCTTACGCCGCTTGCACCAAGCGATCAACGCGGCCTTGGCGATCACGCTGTCGATGGCATCCACCACGTGATCGGCGTCATCGGGTATACGCTCGGCCAGGTTAGTGGGCGTGACGAAGGCGGTGTCGGCGACGATCTCGATCTCGGGGGCAATCAGGCGGCAGCGCTCGGCCAGCACCTCGACCTTGGGCTTGCCGATAGTGCCATCCAGGGCGTGGAGCTGGCGGTTAACGTTAGACACGCAGACGTCGTCCAGGTCGATCAGCGTCAATTTGCCGATGCCCGAGCGCGCCAGCGCTTCCACCGCCCAACTGCCCACCCCACCGACACCCACCACCACCACATGGGCATGACGAAACGCATCAAAGGCACGCTGGCCGTAAAGGCGACGAATCCCACCAAAGCGTAGGTCATAATCACTAGAAACATTTTCACTAGAAACATTGCCGCTAGAAACTGAGCCTGCAGAGGCCGCTGCAGGCAGTGTTGATGGCTCGTTCAATAACATAGAAACGGACTCATAGCGCTTTAAGGGCTGAAGGCGTGGTGTGGGGCGGCGTGCGCACGCTATCCAAGGGCAAGTGCCCTGCCCAACCGAGATGATGAAATAACGCCGTCATGGTGTCATCAAGCGCGCAACTTAGTTGTATACGCTTTTCACCCATCGGGTGATCAAAAGTTAGGTAGGTAGCGGCCAACAACAAACGTGGCGCCCCCAGTTTTTCAGCAAAAAAGTGGTTATGGACACTTTTGCCGTGCTTGGCATCGCCAATAATCGGATAGCCGCGCCGTGAGAGATGACGGCGAATTTGATGGCGCCGACCGGTTAGCGGCCTGGCCTCCACCAGCGAATAGCGGGCTTTTGGGTAGCGATCCACCTGTACCGGCAATTCGACGCTATCCACACAGCGAATATCGGTCATCGCTGGCATGGCGGGCATGTCTGCCTTGGGCCGTGTGCCGTCTTCCTCGCGCAGCGGATAATCCAAACGCGCCTCGGAAGGGGCAACTCCGCGCACGACGGCCAAGTAGCGCTTTTCCACCTGGCGCTCGCTGAAGGTGTCGCTGAGCAGAGCGGCGACCTCAGAGGATAAACCAAACACCATCACGCCTGAGGTGGGCCGGTCCAACCGATGCACCGGATAGACGCGCTTGCCAAGCTGGTTACGCAACCGCTGAAGGAGAAATTCGGTCTCGCCACGCGCCAGCGCCGAGCGGTGCACCAAAAGCCCCGACGGTTTATGCACCGCAACAATATGCTCATCCTGGTAGAGGATGTTGAGTGGCGTCATGGCGGCCCCCCGCGAAGCGCTTGGTGAAAACAAGGTGCTATTGTCGCGACTTGGCAGCGAGATGTCATCATCGTATAAGTTGGCAGAGTGGCTTGGTGACAACTACTTTGAATAGGCAATGCTAAATCCGTGTTTCCATGGAGCATGGCAGGAGATCAATGTATGCGCTCTTCAACTATTCACCATTCAACGACATTACTTACCGCAATGGTGGCCTCATTAGTACTCGCCACATCGGCGGCGCAGGCCAATGAAACGCTTGACGTTGGGATGTATAACGTCAGTGCCGATGGCGTGGGCGAGCCAATCGGTAGTGTCGCCCTGGAGCAGACCGAGTACGGTTTACTGTTCACCCCATCATTGAGTGGCCTTGAGCCCGGCGGACACGGGTTTCACGTCCACCAAAATGCCAGCTGCGACCCTGCAGAGAATGACAGCGGCGAGATGACCGCCGCGTTATCGGCAGGTGGCCACTATGACCCTGAGGACACCGGCACCCACCTTGGCCCGTATACCGAAGGTCATTTAGGCGATCTACCGGTGCTAACCGTCAATGAAGATGGTGACGCCAACGTGCCGGTGCTCGCACCGCGCCTAAGCATGGAACATATGTCAGGCCGCAGCCTGATGATTCACGCGGGTGGCGACACCTACGCGGATGAGCCTCATCTTGGCGGCGGCGGCGCACGTATGGCCTGCGGCGTGGTTGAATCGTAACCTTAACGCGTAACATGAAGAAAACGGGCAGCCTAATGGCTGCCCGTTTTCTTTAACTGATTCGCGGTGTTTATTACTCGTCGCCAGCCATCTGCATTTGACGCTGCAGGTAGTTTTGAATACCCACTTGGTCAATCAGATGCAGCTCGGTTTCGATATGGTCGATGTGACCTTCTTCATCGGCGAGCAGATCACGTAGCAGGTCGCGCGTTACGTAGTCTTTAACGCTTTCGCAGTAGGTGATCGCTTCGATGTAGTCGTTGCGCCCGTCATGCTCGATTTTGAGATCGCTTTCGAGCATTTCCTTTACGTTCTCGCCGATATACAGCTTGCCGAGATCCTGCAGGTTAGGGACACCTTCAAGGAACAGGATACGTTCGATTAGTTTGTCGGCGTGCTGCATCTCTTCAATGGATTCGTCGTACTCCCACTTCGCCAACGCCTTGAGGCCCCAATCTTTGTACATTTTGGCGTGAAGGAAGTACTGGTTAATCGCCACCAGCTCATTACCTAGTGCAATATTGAGGTGCTCAAGAACTTTTGGATCGCCTTTCATATATCTGCCCTTTTACTATTAAAAATACAACTAGAAGTATAGGCCACAACAAGGCGAAACTCCCAGTGTTAGTGGGAGTATAGGGAGACTGACGAAAAACTCAAATAAATCATAAGCTTGCTAAAAGAAACCACAACGATATCGATTCGCGTCAAACCGCGTAAGCAAGGCTCATATCCGCTTCTGCACGCGCCTCTAGCACGGCTTCACGGGTCACCGATTTGGCAAAACACGCGCATTTACCGCACTGAGTGGCGCAGCCGGTGGCTTCGCGGACATCGCGCCAGCTGCGCGCTCCGTCGCTCACTTGCTGACGAATCTGATGATCTGTGACTCCTTTACACACGCAAACATACATGGCGGCACCTCATGAAAGCATGAGACAAATGTAAATGATTCGCATACATGTCTGCAAGTCAGAATCGCATTCTTTTGAACCTATCCGTCTAAATCTTTGGTCTAATTTCTTTCTTTTTCTTACGCGCTTTCTTTTCTATGCACTTTCTTTGGGCACTACGACCGTGCGCGTACCGGAAACAAGGTCCGGCCAGCTACGGCGCTCGCTATCAAAAAGCACCCACCAATAGCCCAAGCCCAGTGCGGCAAGCGAAATCCACGCCACCAGGCAGCGGACAACGCTCTGTCGTAACGTAATGCTGTAACCATCGACGGTCTCCACACGTAAGCGCCAAGACTGCATGCCCAATGTCATGCCGCCGCGCGTCCATGAGAAAGCAAAAAAAACCATCGCTGAGAACACCAAGAGTAGCCGCAGCGTCCAGACCTCGAGTGCGCTAGTGCCTATTTCCTCAGCACTCTGCCCCACGACAAAACGAAAAAAGGCAACATGTGTCACTGCCACGGCGATCCAAATGGCCGCCAGCAAAAAACCGTCATAGATCAGTGCGCCGAGGCGGCGTGCCAACGGTGCCGGCCATACGCAATCAAGCTGGGTAAAACGTCGTTGTGACATGGTGTCTGTTCATCATCATTCAGTGGATTCAGCCGTTACGGCGCAAAAAGTAGATACCGGCCGCCGCGCAGGCGAGTGTCGGTATCAGCACCGCCCACACCGGCGAAAAGCCAAAAATCGTCGATGCCGGCGCGAGTAAATCTTGGGTGTACTTAAACAAAAGCCCCGTCACCACACCGTAAAACACCCGGGTGCCGGCGGCGACGGTACGAAGCGGGCCGAAAACAAACGATGTCGCAATCAGCACCAACGAGGCCATGGTGAGCGGCATTAGCATTTTTTGCCAGAAGTAGAGTAGCGGCTCATCGGCTTGCTGCCCTTGAGACTGCAAAAATTGTGCATAGGCACGCAGTTCGCTGGGTGACTGGGTTTCGATATCGCGCAGCAAACGTTCCAGCTGTACCGGCGTTAGCTCTGTTTTCCACGGTAGCTGCTGGTAGCTTTGCGCTTCAGTGTGATCATCAAACAGCTTAGTTACCGTCACGTTCTCCAGTCGCCACTCGCCGTTGTCCCAATAGGCCCGCCGAGCATGCGCCGCTTCAACGAGTTGGCGCTCATCAAAACGGTAACGGGTAAGGTCAAGCACCACGTTATCGGCGCGAATGGCGCCAAAGCGGTAGATAGTATCGCCTTCAATTTGCCACCCACTGCGGCTGGTGAGCACCGCCCCTTCGCCCTGACGCTGCTCCAGCTTCCACGCCTCGGCGAACTGCTCGGTACGCGGGCTAACGTACTCGGCCACCAGTAGCACCACAATGACGACCAAAAGTACGGGCTTCATCACGCTCCAAACGATACGCGTTAGCGAGCGTCCTGCAGCGCGGATCACGGTGAGCTCATTGTTAGACGCCATGCTGCCCAAACCAATCAGCGCGCCAATTAACACCGCCACCGGCGCGTACTGATAAAAACGCCACGGCATACGCATGATCAAATAAAACAGCACATCCAGGGCGCTGTAGCCTTCCTGCACGTCGCCTAAGTCATCCAGGTAGGCAATGGTGATATCCAGCCCTAACAGCACAATTTGCACCACCACGATGGCCGCGAGCACGTTGCGCGCGATGTAGCGGTCTAAGCGATCCGCTATTGTTAGCACATTCAGCATTAGCGCATCCCCTTGCGTTGCGAGTGCCACAACAGCAGTAAGCCGAGCCCGAGAAACAGCCCGTGCACGGGCCACACGCCAACCGCTACGGGCCAGGCGCCACTACCGATGGTATCCACAGCGGCCAACAGCAGACTTAAATACGCCACATAAAGAAACACCGCCGGCAGAAGCTTCCCGAAGCGCCCCTGGCGGGGATTCACCTTGGAAAGCGGCTGCGCCATTAGCGCGAGAATAAACACCATCAGCGGAAGCCCTGCCCGCCACTGCCACTGCGCTTGGGCCCGAGGGTCTGGGTTAGCAAAGAGCGCTGCCGTGGAGGCGACTTCAAACGAATCAAACGATTGGCGTTCTCTCGTAGCCCCTAGGCGCAAGGTGTAGCGCTCAAACGTTAATCGCTCGGCCTCTAAACGCCCTGGCGTTACGCCGTAGCGTTCACCGTCTTGCAGCACCAAAAAGCGGCTGCCGGTATCCGAGCGAATTTCCTGATACCCCGAGGCTGCGCGGGTGACATAGTTGTGCACGTTCTCCCCCCGGTCGCCCAGTTCATGGACAAAGACGTTTTCCATCTTCTTCCCATCGTCAGAAAACTCGCTGATATACGCCGTGCGTCCTTGGCCAAACTCCTGAAAACGCCCCGGCGCCAGCACGGAAACATCTAAACGGCTGCGCTGCTCCTCCAGCATCGTCTCGGTGTTAAGCGTGCCCAGCGGCGTCAGCCACAGGCTGCAAAGACCCACCAGCGCCGCCACCAGCATGGCCGGCAGCAGCGTAACTTTTAACAGCCGTGTCGGGCTAACGCCGCAAGCGACCATGACGGTGATTTCGCTGTTCATATACAACTGCCCGTAGGCAAGCAGGATGCCCAGAAAAAATGCCAAGGGCAGAATTAGCTCCATAAACCCCGGCAAATGAAGCAGCATCAAGTTACCCAGGATAGTGATGGGAAAGTCACCCTCCGCCGCGCTAGAAAAGTAGCGAATAAAGCGGCTACCCATGATGATCAATAGCAAAATACCGGCCACCGCCGACATGGTCAGCAACACTTCACGGGTCAAATAGCGAAATAAAATCAACGCACTCTCCAGCCAATCGTGCAGGATGCCATGCAATAGCACTCACGCAATGTACTCATGTAATGTACTCATGCAATGTACTAAGGGCTTGGGTACACTCATCACAGATAGCACAATTTACATCTACGAAACGGGGCATTATCCCGAATCCCTCGATGCTTGTCTTGTTGGAGACGTCATGGAATTTTCCGTTCAGACCGCTAATCCTGCCAAAGTCGAAACGGCGTGTCTTATCGTACCCATATTTAAAGATAGCGAACTATTGCCCGCAGTGGCGAAACTGGATGACGCCAGCGAGCGGCTAATCGGCCAGCTGCTTGAGCGCGGCGACTTCGATGCCGCGCTTGGCAACGTGCAATTGATCCCTTTCGCCCCGGGGCTGGGTACCGAGCGACTGCTTCTGGTGGGTTTAGGTGAGCGCAAAAAGTGTCAAGAAGCGGCCTTTCTGAAAGCGCTCGATGCTGCTTTCACGGCTTTAGTGGCCCTCCCCCTCGACGAAACCGGTATCACCTTTACCGATGTACCGCTTGAGGATCGCGACGGCGCCTGGAAAGCGCGCAAAACCCTGGAAGCTGCCGAGCGTGCGCTTTATCGATTCGATCAATTTAAATCAACGCCCGCTCCTAAACCCGCCCTGCAAACATTAACGTTACTGCTGAGCGACGCCGACGAAGCCAATGCCGTTAAAGAGGGCGCGCGCGTGGGGGCTGCTATTGGTGACGGTATCAACTTCACCCGCACCCTAGGTAACTTGCCCGGCAACGTCTGCACGCCACGCTACCTGGCCGAGCAAGCCGAAACGCTTGCCTCGGATTCGAAGGGCGCCCTCACCGCCGATATTCTCGATGAAGACGCGCTGGAAAAACTGGGTGCCGGCTCGCTACTTTCCGTTGGCCGCGGAAGCCGTGAGCCTTCGCGGTTGATCGTCATGAAGTACCAGGGTGCGGAAGATCCCAAAGAGGCGCCCCATGTGCTCGTGGGCAAAGGCATTACCTTTGATACCGGCGGCATTTCGCTCAAACCGGGCGAAGGCATGGACGAAATGAAGTTCGACATGGGCGGTGCCGCCAGCGTGTTTGGCACCGTCAAAGCCGTGTTGGGTATTAAGCCGAAGCTTAACCTCGTGTTTATCGTTGCCGCGGCGGAAAACATGCCCGATGGTGCCGCCACCAAGCCGGGCGATATCATCAAAACCCTCAAAGGCCTGACCGTTGAAGTGCTCAACACCGATGCCGAAGGCCGCTTGGTGCTGTGCGATGCGCTGACTTATGCCGAACGTTTCGAGCCGGCGAGCGTGGTGGATATTGCCACCCTCACGGGTGCCTGCATTATTGGCCTTGGTCATCACGCCACCGGGCTATTATCCAATGATGACGATTTGGCATTGGACCTTCTTGAAGCTGGCGACACCGCCTGGGATCGCGCTTGGCACTTGCCGCTATGGGATGAATACCAAGAACAGCTCGACTCTAACTTTGCCGATTTAGCCAACATCGGCGGCCGCCCGGCAGGTACGATTACCGCCGCATGCTTTTTGTCGCGCTTTGCCGACCACTTCCCCTGGGCGCATTTGGATATCGCCGGCACCGCGTGGCACTCAGGTAAGCAGAAGGGCTCGACCGGCCGCCCAGTGGGGCTATTAACCCAGTACCTGCTCGACCGTGAAACCGACGCCCAGGTAGAAAATAGCGACAGCTAACCGTTCAACGGTTGCCTTTCGGCTCGGCAACCGTTACACCTTGAACCATTGCAAATTTTTGCGTTATTTGTGCCCCCGGCACTCGCCAGGGGCACTGCCTTATTCACTTGATTGAGATCGCCTCGGCGACTGTCCTAGCTGACAGCGCATGGTGATCACTGTGGAGAAAACCGTGTCCACCGACCATTTTGCTATTCTACCGTCCAACCAGCCGACGTCTGACGAGATCCGCGACAACATCCTCAAAAACCCCGGCTTTGGCACTCACTTTACCGATCACATGGCCCATGTTCGCTGGACCAACGATGCTGGCTGGCATGGCCACGAAGTGCGCCCCTACGGCCCGTTGACCCTGGACCCCGCCGCGTCGGTACTGCACTACGGCCAGGAAATCTTTGAGGGTATTAAAGCCTACCGCCACGCCGACGGCTCGATCTGGACCTTCCGCCCGGAGAAAAACGCCGAACGTTTTCGCCGTAGCGCCCGCCGCTTGGCCTTGCCAGAGCTTTCCGACGAAGACTTTATCGGCTCACTCAAAGCGCTGTTGGCGCAAGATAACGCCTGGGTGCCGACGCCAAAGGACGCCTCAGACGAGTGCAGCCTGTATTTACGCCCGTTCATGATCGCCTCCGAAGCCTTTCTCGGCGTACGCCCGGCGCACGAAGTCGATTACTACGTTATTGCCTCCCCGGCGGCAGCCTACTTCAAAGGCGGCATTGATCCGGTGTCGATCTGGCTTTCCAGCCACTACAAACGCGCTGCGCCCGGCGGCACCGGCTTTGCCAAGTGCGGCGGCAATTACGCCGCCTCACTTGCCGCGCAAAAAGAAGCCAGCGCCAACAACTGCAGCCAGGTGGCTTTCCTAGACGCGGCGGAAAACAAGTGGATCGAAGAGCTCGGCGGCATGAACCTGTTCTTCGTCTATAAAGACGGCCGCTTAGTGACCCCGCGCCTGACCGATACCATTTTGGAAGGCGTGACCCGCAACTCCGTGCTCACGCTGGCGAAAGACGAAGGCCTGACGCCCGAAGAACGCGCCATCAGCATTGACGAATGGCGCGACGGCGCCGCCTCCGGCGAGATCACCGAAGTTTTCGCCTGCGGTACCGCTGCGGTGATCACGCCAGTGGGCGAGCTTGTCAGCGAGGATGAGCGTATTCGACTCACCGCAGGCGGCGACAATGAAGTGGCCAAGCGACTTCGCACCAAGCTGCTGAATTTGCAGTACGGCCGCAGCGAAGATCAATATGGCTGGCTGACCCAGCTGGTTTAACCCACAGGCCTGCCCGCCGTTAGCCCTATCATCTGGGTTAGCGGCGGGCGTTGGAGCCGTTTATGGCGCGCATCGACTTCTATATTCTTCCCGACACCACGCTCGACGCCCGCCTCGCTTTCGCCTGTAAATTGGCCGAAACGATCTGGCGCAAAGGGTACCGCCTTCACCTGCACTGCGAAGACCAAGCGCTCGCCGAACAGGCCGATGAAGCGCTATGGACATTTCGCCCCGACGCCTATGTGCCCCACGCACTCGAAACAAGCGATATGGCGACGCAAGTGCCGGTAACACTAGGCTGGAACGCGCTGCCCAAACCGGCAACGGAGACAGCGCTTCTTAACCTGCACCCGGACATCCCCGACGGCATTGATGCCTACGCCCGCGTGGCCGAAATCATCAACCAACACCAAGAGGTTCTGGTGGCCAAGCGCGCCTGCTGGCAGCGCTATAAAGAAATGGGCCATGAGGTGGTGCCGCATAAATTAGGGTAAATAACCAAGGAGATCATCCGCCATAAACGCGAGACCCCGCACGTGGCGGGGCCGTCAACAGAGGTAGGCAGTCGCTATCAATGAGGTCAGGCAGTCTGCCTGACCGGTTCTCCATCACTGCTCTCCGTCACTGCAAGGCGTCTTCGCTTTATCCGCCCTGTTGCTGTTGCTGTTGCTGTTGCTGCATCTGCTCCTGCATCTGTTGCATTTTCTCCTGCCGCTGAGCCATGGCTTCATCCAGCTGATCGCGTTGTTCCTGAGTGAACACGCCTTCGATCTTGGACTGCATGATGACGCTATCAGCGATTATCTCGGCCGTCAGGTCACCAAGACGCTCCGCGTTTGCGCGAATCGCCGCTTCATCGTAATCGGGCTGAACCTGTTCGCCGAGTTGCTGTTGCAGCTCTCGGGCTTCCTCTTCCTTGGCACTGTTTTCATCTTGCATCTGGGTCAAGAGGTTGCTCATCTCTTCTTTCTGGCCTTCATCCAGATCCACCATTTCGTCGAGTTGATTCACTTGATCATCGACACTGGGTGCACCACCACCCATTTGCTGGGCCATGGTGGGGACACTGAATGCCAGTGCTGCGACTGCCGGAACGAAAAGCTTGGCTACGTGCATAAAGACTCCAATTTCGTACAAATTTGTATTTCCTGCCCGACGAAATCCTGGCGGGTCCTTCGGTCCGACAATGCTGTTTTCAAAAAATTCGTCGTAACGGCAAATTGTTGATTACCATTAGCGGGTCCTTGCCGCGCTATTCGCACTCATGGAGGCTTGAACGTGCTCACGCGCCACCCGCTTGTCACCATCGTTATCGCCCAATTGTTCGGCACCTCGCTGTGGTTTAGCGTTAACGGCGTTGGCTTGGCGCTTCAGGGTGCAGTAGGCCTTACCGAAAGCGATTTAGGCCTGCTTACCATCGCCGTTCAGGCGGGGTTTATTACCGGCACGCTGTTGATTGCCACCACGGGCCTTGCCGACCGCGTTCGCGCCAGCCATCTGTTTGCGCTTTCCGCCGTGCTCGGCGCGCTGATCAACGCGGCGTTTATCATGGTGGCGGATAACGTCACGTTGGCCGCCGTTGCCCGCTTTGCGACAGGTCTTTGCTTGGCAGGGATTTACCCGCTGGGCATGAAGTTAGTCGTGAGCTGGACACCCAATCACGCCGGCGCGGCGCTCGGCTGGCTAGTGGGTATGCTCACGTTGGGCATCGCCTCGCCGCACCTGCTGCGCGGCTTAACGCTGAACTTGCCCTGGCAGTGGCCGCTGCTACTTGCCTCGTTGCTGGCGCTGATCGCCGCGCTGATGATTTATCTGCTAGGCGTTGGGCCACATCTGCCAGCCACCGCCAAAAGCGGGCGCCCCTGGGCGGGGCTGGCGGCGTTTAAACACAAAGAATTCCGGGCCGCCGCGCTGGGCTACTTCGGCCACTGCTGGGAATTGTATGCGTTGTGGGCGCTGGTGCCGTTTTTGGTGGCACGGGAGCTTGAGCGCTTGGAAGCCGCTAACAGCGCTCAGCCGTGGCTAAGCTTTGCCACCATCGCCGTTGGTATGCCCGGCTGCGTTCTCGCCGGGCGCGCCAGCCGCCGTTACGGCAGCGCCCGCGTCGCGTTTGTCGCGCTAGCCACCTCGGGCGCTCTGTGTGTGTTCTACCCGCTGCTCGGCAGCACACCACCGCTTTTTCTGCTGGCATTACTCTTGATATGGGGCTTTAGCGTGATCGCAGACTCCGCACAGTTCTCCGCCCTAGCCTCGGCGACCGCACCCGCCGACCGCTTAGGTTCAGCGCTCGCCATGATGAACGCCATCGGCTTTACACTTACCATCCCTGCCATTGCGCTGGTGACCTCGCTCTGGGCCAACCAAGGGCTAGGGGTGATCTGGTGGTTACTCCCTGGGCCGGTGTTAGGCCTGATGGCGATGCGCAGCTTGTTGCGACCTGCGGGAAGGACCTGACGCCCTCCCCCTTCGCGCGCTATACTTGGCGCCAATTTTGCAATCCTGATCAATGTATTCGATGCCTCGCGCTGGCGGGGCATCTCTGCTGTGAGCCATTCCATGGAAAAGACCTACCAACCCGAACAGATCGAAACCCGCTGGTACGAACGCTGGGAAGCCGACAATCGCTTTGCGCCCTCCGGGCAGGGCACGCCCTTTTCGATCATGATTCCGCCGCCTAACGTCACCGGCAGCCTACACATGGGCCACGCCTTCCAAGACACCATCATGGATACGCTGACGCGCTGGAAACGCATGCAGGGCAACAACACCCTGTGGCAAGTCGGTACCGACCACGCTGGTATCGCCACGCAAATGCTGGTGGAGCGCAAGGTCGCGGCGGAAGAAGGCAAAAGCCGCCATGACCTGGGGCGCGAAGCATTCATCGATAAGGTGTGGGAGTGGAAGGAAGAGTCAGGCGGCCATATTACCCGCCAGCTGCGCCGCATGGGCGCCAGCGTGGATTGGAGCCGCGAGCGTTTCACCATGGACAATGGCTTTTACAAAGCGGTGCAGGAAGTCTTTGTGCGCCTGTATGACGAAGGGTTGATCTACCGTGGTAAACGCCTGGTCAACTGGGACCCGAAGTTTGAGACCGCCATCTCCGACCTTGAAGTGGAAAACAAAGAAGTCGATGGCCATATGTGGCACTTCAAGTACCCGTTGGCGGGTGGGGAAAGCTACGAATACATCGAAAAAGATGCCGACGGTAATATCACCTTTCGCGAGAATCGAGACTACATCTCCATCGCCACCACTCGCCCGGAAACCATGTTAGGCGACGGTGCCGTGGCGGTGAATCCTGCCGATGATCGCTATGCCGCATTGATCGGCAAGCTATGCGAAATCCCGGTGGGCCCCAAGGAACATAGGCGCCTGATTCCCATTATCGCCGATGAATATCCCGATCCCGACTTCGGCTCAGGCGCGGTCAAAATTACCGGTGCCCACGATTTCAACGATTATGAAGTGGCCAAGCGCAATGGCATCCCGCTTTATAACTTAATGGATCGTAAAGCGCACATGCGCAACGATGGTCTCTCCTACGAGGAGAGTGCCGCCTTGGCGGCAAAGGCGGCTAAGGGAGAAGATATCGGTAACGTGGACGAGGTTAACCTTGTGCCTACCGAACTACGGGGGCTGGATCGCCTCGACGCCCGCCGCCAGATCGTGGAGGTCGTCACCGCAGAAGGCTTAGCGGTGACGGCGGCTGACGCCGAGGGTAACGAGCAGCCTCTCGTCGAGCACAAAAAGCTGATGCAGCCTTTTGGGGATCGCTCCGGGGTCGTCATTGAGCCCTACCTCACCGACCAGTGGTTTGTGGCCGTGGAGACGCTTGCCAAGCCCGCCATTGAGGCGGTCGAGAACGGCGATATCCAGTTCGTGCCCAAAAACTACGAAAACATGTACTTCGCCTGGATGCGCGACCTGCAGGACTGGTGTATTTCCCGCCAGCTGTGGTGGGGCCACCGCATTCCGGCTTGGTACGACGCCGAGGGGAATATCTACGTTGCCCGCAGCGAACAAGAGGCCCGCGAGAAAAATGGCCTGGCAGCGGACGTTACGCTGACCCAAGACGAAGACGTGCTGGACACCTGGTTCAGCTCGGGGCTGTGGACCTTCGGCACCCTTGGCTGGCCGGAACAAACGCCGGAGCTTGAGACCTTCCACCCTTCCAGCGTGCTGGTCACCGGTTTTGACATCATCTTTTTCTGGGTCGCCCGGATGATCATGATGACGCTCAAGTTCACCGGCGAGGTGCCGTTCAAGCAGGTTTACGTTCATGGCCTGGTGCGCGACGGCCAGGGTCAGAAGATGTCCAAATCCAAGGGCAACGTGCTCGACCCCATCGATCTCATCGACGGCATCGAACTGGATACCCTGATCGAAAAGCGCACCGGCAATATGATGCAGCCGCAGAAAGCCAAAGCGATTGCCAAGGCGACCCGCGACGACTTTAAGGACGGCATCGAGCCTCACGGCACCGACGCGCTGCGCTTTACGTTCCTCTCCCAGGCCACCACCGGGCGCGATATCAAGTTCGATATGAGCCGCCTGGATGGCTACCGCAACTTCTGCAACAAGTTGTGGAACGCCTCGCGCTACGTGCTGATGAACGCTGACGGCGAGGACTGCGGTGTCAACGGAGAACAAGTCGAGCTCTCTCTGGCCGACCGTTGGATTATCTCCCAGCTACAGAAAACCGAAGCCCAAGTCACCAAGGCGATGGACGAGTACCGCTTCGACCACGCCTCCCAGGCGCTGTATGAGTTTATCTGGAACGAATACTGTGACTGGTATTTGGAGCTTTCCAAGCCGGTTTTATGGGATGAAAATGCCAGTGCCGCATCTAAGAGAGGCACACGCCGCACCCTAGTGCGCGTGCTGGAAGCGATTCTGCGCCTTGCCCACCCGATGATGCCGTTTATCTCCGAAGAGATTTGGCAACGCATCGCGCCGCTGGCTGGCACTCACGCTGGTGACAACGACTCGGTCATGGTGCAACCGTGGCCGGAGGCCGACCAGAGCAAAGTCGACGAGCAGACCACGCGCGATATCGAATGGCTCAAAGGCGTGATTATCGCGGTGCGTAACATCCGCGCCGAGATGAACATCGCCCCCGGCAAGCCGTTGGACGTACTGCTCACCAAAGGCAAGCCGGAAGACGCCGAGCGCTTGGAGAAAAACCGCCTGTTCCTTGCCAAGTTAGCGAAGCTTGAAAGCGTCACCTGGCTTGAAAACCCAGATGATGCCCCGCTCTCGGCAACGCAACTGGTAGGCGATATGGAAGTGCTGGTACCGATGGCGGACCTGATCGACAAGGACACCGAGCTTGCACGCCTGAACAAAGAGATCGAAAAGCAGGATAAGCTGATCGGCGGCATCGAGAAGAAACTCGGCAACGAAGGCTTTATCGCCAAAGCCCCGGAAGCCGTGGTGGAAAAAGAACGCGGCAAGCTGGCCGAATTCCAAGCCGCCAAAAAGCTCTTGGAAGAGCAGCGAGCGAAGATTGAGGCGCTTTAACCTCACCGTTTATCTTTACCTAAACGCCCGCTTATGCGGGCGTTTTGCGTTGCCACCGGCGTTAACTGCTGGCTTCACTTTTCTTGTACAAAACGTGTAAGGTTTGACGCATTGTTGCTACTTACTGGCACCACTTCTGTGCAAGGATAAGGATTCACCATGCCGACACCTGCCGAGCAACGTTTGACAACGCTTGAGACCGAACTCCGGCGGGAGAATATTACGTACCGCGAGCTTTCGCCGATGGCGGACACCGGGCTCGCCCACGACCACGTGTGGATGCATCGCGAAGGCGATGATTGGGTGGCGCGGTTGCCAAAGCAGAGCCAGATGAATCTTTGCCCAGCGGATAATCTCGCCTACGAGGCCGCGTGTTACGAGCGCGCCAGCCAGGGCGGGCACGTGCCGCGGCTGCATGGCCTGTTGCCCGTGAGCGACGCTCTACCCCGTGGCGGGTTGCTGGTCGATGCCATTGAAGGTCGGCTGGCCCAGCTGCCGGAGGATTTGCCACGCATCGCTGAAACCTTGTCCAGCCTGCACCGGCTAGCGCTGCCAAATCAGCCCGCTCCGCTTTTCGCCCCAAGTAACCCATGGCAGGCCATGCGCGAGGAAGTCAGCAGCCAAGCGCAGTGGTTGGAAAAAGCGGATTTAAGCGCAGCGGTGGTGACACGGATTCGCGCCGAACTCGATGCCCTACCTACCACGCTACCGGATGCCGAGCGCTGCCTGATCAGCTTTGATACCCACCCCGGTAACTTCTTAATCACCGAGGATGGCCGCGCAGTGCTGGTGGATTTAGAGAAGTGCCGCTACGGCTTGCCAGGCATTGACCTGGCCCATACCTCGCTTTATACCTCCACCACTTGGGACGTTAATAGCCAAGCGGTGCTCACCCTTGAAGACGTGGTCGCCTTTTATCAGCGCTGGCAGGCCTGCATGGGCAAATCTCCCAGCGCGGAAACCTTAGTGGCTTGCCGCCGCGCTACTTGGCTGTGGTCACTGACTTGGTGCGCCAAGTGGCGTGCCCAGCACTTGCACGCTCAGGATGCCGAACGCCGGGGCGAAGACTGGTCGGCAGAGCTCACCGATGCTGCCGTGATTGCCCATGTACGCGACCGGGTCGAACACTATTTGTCGCCACCTATTATTGAGCATGTTCAAAATGAACTTCAGCGTTTAAAAACGGCTCTGTAACTCACTGATTTCATGAGGTATGCGATGAAACCGTATTTAACCTTAGCGGCCACTATGGCTACCACCCTGCTTGCTCTAGCGCTGCCTGCGGCGGCTAGCCCCGAACCAAGCGACTGGCAGGCCGTTCTGGATGAAGCCGAAGGCCAAACCGTTTACTGGAACGCTTGGGGCGGCGATACGCGTACCAATCGTTATATCGCGTGGGTCGCGGATGAAATGCAGCGCCGCGTTGGGGTCGAGGTGCGCCACGTTAAGCTCGACGACACCGGCAGCGCCGTCTCCCGTGTGCTGGCAGAAAAGCAGGCAGGCAATGACAATGAAGGAAGCGTCGATCTCATCTGGATCAACGGCGAGAACTTTGCCGCCATGCGCGAACGCGACCTGCTGTTTGGGCCCTTTGCCGAATCCTTACCCAATTTCGCCCTTACTTACCCCGACGACAACCCGGAAGTGGTGACCGATTTCACGCTACCCACCGACGGCTATGAGTCGCCCTGGGGCAAAGCGCAGATCACTTTCTACTACGATAGCGCCTACACCCAAAACCCGCCGCGCAGCATGGACGCGCTCCTCGACTGGGCCGAGGAAAACCCGGGGGAGTTCACCTACCCACGTATTCCCGATTTCACCGGCAGCACCTTTCTCAAGCAGGCGCTGATTGAACTTAGCGAGGAAGACGACGCGCTCTATCAGCCAGTATCGGAAAGCGACTTTGATGCCGTCACTAAGCCGCTTTGGACCTATTTGGATGCGCTGCACCCGCACCTGTGGCGGAGCGGTCGTAGCTTCCCCGATTCAGGCCCCGCCCTTCGCACGTTGATGAGCGATGGCGAACTGAGCCTGGCGTTTTCCTTTTACCCCTCGGAAGCGGCCGTGGCCGTGCGCGAATACCAGCTACCCGAGAGTGTGCGCAGCTACGTGCTTGAAGGCGGCACGCTTGGTAACGTGCATTTTGTGGCTATCCCGTATAACTCGCCGCATAAAGCGGGCGCAATGGCGCTGGCCAACTTTCTGCTGTCGCCTGAGGCCCAAGCGCAAAAACAGTCGCTCGATATGTGGGGGGATCGCACCGTGTTAGACGTCAACCGCCTGGACGAAGAAGACAAGGCGCGCTTTGAACAAGGCGATACGCATCCCGCCGAATTGCCTGCCGATGCACTTTCGCAAACGCTGCCCGAGCCACACCCGAGCTGGATGACCGCGCTACAGGATGCTTGGCGTGAGCGTTACGGAACCCGTTAAACCGTGCTGAGGCTCGCCCCCTGGCTGTTAATTGCGGTATTGGTGGTGCCGGTTGGGGCAGGGCTTGCCACCCTGGTGATGCCGGCGTTTGGCGTGCACCCGGGGTTGGGTGCCACCACCTTCACACTAGCGCCCTGGCAAGCGCTACTGGCTTGGCCGGGAATAGCGCAATCAGCGTTACTCAGCCTTTCTACGGGGCTTATTGCGCCATTGATTGCCCTCACTGTTGTCATCCTTTTCTTGGCAGCGAATCAAGGCACCCGGCTTGATCGCGCCCTGCATCGGTTGGTCTCGCCCTTGCTGGCGATCCCTCATGCAGCGGTCGCTTTTGGATTAGCCTTTTTGATTGCCCCTTCGGGACTCTTGGCGCGGATTATCTCGCCGGGCGTCACCGGCTGGGAGCGCCCACCCGACTGGCTGATCGTCAACGACCCCTGGGGCGTGGCGCTTATCGCCGGTTTAGTGCTCAAAGAGGTGCCTTTTCTTCTGCTGATGAGCCTCGCCGTGCTCCCGCAGCTGTCGCCCGAGCGGCGAATCGAGCTTGCCCGTTCGCTAGGTTATACCCCATCTCTGGCCTGGTTGAAGACGGTGCTCCCTGCGCTTTACCCGCTGATTCGTCTACCGATATATGCGGTTATCGCCTACTCAAGCTCAGTGGTGGACATGGCCCTCATTCTCGGCCCTACGCGCCCGCCCACCTTGAGCGTAGCGGTGCTTTCCTGGTTCAATGACCCGGATTTCTCGCGCCGCCTAATGGCCTCGGCAGGGGCGCTCTTACAACTGGGTGTTACTCTTAGTGCGCTTATCCTATGGTGGCTGGGTGAGCAGCTGGTAAAGCCTTTCGGCAAGCGCTGGTTACTCAACGGCCAGCGAACGCAAGGCCGCCGTGTGTGGGCAGCGGCTGGGCGCGTGGGCCTGACGCTCACAACCGTTACCGCGCTTTTGGCCATGGTGGGGCTGGGGCTTTTTTCCCTCGCTGGCTATTGGCACTTTCCCGATGCGCTGCCGGCCAGTTTCACGTTGGAACACTGGCAACGCGCATTTTCCAGCCTGACACTGCCACTCACGAATACGCTGGTGATTGGCGTCGCCGCCACCCTCATTGCCCTCGTGCTGGTGGTCGCATGTCTTGAAAACGAGGTGCAGCGTCAACTTCACCCCAAACACGCCCTCTGGCTTTTGTACCTGCCGCTACTTGTGCCGCAGGTCGCCTTTTTGTTTGGGGTGGTGGTCGCCGCCGAAAGCTTGGGGTTGCGCCCACAGCGCTCGCTGGTCATCGCGGCACATCTGCTGTTTGTCGTGCCTTACCTCTATCTTTCTCTGGCGGAAGCCTATCGACGGCTTGACCCACACTGGATGCAAGTAGCGCACTCGTTGGGCGCATCTAAGTGGCGCGCGTTCTGGCGGGTGCGCGTACCGCTTTTGTTGGCACCGCTACTCACGGCGTGCGCCGTCGGGCTTTCGGTTAGCATTAGCCAGTATCTTCCTACACTGCTGCTCGGCGCCGGACGCGTGCCGACGGTCACCACCGAGGCGGTAGCGCTGGCGAGCGGGGGGAATCGCCGTCTGATCGGGGTGTGGGCGCTACTTCAAGCGCTACTGCCGTTTATCGGTTTTGCCCTGGCACTGCTCATACCGCGGCTGCTCCGGGCGAAACGCAACCCTCGACGAGGCGTCTCATGAGCGCTTTTCCTCTTGAGCAAGAACATAGGCCCCCTGGCACGCCGTTAAGCATCATTATCCCCGTACTTAACGAGGCCGACGCGCTGCCGATCCTACTCGCGGCCCTTCAGCCCCTGCGCGCCCAGGGGGCGGAAGTGATCGTGGTGGATGGCGAAAGCCAAGACGGCACCCCAAAGCTTGCGAGACCGTTGGCGGATCGCGTACTGATAAGCCCGCCGGGTCGCGCGCGGCAGATGAACCTTGGTGCCGCGCAAGCCCGCGCCGATGCGCTAGTGTTTCTCCATGCCGATACGCGCTTACCGCCCAACGCACTGACGCTGATCACGCAGGCACTGGCAACGCGACTCTGGGGGCGGTTTGATATTCACTTGGACGGCAGGAGTCACTGGCTACCGGTCATTAGCGCGATGATGAATCTGCGCTCGCACCTTTCTGGCATCGCCACCGGCGATCAAGCCCTGTTTATACGCCGCGACGCTTTCGATGCTGTAGGCGGTTTCCCCGAGCAACCGTTGATGGAGGACATCGAAATCACGAAACGGCTCAAGCGCCTTAGCCGCCCTACCTGCCTGCGCGCCAAAGTCGTCAGCTCTGGCAGGCGCTGGGATCAGTACGGCGCTTGGCGCACGATGGTATTGATGTGGCGGCTGCGCTATCGCTACTGGCGCGGGGCTAGCGCTAAAGATCTCGCGAAGGAGTATCGCCATGTGCGCTAAGCCTTGTATGACGCACCCACCTGTCACGCTGCATCTGCTCGCCAAGGCACCGCTTGCAGGCGTTGCCAAAACGCGGTTGATTCCGCTTTTAGGCGAACAAGGCGCGGCGGATGCCCATGCTGAGCTAGTGCGCTGCTGCGTGAATCACGCCTGCCAAGCACTCCCAGCAGAAAATGTGACGCTCTGGACCGCACTGGAACACGAGCACCCGTTCTTTACCCAGCTCCGTGCGGATTACAGCATCGGGCTTAAACCTCAGTCAGAGGGCGATTTAGGCGCACGAATGCGACACGCACTTGGCGACGCGCCTGGCCCCGCCATGGTGATGGGCAGCGACTGCCCCCGCATCACGCCCGCGTTAATTCGCCTTTGTGCCACGCAGTTAGCCCACCACAACGTGGTGATACTTCCCGCTGAAGATGGCGGCTACGGGCTGATCGGCACTCAAGACGACTATCCCACACTATTTAGCGATATGCCGTGGGGCAGCGAGCACGTATTCGCCGAGACCCGTGCGCGTCTTACCGCTTGCGAGTTAACCGCTAGCTACCCAAAGACCATTTGGGACGTTGATCGTCCCGAAGATTGGCAACGCTGGAGCCTGCCGTGAACCGACAACGCCTTTTATTGATTGCCCTTTTGGCCGCTGTGGTGGCGCTGTTTTACCTCAGCGGTGCGCCGGAATACTTTACCCTTGAGACAATGCAAGCGTATCGCAGCGATTTCCAGGCCATATTTCTCCAATCGCCTTGGCGAGTTGCGGGGATTTTCTTCGCCGTATACGTGGTGATGACGGCACTGTCACTGCCCGGCGCGACGCTTCTCACTTTGCTCGGCGGTGCGCTATTTGGCCTCGGGTGGGGGCTTTTGATCATCTCGTTCGCCAGCACGATAGGCGCGACGCTGGCCTTTGTAATCTCGCGTTTTCTGTTTCGCAAGCCGATCGAAAAGCGCTTCCCGCGCCGGTTCGAGCGCATCAATCGCGGGGTAGAGCGCGACGGCGCCCTCTACCTCTTCACCCTGCGCCTGGTGCCGATTTTTCCGTTTTTCATGATCAACCTGGTCATGGGGCTCACGCGGATAAAAACCGTGACCTATTACTGGGTGAGCCAAGTGGCAATGCTTCCCGGCACGGTGATTTACGTCAATGCGGGGGGCCAGCTGGGTGAACTGGAAAGCTTAAGCGGTATCCTATCGCCGTCGCTGATCGCCTCGTTTGCGCTGTTAGCGGTGTTTCCCTGGATCGCTCGGCGCATCGTGCTGCTGGTGCGAAAACGCAAGGCATACCAAGCCTTCAAGCGCCCCGCCAGCTTTGATTATGACATTCTGGTTATCGGCGGCGGCTCCGCCGGCCTGGTCACCAGCTATATCGCCAGCGCGGTTAAGGCGAAAGTGGCCCTAGTGGAAAAACATAAAATGGGCGGCGACTGTTTGAACACTGGCTGCGTGCCGTCGAAAGCGCTGATTCGCGCGGCTCGCGCGGCCCATGAAATTCGCACGGCGCGTCGCTTTGGTGTGTCTGCAGGCGAACCCAAGATCGATTTTGCCCAGGTCATGGGCCACGTCCATCAGGCCATCGCCGACATCGAGCCCTACGATAGCGTCGAGCGTTACACCAAGCTGGGCGTAGCAGTGTATCAAGACCATGCCACGCTCACCTCGCCATGGGAGGTGCACGTTGGCGGGCAAAACCTGACCGCGCGCCATATTGTGATCGCCACCGGCGCACGGCCGCGTATTCCCGCGCTCCCCGGGATTGAGAGCGCCCCGGTGCTCACCTCGGAAAATCTTTGGTCGCTTACCGCGCAGCCCGAGCGCTTGGTGGTATTGGGCGGCGGCGCGATTGGCTGCGAGCTCAGCCAAAGTTTTGCCCGTCTCGGCACGGCGGTGACACTGGTGGAAGGAACACCTCACCTCATGGGCCGTGAAGACGATGACGTCGGCCAACACGTCGAGGACACACTCGTGCGTGAAGGTGTTACGGTGATGACGGGCACACAAGCGCTGGAAGTTATTAGCGATGAAACCGGTCATCAACTTGCGGTGGAGCACCAGGGCGAGCGCATTCTGCTGCCTTTTGACCAACTGCTGGTCAGTGTCGGCCGCCACGCTAACGTCGAGGGTTTGGGTCTTGAAGCGCTGGGGGTCACCACCACGAATGCGGGCACGCTGGAGCTTAACGAGCGACTACAAACGCGCCTACCCAATATTTGGGCCTGCGGCGATGTGGCCGGGCCTTATCAGCTAACCCATGCTGCGGCACACCAAGCCTGGCACGCCGCCGTGAATGCGCTATTTGACGAGCTAAAAAGTTTTACCGTGGATTATCGCTTCATGCCTGCGGTGACTTACACTCAGCCCGAAGTGGCGCGCGTCGGGTTAAACGAAAAAGAGGCCAAGGCCCAAGGCATTGATTATGAGCTTACCCACTACGCCATGAAAGAAAGCGACCGCGCCATTGCCGAAGGCGCGACGGAAGGCTTTATCAAGGTGCTCACCGTGCCGGGGCGCGATAAGATACTCGGGGCTACCATCGTCGCCGAGAATGCTGGCGAATGGCTTGGTGAATTCACGTTGGCCATGAAGCATGGCCTTGGGCTGAACAAACTACTCGGCACTATTTACCCCTATCCCACCCTCGGCGAAGCCGCCAAGGCCACGGCCGGGGTGTGGAAGAACGCCCACAAACCCGAGCGAGTATTGGCCCTGCTCAAGCGCTATTTCGCCTGGCGGCGGAGTGAAGGCAAAAAGGAGCACAAATGAAGCGTCTACTGCTTATCGGCGCCGGGCACGCCCATGCGTTCGTGCTCGAAGCCTTGGCAGAAAAGCCCGAGCCGTCGGTCGAGATCACCGTGGTCAGTGATAGCCGCTATGCGGCGTACTCGGGTAGCGTCCCCGCATGGCTTGCAGGGGAATGCACACTGCGTGAAACACAGATTGATATTGCGGCGCTGTGCCAGCGAGCCGGAGCGCGTTTGATCACCTCGCCCGCGACATCGTTGAGCGTTGAGACGCATCACGTCGTGCTGGCAAGCGGTGATAAGCTCGCGTTCGATATTGCCTCACTCAATATCGGATCGACGCTCGCGCTCCCGGCGCTTCGCAGTCACAAGGCGCCCTATCTGCTCGCCATGCGCCCGTTAAGCTCGCTGCATGAACGCTGGCAAGCGCTGCAAGACAGGGTGGCGCAACTTTCCGCCGGGAGAGAACAGCGCGTGGTCAGCGTGGGTAGCGGTGCCGCCAGCTGCGAAACGCTGATGAGCGTTTTGGCCCAGCTACGCAAAAAGCGAGCGGATATTACCTGGCGGGGAGAGATATTAAGTGCCTCTGATACGCTACTTCCCGGTGCAGGACGGCTGCCGCGTTGGCTAACAAAGCGCACGTTACGTCGGGCGAACATCACGGTGCATAACGGCGTTCGAGGAGAAGCGCTGGTTGAGGGTGGCGTACTCGATACCGCAAACCGTCACTTTCCAGCAGATATCGCGCTTTGGGCAACAGGTGCCGTAGGACACGCTTGGCTAGCCGATACCGCACTGCCACTCGATTCACTCGGCTTTATCCAGGTAGAAAAAACATTAGAGGTGAAGGGAGTGCCCGGCATCTTCGCGGCGGGTGACTGCGCGGCGTTCACCCCGCCCTTGCCCAATGCTGGGGTTTACGCCGTACGCATGGGGCCACACTTGGCCGATAACCTACGCGCTGCCTGCCGTTGCCAACCGCTGGATGAATGGCAGCCACCCAAACGGGTGCTCGCGCTGATAGGCACCGGCGATGGTCGCGCCATTGCCAGCCGAGGGGTGGTAGGGTTTGCAGGTAAATGGGTCTGGCAATGGAAAAAACGGATTGATGCGCGCTTTATTGCCCGCTTCAATCCGCCTTTTTCCAACGAAATAGATTAGTTCGCTTGACGCCAGCCACCGAGCACGCGGCTATCCGGCCCGAAAAACACCAAGCGATCATGGTCAATCAGGTAACGGTAAGCGTTCTCCAGCATAGCGGTCACGCGCTGAACGCTTTCCTGATCCGGACACGCCATTCGCGTCGAGGCAAGCTCACTGAACGCGATGCGCTCGTTATCACCTAGCTGAACGCGACCCGTAAAACGATTACAACCATCATGACCGCTAACGCGTCCGTCTTTACCAATACGAAAAAACGGTGTTTCAGGTAACGAGAGGCGCTCGTTGGTACCCACGAGCAGTAAATTCCAGCGCTCACCTACCACCGGCCCATATAGCTTCGCGTCATCTGCCACCGGTGTTTCTGCCGTGTCTTTGGGGGCGCTACTGCAAGCGGCAAGCATCACGGCCAAGCCGATAAGGCCCAGCCACTTAATGCCTACCCTTTTAGCGCCTTCAGCTATCGCTCTTTTCACTTACCAGCTTCCCGTTTTTTCCATAGATACCCAGGGCTCTTTGGGCGGCAGCGCGTCACCTTTTTGCAGTAGCTCAACGGAAATACCGTCGGGGGATTTCACAAACGCCATGTGGCCATCGTGTGGCGGGCGGTTGATCGTCACGCCGTTGTCTTGAAGCTTCTGACACAGTGCGTAGATGTCCTCCACTCGATAAGCCAAATGACCGAAATTACGCCCACCGGTGTACTCTTCAGGATCCCAGTTGTAAGTCAGTTCAAGTTCCGGTGCTTGGAGTTCAGTCGAGCGTGCTTCATCTTCCGGTGCAGCGAGAAAGACAAGCGTAAAACGTCCCTTCTCGCTCTCTTTGCGACGCACCTCTTTCAGGCCTAAAAGATCACAGTAGAAATGTAGCGAAGCATCAAGATCACTGATGCGAACCATCGTATGTAGATACTGCATGCCGACTCCTGTCGCTATAGATAAAAATTACTGCGTGTACTCGCGGAAAATTTCCGGCGCGCGGTTATCACGGGTAAAGCTTAGCACCGCAAAGTCATCCACACGGCCCGTTTCCATGCCCGGCGAGCCGTGGGGCATCCCTGGTACGGCTAGGCCCGCCACGTCCGGGCGCTCGTCTAAAAGCGCTTTGATATCGTCTGCGGGCACGTGGCCTTCGATCACGTAGCCATCGATGATGGCGGTATGGCAGGAGGCAAGCTTAGGCGTTACACCCTGTTCGATTTTGACCTGGCGCACATCGCCATCGCGATGGTGATTGACGTCAAAGCCGTTTTCTTCCAGGTGCGCCACCCAAGCGCCGCAGCAGCCGCAATTAGGATCACTGTGAACATCAATCGCAGGCGCGGCAAAAGCAAAAGGAGCAGCAAACAAAAGCGATAGTCCCAACACATGCTGACCAAGACATTTTTTACTTATACAACTTCGTAACATTTGGGTACCCTCTTAATCGTTTGGGTATAGCAACTAACATTACCGATATCTTAGCTGTCTTTATCGATAGGAGAAAGCGGTGGACTCTATCACGCAAGCAGCACTGGGCGCGGCCATCGGCGGTACCGTACTCGGAAAGCGCCTAGGGCGTAAGGCGATCTTGCTCGGCGCCGTAGTAGGTACCCTGCCCGATTTGGATGTGGTGATCGACTATGGCGATGCCGTCGCCAATGTCACGCAGCATCGCGGCTTTAGCCACTCGCTGTTTGTCCTCGCTGGCTTGGGCGTGCTGCTCGCATGGCTCTGTGCCCGTTTTGTCCACGCGCGGGATATTTCGCTGCGGCAGTGGCTGACATTTTTTCTGCTGATACTGCTGACGCACCCGCTGCTCGATGCGCTCACCACTTACGGCACTCAGCTTTTCTGGCCACTGAACACGCCTCCCGTGGCTTGGCCCATCGTCTTTATTATCGACCCGATCTACTCGCTTTGCTTGCTGGTTGCGTTGGTGGCCGCGCTTTTCACTCCGAACGTTAAACGCCGCTGCGTATGGGGGCTCGCGCTTTCTTGTGCGTATCTGATGTTTGCGCTTGGCGCAAAAGGCCTCGTCCTACAGCGTCTTGAGCCGGTACTCGCCACACAAGGCATTGAGGAAGCGCCGCGGCTGGTACAGCCCGCCCCGTTTACGACGTTACTCTGGCGTGCCACCGTGATTGATGGCGACACGCAATATGAGAGCTTAATCAGCCTATTAGATCAAAAACCGCCCGTACTTGAGCCGCTCACCCGCCAAACCGACCTTGCCGGAAGCGCCGTTAACGGCCGCCACGTACAGCGACTACGTTGGTTTGCCGGGCCATTTTTACGCTACGACGTTCAGCCTGAGAGCGACACGCAAACGCTGCTAGTCACCGATGTGCGCCTCGGATTCCCGGGTTTTTACCCTTTCACCTATGCCGTTGCCAACCGCCACAACGAACAAGCCGCCTGGAACCCGCTTGGCGTATCAACACAGCAAGATAGCGAGCGTGGCGTTGATCAAACAACGCTCAAGCGTTTATCGGCGCGCGCGCTAGGCGATAGCCGCGCGCTTTGCGCCACCGCCTTTGTTGAGCCTCACTGGCGCTTAGCGCCGCATGCTTGCTAGCGCTTAGCAAAGACGGTTAGCAAAATAACTAGGGCGCGATGCCCTGGCCACAGCCGCTATATTGCTGACCATCGATGGAAAGCGTGACCCGCGCTGGGTAAGGGTGCCCGCTCATGTCATCAAAGCAGGCGCTCGCTTCGATCCGCACACGGAAAAATCGGCCCGCGTTCGCATTTTCGAGCACGACCCGGCCAGCGTCGTTATCCATTACGCTCATCATATACGGCAGCTGTTGGGTTTTCTCGCCATAGTCGGTGGTAAGCGTAAGCGTTGGCGTACGGCTGGAAAGTGCCACTGACCAGCCTGGCTCATTACCGCGCCCTAAGAACATAACGCCCGGATGCGCTTCACGGGTTAAGGTTTCGCGCGTTATGGCCTGTTGGCACTGAAGCTGACCGCGCGGCGTCTCGACCTGGGCTTTATCGCCGCGATTCCAGAAACTGATCTTGCCATTTTGATAACGCGCACCGCTCGCCACGACCGCTTGGGGCAATTGCCATGCGCCATGTAGCGACCACAGGCGTAGTGTCTCGTCATTAAAGGCTGTCACCAAATGTTGGCTCGCCGGCTCACAACGCCACGCCTCAAACTTGTCAGCACCGCCTGCAAAGAGTGCCGAGGGCAGTAATGGCGCGGTTGCTTTGCCTTCAGACGCGCGTTGTTCCGACGGCTCGATTGGCGCTGATGTCGTTGCACATCCACTCACTAGCAGGAGGGCAAGACTCAGGGCAAGTAGATTTCGGGTAAGTAAGTGACGCATAGCACGCTCCCTGTTGTTTTTTCTATGAACTAACAAATAGGCTAACGGCGCTTAAACGCATGCAAATCCTGTGGGTCAAACTGATCTACCGTCTCAGGTAGTTCTAGCGCTTCACGCTTAAGTTTGACTTCCATCTTCTCGGCCAACCGCTCGGCGTCGTCATCGGTCGTACGTCCGTTAAGCTCGGCTAATTGGGTCATGCCCTGATGGTAGAAGGTCAGGATATCCAGCGCGACTCGGTTGTCTTCTTTCACGGCTTTGCGCAGCGTCGGCAGGTAGCCGCTAATTTGCGAAAGATGATGCTTAAGCTGCCAGACGTAACGTACCTCGTTCATCCAGGGGCGATCTTTCAGCACGGCAAAAAGCGCACTGGTGGCAAGCAACCCAAGAAAAACGCCCAACGCATTCAGCCAAATGCTATTGCCCAACGCCGAGGTAAGCAGCATGGCAAACAGCATCCCGAAAATAATCAGCTGCCCTGCCATCGCAAAGCTGATCATCCGCGCTTTGCGGCGATACACTTCGGGCTCGTAATTGTCTAATTGAAACACTGCCATGGCCGACCTCTTATCGTGGCGATTTAACTATCTTTAATGACCTTCTTTAATGACCTTCTTAGCGAAAGTATTGGCGACGGTATTGGCCTATGATACGTGGCCGGCCACAACGCACAAGCATTGACGCAAACCGTTAAGCCAAGCGTTCGGCAGCTGTCTTCAGTAAGTGCTCCGTAGAGTCCCAGCCAATACAGGCATCGGTGACCGAGACGCCATGGCGCAGCGCGCTGGGTTTAAGCGGCTGCTTACCTTCATGCAAGTAGCTTTCGAGCATCAGCGCCACGAGATTGTTATCGCCGGCCTGGCGCTGGGCAAGCACGTCAAGCATCACTTCACTCTGGCGGCGGTGGTCTTTGCGCGCATTGGCATGGCTGCAGTCCACCATTAGGCGAGGATTTTGCCCGGCGTCGCGTAGCGCTGCCGTGGCCGCACGCACATGGCTTGCTTGGTAGTTGGGCTCACCGTGGCCGCCGCGGAGCACCAAATGTGTATGCGGATTACCCTCGCTTTGCTGCATTACCGGGCGTCCGTGAGTGTCTAACGCAAAGCGCTGATGCGGATGCGCCGCCGCTTGCATGGCATCGATCGCAACTTGCACATCCCCGCTAGTGGCGTTTTTAAACCCAACGGCGGCGCTCAAGTCGCTGGCCAGCTCGCGGTGAAGCTGCGACTCCGTCGTGCGTGCACCAATCGCTACCCAGCTCAGCAGATCATCCAAGTAAGGCGCTAACATCGGTTGAAGAATCTCGGTAGCAACCGGAAGGCCCAGCTGAGCGACTTGGCCCATTAGCTCACGGGAAAGCGCAAGCCCTTTGGCCATATCGCCGTTGCCGTTTAGGTCCGGGTCGTAAGCCAGCCCTTTCCAACCGACGGTCGTGCGCGGTTTTTCCACATAGACCCGCATCACCGGCACGATCTGCTCGCTCACTTCGTCGCTCAGCGCCGCCAAGCGCTCGGCGTATTCAAGGGCAGCACTGGGGTCATGGATGGAACACGGGCCCACCACGACCAGCAGACGATCATCCTCGCCGCGTAGAATACGGTTGATCGCTTCTCGGTGTTCGGCAATGTTTGATGTTAGCGCGGCATCCAGCGGAAGGGTGGCGCGTAGCTCGGCAGGCGTTGGGAGCGGCACCGTAGAGGCATCGCTTATCGGCGAAGCGGCTGACTGACAAGTCGTCTTAGGTGTTGTCGCGGTATCGAGCGTTTTAGCAGGGGCATTCATGGATCAACTCTCCGTGTTTGCGGAACAGTGTAGATGACATCGTGTGAGTGATTCACCACCCAGCTGAACGCGATCGGAGGTGGCAGCGATGACCGATCGCGCGGCGTTAAATCGCCAGCCATCGCCTGCGTATACATCGTTGTTGTATGCATCGCCGTTTGCGCTGGCAAAAAAATCCTCGCGATAGGTCATGGTGCTGCTCCTCTGAGAGATCGTGCTGATAGTTTGAGGTCTGTCAGTCTCGTCGAGACAGATGACAAAAACGCGAAAGCCCCGGCTGGGGTTACCAACCGGGGCTTTCTTTGCGGCAGGCAACCCGTGGGGTGTGCCTGTCGGCGCGACGTTAAGCGTCGGCCACGGGCACACCTTGGCTAAACCAATACCCAAAATAGACGCCAGCTTTCGCTGGAGCGATTACGACATTGCGTGTAAGCGAAGTCATGTTCATCGTCTATTTCCGTTGGTTTAGAAGGCGCTCTATGTGCCGCGTTTTACGGTTACGTCTTGCTGTAATGCATCAATGGTTTGAATCGTGCCTGCTTTAGGCTTCGTTGACAAGCCCTTGTCGTGCAATTTTGGTTATCAACAACGCGGTAGAGCCATTAGCCGCTAAAGTACTGAACCCAACCAATAGTGGCTGGAAGCGCGCTCATACTGACGAGCACGATCAATCCCGTTACAATGGAAATAAATCCCGAGGTATCTTTAAAGTTTTCATCATGGGCCATGATGGCCTCCTTATCGTATGTGACGTTGTCAGGGGTTAACAACCATGCCATTTTACCCAATCTTTGCGTCAACGACGAGGCCACAAACCCACAAAAAGCCCACGACCACTTTATTAACAATGGGTTAAGCCTACCCTAGCGTGGCGCATAGCTAAACACATCGGAAAACATCTGGCGTTTTTCGAGCCCTTTTTCCGCTAAAATATCCACGCAGGCATACACCATCCCCGGCGAGCCGGAGAGGTAAACATTATAATCCGACGGTGAGATAGAGGCCGCTTCCAAGGCTTCATCTATGCGGCCTAAGTGGTGATGAATGCGCTCGCCCTGGCTCATCGGCTCGTTGAGCGGCATTTCGGTAACGGCATGGAAGGTAAACATCGAGTGTTCCTGCGCCCACTGACACGCCAAGGGCTCTAGGTACAAATCGCGGTGCTCACGCGCGGCCCACCACAGATCAATCTGACGATTGGGCTGATGGGCAAGCACCGCTTCGATGATCGCTTTCATTTGCGCAAAGCCGGTACCCGCCCCGATGAGCAGCAGCGGGCGTGTGCTTTCAAGGTCAACAATGCAGTCACCGCCCGGCAGGCGGACCGTCAACTGGTTCGCCACCTGCAGAAGCTCACGCAGCCGCGCGGAATTATCGCGCTCTGGCCAATGCTGAATATGCAGCTCAAGCTGACCATCGCCCCGCTCGGCGCTGGCGATTGAGAACGGCACCCAGATATCACCGTCTAGATGCATTTCCAGATATTGGCCCGGCGCGTGCTGCATCGCTTCTGCACGCCCTTGTAAGGTAACGCCGAATACATCGGGGTTTAAGTCTTCAACCTCGGTGACTTGGCAAGTCAACGTCCTTGCGCTCATAAAACCTCTTTATTATGTCAAACAGGGGAACTGCCTACTCACACCCTTGGCGTGCCGATGGCAGCGGAATACCAATACCCAACTCTTCCCAGCGCCGGTCGACACGCGCTTTCACCGCTTCATCCATGGTAATGGGCACGCCCCATTCGCGGTCGGTTTCACCCGCCCACTTATTGGTCGCATCCCATCCCATTTTGGAACCCAACCCCGATACCGGTGAGGCAAAATCGAGATAATCAATCGGCGTATTTTCGATAATTACCGTATCGCGTGCCGGGTCCATCCGCGTGGTCATCGCCCAGATCACATCTTCCCAGTTACGCGCATCGACATCGTCATCGAGCACCACCACAAACTTGGTGTACATAAACTGACGCAAAAAGCTCCATACCCCCATCATCACGCGCTTGGCGTGGCCAGGGTATTGCTTTTTCATCGACACCACCGCCATGCGGTAGGAACAGCCTTCAGGCGGCAAATAGAAGTCGACAATCTCAGGAAACTGCTTACGCAGAATGGGCACGAACACCTCGTTTAGTGCCACGCCCAGAATCGCGGGCTCATCCGGCGGGCGGCCGGTGTAGGTGGAGTGATAAATCGCATCGCGACGCTGAGTGATGCGCGTCACGGTAAAAACGGGGAAGTGATCTACCTCATTGTAATAGCCGGTATGATCGCCAAACGGGCCTTCCGGCGCCATATCATCGGGGTAGATAAAGCCTTCGAGAATAATTTCGCTCGATGCCGGTACTTCAAGCTCGGCGTGGCCGCATTTAACCAACTCCGTGCGCGAACCGCGCAACAGCCCGGCAAAGGCGTACTCGGATAGTGTATCCGGCACCGGCGTGACCGCGCCTAGAATCGTCGCCGGGTCAGCCCCTAGTGCTACCGCCACGGGAAAAGGCTCGCCCGGGTGGACTTGCTGGAACTCTTGAAAATCGAGTGCCCCACCGCGATGCGAAAGCCAACGCATAATGAGCCGGTTTTTGCCGATTTTCTGCTGGCGATAAATACCCAGATTTTGGCGTTTTTTATGCGGGCCTTGGGTCACCACCAGCGCCCAAGTCACCAAGGGGGCGGCATCGCCTGGCCAGCAGTGCTGAATGGGCAGGCGATCCAGGTCGACCTCGTCGTCTTCGAACACCACCTCTTGCACCGGCGCGCGTTTGACCGTCTTTGGCCCCATGCTGAGCACTTGCTTGAAGATCGGAAGCTTCGACCACGCGTCTTTCAAGCCCTTGGGTGGGTCGGGCTCTTTTAAAAACGCCAAGAGTTTACCCACTTCGCGCAGCGCCTCGACGGAATCTTCCCCCATCCCCAACGCCACGCGCTTCGGCGTGCCGAACAGGTTCCCCAACATCGGCATGTCGTGACCTTTGACATTCTCAAACAGCAGCGCAGGACCACCGGCACGCAGCGTGCGGTCACAAATTTCGGTCACTTCCAGGTAGGGATCAACTTCCGCGCTAATACGCTTAAGCTCGCCCTGAGCTTCCAGGGCTGCAATAAAATCACGCAGGTCATGGTACTTCAATGATGGCTCCCCGGCTCAAGGGTAGGACGACGAAAGCGCCTTAGCGGCGCTTCATGGCCTCAAAGAACTCCAAGTTAGTTTTGGTATCTTTAAGGCGGTCGATCAAGAACTCAGTCGCCGCGATGTCGTCCATCGGGTTGAGCAGCTTGCGCAGAATCCACATACGCTGCATTTCATCCTCGGAGGCGATCAAATCTTCACGACGGGTACCACTGCGGCGGATATTGATGGCAGGGAAAACGCGTTTTTCGGCCAGTTTACGGTCAAGGTGCGCTTCCATGTTACCGGTGCCCTTGAACTCTTCAAAAATCACTTCATCCATTTTCGAGCCGGTATCCACCAGCGCCGTGGCGATAATCGTCAGGCTGCCGCCCTCTTCGATATTACGCGCCGCGCCGAAGAACCGCTTGGGCTTCTCCAGTGCATGCGCGTCGACACCGCCGGTTAACACTTTACCCGAGCTTGGCACCACGGTGTTGTAGGCGCGCGCCAGACGGGTAATGGAATCGAGCAGGATAACCACGTCTTTTTTATGCTCAACCAGTCGCTTGGCTTTCTCGATCACCATTTCCGCAACTTGCACGTGACGCGCCGGAGGTTCGTCAAAGGTAGACGCGACCACTTCGCCACGCACGGTACGCGACATTTCGGTCACTTCCTCCGGGCGCTCATCGATCAGCAGCACGATTAAATGGCACTCGGGATTATTGCGCGTGATCGACGTGGCGATGTTTTGCAGCATCAGCGTCTTACCCGCCTTGGGCGGGGAGACCAAAAGACCACGCTGGCCTTTGCCGATGGGCGCGGTGAGATCGATAATGCGCGACGTTAGATCTTCCGTCGAGCCGTTGCCGATCTCCATGAACATACGCTCATCGGGGAACAGCGGCGTCAAGTTCTCAAAAAGAATCTTGTGCTTGGCGTTCTCCGGCCGATCAAAGTTGATTTGGCTGACTTTCAGCAGGGCAAAATAGCGCTCGCCTTCTTTCGGCGGGCGGATTTTCCCGGCAATCGAGTCACCTTTGCGCAGGTTAAAGCGGCGGATTTGTGAGGGCGAGACGTAAATATCGTCTGGCCCAGCGAGATACGAGCTGTCGGCGCTGCGCAGGAAGCCAAAGCCATCCTGAAGAATTTCCAGTACACCGTCGCCGTAGATATCCTCGCCACTTTTGGCGTGTTTCTTAAGGATGGCGAAAATGATGTCCTGCTTGCGCGAACGGGCGAGGTTGTCGATTCCCATCTCGCGGGCAATATCGAGCAGCTCGGGAACGGGTTTTTGCTTAAGTTCAGTGAGATTCATCGGTGTGTTAGAACGTTGCTCATGGAAGCTGGGCGCCAGGCGCCGGAAATAAGAAAGGAGGCATGAAGCGACGCCTTATATCACTACGTCGCAGGGTGCGTTCAGATCCCGGGGGCACGCGCTCGAAATAAAAACAGCTGAACGTGATCTGCTGCGCTCAGCGCGAGGGTGCTAACACTTACTGATCCCTAAGATATACTGATCCATAAGAGAATCGGCTATATCGGCGGGCAATCTGACGACTTGGACATCGGGGCGGCTTGTCATTGAATTGACAAAGCCTGAGGTGACCGAAACTGAGCAGTGCTGAAAAAGCATGGCACGTCGATTCGGATCAAACCAATAGCGTGATGGTAGTCAAGCTCCGACCCAAACGCAAGCCTTCAGCAATTGACAATCAAGATAGTGCCCCTCAACCTTCACATAGCCAACTTCAAGGATAGCTCATGCCCGAGGACATCTTGCTCCCGACCTACGATTCACTGCCCGGCGTCGCCCGCAGTGACACTGACAACAGTGAGCCCCGGCGGCTCGCCGCCATTGACATGGGTTCCAACAGTTTTCACCTGCTCGTCGCCAACTACCAAAACGAGCGGCTGCAGGTTGTCGCGCGTCTAGGGGAAAAGGTCCAGCTCGCCGCCGGTCTTGATGAAGATGGCTTTCTTAGTGATGCCGCCATGCAGCGTGCGCTCGATTGCCTGGGGCGCTTTGCCCCGTTTCTTAGCGACATTCCGGCGCCCCAGCTGCGTATCGTCGGCACCAACGCTTTGCGCGATGCCCACAATAGTCAAACGTTTATCGACCTGGCTGAAGCGCAACTTGGCCACCCCATCGAGATTATCGCCGGGCGCGAAGAGGCGCGCTTGATCTACCTTGGCGCGGCGCATGCCCTTGCGGAAAGCGGACGGCGGCTGATTGTCGATATCGGTGGGGGATCGACCGAATTTATTATCGGCGAAAAGTTTGAGCCTATGGCACTGGAGAGCTTGCGCATGGGCTGTATCACGTTTTCGCGTCGATTTTTCCCGGACGGCGAACTCAGCGAGAAGCGCATGCGCAAAGCAGAGCTCGCCGCGCTTTCTGAGCTTGCCAATATCCAGCGCCCCTACCAGCGCCTGGGTTGGGAAGACCCGGTCGGCTCTAGCGGCACGATCAAAGCCGCCGCCACCGTATTGCACGCCTATGCCGATACGCCCCAAGAAGGGCTTATCACGCAGGCTGGGCTGAAAAAACTTCGCGAGCGCATCATCAAGTGCAAACACGTCGATAAAGTCACCCTTGACGGCTTAAAACCTGACCGAGCGAAAGTATTCCCCGCCGGTATCGCCATTTTAAGCGCCACGTTTGAAGCCTTTGAGCTGGAGCAGATGCGCTTTTCCGATGGCGCTCTACGTGAAGGGGTGCTTTTCGATATGGCCGGGCGCAATAGCGCTGAGGACTCACGGCTTAAAACCCTGGCGTCGCTGAGGCGCAGTTACGATGTGGATACCCGTCAGGCAGAAAACGTCGCTGATACCGCTGACCGTCTGTTTCAAGCGGTGCGCGAGGAATGGCAGTTAAGCGATGATCACGGACGCTATTTATGCTGGGCAAGCGATGTGCATGAAATTGGTTTAGCGATTTCGCACAGCCAGTTTCACCGCCACGGCGCCTACCTTCTTGAGCACTCGGACCTTTCCGGTTTTTCACGCCCCGAGCAGCGCCTGTTGGCCTTTTTGGTGCGCGCCCACCGGCGCAAGTTCCCGCTGAAAGAGTGGCAAGCACTGCCAAAAGCGCAGCAGGACATATATGCTCGGCTGGCGAGACTTCTGCGTTTAAGCGTGCTACTGAACCATTCGCGCCCTGAGACCCCTCCGTCGCTGCCTGAGTTTAGCGTGAAGGGCGACACACTGTGCATTGAGCTGCCCAAAAGCGACGAGCCCACCTTGTTGGGCATGGATTTAGAGCAAGAGCAGGCCTACATGGAGAACGCGGGTTTTTCACTCGTGATTCGTTAACCCCACGATTCGTTAGCCTAAAACGCATCGCGCCACGTCACCCTCTCACCCGCCGCCTGCCAGCAAAGCCTGCCAGGCGGGTATACGGCAGCAACACAATGGATTTTACGTTCCGCGTTTTCTCGCCAAATAACGACCACACGCTCGCGTTCCCAAGGCGGAATACTCGCTTCTTGCAGTAACCGCTTAAGATTCCGTCGGCCGCGTTTAGGTATATCTAAGACTTCCCCTCCCTGGCGCCACGTCACGGTAAGCGACGACTCACTCACTACCGAAAGCGGTACCTCACCGAGAGGCGTCACTAACGGCGCGAGCCCGTCCCAGGTGGCGCACCATTCGGGCAGCAGCTCGCTTTTTTCCATTAAATAGAGCCGTTGCTGCCAAACCCGCGCCTCAGCGTTGCCCCACGCGACTCGCACCTGGGCGCCAGACCCGGCGTCCAGCTGCGAAAGCAGGCTTTCTAGCCGTTTGCGCGGCGGCGTCGCCACTCCCAACTGCTGACATAAGGTACGCACCAAAAGCCGCTGGCGCGCTAGTGAGCGCCGCCCAAGTGCTGCCACATCGAGCTGCCCTGTTCCAAGGCTCAGCGTGGCAAGCTCTTCTTCTGCGTATTCGATGAGTAGCGCATCGGCATCGCCCGCCTGATCGGCGGCAACGGCAAAACCAGCATGTACGTGTGGCCAACGCTCGCTGAGTACCGGGAAAACTCGGTGGCGTAGAAAGTTGCGGTCGAAACGCGTCTCGGCGTTGGAAGGATCATCGCACCAGGTTAAGCCAAGCGCCTCTGCGGCACGCTTGAGGGTCTCCTGGGGAACATCCAGCCAGGGTCGAACAAGGCTACTCCCTCGCCAGTGTCGTTGATTGGGCATCGCGCTTATGCCCCGCAGACCGCTGCCGCGAAGAGCGGCAAGCAAAAACGTTTCCGCTTGATCATTTTGATGCTGCGCCAGCCACAAAGCATCGCCTGCGGGAACATGCTCGGCAAATGCGGTGTAGCGAGCCTCGCGCGCCGCGCCCTCAATCCCCTGCCCTGATGAATTCACCCTCACGCGGACCACCGACAACGGTACGTTCAGGCTCGTGCAAAGCTTGCGGCAGTGCTGCTCAAACGCCTCCGCGGCCGTTTGTAGGCCGTGATGGACGTGAATCGCCTTTAGCGGTGTCTGCGTCTCTTTACATACTATGGCGGCCAGCGACAACAGCAGCGTTGAGTCCAACCCGCCTGAGAGTGCCACCCAAACACAACGCCCCGGCGGGGTTTCCACCAGGGCGCTGTATAATCGCGTTAAAAGAGGATCACGCGGCGGGGGCGCCATAGCTCATCAGCCGTTCGTAGCGGCGCGATAGCAGCGCGTCGGTATCCATCGATTGCAGACGCTCTAAGCTGGTGCTAAGCGCCTCTTTGACCCGCGCAGCGGTATCAATCGGGTGGCGATGCGCGCCCCCTAGTGGCTCTTTCACCAGCGCATCGACAAAACCCAGCTCCTTCAAGCGCTCGGCGGTGATACCCATGGCCTGAGCGGCGTCGGAAGCCTTTTCGGCACTCTTCCACAAAATCGAGGCACAGCCTTCGGGCGAAATAACGGCGTACGTCGAGTACTGCAGCATGTGCAGCTCGTCGCATACACCGATAGCGAGTGCGCCACCAGAGCCGCCTTCACCGACGACCGTCGAGATGATCGGCGTCTTGAGGCGTGACATAACGGCAAGGTTATAGGCAATTGCTTCGGATTGGCCGCGCTCTTCAGCGTCAATGCCGGGGTAGGCCCCGGGCGTGTCGATAAAGGTAAAGATGGGCATGTTGAAGCGCTCGGCCATCTCCATCAGGCGACACGCCTTACGATAACCTTCGGGCCGAGGCATGCCGAAATTGCGCCGCACCTTTTCTTTCACATCGCGGCCTTTTTGATGGCCAATCACCATCACGGGCTTGTCGTTAAGGCGGGCAACGCCGCCGACAAGAGCAGCATCATCGGCAAAGCGACGATCCCCGTGCAATTCGTCAAAATCGGTAAAAATGTGCTCAAGGTAGTCCAGCGTGTAAGGGCGCTGAGGATGCCGCGAAAGCTGAGACACTTGCCAAGGGGTCAAGTCTTTGAAGATTGACTCGGTGAGTCTACGGCTTTTCTCCTCCAAGCGGTCAATTTCATCAGAGAGATTGACTTGGCTATCGGAGCTAACCAGACGCAGTTCTTCAATTTTTGCCTGTAATTCGGCAATCGGCTGTTCAAAATCGAGGTAATTAGGATTCATCGGCTAAGCCTGTAAAAATTAAGCCTTCTCGGATCGCGCAGTATTGTAACGCATTATCGCACCTTGACCTTGTCACGCAAGCTAAGCCAAGCCATCTTGATCACTGCCACCCCGCTTATCCGGTCCACAGGGCCCAAAGGCCGAGAAATGCGACCCAATTGCCCAGCAAAAAATGCGAAACCGAAACCCCGATGAGATTGCGATGCCTCAAGAACAGCGACCCCCAGATCAGGCCGCTGATCAAGCTGACAACGGATAAAATAGGATTTACATGAAGATGCAAGGTAGCAAAAACCAAAGAGGACAGTAGCACGGCGACCAACCCCTTCCCCTTGCCTAACAGCTTTTCCAGACTGGTTTGAAAAACACCACGCGCCACCCACTCCTGTAACGGAGCGACTATCAAATACGTTATATAGCTGTAATCAAAGCGCGATAGGTCCCACCCCGTGGGTTTGTCCCAATAGGCTGCCAAATACACGGCAAGCCCGTACATCAACAACATGGCCACCAGGGTGAGAAGCAAGGATTCTTTAAGCGACGACCCCACATTAACCGTCGTCAATCCCATATCTTTGGCTGTCAGCCCGGATCGGCGTACTAACTGCCAGAGAATAACCACCGCCATCAATTCGGTGGTTCTGGAAAAAGAAAACATCAACCAACTATCGGTAGGAAGCGCCAGGAGGTTGACCATAAAACCATTGACTAACGCGTAACTGGTCAATAACAGCAAAAGCGTTACCAAAAGAAAGCCCAGCGAATCTTTCTCTTTCTGAGCCTCAAGGAGTTGTTGGTGTCTCGCTTGCAGGTCTTGGTGTTTATCGCTCAGTTGCTGATAAAGTTTATGGGTGACCAAGCGCTTGAATTCCGGCCACGTTTTGACCGCCTTCAGGTAATCTTCTGCGCGAATGCGGTAAGCGTGTACATCCGTTACCGCTTTTACGCTTGCCGCTCGCTGACCGCGCCCTTCTAACGCCAGCTCACCCAATAGGTTGCCTGCGCTAGCTGTCCCGACAGGATGCGGCTTGCCTTGCTTGAGGATTTCCACCTCCCCTTTGCTGATCAAGTACACAGCGTCACCGACATCACCTTCATTGATCAGATATTCGCCCGCAACAAAATGTCGGCTACTAACACACGCCGCAAGCCCATCAAGCTCGTTTGCCAGTCGAGCACGCTCCTTTTCAGGGGCTCCTTGCAATAAAAGATCAGCAAACGTTGACCGATCAACCTGCATTTTGTCCCTCATTAGCGATAGCGAAGTTGAACGCCGGCCTGACCTTGCACGTCTTTAAGCGCCAGTAATAAGTCATCGCTTGGCGCTACCCGCCACTCGGCGGCAAGTTCAAACCACGCCGTGGCGTCCGGGTGGCGATACTGCAACCGTACCGGTAAGCCGTCGCTATCGCGATACGGCGTCAAGCTATCGCGCAAGCTCTCAACCAGGCGGCCGTTAATGTTTTCGGCTTCAAGCGCGACGTCGATTGATTCGCCGTAACGCACACGCGCCGTCACCATCGGGGTCACGTCTTTACCGCGCAGCTTCAGCCCGCCCGTGTAATCATCGCTTGAGACATCGCCTTCGACGATCAGCACCTGGTCTGATTCGATCTGGCCGCGAAGCTGATCAAAAAGCTCGCCAAACAGCGAGGCTTCGATCCGCCCGGTGCGGTCATCAAGCGTAATAAACGCCATGGTATCGCCGCGCTTGGACTTCATCGTGCGCACACCGACCACAAGCCCGGCAACGCGCTGCGGCTCCCATGAGGGCGATAAATCGGCAATCCGGGTCGAGACAAACCGTTTTAACTCGCGCTCGTACTCGTCAATCGGGTGACCGGTGAGGTAAAGCCCTAAGGTCTCTTTTTCGCCCGCCAAGCGCTCGCGGTCGCTCCATTCGCGCACGCCCAGATACTCGGCATAGACGTCGTTATCCTCGGCGGCCTCAAAGGCATCGCCAAACATATCCAGCATGCCGAGGTTTTGGTTGGTATGGTTTTGCGCGGCAGCCTTGAGGGCATCCTCCATGGACGCAAACAACACGGCACGGTTAGGGCCAAGGTTATCCAGCGCGCCGGAGCGAATCAGCGCTTCCAGCGTGCGCTTGTTCATGCGTTTCGGGTCGATGCGACGGCAGAAGTCGAACAGATCGGTAAACGGCCCTTCAGCGTCGCGCGCCTCGACAATCGCGCCAATGGGGCCTTCTCCCACGCCGCGAATGGCGCCCAAGCCGTAAACCACCCGGGCATCACTATCCACGGTGAACTTGTAGCCGCCCACGTTGACGTCCGGCGGCGTAACGGTGAGCTTGAGGTGGCGGCACTCCTCGATCAGCGGGACGACCTTATCCAGATTATCCATCTCGGTGGACATCACCGCCGCCATAAACGGCCCCGGATAGTGCGCCTTGAGCCACGCAGTTTGGTATGAGACTAACGCATAGGCGGCCGAGTGCGACTTGTTAAAGCCGTAGCCAGCAAATTTCTCGACCAAATCGAAGATATTGCCTGCGAGGTCTTTATCGATCCCGTTGGCCGCGCAGCCGTCCATAAAGCCGGCGCGCTGTTTGGCCATCTCCTCGGGCTTTTTCTTACCCATGGCCCGGCGCAGCATATCCGCCTGGCCGAGGCTATAACCCGCCATCACCTGGGCAATCTGCATTACCTGCTCTTGGTAGAGAATGATGCCATAGGTGGGCTTGAGCACCGGCTCCAGCAGCTTGTGCTGGTAATCCGGGTGGGGATAAGACACTTCCGCGCGGCCGTGCTTGCGGTTGATAAAGTCATCCACCATGCCCGACTGAAGCGGGCCTGGGCGGAACAACGCAACAAGTGCGATCATATCGTCGAGCGAGTCGGGCAAAAGCCGCTTGATCAGCTCCTTCATCCCGCGGGATTCAAGCTGAAACACCGCCGTGGTTTCGGCCCGTTTGAGCATGTCAAACGTCGGGACATCATCCAGCGGGATGGCGTCGATATTGAGCGGCCCTTCGCCTTCGACGGCGCGCACTTTATCGACCATCTCAAGCGCCCAGTCGATAATTGTCAGGGTGCGCAGACCGAGAAAGTCAAACTTCACCAGCCCCGCTTCTTCGATATCGTTCTTATCGAATTGCACCATCAGCCCCGAGCCGTCTTCGTCGCACAGCAAGGGCGCGAAATCGGTGAGTTTCGTCGGGGCAATGACCACGCCACCGGCGTGCTTACCGGTGCCTCGGGTGATGCCTTCGAGCTTCAGCGCCATTTCCCAGATTTCGCCGGCTTCGTCGTCGGCTTCGACAAACTCTTGCAGGGCAGGCTCGGCGTCGATCGCCTTAGCCAGCGTCATTCCCACTTCAAACGGAATCAGTTTGGAGAGCTTGTCGCCCAAGGAATAGGGCTTGCCCTGGGCACGAGCAACATCGCGCACCACCGCCTTCGCCGCCATGGTGCCAAAGGTGACAATCTGCGACACCGCATCGCGGCCGTAGCGTTCTGCAACGTATTCGATGACTTTGTCGCGCTTTTCCATGCAGAAGTCGACGTCAAAGTCGGGCATCGATACACGTTCGGGGTTCAAGAAACGCTCAAACAGCAGGTCGTAGCCAATCGGGTCGAGATCGGTGATTTTCTGCGCGTAAGCCACCAGCGACCCGGCACCCGAACCACGCCCCGGCCCCACCGGCACGTTGTTGTCTTTGGCCCACTGAATAAAGTCCATCACGATCAAAAAGTAACCGGGGAATCCCATCTGGATGATGATGTTGAGCTCGAAGTCGAGCCGCTCCCGATAGCGCTGATCAATCGCCTGATACGACTGCCCATCGCGGGGGTATTGTTGCGGCGGAAAGAGAAAGTCCAGCCGCTCGGTCAAGCCGTCGTGGGAAATCTTACGAAAGAACTCATCCTGGGTCATGCCCTCGGGGATTTCGAACTCGGGTAGAAAGATTTCCCCTAGGCGCACATCGACACTGCAGCGCTTGGCAATCATGACGCTGTTTTCCAGCGCCTCGGGGATATCCGCGAAAAGCTCAGCCATCTCGTCGGGGCTTTTGAGGTATTGCTCCTCGGCGTATTTGCGCTCCCGCCGCGGGTCGTCTATGGCCTTGCCTTCCCCAATGGCTACCCGGGTTTCATGGGCCCAGTAGTCGTTGCGCTCGAGAAAGCGCACGTCGTTGGTCGCGACCACGGGAGTGCCGGTGTCGATGGCAAGCTTGACGCTTTCGTGCACGCAGGTCTCTTCGAGCGAGCGCCCGGTGCGGGTCAGCTCCAGATAAAAGCGATTGGGGAAAGCTTCCTGCCACTCATGCAGCAGTGCCTTAGCATCGGCGTAGTGTTCGGCAAGCAAGTGGCGGCCGATTTCGCCATCACGCGCACCCGAGAGCGCAATCAGCCCTTCGCTTTGCGCCAAGACCCAGTGTCTATCGAGAATCGCTCGCCCTTGGCGCTGGCCGTCGGTCCACCCTTTCGAAATCAACTCGGTGAGATTGCGATAGCCCGTCTCGTTCATGGCCAACAGGGTTAGCCGGTACGGGTGCGCCTCGTCGTGGGGGTTATGCAGCCACAGATCGCTGCCGATAATCGGCTTGATGCCGGCACTTTGCGCGGCCGTATAGAATTTCACTAAACCAAAAAGGTTCGCCTCATCCGTCAACGCCACTGCCGGCATATTTTGCTTTGCGGTGGTGCTGACCAGTGGCTTAAGTTTGACCAAGCCATCAACCAGGGAGTATTCGCTGTGTATACGTAGATGGACAAACGGAACCGACATAGGAGTCTCGACGCTGGGCAATAACATGAATGGATAACGGGTTTATAGCAAAGCGAGCTGGCGTTTAACCGGGGCAAAACTTTGGCGATGCTCAGGCAAAGGGCCGTGGGCCTCTAGGGCCGCCAGGTGCGCTGTCGTCGGGTAGCCCTTATGACGAGCAAAACCGTACTCAGGATGGCGCTGATCCAGCGCGACCATCTGCGCATCGCGCGCCACTTTAGCCAAAATCGACGCGGCGGCAATCGCGCGATGGCGCAAATCACCTTTCACCACCGCCTGACCGGGCAGCGTGTGTCCTGGCAGGCGGTTGCCATCGACGAGCAGGTATTCCGCTGCAGGTGTGAGCCCGTCAATCGCGCGGCGCATGGCCAAGTGCGTGGCATGATAAATATTCAGCGCATCGACCTCCGCCGCTGACGCCTCGGCAACACAATAGGCCAAGGCCTTCTGGCGAATTTCCCCATCCAGCGCTTCACGCTTTCGCGCTGTCAGTTTTTTGGAATCGGTCAGGCCGTCAATGGGCTTCGATGGGTTTAATATCACCGCTGCCGCGACCACGCTGCCTACCAGCGGCCCGCGTCCCACTTCATCAATCCCCGCCAGCCGATCCCCCTGGTAGGCAATTTCCAGCGGTGGCCACTGGGCTGTTCTTGAGCTCATGACTACCTTCACGCTCATGAATCACCTTGAACTAACGGCTGACCGGCGGCTAGCGCCTCAATCGCCTCTGCTGCACGGCGGCTGGCACCTCGCTGAAGTGCAGCATGCATCGCAGCAAAGCGCGCTTCTAGCGCTTCACGCTCAACCGGGTGATCCAACAATCGCGCTAGCTGCTCGGCAATCTCATGGGCACTTGCGGCATCTTGAATCAGCTCCGGCACCAATGTTTCTTGGGCGATAAGGTTGGGTAGCGAGATCCAGCGTGCTTTCACAAGCCGCTTAGCGAGCCAGTGAGTGGCCGGCGCCATTTTATAAGCAACGAGCATCGGCCGATGGCAAAGCATCGCCTCCAGCGCGGCCGTGCCCGAGGTCAAAAGCACAATGTCGCTTGCCACCATCGCTTCACGTGCTTGGCCTTCGAGTAACGTCACCCTTGTGGCGAGCTCAGGGTACTCGGTTAGCAGAGCATTCAGCTCTTGGTGACGCGCGGGCGTGGCAGCGGGGATGACAAACTGAAGCGCCGGAAAGCGCTCGCATAGCCGCGCTGCAGCGGTTAAAAACGTTGGCCCCATGAAGCGGATTTCATTCGCTCGTGAACCAGGCAATAGCGCCACGAGCGGCCCTTCGGTTGCCAAACCCAGCGTTTCTCGGGCAGCACGGCGGTCGGTGTCAAGCGGCAACTCGTCAGCAAGAGGATGGCCAACAAAGGCAACCGGTACACGGTGTTCACGGTAAAAATCTGCTTCGAAGGGTAACAGTGTCAGCATGCCATCAACCGCACGGGCAATCTTTTTTACCCGCCCTTGGCGCCATGCCCACACCGATGGGCTGACATAATGCGCGGTTTTAATACCTGCATCGTGCAGGGTGCGCTCTAAGCCTAAGTTAAAATCCGGGGCGTCGATCCCTAACATCAGATCTGGCTGCCACGCGAGTGCCTCGGCTTTGAGCATTTTGCGTACGCGGAGCAGTTCCGGCAAGTGTTTGAGCACTTCAACCAACCCCATCACCGATAGGGTTTCCAATGGAAAGCGACTTTGCATACCAAGCTCGATCATTCGCGGCCCACCCACGCCACGAAATTCAACGTCAGGGTGGCGCGCTTTGAGCTCGCGCATCAGGCCGGCGCCGAGGATATCTCCCGATAACTCGCCGGCAACGATGTAGATACGCTTAAGCGTCATGATCGACCTCGTTTAGCGCACGATACCGCGTGTCGAGCACTCGATAGAGGCGGCAAAGCGTTCAACTTCCGGCAGCTCATAGCGCTTACGCATCTCCACAAGCGCTTGCTCAACGGTTAGCCCTTGGCGATAAAGCAGTTTATACGCGTCCGTTAACGCTTTGATCGCTTCACGACTAAAACCACGACGTTTCAAGCCGACCAGGTTGAGTCCATGCACTTGCGCCGGATTACCGTTAATCATGGTGTAGGCTGGCGTATCCTTGGTGATGATGGAGCCGCCACCTGCCATCGCGTGCTCGCCAAAATGGCAAAACTGATGCACAGCGGCCAATCCGCCTAAAATGGCACAGTCGCCCACATTGACGTGCCCCGCGAGCGTCACTTGGTTGGCAAGAATACAGTCGTTGCCGATGACACAGTCATGGCCCACGTGCACATAGGCCATTAACAAGTTACGCGAACCAACTGTGGTTTCGCCCCGGTCTTGGACGGTACCACGATGGATCGTCACCCCTTCACGGATGACATTGTCATCACCCATGACTAAACGCGTAGGCTCTCCAGCGTATTTTTTATCCTGGCAATCTTCACCGACCGAGGCGAACTGAAAAATACGCGTCCGCGCACCCAGCGTGGTCGGGCCTTTCACCACCACGTGAGGACCAATCACTGAGCCCGCCCCAATCACAACTTTAGGCCCGATGATGCTGTACGGACCTACTTCGACGTCATCGGCCAACTGGGCCGATGGATCAATCAGTGCAGTCGGATGAATCAAGCCACCTTCCTCTCGGCACAAATAATTTCTGCTTCGCAGGCCAGTTCGCCTTCCACCGTGGCGCGGCAGGCAAACTTCCAGATACCGCGTTTACCACGAATCACATTCGCTTCCAGCCTCAGCTGATCACCCGGCATGACGGGGCGCTTAAAGCGGACTTTATCGCTACCGACCAAATAGTAAACGTAGCCATCGGCCGGACGCTTGTTGACGGTTTTAAACCCTAAAATCCCACATGCCTGCGCGAGCGCTTCAACTACCAACACGCCCGGCATAATCGGATGGTGAGGAAAGTGGCCATTAAAAAACGGTTCATTAATGCTGACATTTTTATACGCAACGATGGTTTCGCCTTCGGTGAGTTCGATCACCCGGTCCACCAGCAAAAATGGGTAGCGGTGGGGTAAAAATTCGCGAATTTCGTTGATATCCATGACCATCGTGGCGACCTCTAAATAACATATATCCTGAGTCATACTCAGGAGCGTCCAGCTCTCCTGCTGGTGAAGGCAGTGGATTATAACGCGCGACGCATTAGCCTCAACCTACCCAACGTAAATATCGTCTTGCCTTTTACTTTCGGCTCTGCTGTTTTTCTAGCCGTGACAAGCGCTTGGCTATTTCATCAAGCTGCTTAAAACGCACGGCATTTTTTCGCCACTGGAGATTATTCATCGCCCCGGTCCCTGACGAGTATACGCCCGGCTCATGGATGGAGTTGGTGACTAAGCTCATTCCTGTGACTTGCACGCCATCACACAGGGTTAAATGGCCCGAGATGCCCACCCCGCCGCCAAGCATGCAGTGCTTACCCACTTTGGTGGAACCTGCAACCCCGACACATCCGGCTAACGCGCAGTGGTCGCCAATTTGCACGTTATGCGCTATTTGCACTTGGCTATCGATTTTGACATCACGGCCAATCACGGTATCCCCGAGCGCCCCTCGGTCAATGCTTGAGCAGCTGCCAACTTCTACGTCATCCCCAAGAATCACACCACCCAGCTGCGCAATCTTGTGCCAGCCAGCGCCATCGTGAGCAAAACCAAAGCCATCGCCGCCGATCACGCAGCCGCTATGCAAAATCACCCGTTTACCCACCACGATGCCATGGCAAACGGTCACGTTGGCATGTAGGCGCGTTGCTTCACCGAGATGAGTATCTGCCCCTACGACGCTGCCCGGCCCGACTACCACATAGTCTTCGAGTACCGCGCCGGAGGCGACGACAGCGTTTGCTTGAATCGATACACCGGCGCCTAACGTGACATCCTCCGCCACCACCGCCGAGGGGTGGACACCGGGTGTGTCTAGGGCCGACACGGGGTCGAATAACTGTGAAAGCTTGGCGTAGCCAAGGTAGGGGTTATCCGTCTCCAGGCGAGGTACCGGGCAGCTTTTGCCATGCTCTGGGTGGAGTAATACAGCACCGGCCTGAGTCTCGGCTAAATCTTTCAGATAAGCACGATTGGCAAGAAACGCTACTTGATCTGGTTTAGCGTCTTTAAGCGTCGCTAAACCACGAATGGGCAAGTCTGCGTCGCCGCTAAAGGCGACGCCTAGATGGCGGGCAATGTCCGCCAGGGTGATGGTATAAGCAGCGTGCGTCATGGTAGCCCAAACTCGTAGCGCGAAATGCGAGCGGCATTAGAACACCGCCGCAACGTTCTCAACGACATTAACCTTTCTGGCGCGATTAATTAAGCGAATTAAAGGTTTGCGTCACTTCATCGGTTAAGTTGGGCAGATCCATTGATGAGTGCAACACGCCTTGGGGTTCGACCAAAATATCAATACCGTGGCGCTGAATGACCTGATCCACGGCTTGTTCAAGAGTAGGCTCCGCACTTTGTAAAAATTGCTGCTCGGAGCGCTGTTGAGCTTGGCCAACCTGTTGGCGCAGCTGCTCAAAGCGGCTACCTTTTTGCTGCAGCTCGCGAATCAATGACTCACGCTCGGCATCAGACATCAACTCGCCCTCGTTCTCTAGACGTTGCTGGAGTGACTGTAACTCTTGGCCCAAACTTTGCGCTTCACGCTGCTGCTCGCCCACCTCGTTTTCTAATTGACTCAACGATGCCTGCGCCGCCTCGGTGTTCATCAGCGCGGCACGCCAATCCAGCACCGCGACCTCGGCCGCATGTGCCGGAAGAATCATCGCGCTCATCAAACAAACTGCCGCTATGAGTTTACGCATGGTATTCACTCCTGAATTTTATCGGTATGCATCGCAACCAAAGTATGTGTCGCCATCAAGGGGCGCTAAGTAAGCGAACCCGGCTACCACTGGGTTCGCCCTGGCTTATGCCTTAAAACGTTTGCCCCAAAGAGAACTGGAAGAACTGAGTATCATCGTCGCTTTCGTCATTCACCGGCTCTGCCACGCTGAAGGTCAGCGGCCCAACTGGCGTTAGCCAAGATAGGCCGACACCCACGCTATAGCGCAAGCCCCCCAGATCCACACCTGAGTTGCAACGCTGACGATCCGCATCATCTTCTAGCACGTCATAACAAGACGTCAGGAAGGTATTACCCGCATCGAAAAACACAGAGGACTGCAGCGAACTTTGGTCCTCGATAAAGGGCAGCGGGAAAATCATCTCGGCACTACCTTCCACCAGGACATTACCCCCCATGGTACGATCACGGCCCCCCACACGCTGCGGCGTGGTACGCTGCCCCAACGTATTGGAGGTAAAGCCGCGTACTGACCCTAAACCGCCAGCATAGAAATTTTCATAGAAGGGATAGGGGTCGTTACCGCCTAATGTGTCAGCATAACCTAAATTACCGCTAAACTTGAGCGCCCACAGATGGTCGTCATCGATGGGAAAGAGCTGTTGCGCACGGGCGCGCGCTTTATAGTAGCCAACATCGCTGCCGGGGGCGGCAGTCTCTAATGAAATACGCTGATAGCTACCGGCGGTCGGCATCATCCCGCGGTTAAGGTTATTGCGTGTCCAACTTCCCGTTAGCTTAACGCTTTGGGCGTTTTCCCCTTCGTCCATGACATAGCGCTCAATTTCTGAGGCGGTGTCGAAATAGGTCTTGATCGTCGTATCTTCAAAATTCGCGCCAAAGTTCAACCGCGAAAGCTCGCTAATCGGGTAACCAAAGTTAATCCCCGCGCCATACGCATCGGTTGAATAGGTGGAAATATCTGAATCTTCGTAGTCGGTTTCACGATAGAAGACGTTATAGCCACGAGAAATCCCGTCCAGCGTCCAGTAAGGGTCGGTAAAGCCGAAGTTGATACTGGTAAACGTATCGCTTCGCTGAGCGCCAACATTGACGCGGTTACCCGTACCGAGGAAGTTCTTTTGTGACAACGAGGCCCCGTAAATAACCCCGGCGCTTTGAGAAAAACCAATGCTGGCGGAAATTGAACCGGAAGGTTGCTCTTCCACGTTATAGGTCACATCGAGCTGGTCTGTTTCACCCGGCACTCGGCGAGTATCCACTTCAACTTGGCTGAAAAAACCCAGCCGTTGAAGGCGCTGTCGCGACTGAGTGATCGCTTCGGTAGACGCGGGCGCGCCCTCCAGCTGTACCATCTCGCGGCGCAGCACTTCGTCCTGTGTCGTGGTATTGCCGACAAACTCAATGCGCCGCACATACGTGCGCTGCCCCGGATCAACGCCGATGACCAAATCCACCGTGCTGCTGCCATCAGCCACCTGCGGGATGCCCTCCACATCGGCGAAGGCAAACCCCTCAGTACCTAAACGCTGACGTAACGCTTCTGTCGAAGCATTGAGTTCGCTGCGAGAAAAGGTGTTACCACTTTGAACTTCCAAAAGCTCACGCGCTTCGCTCTCAGCGATTTGCAGATCGCCACTGAAACGGATATCACCCACCTGAAACTGGCTACCCTCATCAACGTTCAGGGTAATATAAATATCGTTTTTCTCAGGTCCAATGGATACCTGAGTAGAGGTGATATCAAAGTTCACATAGCCGCGATCAAGGTAGTAAGAGCGTAACCGTTCAATATCACCGGCTAACGCTTCACGCGAGTATTCGTCGCTTGAGAACCAGCCGAAAAAAAGGCCCGGTGAGTCTTCTAGCTCAAACAGGTCACGCAAGGTCTCATCATCAAATGCTTCATTGCCAACGATGTTGATTTGACGAATTTTCGCCACACCGCCCTCGTTGATGTCGATATTGACCTGAACGCGCCCTTCATCGACCTCTTCCACGTCAACGTCAATTCGTGCGCTGTAACGACCCTGAGATTGGTAGACGCCTTCGAGCTCGCGCTGCATCTCTTCAAGAGTAGACAGTTGCAATACTTGCCCTTCGGACAAACCTGCCTGTTCTAGCCCTTGGCGCAGATCATCCTCGGAAATCTGCTTGTTGCCGCTAATATTTAGCCGCGCAATCGTCGGGCGTTCAACGACCTGAACCACAAGCACATCGCCTTCACGCGCCAATGAAACATCATCAAATAAACCGGTGGCAAATAGTTCGCGCGCCGCTTCCGCAAGCTCTTGGTCATCAACACGATCATTTGCACTCACGGGGAATGCATTAAAAACCGAGGCGGCAGAAACCCGCTGTAGCCCCTCTACACGAATATCGGAAACGTCAAAAGATTCTGCTTGGACATTCCCTGCTGTTGCCAGCAGGAATGCCGCCACTCCCAGGGTCTTAATTTTCATGCAGTCAATTCGCTCGCGTTAGTCTGCCTTCGTGTCTCGACAGGCACCTTATACATTTGTGCAGGCAGCTGGCAAGCCAGCTGCTCGCTACACGCGTGATCACCACAGGCGCATCAAATCAAAATAGAGCGCCATCATCATTAACGTTCCTACCATGGCCAAGCCAATACGTAACCCAATCGCTTGCGCCTGCTCTGACACCGGGCGCCCGCGAACAATTTCCACTAGGTAGTAAAGCAAATGGCCGCCATCGAGAACAGGGATGGGCAACAGGTTCAGTACGCCCAGGCTGATAGAAAGATAGGCGAGAAAGCCAACGAACGCTTCCATGCCGGCGCGCGCGGAGTCTCCCGAAATCTGTGCAATCGTAATCGGCCCCGATAAATTCGACGGTGAAATCAACCCCACCAGCATTTTACGGATGGCGTCGAGGGTCAGCATGACCATTTCACCGGTTTTATTAAACGCTTGCCCCACGGCCTCGACAGGACCATAACGGATTTCACGGCGCAGCTCTTCCGGCCACTCAACGGGCTCAACCCCGGCGCCGATGTAACCGACCTCAATGCCGCTTTCTAACGTGTTCCGCCCTGGCGTCAGCGAGACAGTTTGTTCGCTACCGTCACGCTCAATGCGTACATCAAGCATTTCTCCCGCATTACCGCGCACCACATTGACGAATGCCATCCAATCATCGACCGGTTCACCCTCCACCGCGACGATACGATCTCCCGAGCGCAACCCCGCTGCGGCCGCCGCTTCACCGTCCATCACTTGGCCTAAAACCGCCGGGAAGTCGGGCCGCCACGGGGAAATCCCTAAGCTTTGCAGCGGTTGCGGTGGTTCTTGACGCACCAGATAGTCATCGACTGGCAGCGTATAGCGCTGCGAGGCACTGGCATTTTCAGGACGTGCCTCAATGCTCAACTCGCCATTGTGACCAATCAAAGACACCAATTTAAGGTTAATCTCGTCCCAAGCACGCACAGGTTCGTCTTCAATAGCGACGATTTCGGCGCCATGCTCAAGACCTGCCTGTTCCGCCGGCGAGCCTGATGCCACGTCACCAACAAGCGGCGCTACGGTTGACATGCCAGCCACAAAAAGCGCCCAGTAAGCGACAATCGCTAACAAAAAATTGGCCAATGGACCTGCCGCCACAATGGCCACGCGCTGCCATACGTTTTTACGGTTGAAAGCGTATTTAAGTTCTTCATCTAGCACTGGCGCTTCGCGTTCATCCAGCATTTTGACGTAGCCGCCAAGCGGTATCGCCGCTACGGCATATTCAGTGCCGTGGCGATCAGTGCGAGACCACAGCGGCTTGCCAAAACCTACAGAAAAGCGTAGTACCTTTACACCGCAGCGGCGTGCCACCCAAAAGTGACCAAACTCGTGAAACGTCACCAAAAGGCCTAGCACCACGATAACCGCTAATATGTTTTGTATCAGGCCCACGCTTGTCTCCTCGGTTCTTGCTGATCAGCCGTTTTTAGTGGCGCTTAGCGTGCAAAGTGGCTAACCCATTGCTGGGCGGTGCGGCGTGCATGCTGGTCGGCATTGAGCACGGTCTCTAGATGATCGATTGGTTCGACAGACTGGTCGTTCAAGACGGCCGCCACGACATCACCAATGGCGTTGAAGCCTAACCGCTTGGCTAAAAATGCCTCGACAGCGACTTCATTCGCTGCGTTTAGAATGGCCGGTGCGCTCCCGCCTTGCTGCATGGCTTCGCGCGCCAGCCGCAGGCAGGGAAAGCGCCCCTCATCCGGCGCTTCAAAGTCCAGGCGGGCGACCTGAAAAAGATCTAGCGCTTCAACACCTGCATCTATGCGCTCCGGCCAAGCCAAACCATAAGCAATAGGTGTGCGCATATCCGGGTTACCCAGCTGTGCCAGCACCGAGCCATCATGATAAGCCGCCATGGAGTGAATCACACTTTGCGGGTGCACGACGACCTGAATCTGTTCGGGCGTGGCGTCAAACAGCCAGCACGCCTCAATCAGCTCTAAGCCTTTATTCATTAGCGTGGCGCTATCGACGGAAATTTTGCGCCCCATCGACCAGTTAGGATGAGCGCACGCCTGATCAGGCGTGACACCTGCCAGCGCCTCGCGGCTCCATGTGCGAAACGGTCCGCCAGACGCCGTAAGAAGAAGTTGCGATACCCCGTGGCGCGCGAGCCCACCGCGATGCTCGCTAGGTAGACACTGGTAGATCGCATTATGTTCAGAATCGATAGGTAAAAGCGTCGCCTTGGCGGTTTCCACGGCTTGCATAAACAACGCCCCGCTCATCACCAACGCTTCTTTATTAGCGAGCAGCACCCGTTTTCCTGCTCTCGCGGCGGCCAGCGCCGGTAAAAGCCCAGCGGCCCCAACGATAGCCGCCATGACGATATCCACGCTACTATCCTGGGCAACATCCACCAACGCCTGCTCGCCAACGGCCACCTCGGTTGCCACGCGCGCTTGTCGCAATTCCAAACGCAACCACTGCGCGTCCTCTTCCTGCGCCAGCACGGCAATCGCGGGCTGATGCTCAATGCACTGTGATAAGAGCGTTTCTCGGGAAGTATGCGCCGTCAGCGCATACACCTGGTAACGCTCGGGATGGCGGGCAATGACATCCAGCGTACTCGTACCAATCGAGCCAGTAGCGCCCAATACGGTTACACGTTGAGGGTGACTCATAGGTTAGGCACCAGCGTATAAAGTAGGGCAAATAGCGGAATGGCGGCAGACAGGCTATCGATACGGTCCAGAACGCCACCATGTCCAGGTAGCAACTGGCTTGAATCTTTGATCTCGCGGTAGCGCTTGAGCATGCTTTCCAGCAAGTCTCCCAACACCGATACCAATGTAACTACTAGCGTCACCATCAAGAGCACGAGGCCTCCGCGCCACCCTAAGCCTTGCCAAGCGCTGAATATCAGCGCCAGTAGTAGCGTGGTGGCAAGCCCCCCTGCCACGCCTTCCCAGGTTTTCCCCGGACTCACGTGAGGAGCAAGTTTATGCTTACCCAACGCACGACCGACAAAATACGCGCCAACGTCAGCGGTCCACACCAGCAGCAAGACAAACAGTAGCCAAACGCCGCCGCTTTCGCGCAGCACATTAAAACCGACCCAGCACGGCAGTAGCACCCACAACCCCATCAACAAACGCCGTGGCGTGGAGCGCCACTGTGCGAGCGCCTCTGGGTAGCGCGTCACCCAATAAAGGTTCATCAGCCAGCCAGCGGCGGCAACCCATAACGGCCAGCGCGCAAAAGCAGTGCCGCTTTGCCAAAGCAGCAACATCAAGATGGCAACCCCGATAACCAGTAGCGCCCGATGAGTCGCATGCTGAACGCCGGCCAGGTTGGCCCACTCCCAGGCGCCGAGCAGCATAATGCCAGCGGTAAAAAGGGCGAAAGCGCCACCTTGTAGACCAAACAGCCCCGCCAACACCAGCGGTGCCAGCCAAGCTGCTGTGATAATTCGCTGTTTAAGCACCCTGCGCCTCTGTTTTTGTTGGCGACGATTTTGACGACGGCGCTGACGATAATTGCTCATCGGTCATGCCAAAACGCCGTTTACGCTGGCTAAAGTCCGCTAGCGCAGCGTCGAATGCATTGGCATCAAAGTCTGGCCAAAGCAAAGGCGAAAAGTACAACTCAGCATATGCTAGCTGCCACAGCATAAAGTTGGATAATCGCTGTTCACCGCTGGTGCGAATACACAAATCTACCGGTGGCACTTGGCTTGCGCGGAGGGTTTGATCCAAACGCGTTTCATCCACCTCGGCGGCGGTCAGCTCACCATCAGCCACTTGCTGGGCCAGCTTTCGTGCTGCACGAGCAATTTCCCACTGGCCGCCATAGTTAGCCGCAATTACCAGGTGCATGCCCGTATTTTCCCCCGTCAGCGTTTCCGCGCGCTGAATATGCTTTTGAATCGCGTGCGAGAACCCTTCACGCTCACCTAATATGGTGAGGCGAATATTGCGCTCGTGAAGTTTCTTCACCTCGCGCTTGAGCGCCATCAAAAAGAGTTCCATCAGCGCATTGACTTCAGCCGCGGGGCGCTTCCAGTTTTCACTGGAAAAAGCAAAAAGGCTTAGCGTCTCCACCTCACACTCTACTGCGCGGCGAATCACCGCCCTTACGGCCTCGACCCCCGCCCGGTGGCCTCGCACACCCGAAAGGCCACGCGCGCGCGCCCAACGGTTGTTGCCATCCATAATAATGGCGACATGGGGTGGGATCAGAGCTAACTCCGCAGATTTTGTCGCTGAAAGCTCAGTCGATGAGCGTGTATTTGAATTCGCCGGTTGTTTATCCGGAGACTGCGGTAACGTCATAAAATATCGCACCAAAGATCATTCATCTGACCGGCAAGAAGCCGAACGGGCAGCAGCGCTGCCCGTGACTAAGGTGTCAATATCACACCTGCATCAAGTCCTGCTCTTTGGCCGCTAATGCTTTATCGATTTCAGCGACGTATTGATCGGTAAGCTTTTGAATTTCTTCCTCACCTTGGCGTTGATCGTCTTCGGTGATCTCTTTGTCTTTCAGCAACGACTTGAAATCGCCATTGGCGTCACGGCGCACATTACGCACGGCCACGCGGGCGTGCTCGGCTTCACTACGCGCTTGCTTGATGTAACCTTTGCGCGTTTCTTCAGTCAGCATCGGCATCGGTACGCGAATGACGGTACCGGCGCTTGCCGGGTTGAGGCCTAGATCCGAGGTCATGATTGCCTTTTCGATTTTCGGCACCATGCCTTGCTCCCAGGGAGAGATGGTCAGCGTGCGAGCGTCTTCTACGTTGATAGAGGCCACTTGGCTAAGCGGCACTTGGCCACCGTAGTAGTCCACTGTCACGGCATCGAGAATGCTCGGGTGCGCGCGCCCAGTGCGAATTTTGTTGAAGTTGGTATGCAGCGCGTCAACGCTTTTCTTCATGCGTGCCTGCGCGTCTTTCTTAATCTCTTTAATCACGTTATTCCCCTCTATCAATCAGCGTGCCTTCCTTGCCCCCAACGACCAGGTTCAGCAGGGCACCAGGCTTATTCATGTCAAATACCCGCACTGGCATGCCATGGTCACGTACCAGGCAGATAGCGGTCAAATCCATCACACCGAGCTTTTGGTCCAACGCATCGTCGTAGGAGAGTTGCTCGTACTTCACCGCATCAGCGTGCTTCACCGGGTCTTTATTATAAACGCCGTCGACTTTAGTGGCTTTGATCACGACATCGACATCCACTTCGATACCCCGTAGACAGGCGGCGGAGTCGGTGGTGAAAAACGGGTTGCCGGTACCGGCAGAGAAGAGCACGACGTCACCCGAGGTCAAATAGCGAATCGCCGTGCGGCGATCATAGTGCTCCACCACGCCACTCATGGGAATCGCCGACATCACTCGCGAGCGAATATTAGAGCGTTCGAGCGCATCGCGCATCGCTAGCGCGTTCATTACTGTCGCCAGCATCCCCATATGGTCGCCGGTCACGCGGTCCATGCCCGCTTCATTAAGCGCAGCACCGCGGAACAGGTTGCCGCCGCCGATGACTAGCCCCACTTGAACACCGATGCCGACTAGCTGGCCAATCTCTAATGCCATTCGATCCAGTACAGCCGGGTCGATACCAAAATCGTGCTCGCCCATCAGGGCTTCGCCCGAAAGCTTGAGCAAAATACGTTTATACTTCGACTTTGACTTCGAACCCTCCGTTTTTTTGCTAGGGGAAACCGAGGCAAGGGGCTCATCAGCATCGCGGGACATGGCATCTCTCCTAAAGCTTTAACCACACGTAAGGCTTTAACAACAAGGCAGACCTACGCCGAATTGGCGGGTGGCTCCTGCGCTCACCTTTTAAGCGTTAGCGCAAACCACGTTAGCGCACGCTAAGTAAGCACAAGAGCCGGATACGCAAAGGCGTGCGCTTACGCGCACGCCCACTTGCTTGGAACCTATGACCTTAGCTGCGGCCAGCCTGTTCCATGACTTCTTTAGCAAAATCGACTTCTTCTTTCTCGATGCCTTCGCCGACTTCAAAGCGCGTAAAGCCAAGCACTTCACCACCGGCGGCTTTCACGTACTCAGCCACGGTTTGGTTCGGGTCTTTAACGAACGGCTGTTCGGTGAGGCTATTCTCGGCCAGGTACTTCTTCAAGCGGCCTTGAACCATTTTCTCGGCAATCTGCTCCGGCTTACCGGCCATGTCCGGCTGAGCCAGAATGATCGCTTTTTCCTCGTCCAGCTTCTCTTGCGGCATTTCATCCGGACGGGCGACCGTCGGATTGATCGCAGCAACGTGCATGGCGACGTCTTTTGCGGCTTGAGACGTACCGCCTTTAAGTACGGTCAGAACGCCAATACGGCCACCGTGAACATACTCACCGACCAGGTTACCTTCACCCGCCTCGATGACGACGGCACGGCGCACGCCGATGTTTTCACCGATTTTTTGCACAAGCTGTTCGCGAGCGGTTTCCAGATCGCCTTCCATTACCGCGGCGACATCTTCGTTTTTCGCTGCAAAGAAGGCATCCGCGATTTTGTCAGTGAACGCTATGAAGTTGTCATCGCGAGCAACGAAATCGGTCTCGGAGTTAATCTCAACCATGACGCCGTAGTCACCGCTTTCGGAAACGCGCGTTACCACGGCACCTTCTGCAGCGGTACGACCGGCTTTTTTCGCGGCTTTAAGGCCAGAATTCTTGCGCAGGTTTTCGATCGCGACTTCGATATCACCGTCAACTTCGGTGAGTGCTTTTTTGCACTCCATCATGCCAAGACCGGTGCGTTCGCGCAGTTCCTTTACCTGAGAGGCGCTGATAGCTGCCATAAGGATTCACCTCTGATCTAAATAAGTCTAGAAATTGGAGATAAGGCCCGCCAAAGCGGGAAAAAAGGGGGCATAAGGCCCCCTCCTAACGCGATGGGGTATATTCATCCCCATCTTATGCGGCCTATTACTCGGCAGCAGCGCTGCTTTCGGTATCGGCGGCGTCTTCGGCGACTTCAACAAACTCGTCCGGACGACCTTCTTTAGCGCGGGCGCAGGCATCCGCGATGGCCTTCACGTAAATCTGAATCGCGCGGATAGAGTCATCGTTACCCGGGATAACGTAGTCAACGCCGTCTGGGTTCGAGTTGGTATCGACAACACCGATAACCGGAATACCCAGCTTGTTGGCTTCGTTGATCGCGATACGCTCGTGGTCGACGTCGATAACGAACAGTGCGTCCGGCAGGCCGCCCATGTTTTTGATACCGCCGATGGAGCGCTCAAGCTTGTCCTGCTCGCGGGTCGCCATCAGAACTTCTTTCTTGGTCAGCTTCTCGAACGTGCCATCTTCACGCATGGCTTCGATATCACGCAGACGCTTGATGGACTGGCGAATCGTTTTGAAGTTGGTCAGCATGCCGCCCAACCAGCGATGGTTAACGAAGTGCTGGTTAACGCGATTCGCTTCTTCTTTAATGATTTTGCTTGCGCTACGTTTGGTACCAACAAACAGAATCTTGTTGTTGGAAGCCGCCATTTTCTCAACCACGTCGATCGCTTCATTCAGCGCCGGCAGCGTGTGCTCAAGGTTGATGATATGGATTTTGTTGCGCGCACCAAAGATGAACTTGCTCATCTTCGGGTTCCAGTACTTGGTTTGGTGACCGAAGTGAGCGCCTGCTTTGAGCAGATCACGCATATTAACGTGTGCCATGGTAAAACTCCTGAAACTCGGGTTAGGCCTCCACACACCCCATGGATCCGACCAGAGACACGACGTTTGACCTAAACTCAGACGTTGCGTTCAAAGGCACCCGGGACCATGTGACGGTGCATGTGTGATTTAAGGCTTTCTGTTAGCAGCATCGCGCACCATTGCGCTATGCCTTTGTGCCTTTCCATCAACCTCAAGCAAAAATGGCTGGGCGATTGCAGGAAAGCGCGCGGCTTTATACCATAGATTGCCGCCAAGATGAAGCCATCACCACTTTCCCGTTATTGATGCCAACCCTTTATACTGGCGCAACGGCTGACCCATTTCCAAGGCAACGAGTGCTCATGAACGTTCCCATCAAGACCCCCGCTGAAATCGAAAAAATGCGCGAAGCTGGCCGCCAAGCCGCCAGCGTCATTGAGATGATCACCCCCTACGTTGAAGCGGGCGTTACCACCGGCGAGATCGACCGCCGCTGCCACGACTACATTGTCAAAGAGCTCGGCTCGACCCCGGCACCGCTGAACTACCATGGCTTCCCCAAAGCGACCTGCACCTCCATCAACCATGTGGTGTGCCACGGTATTCCCGATGACGGCAAAAAACTCAAAAACGGCGACATCATGAACTTGGATATCACGGTCAAAACCGCCGACGGTTACCACGGTGATTCCAGCGTCATGTTTGTGCTGGGTGACACCATTCAGGGCGAACGCTTAAGCCGCGTGACCCAAGAGTGCTTGTATAAAAGCATCGCGAGCACAAAGCCAGGCGTGCGCCTTTCGGAGCTGGCGCGTGAGATTCAACGCCATGCGGAAGCTCACGGCTACTCGGTAGTGCGCGATTTCTGTGGCCACGGCATTGGCGCTGACTTTCACGAAGAGCCGCAGTTTTTGCACTACGACGGCTATGCCGCTGATGCCGACATTACCCTGAAAGCCGGCATGTGCTTTACCATCGAGCCCATGATCAATGTCGGTGGCTACAAAACCAAAGTACTGCGCGACGGCTGGACGGCGGTCACCAAGGACCGCAGCCTCTCTGCCCAGTGGGAGCATACTTTGCTGGTCACCGACGATGGCGTAGAAGTGCTCACCGCGCGCAGCGATGAAGATTTCAGCTTTCTCAACGCCTAACGCATTCACCGAACGCACAACCTCCAGGCGACCCATGCTACTTCACCACTACCGATTCGAGCCGGATACGACACTCCTTGATCTCGGCGTTTTTCGCGACGAATTGGCCGGCTCTCGCTCGCCGGTCGTCCCGTTTAAAGCGGCACTGCGGGATTTGCAGGCGGGGCTTGACGAGAAATTCCGTGCCGGCGCAGACATTCGCGACCTGGTGCGCGGACGCGCTTGGTACCTTGACCAACTGCTGGCAATGGCGTGGTCGCAGCATGAGTGGCCCGATGATGGCGTCGCCCTCGTCGCCGTGGGCGGCTATGGCCGTGGCGAGCTGCACCCGCACTCGGATATCGACCTGCTGCTACTCTTGGAGCACGACGACGACACGCCCTACCGCGAACCGCTCACAGCGTTTATTACCTTTTTGTGGGATATTGGCCTTGAAATCGGCCACAGCGTGCGCTCGCTCAATGACTGCGAACGCGAGGCCGGTGCCGACGTCACGGTGATCACCAACCTGTTGGAATCGCGTTTAATCGTGGGGCCTGAGCGCCTGCGTGGCGCCATGCGTGAGCGGCTTAGCCCCGAGCGACTGTGGCCGGCGGATCGCTTTTTTGAGGCCAAGTGGCAAGAGCAAATCGCCCGCCACTACCGCTACAACAACTCCGAGTATCACTTAGAGCCGAACCTCAAAAGCTCCCCTGGGGGCTTACGTGATATCCAGATGATTGGCTGGGTCGCCAAGCGCCACTTCGGCACCGAGCAATACACTGACATCGTCGCCAAAGGTTTTATGAACGACGCTGAGCTGCGCATTTTAAGCCAGGGTCAGGCATTTCTATGGCAAGTACGCTACGCCTTACATATGCTCACCGGCCGCGCCGAAGACCGGCTGCAATTTGACCACCAGCGCACTATCGCCGAGCTGTTCGGCTTTCGCGATACCCCGGAGCGGCTGGCAGTCGAGCAGTTCATGAAGCGCTACTACCGCCATGTGACCGCCCTTGCGCAGCTCAACGACATGCTACTGCAGCACTTTGACGAAGTGATCCTGCGCCGCCAAGAATCCCTGGAAACAGTGAAGCTCAACGACCGCTTTGAGACCAAGGGCGGCTATATTCAGGTGCGCTCACGGACACTTTTCCGCGACAAGCCCTCAGCAATGCTGGAGCTTTTCCTACTCATGGCGCAACACCCTGAGATAGAAGGCGTGCGCGCCGATACCATTCGCCTGATTCGCGATCATCGCCACCAGATCGACGATCATTACCGCGAAGACCCACTGCACCAGCGATTTTTTATGGCGCTATTGCGCTCCGCCGGCAACGTGCCGCGCCAGCTGCGGCGGATGAACCGCTACGGCATTTTAGGCAAATATCTGCCCGAATTTGGCCGCGCCGTGGGGCTGATGCAGCACGACCTGTTCCATATTTACACCGTGGACGCCCACACCCTGCGGCTGCTCAAGTTCCTCCACGGCTTCCGCAAACCGGAGGCCAAAGAAGAATTTCCGGTCGCCGCCGCCATCATGCCGCAGCTACCCAAGCTCGACCTTCTCTGGATTGCCGGGCTCTTTCACGATGTCGGCAAAGGCCGCGGCGGCGATCACTCCCTGATCGGGGCAGAAGACGTCACGCATTTCTGCAAACGCCACCGCGTGTCTACCCACGACACCAACCTGGTGAGCTGGCTGGTCGAGCAGCACCTTTTGATGTCGATGACGGCACAAAAGCGCGATATCACCGACCCCGACGTGATTCGTGATTTCGCTCTCGCCGTGCGCAGCGAAACACGTTTGGATTACCTTTACGTGCTCACGGTCGCCGACATCAACGCCACCAACCCCACGCTGTGGAATGGCTGGCGTGCGTCACTGTTGCGCCAACTCCACTCCGAAACCAAGCGCGCGTTACGCCGCGGGTTAAAAAATCCGCCTGATCGTGATGACTGGGTGCGCGAAACGCGCATGGAAGCCCGTTCGCTTCTGCAAACCATCGGCATTGACGCCGAACACATCGACCCACTGTGGGATTCGCTCGGCGAAGACTACTTCCTGCAATACGCACCCAGCGAAATTGCCTGGCAAACCCAAGGCATCATGGCCCACAAAGACACACACCAGCCGTTGGTGTTGATCAGCGTTCCCACAGCGGGCATGACGGAAGGCGGCACCAAGGTGTTTATCCACACTCGCTCGGTGGATGATCTCTTCGCTGCCACCGCCGCAGCCATGGAGCAGCTAGGACTTTCGATTCACGATGCGCGCATCGCGACGTCTCACAACAATTGGACGCTCAACACCTTTATCGTGCTCGACAACCAAGGTCAGGCCATTTGCGACCCGGAACACATCGAAGAGATGCGCCGCCATCTGGTGGAAGAGCTCGATGACCCCGACGACTATCCCGATATCGTCTCCCGCCACACGCCGCGCCAACTTAAGCACTTTAAGGTGCCCACCGAAGTGCTGATCGAACAGGATCCGGCCAATGATCGCACCATGCTGGAACTCAGCGCTCCGGACCGGCCCGGCCTTTTGGCTCGCGTCGGGCGCATTTTTATGGAGCAAGGCATCGCCCTCTCGGCGGCTAAAATCGCCACCCTAGGTGAACGGGTAGAAGACGTCTTTTTCATCACCACCAAAGCCGGTGAGCCACTGACCGATCCGGATCGCCAGCAACAGCTACGCGATCGTTTGACGGATGAATTAAGCGTCTAATTTGAGCCCGCCTCAGGGCTTGCCTATAATCGGCTAGCCAAACGCCGACAATGATGCCGCACAGGCACCCTGGACACGCACTCTGGATGCTAATGAACCCCGACCTTGACGCCTTGCACCCCTACCCGTTCGAAAAGCTGGCCGCGCTAAAAGCAGCGCTCACAGCGCCGACGGATCTCGCCCATATCCCGCTGACTATCGGCGAGCCGCAGCACGCCCCTTTTGCCGCTGCGCTCGACGCGCTGCATGCCCATCAGGCCGAGTTCGCCCGCTACCCTGCCACTGCGGGGTTGCCTTTGCTGCGTCAAACCATCGCCGATTGGGCGACGGAGCGCTTCTCCCTGAAAGGGCTTGACCCAGAGACTCAGGTGCTCCCGGTCAATGGCACGCGTGAGGCCATTTTTGCTTTCGTACAGGCCGCACTCGACCGTACCCGGGCAGCGAAGGTCGCCGTGCCCAACCCCTTCTATCAGATATATGAAGGCGCGGCGCTACTCGCTGGCGGCGAACCACTGTACCTTGACTGCACCACAGAGAACGGCTTTCGCCCCGACTTTTCCGCGGTATCGGCGGATACCTGGCGCGACGTCCAAATGGTGTTCATCTGCTCGCCGGGCAACCCCACCGGGGCAGTGACGCCGCTTTCAGACTTCAAACAGCTGATTGCCCTGGCCGATGAGTTTGACTTCATCATCGCCTCCGACGAGTGCTACTCCGAGCTCTACTTGGATGAAAGCAATCCGCCGCCCGGGCTTTTACAAGCCTGCGCCGAGCTCAATCGCCACGACTACCGCCGCTGCCTGGTGTTTCATTCGCTCTCAAAGCGCTCCAACCTGCCGGGGCTGCGCTCTGGCTTTGTCGCTGGCGACGCGGCGCTGATCGCCCCGTTCAAGCGTTACCGCACCTACCACGGCTGCGCGATGTCGTTGCCTCTGCAGCATGCCTCTATTGCCGCCTGGCAGAACGAAAGCCACGTGCGCGTCAACCGCGACGCCTACCGGGACAAATTCGCCGCCGTGACACAGGAGCTCGCCCCGGTGATGGATTTCCCCACACCCGAAGCGAGTTTTTACCTCTGGCCTGCGGTTCCCGGCGGTGACGATATCGCGTTCACCCAGCGCCTGTTCGAGCAGGCGCACGTCAGTGTTTTGCCGGGTAGCCTAATGGGGCGCCCCGGCGCAAACGGCGTGAACCCCGGCGCTGGGCGGCTTCGCTTAGCCTTGGTAGCGGAGCTTGCCCCGACGCTTGAAGCCGCCCAGCGGATTCGCCGGCTAATTGAAAGCGGCTAAGCTGACCAATCACAGTCGATCCGGACCCAATCCCGCTTTCACCTTGATCCGTCTGAAACAAGAACCGTCTTAATCAAGGTCTGTCTTAATAGAGAAAAGGAGGTCATATGCTCACGCTTTACATGATCGATAACTGCGATACCTGCCGCAAAGCGCGTAAGGCACTGGATGAAAAAAGCCTGCTCTTCAAGACTCACGACCTCCGAAAAGACGGGCTTTCGGCGCCGCTTTTAGAGCACATCCTGCACCGCGTCCCACTGGTCGAGGCGATCAATAAGCGCAGCAAAACCTGGCGCGAGCTTTCCGATGAAGAGAAAGATTTTGACGCTAATTCCGGCCGCCAACTGCTGTTGAAACACCCAACGCTTTTAAAGCGCCCTCTGCTGGAACTTGACGACGACACCATTCTTGTCGGGTACAAAGACGGCGATTACGACAAACTCTGAAACACTTAATTGAACATTGACTCAAAGGAACGCAACTATGCTGAGCTTTGCGCTTGGAATCGGTACACAAAACACCCAAGGCGACTGGCTGGAGATCTATTACCCGGCGCCACTCTTAAACCCCGATGAGAGCCTGGTAAACGCCGCTAAAGAGGTGCTTGACGTGCCACACGGCAACGCCGCTATCAGCTTCTTGCCCGAAGACTGCACACGCCTAGCAAAAGCGCTAGAAGCGGCCGGCCACGCGGCACAGGCCGAGCTTGCCGAATCATTGGCGACAAGCACACGCCCGTTAGTGGCGATGTTTATGGAAAGCGACCAGCCGCCGCAAACCGCTCCGGAAGTCTATCTCAAACTACACTTGCTCTCGCACCGTTTGGTCAAGCCACACGGGCTGGACCTCACCGGCATGTTCGGCCTGTTGCGCAATATCGCCTGGACCAATGAAGGCGCCATCGATATTGAAGAGCTGCCCACCCGTCGCCTGAAAGCGCGCCTGGCCGGTCGTGCGCTATCGGTCGATTGTGTGGACAAGTTCCCCAAGATGACCGATTACGTGGTGCCTCAAGGCATCCGCATCGGCGACACTTCCCGCGTGCGCTTAGGCGCTTATCTTGGCGAAGGCACGACCGTCATGCATGAAGGCTTCGTTAACTTCAATGCCGGCACCGAAGGCCCGGGCATGATCGAAGGGCGTATCTCCGCTGGCGTCATGGTAGGTAAAGGCTCGGATCTAGGCGGCGGCTGCTCCACCATGGGCACGCTTTCCGGCGGCGGCAATATTGTCATCAAAGTCGGCGACGGCTGCTTGATTGGTGCCAATGCCGGTATCGGCATTCCGCTGGGCGATCGCTGCACGGTCGAAGCGGGCCTATATATTACTGCTGGCGCCAAGGTCACGCTGCTTGACGAGAAGAATCAAGAAGTCGATACCGTCGCCGCACGCGAGCTTGCCGGCCAGGACGACTTACTGCTGCGCCGCAACTCGCAAAACGGTCGCATCGAATGCCTGACCAATAAGAGCGCCGTTGCGCTAAACGAGGCGCTGCATGCCCATAACTGAGGCCAAGGCACTATCGCCGACGCTGCAGCTTGCCTTTAACCTGCTCAGCCGCGCATCGGTGACGCCGGACGACGAAGGCTGCCAAGATGTCATGATCGAGCGCTTAGCAGCGCTCGATTTTCACGTCGAGCGGCTCCCGTTTGGCGACGTGGACAACTTCTGGGCGGTGCGCGGTCATCACGGCCCGGTGCTCGCTTTTGCCGGCCACACCGACGTTGTTCCCAGCGGCCCGCCCACGCGCTGGGAGTATCCGCCGTTTGAGCCGTGTATCGATGAGCATGGCATGCTGTGCGGGCGCGGCGCCTCGGATATGAAAGGCAGCCTCGCGGCCATGGTGACGGCGGTAGAACGCTTCGTCGCCGCCCACCCCGACCACGATGGCCGTATTGCGTTTTTGATCACCTCCGACGAAGAAGGGCCTGCCATCGATGGCACCCGTGCGGTGGTCGAGCACTTGCGCGAATCCCACGACCGGTTGGATTACTGCATCGTCGGCGAGCCCTCGTCGACAACACGGCTAGGGGATGTGATCAAAAACGGCCGACGTGGTTCGCTAGGTGGGGTGCTACATATCAAAGGCGTGCAAGGGCATGTGGCCTACCCGCACTTGGCCCGCAACCCAATTCATCAGGCGATGCCAGCGCTCGATGCGCTCGCCAACGAGCACTGGGATCACGGTAACGCATTTTTCCCCGCTACCAGCTTCCAAGTCTCCAATTTCCGCGCAGGCACCGGGGCGACCAATGTGATTCCTGGTGAGGTGGAAGTGGTGTTTAACTTACGCTTCTCCACCGAGGTCACCCATGACGAGCTGAAGGCGCGCACCCACGCGATTTTGGACGCGCACGGTCTCGAGTACGACCTAGACTGGACACTGAACGGCGAGCCGTTTTTGACCGCTGAAGGCGCACTTGTCGATGCAGCCATTCAGGGCGTTGAGGCGGTTACCGGCAAGCGCCCGGCGCTTTCCACCTCCGGCGGCACCTCTGACGGGCGCTTTATCGCCACCCTCGGCGCACAAGTGGTGGAACTCGGGCCGCTTAACGACACGATTCACAAGGTCAACGAGCGCATCCGCGCGGCAGACCTGGATGACTTGAGCCGCATCTACGAGGCAACGCTCAAGGCGCTGTTTGTCGACGGTACCGGTAACACCAGGGAGCACGGCTAATGGAGCATTACCCGGATATTGAAATCTACCTGGCACATACGCCCCATGACGCGCTCAACGCTTGGCTGGCACAGGTGCTCGATGCGCCGCCACTCGTGCCTGCGGGCAAAGGCAAATGGCGCACCCAAGGCCACTATAATGGCCAGCATGTACCGGTACTGCTGGTCGAAAAAGCCGCCGACGGCTTTGCCAGCCTATGGATGGATAGCCATCATACGCCGTGGTATACCGACCAAGAAGCCGCCCAGCATGCCGCTGAAGCGCTGCAAACCGAGGTTCGCTGCTCACTTGGCGGCTGGAGCCCAGGCGACGACCCTGACCGCTTTTGGCAAGTATTACCCGGCGGTGAAGAACGTGCTATCAACTGGCCCGATTCAGGGCAGTAATCCTCACTTTTGTAACGTCCAAACGCACTCAACCCCACATAGGCGGGGTTGAGTGAAATGCACTAGCGGGTTGTACTATTCGCGCGTCTACTCGACGATAATGCTGACATCATCCGCCTGTAAACCACGCTCATTTTTGATCACGTAGTAACGTACGATCTGCCCTTCCGTTAACATACGCGGCCCACGGCCACGGATGGCGCGGAAGTGTACAAACACATCTTCGCCGTTATCACGGGTAATAAAGCCGTAGCCTTTATTGGTATTAAACCACTTCACTTCGCCCTCTTCGCGGCCATCGTTGGGGTCGATGATATCTTCTTCCTCATCCCAGTCGTGTTCCTCTGGGGCTGAGGCCGCTGGCTGGCGCGGCGCTTGCTTCGTGCGTGCGACTTCAGGCGTTACCACCACAGGTGGCGCAAGCCCCGCCGCTGCCAATGTGCCGACACAAAGAAGAATAAAACCACCAAACGCCGCGGCAAAATAAGTGCCGGCGATACCGCTGATGGCAAGCTCCGTCATTAAAAGCTCTACTAGTGGTGCGTTGAATAGATGAACGATTCCCGCCAAAAGCAACGGCGCGGGGGCGGCAAGTAAAAGACTGATTAAGATGCAACGAACTACAACTTTCGGGTTCATGGATACAAAAAGCTCTCTTGTTGTATGGGTAACAGAAACAGGACAATACGTCGTCCTACCGTCCGCTGCCAATACGCAGCGGCCCTACTTTACATGTGTATACCGTTCACACACTTACAAGGATGCAATGTTACCATGACTCAAGCATTATCGTCCGCCGAGCTATACCAACGTCTTGAAACGTTAGAAACTCGCCTCGCTTACCAAGAGCACTGGCTGGATACGTTAGACCATGCAGTTGCCCAGCAAGAGCGCCGTTTGGAAAAGCTCGAACACATAAGCGCCTTGATGCGAGAGCGTCTGCGCGACCAGCATCAAAGTCTATCTAACAGCGACAGCACGGCGACACCCCGCCCCGAAGACGACGTGCCGCCGCACTATTGAATCACAATAACTCAATCTACTTAGCGGACCACACTCGCCGGGTCGACGCTATCCAAACCGAAGGCGTCAGCAACCGCTTGATAGGTTACTTGCCCGGCGTGAACGTTGAGTCCTGGCAAAAAGTGGGCGTCATCGCTAAGCGCTTGTTTCCAACCTTTGTCGGCCAGCGCCAATACAAACGGCAAGGTGGCGTTGGTAAGCCCCTGGGTGGAAGTCCGCGCCACGGCACCCGGCATGTTGGCAACACAGTAATGCACGATGCCATCAACGATATACGTGGGCTCGGCGTGGGTCGTGGGCTTACTGGTTTCAAAGCAGCCGCCCTGGTCGATCGCCACGTCCACCAACACGCTTCCCGGCTTCATATGACCTAGCATCTCACGTGTGATCAACTTCGGCGCGGCGGCACCCGGAATCAGCACTGCGCCAATCACCATGTCGGATTCGCGCGCCGCGCTATCGAGCGCATCGGCGGTGGAGTAAACCGTTTTGATGCGGCCTTGATATCGGTCATCGAGCACTTCCAGCCGCTCCAGCGATTTATCCAGGATGGTCACGTCAGCGCCTAATCCCAATGCCATGCGGGCGGCGTTTTCACCCACAACACCACCCCCGATCACGGTCACGTTGGCCGGCGCCACACCGGGTACCCCAGGTAGCAGCACACCGGCGCCGCCTTGGGCTTTTTCCAAGCTATGCGCGCCGGCTTGAACGGCCATGCGCCCGGCAACGGTGCTCATCGGCGCCAACAATGGCAAACCACCCCGGGCATCGGTGAGGGTTTCATAGGCGATACAGGTCGCACCGCTTTTCATCAAGCCGCGCGTTAACGTCTCTTCGGCGGCCAGATGCAGGTAAGTGAAAAGCGTATGCTGCGGCGTCAAACGAGCCACCTCGCCGGGCTGCGGCTCTTTGACTTTCAACACTAGCTCGGCGCCTTGCCACAGGGCTTCCACATCAGCTTCAATACGCGCACCGGCGGCTTCATAGTCGGCATCGCTAAAGCCCGCGCCTTCCCCAGCGCTGGCTTGCACACTCACGTCATGACCACGAGCGGCCAGCTCCCGCGCACCGGTAGGCGTGAGTGCGACGCGATACTCGTGGTTTTTGATCTCTTTGGGGACGGCGACGCGCATGGGCAAATTCCTCGTATCAATAGGTGTGTATCAATAAGCGTGAAGTACGTTTTCAACGTCATTACAGCACAGCTAAGCGCACAACCCATCCCCCTACCAATAAAACAAAAAAAACGCCGGTGAAGGCGTTTTTTAGGAGAAAAAACGTATAAAGACGCCGCAAGCACGAAAAAATCACCTCCGCACTCGCGACGTGCGGCATTAATCGCGAAAGACGCGCACCCCCAGCGCTTTAAGGTACGACGTTTCGGGAATCGCCGGATGCACCGGGTGATCGCCTGCTTGGTGGCCTTGAAAAATTACCTGACCATGGCGATCTTGATGGCGCACCGAACTGCGCACGACCTCCATCAACCGTTCCGGCGCCAAATGCATTGAGCACGATGCGGAAAGCAACAACCCATCACGACCCAGCAGGCGCATCGCTTCGCGATTAAGGCGTGCATAGGCGCGCTCTCCATTGGGAATATCTTTGCGCTTTTTGATAAACGCTGGTGGATCAAGGATCACCACGTCGAACTCTTCACCATCGGCTTTCAGCGCTGTCAGGGCTTCAAAGGCATCCCCCTCACCAATGGCAACCTGCTCATGGAGGCCGTTAAGCTCGGCATTACGCGCCACTTGCTCAAGCGCCGGGCCGGAGCTGTCGACACACAGCACACTTGAGGCGCCGCTGGCGGCTGCCTGTACGCCCCAGCCACCCACATAGCTGAACACATCGAGTACGCGCTTACCCGCCACCTGACGGTTCAACCATTCGCGGTTTGTGCGGTGGTCGAAGAACCAGCCGGTCTTTTGTCCGTCGAGTACCGGCACGACAAAGCGTACGCCGTTCTCTTCGATCAACACTTCCTCAGGCAGCGTACCTTTGGCCACTTCCACATTTGCTTCCAAGCCTTCTTGACGACGTCCGCCCGTGTCGTTGCGAAAGACAATGACGTCCGGCTTGAGCACTTTTTCCAGTGCATCGACGATCTCTTCACTGAGCGCCTGCATACCGGCGGTATTGAGCTGCACCACGAGAACATCGCCAAAGCGGTCGATAACAAGCCCCGGCAACAGGTCGCCCTCGCCGTGAATCAAACGATAAAACGGCTTATCGAACAGCCGCTCACGCAGCGCCAACGCCTGGTTAAAGCGGTGCACAAACAGCGACCGGTCTAAGCGCATGGATGGGTCGCGAGACATCACCCGCGCGCAAATCAGCGAATGCGGGTTAACATAGGCCACACCCAGCGCCTTGCCGTTAGATGCTTCGATAATGGCCGTTTCACCGCCGGTGAAGGTTTTCAGCGGGGTCTCTTTGGTATCCACCTCGTTGGAGTAGATCCATAGATGACCGGCTTTCAAACGGCGGTCGGCGTTTTTATTCAGTCGCAGGCGTTGGGTCACGGTTTTCTCCAAAAAACGGTAGTGTCGGGTCAGCGCTCTAACGCTGACACCGAGGGCAGTAAACGCTGGCTCGCTGCCCGAGCGTAATGCGTTTTAACTCGCCACCACAGCGCCGGCACGGCTGGCCATGGCGACCATAAACATTAAGACGTTGGGCAAAGTAGCCCGGCTCACCTTGGCCGCTAACAAAATCGCGCAACGTGGTGCCGCCCTGAGTAATGGCCGCCGACAGCACATTGCGCGCCGCCGCGGCCAGACGCTCATAGCGCGCAAGCGAAATACGCCCGGCGGCGCGGCGCGGGTCAATGCCCGCCATAAAAAGCGCCTCTGCCGCGTAGATATTACCCACGCCCACGACTACCTGGTTATCCATCAAAAACGATTTTACCGCTATGCGCTTGCTGCGTGAAAGGCGGTAAAGGTGCGCCCCCGTAAACGCTTCGGAAAGCGGCTCCGGGCCTAAATGCGCCAAACGTGGGTCGCGCTGCTCATCATCTTGCAGCCAATCAACAAAGCCAAAGCGGCGTGGGTCGTGATAACGCAAAATATGCGAGCTTGCGAGCACAAGATCAATATGGTCGTGCTTTTTAGGCAGATCGCCCACACGAGCGATGCGCAAACTCCCCGACATGCCAAGGTGCCACATAAGCGTTTGTGGCTGATCTGCGCCTTCTACGGGCAGGAGCAGGTATTTAGCACGCCGGCGCAGCATGCCAATGCGGGCGCCGACCAAACGCTCGGGCAAATCCTTGGGGACAGGCACCCGCAGGCTCGGCTGACGCACGATTACCTCGGTCACTTCCTGACCTTCCACATAGGGCGCAATACCGCGCCGTGTGGTTTCAACTTCCGGCAATTCGGGCATAGCAATTCACGAATAGTGGGACCGTCTAGGTAGTAGTGCAGCTATAGCGTCTCAGTCGCTCGCAATGCAAAAACCCGGCCGTAGCCGGGTTTTTCGACAGGCGCACTCGCCTGCGGTGAAAGCCGATCAGCGCAAAACGCTTATTTGATCTTAGCTTCCTTATAGATCACGTGCTTGCGAACCACCGGATCAAACTTCTTAAATTCGAACTTATCCGGCGTATTACGCTTGTTTTTATCAGTGGTGTAGAAGTGGCCGGTACCGGCGCTAGACACCAGCTTGATCTTATCGCGCATGGTTTAACTCTCCCAGTTTTACTGCCTTGCGTTATTAGATAGCTTCGCCGCGTTTGCGGATGTCAGCTAGAACCGTTTCGATGCCTTTCTTGTCGATGATGCGCATCCCTTTAGTGGAAACACGCAGTTTGACGAAGCGGCTTTCTTCTTCTACCCAAAAGCGATGAGTGTGCAGGTTCGGCAAGAAGCGACGACGCGTCTTACGCTGGGAGTGAGATACATTATTACCGGATACCGGGCGCTTGCCGGTAACCTGACATACTTTGGACATGAGAGCCTCCAACCGCTTGGCGAGTTGTTCAAAACTGTCGGGCAAACCGGAGCAGGGAGGCAGTTGGCGCGATGAACCGCCTGACGTTTCCCAAGCCCGATATTCAACCCAAGTTAAAGGGGGCACTTTATACCAGAGGACCTGACAGGCGGCAAGTCAAACCGCCTCAAAAGAGCAAAAATACGCCTATTTGCTTCTTTTTTCGCAGCATCCAGAGGCTAAGGCCTGAAAAATACGGGAGCAGTCGCGCTTCACTGACGCCACTGACAGCCCATTATGATCACATAACTTGGTCACTATATCCAGCCGCGTTCGGCAAAGGACACCACATCACCGTCGCCAACCACGAAGTGGTCCAGCACGCGAATATCAAAAAGCCCTAGCGCCTCTTTTAAGCGCTCGGTGATGCGCCGGTCGGCATCGCTTGGTTCGGCAACGCCTGAGGGGTGATTATGTGCCAAAATCATCGCCCCTGCCCCGAGCTCCAGCGCCCGTTTGGCGACTTCACGCGGGTAAACCGAGGCGCTATCCAAAGTGCCGCGAAACAACGATTCATACCGAATGATGCGATGCTGCGTATCCAGAAACAGGGCGGCAAATTCTTCGTGCCCTAGATGGCGCATCTGCGAGGTCAAATAGTGACGCACCAGTGCCGGTGATGTCAGCGCGTTGCCGCGCGCTAGCTGGCTGGCAAGATGGCGACGCGAAAGCTCAAGTGTGGCTTGCAGTTGGGCAAACTTGGCGCTGCCCAAGCCCTTGGCGGCGCAAAATGCGTCTTGATCCGCCTCTAACAGCGGCCGCAATCCGCCGAAACTCGCGAGCAAGTCCCGCGCCAAATCCACCGCTGAACGCCCCTGCACCCCCACGCGTAAGAAAATCGCTAATAACTCGGCATCCGATAGCGTCGACGCGCCCATCGTGAGCAGTTTCTCCCGCGGCCTTTCACCCTCAGGCCAGTGATTGATGCCCATTGGCTCTCCTTGCTGTTGTATCGATCCTTTGATGACGACCACTGCTGATCTAGCTTAGGCCTGCCAAGGTATGCACGCCAGTGGTATGGTACCCCTTTCAGTCATTGTCTTTAACCGACAACCGATAAGCGTGGTTCATCCGACATGGTGTTATTGACAGGAAAGCGCGTACTACTTGGTGTTAGCGCTGGCATTGCGGCTTATAAAAGCGCGCTGATTATCCGCCTGCTCAAACAAGCAGGGTGCGAAGTGCGCGTCGTTATGACCGATGGCGCCCAGGCGTTTATTACCCCGATGACGCTACAGGCGCTGTCTGGCGAGCCGGTGCGCACCTCGCTTTTGGACCCTGAAGCCGAAGCAGGCATGGGGCATATCGAGCTCGCCCGCTGGGCCGATCTGGTATTGATTGCGCCGGCAACGGCTGACCTCATCGCGCGTATAGCGCACGGCTTAGCGGACGATTTGCTCACCACGCTGTGTTTGGCCTGTGAGGCGCCCAAGCTCATCGCCCCGGCCATGAACCAAGCCATGTGGCGCCACCCCGCGACCCAACGCAATATCGCTATGCTTGATCAAGACGGCTGGCAGCAGATTGGCCCTGATGCGGGTGATCAGGCCTGCGGCGATGTCGGCCCCGGCCGTATGAGCGAGCCCGACGCCATCGTTGACGCCGTATTCGCGCGTTTTATCCCGCCTCCCATGGCAAACGATGCGCTACATGTGGTGATCACCGCCGGCCCCACGCGCGAACCGCTCGACCCCGTGCGCTATCTTTCCAACCACAGCTCGGGAAAAATGGGCTACGCGCTCGCCGCAGCGGCCGCGGCCCGCGGCGCCAACGTCACGCTGATCAGCGGCCCGGTGAGCCTACCCACGCCGAAAGGGGTCGCGCGTCTCGACGTGGAATCCGCTGCCGAGATGAACGCTGAAGCCCAGCGCCTCGCGCCGACTGCTGCACTATTTATTGGCTGCGCGGCGGTGGCCGATTACCGCGCCGAATCTGCTGCCGAGCACAAGATCAAAAAACGCGACGATAGCGATACGCTCACCCTTACGCTGGTTAAAAACCCCGATATTATCGCCGGTATCGCCACTCTACCCACCGATCAGCGCCCAGTCGTGGTGGGGTTTGCCGCCGAGACACAGGACATCGAGCATTACGCACGCGAGAAACTGACGCGCAAGGGGCTGGATATGATCATCGCCAACGACGTTTCCACCGCGGGGCTCGGCTTTGGCAGCGACGACAACGCCGCGTGGCTTTTGTGGCGCACACCCGCCGGTACAGACGGTGAGTATCAGCCCCGGCAAGCCAAAACCCAACTAGCCGCCGCCATCATCCAACGCGCGCTTTCACTTTTACCGTCTTAACGTCTATTGTTTAAGGAACGCCATCATGACAGCCCGTCCGCGCCCCACGCTCCAATGCAAAATTCTCGACGAGCGTCTACGCGACTGCCTGCCTACTTACGCCACCGAAGGCTCGGCCGGCATGGACCTGCGTGCACTGCTCGATGCGCCATTAACACTCGCACCCGGTGACTGCGAACTGGTACGCACCGGGCTTGCCATTCATATCCAAGACCCGGCGCTGGCGGGGATGATTCTGCCCCGCTCGGGCCTCGGGCATAAACACGGTATTGTGCTGGGAAATCTTGTCGGTCTCATTGATTCCGACTACCAGGGAGAGCTTTTGATTTCAACGTGGAACCGCGGTCAGCGTGCGTTCACCATCGAGCCGTTTGAACGCTTGGCGCAGTACGTACTGGTGCCTGTAGTGCAGGCCGAACTTGACGTGGTTGAACAATTTACCGATAGCACTCGCGGCAGCGGTGGTTTTGGCAGCACCGGCGCAGCGTAAGCTTATTTCCGGCCAACACACCTGCTTTCGCGACGCACGTTGATTCACGTACCGATTCACCACCAACCGATAGGGAATCACATGGTTACGACAACACTCCCGGCCTCAATTTTTCGCGCCTACGACATTCGCGGCATCGTCGATGACACCTTGACCGAAACCGGTGTCGAGCAGATTGGCCGTGCCATTGGCAGTGAAGCCGCCGCACGCGGGGAAACCACCGTGGTGGTAGCGCGAGATGGCCGCCTCTCCGGCGAGCGCTTACAGGCAGCGCTGACTCGCGGGCTCACCGCGGCTGGGCAAAACGTCATCAATGTCGGCATGGTGCCAACGCCGGTGCTATATTTTGCCACCCACGTGCTCGACGGCACTGCCTCAGGCGTGATGGTCACCGGTAGTCACAACCCGCCCGATTACAACGGCTTCAAAATCGTGCTCGGTGGCGAAACACTCTCTGGTGAGGCGATTACCGCACTTTACCAGCGCATTCAGGATAACGACCTCACAAGCGGCGAAGGCACGGTGAGCGAGGAAGACGTGCGCGATGCCTACCTTGATCGTATTACCGGCGACATTGATGTTAGCCGCCCGTTAAAAGCCGTAGTCGACTGCGGCAACGGCGTCGCTGGCGAGCTCGGCCCCAAGCTGATCGAGCGTTTAGGGGTGGAAACGATTCCGCTTTTTGCCGAAATCGACGGCACCTTCCCCAATCACCACCCGGACCCCGGCAAGCCGGAAAACCTCAAAGACCTGATCGCCTTAGTAAAGGAAAGCGGCGCCGATATCGGCCTTGCGTTTGACGGCGACGGTGACCGGCTAGGGGTGATTACCCCCAGCGGCAAGCTAATCTACCCAGATCATCTCTTGATGGCATTTGCCACCGACATGCTCTCGCGCAACCCCGGAGCCAAGGTGATCTTCGATGTCAAATGCACCGGCAACCTCACCCCAGTGATCGAACAAGCTGGCGGTGAGCCGGAAATGTGGCGCACCGGACACTCGCTGATCAAAGCGCGCATGATAGAGACCGGCGCGCAGCTTGCCGGCGAGATGAGCGGACATATTTTCTTCAAGGAGCGCTGGTACGGCTTCGACGACGGCATTTACGCCGCCGCTCGCTTGGTTGAGATTCTGGCCAAGCAGGAAGGCGATGCCGATGCTTACTTCCAAAGCTTCCCGCTGGATGTGGGCACACCGGAAATCAACATTAGCGTAACCGACGACAACAAGTTCTCACTGGTCGATAAGCTTGCTCGCGAGGGCGACTTCGGCGAAGGTATCAAAACTACCATAGACGGTATTCGCGTTGATTACCCGGATGGCTGGGGGCTATGCCGTGCATCCAACACAACACCAATGCTGGTTTTGCGCTTTGAAGGCAAAGACGCCAAGGCGCTGGCACGTATTCAGGCACGCTTTGCCGAGGCGCTTGCCCAGGTAGACCCCGCTCTAACGCTACCGCAAACATAAGTTCTAAAATAAGCGTCCAAGACGCATTATCAAGCAAGGGAAACACAATGAGTTCAGCCAGTCGCGACCCGCAGGTCGTTGTGGAGGTGCTTTCCGAAGCCCTCCCGTACATCCAGCAGTTCTCCGGAAAAACCGTGGTGGTGAAGTATGGCGGCAACGCCATGACCGAAAACACCCTAATCGACTCCTTCGCGCGCAATATCGTGCTGATGAAGGAAGTCGGTATTAACCCGGTAGTTGTGCACGGCGGTGGGCCGCAAATCGGCGAGCTTTTGAACAAGCTCAACATCGAGTCGCGTTTTGTTAACGGCATGCGCGTCACCGACGCCGAAACCATGGACGTCGTGGAAATGGTGCTGGGGGGGTTGGTTAACAAAAGTATTGTTAACCTGATCAACCAAAGCGGCGGCAAGGCGATTGGCCTGACGGGCAAAGACGGCGGACAAATTCGAGCACGCCAGCTCAAAGTAGAGCACCAAAGCCCCGAAATGACCGCACCGGAGATTATCGATATTGGCCATGTCGGCGAAGTCGAGTCCATTTCCACCGATTTGATCGAGATGCTCGCCGCCCGCGACTTTATTCCCGTCATCGCCCCCATCGGCGTCGATGAACAAGGCCGCAGCTTTAACATCAATGCCGACCTGGTGGCAGGCAAAATAGCCGAAGCCCTCAACGCCGAAAAGTTGATGCTGTTGACCAACGTGGCCGGCCTAATGAACACAGAAGGCGAAGTGCTAACCGGGCTCACCACGGCACAAGTCGACAGCCTGATCGCCGACGGTACGATTCATGGCGGTATGCTACCGAAGATTCACTGCGCTTTGGATGCCGTCAAAGGCGGCGTCAACAGCGCGCATATTATTGATGGACGCGTCCCTCACGCGGTGTTGTTAGAGATCTTCACCAATGCCGGGGTAGGCACTCTGATCACCGATGCGGGTTAATAGCTAAGGGAGGTGGCCATGAGCGATTCAAAAAAACCGCATCGTCGTGAGCAAATTCTGCAAGCGCTCGCGTTGATGCTGGAAGAGGATAGCGGCAAACGCATCACCACCGCCGCGCTTGCACGCCAGGTGGGCGTATCGGAAGCGGCGCTGTATCGCCACTTTCCGAGCAAAGCGCGCATGTTTGAGGGCTTGATTGATTTTATCGAAGAGAGCCTTTTTGCCCGTATCACGCGGATTCTCGAAGACGTGCCCGATGCCATCGGCCGTTGCGGCACTATTCTGACGTTGGTATTAGGCTTCGCGGAAAAAAACCCAGGCCTTGCTCGAGTAATGCACGGCGACGTTCTCACCGGCGAAACCGCGCGACTCCGACAACGCGTGCATCAACTTTTTGAGCGTTTGGAGATGCAGTTAAAACAGGTGCTGCGCGAGGCAGAAATCAAAGAAGGTCGACGCCCCACGATTACCGCTTCCGCCGCAGCAAATCTACTCATCGCGCAGGCCGAAGGGCGAATTGCGCAGTACGTTCGCAGCGATTTCAAGCGCCTGCCGACCGAACACTGGGAAGATCAGTGGGCAGTTCTCTCTGAACCTCTCCTGCGAGACATTCCACAGCCTGCCTGATACGTAAAAAAACCGGCTCGATGAGCCGGTTTTTTGTCACTACCATCGCAAGAAGACGATTATGCCGCGAAGGCATCCTCACCAATCTTCTGACGCAGCTTTTTCATCGCATTTTTTTCCAGCTGACGAATACGCTCCGCGCTTACGCCATAAACATCCGCCAGATCGTGCAGCGTTGATTTATATTCGCCAAGCCAGCGACGCTTAAGAATATCCTGTGAGCGCTCATCCAGGCTTTCCAAGGCCGACTGCAAACGGCGCGTGGAATCCTGCTCAAAATCGCTATCTTCAAGCTGCGTTGCCGGGTCGGAAGCCGCATCGTCAAGATAGTGCACTGGCGCTTGGTAGACGCTATCTTCATCATCACTTGGCGAAGCATCAAAGCCCGCATCGAACGATGATAGCCGCCCTTCCATATCGCGCACGACCTCGGGCTTCACATCAAGATCCTTGGCAATGGCGTTGACTTCGTCGTTATTCAGCCAAGCCAGACGCTTTTTCGCGCTGCGCAAGTTAAAAAACAGTTTGCGCTGGGCTTTCGTCGTGGCAATTTTAACAATTCGCCAGTTGCGCAACACAAACTCATGAATTTCCGCTTTGATCCAGTGCACCGCAAACGACACCAGCCGAACCCCTTGATTCGGGTCAAAACGCTTTACGGCCTTCATTAGCCCCACGTTACCTTCTTGAATCAAATCAGCCTGCTGCAGGCCATAGCCTGAGTAGCTGCGAGCAATGTGCACCACAAAACGCAGGTGTGAAAGCACGAGCCGACGGGCTGCTTCTAAGTCGCCTTCATCGTACAGACGATAGGCCAGATCACGCTCTTCTTGAGCGCTAAGCACCGGAATGCTATTAACCGCATGAATATAGCCTCCCAGGTCATGACCTGGTGAAAGCTGTCCCACCGGTAGAAGACTGTTGCTCATGTGCAGGTGGTCTCCCTTAGTAACCCCATTGTGGTTGACTCGATAAATAGACACTGACTGCCGGGAAAAGTTCACCAACGCGGGCTATTATCACCTTTCCCAAACACACCACATTGCATTGACCGGGCGAATCAGTAAAAACGTGTTTTGACATCGACATCCGCGTTGTTACTTACCCCGGCTTGATGCTGGCCAAATGTCGCGTGACCGCAAGCCACGCGCCCAGCCAGCCAAGTAGTGTACTGCAAGATAGCAAAATTGTAGAGCCTGTCACGTCAAGTGACGGTAGCGAAAATGCCGCGCCGTAACTTTCGGCCAGCGCCGCCACCGGCAGCGCTAACCACTGGCCACCAAGGCTCAACAGCGCAAGAGCTAAAAAACCGCCGCCGAGACCGTACCAGGCACCGCTGTATAAAAAGGGCCGACGTACAAAGGCATGCGTCGCCCCAATCAGCATAACCACTTCAATTTCTCGCCGCCGGCTCTCAACCGAAAGACGCACGGTATTGCCCACCACTAACAGCACCCCAAGCCCAAACAACACGCCCAGCGCCAGGGCCAAACGCCGACCGAGATCCGCCAGATGGCGCAGCCGTTCAATCCAAGCAAGATCCAGTCGCACTTCATCGACACCGGCCATCTCGCCTAACCGCTCGGCTAGCGTCTGCATGGCTGCCGGGTCAACGTCGTTGGGCTGAATAACAATACTCGCGGGCAAAGGATTGGCGTCAAGCCCCGCGAGGGTGTCATCCAGGCCAAGTGACTGCTGAAACTCCGCCATCCCTTCTTCGGCGCTAACAAACCGCGTCTGATCCACTGCCGGCTGTGCCGACACGGCTTCATGGATACGCCCCGCTTGCGCCGCATTGACATCATTGGCCAAATACACGGTCAGGGTCGCGCTTTCGGTGAGCTCCGCATCCAACAGACGAGCGCTATCCAGTGTTAACCAGAGCGCGGCCGGTAGCACCAGGGCAATGGCGATGGCCAACATCGTCAACACATTCCCGAGTGGGTAGCGCACCAAACGGTTCAGGCTATCCAGCGCCATCGCGCGATGATGACGGCCCCAAGCCCGCAAACGACTACCCAAACGTGCCCGTTGCGAGCGTGCGCCGCGGGGTGGCTGCTGTGGCGTTCGTGATGCGCTCATCGTGCCCCCTCGTCGCCCACCAGGCGCCCATCACGCAGGCGCAAAATACGATGACGCAGGCGGGCAATCAACGCCAGATCGTGGCTGGCGATCATCACCGTCGTACCGATGCGGTTAAAGTCTTCAAATAGCGCCATAATATCGGCAGAAAGCTGCGGGTCGAGGTTACCAGTGGGCTCATCGGCGAGGAGTAGCGCGGGTTTATTCACTACCGCGCGCGCAATGCCGACCCGCTGCTGCTCACCACCGGAAAGCTCAATAGGTAGCGCCTTTTCGCGGTGCAAAAGCCCAACTTTATCGAGTGCCGCGCGCACGCGGCGTGCGGATTCACGTGGCTCCATCCCCTGAATTTCCAGCGGCAGAGCGATATTGTGGAATATTGAGCGATCAAACAGCAGCTGGTGATCCTGAAACACCACGCCAATCTGGCGGCGGTAAAACGGCACCTGGCTCGAGTGCAGCGTGGCAATATCATGCCCTGCCACCACAATCCGCCCGCGTGTCGGGCGCTCTAGGCGCATCACCAAACGTAATAGTGAGCTTTTCCCCGCGCCCGAGTGACCGGTAAGAAAGACCATTTCCCCGCGCGCCACGCGAAAACTCAGGTGGGCGAGCGCTTCAAAGCGCCCGCCGTAGCGTTTACCCACATGCTCGAAAGCGATCATGCGCGCGTATCGTCGCCCTGGCCCTGGCGATCAAACAGCGCACCGACAAAATCATCCGCCTCGAATGGGCGTAAATCATCCAGACTCTCGCCCACGCCGATAAAACGGATCGGGGTTTCCAGCTGCTTGGCCAGCGCAAAAATAATGCCGCCTTTCGCGGTGCCGTCGAGTTTCGTCAGCGTAATGCCGCTGACCGGCACGGCCTCGTTGAAGGTACTCGCCTGAGAAATCGCGTTCTGTCCGGTACCGGCATCGAGCACCAGCATGACTTCGTGGGGAGCGGTGGCATCCAGCTTCTGCATCACCCGGTGGACCTTTTTCAGCTCTTCCATTAGGTGGCCTTTATTATGCAAACGCCCGGCAGTATCGGCGATCAGCACATCAACGCCGCGGGATTTTGCAGCGGCAACGGCATCGTAGATGACCGAGGCGCTATCGGCGCCGGTGTGCTGGGCAATCACCGGCACACTATTGCGCTCGCCCCACACTTTGAGCTGCTCGACGGCCGCTGCGCGGAACGTATCACCAGCAGCGAGCATGACGCTTTTGCCTTCACGCTGAAAGCGTTGGGTAAGCTTGCCGATGGTCGTGGTTTTACCCACCCCATTGACCCCCACGACCAAAATCACGAAGGGGCCATCACCCTCTTTTTCAAGCGTAAGGGGCTTAGCCACCGGCGCTAGCATCGCCGCGAGCTCTTCTTGCAGGCCATGGTAGAGCGCTTCGGGGTCTTTGAGTTCTTTACGCGAAACGCGCACTTCCAATCGCTCGATAATATCGCTGGTGGCTTCAATGCCCACATCGGCCATGAGCAGCTGTGTTTCTAGATCTTCCAGCAGCTCGTCGTCGATCTGCTTTTTGCCCAAAAACAGATCCGCAATACCATCGGTTAAATTGGCACGGGTTTTCCCCAGGCCGGCTTTGATGCGGGAGAACCAGCCCTTCTTCTCACTACCCTTATCAGTCGCTTTAGGCTTTTCCTGCAGCGCGGGCTTAGGCGCGGGTTCAGGCTCAGGCGCCGATTCTGGCTCAGGTTCTGGTGTGGGAGCCGGCTCGGGTTCGGGCTCAGCGACCGGCTCAATGGTCTCAATGTCGGGCGCCTCCTGCTCCTGCGCTTGAAACGATGCGTGGTCGGCCTGTCGCTCGCCTTCCTCCGTGGCCGCGTCGCTGCTGGCCCCCTCATCGGGCTGAGCTTCTTCCTGCTGTGTTGTATCTTTCTGAGCTTCTTGCTTCGTTTTACGCTTAAACAAACCAAACATGGGTGTCATCCAACCAATCGGGGAAACATTAATGCCATCCTACCACTGCACCTCAAGACTTTGGATACACAGGCCGCTACAATCGCCGCCATGAAACGAAAACGTAAGCCTACACAAAACGCGTCGCGTCGCTTGGCCGGCGGCAAACTGCGTATTATCGGCGGTGATTTTCGCCGCCGCCAGTTGCCCGTGCTCGAACACCCGGGGCTACGTCCAACGCCAGACCGGGTAAGAGAAACCTTATTCAACTGGCTCGGCCAGGCGCTTTACCGCCAGCGCGTGCTGGATTTATTCGCCGGCACCGGCGCACTCGGCATCGAAGCGCTCTCCCGCGAGGCGGCAAGCGTGCATTTTGTTGAGCAAGATCGCGGGGTGGCCGAGCAGATTCGCACAAACCTGGAAACCCTCAAGGCGACAAATGCCACGGTCAGCACACAAGACGCCTTAGCGTTTCTTGCAAAACCCGAGGCGCCGTTTGATCTCGTGTTTCTTGACCCACCCTTTCACCATGAGCTTGCCACGCCCTGCTGCAAGGCGCTGGAGGAAAACGGCTGGCTATTGCCAGGCGCCATGATCTATGTCGAGACCGAAACGGCGCTTACTTTGAACGTACCCGCTAACTGGGCGCTCCACCGCGAAACCACTGCGGGCGAGAGCACCGCCCGGCTCTACCAACGCCAAAACGCCACATCAGCGCTTGCCGCTGATTCCGCGTAGCGTTAGGCTCGCCCGAGCCATACGAAACCGCTACATCATCCCTTTTAAGGAGTCATAAATGAGCCAGGAATTATTTAATCAGCTTGAGCAAAAAATAACCGCCGCCGTCGAAGCGCTAGAGATGATGAAGCTCGAAAACGAAGAGTTGCGCGAGGAGAACAGCCACTTGAAGGAAGAGCGTGATGAGTGGGAGCGCCGCTTGAACGGCCTACTCAGCAAGTTTGACGACGTTGACACCAGCAGCGCGCCTTAACCTTACGTTAATACTCGCGACATCAGCAGCGCATCTTCTCGCCCGGCAGCCCCCTGCGCTGCCGGGTGGCCGTTTTGCAGCCGTGGATGATCTTTTTGAACAGGCGGATAGTAGCCTTTACGCCGCCCATCTTCCTTAAAGCCCATACGCTGGTAGAGCGCAATCGCCGCTTGGTTGCCCGCCCGCACTTCTAACAGTAAGCGCTCACGTTGCCATTGGCGCGCGGCAGTCAGAACCGCCAGCATTAGCGCGCGCCCCATCCCACGACCGCGCTCTCCGGGCACAACGCCAATCGCGTGAAGCTCAGCATCAAACGGCTGCTTTGCCACCAGCGCGTAACCCAGCAGCGTTTCTTCCCGAAAACTCCCTAGTACGGCCGTTTCGGTATCCGCTAGCGCCTCTCTCATCTGGGTGGGCGGCATCCCGCTTTGCGCTTGCGCCTCCACCCACAATAGTGCGTCGGCATCGCCACTTCCCAGTGTTCTAATTGACACGTTCATCGTATCAAGTTCATCGCCGCTACCACTGCTGGCCAAGCGCGATAAGCGAGGGTAACAACGCGCGCTTAGCGTCAGCGCTTTCTAAAAGCGACGCAAGCGTCGGCCCCTGCCAAACGGGGAGCTCAAGCGTATAGCTCCTGTCTTCGGCGATATCCAGCACCTCGCTAAACGGTGAAGTATTGGCATCATTCCACCAAAGCACGCGCTCAAGCGCCCATCCGTTGCGCCCGGCAGCACCGCTAATAAACGCATTAACGCCTTCACGCGCTTCTTCTAACGGCTCCTCAGGGGCGGGGCCGCCTGCCACCGGCGGCCAGGTAAACGTCATTTGCTGCAACGGGTGCGAAAGCGACACACCCGCTGCGCGATAAAGGTTGGCTAGAAGCGTTTGCTCTTGAGTACTTAGCTGCCCGGCGTGCAGGCTTAGCCAGCGCCCGGATAAACAAAAGCACGACAGCGTGAACGTCACCGGCTCGTGGGAGGGTGCCAAGCTTTCAGCGGTAGCTTGTGCTGGCGAAGGCGGTGTATCTGGTGGCGTTTTGGCTGGCGCATCGTCAAGTAACGCTCTCACCGAGGCGGGTGACGACTGCGCAGGTGAAGGCGCTTTCTTGCGGGCCTGCTCTGCCTGCTGAGCGTCATCCAGCAGCGTATGAAGCCGCTGGCTTGGTGACACTGGCTTCGGAGCCGTGTCTTCCCACTCGCAGGCGGGTGTTTCCAGTGCATTGGGCAGCCGGTAACGGGATGCCCAGGCGGTAATGCCCATGGCATCCAGGTATTGCCGACGAACGACCTCTGTGTTCACTTCCCGCCGCCACGGCAGTTGGGTGAATCGGGCCGCTCTCCGCCGCGTGCTTGCCACTCCTGCGGCGTATACAAATGCAGCGCCAAGGCGTGAACTGGTCCTGAGAGCTCATCGGCCAGTAGCGCATAGATTTTCTGGTGGCGCTTCACTGGCATTAAGCCCTCAAAGCCATCGCTTACCAGCGTGACCTTAAAGTGGGTTTCTGAGTTAGCCGGCACGTTGTGCATGTGGCTTTCGTTTTCCACTTGCACCACCTCGGGTTCAAGTGCTGCGAGCTTCTGTTCGATTTGGGTCTGCAGCGTCATCCCTCACTCCTCGCTGTAAATACGCCCTATTGTACGCGCTCAGCTTGGCTGAGACGATGCCCGACGGGCACGGTTCGCCTCGCGCGCCAGCGGCACACGCGCAAGGCTAGCCGCCAATGACAACAACGTGGTCAGCGCGCCAAGCCACAGTGTGAGCTGTACCGCCAAGCCCAGCGCCAGCGCCGCACCCACTAGCGCCACCCCGAGCGATTGCCCCACGGTACGCGTGGTGCTCATCACGCCGGAGACATTGGCGCTTCGCTCCGGTGGCAAGCTCGCCATCATTTCGCGGTTATTGGGCGGTTGAAACAGCCCAAAGCCAATCCCGCATAGCGCCGTTCGCCAAAGACTGCCCGCCACACCAGTGTTCTCATCCACAAGCCCTAGCGATATCAGGCCGATCATCAGCAGTAAAAGCCCCGTGCTTGAAAGCACACTTGGGTTGATGCGATCCGCCAAGCGCCCAGCCAACGGGCCGACCACCATGATGGCAAGCGGCCAAGGCGTGAACAGCCACGCGGTCTCAAGCGGTGAAAAGCCCATCTGCTCTTGGTAGAAAAACGACAGCGCCACAAAGCTTAAGCCTTGGCCGATAAACGCCAACCCCGAGGCCGACACCGCTAGCGTAAACCGCTTTTCGGCAAACACAGACAGCGGAAGCAGAGGGTAAGGTGCGCGGCGCTGACGACGGATAAAGCCCGCGCAGGACATAATGGCCGTCACCAACCAACCGCCGCTTTGCCACAACGGTGCGGCGTGGCCCACGGCGTCCATGGCTAAGAAAAAGCTCGCCAGCATCAGCATCGATAACAGCGCACCCAGGATATCGAAACTGCCTTGGCGTGGGCTTTCGCGCGGAAGCGCCCGCTTGGCCAGCCAAAGCGAGATCACGCCGAGCGGCACGTTAAGGGCAAACAACCACGGCCAATCGGCAAAAGACAGAATCACGCCACTGAGCGTCGGCCCCGCCGCGTAGCCGCCCGCCACCACGAGCGCAGAAAGGCCGAGCGCGCTGCCAAGAAGCCGAGAAGGAAAAATCGCGCGGTAGATCGAGGGACCGATGGAGAGCGTCGCCGCGGCACCGAGCCCTTGCAAGGCGCGAAACACCAGCAACGTCTCAAGGTTTCGCGAAAGGGCCGCACCTAGAGCCGCCAGCACAAAGGTGCTTAAACCAACAAGATACAGCCGCCGCCGAGTGACCAGTTCGCTCAGCCCGGCGAAGACCAGCAAAAACGCCGCACACACCACTTGAAAAAGATTGGTGATCCACACCGCTCGCGAGCCGGGTATGTCCAAATCGGCGGCAATCGTGGGCAACGCCAGATTAATCATGGTGGTATCGACCACCGCCATCAGTGTCCCCGTGATCAGCGCCAGCACGGCGAGCAAACGCTCGCGGCCAGGCAGGCCGTCGTCTCCTGGGCGAGTTTCAAACAGTCGCATGCGGCGTTCCCAGCAAAATCGGTTGCGAAAAAAACCGGCCTGGGCCGGTTTCATCAATACGCTTTTGTCGTCGGTCGAAGGCTTCGATCAGACACTAGGCTTCGTCGTTATCCAGCAGCAGCGCGTCATCCACTTCCGAGATTTCAAGCGCCGTATCGTCATCTAAATCGATGGCAAGATAACTGTGCTCGAAGCGCAGAAATGTCTGGAACAGTGACCAATCCAACGTCTCGGGCCACTGACGCTCGTCTTCTTCCCAGGCGCGCAACTCGGTTTCGAGAATTTCGGCATAGCGTTCATGCACAAAGGCATGCAGCGCCTCGGGCGCGTCCATCTCAGGAATTAGGTAAATCGTGCTTTCACGTTCAACGTCGTCCAGGGTTAGGTCGTCGTCTCCCATGGTGGGTTCGAGCGCATTGATCCAATCCACAAAGGCTTGGGTCGGCCTAACACTTAGAGCGGAGCGGTTTAGCAGTTTCATAGGTCTCTCCTCGCCGTCGAAACGCGACTATTATGGGCGCTTACGCGCCCACTTGCCAGCACTGCCGATGCCTTATTCGCTTGCTTCCGGGCGCATCGCTGGGAACAGCAACACGTCACGAATCGAGGGGCTATCGGTGAACAGCATCACCAAGCGGTCAATGCCAATCCCCTCACCCGCGGTGGGCGGCAGGCCGTACTCCAACGCACGCACGTAGTCGGCGTCAAAGTACATGGCTTCCAAATCGCCGGCGTCTTTTTCCTCGGCCTGCTCGCGAAAACGCTCGGCCTGATCTTCGGCGTCATTAAGCTCCGAGAAGCCATTGGCGATTTCGCGCCCGCCAACGAAGAATTCAAAGCGGTCAGTCACAAACGGATTGGCGTCGTTGCGCCGCGCCAGCGGACTGACTTCCGCCGGGTACTCGGTAATAAAGGTCGGCTGGTCGAGCTTCGATTCGGCCACTTCCTCGAAGATTTCCGTTTGCAGCTTGCCCAAACCCCAGCTTTCTTTAACCTGCATGCCGAGCTTTTTCGCCAGCGCTCGTGCGGCGTCGAGGCTATCGATATCCGCATCGGTAATGCCATCGCCGTGATCCAGAATCGCCTGACGCAGCGTCAACCGAGCAAACAGCTTGCCGAAGTCGTAATCGGCGCCCTGATACGTAATGGTTGTCGTCCCCAGCACCTCTTCGGCGGTGGTGCGCACCATCGCTTCGGTCAGATCCAGCAGGTCGTTGTAATCCGCGTAGGCCCAGTAAAACTCGACCATGGTGAATTCCGGGTTGTGGCGCGTTGAAAGGCCTTCGTTACGGAAATTGCGGTTAATCTCAAAGACTTTTTCGAAGCCGCCCACCACCAGGCGCTTAAGATAAAGTTCCGGCGCAATGCGCAGGTACATATCGATATCCAGCGCATTGTGGTGGGTGATAAACGGCCGCGCCGCCGCGCCGCCAGGAATCGGCTGCAGCATCGGCGTTTCCACTTCCATAAAACCGCGCGCTTCAAAGAAACGTCGCATAGCGCTGATCACCGCCGCGCGGGTCTCGAAGACCTTGCGCGATTGCGGATTCATGATCAGGTCCACATAGCGTTGGCGGTAGCGCGCCTCTTGGTCGGTCAAGCCGTGGAATTTATCCGGCAGCGGGCGCAGGCTTTTGGTCAACAGCTGCGCCTCCTTCATCATCACGTACAAATCGCCCTTACCCGATTTATGCACCGGGCCGTGGGCGGCGACGATATCGCCGATATCCCAGCCTTTGACATCGTCGAGCACATCGGCGGGCAAGCCTTTTTTATCTACGTAGAGCTGAATTTGGCCGGCCACATCCTGAATCACAATAAAGGGGCCACGCTTACGCATCACGCGACCGGCCACCGAGGCGTGATGATCCAACGCTTCCAGCTCGGCTTTTTCTTTATCACCGAAGGTATTTTGCAGCTCGACGGTCAGACTGTCGCGGCGAAAATCATTGGGAAAGGCACTTTTGCCCTGCTCGGCAGCACGCTCACGACGCGCCGCTAACTTGGCACGGCGCTCGGCGATCAGGTGGTTCTCGTTCTCAGAAGAGGCGTCTTGGTTAGCCATGTGGCACCTTAATTAATGATAAAACCCTTAAAATAACCGTTAGCACGACAGGCGCTGTTTACAGGCCCTGCTTAAGACTGGCGACGATAAACTGTTCCAAATCGCCGTCGAGCACTTTCTCGCAGTTGCTTGACTGCACGCCGGTGCGCAAATCTTTAATGCGTTGGTCGTCCAATACGTATGAGCGAATTTGGCTGCCCCACCCGATATCGGCCTTGGAGTCTTCCGCCTCTTGCTTCGCCGCATTGCGCTTTTGCATCTCCAGTTCCCACAGCTTCGCTCTCAATTGCTTCATGGCGAAGTCGCGGTTGGCATGCTGGCTGCGCTGACCCTGGCACGCCACCACAATGCCGCTGGGCTCATGGGTAATCCGCACGGCAGAATCGGTGGTGTTAACGTGCTGCCCCCCCGCGCCGCTGGAGCGGTACGTATCGACGCGCAGGTCGGATGGGTTAATGTCCACCTCGAACGTGTCGTCGATTTCCGGTGACAGAAACACCGAGGCAAACGACGTATGACGGCGGCCGCCGGAATCAAACGGGCTTTTGCGCACCAAACGGTGAACACCGGTCTCGGTACGCAGCCAGCCGAAGGCGTAATCGCCCTGGATATGTAGCGACGCCGATTTAATCCCCGCGACGTCCCCTGCGGAGATCTCGAGAATATCGGTCTTAAAGCCGTGGTGCTCAGCCCAGCGCAGGTACATGCGCAGTAAAATATTGGCCCAGTCCTGCGCTTCAGTGCCGCCGGAGCCGGATTGGATATCGAGATAGGCGTTATTTTCGTCCATCTCACCGGAGAACATACGGCGGAATTCGAGCTTTTCCAGCGCCGCTTGCAGGCCATTTAGCTCTTTGGTGACCTCTGCCACCGTGCCTTCGTCATCTTCCATCTCGGCAAGCTCAAGCAGGTCGCCGCTATCGCCCAGGCCCTGCTCCAGTTCGTCGATGGTGGCGACGATGGTTTCTAGCGAGGAACGTTCTTTGCCCAATTTCTGGGCGTAATCCGGGTCGCTCCAGACATTAGGGTCTTCAAGTTCGCGGGTAACTTCTTCTAGCCGGTCTTTCTTTTCGGCATAGTCAAAGATACCCCCTAAGAACTTCTGTCCGCTCCGACAGATCCTTGATTTGGTTATGAATCGGGTTGGTTTCCAGCATGGGTCAGCCCTAGTGAAGTAAAGCGCGCATTGTAACGAAACACAGCGCTTACCGCATCCAATAGACGGGAGACGAACACGCAAAAACCCGGCCAGCGCCGGGTTTAAGAGACAAAAAGCAGCGTTTCGCTTAGAAGCGGTAGGTCAACTGCGCCCCGAAGCCATGGGCTTCGTTTTTGTAGTCGGCAGTGTAGGTGGACACTATAGGACTGTTAATCTCCTCACGCTCTTGATCAACCTTCGTGCTACGCTCGGTCAGGTAAGAGTAAGCAAAATCGACTGTTAGGTTATCAACCGGTGTCCAGCCAGCACCAACGGAGAAGATGCGACGATCATCGGAGGGAATTCGCGCGCTGCGAAACTCATCACTAGTAGGGGTTTTATCAATCGTAAGCCCTGCTCTTAATGCTAACTGTTTATTAAGCTGGTATTCACCGCCAACAGCGAAAGCCCACGCATTTGAATAGTCTTGCTCCTCGAAGGTGATGGGATCACCACTGGGATTGTTAGGATCGGCAACTCGGATTTCATTAAATCGATCCCAACGTGTCCAGGAGGCACCTGCCATTAGCTTAAGGTTATCCGTCATTTGTTGCGTGATAGAAAAATTGACTGTTTCAGGAGTAGTCAGATCTAGCTCGGCATCACTCTGCCTAACCTCTGTCCCTGCAGGAACGGGGCCTGGGATGCCCGGTAAGCCAGGTAAGTCATTAGTCGTTGTTGCACTGAAATCACCTGATAGCGTGTAGCTAACCTTAGACCGATATGTTAGGCCCAGCGTGGTTTCTGGCACAGGCTGAAAAATCACCCCCAAGTTATACCCCCAACCAGCATCATCGCCTTCGACTCTAGCATCTAAATCGCTAGCTGGATTAGCGGTGGTAGGCACTTGCCGATGCAACTCCCCCTCAATCTGGTTATAGGTAATACCCGCACCTACCGACCACTGATCATTAAAGCGATAAGACACAGTGGGCTGAGCACTCATCACTGTCAATTCAGTGTAATTACCCAGGTTCCTACCAACAAAGTTTTCCTCATAGTCGGTCTCAGAACCGAAAGGCGCATATACACCAAATCCAAATGCTAGGCGCTCAGTAACCGGATGAGCATAGAATGCAAAGGGAATTAGCTTTCCAGGCACGATATCCCCATCAGCACTCCCATCAGGGTGAACCGGCGTTCCATTTCGGGTAGCGCTAGCATTATCGATATCTGTTTTGACATTCAAAAACGTCCCACCTGCAGAAATTTGCGCGCGATCTAAAAACGACATACCCGCCGGGTTGCCGTACACAATGGTCGCATCTTCCACATTGGAACTACGCCCGGCGTGACCGTAACCCTGACCGCTAACGCTTTGTTCATTGACCTGATAACCGCCGGCGTGCGCTTGGCTGGCGAAGGCGGCTGCGGTAACAGCTGCCACTAAAGTGAGCTTTTTAAAGTTGTTATGCATAGAGAACCTCGTTCTTCCCGATAATCCGGCGGCATTTACTGCTATCGACCGCCCATTTGTTTTTACATGACTGTTTTCTCGCACACTGGCGTTTGGTTCAAGGGCAAACGATCGTTTTATTTCATTTAAGCCTTATACATTAGTCGCACAGTCGTTTTAAATCAGCGTTTTACTGTTTTTCTAAATTTCTGCCACGCCGCCTTGACCTATGGGTAACCCAAAGGTTTTACACTGATCGACATAAAATCAGTCAGCAACAGGGGCAGCTGATGAAAGTGAACGACATTGCCAAACAGGCAAACGTGACCGGGGAAACCGTGCGTCACTACGTGCGCGAAGGGTTACTTTCGCCTGAGCGCCACCCGGATAACGGCTACCAGATTTTTAATCAGCGTGATCTGGAGCGCCTACGCTTTATTCAGCGGGCGCGAAAGCTCGGGTTTAGCGTGGCGGAAATCCGCGACATTCTCGCCCATGCCGACCACGGCGACTCGCCCTGCCCACTGGTACGCGACCTGCTCGCCCACCGGCTGCCGCAAGTGCGCGCGCAGATCACCGAGCTGGAAGCGCTGGCATCACGTATGGAGCAGGCGCTAGAGAGCTGGCAGGACATGCCCGACGCCGCCCCCGACGGCCATAGCCTGTGCCGCTTGATCGAAAGTTTTCCTGAGTGCTGCCCTGATACCAAGGAGCCACAATGAGCCAACACACCCTGACGCGCACGGTGCCCGGCATGAACTGCCAGGGCTGCGTCAAACGCATGCGCGAATCGATTCAACAACAAGACAGCCAAGCGGACGTGACCGGCACGCCAGCGGAAAAACGCTTGGACGTCACTACCGCACTTAACGAGGCAGAACTCGATCAAGCGCTTATTGATGCCGGCTACCCACCCGGCGAGCGAGCGGATGACGGCGCAACAACCGACGCTAAAGGCGACGACGCAGAAAGCGATGCGCAAGAGAAACCTTCAAACAGCGAAAACGCCAACAGCGAGGCGCGCAGCAGCGGCCAGCAGTTCCGCCTCGCCATCAGCGGCATGACCTGCGCTAGCTGTGTAAAAAGCGTGCAAAAAGCGCTGGAACGCACGGATGGCGTTGACACCGCCAGCGTTAACTTCGGCACCCACACCGCGCAGGTGTTTGGCCGTGCCGACGAGCAAGCGCTGATCGACGCGGTAGATTCGGTTGGCTACGGAGCCGAGCCGATTTTCGACATGCGCGAAGCCGAGAAGACCCGCGGCGAACAGGAAGCCCGCGAGTACAAGCGGCGGCTAAAAGGCGGCATCTATTCGTTGGCGCTCGCCATTCCGTTAATGCTCAGCATGTTTGTCTACCACCCGCACCCGGAGGGCACCGGTCGGCTCTTCTGGCTGGCCATTGGGCTTTTGACGCTGGCCATCATGGCGTTCCCTGGCCGCCACTTCTTCGTGAACGCGTGGAAAAATTTCAAACACCATCAGGCTAATATGGACACGCTGGTGGCCATGGGCACCGGTACTGCCTGGGTCTATTCCATGGTGGTCGTGGTATTTGCCCCCTGGCTACCCGAAGTAGCGCTTGGGATTTACTTTGAAGCTTCCGCCATGGTGATCGGCCTGATTCTTTTAGGTAACGCCATGGAGCTCAAAGCGCGCGGACGCACCAGCGACGCACTCAAACGCCTGTTAGATTTACAAAGCCGCACCGCGCGGGTGATTCGCAACGGCAAGGAAGAAGAGATAGGGATTGACGCCGTGCGCGAAGACGACCAAATTCGCGTGCGCCCCGGCGAGCGCTTGCCGGTAGATGGCGAGGTTATCGAAGGCGCAAGCCATATTGATGAATCCATGCTCACCGGCGAACCCGTGCCGGTGAAAAAAGGCGAAGGTGACGAAGTCAGCGCCGGTACCGTCAATGGCAAAGGTGGGCTGGTTTATCGCGCGACCCGCGTGGGCGCCGATACCCGTCTTGGCCAAATTACCGAGCAGGTCGCCAGCGCCCAGAACTCGCGCCCTCCGATTGGCGAGCTGGCGGATAAAGTTTCCAGCATCTTTGTGCCCTCGGTGATGATCATTGCCGTGCTGACGGCGCTGGCGTGGTTTAACTTCGGCGCCGAGCCGCAAATCATTCACATGCTGGTCACCGCCACCGCCGTGCTGATTATCGCTTGCCCTTGCGCGCTCGGCTTAGCAACGCCGATCTCCACCATGATTGGGGTGGGCAAGGCCGCCGAACACGGCGTGCTGGTGAGAAGTGGCGAAGCGCTGCAAACCGCGAGCAAGCTCACAACGCTGGTGGTGGACAAAACCGGCACGCTCACAGAAGGCAAGCCTCGCGTGACTGAAGCGGAGGTTTTAAGCGGCGACGAAAGCCGCGCGCTTGGATGGGTAGCCGCATTGGAGCGTGGCTCCGAGCACCCGCTAGCCGCAGCGCTGATGACCCACGCCGAAGATGCCGATGCCAAGCCTGCCGAGATTCGCGACTTTGACACCGTCACCGGTGGCGGCGTCAAAGCGCAAACCGACGGCGACAAACCGCTGCTGCTTGGCAACGCACGCTTGCTGGAAGAAGCGGGGGTTGATCTCAGTGCTGGCCAAGCGAAAGCCCGCGAGTTGGAAGAGAAGGCGCGTACCATTGTGTATCTCGCGGTGGACGGTGAGCTTATCGCGCTGTTTGGCATCAGCGACCCGCTGCGTTCGGACACCATCGATGCCATCAAACGCCTGCAGGCCGATAACATCAAAGTGGTAATGCTCACCGGCGATAACGAGCACACCGCTGGTGCGATTGCCCGCGAGGTAGGCATCGACGAATTCCGCGCGGGGCTTTTGCCAGAAGATAAACACGCTGAAATCGAACGGTTGCAAGATAAAGGCGAGATCGTCGGAATGGTCGGCGATGGCATCAACGATGCCCCGGCGCTTGCGCGTGCCAATGTCGGTTTCGCCATCGGCCAAGGCACCGATGTCGCCATTGAGAGCGCCGGCATGACGCTGATGCGTGGCTCGCTTCACGGGGTGGCCGATGCCATCGAAATCAGCCAAGCGACGCTCTCCAACATCAAGCAGAACCTGGTCGGTGCCTTTGGCTACAACGTGCTGTGCATCCCCATCGCCGCCGGGGTGCTCTACTCCGTCACCGGCATGTTGCTCTCACCCATGATTGCAGGGGCGGCGATGTCGCTCTCCTCTATCACTGTGGTCAGCAACGCCAACCGTCTACGTCTCTGGCAAGCCAGTGGAAACGCATCCAAAGGAGATACCGCATGAGTTTACTGGTCAATCTTGCAGGTCTGGGCCTGATCGCCGCTATTGTATGGTGGTTCTGGCTGCATAAATCTTACTGAGTCAACGCGTTAAATCGATCTAAGCTTTGACGGACAGCACTCTTTTTACAAATTCAAAAATGTCACCCATAATGACGCAAATATACGCTTCTTAAGGCGACTAAAATGAGTCTTGAAATAAAGAGTGCTGTGGATCGTGAAGGGTTTATCATCGCTGATGCTCTCCTTGACGAACTGCATATCACCAAGCGCGAGTTCGCGCACGCGATTGGGCTAAGCCACAGCGCCATCATCCGCAAAGATCGCTTACATGCCGTTTCCACGCAGCAACGTCTTCGCCAAACGATGGAAATCCTCAAACGTATTGAACCCTGGGCGGGGTCGATAAGTGGTGCATGGTCGTGGTACCGCACCTACCCCATCGCACCGCTGGGTGATTTCACCGCAGAAGAGTTGGTCAGCCATGGGCGGGCGGATGATGTCCGCGCCTACCTTTCTCACATCGCCGAGGGAGGCTATGCGTGAGCCTGCTGGAACTTGGGTTTCAATACAGAGGGCTCGTCTATCGCGGCCATAACCCACGATGGCAGCACGCTCCCACGTCAGGAGAAGGGGCTGCACGCAACGGAGGCCGCTGGAACACTGTTGGCCTGCCCGCGCTTTATACCAGCGAGCGTTTTGAAACAGCTTGGCTTGAGGCCCAACAAGGCTTTCCCTTCAAAACTCAGCCGCTGACGCTTTGCAGCTATGAGGTTGATTGCGGCCCAATTTTAGATCTGTGTGACCCAGTTATCCAAGCGCGCGTGCGCCCGCACCCAGAGGCCTGGATGCAGGAAGCGTGGTTAGATAAAAAGATAAGGCGTGAACCCGTTATCGCCTGGGAAATCGCTGAGCGCTTGGTCGATATGGGATTCGCTGGCATTCGTGTGCCATCGCAGGCGAAGAGCGCAACCACTCGAGATGTGAATATCGTTTTCTGGCAGTGGTCGCGCCACGTGCCTACTAAGGTCTGCGTTATAGACGATGAAAACCGCTTGTCCGAGGCACCCAAATAGACGGTTGAAAAGGAAAAGCGCCCCTTTCGAAATAAGCAACGGCCTGTCAGCTAACCCCGATATAGCGCCCTGGCTTATGGTTCAGGGCGATAATCAGGTTTAGCGTGAGGGCACCCAATACCGAGTAGCCAACGCGATCCAGCGGCAGCTGGGTAAGCGCGACGAGCAAAATCAAACCGTCGATACCCAGCTGTACGTAGCCTGCCCGCAGGCCGTGCTTTTCTTGCAGATAAAGTGCCAGAATGTTGATACCGCCAAGGCTCGTGCGGTGGCGAAACAGCATCAGCATGCCGATGCCCATTAACGCTCCGCCCATCAGCGCGGCATAAAGGGACGGCACCTCGGCAAACTGCACCCAGCCCTGGGTGAGTTCTGAGAAAAGCGATACCAAGCCAATGGCGGCAAAAGTGCGCAACGTAAAGCTCCAGCCCATGCGCTTAATCGCCAGGTAATAAAACGGCAGGTTGATAGCAAAAAACCAAACGCCAAAGCCGCCACCGATTATGTAGTTTATCAGCAGCGCCATCCCCGCGGTGCTGCCGGTAAGCAGTACCGAATGGGTATAAAACGTTACCCCTAGGGTGACAAATAGCGTGCCAAGCAGCATCGCCATCACATCCTCATAGGGTTTATGAGGATCTTTGGGTAGGTCTTCCATGCGCATGACGTATTGTCCTTAGAGTTAATTGTTTACGCTAACGTTTTTTACGCTACAGGGCTGGCGTGCTCGACCATCAGCTGCAGTGAATCGCGACCACGCCAGCGGTTGCGATTAAGCTTATAAGCACAGTGCAACGTATCGCCCACGCTAAACGAAGGTAACTCGCCTGGCGTGAGGGCGCGAAACCAGATCGCCTTGCAGGTGACTGGCCCCATGGAAAGCTCCAGCATCAAATGCGTGCCGTCAGCCCCTACCGGACGCAGCGCCTCGACGATAAAGCGGCCTTCAAACAGCGGTGGATCAAACTCGCGCCCGTAAGGGCCCAATGCTTCAATCTCGCTGAGCGTGCCAAGCGTTAACTGCGCGGTGGATAACTCACCGTCGGTCCAGAGCCGCGGGTAAAGCGGCGTGTCACCGAGCTGCTCGCTCACGGCTTGCAAAAACGCCGCTTTAAACGCATCCAACTGCTCGCGAGGCACACCAACACCCGCCGCGCCACTGTGGCCACCAAAGCGCGGCAGCGCCTCAGGGGCGAGCTCATAAGTGCGCTGTAGCGCATCGCGCAGGTGCAGGCCGTCAATTGAGCGGCCGGAGCCGGTGAGCATCCCCGGTTGCGCCGCTTGCGTCAGTACCAGCGCCGGGCGCCCGTAGGCTTGCACCAGCCGCGAGGCGACGATGCCTTGTACGCCAGGGTGGCCATCTTCGAGCAGCACTACCACGGCAGGCGCATTAGCGGCCAGTTCATCGGCGGCAAACGCCCGGGCTTCTTCGGCCATGTCGGCTTCAATCGCCTTGCGCGACTGATTGTCGTCATCCAGCACGTTGAGCTGCCGCGTTGCTACCCCGTCGCTTTCGGCGAGCATAAAATGCAGCGCCGCATAGGGATCGTCTAACCGCGAGCGAGCGTTGATTCGCGGCCCCATCTGAAACGCTAAGGTTTCGGCGTTAAACGGCACGCTATCTTGCCCGAGCCGCGCGGCCATCGCGCGCCAGCACGCGGCGTCCATACGGTTAATCAGCGTAAGTCCGTGGCTGACCACTGCGCGGTTGGCGGGGCTACCCCCCAGCGATACGCAGTCCGCCACGGTGCCTAGCGCCACATACGAGAGCCACGGCGAGAGCTTAGGGGTAGCCTTCGACAAGGCGCCCCACTCGATCAGCACGCTGCGCGCAAGCGACATTAAAAGCCACGCCACCATGCAGCCGGCGATGGTTTTGTCTGGATAGGCGCAATCGTCGCGCGTGGGGTTCACACAGGCGAAGGCCGATGCCGGCGGGCCTTCCAGCGGCAAGGCGTGGTGATCGCTCACTACCACGTCGATGCCGGCGGCTTTCATCCGCGCAATGCGCGGCTCGTCAGAGCTTCCGCAGTCGGCGGTGATTACAAGCGTTGGCTCAGGTTTTAGGGCGAGCGTACGCTCAACCAGCGGCAGGCTGATACCGTAGCCATCGTGAATACGGTGACCAATCAAACTGTGCAGCTTGCTTTCGGGCACGCCGAAAAGCTCGACCAAGGTGCGTCGAATCACCACGTGCGAGGTAATACCGTCGACGTCGTAATCGGTCAGAATGCCGATCGACTCGCCCTCGGACACCGCCTGGGCGATACGCTCGGCGGCTCGGCGGCCGTCTTTGAGTTTCTCAGGATGGGCAAGGTAGCGCAGGCTCGGCGACACCAGCGGGGCAAGCTCACCATGATACCCCGGCAGCCGCGAGGCAAGCAGGCGCGCCTGCAACTCGCTCAAACCTTCCGTTTGGGCACGCGCATAAACGGCCTCGTCACGGGGACGAGGCTCCAGGCGCGGCTGGGTGAGGCTAAGGGGTAGATCGGTCAGCGCGTTCATATCGCCCCGTTTAGCGCCGATGCTCGGCGACGTACTGCTGGACCGCGCTAAGATCAGACGGAAGCACCGTGTAGCGCTCTTCGCGTTCGAGCAGGTCATCCATGTGCGGAGGCAGCGACACACCGGGGAAGCCCGCTTTCACCACGGCCTCGGCGAATTTCGCCGGGTGCGCGGTCGCAAGCGTAATGACCGGCGTGGACTGATCGGCCCGGGCACGCTCGGCGGCGCGGTAACCGGTAGCGGTGTGCGGATCGAGGATTTCGCCGGTGCGGTGGTGGGCTTCGCGAATCACTTCCAGAATCGTTGCATCATCCACACTGTGGCTGGCAAATTTCTCGCGCAGCTTCGCCAGCGGCGCTTCGGCAAGCGCCGTGGGCTCTTGTTGGAAACGCTCCAGCAAGGCCGCTACCGCCGCCCCGTCGCGCTCGTAGGCGTCAAAAAGCAGACGCTCGAAGTTGGACGAAACGACGATATCCATCGATGGCGCCAAGGTGGCGGCCAGCTCGTGCTTGGAGAAGTCGTTGGCCGCTAGCGTACGGTGGAGAATGTCGTTGGCATTGGTGGCGATGATGAACTGCTTCACCGGCAGGCCCATTTTATAAGCCATAAAGCCAGCAAAGACGTTGCCAAAATTCGCCGATGGCACGCAGAAACTCACCTCACGGCGCGGCGCGCCCAAGGCGACGCCTGCCGCCACGTAGTAAACGATTTGGGCCATGATCCGCGCCCAGTTGATCGAGTTCACTGCCACCAAGCGCGTGCCTTTCAGGAAGTCTTGATTGGCGAAGCTCGCCTTCACCATCGCCTGGGCGTCATCGAAATTGCCTTCGATAGCGATATTGAAGACGTTATTGGCCAGTACCGTGGTCATCTGGCGGCGCTGCACTTCAGAGACGCGGTTATACGGGTGCAGGATAAAAATATCCAGATTATCGCAGTGACGACACCCTTCAATCGCCGCCGAGCCAGTATCGCCGGAAGTGGCGCCCATGATCACCGCACGTTCGCCGCGCTTTTTCAGGAAGTGATCAAGAATGCGCCCTAACAGCTGCAGCGCGACGTCTTTAAACGCCAATGTCGGGCCGTGGAACTGCTCCAACAAAAAGTGATTGGCGTCGAGCTGCTTAAGCGGCACCACGGCATCGTGGTTGAACGTGGCGTAGGCGTCATGCACAAGTTGGCGGAACGTCGCGTCGTCAATCTCGCCGTTCACGAACGGCTTCATCACGCGAAACGCGATCTCAGCGTAAGACAGCCCCGCCATCTCGGCAAGCTCATCATGCGAGAACGAAGGCAAGGTTTCCGGCACGTAAAGGCCACCGTCGCTCGCCATACCGGTGAGCACCACCTCTTCGAATGACAGCGCGGGCGCCTGCCCACGCGTGCTGATATAACGCATGGCGTTGTGCTCCTTTTTTTAATCGCCTTCGTTCAGGCTTTCGACGCGAATACGAGTCACGGGGCCGGCAATGTCCGCCATGGATTCAATTTCGCGAATCGCGTCGTTCATCTGTTTCTCTTTGGTGCGGTGCGTCATCAGAATGATCGGCACCAACTCGCCTTCGGTGGCTTCTTTCTGGATCAGCGCCTCAATCGAAATCCCCTGCTCGGAGAGAATTGTGGCCACGCGCGCCAGAACGCCGGGGCGATCCACCGCCAGCAGGCGCAGGTAGTAGGCCGTGGTGATCTCTTCCATCGGCATGATCGGTAGCGCGTTGGCGCTTTGGCCCACACCGCTGAAGGCCAGATACGGTACCCGGTAGTGGTGATCGGTGGCGATATCCCGTGCTACGTCCAACAAATCGGCGACTACGGCTGAAGCGGTGGGTTCCGCTCCGGCGCCAGCGCCGTAATAAAGCGTCGGACCTACGGCGTCGCCCATTACTTCAATGGCGTTTTTGACGCCGTGAACATTGGCGAGAAGGCGCTCTTTGGGAATCAGCGTCGGGTGAACGCGCAGCTCAAGCCCGGCTTCGGTGCGCTTGGAGATACCCAGGTGCTTGATGATATAGCCCAGGTTATCCGCCTGCTCGACGTCTTGAGCGGTAATCCGCGCAATGCCTTCTGTGAAGGCCTTATCGAACTGTAGCGGCACACCGTAAGCAATGGAGGCGAGAATGGTGAGCTTATGCGCGGCGTCGATTCCTTCCACATCAAACGTCGGGTCGGATTCGGCATAGCCAAGGGCTTGGGCTTCGGCCAGCACGTCTTCAAAGGCTCGGCCTTCGTCGCGCATGTGCGTCAGGATGTAGTTGCCCGTGCCGTTGATGATACCCGCCACCCATTCAATACGGTTGGCGCCTAGGCCCTCGCGCAGCGATTTGATCACCGGAATACCGCCGGCAACGGCCGCTTCAAACGCGACAATCACGCCTTTTTCGTGGGCGGCCTGGAAGATTTCATTACCATGCACCGCGATCAACGCTTTATTGGCGGTAACAACGTGCTTGCCGTTATCGATGGCGGTTAGCACCAGCTCACGGGCCGTATCGTAGCCGCCAATCAGCTCGACAACGACGTCGATATCAGGGTTACGCGCCACTTCAAACACGTCGGTGGTGGCTTTAATACCGGTGATGTCGCAATCAGGATGGATGCTGCGATGCGCCACCTGTTCAATCACAATGGGACGCCCCGCGCGGCGGGCGATATCGTCCGCGTTGCGTGTTAGCACATTAAAGGTACCGCCACCGACTGTACCTAATCCACAGATGCCTACTCTCACCGGTTTCAAAATAAATCCCCTCTCAGTATTCCATTCGAATGAATGTGTGTTGACGCGAAAGTGCCTGTCTCGACGTCAAAAATGGTTAATAAAACGTTATTTGGTCTGGTGGTGACTTATTCATCATCCAGGCCCAGCATGGCGGTCAAGCGCTCTGGCGGTACAAAGCCAGGCACCATTTCCCCATCCGGTAGAATAATCGCGGGCGTGCCTTGCACCCCCATTTCCAGCCCTAAATCGTACTGCGATGCTACCGGATTATCGCAGCTAGCGCTGCCCGAAAGCGCTTCACCTTGCTTCGCTGCCGTCATCGCTTCGCTGGGGTTATCGGCACACCAGACCTGTTGCATCACCCGGGCTGCTTCGCTTTGCATACCACCCCGTGGGAACGCCAAATAGTGAACGGCGATACCGCGCTCGTTGAGCTCTGGCACGGTTTCGTGCAGGCGCGAACAGTAAGGGCAGCTGGTGTCGGTAAAGACCGTTACCGTCGCTTTGGGCTTGTCTACACCGCGAAAGATGATTCGCTCGCTTTGGGGCACGGCACCAATGGCGGCAACACGCTCTTGGTTGCGTGCCTGTTCGGTGAGGTTCACAAGCCCGTTGTCACTGTTTTCGTACAGATCCCCCACCACAAAGTGACTACCGTCAGCGTTAGAGTAGAAGGATTCGCCACTGGTCAGGCGCACCTGATAAATGCCGTCTAGCGGTGTGGCAGTCACTTCTTCCACCGGCATGGCCTGGCCATTAACGCTTAAGGAGTCGGTTAACTGCTCAGGCACACTCTGCGCTATCGCCGTAACAGGCAACAGCGTAGCAGCCAGGGCCAGGGTAAACATTGAGTATCGACGCATCGTCCGCTTAACCTCGTGGGTGATGGTGTGCGTGCAGGCTCTCTAATCGGGCCTGCGCCACATGAGTATAAATTTGAGTAGTGGAAAGATCGCTATGACCTAACAGCAACTGTACGACCCGCAGATTAGCGCCATGATTCAATAAATGCGTGGCAAAAGCGTGGCGCAGCGTGTGTGGCGAAAGCGGTTTGGTAATCCCCGCCGCCATCGCATGCGCCTTGATGCGGTGCCAAAACGTCTGCCGCGTCATGGATTTATCGCTGCGCCCTGGAAACAGCGCCGGGCGCATCGGGTCCGTCATCATCTCATTACGCGCGGTGCGTAAGTAGCACTCAAGCCAATCCGTCGCTTCATCTCCAAGCGGCACCAGGCGGTCTTTATCGCCCTTGCCGCGCACGCGCACCACCCCTTGCTTTAAGTTGAGCGCATCAAGCGTTAAGCCTACAAGCTCAGAGACACGCAGGCCACAAGCGTATAAAAGCTCCAGCATGGCGCGGTCCCGCACGCCAATGGCGGTGGCGGTGTCGGGCGCGGCAAGCAAACGCTCAACCTCGTCTTCATCGAGCGTATGGGGCAATCCCGGCTGCACACGAGGTAACTTGATGGTCGCCAGCGGGTCACGCTCAACGTCGCCATTCAAACGCGCCCAACGGTAGAAACTGCGCAAACTGGAGAGTAACCGCGCGTTGCTACGCAGCTGATACCCCTGTGCCCGCCGCTCGTCAAACCAGGCGATTAGCACGCCATCCGGCGGCGCGGTCAACTCACCGCCTTGCTCTGCCAAGTACGCGCACCAAACGCTCAAATCGCGCCGGTAGGCCGCTAGCGTATGCTCACTGGCGCCACGCTCAAGCCAAAGGCTGTCCAGGAAGGCGTCAATGAGGTCCATAGGCAAGCGGTCTCACAAATTGTATGTCGCGATGGCAAACAAACAAAACCCCGCCCCGCAAAGCGGTGACGGGGTTTTGGCATCCAGACGTGCCGCACAGCGGCAGCGTCTGTGGCAAAGTCTGGCTTACGCCAGCTTTTCCTTGATACGCGCCGACTTACCGCTGCGCTCACGCAGATAGTAGAGCTTGGCCTGACGTACATCACCGCGACGCTTGACGTCAATCGAGTCAACCAGCGGGCTGTAGGTTTGGAAGGTACGCTCAACACCCACGCCATGGGAAATTTTACGCACGGTGAACGCCGAGTTGAGGCCACGGTTACGCTTGCCGATGACGACACCTTCAAAAGCCTGCAGACGCTCGCGGTTACCTTCCTTCACTTTGACCTGGACGACAATGGTGTCGCCGGGGGCAAAGGCAGGAATTTCCTTGCTCATTTGCTCGGCTTCAAGTGCCTGGATCACCTTGTTTTTACTGCTCATCATTTCACTCCTAAATAACTTAGTGGCTTAACCGCTCAGTTGTGGAAGGCGGAAGCCGTGATCCCGGCGCTCAAAGCGAGCCACGCGGGAGTCGTTATGGGTGACGCAGGTACGCGGCTTTGCATAACGTTACTCGCCTTCGCCCTGCACCGCCGCTCTGGCCTACCGGGTAGTCAGAGCGTATTCCTCGATGAACTCATCCAACAGCTTACGCTGCTCGGGGCTCAGCGTTCGCCCTTCAAGTAGATCAGGACGCCGCTGCCACGTGCGGCCCAGCGATTGCTTCAATCGCCAGCGTCGGATCGCTGCGTGGTTGCCACTTAGCAGGATATCCGGCACTTGCCGCCCATCAATCACTTCCGGGCGCGTGTAATGCGGACAATCCAACAAGCCGTCATTAAATGAGTCCTCGATGGCGGAATCCTGGTGCCCTAGCACACCGGGAACCAGCCTTGCCGCCGCGTCAATTAGCACCATCGCCGGCAGCTCACCGCCGCTCAGCACATAGTCGCCAATCGACCACTCTTCATCAATGTCATGTTCGACCACACGCTCGTCGATGCCTTCGTAGCGTCCGGCCACCACCACGAGCGGGCTTTCGCTAGCCAGTGCTTGTACGCCCTGCTGATCTAACTTGCGCCCCTGAGGCGAGAGATAGATCACTTTCGGCGTTTTACCGGTTGCCTCAACGGCACGCTTGCGGGCATCCGCAATCGCACTGCGCAGTGTGTCGACTTTCATCAACATGCCGGGGCCGCCGCCGTAGGGGCGATCATCGACACTGCGATGGCGGTCGGTGGCGTAATCGCGCGGATTCCAAAACTCTAACGCTATACGGTCTCGTTCCACCGCTCGACCGGTCACGCCATGACGGGTCAAGGCGTCAAACATTTCGGGAAACAGCGATACCACCCCGATCCACATAGCGGGTGTTTCGCTTGACCCTTGCTTGTTTAACGCAAGAGGCTCCGTCAAAACGCCGGATCCCAATCCACCACCATACGCTGCGCCTCTAAGTCCACGTCGACGATGACATCGCCGGGGAGAAACGGCAGCAAGCGCTCGCGCTTGTCGATGGCTTCATTATCGCCACGCACCACCATGACATCGTTGGCGCCGGTTTCGAACAGGTAATTGACCCGCCCTAGCCGTTCGCCGGCCTGAGTCAAGACGGCCAAGCCTTCAAGCTCATGCCAATAATACTCATCGTCGGAAAGCGCTGGCAGCGCCTCTTTGGGCATCAGGATATCCGCATTCGCCAACGTTTCTGCCGCGTCGCGGTCATCCACGCCCTCGAGCTGGACTACCAAACCTTTGCCTTGCCGACGCCCCTGAGTCACGGTATAGCACGTCAGATTGTCATCTTTACGCACCCACCATTCGGGGTAATCAAAAATACTGTCAATGGGGCTCGTGTAGGCATACACCTTAAGCCAGCCTTTCACCCCATGAGGGCTAGTCAACTTACCGAGCACCACATGCGTGTCGTCTAAGTGATGTGTTGCAAAACGCGTCATTGACGACCTCGGTTCGACAGCATTGGCCATAAGACTAGACAGACTTAGGCTTGCTTACGTGCTTCTTTAACCAGCTCAGCAACGCGGCCAGAAAGCTGCGCGCCGTGGTTCTGCCAGTGAACAACGCGGTCGAGATCAACACGCAGACGCTCTTCTTGACCACGGGCTACCGGGTTGAAAAAGCCAATGCGCTCGATGAAACGACCGTCGCGAGCATTGCGCGAGTCAGTCACGGTCAGGTGGTAAAAGGGACGCTTCTTGGCGCCACCACGTGCCAAACGAATGGTAACCATACGATAACTATCCTTCGGTTGAGGTTACAAGAGAGCCAAACCCTTTACGGTTAAGCCTCTATCGACGATACAAAATCGTGTTTTTAAGCCCCTCATAACGCAAACAGCAGCGCCACACTGACGCACTCCCTACGCATGAAGAGGCCGCATTCTACGCAAATGCGCCCAATTTGGAAAGCCTAGGCGTACGAAAACTGCCCGCTTGGCCGCGACGCTCTGTCACGACGTTTTTGCCTTAGACAGGGCAGTGCAATAACGCTAGCGACGGGGGAAACCACCAGGGCCGCCCATTCCTCCCATGCCGCCTGGGCCTCCGGGGCCGCCAGGCCCACCGCCGCCCATCATGCCGGACATACCGCGCATCATTTTTTGCATACCGCCTTTTTTGCCGGCTTTCTTCATCATTTTTTGCATCTGCTTATGCTGCTTGAGCAGGCGATTAAGATCCGGCACTTGCAAACCGGCACCGTTCGCGATGCGGCGCTTGCGCGAGCCATTGATGATGTCAGGCTTGTGGCGCTCTTTGGGCGTCATGGAATTAATCAGCGCTTCAAGCTTGGCTAACTCCTTCTCAGGGCCGGGGCCTTGCGCCATCTCGGCCATCTGCCCCATGCCCGGCATCTTGCCGAGCAAGCCACCCATACCACCCATCTTCTTGAGCTGCTGAAGCTGGTCGCGAAAATCTTCTAGGTCAAAGCCATCGCCTTTTTTGACCTTTTTGGCCAATTTTTCCGCTTTGGACTGATCGACGGTGCGCTCGGCTTCCTCAATCAGCGACAGCATGTCACCCATGCCGAGGATGCGCGACGCGACGCGGTCGGGATGAAAAGGCTCTAACGCATCAACCTTCTCGCCCATGCCCATAAACTTGATCGGTTTACCGGTGATATGGCGCACCGAGAGCGCCGCGCCGCCACGAGCGTCACCGTCGGCTTTGGTAAGAATCACCCCGGTCAGCGGCAGCGCTTCGTGGAACGCTTTGGCGGTATTGACCGCGTCTTGGCCGGTCATGGCGTCGACCACAAATAGCGTTTCGTCCGGCGTCAGGGCCTGATGCAGCGCTTGGATCTCGGCCATCATCGCTTCATCAATAGCCAAACGCCCCGCCGTATCGACCAGCACCACGTCATGGAACTGAATCTTGGCGTGCTTCATCGCGGCGTTGGCGATATCGACCGGCTTTTGGTCTGAGCGCGACGGGAAGAAATCGACCTCGACCTCTTTCGCCAAGGTCTCCAGCTGATCAATTGCCGCCGGACGATAGACGTCCGCTGACACGACCAACACTTTTTTCTTTTCGCGCTCGCGCAAATAGCGCGCCAGCTTCGCCACCGAGGTGGTTTTACCCGCGCCTTGCAGGCCTGCCATCAGCACGACGGCGGGGGTGCCTTTAAGGACGAGCCCCTCATTGGCCTCGCCCATGGTGACTTCCAGCTCTTGCTGGACAATCTTGACGAACTGCTGACCCGGCGACAGGCTTTTCGAGACTTCTTGGCCCACCGCACGCTCGCGCACACGCTCGATAAAGTCTTTCACTACCGGTAGCGCAACGTCCGCTTCCAAAAGCGCGCGCCGCACTTCACGCAGGGTGTCTTTGATATTATCGTCGGTCAGGCGCGCCTGACCCTTGATAGACTTCAGCGTCTGCGAAAGACGCTCGCTAAGATTCTGAAACATGGGGCCTCTCTGCCTCCGTCGTGGTCACAAGGCGCACGCGCCGCGGACATGAATGGGGGCGATTATACGCCCTGGCGCCGCGAGTCTCCATGGCTGGCTTGTTTACGCGCCCAAACAGACCGGCTATTGCGCCCTAAGCGTCTGTGCGCGGCGCTAAGGATTGGTTATAGTAGTGGCGTCTTTTCACGATACGTTCTCATTAACACGCTTAACAGCGTACGGATTGCATCATGCAGGCGCTCCCTTTCGCCACGATGGCTTTTATTCTCTATATCGCCGCTGGAACATGGCAGGGCATGACACTTTTGCGTCGCGTACCGCCCCGCCCGGGCATGGTGCGCATCATCGCGGCGTTAGGCCTACTGCTGCATATTCCCATGGTGGTCCAACTGCTAGGGCAAGCGCCCGGGCTTCTGCCTGGCTTCACCACGAGCGCGACGCTTTTCATGGCCGTTGCAGTCAACGTGGTGTTGGTTGCCAGCTTGTTCAAGCCGGTGCTAAACGCTGGCGTGATGCTCTTTCCTCTCGCCGGCATTGTACTCATTGTGGCGACGGGGCTGCCCAGCCAAGGCAGTGAAACCGGCTTAACCCCAGGTATTTTGCTTCACGCTATTAGCTCGGCCCTGGCTTTTGCTCTGCTCGCCATTGCCGCGGTTCAAGCCGTATTAGTAGGCCTGCAAAACCAAGCGTTGCGCCATCACCATATTCGCGGCATTGTGCAGTCGCTGCCGCCGCTAACCACCATGGAGCGGGTGCTGTTTGAACTCGTTTGGGCGGGCGTGCTGTTATTGACGCTCTCCATCGCCAGCGGTTTTATTTTTTTAGATAACCTGTTCGCCCAACACTTGGTGCATAAAACACTGCTTTCTATTATTGCATGGCTCGTGTTTACCACGTTATTAGTAGGCCGTTACCGCTTTGGCTGGCGTGGCATGCGCGCGGTCAAATGGACACTCGCTGGTTGCGGCTTTCTGTTACTGGCGTATTTTGGCAGCAAGTTTGTGCTTGAGATATTGCTACACCGCTAGGTGGGTCTAACGTGTCCCTCTGACTTTCGTTGCCTTGACACGCGCCAGCCTAACTTCTGAAAATCAAGCTCGATACGCAATAAAGGACGCCCAACTTGAGCGACGACTTCCCTCTGGGACTACTCTTTAGCCTGCTAGCGCTACTCATTTTACTGTCTGCATTTTTCTCAAGCTCTGAGACCGGCATGATGTCGATCAACCGCTATCGCCTGAGCCATCAGGCGAATAGCGGCGACACCCGGGCCAAACGCGTGCTGCATTTGTTAGCGCGTCCTGACCGCCTCATCGGCGTTATCTTAATTGGTAACAACTTTGTCAATAATCTAGCCGCGTCGATTGCGACCATTATTGCCATTCACTTTTTCGGTGAAGTGACAGGGCCTGCTATCGCCACCGCCCTGCTGACCATCACGATTTTGATTTTTGCCGAGGTGACGCCCAAAACCTACGCCGCCATCAAGCCAGAACGCATCGCCTACCCTGCTTCACGCATACTTCTCCCGCTATTAAAGTTGCTCTACCCGCTGGTATTTTTGGTCAACGTGATTTCCAACGGCTTGCTGCGCTTGGCAGGAGTGAAAAGCGTGGAAAATGGCGGCGACAGCTTGACCCGCGATGAGCTACGCACGGTGGTGCACGAAGCCGGCAGCATGATTCCTTATCGCCACCAAGCCATGCTCTTATCGATCCTTGATCTTGAGAACGTCACGGTGAACGACATTCTCGTGCCTCGCCAAGAAGTATTAGGCATCGACCTTGACGACTCGCTTGATGACATTTTGCAGCAAATCCGTACCAGTCAGCACACGCGGCTTCCGGTCTACAAAGGCGATATCAACAATATTATCGGCATGCTGCACCTGCGTAACGCCGCACGTTTTCTCTCGCGCCCTGAGGTCACCAAAGCCGCGATCGTCCAAGAGGCGCGCGAACCCTACTTCATTCCTGAATCTACGCCGCTGCACACACAGCTGCTCAATTTTCAAAAACAAAAGCGCCGCATTGGCATTGTCGTGGATGAGTATGGCGACGTTGAGGGGCTGGTGACGTTAGAGGATATCCTCGAAGAGATTGTGGGTGAATTCACGACCGATGTATCCGAGAACCAGGAGATTCACGCGCAGGAGGACGGCAGCCACATCATCGAAGGCACCGCCAATATCCGTGATATCAATAGGGTATTGGGCTGGCACTTACCCACCGACGGCCCCAAGACCCTAAACGGTTTGATTCTTGAGCACTTGGAGTCTTTCCCGGATGGCGCCGTATGTCTGCAGATCGGCACCACACGCATGGAAATTATCGAGATGCGTGACAATTTGATCACGTCGGCACGCTGTTGGCAGGCGGTACGTATCAGCCGACGTTAGCCACAGTGTCGGTAATTTTAGGGGCGCAAATCCTCTAGCGCAGCGGCTTTTAATACCCGCACCCGCGCCTCAAGGTAGCGGCGCAGGGCGACGTCCTGGGCCATACGTGGATCAACCGGCGGGCCGAAGTGTAAACTCACCCGAGCGCGAAAGCGCTTAGGCCACTTCGTTAGCGGCTGCCCGCCGTTTTTGGAGGTCCATGACCCCCAAAGCCCAGCAAGCCCCGCCGGCACCACCGGCACGGCATCTCGGGCAAGGATCGTCTCTAAGCCGCGGCGAAAAGTGTGAATATCTCCATCGGGGGACAGCTTGCCTTCGGGAAATACCATCACGATCTCGCCGTTTTTTAATGCCTGGCTCACCTCATCCAACGCGCGACGCAGTGAAGCGGGATTGCGCCGCTCTGAATCAATCGGAATCGCCCCGACCAGTTGAAACCACCACTTCAGCCACGGCGACTCAAAAATAGGCTGATCCATGACAAAGCGCACCGGCCGAGGGCTAGCCCCACCCAGCACCAACGCATCCATGTAACTTACGTGGTTGCAAACCATCAGCGCAGCCCCCGTTTTAGGCACATGATGGCATCCGTGCACCGTTAAGCGGTAACAGACTCGTATTACCAGCAAAATCACCCAGCGCAACCCATGGCGCACAAAGACAACCGGCCGCCTCACCCAGCGACTCCTCGGTGACGAAGCCCAGCCAGCACCGTACTTAAAAGCTGTTCTAAGAGTTCATCGACTTTCAGCTGCTGCCCCTGCCAATAGCCCAGCCGCTCATTCAAGCCTAATTGCACCAGCCCATGCACACTGCCCCACAGGGTGCGCCCCAGGCGCCGCGCTTCAAGGTCATCAAGTGCGGGCTGGTAGCGTTTCAGGCAGGTTTCGACCTGGGTGAACAGCGCTTCGATCAAGTCACTTTGGCGTTGATCGAGCTCCCCTTCCTGGGCGAGCGGGTAGTCAAACAGCAGCTGCCAGCGGTAGCACGCTTGCTCGGCGTATTGCCAGTAAGCGTGGGCCAGCGAACGCAGCCAAGGCTCAGGGTCATCCGCCGCTAACGTGGTGATGGTGTGCTCCAAGCGCGCCAGGGTTTCGACGTTGACGTACTGCAGCAGGTTGTTGAAGCTGCCATAGAGTTTCAGTAGCGTACTTGGCGCGCAGCCCACCTCGCGAGCAATGGCACGCAGAGATAAACCATGAACGGGCTTGTCCTCCAACCACGTATCACAGGCGTGCATTACCTGCGCGTGGAGGGCATCGGGCGCATGCTGTCGTGGACGGGCCATGGCGATCTCTTGGGTTTACCGCTAAAAGAGGGAAACCTTTCTGCGCTGTTGCGTCGAAAGGGAATACGTTAGGATACCCTATATCGAACACTGTTTTCGATACGATTTTGCCATGAATGTTGTATTGCACTCCATTCCCACGTTTATTTTGCCCCGCGTTTTTAATTCCTCACCTCTTGGGAGGCTCGTGTGACCGGACGCCTTTATGTTCGCGACAACGCCTTGCCTGACGCGCTCGCCATTAACGTCGCCCATTCCTTCGTGACATCGCCAAATTTAGCCCCTCGCCAGGGCGTGTCGACGATCCGCTGGGAACAAGGCGAACGCCGTCTTAACACACTCTTTTGGGGCCTGACACCGCCGTGGCTGGAGGTACTTGATCACGCGCCCCACTGCGCGCGCGCCGAAACGCTAGACGCACGCCCGATGTTTCGCGACGCGTTTCAATCGCGGCGCTGTCTCATCCCGGTAAACGGTTTTTACGTGTGGAAAATAAAGCCACGGGGCAAACAGCCCTATTTGATTACCCACGTGCAGCGCACGCCGCTCTTACTGGCGGGGCTTTGGTGCCGCTATCACACCACCCTCACCGAGTTTGCCGATTCCATGGCACTGATAACCGTGCCCGCCAACCTATGGCTTTCACCGCTCACAGACCGTTTACCCGCTCTTATTGCGCCTGACGACATGGATCAATGGCTCCATCCGGAAACCGACGTCGCAAAGGCAAAACAGCAATTAACCCCCGCACCGTTGGAACTGTTGGGCGCTTTTCCGGTATCAAAACATGTGAATAACCCCGCCTATCAGTCACCGGCTTGCGCACACCCTGTCGGCCCGATGCTGCAATGGGCTTCGCCCTAGGAGTCGTAAATGTTACGAGTTATTACGTTGAACCCATACCGTCCACTTGCCCGAACCCCGCTTGCGGTGGGTACGATGCTTTCGCTTAGCCTGGTCGGATTTCCTAGTGTTAGCGCCGATAGCGCTGAAGGCGTTAGCGAGGCCGTCACGCCCATCGTTAGCCCGTTTGATGAGCGCAGTTACCGCGTACTCACGCTGGAAAACGGGCTGCAGACCCTGCTGGTGAGTGCCCCCGACGCCGATAAGGCCGCCGCCTCCATGAACGTGCGGGTGGGCAGCGCACAAGACCCGGAAGACCTTCAGGGGTTGGCGCACTTTCTTGAACACATGCTGTTTCTCGGCACCAAGCCGTACCCAGAATCGGACGCCTACCAAAGCTATCTTTCGCGTAATGCCGGCTCGCACAACGCCTTTACTGCGCCACAAGATACCAACTACTTCTTTGATATCGAGCCATCCGCACTACCGGGTGCGCTCGACCGCTTTAGTGCGTTTTTCCTCTCGCCGCTGTTCAACGCTGAAAAACTCGAAAGCGAACGGAATATTGTCCACTCCGAGTACATGGCGCGCATCCGCGACGAAGGCCGGCGCGAAAACGACGTGGTGAATCAGGTCTTAAATGCGGACCACCCAATGACGAGCTTCTCCGTGGGTAGCCGCGAGACCCTGGCCGACCGGCCGGGAGGCGAGCCCACATTGCGCGAGCGCGTTATCGATTTTTATCATCAACATTACGACGCCAACGTGATGACGCTCGCCGTTGTCGCCCCACAGTCATTGGATACGCTGGAAACGTGGGTGGCCGAGCATTTTGCCGCCATCCCCAATCGTGGACTCGACGTACCACAGATTGGTACGCCACTCGTCGATGAACAGGCGCTACCACTCACCCTTGAGCGCGCGTCGCTGAAGGACAGCCGCCAGGTCCGTTTTCACTTCCCGATTCCGGACCCGATAGACGACTACACCCATCAACCCACCCAACTCCTGGCGCATTTGATCGGCGATGAAAGTGATGGCAGCGTGCTTGCCGTTCTGCGCGAGGCTGGCTTAGCCGATGGGCTCTCCGCTGGCGTTGGCCACCGCGATGGCGAACATGCGCTATTTAGCGTATCCATCAGTCTCACCCCGGATGGCGCCGAACACCTCGACGACATCGAAGCCACACTTTTTGCCGCCATCGATAACATTCGTAAGCAAGGCCTAGAGGAATGGCGTTACCAAGAGCAAGCTAACCTGCGTGAGCAGGCATTTCGCTTTCAGCAGCACGGCGCGCCACAGCAAGAAGCCACTGGGCTTGCGATGAACCTGTCTCGCTACCCGGTCGAAGACGTGCAGTATGCACCCTACCGCATGGATGGCTTTGACGCCGACATGCACCGTACCTACCTTAATAACCTGACGCCGGAGAACATGCTACGCGTTTACTCTGGCCCTGAGGTAGAAAGCGAGCACGTCTCGCCGTGGTTTAACACCCAGTGGCGCAAGGTAAACTCAACCTCAGACGGCACGCCGCTGGAAGGCCTAGCGCTACCTGGACCCAATCCGTTTATTGCCGAAGATTTAACCCTTCTTGAGGGCAGCGACGAAAAACCAAGCCCTTTGATTGAGGCGCCTACTTTCCGCGCTTGGCACATGCAAGAGGATCGCTTTAACACCCCCAAGGTGGAGTGGCGCGTTAGCCTGCAGCACCCCAGCACGAGCTATTCCGCTGAAGAGGCGGTATTAACAAGGCTATTGGCTCAGTGGCTCAACGATAGCTTGAACGAATCGCTCTACCCCGCTTGGCTTGCCGGGCAGTCGTTTAATTCCTATGCCCATTCGCGCGGCATCACGCTGGCGTTTTCCGGCTGGCGCGATGGCCAAACCCCGCTGATTGAGCGTACGCTGACGCAACTGGCAGAGGCGGACATCTCCGCCGGTGCGTTCGAGCGAATAAAATTCCAGCTGCAGCGAGGATGGCGTAACGCACCGGATGATTCGCTTATGCGTCAAGCGCAGCGCACACTCGGCGAGGCGCTCCTAACCCCGCAGTTTTCAAGCGAGGCGCTTTTAGCCGCGAGCGAGCGTTTGAAGCGCCACCACCTTGAAGACTTCCGCCGGCGCTTTTTAGACGCGCTGTATGTCGATGCCATGGCCGTCGGCAATGTGAGCGAGGCCCAAGCCAAACACCAGGCCGAGCTGATTCGCGGCCAACTGCGCCCGCGCTTAACGCCCGATAACATCACCCAATTGACACCGCTTAACGTCAGCGCGGATGCCCCGGTGCTGCACCCCAATAGCACACGAGACGAGTCGCTAGTTTTGCGCTACCTGCAGGGGGATGCCGCCACGCTTGAACAACAGGCGGCCGCCAGTGTGCTCGCGCAACGGCTGCAGACACCGTTCTACCAGCGCCTGCGCACCGAAGAGCAGCTAGGCTATATTGTCAATGCTGGCTACTCACCACTACTCGAAGCACCGGGCATAGCGCTTGTGGTGCAGTCACCGGATACACAAAGTGCCGTGATTGCCGAGCGCATGGACGCATTTCTACAGGATGCCGAAGTACGTTTGAGCGAGCTTGACGACGAGGCGCTAGCGCCCTATCGCCAGGCAGTTTATGAGCGCCTAACCCAGCGCGACACCCGACTGGAGGCACTGGCTAACCGCCACTGGCAGGCCACGGCATTGGATGAAGTAGCGTTCAATCGGCATGAACAGCGCGCCGATTTAGCCCTTGAGGTAAGTGCGGATGAACTGCGCGCCTTATGGAACTCGCTGCGCGAGGGGCAGCTCGATATCCGCTTTGACCCGGAAGATGAGAAAAGTGACGTGAAAGCCTACCGCGAGTCGCTTGAGGCTTTTGCGCGCTAATCGCTAGCAACTCAATTACGAACAAACCCATTACGAGCAATCTATTAGGAGGGGCAATGCGCCCCTCCATCCTCGTTAGTCAGCATCAAAAGCTTGAGCCGGCAAAATCGCCTCGATATGCATCACTAACTCTTCAAGGATTTGCCGTTCGCGGTCAGTGAGTGATTGCTGATTATAATGCTCGATCTCACGGGCAAAATCCTTCAGCGTAAAGCCCGCCAGAGCCGGATCATTGAGCCGTGACCAGCGAAACGCCTCCCACTGCGCTAGCTCCTCACCTTCCAGGGTTTCGGGGTAGCTGCGCGCCCGATAGCGAAATACCATTTCCTCTAGGCGCGGGTCTTGGAAGGCAAAGCGCTGCCCGACCAGATCCCATGCGTCCATGCTGCGCACGCGCTCCATCTGCTGGCGATCTGCCGCAGAGAAAAAGCCGCCAGAGTAGAGCATCAAGTCAGGGTCTTGCACGCCCTCGGCATAGCCTTCAGAAAACACGTCTGCCACTTTGCTGGCCACCGGCACGATATTGTCGTGCAGTGTTTTCCAGTGCTCACGGCAAGCCGGCAAATCCAGCTCTAGGCGGGAAACGATGTCGCCATATTCGCCCTGATGCGGGCCAGAAACATCTTTCAAAGCGCTGGCCGGAAACACCACCGGGCAGCGATTGATGTGGATGACTTTCAGCGGAATACGTGTTTCGCCTTCGGCCAAATCCTGCTGGCTGACAAATACGCGTTCACGTACTTGTGCGGCTGAGAGCGATAAAAGTTCACTCGGGTCGACACTCAAATCGTAAACAATCACCCCGTTGGGGTTGGAGGGGTGCTCCGCCAGCGGCATGACCAACGCGCTACAGCCGCGGCTTGCCGGATAACGGCGGGAAATATGCAAAAGCGGTTTGGCGTGAGGGAGATCCAACAACTTGGCCACCGCGCGTTTACCACGAAGTCCCAGCAGGTAGTCAAACAAGTTGGCATTGCGCTCGCGCAGAAGCCGCGCCAGGGCAATGGTGGCACGCACATCGGCCAGCGCATCGTGGGCACCGGCGTGTTCAATGCCATTGGCAGCCGTAAGGTCTTCCAGCTTAAAACTCGGTGCGCCGTCATCGCGTAGTGGCCATTCGATGCCCGTCGGGCGCAAGGCATAAAACGCACGCACCACATCGATTAAATCCCAGCGGGAATTACCGTTTTGCCACTCCCGTGCATAGGGGTCGAGCAGGTTGCGGTAAAAAAGGTGGCGCGAGATTTCATCGTCAAAGCGCAAGCTATTGTAGCCCACCACGCACGTGCCAGACTCGTTCATGTGGCGCAGCACTTCTCCGGCAAATTCTGCCTCAGGCAAACCTTTGCGGCGGGCTTTTTGCGGGGTAATACCGGTGATAAGGCACGCCGCCGGGTGAGGCAGAAAATCATCGGCGGGCTTACAGTAAAGCTCTATTGGCTCGCCGATTTCATTGAGCTCGGCGTCAGTACGCAGCGCGGCAAATTGCGCCGGGCGATCTCGCCGAGGATCGGCGCCAAACGTTTCGTAATCGTGCCAGAGAAAGCTGGCCGGGGCCGCGTTAGGTGGCGCCATGTAAACCCGTGCTCCACTTATTTTTAATAAAAAACGACTAAACCAAGATGACTAATAAACGTTAGCTTTTGGGCAGGGTAACGTTTAGCTCTAGTACCGAGCAGTTGTCTTCGCTATCCAACGAGATTTGAATCGCATCGTCGTCAACATGGACGTAACGACGAATCACTTCCAAAAGCTCGCGCTCAAGCATTGGCATGTAATCTGGCTGGCCGCGCTGGCTACGCTGGTGCGCCACAATGATCTGCAAGCGCTCTTTCGCCACCGAGGCCGACTTTTTGCGCTCGCGTTTCAAAAACTCCATAAGTTTCATCGGCGACTTCCCCCAAACATGCGCGTCAGAATTCCTTTCTTCTGGGCTTGATGAAAGCGTAGCGGTACGTCTTCACCTAGCAGGCGAGCCACGGTATCAGTGTAAGCCTGCCCGGCGTCGCTTGACGCATCGTGGGTCACGGGGACCCCTTGGTTAGAAGCGCGCAGCACCGCTTCCGACTCCGGAATCAAGCCCAAAAGGTCAATGGCAAGAATTTCGCGGATATCGTCCAAGGTCAGCATATCGCCGCTAGTGACACGATCCGGATTGTAGCGCGTGATCAGCAGGTGCTCTTTAATCGGGTCGTCGCTGCGTTCGGCGCGGCGCGTTTTGGACGCCAACAATCCCAGAATACGGTCAGAGTCGCGCACCGACGACACTTCGGGGTTGGTCACCACAACCGCTTCATCGGCAAAATACATTGCCAACTGCGCACCGCGCTCAATGCCGGCCGGCGAGTCGCAAATAATGTAATCGAACTCTTCTCTGAGCTTAGCAAGAATTTCTTCTACGCCTTCTTGGGTCAGCGCATCTTTATCACGGGTTTGCGAAGCAGGGAGAATAAATAGATTCTCAACCCGCTTATCGCGAATCAGCGCCTGATTCAGCCCGGCTTCACCTTGAATCACGTTGACCAGGTCGTACACCACGCGCCGTTCGCACCCCATAATCAAATCCAGGTTGCGCAGGCCCACGTCGAAGTCGATGACGACGGTTTTTTTACCGCGCAGCGCCAGGCCGGTAGAAATCGCGGCGGCACTAGTGGTTTTGCCGACCCCACCTTTACCTGAGGTTACTACAATGATTTTGGCCAAGGTCTTCTTCCTTTTTGACATTGTGCACGCTCTGCCGGCGTGCATCGCGCACGCTTTAGTCGTGGATTACTATGTTGACTGCCCAGCATCATACGCTACCACCGTGCGCCCTGGCATCCCGCGAATGGTTGAGCGCTTACCCGTCCCCATTAATAAAACTAAATCTCGAAAAAACTCAGCCTTGAAAAATCAATTCTCTAAAATTAGCGCTAAGCTTACTTTATTAAGAGCACCGTATTAAGGGGTATTACCCCCGTTTTTTACCGGTTCACGCCAGGGGTTTAATCTCCAACTGCTCACTTGCAAAATGCACTTCAGCAGGCATCCCGAGACGGCGCGCATCAATATCTTCCAGGCGTTTATAATTACCCGCTACCGATAACAGCTCCGCATTAAGCTCGCGACAATAAATACCGGCGCCTAAATTGCCATGAATCCCCGCAAGCGCTCGCCCCCGCAACGCGCCATAAACGTGGATACTACCCGCTGCCAGCACTTCGGCCCCGGCATTAACCGCACCGATCACCACTAAGTCCCCCGTTGACGCACTTACCTGCTGCCCGGAGCGCACCGTACCGCGGTATACCCGTGCACCGGATGATTCAACGACCTCGTCCGGCGTGTCCTGGGGCGCTTGGTCCTCTGCGCTGTCGTTTTCCGCCGCAATGCTGGCTAAGCGACGCGCACGCTCCTCTTGCACCGGGGCAAACCAGCCAAGCCCCAGCGCCCACGCCGACTGCTTCACGGGGTCTGTCCCGCCGCGTACCGCTACCGGCAGCAGTTTATGGTCACGGCACACCGCGCAAATCCGTTCAAGTGCCAGGTTCGGGGTATCAAGCTTTTCCACACTCAGGACAACCGGTGTATGCTGAAAGAACGCTGGCGACTGGGAGAGCTTGCCCTCAAGCTGCTGGCGGATCTGTTCAGGATCGGCGCTGTTTAGCTCCATAACCGTCATGGGCAACATGCCGCCTTTAAAAGTGAAGGCCACGTCGGCACTATCCGCTTTTAGATTCATGGCCGAAACTCCATGTCTTGATCAGGTAGAATATAAAGGTAGCGCATTCCCATGCGCTACGGCGGTGGAGCTTAACATTCTCCGTCCTATAAAGACGCTGCTCTATAAGGGCTCAGCTCTATAAAGAATCTGCTCTATAAGGAGGCACCATCATAAGGACGCACCAGCGACACTATGTCAGCCAAAACTAAGCGACAGCGCAGGCAACTGCAACCGCCAGAAGACGCTGATCGGTTTTTTACGTATATTTTTTTTCGCTAGGCCCCTCACAGCAGGATGACCCATGCACGGACTGTTACGACGCCTGTTCGCTCCTCGGTGGCAACATCCCGACCCCGAGGTGCGTCGCCAGGCCCTTTCACGCCTCGACCCCACAAAGCCTGAGCAGTATCAAACGCTCAAAACACTGGCTAACGATGATCAGGCCGATATTCGCCTGGAGGCTTTAGTCGCCCTCGATGATCTCGACGGGCTGATAGCGGCCTACCCGCAACATCGCGATATTGAGGCGTGGTTCAACGCTATCTTAGCGCGCCTCTGCGGGCAGGCCGGCCAACACGATTTAGCCGAGCGCCAAGCCAAGCTGGGTGAGCTTGACGATTCGCGCTTGCTCAACGCCGTGGCTCTAGGCGGCGATAATCTAGACTTGCGCTTGAGCGCCCTTGAGCAGCTCAGCACAGAAGACGATTTTATTCACCAAGCATGCCACAACGCCGTGGTGGCCGTTCGCCACCGCGCCGCGGAGCAGGTAGAAAGTGAAGCTGGCCTCAAGCGGCTACTCAAAGAGTCGCGCCGTGACCGCCAAGTGCTTCGCCTCGCGCGGGAGCGGTTAAACCGCCTCAAGGCCGACGCCGAGTGGGGGGAAAAACAGCACGAGCGGCGCGAAGTGCTACTGAACGCATTAGAGCAGCATGCAAAATCGCCCTGGGAGCCGTTCTATGCTGGCCGTTTCCGCCATCTCCAGCGCGAATGGGAGCAGCTTGAAAAGCCCCCTACCGCTGAGCAAGACGCGCGCTACCAACAGGCGGTGATGGCGTGCCGAAAGACCCTTCACGACCACGAAACCCAAGAACAGGCACGCCAGCAGCGCCAACAGCAACAAGAAGACGCCGAGGCCACCCGCGAGCAGCTTCTTGAAGGACTGGAAGAGAGCTTAGACGGCTTGCAGCACGGCGAGAGCATAAATCACCAAGATATCGACAGCTTACGCGCTCAACACCGCTTACTGGCCCAACGCTGGCAAACGCTTTCGGATACGCATCTGCCAAGCGATGCCAGCAGCGAGCGCTACCACCGCGCGATGCAACGCTACGAGGAAATCAGCGCCGCGTGGGAGCGCTGGCTCGCCGAGCAGCCGGCGATTGAAGACGCGTTAAATGATGCCGATTACGCTGGCCTTGCGGCGCATGTGAGTGCCTGCCGCTGGCCCGACAAGCTGGTTGCGCCAATGCTTCTGCAGCGGGCTCAAGCGGCCCTTAACGCCCACCAAGAAGAAAGCACGGCGGCCGCACCTACGCCTGCCACACTAGAGACGCTAAACCAAGAGCTCGACGCCTTTGAGCACCTGCTTGAGCGCGGCGCTTTCAAAAGCGCTAGCCGCCAGCATCAGCGCATTAAACCACAGGTTGAGGCGCTTAGTGGCAAGCAGGCTAAGCCGCTTATCTCACGGCTCAAACACCTAGGTGCCAGGCTTGCAGAGCTACGCGATTGGCGCGGATTTGTTGCCGGCCCCAAGCGCGAGCAGCTATGTGAAAGCATTGAGGCGCTTGCTGACGACTCGCACCTCGACGACGCCGCGCTAGACCGTCGTCACCGGCAGCTCGTCAAAGAGTGGAAATCCCTAGGCGACGCCGCCACCAACCGCGAACTTTCCGCACGCTTTCGCGCCGCCTCAGACCGCATTCACGAGCGCCTAGCGCCTTGGCGTGAGCGCCTAACCCAGCAGCGGCAAGAAAACCTCGCTGCCCGGCAAGCGCTATGCGAACAGCTAGAAGCGCTGTTAGAACAGCCTTCTGCCGACGCCGACCCTGACGTGCTGCGCGAAATTCGCGATAAAGCCCGCCACCAGTGGCGCCACTACTCACCGGTGCCTCGCGAGCACGCTGAGAGCATCGGTCGCCGCTTTGGACGCGTGCGTCACCGCCTGCAGGCACTGATCGACGAACGCGCCCATGTCATCGCTGAGCGAAAGCGCGAGTTGGTCGAGCAAGCGCGAGCCCTTGTTGACGCAAGCGACACGCCGATCAGCACACGCACACAGCAGGCAAAGCATTTGCAGCAGCAGTGGCGCCAACTGGGCCGCGCGCCTAAAGGCGAAGAACAAGCGCTATGGAAGGCCTTCCGCCACGCCTGTGATCAGGTATTTGCCCAGCGTGACGCCCAGCAATCAGAGCGCGTCGCGCATCAGCAGCAACAGCTTGATGCCATGCAGGCACTGATTGAACGCATGGACGCCTGGCAGCCCAATAGCCCTGACGATGCCGCAACGCTTGAAGCGTTTCTGCGCGAAGCGGAGGCATTAGAGCCGCTCCCCAGAAGCCGGCGGAGTGACGGCATGCAAAAGCGCTTGAGCGGCATCGTTCGCGCCCGGCGGGAACGCTTAAACCGCGTAGACATTGTGGCGAAAGTCACCCAGTGGCAAGATATTTTGCCGCTCGTCAATGCACATCTAGCCGCCGACCAACAAGCGCTAGACAATCCTGACGCGATAACACCCGTCGACGCCGACGCGTCACTCAATGCCCCCATGCCAGCCGCGTTTATACCGGCCCATGAAACCCGCAATGCACTGCGTACAAACGCCACCACGTTCGATGCAACGCAGCAAGAGGCCATCCGCGAAGAACTGGCAAGGTTGCGCGTTCATCTCTCGCTACTTGCGCTGGGACGCGTGAGGCAAAGCGACGAGCCGCTTCGTTTAGCCATTCAAGTCGAGCGCTTAAACGACGGCCTTCAGCAATCACGTAGCCGTGCCGAAGAGCTGGAAGCGATTCTTACCGCGCTACTCGCGCTCGGCCCGATGCCGGAAACATTGTGGAACGCCGAGGTGGGCGAGCTCGACGACCTGCTTTCACAGCTCTCGCGCCTACCGCCGCCATAACAAGCCACTCACATTTAACGAACCATCAGTAGGTAACAACAGCTCGTAACAACAAAGCGGGAGGCTCTAGGCCTCCCGCTTTGCATTTCTATCGCTGTCAAACAGTTGCAAACAGATGAGGATTTACCCCATAAATTGGCCACCGTTGATATCGATGTTAGCACCGGTAATAAAGCCTGACTCTTTATCTGCCAGGAATGTTACCAAACGGCCAATTTCTTCTGGCGTGCCGTAACGCTTCACCGGAATGGTTTCGCGAATGGCTTCTCGGACTTTCTCCGGAATATTCATAATCATATCGGTTGCGATATAACCGGGAGAGACCGTGTTAACGGTAATGCCTTTTGTCGCTGTTTCTTGCGCCAGCGACATGGTAAGGCCGTGCATCCCCGCCTTAGCTGCGGCGTAGTTCACCTGCCCAAACTGGCCTTTCCGACCGTTGATGGAAGAGATATTGATAATGCGACCGTAGCCGTGCTCCAACATGCTCTCGATAACGCTGCGACAGGTATTGAAGACACTATTGAGGTTGGTATCGATTACCTCGCTCCACTGGTCGTGCGACATCTTCTTCAGTGTGCCGTCTCGGGTAATCCCCGCACAGTTAACTAGCACAGTAATTGGGCCATGCTGACTTTCAATTTCGCGCGCACCGTCAAGGCACGCATTAAAGTCAGAAAGATCAACCCCGGAAAGCGCAATATTATTGTAGCCATCGGCTTTTTGCGTTTCCAGCCAGGTTTTGGCTTTGTCGGGGTTACGGTAACCCGCTACTACCTGGTAACCCGCATCTGCTAACGTGCGGCAAATTGCCGTACCGATACCACCAGTTCCACCAGTTACCCAGGCGACGGGGGCTTGATTGGCCATAGACTACCTCCCTGATATGACGCATGGCTTGGATCACGTTCGTGTTTCGCAAGCCATTTTATGAACAGGCGCGATTGCGCCAAAACATCGACGACACGCTTATTTGCGTTTGTTTACGCATGCCGCCAACAAACCTTGTTGTTGTAAGCTAAGGATATGTCTTTGTTATACCAGCATAGCTTTAATACAGTCATGTTGCATGCAAGACGGCACTAACGGCTATAAGGCAAAGGTTTGGAATTATACCTTGACGCAGCGCTAAAAAAGCGTAGTATACGCAACACGTTGATGCGGGGTGGAGCAGTCTGGTAGCTCGTCGGGCTCATAACCCGAAGGTCATCGGTTCAAATCCGGTCCCCGCTACCAATATTTTCAGAGGCAGATCAGTCACTTACTGGTCTGCCTTTTTTGTTGTCTTTAGCATACTAACTTCTTGTGACACATATGTGACGTATATGTGCCACATTGGCTATACGCCTTCCTCCGCAATTTTTTTCTTATGACCTTCAGGCAACTAGCGCTAACCGTTCAATCTTTTTGTGTCTGCCCACGCTCATCTTGAAATTCCAACAAGTCTCCCACCTCACACTTGAATAATTTGCATAGCTTATCCAGTGCATCCAGCTCGACTCGTTGAGCCGTTTCCTTATAAAGCAACGTCACCGTGTTCCGATTGAGTCCCGTGTCACGCGCCACATCGACAATTTTCATTTTGTGCTCACCCATCAAGCGAGCCAGGTGACAACGAACCATCTAAACCTCCCCAAAAGTATTTTTGTCATCCTGAATGGCAAAAAAACCTTGCAAATGGTCTAATGCTGTCTAAAATAACATTCAGGATGACATTCTGATTTTTTGAATGCCTTTTCGCCACGCAGAATACCACTCTCCTTGGAGGTTTTCGATGGAAGCGTCATACACCTATCTAACGACTGAAGAGCTTGCTAAGCGCATCAAGTATGACTGCCGCACTATCCGGCAACAGCTCAAAGATAGCGTCCTGATCGAAGGCACTCACTACATTAAACCTTTCGGACGCCGGAAAATCCTCTTTCTCTGGGAAGCCGTAGAGAAAGAAATGTTAAAAAATGCCACCTGCAATATCGCCATTCCTATGGCCAACGGAGGTGTTAGCCATGGGTAAGGTTCGCAAGCGCAAAGAGACGGGGAAGCTTTATTTGGATTTTTTCTATCGCGGGTTACGTCTCCGCGAACAAACAGCATTACAAGACACCCCAAGCAATCGCAAAAAAGTTGAGCAGCTGCTGGCACGCGTAGAAGCCAAAATTTTGCTAGGTGACTTTGACTACGCCGAGTTCTTTCCTGGTAGTAAAAACCTTCGCAAGCTGGGTTTAGACGAAGCCGCTAAAAGTCACACCGTCCCAGAACCTCATCCTGGGAGCCATCAAGCACCTGCCGACACTCCCCTGTTCAGCGACTTTGCGGCGCAGTGGTTTGAAGAAAACAAGATCCAATGGCGCTCATCGCATGTTCGTAACGTCAGCTCAATCCTAGACAGCTCGCTCATCCCCGCCTTCGGCAAAAAGCCGGTGGGCGACATCACCAAAGCCGACATCATGGGGTTTCGGGCCAAGCTGGCCAAACGCAAAGGACGCAGTGCCACGGGAGTGGTTTCGCCCAAGACGATCAATAGCCACATGACCATTTTGCGGATGGTGCTGGATGAGGCGGCAGAGCGTTTTGATTTCGAGACGCCCTACAAGAACATCAAGCCGTTAAAGCTGCAGAAAACCCATATCGAGCCGTTCTCACTGCAAGAGGTGCAGCGCATCATCGATAACGTCCGCCCAGATTATCGAAACTATTACACCGTGCGTTTTTTTACCGGAATGCGTACCGGCGAGATTGACGGCCTGAAATGGAAAAACGTCGATTTTGCCAAGCGGGAAATCCTGGTGCGCGAGACGCTGATCAACGGGGAAACGGAGTACACCAAAACAGACGGTTCTCAACGTGAAATTCCCATGTTCGGTCAGGTATATGACGCCCTCAAAACGCAGTACGCGGCGACCGGACATAAGAGCGAGTACGTGTTCTGTAATCAGCTGGGGCAGCCACTGGACCACAACAACGTCACCAAGCGGGTGTGGTACCCGCTGCTGAAAGCCCTCGGGCTGAACAAGCGGCGCCCTTACCAGACCCGCCATACCGCCGCGACGCTCTTCCTGGCGTCGGGGGAAAACCCGGAATGGGTCGCGCGGGTACTGGGCCACAGCTCCACCGAGATGCTGTTTAAGGTCTACTCACGCTACGTTCCTAATGCTACGCGCATGGATGGCTCGGCTTTTGAGCGTTTACTGGGCAACACCCGTCCTGTCACTTCTCGGAAGGAGGGTTCCCATGAAACCGCTTGATACTCACCGCCCGGCCCATCTTGCCCGTTCTTTCACGGGCACCTACCGGCTTACGGGGCGCGTGGCGTTTTTTGATGATGTGAAAACGCCTTTCTTGAAGTTGCGGTTAAGTGATTGCGAAGGGGATCACGTGGCGCTGCTGAATTTGGATAAAACGTCAGTACCCGAGCGCATCGGTCACCTGGATACGGTGACGGCCACCGGCGTTAAGGGCTTATCGGGCCCGTTCATGCTCCACGAATTTCGCCCAGCGACGCAAGATGAAGTGACCGCGCTAGCAACGTTGCAATCGCTGCCCCGGGTTTACTGCCCGGTGCTGGAGACTTTTGACCAGCTCGTATCGACCGCTCAGTCGCTGCACTCAGCGCATCTGCGTGAGTTTTTGACGCGGGTGTTGGAGCGCCAAGATCGCATGGAGGCTTTTTTAAACGCCCCGGCGAGCGTATCGTATCACCACGCCTATCCGGGCGGCTTGCTGCAGCATTCGCTGGATGTGGCCAACAATGCCGTGGCGATGCTGCGCCTTAACGAGCCCGACACCTCACGCCTCATGCAAGAGACGTGCTTCGTCGCGGGGTTATTGCACGATATTGGCAAAACCTACACGTACGACTCAAAAGGGAAGCCGAATGCCGCCTGGAAGCTTTGCAGCCACGATGCGTTTACCTTGGAAGCCTGCGCCTACGGATTGGGGTATTTGGATCAGCACGCGCCTGACCTGGCGATCATGCTGCGTCATGTTTGGACATGCGCTTCACCCGGCGCGCGATATGGCCAGCCAGCCGCGATGACACTAGCCCGCTATGTTCGTGATGCCGATGGACAGAGTGCGATGGCCGATAACCAACAACGGGCGTTTAGCCGCACCGGTGGCTGGGGCTTTAGCCGTCTGGGTCAAAATCTCTTCTGGCGACCGGAAGGACCAACGTTACAGCCACAATAGTAGTCGGTATGAAACCACCCTAATGCCGCCAGCGGATTTCGTTTGGCGGCTTTTTTTAGGCGTCAGATTTCGGCCACAAGTGGACATGCCATCCACACATAAGAAAGTTAGCTTTCATACATCAGCCTTTAGATTTTCCACATTGACCACAAGCTACCGATAAAAAAGCTGATTGCTTGTGCAACGTTTATAACGCTTTCAGTCCTTATTAAATAAAGTCCTTTAAGACCAATCCTCAGGCTAGGAAGGCAAACGAATCTCGCGGAATGCCTCGCCAAGCTGAAGCGCCGCACTTCGCCGGTCGCCCATGTCGACCAACATGTCGAGGATGCGCAGGAATTTCTGAGCCAGAGCCAGCGTCATCGGCGCATCACGATGTGCGAAGTGCTGCACCAGCTCCGCGATGCGCGCTGGAATGAACGCTCCATGCCACCCCTTTAGATTGTCAGGTCCGTCGCCGGTGATCGCGAGCAATTGGTCAGCGAAAGCTTCGGCCGGGTAGTTGGCCTTAGCTCGCTCACAGAGCGTCAAGAACGGGTCCATTACGGAAGCAGCCCATCCGCCAGCGCGAACGAAACGATCAATGAGTGGCAGGATACGGCTGATTTCGGACCAGTCGCCATTCACGTAGCGGGCGGCCAAGCCCGCGTGTTCGACTGAGACAAACATCAATGTGTTGACTAGCTTGGGTTGATCGAATCCTGAGAATTCTCCACTTCGATAGGCGTCGCGATTGAAAGCAGAGTCCTGAAGAAGTCGTTCAAGACAGAGATCGAGTATGGCGATTGAATCAGCTGGAATAACCTTCGCATCGTATACGTAGGAGCAGATATAGGTGCTCGCGAATGGAGAAAGGAGAGCCCAGCAATTGTCTCCCTCAAGCGCCAGAATCGGATCGAGGAAGAGGGTCTGAAAATCACTAAGAGGGAGAAGCCCGGCTACTCGACCAAGGCTCGACCCCAGACTGTGGGTCCATTCTAAAATTCGAGTGGCTGACCGGTTTCGACGTCCGGGCCTCACCCAAGGCGGCGCATTCTTCTGATTTGTCCATTCGAGTAAGCCAGCTAGGAAATCGAGTAAATCCCTTTTCGCCTTACTTCTCAGTATCTCCTCGAAGGGAATTTGCTCAAGAATTTTTGCAGCTTGTTCTGAATGCCAAATGACATCTGGCTCTCCCCACATCTCATTCGCGTCAAATGCATCATCTGCATCGTAATCTTCGTAGGCTTGATGCCAACGCTGTCCCTTATCGTGGTCCACTTTCACCCACGCTGGAGGTGGTAGCGGAAGGGAGGGCCATTCGCTTCCTTGCTCATAGAATGCTATCACCGCGTCGACCGCCGATTGCACTTCGCTTGATGAGTGGAAGGTTTCATTATGCTGATTGCGATGATCATATGATCGTGGTGAAACGTGACAGCGCGATAATGCCAGTACCAGTATGCTCCAAGTCAGCTTGGGATCTTTGAAACAAAGCGTGCAGGCTTCTTCGAGGGCGGTCAACCAAACGACTTCCAGTGGGTGCGTAATCAGCCACATGAGGTCCCGCGCTGTGCTTTTTGTTGCTGAAGCTTCGCGGAGGTCCGCTGCGAGGCCGCGTGCGACATATATCGCATGATGCCAGGGTATAACGGAGCTAGGCGACTGCATCCGATTAGCTTCTTCTGGCAACTGGATCGCACGACTAAGGACCTCACGAGCCCACTCAAGGTCTTCTTGAGTGCATTCTTCCCGAAAGTTGAGCGCGATGGCGGCGGTAGCGGCGACCGCACCGCGACGCATATTGAAAAGTTCTTCGTCGTTCTCGTTGTTTGAATGCTCGAATAACCCTTTGGTGTCCGCTTCTTTGGCTAGTGCTATGGCATCCTCAATAGCGTAGGTGTCATTCAGTGCCTTCTCTTCGAAGGACTTCGACGCCCACGTCCAAAGGCCCGTTTGCTTAAGCCACTTAGAAGCTTCTTCGGCCCTAGCGACTTTTTCAGGCTTAGCGGCAGAAGGACTCACATGGACAATCGAAATCTGGTCCGACTCTTCTTTGGTACGGTACGCCTGATAATTTTTAGGGTTCGCCAGCTCTGTATATTCGAGGGCCTGCGCTGTGAGATGCTCCCTTGCCTTCAGATTGTTGCGGTGCTCCTCGTACTGATAGGGCAGTTCGTCCTTGAATTTAAGGATTGCTTCACAGGCTCGGTCACGGATAGGGCCCGCCGTAAAGACGAATCTTGGCACCATCCATCTAAGCTCTGTCTTGCGAATCGGACGGTTATTTGCTGCTTGAATCGCCTCAATGTGAGGCTTATCGGTACGAGAGGTAAAGCCGATTAGGCTAATAGCAATCGGCGAAAGGTCTTGCGTCCATCTGTTATGGTCTGCCGCCAACAGGCGCTGAGAGGTTATGAGCGGCAATGTAGCTTCGGACACGGTTTCGGTGTGGAGCGCGAGCATTGCCGCGATGCCCAAGACGGCAATGCACTCGTTCCCCTCGACGCATTGCTGGATCAGCTCGCTAACAGGCCGGCCGCGCGCAAGCTCGGCGAAGCACCATTCCTCAAGCGCAAGAAAACCACAACCGATGGCATTCGGCGCCCCTGTCGAACGAAACCAAAGATACTCCTGGTCGGTGCCCCAGAACCTTTGGGATCCCCAGGGAAAAGTGAGATCTAGCGGTATGGGGGTGCCATCACGGTCACGAGAATATCGGTGCAGTTGACGCCAAGCATTCATCGCATGATTGCAGAGTTCCCGAAGGAGCCGCAGTGCCTCTTTAGGCGTTGATTGGAAAAGCGAGTGAAAGGGCTCTCGAAGTGGCGAAGGGGGTGAAAAGCATCGGTAATCATCGTGGATCGAGAGTCTGTTCCAGTCGTGGCGGTTGAAGTCACCGATGGTGTGTAGAAAAGGTGCCGTGGAAAGCGCCCTTTGTTCTTGAGGCGTGCGCTCGGCTGCCGGCTTAGCCGAGATTCTTTTTCGCCGCACGGATGCGGCTTGAAGTTTCTGTTCTTCTCTGACAACCCGGTCTGCTGGAAGCTCCTCCTGCAGAAAAGCCAGGGAAAGATCGACGAGCGACTGAGGCAGCGATTGGGCAAGAACGGGTGAGAAGGTGATGGTGTCATGAAACGCGTCGTCACGAATGCGCTCTGAGTCGGTGACGCGCTGCAAATAGTCGGCCGCAAGGATCGGCTCGGCTCTCGACGCTCTTAAGAGGAGCCGCCCCAGAGATTTTCGGAAAGATTCCAGATTGGGCACCTTCTCCCAGTACGCGGAGTTCTCGTCCGGCCCATCGGAAGTACTAATCTCGTCGATGGCAGCGAGCCAGGTCGCGCATTGTTGGAGAAGAGCGCGAGACGTTGGGTTGCGAAGATCGGCTAAGGCGTTCTGCCAAACCTCGAAGATAGCCACGATCTCCGGATAGAGTCTCTGCGGAATGTCGGAAATGCGCCGTAGGATAAAGTCGATGAGGCGGCGCCACGCACTGAAGTCGGACGGCCACCCGAGAAGATCAGCAAACCGTTGGCGTTGCTCCTGTGGGAGGTTACCAGCGAGGATATTCACATTGGGGGAGGTCTTCTCCGCCTGAAACCAGACGAGAGCCTTCCTGAACAGGCGGAAGTCGTCGGCAAAGACCGCCGTCGCGAACTGGTTCTCATCAACTTCGAACCTCGCGGTTCCGAGGGGGCCGACCAGCCACGCGCGCAGCCATTGTGATCGAAGGTCCGAACCTTCGGTCTGGGCGAGGTACGCTGACCAGTCTTCTCCTTGCATGTATTCCCATTGGGAGAGAAGTTCGACGACGCGTGCTACCGCTGGTGGCTCTCCGCAGGCTTTGATCTCTTCCATCCATTGAGCCCCATGATCGACCAGGACATGGAAGAAGGCCCATTCGAAGAAAATATCGTGAGCGAAACGAACGGAGATCCCTTCTCGAGCGTTCTGAAGTATGCCATCCGATCTAAAATCATCGACGTGTGCGACCGAGGTTAGTTGACTAAGGCGAATCGGCTGGCTAAGTTTGCGGGAACGAAGAGAAGCTAAATTGAGCAGCTCTCGCTGGCGTTCAATCGCATTTTGACCGGTCTCGTTGTAGCCGCCCCGTCGCCACCAATTCTCGATCAGATCGACTTCAGATTGAGGGGCAAATGTCGGGGCACTAGGATCGGCCACGTAACTCTGGTCCAGCACCTTCGCAAAAAAGGGGCGGCGGACGATCTCCTGCACCTGGTGTGATCCAAATAGAAGTGGCCTGAGGTGTGGCTTGGCTTTTGCGAGCGTCTCGGCCTCTTCATCAATCAGCTGATCAACGCCAAGGGTCTCGACAGTTAGAGCGTCAAGGAAGTCGCCCAACCAATTCCGAAGCACTTCAATGCCAGTGTCTCGAAGGGAGACGACAATACGCCAGTTATCGAGCAACGGTGACTCCACTACGGCGCGGATCACGTCGAGGATGATGGGCTGGTGCTCTTTCTCGATGCGATCGATTGCATCGATGAACAGAATGGGAGTGCCGGCGGCTCCGATCTCCACGAGAAGTTGCTCCAAAGGAGGACCAGAGAGACCCTGCGAGGTCGCGTAACTGATCCAACTGCTGCCTTCGAGCTGTTCTGCTTTGAGGAAGAGGACTGGTCCGTGTTCCAGCGCGCGTTGTACCGCTCGTCTCACCAAGACTGATTTACCACTTCCTGGCATGCCGCGGACCTGGACGACACGGGCTCCGATGAGTTTGGTGTCCAGGGCCTTAAGGAGCGCGGTTCGGTCGAGCTTCGTTCCGCCAACATCGTCGGGTATGAAGTTCGCGTAGCTCTTTCCGAGCTCCGTCAACTTGTCGAGGGCTATTCGAAAGGAGTTTGCGCCGCGAAGGCGTGCGACAGGGGAGATAGAACGCACAAGCCGCGCGCGATCATATTGGCCTGCTTTACCGGCTGATGCGCGAGCTAGCTGAACGGTGCGCGACCAGACCAGTGGGGCCTTGGGTGCGTCATCGGGTGCGAGGCAATCTCGGATGCGATTAATGGCGTCAGAGGGGTCAGTGGCGCCTTCGCGAAGGAAGTCGAACTGAATGAGTACGAAGTGAGCAAGGAACTGATGCACTTCTTCACACGTGCATGGTGTCCCCTTCGTCTCTTCCAGCAGGGCTACGACGTCATTTTTGACCGCTATGATGTTGGCACTGGCATTCCCCTCTGCCTCAAAGCGAGCGTCGAAATGGTTAGCCGTCAGGCTTTCACGGGCCCAATCACAAAGAGTTTTGAGAGCTCGTTCCTTGGCGGGGGTAACGGTGCCAACTGCTGCTCCATAGCGGTCGATGTTAATGCGGAAATCAGGCTTGTTGAGAGTAGCCCAACTGTCGCGAATGATGTCGCAAAAGTCGGAGTTCGTTTCCGCCTTACTGATCGTGAGCGAACGCTTTACCTGGAGGCTAAGGCGAGCAGGGTTCTTTGCGGTGTCTTCAAAATCGACGATCACATCATCGAGCGGCTCATCAAAATCGCGCTGCTGAACCGACACGCGGACAACGGTTCGATCATCGATGCCAGGTGCATATGCCTCAGCTAGCAGCGCAGTTAGATAGTACGCAGCTGCGTCGCCTTCAAAGGTGAACCCCTCGCCGCCGGCGAGTTCAGGGGATTGTGCCATCTCGCTAGCCTGAAAATACTTGAATAGCCATCAGCCGAGGAACCGACTGCCCGATTGAGGCAGGTTATGCGCCTGGACTGTACTTCGCAAGAGATCAGCACTCAGTCTATCTAAGGTGGCCAGCCAGTAACCGCGCGCGTGGACGCCTAATGAGGCCCGGTTATCGCAACCTTAGGTGTTTTCCGAGGTCGGGTCGCCGACCGCTCCCACTGCATTGCGGTCATCTACAGCTGGAATTCAAAAGACAGCTTTGGGTCGTAAACAGCCGCACACCTATCAGATTAGCTTGAAGTTATGCACCCGGCCAAGAGCGGTCTTTTAGGTTATTCTGTTGTAACGCCCCACATCACCGACAGCAAAAGCGAAGCGAGAGACGAGCGGCGCTTTTGCTGTCGGTGTGCATGTAATTGTTATAACTGCAGACACGCGGGTATGGTTTACTGACGGCCTATAGAGATACAAAGCAGCTATCAGCTAAGCTTTAGGCTGGTGGTAGACAATCGCCACATCCTCACAGGTACTCTCGTCGGCCATCCTAATTGGCTTAACCTGCAGCCGCTCCACGATGACAGTGTCAAACCCTTCCACATCAGGAACGTCTCCATCACCAAAATGCGGATGGCATAGTAAACCTGAGGGAGTGAGAAGCTGCTTCAGTCGAGTTGCCGTCTCGGATTTGCTATAGGACGGGAATTGACCGTGAGGGATATAGTCAAAAGGGTCATAGAATATAAAGTCGTACTTTTCTTCATTCTGTACTGTTTGCCAGGCACTAAAAAAAGGGCGCACGCTGGCGTGTCTATTGGCAAACTCCTGTAGATCCATATAAATTCCCTGCTCAACTTCAAAGATGTCGTGCTGAGCTGGCATTAAGTGTTTTTGGATCAGGGCCGCAGATATGCCTAATCCGAAGCCGATTTCTAACACTTTCGATGGGCTGAGATAGCGAAGGCGGGCGAATAGTGCCTCAAAGTACTCTTCCTCAGTCCGAGACATGACGACTTGGCCGTTCCAGATCAAAACATCTGAGTTTTTTTCGTCGAATTGTAGCTCGATGGTGTTCAAACGCTTTTTCCTTCATTACGTAAGACGTTTCATTTTGTGTATCGAGAAACGAAGTCTTGTGATACCTGCGGATTGAGCTACCATCCCGTGCCCAAAGGTGCCGGGGTCAGATGCTGCGCTTCAACCAACCTATGAGATACAAATCATGAGCGCCCTATCTAACTCGGTATCCGCTAGTCGTCATGAATCGCTGCTCTCCAGGGCTGCTTCATCCCTGGAGCTGGGCGGCTGACGGTACCATACCAAGACGAGTTGAGAGTCTTCTGGGGCCGTTGCGTTGATGAAGCCTGCATGAAAGGCCGCGTTACGTGATGCGGTGTTTGACTTGCGCATGTGCGCATAGATGATCTCGTGCTGACTATTAGCGCAACCGAGCTGGTAAACCCTACGACCGATCTGCCGTCCCTGGCTCGGTCGATTCAGGAACACGTGAAATGAAGCGTGCGGCCCTCTGATCGAATCCTCGATGACGTTGATGTAGGCGGTACCTGCCCGCTTACCTTCCGCCATCACGATCCACGCCTCTCCTCTTGGCCCACCCCCCCGCAGCATAGTTCCGGAGGTATGGACGAGTTCAATATCGGACGGTGCTACCGGACCCAACCCGGACTTGGCTAGTACAGTGGGGGGCTTCGGTGTCTTCGTGCGCTGAGCCCGCCTTTTGCTAGTCTTGATCAATCGTGCCACGGCACCTCTCCCAAGCCGATTAACAAGCGATCACAGGTGGGAGCCCAGTACTCTGCTGGGAAAAAGCCCGGCGAAAAGGCGATAGTGATATCGACAAGGCGCTCAATTAACTGATGTCGCTGCAATGCGGCTGATAACTTATCGATACGGGCTAGGACACGCTCAAGGGGTATATCGAGGGGGCCCGGATTTTCGATAAAATCGCTGTCTCCGTCATACCGGTTACAGAAGTAGTCCATGTCGATGTGAAGTAAGATGTCTTTGCCACAGAGGGCAACGTCCTCAAGCCACGTTTCCAAGTCATTGGTGAAGCGATAACGCCCTGGACCTACGCCGGTTGCATCTTGTACCAGCTTGATTGCCGGACGCTGCATCGAAGGTACCAGTAGTGTGTCGTTTATCCAGACAGGCTTAACCACTGAATCCACTGTAGTGACACACTTAGGGGCTTGGCACAGGTGCCTTACATCGGCGCCCGGGGCAAAATGCAGAAAAGGAGTTAGGAAACTACCCATTCCCAAAGCGCCACTCTCAATCGCCTGCGTCACGGAGTCAGGCTGATCCAGTGCCACCACTTTTCCGGAGATTGGGTCGCACCATCCTTCTCCCTGTTGGAAAAGTCGTGGCGAACCAACATCTTTATGATCATCAACATGCAGTACCACAACATCCGCATGCGATCGTCCGGGTTGCTTCTGCAGCCATTGGCTCCAGCTTTCCAGCGTCCATGTATCGTTGAGTGTCAGTAACAATCGGCCCCGTCGCTTCCGGGCGATCGCAATTTCTCTATATTCTACAAGCCCCCACCACGCCAAGCCCTCATCGAGGCGAGGATCCACATAACGTTCAGCTTCGTTTGACCAGCCCAGCTCCAACAACCATTGATTACCCTGAACACAAGCTACTGCATCTTTATCGCAAAAATAATCTCGCAGCTGTGCGTGCCGTTGATGGGGATCAGTAGATAACCGGGAGATTGGGAGCAAAATGGGTAACATGCTCATCTGATTTTTTCCCTTCTACGGCAGCGCGCCTTAGCAACATTACAAGCGTCTGGCCAACGTCCGTTAGAGGACAGCCTCTAAGTGTGGCAAACGCCTTCTTCAAATTGCTGTCTGTATCAGCGATCTGGTTGACGGCACGCGATTTCATATTGGCTGGGCCTCGGTCACGAACATGCATCCAGAACCGCCTCAGTTCTACGAATACGAAGACTGCATGAAGTAATCCAGACGGCGGCCGTAAGTCTTCGCGCCAAGGTGAAACGACTTGAGCGGCTGTTCTCTCAATGGTGGGCGCGTGGCGCTCTAACAGATACAGCTTCTGATGGCGATGCTCATGGATGAGTGAGTCTGCGAGGTCATAGGGGTCGATTAAATAATCGCCCTGTGAGATCGACACATACAAGGCGCCTGGTACTGAGTTGTCACTGAACGACACGATCTTGCTGGGATCCGCGGCCGGGTCACGAACGAACTGGACGGCTCTGCATACATCCATCATTTCTTCGGCGAGAGCCGGCCGCCAATCTCGTACAATCGCCATGGCGCTATTGACCAGTGCCCGGCCTTCAAAGGTCAGCTCAGCTCCCTCGAAAAATATGGCACCACCAAAGGGAGCCCTGAGCCACTGATCATCGCGCCCCACGTCAAAGGATTGATCATCATCGAATGAATCGGCCAGCTCGACCAGAAGGTCAAGATAAGCTGGGCTGACGTCTATAGCGCTTCCATCAACTGCAGACAGGGTTTGGCCGCACTGCTGGGCAATCAGGGCGCTTGACCAAGCAATCGTACCTGGATGTAGGGCTATCCAGCTGAATAGCGCTTCTGGCAACGACGCCAGTCGCAGTGCCTGTTCGTTGCCAGGAAGTAAGCTCAATGCGCTGCGCAGGTGGGTGACAGCATCAATCTCAGCGCTGTTAGCTAACCAGGTCATTGATGCTGCAGACATCTCGGCTCGTTCATAGCAGGCCAGATCGAATTCTTCCGGTAGAGGCTCTACGTCGCTCTCATCTGATATGTCATCCAGATGTTCCTGCAAACGGTCACTGATATGACCGATTAATCGCTTCATTTCATTGCAGTAAACGGTCGGATTGACGAAGCCATTTTCTCCGAACCTATGAGGAAGTGAACCTCCTCCACAGATTTCTACAATCTCGCAAGACTGACAGGTAACCGACAGCCCATCCTTACTCAGATACTCCCTATGCTTCTGGATGGGGGCTGAACACGCCACGTCTGCGATCGGGGTATCTAAAACATTCCCAAATAGACGCGTGGCGCCCTCTTGGGTAATTTTCAAAACATCGAGATCGTGGTAGCTTCCGTCGGTTTCTATCGACAACAGACTTACGTCCCCGAAGCCGAAAGCATCAGTTGACGACGGTAATCCTGCACACACATCTAGGAGTGCTTCAAACGTACGTAGTGGGATGTGTGCGTAGCGATCGAGCCAGACGTCGAAGGCTTTAACCAGCCACTGCTCGTAAAGCCCAGGATCTTGATTACGTCCTGGAGGTTGGCGAAACCAGTTCGCATCAGGTAGGAGGAAATCCAAGCGTGGTATTTGAAATCTATCGAAGTATTCAAAGAGCTCATCAGGGCTGGTCGAAGCGTCGATGACGGCAATAACACCGGTAAATGCTTCAGGATGGTTCTGAAGAAGTTTGAGTGCTTTTTCAGTTTTATCGAAGCTGGATTGTCCTTTTCGGGTTAGCCTGTGCTTATCATTAGCAGTTTTCGGACCATCGAGACTCAATGAGATACTGATATCTGCATCAGCAAGAATTGTTAAAGCCTGTTCGTCGAGAAGCAACCCATTGGTTTGCAAGCTTATATCCACAGGAATGCTACAGACACTACGCAAAATTTCTGAAAAATCTGCTAGCTTCTGGGCACCGGCCAGAAGTGGTTCGCCACCGTGAAAAACCACTGTACAATGCTTTAAATTGCTTTCTTTGGTGTAGTCTTCTAGTCGCTTTGCGAAAAATTTAAGATGCTTAATGGATAGAAGCTTCGGAAGCGAACGCCAGCTTTGATCGGCGTGATGGTATACATAGCAATAATCGCAATCAAGATTGCATCTTGATGTAACCTTGACAAGAAATGAGGAAAATTTCGCAACATCCATGTGAGTTACTCAAGAACGATTATGTTTATGATGCATGCGATCATAGCTAGTAATGACTTGGCTTGACTCGGACTCAGCCAAAACGCGCGAACGCAAGCGCTGAATGGCAGCGTTGGTGCTTTGGCCTTTAGCTAGACTGGAACGGATTGCCGACGAGGTCGACTCTTCGATCTTATGTTTTGCGGATGGCATTACTTACTCCTTGTCATAATAAAGTACCAATATCGCTGAAAACCCATGCAAAATTCAAGTTTCCGTTTCCTCACTTCAGAACAATCGGATATGCCTTCGCCGCAGCGCGGCGATTTATCGGTGGATCTAAATCGCGCTTGCTTTTGTAGGCACAGGGGTCCGCCCCGGGTCTGCGCCTACCGTTAACTAACCTTAGCACATGGTGAGCATGATTTAAGCCATTCTTTGGCCTCCAACCGGAGGTGGTTCATGTCATGCACGTTTCTACTGAAATCTCCTTACACCTTGGAATGGTTTAAACTTTTGCCTGATAACCTGTTTGAGTCTACTGCTGAATGACACCCCTGCAGCCCGTAATATAACAGCGTATTAGACAGTTGGTCCTATGATCGGATGAGCGTGCCGGCACTTTTATCCGGCTAATGCAGCCAGGAAAAACTACTCTAAACCTATGATAGATAAAAGCTATTAATTTTAATTAGACTTAATATCCAAAAGTTCGCACCTCCATCTGCATTTCCCGACATGTCCGCTTTGGGTCGAGGCTGTGTGAAAACTCCCGGGCGATACAGAATATAGTTGCCGTACGCGAAAACTAGAGAAGTTTTATTACGCAGAAGCCTCAGAATAAGCGAGAGAGCGCCATTTTTGATCAATTTTTGGCCGGCTCGGGACTCGTCTAACGTTTTCACACGGCCTCGGCCCTGGCCGTGTGAAAACAGAAAAAATCTGGTATGACACAAGAATCTTCCCCTTCAACTGCCCGTTGGCCCCATCTGAGCCATTGCTACGATAATCGCCGACCGCTGCTGTTGTGACATATGGAAATGATGGAATCATCAGGAACCCACTACATTCGCAATCACGGCCCTAGAATACAGAGAAAAAAGGGCTGTTACGCCCTCGCAGCCCTCATCAACGCATTGACGCCCAGGATCTTTATGACGCGATTCAGGTTGTACGCCAACACATGAAGACTCATTTCCGTGCTCACATTTCTAAAACGCTTTGTCGCGAAATGTGTCGCACCCATCCACGCCTTTAGCGTGCCGAATGGATGCTCCACCGTTTGTCGCCTTAGGCGCATCATCTCTGGATTCCAATCGAGACGTGACTGTGCAGATTCAAGCACATCTTCATGCTCCCAACGTCTGATCCGTCGCTGCTTGCCAGTCGTGCATTTTTCTTTCATAGCGCAGCTTGCACATGCCGAGCTCCAGTAAGTATGCAGCTTCATTCCCTTTTCTATCGTTTCATATCGCCATAGGAGCCGCTGACCAGCGGGACAAGAATATTCATTACTTTCAGGCAAGTACCGGAATGCGTCTCTTGGGTAAAAGCCCTTGGCCTGGTTTGGAGATGTCATCGGCTTCGGCAGGTAGGTCGTTATCCCTTCTTTATGGCAGGCGAGAATTTCTTCCCGCTTGAAGTAGCCTCTGTCAGCTACGACCTTAAGTTCCTTGATGCCAGTGGCTTCACGCGCTTGCTTCGCCATGTTGAAGAGCTGCCCCCGATCATGACCAATATTGGTCACCTCATGGGCCACAATTAAATGGTGCTGGCTATCGACCGCTGTCTGCACGTTATAACCTACCGTCCCGGTGCCTCTACCACTGGTGGCCATCGCCCTGGCATCTGGATCCGTCAAAGATACTTGCTGGTCGGGAGATTGCAGCCGCTGTTCCTCAACTGTTTGTAATCGAGCCGTTTCTTCCCTGAGCTTTATAATTTTCTCTTTCAGGTGTTCCGTCTTGGCCTTGGCCAAGGCGGGCTCCGCGTGGTCGGCTGTGTCTAGTTGACCAAGGTACCTATTAAAGCTTTCTTCAAGGCGACGCTTCACCTTGGTCGCTGTGAAATTGCGATTGCGGTTGTTGACGGCTTTGAACTTGCTGCCATCGATGCCCACGATGGCTTGGGAGAACAGCTCCAGTCGCCGGCAAAGCACGATTGTTCGGCGACAATTAGGGTGACCGGTCGGACAAGATAGTTGACGCCGAACACACGATGAACTCTCGACACACACGGCGGATGGCATCGCCATTGTCCTTTCTGAAGTCTGCAATCGTCTTGAAATCCGGTGTCAGGCGCTCTGTCAGCCACATCAGCTCGACATTGCGCTGCGTCTCGCGCTCTAAGCGGCGACTCGACTGGATGCGATTAAGGTAGCCATAGATATAGAGTTTCAGGAGTACAGCGGGATGATAGGCGGGCCTACCTGTTGCATGCGGATCGACGCCCTTGAAACCAAGTTCTCTGAGGTCGAAACCTTCTACGAATGCCTCTATGGCACGGACAGGGTTATCGTCTGCGATGAAGTCGTCCAAAAGCGCAGGGAACAAGGTGCTTTGGTCTCGGGCCTCGCCTACCACGAATCGCTTCATCGCCATTTCCTCATCGGACCTGGTCAAAGTATAGCGGCCAACACGTTTTCACACAGCCTCGGTCGATAGCGGTAATCTAGGCATATACCCCACACGAGGCTATCATGAGGTGGTCTATCACCCAGATCCTTAGTCCGAGATATGCCATAGCTCCTTAAGCCGGTTAACGGTGTGTTCCCATTTTGGCGTGCGCGGCCTGGCCACTGAGTTCTGGTTGCCGAAAAGACCGACTTCATTGATTGCGCTGGCAGCTGGAACCTGATGAAGCCAGTTTACCGGCACAAAATACTCCGCCTCATCCTCGCCGCACTCTGAAGCCAGGTTGTATCCGCCCTGCATATTCATATCGTCAGTGATGAATTCGTCCGCCACCATCGGGTAACCGGAGACTTTTCCGACACCCACGTACCCGGTGCCTGGAATGTTCACCCAGACTCGATCACCCGGCTTCAGCATAAACACGGTTCTGCTATACCAACGTCCACCCCCGGCAGATATAAACCCGTATTCCGCTGCATCCTGCCAACTTCGTCCATCTGGGTAGGTACCAAAGCTGACATAAAACTCGCCGTTCCACTCACCCCGTTGCCCAGTGTTGAATGCGCGCTCTTCCGTCTCGACAGGGTCAATCATCCATGACCGGCTGAGATACAGGCTCTCTCCATCCCGAAACACGGAAAAGAACACGGCGTTGACCGCAACACTGGCTTTATCGTTGAGGTAGTTGATGATGCGTTCGGTGCTCGCATCAAGTTCAGCGGCAACAATCACCATCTGGTGGGAGCTGTTGATCTCACCCTCTACCGGTGCCACCCCAAATCTGGCTTTGAATGCCTGATCGAAGGTTTTTTCCGGAAGGCCGTGTCTCTCGGCAAACTCCGCGTAGATCTGGACGAACTTTTCTGAGGAAAGTTTCTCGACCCAGGCGGCGTAATCGATGGTTTGAGCAACTACGTCTCGAGGCGTTTTGTGCTTCTTAAGCTCGATTATGATGATGGAGCCGGTCGCATCGATCGCCAGCAAATCGATGTACTTCCCGAAGTCGGTGTACACTTGGCGACCAATCAACAGCCAGTGGTCGCTGAGGATGGAGATATCCTTGGTGATTTGCTCTTCGAGTAGCGACTCGCTTTCCAGCTTCACCGTTGACAAAGTCTGGGGCTTTTCACCGATCTTCCAGATACCATGCTGGACAGCCATTTACGTTTCCTCCGCCAACGCCGGTTGCTCACCTACCATCATCTCGTAGTGGCCCAACTGGCCAGCCTTGTCAAAAATGTCCCGGAATACCCGCAGATAAGCTTCGTTCCTCTGGTCACCATGATGAATGTAAAGGTCATCATGAATCGAGTGAGAACCATCATTGACCCAGGAAAACAGCGACTGACAAATCAACTTGTCTCGCCCATCAAAAAGCGCACAGATTTCGTCTTTACTCATGCCTCCCCACATGGTGAAGTAATTCTCAAGGATCCGGCGCAATGTATTTTGAAGGCTTATGCTCGATAGGTTCGCAAACTTAACATCCTCCCAAAGCAGCTCATAAGCAGAGCGAACGGGATTCTCATCACAACGTTCAACAACAGAGCCATACTGCAGCTTCTTCACAAACCAAAAGCTCTCCTCATTTAGCGCTCGGTCTGACGGCCTTTTTTGGTTGAAGGTGATCTCTTTGTGGAAGTAAACGTTGTGCGTAAGCAAGAACACCTGCTTGATCTGGCCTGCTTCGCTTCTGACTTCCTCCATGACTCCCTTGATAAGGCTGCTGACGAGGTAAAGGATATCGCTGTCTAATGAGGATATGGGGTCATCGAATACCACAACCCTGTTTGAGGTTATCCCTGAGGGAGTTTGAGCGCCTTTGATCAGATGGTAGAAATAGAGGAACGTGATAAAGGTCTTTTCGCCCTCACTCAACGAGCGGCTGGCGTCTTCACCATTTTCGCGGGCAATTCGATAATGACGGCCATCACTAGATTCGCCTAGCTGAAACGAATGAAAACCAAATCGCTGCAACAGATCATTGATCGCAGCGATGGTCGGCTGGATCGATGTGGTCTGCCTCTCCAGCTCTTTAATCTGCTCCTTGAGTTCCCCTCGCTTTTGCCGCCATCCCCTTAGGCTTTCCTCCATGCCGGGAATCGCTTGGCTAAACTCATTTTTCCTCTGTTGATAGAGGGACAGATCGTCGGCCAGTTCATTGACCATGAAACGCCACACCTGAGAGGTTAAGATCTGTTTCTCAGTCGCGATGTTCGCCACTGTCTGGTTGTGGCTTGTGGTCGCCTCATTTGCCGCCGAAACCATCTCCTGCAGTTTTTCAAGCAATGTTGTTATTGGCTCCAGCTCCACTCTTCGGCTTGGCTCCGCCAACTTATGCTCAAGAAGCGAACAATTTCGCTTCAGCCTTTCAGAGAAAGCTTCCGCTTCAGCGTTGAACAGTTCTGTGTTCAGAAAAAGATTATTCCCCTCGGCAATGCGCCGAGTCTCAGCAACCAATTGCTCGCTTTCCCGGTGATATTGGGTCTGAAGCTTGGTTAAGGTCTGTATGTCATCATCATAGGCTTTGCTAAAGAACGACTTCAGGCTCTCTGAAAAGTGGTCATCCGTCGGCTGCTGGCAAAAAGGGCAGGTTTCCGGGGTTTGTTCGTGATACTTCAAACCTTGTTTCACCCAATCGCTATTTCCGAGACGATCAATCAACGCAGCAATATCTATGTCCTGATTGCCAATGATCGCCTTTTGCAATAGTTCATGGGATTCCGATTCGACGAGAGTACTGGCCGTCAGCGTCGGAAGTGTCGGTACCCTCTCAAGACCCTCTGAAAAGACCGTGTGAGCTTTCTCTTTCAGCTCGTCGAGCGAAAGCAACTCAGAGTCATTAGAAGAGGCTTCTTGCAGAACCCTCTGCTTGAAGCTTTCCGCTTTGTTTCGCACGCCGACGAATGCTTCCTGGAAGGTATCATCGTGAAGTTGTTTCTGCTTCCAGCATCTGTCCCGTAACTCAAGTTCGAGATCGCCAAGCTCTTTACGTTTACCCGACTGACCGTCTTCTCCATCGAGCTGAAGGTTAATATTGGTTATTTTACGGTCAATTTTTTCAATTTCCGGCTGCAAACGAGCAATTTCTCTCTCTGCATCAACTTGGTTCTCACCAAGTGTGAAAACGCCCTGCAACGGGTGATCCTGATTGAAGTTTCGATCAACGAAATCACGGTTATAGATCATGACCTCTTGCGGATTACCGCCTTGCCACACGAGCTCGCAGTGATTATGCCCATCGGCTTGCGAAATCACTCGGCTGATAGTGGTCTTTCCGGTACCATTGGCCCCGAAGATGAAGTTGATGCGGCGAAGGTCGCTGAGCGTTGCCGGATGCGAATAAGTCGCTACCGGTGGATTTATTTTTATTTCGCCGATCATGTTCGCTCCTTAGCTTTCGCCGTTAAAGGCTTTCTGGCTTAATGAGGAAAATAAGTCATCATTTTCTACGTGTGCTTTTTCTTTTAAATAACTAACAGTTTTTGATATTTTAATGTATCTATCTTGCAACTCAACAGGTGGAACTAAGGGCTCAAACCCAGTTAGCGCCGTTTTATTTATGGTGGCTATTCCGGTCGTTTGCTTTCCAACTCTGAGGAAATAACGCTTCCCTCTTTGCGATGCAATCTGAGCACTTAAAAACTCGGGTCGGATAATTCCCTGGTCTTTTATTCGCACCGAAAAAATATGGTTTTGATGAATGCAGCTTTTGATTTCATCATTCCACACATGACCGCGTCCCAGTTTATCTGGGTCACCACCTTCGGTAAGAAGAATATCACCTGCCATTAACTTACACTTCTCAGCATCCGAGGGTGATACAGTTATTTCCTGAATATCATCCAGCGAAATGTAACCATCCTGAACATTGGCTACTCGCATATACGGCAAGGTCACCGCCGTTGATGGGTCTATCTTCTTACCTTTTGTCACACCTGAACGAATATTGGCGACATCCTGAAGAACTGTCTCATCCCACCCCTTAGGGTTAGTCACCGGATCACCAAACATATCCAGAAACACAGCCCGAAGAAATTCATCGGCGAGCTGGATGGTTTGCTGGCGTTTGCGGCGGATGGCGTCGGCTTTGTCGAGGATGGTGGCGATGCGTTTTTGTTCTGCCAATGGAGGAAGCGGTATCTCATGATCCCAAAAAACCTTCATGGACACGCGCGGCATCTTCGCCCCCGCAACTTGTGCGCTCACCCAACTGACAAAACTCTTTGAGCGCAAGTAGTAGGCTAGGTACTTACGATCAAGTCGCTCAGCATCTGGCAACATTGGGACTAGTTCGGTCGTCGCAACCCCTGTTTCATTAGGTAATACCACCTTATTTAAATATGGCCGCAGCTTTGAATAAAGCACATGCCTGTCATCAAACCCGTGCGTTGAAGATCCTACCTCAGCCTTTGGAGCGACAACTTTCTGGAGAACTTCTCCTGTGCCAGACTCCACCTGGTCCAAATTGAGAGCCCACACATTCCCAGTTTCAGAAAAAGTGTGCTTGCTAGCCTTTGCTGGCGCGACGTCGCCTAACTTCACCAACGGCCAACTCACAGCATCCCCTCCAGCTCATCCAGATCAGTCAAGATTTCCTTCTCTAGCCCTATAAGCCGCTGCAGAATCACCTTCGGATCTTCGTACTCCTCTTCTTCATACACCACTTCCTTATAGCGATTGATGGAGAGGTCGTATTTGTTGCTGGCGATGTCGGAGGCGTTTACCACAAACGCCTTTTGGGCCCTGTCGCCAAAGGTTTGATTGATAGTTTCTGCACAGGCATTCACTTCCACCAACTGGCGGTATTGCTTCCACTGGGCGATGGCATCCGGCAGGTCATTGCTACCCTCGCCTTGCATCTCGGACCGCTTGTCATCGAGGCTGAAACCGTCGGCTTGCAGATCATAGAACCAGACTCGATCCGTAGTGCCGCCTTTGGTTAAAATCACGATTGCCGTACTCACGCCCGCGTAGGGTTTGAAAACACCACTGGGCAGGCTGACGATGCCTTCCAGCTGGTTGTTTTCGATCAGTTCCTTGCGCAGTTGTTGATGTGCCTTGGAGGAACCAAACAAAACGCCGTCCGGCACAATTACGGCGGCACGGCCACCGAGCTTCAGGCCTCGGAGTATGTGCGCCACGAACAGCAGCTCGGTCTTCTTGGTTTTCACCAGGCCCAGCACATCCGGATTGGTGTTGGTTTCATCCAGGCTGCCCTTGAATGGGGGGTTGGCGAGGATGACATCGAAGAAGTCTTCTTCCTGCTCCGGGTAATGCTCTTTAATAGATTTGTTGAGGCTGTCCTGGTAGAGGATGTTGGCGCCGTTTACGCCGTGGAGCATCATGTTCATGCTGGAGACTCTCAGCATGGTGGTATCGAAATCGAAGCCCCAGAACATCTGTTTGTTGATGTGGTCCCGATAAGGTTCGAGTAGGTCGCCGCTGTAGTGGAGGTTGCCTTCCTCATCGGTAAATGTGCCGACTTCACTAGAATGCTTTTTGTTCAGGTACTCCATGGTCCGTGCCAGGAACCCGGCGGTGCCGCAGGAGGGATCGCAGATCACGTCGGTGGGCTGAGGATCGATCAGTTCGATCATCGCATCGATAATATGGCGCGGTGTGCGGAACTGGCCGTTAATACCCGCCGTGGTCAGTTTACTCAGCAGGTATTCGTAGATATCCCCTTTTACGTCGCTCTGGGTGAGCGGCAGGTTGTTGACCATTTCCACGGCGGAGACGAGCACGGATTCGTTCTTGATCTCCAGGTCCGCATCCTTCATGTATTCGCCGATGTGGCCCAGTGCCTGGGCGGCGCTACCTTCTTTTCCGAGCCCCTCTTCTTCCGAGTGCTGGCCAAGGCTCGCAAAATACGGGTATACATGGAGCTTGAGGTGCCTGTGCAGCTCCTTGCCGCTCATGTGGTGGAAGTTCTTCCAGCGCAGGAGCTGGCCTTCCGGCATATCCGGGAACAATCGATCAAAGGGTTTGCCGGTTCGCGCCGCCTTCCGCTCAGCCATCTCTTCCTGCATATCCAGCATTCGGGAAAACATCAGGTAGCTGATCTGCTCGATTACGGTCAGGGGGTTGGTAATGCCCCCTGTCCAGAACTTTTCCCAAAGCTTGTCGATGTCATTACGTAGTTGGCCTGTGAGCATTGAATCGGTTTCTCGTTGGTGACTAGAGTTCTATTGATGGATTGGTTTCGACGTCATCGGTCGCGACTTTAAGATTGTCGAGTGCTCGATGTTCTTCCTCTTCTGGCTCTTCAATCGCTTCGACAATCATTGAAAGGCGTTCCGTCTCGAAGTCCCTGTGGCCGGGCTCGATGGCGGGCATGGACTTTGTGACCTTGGCTGAAAGTTTGGTGAAACGCTCAACCTTGCCATAAAGGCCTTGCTTACCTGCCAGGGCTTTGACCGTGTCGTTGTAATGGTTGCTAGCAGTACCGAGTGTTCCGCCCAGCTTGTTTAGGCGTTCGGCCACGGTACATACCTGGTTATAGATGTCACCAGCCTTCTCACTGATTTCGCGGGCTTCGGCGTTGCTGCGTTCGATCATCCACAGATTGGAGACGGTTCTAAGAATCGGAATCAACGTGGTGTGGGACACCAGCACGATGTTCTTCTTATAGCCGTATTCGAAGAGATCCTTGTTGCTCTTGAGGGCTTCAATATAAGCCGGCTCGATAGGCATGAACATAAGCACGAAGCTGGGACTGCGCATACCCACCAGGTTCGTGTAATCCTTACCTGCCAAGTCATCAATGTGGCGACGCACCGCTTTCACGTGTTCCGCCATCGCCAGGTTGTACTCTTCTTCGGTGTCTGCGGATACAGCCCGGTCGTAGGCCACCAGCGAGACTTTACTATCGATGATGATGTGCTTGTCATCCGGCAGTTTGATCAGGTAATCGGTCTGCTTCTGCTTGCCCTCATCATCCTTGAAGCTGCTCTGTACTGCGAAATGAGCATCCTCAATCAAACCGCTCATTTCCAGGGTTCGGCGTAATTGGGCTTCGCCCCAGGCACCGCGCTGCTGGGAATCCCCTTTCAGAGCGGAAGTGAGGCTCGTCGCTTCCTTGCTCATTTGCAGACCAATATCCAACACTTTCTGGATTTCGGCGTTCAGGTTGCTGTTGCCCCGGAGGGACGCATCGTGAACTTCGTTGATACGCTTCTGGAAGCCTTCAATCTGCTCTCGAAAGGGCTTGAGCATGCTGTCGATGCTGCTCTGGCTGGTTTGAGAGAAAGTTTTGCCTTTCTCCTCGAAGATTTTATTCGCTATGTTCTCGAACTCTTTGGTGAGCGCCTGCTTGGTCTCGCCTAGCTGCTGCATCTGCTCCTGGAAGTGTTCTTCCTTGCGCTCCAAAGTGGTTTTCAGCTCTGTGTGTTCGCTGCTGATGCTTTGGTAGCGTTCCTGGAGCTCCGAATATCTTTCCTGCTGTGTCGACAGGTTTGCCTTGGTTTCTTTGAGCTGTTCTCTCGCGTCCGAGTCTGACGATTCCAGGGCCTTCGCTTTCTTTCCTTCTTCTGACAGCCTGTCCTTGAGCTGGCTCATCTGCTCTCGCTCCTCTTGGAGGTCCAGCTCTGCACGCCCCAGCCGTTCACGCAGGTCATCTACACGCTCCTGCAGGGCGCGATTGTCTGCCTGGAATGTTTCCAGCTGCCTCTCGGTCGCATGATGGCGTTGGCGAGACTCCTCCAGTTTAGCGTTCACAGAGGTAAACTCGTCTTTCTGGCTTTGCAGCTCGTCAGTCAGGCGTTGCTCATTAGATTGGGCACCGGCCAGCTGCGCTTGCAGTCGGCTTTCTGCTAAATCCTTTTCGTGCAGTGATGATTCCAGGTCTTTCATCGAATCCTGCAAGCTTTGATTCAAGGCGTCTGCTTGCTCCAGATTTCCTTGCAGCTGTTCCAGCTGGGTAGTGAGCCTGGCAACCTTTCGACTTTGCACCACGGTGGCCATTAAAAAGCCCAGCCCAGCGAGCGCGATGCCTATCAGGCTGGCAATTACGATCAGTTCGTTCGTCCATTGAATGGTCTGCATAGTTATCCCTGTAGCTCTGTGGCTGGAGTTTCTGGTTTCAGGAAAGGTTTCAGCACGGTGATCAACTCGCCCACATCGTCCGGTTTGAATACACCGTCGATTCCTTCATGGGATACTGAGGTAAATGGCGCATCGTAAAGGGTTTCGACGACGATGGAGCCATATTGGGCGATGTAGTTTTTCAGCAGGTTCATGAATCTTACCTGTTGGGCTGTCAGCGTCGGGTGCGCATGAAGGAACTGTTTGAAATGTTCCTCTACTGCCTGCGGATCGAGACCAATGATCTCTCTGACAGTGACATCCAATTGATCAGCCGTGCGCCCGTAAAACTCGTTCAGAACATCGAGACTGACCCCGGGGTTCGTGGTGAGGATCGTAGATGTCAGAGACTTCAGATCAGACTCAGCGATTGTTTCTCCATTATGGATTTTCTGCAGTATCGGGTTGTCTGCGAGCATCTTGTCCAAGATGCCCTTCAGGCGCCGACGGTAAATCATGGCTTCGTTTGCGCCAGTGATGTATACCTCGCGATCTTCCGCCAGGACCTTGCCGTCTAAAGTGGTGGTGGTTGGCGTTCCGATACCCGGCCTAGTGAGTGAGTTGCGATATTTCATTATTCCACGCAACTCTAGCCGGGCACGTTCCAGCTTTTCTATGCTGGGATCCGCCCAAAAAGAGGCACTTTTTACTTCTTCGATCACCTTGTCTTTCTGACGAACCGCCTGGATATTAACCGCCAGCCTTTCGACTTCGGCTATGAGCGCCGTCTTGCCATCTTCGAAACAGCTCGCCTTTTCCACCAGGCAGCACTCAATCCCTGCCATAAGTTTATCCAGTGCTGTCGCATGCTTATCCCGGAGTACCCGGCTGGACATAAGAGGGGCTATCGTTTCAGCCAGAAGGTGCTGCGTTCTGGCATCCAGCTTGTCCAATAGATCCGTCTGCTGGAGCTGATGAACCACTCGCAGGTTACGGCGAACCGCGATGCTCTCATCCGGCAGGTCATTGATGTCTTCTTTGAGAAGGCGCACACCAACGTCGTAACCTGTGGCATTATTTTGCTTCAGGGCCGCTTGTGCGAGGGCCAATCGCTCCTCAAAGGTCGCCTGCAGGAGTGACTTGCTGCCGGTGTCTTCCGGCTCTTTGTATTCCTCTTCAAAGAAATCGAAGTTTCCGTAGTGGTCAAAGATCAGGAATTCGGTTTTGTCATGTCCCGGGCCAAACAAGTTTGGCCGCAAGCGTGTGCCTCGGCCAATCATCTGCCAGAACTTCACCCAGGATTTGACGGGCTTGGCAAAGACGAGGTTAACGATCTCAGGCACATCGATTCCGGTATCCAACATGTCTACCGAGATGGCAATTCGGAAATCGTTATCCGGTTTTTTGAACTCCTTGATCAGGCTATCTACATGGGGAATGTCGTTATGGATAACCTTGCACACCTTGGTACCGTACTGCGGGTACAATTTGCAGAACAGCTTTTCGAGATGTTCTGCGTGGTCTTGCCGCTGGGCGAAGATGATCGTTTTCCCGACCAGTGAGCCGGTTTCATCTTTGATACCGTTGTTGATCAGGTTTTCCAGAATGACCCGATCGGTCTCCTCACTGAAGATTTTTCGACCGATGTCTTTTCCCGCAATTCTGGTATTGCGGGCCTCTTCCTCGCCCAGATCCTCTTCCAGCTGTTGCTGTTGCTCGGGCGTCAGATCGGTGTAGTGAATACCGTCACGAAGGAACTCGGTGGTCAGATCCTTTACGCGGAATGGCACAAGATAGGGTGGTTCGTTGTTGATCGCCGCATCCAGCCCAAATTCGAACGTTGGATCCGTGGTTTCACAATCGAAAATGTCGAAGGTGTTGCGGCTAATGAACTTGACCGGTGTCGCAGTAAGACCAACCTGCAAGGCATCGTAGTAATCGAATAGATCGCGATATTTGTTGTAGATACTGCGGTGGCTTTCATCGGCGATGATCAGATCAAAAAAGCCCACATCCAGCTGAGCAAACCGGTTCATCATGCCGGGATAGGTGGCGATGTAGATGCGTGCTGATTCATCAATCTGACGGGTTTCCCCGATGATACAGCGCGGCTCACTGGGTAAGTTTTGCTTGAATGCGTCATCGGCTTGAACACGCAGCTCTTTGCGATCACACAGGAACAGAACCCTTTTGGCCCAACCGGTTCGCAACAGAAGCTCTGCCAAGGCAATGGCCACGCGTGTTTTGCCTGTTCCGGTTGCCTGGATGAGAAGTGCCTTACGCCGTTGATTCTGAAAATGTGCCGCTACCGTTTTGATGGCTTCGATCTGGTAAGGACGGTCTGCAATCTTGAGCTCAGGATTGAAGCGCTCCAGTTCGGCAGCGCGATAATGACGTTGATAAATCAGGTACTCCAGACTCTCCTTACTGTAGAAACCATAAACTGGACGATAAGCGTTGTACTGGTGGTCGTCCCAGATAAAGGTTTCATAGCCATTGCTGTAGAAGATAACCGGGCGCTGGAACCCCATGTACTCGAAAGAGTTGGCATACAAACGAGCTTGCTCACGACCAGCCTGAAGGTTAATCGTTCCGGACTTCTTGGCCTCAATCAGAGCCAAGGGCTGCCCATTCTCGCCCCACAGCACATAGTCTACATAGCCCTTCCCTGATGGATTATTGGGAAACTTTACCTCTACTTCCTGGCCAACCTGAGCAGAATTTCCAACGTCCCATCCCGCTTTTACCAGCATCGCATCAATCAACTGAGCTCTGGTCTTGGCTTCGTTCCATTGAAGGGAGTCAGCCGCCTTCTGGCTTCGCTGTTTACGTGCTTGCTGCTCTGGTTCAGCCAGCTGCTTGAACGCCTCTGCTTGCTTGGCGCGCTCGCGGTCCAGCTCGTCCATGACTCGTTGAAGCTCTTCCTGCTGCTTCTGAAGATCTTTTTCATATCTGGAAACGGACTTTTCCAGTTGAAGAAGACTGTTGGTTGGATCTGAGATCTCTTTGAGAAATGGCAGGTTCTCCTTTGGCTCCCCGCAATAGGTCAGTGCCATGTAGCCCGCCAGCTGATGTGCGGTTGAGAGAGCCATCTTTGCGCTACGCAAATCACCCTCGGCACCATGAGCGGAATCATTGCCTTGAACGCGGAGAAAATTAATCTGGTGGATCAATGACTTATCGACACAGCCCGCGAATACCGGATTTTTGACCAGCTCATAGAAGCTGGCCTGTGGCAATCTTGGCAGAGACTCTTCTTTGTAGATGGTCTTGGTCATCTCCTCGGCAAAGCTTCGCAGTCGTGTCAAAGCACTACCGGGGTCTACGTGAAGAACAGCCTCTGCCAAACCACCAAGATTTGCCAGGACATCGTACTTTGGCCGAAGAAATTCAAAGTTGACCGACTTCATAAAAGAGACTCTGCTTGTGCCATTCCTTGTAATAAAAGCAAGGACTGTGCCATTTTTATTCAATACCGTATTTTTCGATCCAGTTACTCAAGGTTTGCTGGCTCTTCAGCCCGAGGAGCCTCGCAGATTTAGTCTTATTCTGGCCAGTGTGAGCCATAGCGTTTTTTATATAATGAGCAGCCAAGCTTCCCATTAAAACATTTAAATCAACACCTTGACTCACATCGTGATTGAGAAGCCCAGGATCACGCTCAGGCATAGTAAACAGAGCTTGGCGCATATCTGAGCCGGTGATGCTTTCGCCAGAGCTCCAAAGTGCTGCCCGTGTCAGAGTTGATTGCAGTTCCCTAACGTTTCCGCGCCATGAGTGTTGGAGAATAATTTTTTTTGCATTAGCAGAAAGTTTTTTACCGAAAAATACGGAGTCTTGATCGCCATGAGCTTTAAGCACCATGTCTGCGAGCAGCGAAAGATCCCCCTCTCGAGCACGAAGAGGTGGAAGATGCAAAACACCTACGGCCACCCGGTAAAATAAGTCCTCCCGAAAATAGCCGTCTGCAACCGCGTCCATAAGATTCCGATGTGTAGCGGTGATAATGCGCACATCTACAGAGAGATCTTTGTCGCTACCTACTGGAACTATTCTCCCTTCTTGTAGCACTCGGAGTAGACGAACCTGCGACTGTGGAGACAGCTCACCAAACTCATCGAGAAGCAAAGAACCGCCATCAGCCTGCTGAAAAACACCAAGACGATCAGAAACCGCCCCTGTAAAAGCTCCTTTCTTATGACCGAACAGTGTTGAATCAATCAGTTCTTCTGGAATGGCACCGCAATTTAATGCAACAAACGGCTTATCAGAACGAGAGCTAGCATTATGAATCGCTCGGGCAAATAACTCCTTGCCTGTACCTGTTTCGCCATAGAGCAGTATTGGCACATTGCGTTCGGCAAGAATCTGCGCCTGATGTTTGAGCAACATTATGTGAGGGTTCTGAGTAACAATATTATCGAATGCGGCATTGATAGGCGCCTGTGAATCCATGAGAGCATTCAGTTTGTCATCTGAAAGATCTGAAACCGTAGGCACAAACTCAGCGGCAAGTTCGAAAGGAATTTTTACCCGTTCTACACCTTTTTCGAGAGAAGATTGATAGAAAACAGCCGAAAATTTGGTTTTGCCTAATAAAATCCAGACCGCCTGCATAGCCGGAGTGCCAGGGCTTAGGAGAATGGATATTTCTGTACCAGTTGAAGCGAGCTTGGCTAGGTAAGGCTCCACCGCCAAGTAAATTTCCCCAAAATCGACAGGGGAGCTAAGACTCGCCTCGCAAGCATCAATTGCGATGTCAGTGTGACGTTCGAGCCAAGTAATATAGGGTGACACCTGCTCGTATGGATAGGCATAAAGTAGATGCACTGCGTCAAATTGGATGTCTTTTAGCGTCGACCATATTGGGCCAGCAGGTTCATGGCCCATCGCCTTTAGATCATTGCCTCCGATCCAGCTAATTAAAGTTCTGTGCAATTGCTTGGACATCCTTGATTTTTAACTCCATTTTTGAAAGTCATATTGTTTGAACAAAGCCTGCAAGCCTATAGGCAATCAACAATATGTGGCGACTTAGCTTACGCCTCCTATTTCTTTATTCTTCCGACTCGTATAGTGAGATATCAGTTGGCCACTCTCCAATATTCAGTAACGTGACGCCATTCCAACTCTCCAACATCTGCTTGACTTGCCCTTCCACTGACTGTGTGAAATCAAAGCGTTTCAATCCATAGGCCATAGAATGGCATTGCCAATAGCCCATTCCCTGATCAAAGGCCAGCTTTAGCTGGGTACCCGATTCAAGCTCAAGTGTCAGTACGCGTCGATGACTCACCTCCGCCAGAGAACGGCTGACGTTGATCACTGGCTCAATATCCAAGATGGCAGATAACCAGTGCGTCAGCACTTGCTTCATGTCCTCCTGATTAACCCAGTTATCCCAAAGCCGTGCGCCAGATCTACTGTCGGGGGCTGACACGATGTCAACGCTGACCGATTCGACATCATCCCTTGGAATCGCCCGGATGAAGCCAGCCAATAACATTACTGCCCAGGGTGATCGAAGGTAGCGGTCTTCATAACGGATCGAAATGATTTTCTCGCTTTGAAGCCGTGCCATGAATCCCGGGGCTTTTTCGGTCAGCAGCGCCTTAAAACACCTAGATAGCTCGGCGATTGGGACGTTCAGCTCCTTGGTCACCTCGAGCACAGTGGCACGCCCATATCTGCCCAGCCATTCATTCGTATTGACCGGGGCAAGTTCCCATGCGGGCAGTTTCTCTGACGTCACCCAGATGCTTGCATCTTGCGCTTTTAACCAACTCGCACCAGGAATGATGGATTGATGACTATCAGTCAGCAATGTAACCGTACCACCCTCTTGAGTGGCCATCTGTACAGGCCCCAGAACGCCGTTTACGCTCTCATCATGGTTAATCTGCAGAACAATTCGAATATCAAAGCGCGCTAAAAGGGCTAGCTCTTCCTTAATAACAGCCGGTAGATGCTGTGTTTCCAACACGATATCGACATCACAACCGTCGACCATCTTCCAGGCGATCAATTTCCGGCGAAACGCAGGCGCACCCAGATCCCAATGTTCAGGGTCACCCGCCAGTCGAACAGCGATTTTCGTAGCCGACTTGTTTATCCATTGGCGCACAAAACGCTCGGGATCATACGGCCAGTATTTGGCGCCTGCGATATCCTTGAAGAGGCTTGGTAGTCCAAGGTGCTCACTCATTTGCCCCTCGTGCCACCATTCAATCGCCAATCGTCGGTTCAATTGTTCAAACTCCACACGGCTATCCTTGCTGGCCAGACATGAAGAGCATACTGTTTGGCAGTCAGCTGGACACTGCAGTTTTGCAAACGCTGAAGCCAATAAAACGGTCATATCTTGTAACCCGGTCAACACAAAGCCAGCGCCACCGGATACGTTATCGTAAACCTGAACGATATTACGTTTTTCACCGGTTTCAAGGCTGCGGTCAGGACGCGCACCAAAGCCCATTTCACTACTGGCAACACCTAGTTGATCTGCAATCGCATCGCGTAGCGCGACACCAAGGGTAGTGGCGATCACACGCCCTTTTTCATCATCGGGAATCCATGCGCCGGTAAGAGGATTTTTCAGCACCCACTCAACCACATGGGTTCTTGCCTGATAGCCCAGATGGATATCGCGAAGGACTGACTCACCCGAACATTCCTCACGAGGCTTACTGCCAACCGCACCTCCCACGGGACGATGTGATTCGTCAGGCTGCATCGTCTTAGGCACTCCATTCCCGGGCGTCATCGATTCCGCTCGCCCACAACGCATGCATACCGCGAAGCCATTGCCATGTTCACCGCCCGAGCGCACCACAATTTGCCCCTCTTCCCCGAAACGTACATAACCACAGGCAGGGTCGGGAAGCGAGATAACAGACCCTCTTACATAGACCAAAGGCCGTTCTACAGGCATGAATTTCTGGGTTGACACGTCATTGCTGGTCGGCTCATAGAAGTCTGTCACAAACCCTAGCGGCCGAAGCACTTTCTTGACTTGAGTGTTTGGAATCGTTGCATCACATTCCGGGCAATGCAGGTCACTACCATGCGAGTAGGCATAAGCTTGATAGCCTGGCATGCCGCAGTTCACACACTGCCAGGACAGATCAAACTTCTGGCTACTTCCCGCCGGCCCTTCTTGATAGGACTGCATTTTAATGCCCGCAGAACGGTAGACACGGCCATCAATCACTATCTGAGCACCGGGTGCGTACTCTCTCACGGCAATATCCAGCCCACGAGAAGGCTGCTCTTTATAGGAGAAAATATTATCTTCTCGTCCTGCTCTCTGCCTGTCAGGCTGTTTGTTCCTGAAATCCTCCACATTGTAGGTATTTAGGGCTACCACATTCGTCGGAAACCCATACCCTGGCAAGAAAGCCTTGGTTGCCAGCTCCTTCAGTAGATATTCGCCTTCGTGACGCGCTTTTTCACGTTCTAGTGCTCTCTGATACCTCACTTCATTTGCTTGATCCAGGCGGCGGATGATTTGCCGGTGTTCTTCCTGCCAGTTATTGGCGACTTGACGAATAGCCGTCGCGGCGTGGTTTGCCAATATTTCAGTGCTGATAAGCTCAAGCGCTGTCCGCTTCACAATTCTTTTAACGCCTGACTTGAACGCCGTGGCTTCGCTGCCCAGCCAATCAATAAAGCGCTCAACAACACCTTCATCAGCATTGAAAAACCACTGAACCGTGAGACGCGTTCGGTCACCATCAGACGTTGAATGCGTTTTGAGAAAAACCGAAAGTAGATAAGAATTAACATGCCGTTGCACCAGAGGCTGGGCATTCAGTGTGATCATCGGAGCAGGAATGGCGGTATTAAAAGCCCACTTGGGGTTGTTAAAGACACGGGTATTATGGGGATCGGCCTTGCACAGCGTATAGGCAACCGCCCTTGATTCGCTCCGCCGCCCTGCCCGACCTGCCCGCTGCAAGTAGTTGGCTGGGTGTGGAGGTACGTTGTTCATCACCACCGCAGAAATACCGCCGATATCAACGCCCATCTCCATGGTCGTCGAGCAGTTCAACACATTGATTTTGCCAGTTTGGAAATCACCTTCATATTTTTGTAATCGCTCTGCCGACTGCTGGGCGGAGTGCTCGGCAGTGCGGTAGTAGAAGCCACCTTCAACGGTACGATCGGAAATGTTACTCCACAAGCTTTGCTGACGAAGCTGCTGAACAGCCTCATTCTTAAACACCTTATCTCGTATTGCGACTACAGCACCTTCCGCTTCGCCTTTAGGGGCTAACTCTGTGAAGTCTGGCAGCGTCACTGGCTGACACTCAAGCTGGGTCCGTTCAGCTTTCCTTGGAATATAGGGCGTTAATCCTCTGAAGGTCGTGTCCAGAAGCCGATAACTGATCGGACACACCCAAGCCTTTTGTGGCAACGCAAAGGTAATGGCATTGCGTGCAAGGGTATAACCGCCACCACTTGGGCTTTGCAGAATCTGTAAACGTACCAGCTCCAACCATGCAGCTTTAAGCCACTCGTTGATTTTATCCCGGGTGATGGCTGAACCAGGATCCAGCCCCGTACCCTTTAGAAGAAGCGCTACCAAACGCGGTAGCCGACCGCTGGACTTAAACTGCGGCCAGGCTTTAACACGAGACGTGTTCTGGTAATCAATATTCGGCGCAACGAGCTCTTTGGGCGCAAACTTTGCCCCGAGCCACTGGCGTTCGTTGTCATTGATCACAAAAAAGGTGTTTTCTCGGACATAAAAATCCAGCGCCACCTTGAGAAAATCCTTCCAGTCTTGCAGGGACAGGGCTTCTCGTTCTTGAGGGTCATTCGCATTGGACACTTGGGTTTCTGCCCAGAAGCGTGGCACCGCCTGAACATTCTCCAAACCCTGGTAGCCCACCTGAACCAGGCCCAAGGTTTCCGTACTGTTCTGGTTCTTTGGTCGACGACGAAACTCCCTTAGCAATAGCAAGCTGGCTAATGTCAAGCTGTTGTCATTGCCACCGAAGAACTCAGGATTAGCGTAGCGGTTATAGTCCAGAATCGAGTGCCTGATATCGTTGGCAGCAGCCAATTCATTGACCAGTTCATGCCATCCCAGCTTGACCTGAGGCGCTCCTGCACCTGGCTGCTCCATAGCCTGCGCTTGTTCCCGCCTCTGTTGGGCCAGATCACTCATCCCCATACTTTCAAGCTGTTCTGCTTGCTGTCGCAACTCTTCAAGGGATATATCAGGTAATGTAGGTGCCTGCATATTTTCAGCTGCTTGCCGGTTACGTAGCACCTGAAAAACCAGACCCCTCAGCCGTGACCTTTCCGCTTCCTGCTGCATACGCACGGCCATTCGTGCTGTTCCCTGACGACTGTCGGTAAATGTAATCAGCTTGCGGCCTCGACCTGGCAGACTTTCCGGTGCTACACCGTCAGGGTCAGGGCAGAATTCCAGTACAGTAGGAACGGCATTACTCACATAGAAAGGCGCGCCCAGATAGCATTTCTTTAAGAAGCCAGCATTCCCACCGCCCGCTTCACCACATTGCGTACACGCGGAATCGGCTTCAGTCGCTCGGTTGATATTGATCACCGAAGACGCACTGATTGCACCCAGTTCCGCCGTCTCAATATCCAATGGCACTTCTTGATAACCATCAGCATTTGCGGCGGCTAGCACAACCGCCTGTTTGCTACTGTATTGGGTATCGCTATGCTCTGGTGCCGCCTCCTCCTGATATTCATCCAGCAATGAAAATTCATCGCCGGCGAATGGGCTTGCCTGCTTAAGGATGCCATCGACGTCCTCGGCTACCAGATGGGGTGCTTTACAGTCGTTACAAAACCCCAACTCATAGACAGGTGCCGAACATTCGCAGCGCGCCCGTTCGGTTACATAAACTTTGCCGAATGGCCACTGCTTGAGATCGTCTGACTTGACAGCACAATTGGGATCAACACAGCTCCACAGACCGTGCAACATACGCTGATGTAAATGGCAGCGAAGTTTGAGAAAAGGCGGCTCATTTTTTGATGGTTTCGTATCTGCCATCAAGTCGATCCACTGCAATAGTTCCTGCTGACGGCCAGACGTTTGTTCGCTTTCCAGCTCTGGCAGAGCCACACTCACTAGCTCATTCAAATCCAGCGGCTTTACACTACTTACCACCGCCTGCCTTATACGGTAAGCAAGAGGATGATTGCATAAGGACAAAAAACGATCCGAAGAAACTGTTTTACCAGCCTCTATAGCGCGTACTTCATCAAAAGAGCGCCGCATTGGTGACATCTGCTTGGCCTCTGGTACCTGACGTGAACCACCGATGACCACCACTTGATCATCCGGTACGCCGGCCACAGATGCCAGATAGGTCTGAAGCTTTTGTGCCGCGTTTTCACCGGCAATAGTGGCTGACGTCGCGACAAAGCGGATATCGCGCGCCTCTCTACCAAAAGCTTCTACGACACGACGCAACAGTAGCGACAGCTCGGCCGCCTGCGAGCCAACATAAGTATGAGCCTCATCCAGCACAATCCAGCGCAATGACTGCTGCTCGCGTGAGATCTGTAAAATAGGATCGTCCACCTGCCGAACCAACATATACTCCAGCATGGTGGCATTGGTCATCAGAATTGGCGCTGGCTGTTTTCGTAGCGTTTCACGCGACAGAATCTCATTGGGACATATATTTTGCTGCTTGCGGACCTTGCTTTCTTTTTCTTCGGTATTACCGTTATAGAGGCAAAACCGAATGCCATTGTGAAAGGGCGATGTCCAGGCATTCAGTCGTTCACGCTGGGAGTTGATCAATGCATTTAGCGGATACAGAAACAGTGCCCGAACGCCCACCAAAGGCTTACCACTATCTTCATATTCACGCACTAGATCTTGCAGAATGGGCACCATAAAGCATTCGGTTTTACCCGAGCCGGTGCCCGTTGTAATTACGGCTGACATGGGTTTATCGGCCAATAGCGTGTGCCAGCTTTCCAACTGATGCAGGTAAGGGCGAATATCCGCATCAAACCCGTGCTCACCCTCAGCCGTCAACGCATTCACTACCGACGTAGATAGCAAACTGCCCTCTAAGCCAGCAAAAGTGGCATCGCCAGGCTGCCAGCCAAAGGTATGTTCAAATACCGGTGGAGCCAAAAAACAGCCTTCTTCACCCATGCGGTCATGCATCTGCTCAGCAAGGTGCTTTCTAAGGCCTGCCTCATTGACCCCTAAAACTGACAGCGTGGCTTCACGCGAGCGATTCAGTGACTGATTGATCAACGCTTCAAAGCTACCGCTCATGAATAATTCCCTTTAGCGTTAAGCAGGCTAGACAACGAGGCTGAGTACACCGGCTCATACCACCCGTTCCTATCGAAGTCAGATAACACACGAAAACCAAAGCGTAATGCCGCCTCACCTACCGACAGTTCTTCCAAGTGAGCCACACCTGCTGTTAGGCAAGCCGCAAAGATCGGCATGAAACACACAGCATTCATATGCTCAGGCATTGTCAGTTCTGTTAGCCATGCATAGGCTTCCCTGTCTTGCACCCAACGGGTTAGCGGGCCACTCAGGTTGGTTGGCCATGTAGCGTCTTCATTGTGGGCCCGCAAGTCGTTAAGCCAGTGAGGTAAGATTGCCTGCAAGGGCGGAGCCCCAGGCAATGCCCGATCGCCATCGCACAATATCTCTGAAAAGTCTTTGAAGGCGGGAACCTGCATGGATAACAGCGCCATTCGTTCACGTGCTTTTTCACGCATCATTTGCTCTGGGAGGCCAAACTGCTGAGACATCGCTTCCACATATTCCTGCACAGCGGCTTGCCACTGTGAAACCGTGATGACCTCCCATATCACCGCCAGCTCATGGGTCAGCCGCTCAGCAAATGCTGGGGGCATTTCAAGCCGGAACACAGCTAGTGCCATCGCCTGTGGATGACGTGCCAAGTGTTTCCAGCCTTCCAATGCCGACAGGGGAATGTGCTGATACTTCTGTTTCAGCTCGACTAGATATTGCCAACTCGTGTGCGAAAAATGTCCTGCCATCTCATCGAAAGCAGCATCGAAAGCATTGGGGCAATGCTCAGGATGATAGTAACGAGCCGCCGCATTCAGGGTATTAATGGGAGTGTTTTCATCGACATGACTCACACTTTTGTCTGACACATGGATGGCAGGCCGAAACGCAATCGGCGCACCCTCTTCAGGGTACAAAAGCCATGGACCGTCTTTATGAAGTGCTTTAGGCACCTCATAAAACCCAGTAACCACACCATTAGGTGCACTCGGTACGATGACCACAGCCTCACTTTCGGGGCTGGTAAGCTGCATCGCCATCACAGTGGTGCCTTCCGACTGATGCATCAAAGGTTTAGCGCCGTGGTCTACCAGTTCAAAGAACTCACAATATTCGTTGGTAAACCTGATAGAGGCTTCATAACGGTAGATATAGAACTGCTTGTGCAATTGTGCGGTTTCAACACGACAGCGAACAGTGGCGTCCTGTTCGGCACAGCAACTCAACAGGGATAAGATGTCATCGTAAAGTGAATACAGGCTGACCTGTACGGTATTGTTCTGTGCACGGTAACGATATTGCTTGACCAGAGGGGTGGCTTGCTCCATCAGCTCCAAGGAGACAAAAAAGGTACGAGCGACTTCCGGTGGTGGCGTCAAGATGAGCGTCATACCCAGCGTGCACTCTAACTTCAACCCAACGCCTTCAAACGCCCGACCGTCTGCTGCCACGAGTTGGGCGCCTTCTTCCGGATAAGGAACTCGCAGCACCACACCTTCAGCTGAAGTGCCAGTATCCTTGATTTCCAGCTCCACACGCTCAGGCGTTTGTCTGCCTGGGAGTAGCTGCACCGTTATTTCAACACCATCTCTACGTACTTCTGCACGTAAACCACTATTACGCACGCAAACATTCAGTGTTTTCACCGAACGGATTACGATACGTGCCGGCACTCGGGATGACGCTGGCATGGCGGCTAGCGAGAAATCCCTCGGCAATACGCCCAGCTTACGCCTAGCAACAACACAATGATCCTTGCCAAGAATATCTACCTTAAAGCTTCCCACACTGGACAATGACTCCAACCCATTCACCAGCTCGCCATTCACTTTGAAAGCCTTAGGTTGATGGCCCGAATCTTGTGCATCTATCAGCAGACAGCGTGGCCAGCCTCGCCAAGTGGCAAGAGGCAACGTGCTGTAGGAAGACATGGCACCTTGCCATTCCACACGCTCAATATCAGGTACTTTCCCAGGCTCGATAACATAGCGAGCATCAGCATCCGTCACCACGCAGCGTTCACCAATGCGATACCAGTGCCCACCCTTAGCATCTGTAAGCAGCCATTCAGCGTATGGCACCTGCACCGTTTCTGGCACACGCAACAGTACCTCAGGTGCTTTGCACTGCACCGATGCGATACCCGCCAGACGCGTTCCCTCTTCTTCCTCCACAAAGACCGTTGGCAATTGCTGCCAGTCGACTTCACTGGATTGGATAGTTTGGGTATTCAACCGCTCCCCGGCACTTGAAGCCACTAGAAAAAGGGGCTTTTCTGGAGACTGACGACGAAGTGTTGCCACCTCAGCTGGCATTTTGATCATCAGCCTATCGGCTTCCAATCGCCCATAGGCAACACCGAGCTTCAGCGCCAAGCGCTCACCTTCATAAAGGGCCAACTCTACCCGGCTGTTGCTGATATGACGCCCTTCCAGGTTTATCTGCCATGAAGGACTCAACCACACCTTCGCTTCGAGACAAGCCGATACCATAGCCCCATCAAGCTTATGCTCACAGGTAAACGCACGCGCCATTTCACGGGCTCGCTTGCGCTCTTCGATTCGCGTTCCTGCATCTACGAGCCACTCGTTAACCAAGGCCACACCGTTTTCTTCTTCCAACGGTAGCGGAAATTCCTTTCGCCACTGAGGCGCGTGGCGATTCAAAAAGGCGGCAGGATCATCCTGTTGGTCAAGTCCATGCTGTTCTGCAAGCCGCATCAAGGTTTCGGCAATGCTGGCAAGCAATTGATATTTTTCGTCGTTCTGGAAGGATTGGGGGAAATACTGGCTATATTCACGGATGACCGGAACAAGGTCTCGGTCATCTCGCTTGTATTCATGGTAACGATGGAGTCCTGCCTTGATCGCACGGCCAAACCCATGCTGCTCATTTTGCAGCAGTCGCCACGGCAAGCCTCCTTCGGCAAAGAGAGATCCAAGATAGTCGGCACTGTAAGTACGATAGCGAATAGGCCGGTTCCAATAACCCAGCCCAAGCTTAACCAACTCGATATGCTCATTGGGCTGCAGGTGAACACCCAATTCATTATCGAAGGCTTGCCAGGACCAGCTCGCTTGATAGTCTCGGCGATACTTATCCGCAATGAAAAGACAATATCCGGCTGCCCAGTAGATCTTATAGACGGGGTTATGACGCTCTTTCGCGTTAGTGGGAAGTAGCGCAGCAAGAAAATTCAGCTCACTCTGTTTCGTCGCATAGCTGTAAAGAGGCCAACCACTCGGAGTGGTCAAGCCCCTCCTGCTCAGATAGCCATAAACCCAATGCCGTAGCGAAGTCTGAAAGACCTCATTCGAACGGGAATCAACATTCGCCATACTACCTCCCTGTAATATCCCTGTTGCCTATAACTTCACTTAGCCTCAGCCTAACCGAGCCCAGCCTTCTTGGATACCTGGCTAAACAACAGAACGTGATTAATCAATTTTGATTTTAGCGGTATCGACAGGAACGTAAGCCAGCTTGCCTGGAGAAAGTGCTGATACACTTTCACGGGCGATGCCTTTGGCAGCATCCTCCACCTTTTCTTATGCCTAGAGCGCGCTGCCTAGATAAGAAGCGTCCGAAAGCATCAATTTATCGGAGCATCGAAGGCTCTCAGCTTGTTGACGTGAGAACCTCTGCTGAAGTGAAGACCATCACTATGTAGGTTAATTTCTAAAAATTCTTTGTTTCAAAGGGGCCAAATTGATGACCAGATCACTCCGGACCTTCTCCCACTCATCCACAGAAAACTCCCTCCTAACGAGATTACCCAAGAGCTCTTCCTGTCTCGGCTGACCAAATGCCAGGCGATATAACGAGAGAATTTTGAGGGCTTCATCCAACCGCGATTCTTCACGGCTCATGGGCATCATTGGAACCAATCGTTCAATTTGCGTAGTTCCTGAGGGAATATGCCAATAAGGCGTCAGATCGCTGGTACCCTTTTCAGAAAGCCGGCCAATTTTTGAAAACAAGGCCTCCCAGTAGTCTCTGCTGTCATCGATCTGGTTCAGGGCTAACCCATGAGAAACCACATACTCAGTCGCCCTGCGACGAACCACTAATGATTTATAGCGGTTGACCCGCCCTTCCCTTTGCTCAATATCGATCGGATTAGTCGGCAAGTTCCAATGCACCACTCGGTTGCAATACCAGTGAAAATCCAGCCCTTCCTGACCGATGGATGTGGAATTCAGCATGAATGGTTTAAAGGGTGAATTAAAACCATCCCGGATATGCTCAACGCGAATTTGTTGCTTGTCATCCGTCGCGTTCTGTATGCCTAGTGGCACAGCGAAATGACAACGCAAAGAAGCATTCAGCGGGGTTAAGCGACGTTGACCATCAGCATGTCCCAAATATTGAAAGGTGACGGACGAAGTCTGAAAGCCCATAACGCCAGCAAATCTCTCTGCTGTCTCCTCAGCAGACAAACCGCTGTCCTTCAAAAGGTGCCCATATTCTTCGATCATGGCTTGAAAACCGCCAGCAGCACAGTAGGTCAGGATTTTGCGAGACTTCCAGGCACTGCTCAACTGGGAGGAGTTCTTTAGTCCAGTGCCTGATTGCTTTTCAATGACGGCAATAGACTCTGGCTTGTTGAATAGAGTAAGCACCCCAAAAGCAACGGTAACTGCCGCCTTTAATTGGTCCGACGACCGAATATCCCAGAGTCCTGAGAACATTCGAAGCGCGCATACCCCAGGCCCAGCCAGTGAAAGCCAAGCAAGATAATCGGCCAAGTCGTTTGGCATTTTGCCCAGCGTTTTCTGGCCGTCCAGGAGCTGCTCCAGACTGTTCATAATCTCATCTAGATGTTTCCGTCGCCCTACATCAGCCGAATTTGCATACTCTGTCTGCAGCCAATCCTGCCAGTCCTCTAGCGCTTCGCTGTAACCACCAATATAGTCCAGCAACATACTTGCATAAGCATACCAATTATGGTCCTCAGGCCCTTTAGATTCATATTGACGGAGGGTTTTCAGCATATCTTCAAACTGCGTACTCCGGTGGGCCACAAGCTCTTCCAATGTCGCATCAACACGAACTAACGACACTGAAGCCAGTACTCGCGAGGGGTAGATCAGTGACCACCCTGTTAGTGCGTTTTTACCCTCAAGGCGAATGAGCGGAATACTCCGCTTCTTATCCTCGACAAAATACTTGGGGCGACTCCCGTTTCTTTTCTGAAGACGCCTCTCCACCTCATAAGACAACAAGCCGCTCAGAGCCCTTGGAACCATTGCCCAGGCCGAGAACAGCAGAGTTTTGGTGAAATTGGAGTTGACTGCAAAGGGACCTTGTAGGGGATAATGAGGTGCACTTGGGGGGATCCATAGCAGCTCTTCAACTCTGTCATTCAAAATATGGTTTACCAAACCACGCATTTTCGCATTGGGAGCATCTTTCGAGATGTTCAACCCAAAGTTAGCAATGCGCTCTCGAGGCAGCCAACCCAGAGTCGATTTCCCAAGAGCAGAGCGGACCTTGTAATTTTTTAGATTTCGCTCCAGTCTGTCCCTGAATGAATAACCACCGAGAAAAGACAGCGTCCAGGGAGCCGATTTATAGAACTCCATAAGTTGATGAGTATGTCTTGCCTGAGAAACCTGATCGACCGTGTCTGCCAACAAAGTCATCGCAGCGAATGATTTTATATCGCTTTGGCTGAAGTACTCCGCACAATCAAGGCGCTCCGATTTGAATACTGAATCAACATTCGTTCCGATCTGTCCACGCTCAGTACGGGCAATAAAGTCCGTAAGTGCTCTCTCAACTCTCAGTTTTTCTTCCTTCGAGAGATCCTCGACTGAAAATGACTCATCCCGAAGTCGCAGGATGGTCGCTAATAGGGCTTTCCTGGCCGCCTCGTATTCAGAAAGCCGTTGTTGATCTGAATTCATCAGGAATGTCAGGAGGTGGCGTAATTCATCTTGGTGAGAGGCTTCAACTTCATCATCTTCTATGCGGCTCAGCGCCTTAAAAGGCGTCGCAGATAACAGTAGGATTTTCCCAGGATTGTCACGCTTAAACACCTCTTGTGCTATCAAGGCGTTTTCCGACTCCGCTGACATATCCAGAAGAGAATCAAAACGCTGAAATTCATCCAATATGAATAGATCTGCGCGAATGTGCCGGGCACAAGTTTGCGCTAGCTTAGTCCGCAGAGCCGAGCGCAAGCGGTAAAAGGAAGCTGAACTGATTTCTGAGGCTGCTCCGGCAACACCACTCAAAAATTCATTCCAAGTTTCCTCTGATTCGTCCGCCAAAAATCCAAATAACCGACGACCAATTGCCTCCAGCGCATCAATATAAGAGCAACTGGTAACCTCAAGCCAGTCCGCGAGCTCCTCTGGAATCGATGTATCAGATTCAATATCCCTTAAAAATTCCTCAACAAGATCTTTGTCCAACTCAAACGCGTCTGCAAACTTATGTTTCTGACCATGCCAAGTACCTGGTTTGACTTCACTACGCATTAGCCGATCAAGTACCGGTCGCCAAGGCTGCAATGTGCTGTGTCTCATTAAACACTGAAAGAGGATATACCGTTCCCACACGTTGCCATCACTGTTTGTGAGCGAGAACGACGTGGAGGGTGTCAGTGAACAGACTTCTAGCAGCTGGCCATTAGCAACATGTCTTTCTTTGGCTGCCAACTCCACCAAACGACCGAATGTGGGCTCTCTAACATATTTCTTAGCAACGTCGTCACTGAATACCGCCAGTTTTTTACGGTTCTCGTTTGCCAGGGCCAAATTGGAGCAAATGTAGGTCACACGAAAAGGTTGCGAGGTGCGCTCGGCATCGCAGAATTCGAGGCTGTAATCAATCTGCCGCCGAAGCAACTGTGCGATGACACCTTTCGCGACAATGGTTTTGCCTAAACCGACTTCGTCAGCGACAAGCACCCGCTCGCTGTGATCCAGCGAAAAGAAGTTTTCAACCACCCGTTCCACCGAGGCTTGCTGAAAATCCTTCAGTCCGGCCAGTGTTTTTTCGATTTGTTCAAGAACTTCATGCATTAAAATTGCCAGCCTTAGCGCTTTTTGGGGACGAAATGGCGCCACAATTGCTCAAACCGTTCCGGAATAGGCACAGATGTTCCTTTAAGCCGGTCGATCATCTTTTGAATTCTCTCAAGAATCTCAGTGTCCCGTGCAGCGGCAAACATCAATTGCTCGAACACTGGGGAATCCCCGAACAAGGTGCCCAAAGTTCCAGTCTGACCACCGCTGCCATCAAATCCAAACCACTCGTTTTTGTCTGGATGTCGCTGAAGGAGCAGACGGATGTAATTGAGAAACTTATCTTCAGTATCCACCAGCTGTTCGATAATGCGCCGCTCGCGGTCCGTTCCCGTCGGTAAATTCAAATCGGTCTGAATAACCAAGTGCTCGGTTTCGGAACTTGCATGCGAGGTGATTCTCACGGCCAAGAATGCACTGAGCTGGTTGATGTTCAAATTGTTCCAGGAGATGTGGTCGTCGAGAGGCCGATAGGATTCCCTCACGGGCAGAAGGCCTACTTCCACCGATAGCCCCGCCTGCAGGCTCGGCATCTCATCTATCGACAGCTCTAACTCAAAAAGCGTGGAATCACTTTCTGCTTCCCTGGCAGTCAGGATCCAATCTGCCTTGATCAGACCAAACGAGAGAACGCGAAACAAATCTCTATCACTTTCGCCCTCACTCTCCTGTCGCTCGTCAAACTGATGCTCCACAAACAACCCGTTGCCAGGGTTATGTTTATCAATCCATTGCTCCAACAATGCGGCTGGCCCCATCAAAGCGCTTTGCCCTGTAAGCCTGACCATTAATTCGGTATTTCGTGGATCAGTCCCTGCGTGACCCAAGGCGGCAGCCGTCGCATTGGCAGATCCAAGATGCCAGTGGCAGGTTTGCCTTCGCTTCCCGCGCTCCACAACAATCAGCTTCCCGTGAAGATTCTGCTTGGCAATACCCATCTCCAGACGCTCCTCGCCATCAACGACATCACTGTTGATGGAGAAACACGACCATTCCACAAGCTTCTCAGGTCCGATTTCATCGAGCTCCTCGCCACGGCTGAGCAACCAGCGGTTACCTTCCGGGGCCCGTTGAGCCAACTCATCCAAGGCACCTACACCACCTACAGAGTCCTTAAGAAATGGGGAAACAACCAATATCGAGTCATTCGGGTTAAGAATGTCCAATGGCTGACCATACCCAGGTCCGCCCGCAAGAATTCTAGGGTCTCTAAAATTGTCAGGTGGGCGCCATTTGATCCGGTTAAGCTCCTTCCTGATAACCTTTCCGGGCTCAAAGGAAGGATCCAGCAGTAGAAGACCTCTCACCAGGTCATCCCACCCTTGGTGGGTGCTGTAAAGCGATTCACGCGAGACTTCTCCGTCCATCGATAAGGCCAAATCCCAGCTTCGATCGAATGTGAGGTTGCGTGAAAGCACTATCAAGCGATAGCGAACAGGACGTTTGGGGGCGGTATACCGAAGCAGCCAAAACTTTGGATGAAAAGACGAATAAGCGACATTGCCGGGCATTACCGGTTGCAACCAAGGCTCCAGCAACGCAAACAGGCGGTTATAGGAACCAGGTAGCTTTATCTTTCCTGCTTGGTAAAACACCTTCAGCCGGCCATTCAACTGACCAACAGCTTCCAAAAGAGCCAGGCGCTCGCCCTGAATTTCTCCTTCAAGGGTATCGTGGAAACATAAAGCGACAGGAACAGACAAAAGTGCATCCAGTTCGAGCGTGTAGGTCGCGGCGATAGCAGAATCCAGCTCGTACCCCTCAGGTGGCCTTAACTCCCAACCATAATCCACTCGCTCGGCCTTTGGATTCAGCATTCAGCACCCCGCACGACATCCTTCAGGATGATCCTGGCAGTTGGCCAGCGATAGCTCAATGAGTCCATCCCCTGCCAATTCGGCGCTTCCCCCAGATTCTTCAGAAGAACTGATCGACGACCTTTGTTTTTCTGGACGCGACTTTCAACCAACCGATCCAGACTCCTTACAGGTTTTTTCTGGTAAATAGCTTCATGCCATTGGCGCAGAAACTCACGAGCATTCACATTGACCCGGGCTCCACCAGACGTTGCAGCCTGCAACCAGTCATCCACACTTGAAGCTGAGAACAGATTTCGCTTCCTGGATTGTTCAAGCCAATGCGAAAAGAGCTCTTCTCGCTCAGCTTCCAGCACCGCATTCCCAGAGTTACGTGCAATCAAAATATTGAACCGGATATGCGCTCCCTTTATCGCTTCGCTGAACTCGTCCGCCAGTTCAAGGGTGTGTCTGCAAGATTGAGAAACGTCGGCACTACCTTTCACCCAGGCAACAAGCTCAGGAAATGTCAGGATCCCTGCACTATCTCCAACCAGCTCCCAGGCCAAACCATGAATCAGAATCTGAGATACGACACTGTTCCTAATGGATGGGGTATGGGTAAGCTTATCGATAAGAAACTGGGCTTCCGACTCGGATAAGTGGATTGAGGCATCGCTCATCCAGTCCGACTCAAAAACATCAAGATGCACAACTGAACGGTGCTTCATCGCATCTGAATCATCTTCCTCATGCCCAGCGGCACGAGGAGCTAACTGAGTTTGACCAATCTCTCTGGAAAACTCTGCAAGGGATTTTGAGGTATTCACAATCCCGAACTGTCTAAGGCCGTTCCAATAGACCGACGACGGCTTTCGGGCTACTCCTTGTTCGCTCCCGACCATCTCTGAGCCTATGATGCCGCTCTCTGACGGATCAGAACTGTCTACCAAAATCCTGGCAAGTTCGTTCTCCTGCGATTCCATGTAATCCCTGAGTGAAGTCCTGCGCTGTATTCGCACATCCAGAGCGAGGTAATCACGGATAATTCGCGGCACCGTGATGAAGTATTTGGCACGAGTCTGAATGGTGGAGAACCCTGGAAACAGTTGATCGGCAAAAGCATCACGAATCTGCCCTATTCCTAACTCATCCAGGGTTCCTGGCTCCTGCAACATCGCCAGAATCTGCGACACTTTTTCTCTATCAGTGGATGAAAAGTCCACCCAGCCAATACTGCTCATAGCAACTCCAAAGGACAATCAATCCGTTACGTTATTACAACAACCGTAAATATTGCAGTGATCGTTCATGCAGTAGAGCCCGATCTCGCGTCTCAGTACGCGGAAAGGCCCTCGACCTGCAATGGAAATGTAGATCAACTACTTGCACAGCTTAGTGGCCGGCCACGTTGCCGACGCAAGCTCGGATCGCGCAGCCATGGTCAAATGCTCACAGCTTTGGTTATCGAACCGTTGCAACAGTTCAAAGCCACCGCATTACACCCGTTTGAATGACAACCTTCGTCCGGATCCTTCCCTGACTTCGAAGAGATTAAGACTGACGCGTATAAGTGAACCCCTTGCAGCCGTTGGCCAACCTTGCTTGGCAGCCTGTTTAGTACATTCGTTGTCTTATGCAGAAACCTTGTTTCATGCCCAGGCCACCACTCGAGCTAAAGAAGCTGCAAAACCCGATATACCTCTGGCAGCTCCGCCTCCCTAATCTCTTGGCTGGAGGAGCGCCGCAATTGGTCACGCATCGCATCGATCCACGCCTGACGGTCAGCTTCTAAAGCGCTGTGAAGCTCTGCCTCAAGATCCGCCCATACCTCTACCAGTGTCTCTTCCATTGCCGGACGGAGTGTTTCTTCTTGCTTTACCAAGGCGATGTACTCAGTGCCGGCGGCCATGGCAATAATCGCTCCCGCCGTGACGGTGCCCGCCACCACAGCGCCAGGGCCGGTTGCCGCCGCACCTGCTGCCGCGGTGCCACCAGCGGTCACTGAGCGCGTCGCCGCCAAGCCAAGACGTACTGCGAAGCGTCTCACCATTGCACGCGCTGCCACCATAGCCGGCCTTGCCATCAAGGCGGCGGTAATTCCAGCGCCTCCCATGAGCCCGATACCGAGAGGTGGCGTCGACCAAAACAGCGCCTCACTGCCCGTTATATCATTCGTGGCGGCTATCACTCGATCTAAGTTCAGGGTAACAATCGCCTCGCCCTCTATCTCAGCGGCGGGAATAGAATCCGGCGAGTAGTTGAGATAGAGGTCCCCCAGTGCTTCAGAAAGCAGCCCCTGCTGCACATCAAGGAGGCGTTCTCTGTATTCCGCATGCAAGTTCGACAGTGCCTGCTCAGCCCCACTGGGTGCCACCAAACGGTCTTGTATCTGATCCTCCATCCAAGGCGCCAGATCTCCCGCCAAGCTAACGCCGAGACGGGTGTAGCTTCCTGCTGCAGAGAAGTACCAATCCAAATAGTGATCACCTGCCTCTTGGTACTGCTCTCGTGCCTTTACCAGCGCCTCTTCCCTCCAAGGCTCTAGGCGTTGCGCTGCGTCTTGCTCTAAGACGTCTAAGCGTTCACTGAAGTCTCGGCTTAAGGCAGCACCATCGTCAGCGCTCAGCACAAGGCTTTCACCATTGATAATGTATTGGATAAGGGGTGAGTGGCTTGTTGCCAACCAGCGATAACTCATGCCAGCCAGAAAGAGAATCACCAGCATGGTGACGACGGAGATCACGAGATGTGCTAACGAGACGCCTGCGGGAAGGTGCTTCCAGAATACCAATCGCGTCATGCTGCTGACATCGTTCGACGACGATCCCTTCACTTCACTCTCTCCTCTCCTGCACCGCAGGAAAGTGATTCGTCATCACCAACAGTGCATCCCCATAACCGGCGGAGTACGTCATGCGCAGCCGCAGCACCGACAACAAAACGCACAAATGCCAGGGCTAGCGCACTCTGTAGCGCGAACACACCGATCCAACCCAACAGCGCTCCCCAACCTGCTACGCCCAAACCATCCAGTGCATTCTGCACTGCCCAAAAAGAAGCGAGTTCCATTGCGCTAGCACTACGCTCAAACATGCTCAACAGTGACTGACCACTGGACGCGATATGATTCTGCATCACGCGTCCAAGTTCCATGCCTACGAGATAGGGCTGCGGGCGTACCAGCGATACTACGATGAGTCCAACGGCGAGAAGTGCGGAGGCAGGAGCAACCAGCAACCGTCGTGTCACAGCGGATAGGTAGTCGGGAATCACATGTTTTGCCAGACGCGCTTGAGCCCAACGGCCCAATATCCAACACGCGGCAGCGCCAACCACCAAAGTGGCCATGTCGGGCCACCCAACGAGACGGAGGGAAACCAGCAGCACGACAGCTAAAACAGCGCTAACCAGCTGATGCCAAACCACCATAACGCCCCCACCCCGAAGCCAACGATTCCAAGGAGACGTCTTCTTAAGATACTGCCCCAACCAGGCCCTACGCCTCAGTCGTGCCGCTTCAAATGCGCCTATAAAGATGAGTTGAGTGACGGCTATCCAAACAATGGGAAACAATGAAGCGGCAACAGAACCGGGCAGTTGCCACCAAATAGGCACCGCCAAAAGCAATACAACACGCCATAGCGCGTCTTTTTTCTTAGACATAGCACCGATCAGCCCCAGTGCCCCTAACTCAGAGGTGGGTGCCGAGGCCTGCCCCCTAGTGCTTGCCTTCATGCCATCAGGGGAGGCCCGCTTACCTCTTGGAGACATAAGGTGCTTCTTCCTTGCCTTTGCCTATCGCGTAATCTGTCACAACGCCCTTATCTACGGTCAGCTGCAGATACTCGATATTTTCGGGCGTGAAGCGGATATTAATGTGCTTACCCAATGGCTTAGCAGGCGCCAACAGTCGCCTTGACACCCAGTCAGCGAATAACGGCCTTTCTGCAAGCAAACGATTGCCTAAAATCGTATCAAGGTAGAGCTTGTCTTCGATGACTACCCATGTGGCCGTATACCCACGATAGCAAGCTGTACTCTGTGTGAAACTCAGTTCTAGGTCATTAGCGGGAAACTGATCAGGGGGCCTCACTCTTAGTCCATCGTGCTCTTTCGGAAGCCCTGGCGACTCTTCTAAGTAATAAGACTCACCTTGCCAAATCAACTTATCTGATACTTGTCGGGTCATAATACTTATCTTCTCCTATGCCGCCTTAACGGCCCACTGTCCCTGAAGAGCAGCAGCCCTACGTAACAACACCAGAATTGGTCAAACAGCTAACAGACGTCACCTGACCCTTATATTTGGTTAGCGTGCCCATTTGCTGGCAGGCTGGTCTTAGCGCGCTTCGCACATGGATTAAGTTTACATTGGCGTCTACTGCATGCCTACACGGCTTTTAGTCGCTACTAAGATAGCCTTGAGTCTCGAACGGTAAGCCACAAAACGGCTAGCTGCCCGATAGATTTACTTAATTCTAGCCGACCCATGCGACACTTAACGTCGCACCAACGTGAGAGCTTGGGCTCTCCGCGCAACATTCTGATATCGCTAATCACGGCCGAGTAAGGCTTGCAGGTGATACCGCTGAGTGACACACAAAAATGATGCGCCGCACTTTCATTGCCATGTTGGCGATTACGTCATATACCAAACATTATCATTAACCTACTCACTGAGACGGACAGCAATATGGCAATTCGCACAGCTGGATATTACTGGGTCATGTATGGGCAAGAATGGGAACCCGGCTTCTGGAGCGACGACCATTGGGCATTGATTGGTGAACAAGAAACAGTCGTGGACGACGACCTGTCGCTGATTGGTCCACGGATAGTGCCGCCGAACCAGCACGAGCTATTTCCGTTGGAAAAGCCATCGTTGATGACTGCCTCAACCAAGGAAGAGCAGATTTCATATATCGACGATGCAAAAAAGCGTATGGAAAAACACCATGCGTATCCCCCTACCGATAACGACTGGGGATTGTTTTGCTACACCGATGCATCACCTGGCATAGGGGGTGGCGTGGGAGCCTTCTACTGGTTCTCATCTCGTGAGGACGTTTTCAGCTTTATCTGCCAAGTGCTTCCCTTTCACTCTAGTGGCCATTCTTACGATAACCCACATCTAAAACAGAGGCAGCTGGGTGTTATCGTGGAGGCAATGCGCATCGGCGCAATAAGCGAAGCTGAAGGGCTGTCCCAACTTAATAAAGCATTGGTGAACGTATGCCAGATTACTTGGTGGGGAACACTACATAGCCTCACCCAAGGGGACAGTCCCTTTGCAAGAGAAGTGGTCGATGCCTTTGAAGCACAGCATATGGCCACGATTGAGCTGCCCCTCACTGATGCACAGAGACAAGAATGGTTAGCTTTTTTAAGTGAGTATGGGTTGTAGCCATACTCTACGAAAACTTTCCAAGTCCAAGGCGGGTGCTACCACTGCTGCATAGCGTTCTTTCTACTGATCAACTCTACATAGCAAAGAGACCAACCCCATGAACCTTGGCCGAAATGATTCGTGCCCATGCGGCAGCGGCAAGAAATTCAAACGTTGCTGTATGGGAAGCGTGTCACATCAGAACCGATGATGTGCGTGTCTTTCAGGTGCCATCTTTCTTAAGTTGTGCAACTTCCAGCGCACGGCAGGTAACTGCTCAATACCGGGAAGTCCCAGTAATTCCCAACTGCAACGACGCGTGAAGCAATGGCGAGCGCTGCATGGACCTGAACGCGACATCATTTTTCGCCAGCAGGCCGTTTTAGCGCAGCAAGGTTTTTCTGATTTCACTCATCCGGATAACCCGATCACGATTCAATTCAAGACCTTTACCCACCTGCTTCACCAGTTTCGTCTGGCCTATAGTGGCTGGCGTTCTGCGGCGGTGGCTCAAGGCGGTGAGAGTTATGCGGCTTTGGCGGCAGGCCTACAGCGAACCCTACAACAGGCTGGCGGAAGCCCCGTTGAGCACCGCATGGATAGCTTAAGTGCGGCATTCAACAACCGTCAGAATGTTTGGACCGAGGCTTACAGTGAGCGGCCAGCATTACCACATGGCGCCCACGCGGAATAATCTCGGCCAGTTTCATGAGAACGGTGTCGTGGAATGTGCCAATGGTGCGCTCAAGAAAAGGTTAGCACAGCAGTTGTTACTGCGCGGCCACAGTGACTTTGAGAGCATTGCCACCTATCAGGCTTTTATCGATCGTGTTGTCAGCAAACTCAATCAACGCAACCGATCGCGTGTGCTTGAAGAGCAGGCGGCATTGCAGCCATTACCTGAGTTTACAGCCGCCGAGTATCAGACCCTTCACACCCAGTTCGACCATCGAAGTCAGACGGGGTGTTTACACGGGGCCATCGCGCCTGATTGGCGAATCGATACAAATGCGACTACATCACGACAAGCTGGTGCTGTTCGTCGGTCAGCAGCGGGCATTGACCTTAACGCGTGTCCATCCCAAGCCTGGGGAAAATCGCGCCCGCAGCGTCAATTACCGTCACGTTATTCATGCACTGGCCTCAAAGCCGCAAGCCTTCTATTACTCTCAGTTGCGTGATGACCTGCTCCCACACGACAACTACCGCCAACTCCTCTGGCAACTCGCTGATACGCATCTTGAATCCCGTGAAGCTTGCAAGTGGATCGTAACAACACTGCGACTGGCCTTCGAATATGATGACGAGCAATCGCTGGGGGGGAGGACTTGTTGTTAGAGGCCTGGGCTGAACCGGAAAGATAGTTGACGCCAGACATCGCGCCACGCTTTCATTTCGGCAGGCTCAGGGGGCATCCGGGTCACCCTGTTCCAGCAACAGGTCGAGTTTTCCCGGGCCGCAGGGTGGCAGCATTTTGGACAATAGCGGTAGAGTCTTTTTGCCTGAGGGTATTTCGAAGCCAGGTCTCAACCGCTTTGCAGACAGCATCATTGTCTTCGGGAGGCACGAGGGCGGCATCGTTACCAGAACGACGGATAAAGAAGTGCTCAGGGATAGGTAGCGCACTGCCATCACGAATATACGCCACGATTTCACCGCTCATCGCGGGGAGATACGCTCCGTCGCTTTGCAGGCATTCCAGCGCATCACGGAACGTCGCTAGCGGCTGAGGGAAGTGATCGCGTAGGTCAAACGCCCGGTAAGCAAAAATAGCCGAGGTTAGAATGTCCGTTGATGGGGGGTAATGTCGGCATCCTGCCTTCTCTTCCTCATGATGGTTAAGTCGCTTTTCACTGTAGCGAAAGTTGACGGCGATACCTACCCCCCTACGTCGCTGTTTCTCGCCTCCTTGTCGTACCTCCCGTGTGGGAAGTATACGCAGCGCACTCCCGCGCCTATGACCATCCGGAACCTTAGAGCTTGACGCTGACCAGCTCACTCCACTGGGTTGTGTAACGCGGCGTGCGGCGTTCACTCCGCAGCGCCCAGGCATTGCCTTGGCGGGGTAACCCCAGCTGTACCGTACCCTTACCCAATTCACGATTCAGTTTATCGACCATGGCCATGAGCCGTTCGCTGCGTTTTGCCTCGGCAGCCGTTTGCGGCGTCTCATTCAGCGTGAGCTGTCGATTGGCTTTAGGGGACAGATCCAGCAGCATCACGCCTGCCTTTTGGTAGCGATACCCTTTGCGCCAGAGGTGCCTCAACCCTTCAACGGCGGCCGCGATCAATTCGCGGCTGTCATCGGTGGGACGATCCAGCGACACGATCACCCGATTACGGTACTGGGGTAAATCGGTGCGAAACGGGTTGGTGCGCACAAACACCATGACGGCGCTGGTGACACTCGCTTGTTTGCGCAGTTTCTCTCCTGCCCGGGCGGCGTGGTGACGCAGCGCTTCGCGGAGATCGTGCGGGTTGCCGGTGAGCCGTCCAAACGAACGTGAGACCATGATCTGCTGCTTGGGCGCGCTCATATCATCCAGCTGAATGGACGGTTGGCCGCGCAGCTCCCATACGATTCGCTCCTGCACCACGGAGAACCGTTGACGGATCTGTTTCGGATCGGCTTGGCGTAGCTGCCAGGCAGTGTTAATCCCCATGACGTTGAGCCGTTCGGCGGTACGCCGCGCCACGCCCCAAAGCTCGGTGGCCGGTAGCTGTTTGAGCAATTCGCGAGTAGTGGGGCTGTCGGCGTCTAATCGGCAAACCCCTGCGGCTTGGTAAGCCGGGTGCTTTTTAGCCATGTGGTTGGCGATTTTGGCCAGCACTCGCGTTGGGGCAACCCCCACGGAGACAGGAATGCCCGTCCATTGCCGCACGGTGTCGCGCAGCCGTTTTCCGCGCGTTTCTAGCATCGCCGGGTCAAAGCCGTGAAAGCCAACGAACGACTCATCAATGGAGTAGACCTCGACATGCGGGGAGAACGTGGCGAGCACCTCGGTGACGCGGCGGGACATATCGCCATACAGCGCATAGTTGCTCGATAGCAGTACGGTTTGGCGACGTATCGGCGGGGGCAGCAAGTGCATGGCCGTGCCCATTTCGACGCCCAGCGCTTTGAGTTCGTTCGAGCGCGCGACAATGCAGCCGTCGTTATTGGAGAGCACCCCGACCGGGCGACCTTCCAGTGCCGGGTTAAACACCCGCTCGCACGACACGTAGAAGTTGTTGCAGTCGACCAAGGCCATCATGGCAGCGGCGCCCCCGGTAGGCTGTGCAGCACGTGGGTGACCACGCCCCAAACGTGGGACTCGCGTCCTTCTAGGGGGATGGGCTTGTACGCGGGGTTACTGGCTCGTAGGTACGCCCGCTGTCCAACCCGCTCCAAGCACTTCACTGTGAGTTCGCCATCGACAGCGATCACAATGATGCGCCCGGGCAGTGCTTCCAAGCTACGGTCGACGACCAGCAGATCCCCGTGATGGATACCGTCGCCGATCATGGAGTCGCCTTCGGCGCGCACAAAATACGTCGCGGCTGGATGTTTCACCACATGGCGATGCAGGTCCAGATCGGTATCGAGGTGGTCATCTGCAGGGCTGGGAAACCCCGCGCGGACGGCGCTGGAGAAAAGCGGCAGCGGGCAAGGTATGGCAGTGGGGTCAGCACGCCCAAGCAAAGAGACGGATAATGACATGGTGATTCCCTCAATACTGAAAATAAAAACAGTATAGAGGAGTGTCGGCAACGTACAAGCCAAATATTACGCGTTAAAAAGTGCGTCAGTCTTTTCCTGCCCCAGCTCATGCGCTGTCGGCGTGGCGATTTCATCGGCATGCGCTGTTTCAGGCGTTAAGCCTTCCAGCAGCGCCGATTCCGTAAAAGGCAGGGTTGGCTTGTTCACGCCCTTTTCCGCCGTCTGGGCCATTACAGCTTTCTTTTTCATGCGAGCCCTCCCTGAGACTTAGTCTCAGCTTCACTAGTTTCACCGGAGAGAGCTTCCCATTCATCCGTATCAATGGGCTCAAACGGCTGGGTATATCCACGCACCGAACCTTTCAGCCGTTCCAGCCGACGGTGATTGGCATCGTCTGTTGGATGAGAACGCGGTGATTTATTTTTGTGCGTCATATCGGCACCCCCACAAAAAAATGGCACATCCATCGTGACGTTTACGCGGTAATAGGCATCGTGAGAGGCTCGCCCAACCCGCCCTCCATGGAACGGTCAGCAAAACACCCGACGCTTTTAAACTGTATGCAAACCAGTATCGACAACGCGTGTCACGACCACAAGTCGATCTTGTATCAAAGCGCGAGGCGTTAACGCGCCTCCCCTTGTAACGTCGCTACGATTCGGCGCTGTCCGCCATGCTGGCGGTGTTCACCGAGGTAAAGCCCTTGCCACGTGCCAAGCGTTAGCCGTCCGTTTTTTACGGGAAGCGTCACGCTGACACCCAGCAAGCTGCTTTTAAAATGCGCGGGTAGATCATCCGGTCCTTCCAGTGTATGGCGGTAGCCGGGCGCGTTTTCCGGGGCTAGGCGATGAAAGAACGTCTCGAAATCCGTTCTCACGTCCGGATCAGTGTTCTCATTGAGCGTCAAGCTCGCCGAGGTGTGCTGCAATAGCAGATGCAAAAGGCCTATCTGCACATGACGCAGCTCAGGTAACGCCGCCTCAATCTCGTCGGTAATTAGATGAAAACCACGCGACCGCGCGCGCAGGCTGATGGTTTTTTGGTGCCACATGGATACCTCGCTTAGCTTTATCTAGGCCACACTCCACACCATATGCTCGGCGGTGAGCATTGTCTCGCCCGGCCTGCGATAGACTCAGAGTGTTGAGTGCCTCGCCGGGGGACCGCTACGCGACGATGCTGTAACCCAGACAGGCGATCCCCACATTGAACGGTGCGGGTGTGCCAAACAATCAATGATGGCCAATCAATAGTAAGTCCACCTCCCCGCAAACCCTGGAAACACATCGCCTGGTAACGAAGTATGGGAGGGCCTTCGCCCTAAGAGCTCAACATACAGTCGATGATAAAAGCGGGTTACAGGAAGAGAGTCAGCATCTAAAACGGACTAGTTAAGGGTCAACTAGAAGCAGGGATAGTGAAGCCTAGCCTTGCTTATTTACATTGCCAAGGCAGGCACATTCCATAGATGACGGACTAGAAACTGACGCCCATAGCACAGAAAAGCGAGTCGCCAAGCAAGAAAAAGCGATAATAAACAGTGTTTTATCATCAAATCAAAGACTTTAGGAGCTGCTAAATTATTTATGTTTTTACATACAGCTCATGCGAATAGAACATATTATCACTGATAAGTGACTATGAAAACGGCAACTGCTTAACTGAGGAACAGCATGTCAAAAGAACAAAAATGGACTCAATTTGAGTATCCAAAAAACATGATCACAACAATGATTTCTTTGGAAGATGCCATCAAATCCCAATACCTCAATGGCATTGAGTGCACGCCAGAAAACTTGGCAAATCCAGAAATAAGAGATTTCACTTATCACTTAAAACACATTCTTTATAATTTCCTTGAAGGCATAGAGGGTCACAATGAAACCCGTATCGAAAGCACCTTCTTCATAGAAACTGAGGGTGAACATGAAAATAAATACATCGGCATATTATTTCTAGAAGACAAGCCAAATCATGAAGCACTTACAAAGAAACTTGCTACGATCGCTTATGAAATCGCACACAGGGTGGTCGCTCAAACAGATATTTCGAACTCATCTTATACCCAACACACGCTCCCCGAAGAGGAGATGTTCATTCAAGAGCAATCGGATAAATTTATCAACAAAAACAAAGGTAGGAACATAAAGCATGGCTTCTCTGTATCACCTAAAATAAAGAATGCACAAAACCAAGAAATCAACATTTGTGTTAATGGAAAATATTGCGAGCCAAAATCTGAAAACCCTGATTCCAACTCTATAGAAGGTTATGCTCTGCCGGCAGGGTACGACGAATACGACAACACAATTTCGCTTTATAGCATAGACTCAGATAATAAAATATCGAGCAAGCCATTTACCCTAACATCCAAACACCCTGACCACTTTATGACAATTGCCAAAGCAAAGATAGAAGGAGGGATTCTATATTACACAGGCGAATGCCTGGAAGAAACAAAATGTGGAAAAAAACAAAAAACATACTCTATATTAACGTTATCTATTTATGATGAAAGTGACCCGCTCGACAACTACTCCCTACAACCCACATAAAGGGGAAAACTAAGTTCAAAAAGATGCCTGACTCATATACATATAAGTGGCAGTTACAAGATATGCAACTGCCATTTCATAGCGATTTCTAATCACACCGCTCTCATTTTTAGTTAACAAAAATCCAGCATACTGTTGATACTTCAACCTTCTACCGTTCTGCATAACTTCAAACATATCTAATTGAGTGTCAGCATCATCAGCACGTGCGTTTAGCCCGCGACTGGATAGCATTACCTCCATCGCATCACTATGATTTTTGGCTACGACAACACAGTTGGAAGGTGCAACACGAAATGCACTCACAGTACACGCAACAACTTCAACATGCCTCTCTTCACTCATTAATAAGTGGCGATTCCTGCCTACCTGACATGCCACCTCCTCAATATTCAACGTGTTTATGCAAGTAAGCTTTTGGGTATCAATTTCTTTCGCTCGCTCAATCAGTCGATTCCATGCTGTATCGCTGATGCTGCGTAAAAGCCCCAAGGGGTACTCGCTTGAAGTGATCCATTTATCTTTACCGCGAACTTTAAAACGCATGTCACTTTCCGCAGCCGAGACAACCTTTTCAAGCGTAGCAGCATGCTCCGGTGACAACCCTAGCGCCTCGGCAGCGCGTTGCACATTTTCCCGCAACGCGCCTAAACGCAGCGCTTTCATCAACAAATGCGGCGTTGGATCACTAAATAAAGAAACTTTGTGAGGTTGAGATACACGGGGTTTGTAGTGACCCAGTTCCTGAATTTTCATTGCTTCTGGAAGTATTCTGCCATTTTTCCCTTGAATAGGCGTCAGCATATCAGCCCATTCTAAGACCAAGTGGTTGTAATTCAGCAGTCCCGTCACTGGGTGTCGATGTCCCATCAAACGAGCCAACCCCATAGCAATGCGGCGTGAACAGTCCTGATGAGACCCCATGACAAGCTGACGTACTTTTTCACTATCTATACGCCGGGTCAATGCCGTGGCTAACGGGGTGTTTAACTGCAATAGGGATGCTGCTGTTATATTGTGAAAGGCATGTCGCGCGTGGTGGAGTGAGAGCGTTGGACTGCCACTCACATGGCGTAAAGCATTTCTCAATACGGCGCTGATTGCTGATGTACTAAGCGGTAACACCGTTTTTCCATTTCGTATCTCACCGAGAAGTGGTGTCGATAACTCACCACCAAACAGAGCATCGTGGCGATTAAGTACCGCCTTGAGAATACGCTCCTCTGCCGCTTCCAGTGAAAACAAAAGCGGTATTGCTCGGCGTGAGGCATCGCTTTTCAACGTACGATACTGATTATTTCGAAGCAGCATCCAACAAAAACCGTGCGCCTCACACCAGTCTCGACGCAGTAAGCCTTTAGCTTCCTCAAGTCGTAAACCAAACCGATAAGCACATAACAGCATAAATTGGAGTAAAAGAGCTGTATCCGAATCTTGTTGCGTTGCTTTTATTTGCTTTAGCGCATTGCCGTACTCACGATCTGACAATATTTCAGCTCGCACATGACGTCCCTGCTCTGGGATGGGGAGCTCATCCCAATCCGGTTCTTCGACACCCAATGCAGCTGCAACTCGATGAAAAGAGCGTAGGCGGTGACCAAAATAGCCCATATCACTCAGTTGTGTTTCTTGATAATCGGTTAGCCCCGCATAAAAAGCGGTGACTTCCTCACTGCTCAGCGCCATCAGATCGACGTCATACGCAAGCTCTTCAAAAAGCTTACGGAGCGCTCCCCAATAGCGGTGAATGCTGCTAGCCTCGTAAGGTTTAAAGCGTCTTCCCGCCCTTCCCTTGCCTTTTTGGATAACCGTCGCTATCCAAACGATCAACAGCATAAGCGCACTGCTCACCTCCCCATTGCGCTGTGCTACCAAGTGTTCAACCCGGCTTATTCATGAGGCCGACTTAAAAACGAAGATGGCGAGCGGTTTTCTCTTGTAGAATCAATATGTTCCTGGCAGAACACGATTCAAGAGGACCACTCGCCATGGGTGAAACTGTAT
>NZ_JACCDF010000006.1 GCF_013415105.1 Vreelandella salicampi
CTTCCAAGCCCAGGCCGAGGGTCAAAATCTGTGTGCCGTCCATGCCATGCCTCCTGTCGTCGTGGAGGTCATATCCTGGCCCAGATCAGGGGGTGAATTCCACACCCAACGACGAAGAGCCTATTTTGATGATGCCGGTAGCTCGCCGATACGGGTCAGAATCGGCGAGCTTAAGCTAGGCTAGTGTTATTAAGTGTGCGCTATTTCAGTATGTAGCAGGGTGTGTAGGTGTCGCCGTCGAGCTTCATGCGTCCTTGGGCCACAAATGAACTGAGTAGGGCATCTAAGCGGCGCATCAGCTCGGGGGCGGCAGTGAGCTCAAAGGGGCCGTGGGCCTCGATGGCGAGAATGCCTTGTTCTTTGACGTTGCCAGAGACGATTCCTGAGAACGCACGGCGCAAATTGGCCGCAAGCTCGTGGGTTGGCTGATCATTATCGAGCTTTAGCGAGCGCATTGCCGCGTGGGTAGGCTCAAAGGGGGCTTGGAAATCCCGTGCCACGGTTAAGCGCCAGTTATAGTAGAACGCATCTTGATGGGTGCGGCGGAACTCGGTGACTTCATCCACTCCACGCCGCACTTGTCGCGCGACTTCGACGGGGTTGCCCGTGATGATCGTGTAGTAGTCACGTACGGCGTCGCCAAGGGTGTAGACCAAAAACTCGTCGATTTTCTGAAAATAGTCAGCTGAGTCTGCTGGGCCAGTGAAAATCAGGGGAAAAGGGATGTCGGCATTACTGGGGTGAAGCAAAATGCCCAGGAGATAAAGAATTTCTTCTGCCGTGCCGACGCCACCGGGAAACACAACGATCCCGTGGCCTAGGCGGACAAACGCTTCCAGGCGTTTTTCGATATCCGGCATCACCACCAGTTCATTGACGATAGGGTTGGGCGCTTCGGCAGCAATAATCCCCGGTTCAGAAATACCTAAATAGCGACCTTCACGGCGGCGCTGTTTGGCGTGAGCGACGTTGGCGCCTTTCATAGGGCCTTTCATTGCGCCGGGGCCGCAGCCGGTGCAAATATCTAAATCGCGAAGCCCCAGGTGGTAACCCACGTCTTTGGTGTATTCGTACTCATCGCGTGAGATGGAGTGCCCACCCCAGCACACTACCAAACTTGGGTCGCGGCTAGGCTTTAGCGTGCCCGCCTTGCGCAGAATATGAAATACCGCGTTGGTGGTCCCTTCACCGGTGGTGAGGTCAAAGCGGTTGTGCTGCTGGATTTCGTTGTAGACGTAGACAATGTCGCGTATCACCGCCGATAGGTGTTCGCGGATACCGCGGATCATGTGGCCGTCGACAAAGGCTTCCGCCGGGGCGTTGGTGAGCTTTAAGCGAATGCCGCGATCCTGTTGTAGCACTTCAATGTCAAAATCTTTATATGCCTCCATGAGCGCCAGGCTGTCATCGGTTGGGTTGCCGCAATTAAGTACCGCGAGTGCACAGCGGCGCAGCAACTCGTGCAGGCCGCTTTTCGAGGTGCGGTGCAGCCGATTCACTTCGTGCTGTGAGAGCACTTCGAGGCTGCCTTCGGGAGAGATGATGCTCGACAGCGTCGGGCGCGGCTGGGGGGTATGGCTCATAGTGGGGCTATCCATCCTGGGCTTATTCAACGTGCTGATAGAGTGTGTTTGAAAACAAAAGGGTAAAACAAGTTGCGACGAACGTAACAAAAATACGTGACGAAATATTACCACGACGCTTCGCGGGATACAGCGAGTGGGCACGAGGCGTGGTGCAAGTGTGCTACTATGCTGAGCGCTTTCATTGTCACGTTTTGGCTCGCCGCTATGTTTAATGCGTACTACTTTCGTACCTACATCACGCTGGTAGAAACGGGTAGCTTTACCCGTACTGCGCAGCGGCTGGAAATGACCCAGCCGGGAGTGAGCCAGCATATCCGCAAGTTGGAAACTTACCTGGGTAAACCCCTGTTAGAACGCCAAGGGCGGCGTTTTATCCTGACCGAAGCCGGTCGGCGGGCCTACGATTACGCCCTCAAGCTCTTTGCCGAGCATGAGCAGTTTCGCCACGGCCTCGATGATGATTCGCTGGATAGCGGTGAGTGTCGTATCGCTTCGCCAGGAAGCGTGGGGTTGATGTTTTACCCTTATATTTTGGGCCAGCAGCAAATGCGCCCCAATTTGACGGTCAACTATAGCTTCGCGTTCAACCATGAAATCATCACCGATTTAATCAATGGCCGTTATGATATTGGCATTGTGACAGAAGCGGTGAAGCATCCAGAGCTGAGTTGCGAGGTTTGGCTCAAAGAGCCGTTGTGCCTGGTGGTGCCGGCGGATTTTGCCGGAAGCACACTGTCGGATCTGATGGGAATTGGCTTTATCAACTATTACGATGGCATCAATCACGCCACCATGCTGTTGAAAGAAAATTACCCCGATGCGTTTCGCTCCATGGCGCACTTTCGCCACCAAGGTTTTACCAACGAAGTGAGCATGGTGCTGGATGCCGTTGCGCGGGGGTTGGGATTTACCGTCGTATCCCGGTTGGTGCTGGAAACGTCACCTTGGCAGCGCCAGGTTAAAGAGCTCAACCTGGCCAATGGCGTGGATGAAGTGCTTTACTTGGTGCACCGTCGCGGCGCTACATTACCTAAGCGCTATGAGAAGCTGCTCTCGGGATTCCGAGAGCAGCGTGGCCATGAAAAGGTATACGACAAAACGCCGAATTAGTCGTGGTACTCGTCAATCGTCGGGCAAGAGCAAATAAGCTGCCGGTCGCCGAAGACATTATCCACGCGGTTTACCGCCGGCCAGTACTTCGCCGCTTTTACTGCGTCGGTGGGGAAGGCGCCAATCTCGCGATTATACGGACGCTCCCAGCTTGCATCTATTAGATCCGCCATGGTGTGCGGGGCGTTGACCAGTGGGTTATTTTCCAGTGGCCACTCGCCGCTTTCTACCTTACCTATCTCCTCGCGGATACGGATCATCGCCTCGCAGAAGCGATCAATTTCGTAGCGTGACTCCGACTCGGTGGGCTCGATCATCAGCGTCCCGGGCACCGGAAAAGACATGGTCGGCGCGTGGAAGCCGTAATCCATCAGCCGCTTGGCGATGTCTTCTTCACTGATACCTGAGGCGGCTTTTAGCGGGCGGATATCGATAATGCACTCGTGGGCGACGGTGCCATTTTCACCTTTGTAGAGCACCGGGTAGCTGTCTTCCAGGCGCTTGGCGATGTAGTTGGCGTTGAGGATCGCCAGCTCGGTTGCCTCGCGCAAGCCGCGCGCGCCCATCATTTTGATGTACGCCCAAGAGATCGGCAGGATGGAGGCGCTGCCAAAGGCAGCAGCAGAGACGGCGCCGCTGGTTGCTTGCACACCCTCAATCGGGGTGACGGTGTGGTTGGCCACAAACGGTGCCAGATGCGCTTTGACGCCAATCGGCCCCATGCCTGGGCCGCCACCACCGTGGGGAATGCAGAACGTCTTGTGCAGATTGAGGTGTGAAACATCGCCGCCGAAATCGCCGGGACGAGTGATGCCGACCTGGGCGTTCATGTTGGCGCCGTCAACGTACACCTGCCCGCCGTGCTGGTGCACTACGTCGCACACCGCGCACACGTGGGATTCAAACACCCCGTGGGTGGACGGGTAGGTGATCATGATCGCCGACAATGTATCGCGGTGCTGCTCGGCTTTTTGGGTGAGGTCATCCAAGTCGATGTTGCCATCGCTATCGCACTCAACGACCACTACCTTCATGCCTAGCATGGCGGCTGACGCGGGGTTGGTGCCGTGCGCGGAGCTGGGGATCAAGCACACATCGCGGTGCGCTTCATTCTGTGCGGCCTGGTAGCGGCGAATGGCCAATAGGCCAGCGTATTCGCCCTGAGCGCCGGAGTTGGGCTGCATCGAGATGTGGTCGTAGCCGGTAATCTCGACCAGGAAGGCCGCTAACTCGTCGATCATCTGGTGGTAGCCTGCCACCTGATCGCGCGGCGCAAATGGGTGCAGGTGGGCGAAGGCCGGCCAGGAAACCGGAATCATCTCGCTGGTGGCGTTCAGCTTCATGGTGCACGAGCCCAGCGGGATCATAGCATGCGCTAGCGATAGGTCTTTGTTTTCCAGACGTTTCAAGTAGCGCAGCATCTCGGTTTCGCTACGGTAGCGTTTGAACGTCGGGTGCGTGAGAAAGTCACTTTCACGCTGGCAGACGTGGGGAATCCCGGATACGCCATCTGCGACGACGCTTTCATCTAGCCTCGCCACGGATAGGCCATGTTCATCACCGAGGATCACGTCAAACAGCAACGCGACATCGTGTGCGGTCGTGGTTTCATCCAAGCTGATACCCACATCACCGCCGGCGAAGAAGCGCAGATTAACATCGTGGGTCATGGCTCGACCGTGAATCTTGCCGCTATCCACGCCGGTTAAGCGCAGCGTATCGAACCAGGTATCGTGCGCGAGGGCTACGCCCGCTTGCTTGAGACCGTGAGCAAGAATCGTGGTCAAGCGCTGTACGCGGTGGGCGATGGTACGCAGGCCGTCGGCGCCGTGGTAGGTGGCGTAAAAGCCAGCAATATTGGCCAAAAGCGCTTGCGCGGTGCAGATGTTAGAGGTCGCCTTCTCGCGGCGGATGTGCTGCTCGCGGGTCTGCATCGCCATGCGTAGCGCCGTGGTGCCGCGTGTATCTTTGGAGACGCCGATAATACGGCCGGGGATTGAGCGCTTAAGCTTGTCTGAGGTGGCAAAAAACGCTGCGTGTGGGCCGCCAAAGCCCATAGGGACACCGAAGCGCTGCGAGCTGCCCACGACGATATCAGCGCCAAGCGCGCCTGGTTCTTTTAGCAACACTAGGCTTAACAGGTCCGCCGTTACACAGGTCATCACATTGCGCTCAGCTGCTGTACTCAGAAGCGGAGCAAGGTCGCGCAGTTGACCGCTATCGCCAGGGTATTGCAGCAGCGCGCCGAAAACGTCGTGTTCACTGAGAGTTTCGGCAGGGGCCACAATGAGCTCAAAGCCGAAGAATTCAGCGCGGGTTTTGAGTACATCCAGTGTCTGTGGGAAGACATCGTCGGCGACGAAGAACGCGTTGGATTTATTCTTTTTGTTGGCGCGCTTACACAGCGCCATGGCTTCAGCAGCAGCGGTAGCTTCATCCAGCAACGAGGCATTGGCTAGCTCCATGCCCGTTAAATCCATCACCACCTGCTGAAAGTTGAGCAGCCCTTCCAAACGGCCTTGGGAAATCTCGGGCTGGTAGGGCGTATAAGCGGTATACCAACCCGGATTTTCTAGCACGTTACGCTGAATGACCGCAGGCATGTGGGTGCCGTAATAGCCCTGGCCGATAAAATTCTTCGCGACGCGGTTTTGCCGTGCCAGTTGCGCCAAGTAGTCCAGTGCTTCCGATTCGCTGCGTGGCTCATCAAGCGCCAACTCCCGGCCGAGGCGAATATCGCTAGGGACCGTCTTCTCGATAAGATCCGCCATTGATGCAACACCCAGTGTGTTGAGCATGGCCTGAGTATCGCTGTCATCAGGGCCGTTGTGGCGCTTGATAAAGGCGTCATGGTCGGCCAGATCGGCCAGGCGGTGGGACGCCAAAGACCCAGAAACAGAAGACAGTGACCTAGAAGAATTAGGGCGGTGAGACATAGGGCGTAATCCAAAGACGGTTCTAAACGAAAACACAGGACAGGCGAACGAGTACGCCTGCTGGCGAGATCGATGATGGGATGCAGCAGGCGGCAGTGGTGGGGAAAGCGTTTTAGCTTTCTGCGTCGATTATAGCTTGGTAGCCGTCGGCGTCTAGCAAGCCTTCGACAGCGCCGTCGAGACGCACTTTCATGATCCAGCCGTCTTCGTAAGGGGCTTCATTGACATTTTCGGGTGCGTCTTCGAGGGCTTCATTCACTTCGACGACTTCGCCATTGATGGGAGCGTAAAGGTCAGAAGCGGCTTTGACCGACTCAATCACCCCAAACTCGTCACCTTTACTGAGCATTTGGCCCACTTCAGGCAGCTCGACGAAGACCACATCGCCCAGCGCTTCTTGGGCGTGGTCGGTGATGCCCACCGTGACGGTGCCATCGCCGTTATCCAGCACCCATTCGTGGCTTTCGGCGTATTGGAGATTACCCGGGACTTGGCTCATGATGATTTCCTATATGAAACAGTGGTCAACCGTACTTACCCCATGCTCTCATGCCGAGGTTAAGCGCTCAAAAAGTAGTGCGCATATTACCTTGTTTCCTTTTGGAAACAAATTTCTTGTCTTCCCCTTTGCTACTGCTGCCAGTTGTTTTAGTTTATGACGATGGTCTTGCTATTGGCATTGCCTAGAACAGTGAGTTTTGCTGATAAATAACGCCTTGGCTGTGAGGAAAACCATAATAAAGCGATGTGGTACATGAAAATGTCGTGTGTAAATTTGTGGTGACAACGTTGAAACGCGCTACGCGACAGTGCCTATTATGGTAGCGACAGAATAACCACGGTAAATGTAGCAAAACAGCAGCACGCCTGCTTACAAAACCAATGACATAAAACAACCGCAAAGGTTTATAAGGAGAGTCTCGTGGAACCACTAATGACATTCTTGAGCTCGGTGGAAGGCATCGTTTGGGGCGTTCCCATGCTGGTCCTTCTATTGGGTGTCGGTATCTACCTTCAGCTCGGCCTCAAGCTGATACCGATCCGCAAGCTCGGTACTGGCTTCAAGCTAATGTGGAAAGGTCGTGATCGGAAGTTGGCACCGGGCGAGAAGAAAACAGATCAAGAAGAGGGTGAGATATCGCCTTTCAATGCCCTGATGACCGCGCTGTCCGCTACCATCGGGACCGGCAACATTGCCGGCGTGGCCACCGCCATCTTCCTGGGTGGCCCGGGGGCGGTCTTCTGGATGTGGATCACCGCCCTGGTGGGCATGGCGACTAAATTCGCCGAGGCGGTGCTGGCCGTGCGCTATCGCGAGACCGACAGCACCGGCTATCACGTCGGTGGACCGATGTTCTATATCAAGAACGGCCTTGGCAAGAAGTGGTTGTGGCTGGGCGGCGCCTTCGCCCTTTTCGGCGCGGTAGCGGCCTTCGGTATCGGCAATACCGTGCAGTCCAACTCGGTGGCTGAAGGGCTCAGCGAGTCGTTAGGCGTGCCACATTGGCTTACTGGCCTAATCCTCATGGTCCTGGCCGGTGCTGTTATCCTCGGGGGCATCAAGCGTATCGCCAAGGTGGCAGGTAAGCTGGTGCCCATCATGGGTATCGCCTATGTGCTGGCGGGTATCCTGGTATTGATTCTCAACGCTGGCCAAATCGGCGAGGCGTTTAGCTTAATTTTCTACCATGCCTTTAATCCTATCGCCGCGGCAGGGGGCTTCGCCGGTGCTGGCGTGGCAATGGCGATTCAGTTTGGCGTGGCACGCGGTATCTTCTCTAACGAGGCGGGCCTAGGCAGCGCGCCCATCGCCCATGCGGCGGCGCAGACCAAGAACCCGATTAGGCAGGGCTTGATCGCCATGTTGGGTACCTTCATCGATACCATCATCGTCTGCTCCATTACTGCGCTGGTTATTCTCACCAGCGTTGAGTGGGATGGAGGTGAGACCGGTGCGCGCTTGACGGCGGTTTCCTTTGACCTGGCGCTGCCGGGAGTTGGGGAGTACGTGGTGACCTTTGCCCTGGCGGTCTTTGCCTTTACTACTATCCTGGGCTGGTCCTTCTATGGTGAGAAGTGCTTCCAGTTCTTGTTCGGTACCCGCTCGATCACGCTCTACCGGGTGCTGTTCATCATCGCGATTCCGCTGGGGGCCATGGCTAACTTGAATCTTGTCTGGGTACTGGCGAGTGTCTTCAATGCCATGATGGCGATTCCCAACTTGATTGCTTTGGCACTGCTGTCACCGGTTGTCTTCAAGCTGACCAAAGACTATTTCGATGGTAAAAATATACTGCCCGGTGAAGAACTGGACCACGACAAGCCATCGTAATGTCTTGACATAGCATCACGATATTGAGAGTGGGAAGGCGCGCCAGTGTCTTCCTGCTCTTTTTTCTAGCAATGAGGAAACGACATGAGCGACTTGAAGCAGACACCGCTTTCCCCCCTACACGTTGAGCTAGGGGCCAAGATGGTGCCCTTTGCTGGCTATGAGATGCCGGTGCAATACCCGCTCGGGGTGAAAAAAGAGCACGAGCACACCCGTGCTCAGTGTGGATTGTTTGATGTTTCGCACATGGGCCAAATTCTTGTACGCGGCGATAACGTGGCAGAAGCCCTAGAGACGTTGATTCCGGCCGATATTGTGGGCCTACCACAAGGCGCACAGCGCTACGGCCTTTTTACTAGCACCGAAGGGGGGATTCTAGACGACTTGATGATCGTGAATGCCGGTGATCATTTCTATTTAGTGGTCAATGCGGCGTGTAAAGAGCAAGACTTAGCCCACCTACGCGCGAATTTAGGCAATACCCATTCTATTGAGTATCTTGATGACCGCGCGCTGCTCGCGCTTCAGGGGCCAAAGGCGGCCGAGGTGATGGCGCGGCTATGTCCGCAAGCATGCGAGCTGGTATTTATGCAGCATTCGCGCTTTACGTTGGCTGAAGGTGAGCTTGCGGGCGAAGAAATTTGGATAAGCCGCAGCGGCTACACTGGCGAAGACGGGTTTGAAATTTCCGTCTCGGCGGATGCTGCGGAAACGTTCGCTAAACGACTGCTGGCAGAGTCCGAAGTCGAGGCGATTGGCTTGGGCGCGCGCGATTCTCTGCGCTTGGAAGCGGGTCTTTGCCTTTATGGCCATGATATGGACACCCAAACCACGCCGGTGGAAGCCGGGCTTATTTGGGCGATTAGCAAACCGCGTCGCCATGGCGGCGAGCGCGACGGTGGCTTCCCCGGGGCTAACCTGATCTTGCATCAGGTAGAGGCGAAAGATCACGCTCGCAAGCGGGTAGGGCTTGTGGCAGAAGGGCGCGCGCCGGTGCGGGAGGGCGCGCCGTTAGTCGATGCGGATGGCAACGAGATTGGCGTGGTTACGTCGGGTGGGTTCGGTCCTAGTCTGGGTAAACCGGTCGCCATGGGATACGTAAAGCGCGACTTTGAAGCCGTTGATACCCAGGTCTATGCTGAGGTGCGCGGCAAAAAGCTGCCCATGGCGGTAACGAAAACTCCCTTTGTGGCGCCGGGTTACTATCGCGGATAAGCGTCGTCGGTAATCTGCGATACGGGGTTATTTGAGTACCTCTCTCGGATCAATAGGTTTGCCCCCTTGGCGCATATCAAAGAGTAAATCGTAGCGTTGATTGCTGCTGTTTTGGCCAACGTCGCACAAAATGTCGCCAGTCTTAACGCGCACGCCTTCATCGACATGAAGCGTATCGCACAATGCATACACGCTCTGGAAGTTATCCGGATGGTGTACGATCACAACCTGGCCAAGCTGGCGCATGCTGCCGGCGAAGCGCACGTCTCCTGCGGCGACGGCCTTGGCTTTAGCCCCGGCCTGGGTGGCCAGTAACATCGGCTGCAGGGTGCCGCGGCTATCCGCACCAAAGCGGCGCACAATGCGATAGTCGTCCAATGGCCAAGGCCAGCGTCGCGCGGAAGCAGGCAAACCACCTGATGTTGAGCTTGCGGTGGGGGGGCTAGCAGAACCGCTAGGCGCTTTCGCGGCTTGGCCTGACGAACGGCGGCTGGCGCTTGCTGTTGCAGAAGCGCTAGAAAGCGGGACGCTAATCAACTGGCCCACTCGTAACTCGGTTGGGGAAACGCCTGAGTTAGCGCGCTGAATGTGGCGACTATTGGTACCAAAGTGACGGGCGATGGCGGCGTAAGTGTCGCCCGGGCGCACTTGGTAGCGGTACGGCCCACCGGAGGGTGCGCGTTCCCGCTGAGTGGGGATCAAAATCTTTTGCCCCACGGCAAGGCGGCGGGTGTCGGCGCTGGGGTTAAAGCGCTGCAAGCGTTCAAGGGGCACATCGGCGCGGTGCGCGAGTTTGCCCAATGTATCGCCGCGTTGGATGGACACCCAGTAGCCATTGATCGAATTCGCCTGCCTAACGGGCCGGTCAACGCGCTCAGGTTGACTCTGCTTACCGGCACATCCGGTTAGTGCCAGTACCGCCGCGATGACGACCGGTGCGAACTTACTAAGGCTTAATCGTGATCGGTTCGGCGGTCTAACTGCGCATCTTTTTCCTGCCACAGTGTGTTGATCCATGCGTGGAAGCGTTCCTTATGCTGCGATTGCGCGTGGTAGTGAGTATCTAGCATCCAAGCGGGTACTTCCAGCCGCCGTGCAGTAAGGGTAACAGGGGCCTCTTGCCCGCATAAGTACCCCCAAAAGGTCGGGTTTGGATTTTCGTAGCTGATCGTGACATCCAATATACCATCGAGTTGATCGCCCATCAGGTTAAGCACTTGCGCAACACCCCCCGCTTTAGGGCGCAGCAGGTGTTGGTAGGGACTTTGCTGGGCGTCGCGCTTGGCGGGCGTAAACCGTGTGCCTTCGACAAAATTAAAGATGGTGAGGGGGTGGTGTCGCGCGCGCTGGCACATACGTTCGGTGGCGCGGCGGTCGATGTCGGCCAGTTTGGGGTTTTTCTCAATCTGTTCCCGGGTGTAGCGGCGCATAAAGGGAAATTCAAGCGCCCAAAAGGCAAGCCCCACAATGGGGATCCAAATCAGTTGGGTTTTGAGAAAAAAACGCGGCATAGGAATGCGCCGATGCAGTGCCATAAACAGCATAAAAATATCGGTCCAGCTGCGGTGATTGGAGATCACCAGCCACCACTGATCCTGGCTTAAGGTATCCGGTACTTCTGCGCTTAGCGTGGGTTTTAACCAGTGGCGCATCCACCAAAGATTAAAACCAATCCAGTTCAGTGCGATGGCGTTTAAGCCTTTGAGCATCATGTCTTTTAGCGCTTGCGTCGGTGCAAGCAGTTTGAGCAGCGTGAGTACAATCAGCGGCACGCCCCAGAAACATGTGTTCACCATGAGCAGCAACGCGCTGATCAGCCCCTTAACAATTGGCATGCCTGATGCTTCCCCAATAGCGTTCTGTTGTAAGGGTAAATGCTAATGGATATTGCCCGTGCTTCACAGCGGTGCGTCATAGACTTGGCGCCTGAACCGTGTCGAGTAGAACATCGCGCAAGGCTTGCGCAGCGACGGAAAGCTCTTGTTGGGTCAAGATACCGACGCGACACGAAACCCCAGGCGTGGTGAGTGGTACGCAGTGTGCGCCGAGTTCGTGCATTTGTTGGATGCACATCGAAGGCACGGCGCTGACGCCCAAACCATCGGCCACCATACGGCCAACCGTTGAGAGTTGGTGGCTCTCAAACGCCACGGGCAAGGCAATCTCTTGTTGTTGAAGGGCTTGCTCTAGCAAGCGACGCACCAGCGAAGGCCGCTGCAGCGTAATAAAATCATGGGTCAGTAAATCCGCCCATGAAAGTTGCGTGGCCTGGGCTTGGCGGCTTGAGCGTGGCACTACAGCGACAAAATGATCCTCAAACAATGGCGTGAATAGTAGGCTACCGGTGCCTTCCGGCGCAAAGGCGATGCCCATCTCCACCTGCCGCGAACGCACCATATCGGTTACTTCTTCGTTGACGACATCGTGCACGGTAACGTTGATTTTGGGGTACTGCTGGCGAAACTGTACCAGGGCGGCGGGTAATAAGTTGCAGGCAAACGACGGCATCGCCGCGACGCTGAGACGCCCAAGCTGAAGTGTGAAACGTTGGCGCAAGCGCTCTTCGGTGTTATCCCACTGTGCTAACAAGTGCTTTGCTAGCGGTAAAAGCGATTCCCCTTCAGGGGTTAGGCGCACGCTGCGGGTACTGCGAATCAACAATTTGCCCCCCAGCGTTTCTTCCAACCCTTTGATGGCGAGGCTTAGGGCTGGCTGCGATAAATGCAGTCGCTCGCAGGCCTGAGTGAAGCTTAAGGTTTGCGCTACAGCAAGAAATGCGCGTAACTGTTTTACGGTCATGCTGAGAATTTACCGCTCTAATAGGAAAGTGTGTGCATAGCAAAGAATGTGAAGGTAGAGCAATATTGATAAGATTTAAAAATAAATTGATAAAAAAAACAAACTTAACAAATATATGCTCTGGCACAACACTGGCATCATGTAAGCGCTGGCGTAGCGAACGATGAATCATCTTCGTCCAGTGCATGGGATGTTATCAACCAACAACAAGCGAGGAACCACCATGTCAGGATTTGATAAGCGTGTCGCTTCTTACGAAGAAGCAATGCAGGGTATTGAAAGCGGAATGACCGTGATTGCGGGCGGTTTCGGCCTGTGCGGCATCCCGGAAAATTTGATTGCGGAAATCAAGCGTCGCGGCGTTAAAGATTTGACCGTGGTTTCTAATAACTGCGGCGTGGATGGCTTTGGTTTGGGGCTTTTGCTGGAAGATCGCCAAATCCGCAAGATTCTGGCCTCCTACGTTGGCGAAAACGCGATGTTTGAGCAGCAAATGCTCAACGACGAAATCGAGGTGGTGCTTACCCCTCAAGGCACGTTAGCAGAGAAAATGCGTGCTGGTGGTGCCGGTATCCCCGCTTTTTATACTGCCACAGGTTACGGCACACCGATTGGCGATGGCAAAGAAGTGCGCGAATTTAACGGCCGTCCGCACATTATGGAAGAAGCCATCATCGGTGATTTCGCCATTGTAAAAGGGTGGAAAGCTGACTGGTACGGCAACGTCATGTATCACCACACTGCACAGAACTTTAATCCGATGGCGGCCACAGCGGGCAAAATTACCGTGGTCGAGGTGGAAGAGATTGTTGAGCCGGGCGAGCTCGATCCGAGTCAAATCCATACGCCGGGTATCTACGTGGATCGTCTTATTCAAGGCACCTTCGAAAAGCGTATTGAGAAGCGCACCGTACATAGCTAACGCTTAGCGATACCCGTAAACAGGCTCAAATCGATTTCCATCTTGAGACAATACGACGTCTTGGGACAATAAGAGGTAAAGACACCATGGCTTTGACACGTGAACAAATGGCACAGCGCGTTGCCCGCGAATTAGAAGACGGTTTTTATGTGAACCTAGGTATCGGTATCCCGACGTTGGTAGCTAACTACATTCCTGATGGTATGGACGTTATGCTGCAATCAGAGAATGGTTTATTAGGCATGGGGCGGTTCCCGACCGAAGACGAACTCGACCCGGACATGATCAACGCTGGTAAGCAGACCGTGACCGCCCGCCCGGGCGCGGCGATTTTCTCCTCGGCGGAATCGTTTGCCATGATCCGCGGTGGCCACGTTGATTTAACGGTATTAGGCGCGTTTGAGATCGATCAAAACGGCAATATTGCCTCTTGGATGATCCCTGGTAAGTTGATTAAAGGCATGGGTGGCGCGATGGATCTCGTGGCGGGGGCGGAAAATATTATTTGCACCATGACCCACGCCTCTAAGCACGGTGAGTCGAAGCTTTTAGAGCAGTGTAACCTACCCCTCACGGGAGCAGGCTGCATTAATCGTGTGCTGACCGATCTGGCGTATCTGGAAATTAAAGACGGTGCTTTTATTCTCAAAGAGCGTGCTCCGGGCGTCAGCGTTGAAGAGATCGTCGAGAAAACGGCCGGAAAGCTGATTGTGCCCGACCATGTGCCCGAAATGACGTTTGTCGAGGCGTCTTAAGGTTACGGCATACGGCAGAGTAAAAGCGATGGCTCAGGCGTAGGTGGCCTAGGTGGCACATAGGTAAAGAAGCGTCACCTACGCCATTTCGCAGCGAGTGTGGTGGGGCAGCAAAAGCTCGGCGACTTGCTCGTAACCATCGCTGACGTGTTTTTGTACCAGCGCCAAGCCGCCTAAACAGACACGGTGCTCATCGCCTTCGGCAAACACGGTTTTTTGCGCGGTGGTGAGGTAGAAGCGGTGATCGAGTAGGTTCGATACCGGAAAAACACCGTGCTGCAAACTGTCGCCTCCGATCAATCCTGCCTCACGCACTTGTTGGTCGAGCGTGGGCAGTGACACTCCTAGCTGTTGGCAATCAAACCCCGCATGGTGAAGGCGTGGTCCCATGACAGAAAGCCAAGCCGCCAGTGGGTGCGCTTCATAGAGGGTTTGGTAGAGCCGCCATGTTGGCATCGGCCAGGGGCGGCCCTGATGAAAAAGCGTATGTGTTTCGCTCTCTGTTGTCGGTGCTTGCTGCATGAGGGCGATAAGCGCATCGCGAGGGGCTTTGCATAACGTGCCGGTTTGTAGCTCCGCCAAGACTAACCAGCTTCCGCCATTTTCGGGAGCCAGTAAGGTGACTAAAAGCCCTTTGTCGGCCATCGCATAATGACTCACCGCTTCATATCCCAGACGCGTCAGCGCCGGCGTGAGATGGCTTATGTCATAGGCGCCATGGTTGAGTGTGAGTAGCGTGAAATAGGCGGGAGGCGTGTCGGTTGGCCAAAGGCGTAACGCCGCAATGTCTGGGTGCGTATGTACGTAATCAAGCCACAGCTCTTGCAGGAACGCCTCGCGCTGTGTCACCCGATGGTGCGCGTTGGGGGAGAGCATGAATTATCCTCACCTAATATGCCGTGTCAGCGCCAATAGAAATGGCGGTTTGGGTCATTATAGGCAAGGCAAAAAAGTCGCGTTCAACGCACGTAAACGCCTGGACGGGTTTTAAGCAGAAAGCGCAGGGTGTTGGCGCACAAACTGCTCGAATTCAGTAAAGCCGCCGATGTGCTCTTGATCAACGAATACCTGAGGGACGGTATGGATGGCTTTACCTGCCGTTTTGGCAATGTCTTCTTTGGTGATCCCTTCCGAGGGCATGTCGATGTAGCGAACGCCGTCTATTTTGCCGCTTTCTTCAAGCTGTTCGGCGAGGCGCTTGGCCATGACACAAAACGGGCAGGAAAGGCGACCGTAAATCACTACGAACATATAAAAACTCCTATTTAGAACGATTTGTTTAGGTTGTATTGTGAACCACGCCTTAACCTTTCTCCAATAGCACTGTGCTACGTGGGTGATTAAACTGAGTTATGGCCTCCATTGTGTTGAGGTAGAGGCGGGAGATGAGAGCCCATGGGTATGCAAACATTAACGGCAGATGAATACGTCACGCTTTCAGAGCGCGCACGACGCTATCGAGATGCTCACCTTAAGACGTTGAAAAAAAAGCCGGAATATAATCCTAAGCTTGGCGTCGATGCTCTATGCTTTCAGCGTTGGCAAGATGATGCACTAGCTGGGAAAGGGCTCGTGGGAGCATTGATTAGCCCATGTGCATTATCGCTAATCGCAATACCCGAGCCAGAAAAGCTGCAGCACCCACCCGATACGCTTTTACTCCATTTGCCGTCGGGGCACTATCGCTTGCAGCATTGCCCGCTAGAAGGCGTCGCCTGGTACCAGAGAATTATCTTAGACGATTTGCGTGGAATCGAAAGCATGCAAGAAGCGGCGCAGCTCGCGCAACAACTGATGGAGCGCTTGATGAAGCCAAGCGCGTAAGCCAGGCAGCTTATGTAATAGAGAAAAACAGTAAGAGAGTAAAACCACAGAAATACACCCAATGCTTTTTTCGCATTAGCCATTAAGAGGCAGCTTATGACAGCAACGAACAATACAACACCCCGTGTCGCCTTGGTAACTGGGACAAGCAGCGGCATTGGTGAAGCCGTGGTCAAAAAGTTTTGTGATCTGGGCCATCAAGTGTTAGCCGTTGACTATAACCCGGCAGGTAAAGATATCGCGGAAGCCGCTGGCGCTGCGTTTTTCAAAGCGGATCTCACCGATCCGAATGCGTGCCGTGCTGCTGTTGATGAGGCCGTTAAGCGCTTTGGGGGAGTTGATATCCTGGTGAATAACGCAGGCATTCAGCACGTGGCGCCGATTGAAGAGTTTCCTGAGCAGAAATGGCGTCAAATCATCGATTTGATGCTTACTGCGCCTTTTCTTCTCTCTCAAGCCGCTTGGCCTTCCATGCGCGAGGGAGGCTGGGGACGCATTATTAATGTGGCCTCTGTGCATGCGCAGGTGGCCTCACCGGGTAAATCTGCTTATATCAGCGCCAAGCATGGGATGATTGGCCTTACCAAAACGGCCGCGTTAGAAGGTGGCGAGCAGGGAATTACCGCCAATGCTATTTGCCCCGCCTATGTGAAAACGCCGCTAGTGGATAATCAGATCGCTGATCAAGCCAAAATGCATGGCATGGAAGAGCAGGAAGTGATTGAGAAGATCATGCTCAAAAATGCGGCGGTCAAGCGCTTAATCGACCCTGCCGAAGTGGCGGAGATGGTTGCCTATTTAAGCTCAGATATGGCCGGCGCGGTGACCGGCTCAAGCTGGAATATCGATTTGGGCTGGACGGCACAATAACCCTACGTATTGGTAGGCGAGTATTCGACGCAACCCCGCTCACTAGCGGGGTTTTAGCGTCTGACGGGGCGTTTTTGCAATTTGCGTTGTAGCGTGCGGCGGTGCATGCCTAAAGCGCGGGCTGTGGCCGAAATATTGCCATCGTGCTCTTGCAAGACCTTTTGAATATGCTCCCACGTGATGCGATTGACTGACGGTGGGTTCTCTGCCACCTCGGCATCCGGGTCGCCTTCTTGCCGCTCAAAGGCATTGAGCACATCATCGGCATCGGCTGGTTTGCACAGATAGTTGACCGCACCTAGCTTGATCGCCTCAACCGCCGTTGCAATGCTGGAGTAACCGGTCAATACCACTACCCGGCACTTGGGTGAGGCAGCCAATAGGCCTGGCAAAAGCTTTAGCCCCGAGCTTTGCTCAAGCTTTAAATCCAGGGTCGCCATGGTGGGCATTTCTGAGGCTGCTAGCGTAAGCGCCTGGTCAGCATCGTGTGCAACGCTCACCTGGTAGCCGCGGCGAGTTAATGCCCGACTCAACACATGACAAAACATTTCGTCGTCATCGATGATGAGCAGGCGTTGGTCTCGTGTCGATGTCGTTATGGTAGGCATAGCGTCCTCAGTAAGTCATCAGCGGGGCGTTGCAAATATTAAGTCGATGGGGGTGAGCTGCGCGGCAAAATTACCTCGGTTAACGTCCCACCTTCCGGGTGATTATACAGGCTCACCCCTCCGCCTAAGCGATTGATTGTTGCATGAGTGAGAAATAGGCCAATACCCATGCCTTTGCTTTTGGTGGACACAAAAGTATCGCCTAATTGATCGGCAATGGAGAGCGAAATACCCGGCCCATGGTCGCGAATATCAATGATGACGCTATCATCCTGCCAATCAAGGCGGATGGCAATTTGCTCTGGGTTCGCGTCGGCGGCGTTGTTGAGCAAGTTGGTGAGTGCTTGGTCAAGGGTCGCATCGACCGCAAGCCAAGGGCGTCCACGACGTTCAGCGACATCTAGCTGGTGGCTAACGTCCGGGCGCAGAACTAGCCAGCGCTGAACTACCTCGGCCAGCCACTGTTGCGCATCGCGCACCTCAGGCACCGCCATACGCCGACGGTCGGCATGAGAAACTAAATGCTGTAAACGAGACTTGCAGGTATCCACTTGCCGGCGCAGAAGTGCAATGTCTTCTCCCAGCGGCGAGCTGGCATCGACTTCGTTTTCCATTTCGTTAAGCAGCACCGCCATAGTGGAAAGCGGCGTGCCGAGTTCATGGGCGGTTCCCGCCGCTTGAGTGGCTACCGCCAGCACTTGTTCGTTTCGCAGTGCCGCTTCGCGGGTGCGTGAAAGCGCCTGGTCGCGACGTCGCAACGCGTCCGCCATCTTGTAAATGAAAAAGGTCACTAGCCCAGCTGAAAGGCCAAAATTAAGCCACATACCCAATACGTGCAGACTTAAGGGGCTATCGCTATTGATATGGCCTAGTTGGGGTATGGCGTGGTAGTGAAACATCAGAAGGCTATAACCTGTCATGGCCACTAGCGCGATGATCCATGAATGCCGCCAGGGCAACGTTGCCGCGGCGATTGTGACAGGTACGAGGTAATAGGTGACAAACGGGTTCGTCGCCCCGCCGGTAAAATAGAACAGTAGCGTGAGACCGGCGATATCCGCGAGAAGGTGGAGAAGATACTCGCTATGGTCGACCGCGCGTGGCCGCCCCAACCGCCACCAGGTGATGATATTGAGTGCACCCATGGCAATCACAACGCTGACCACGGCCAGTACGGGCAGCTCAAAGGCAAGTAGCTCGACGCCGACAATAATCGCGATGAGGAAGCCCGTCCACGTAATACCGCGAACGATGGTCAAGCGTACCAGGTTGCGGTTAGGTGTGGAGAGTGGCAATAGCAGTTCGGTGGGCATTAGGCTTTCTTAGCACTTTTGACGCTATGAATGACAAACTTCACCAGCAGCGTCACAACGAAAGTGAGCCAGCCGGCAGAGGCGAGAATATTCACCGCTAACATTTTGGGCGGTAGCCACGCCCCGCCAAATAGGGCGTCGAGCAAGATGTGGAAAAACATAGCCAGAAGTAGTGGCAGGCCGAGTAGGTGAATCCACATATCCGTACGTCGCTTGCGCACGTGGTAGCGGCGTATGAGTAGCCGAAAAGGGCGATGTACCCAGCTGAAAAACACTAACGTGGCGATCAACAGTATGGCAGCGAGCGTGGGCTCTGGGTTGCCTTGATAGATCGAGAGGGTGATGGACCATCCCAGCGCAAGCCACATAAGCCCCTCTAGGCTAGCGATGACATCCGCATAGCGCCTCACGTTATGCATAAAGCTTCTTTCCTTACGAGCGTTTGATGAGACAATGATACGACAATTGACTGGCGCTGTGGGGCTGATCAGTGCGGCGATTTCACCCATGCGGGGATTGGGTATACTGTGCGCTCGATTGTTTATTGATTTGTAGCAGACTAATAGGAACCGACGTGGAAACCATTACTTTAACGCGCCCCGACGATTGGCACCTTCACCTACGCGATGACAACGCGCTGAACGCTGTGGTTGGGCACAGTGCCGCGCAAATGGGGCGCGCTATTATCATGCCCAATTTAACACCACCGGTGACAACCACGGAACAGGCGCTGGCGTATCGCGAGCGTATCTTGCAAGCACTACCAGACGGAAGTGCTTTTGAGCCGCTGATGACGCTGTATCTTACCGATACCACGCCACCTGAAGAGATCGAGCGTGCCCTGGCAAGCGGTGTTATCAAAGCCGTAAAGCTGTACCCGGCAGGCGCGACGACCAACTCTGACTCCGGCGTAACGGATCTTCGCCACTGCGATGCCACCATAGCGGCGATGGCTAAAGCGGGGATGCCGCTTTTGGTACATGGCGAAGTGACCGATAGCGATATTGATATTTTCGACCGTGAAGCGGTCTTTATCGAGCGCGTGTTGAAGCCGCTTCTTGAGCGTCACCCCACGCTAAAGCTGGTTTGCGAGCACATCACCACCGAGCAGGCGGCTGAGTTTGTCACGCAAGCCCCGGATAATGTGGCAGCGACAATGACAGCGCACCATCTTCTCTTTAACCGCAATCAGATGTTGGTGGGAGGCATTCGTCCACACTATTACTGCCTGCCGATTCTTAAGCGCGAGCGCCACCGCCAAGCATTACTAAAGGCGGCCACGTCGGGCAATGCTAAGTTTTTCCTCGGCACGGACAGCGCTCCGCACGCCCAAGGTGCTAAAGAATCAAGCTGCGGCTGCGCTGGCGCCTATACTGCACCGGCGGCGATTGAGCTTTATGCAACGGCGTTCGAGCAAGCAGGCGCCCTTGAGCACCTAGAAGCCTTTGCTAGCCTGAATGGCCCGCGTTTTTATGGCCTGTCCGCTAATGCCGATAGCATTACGCTGGAGCGCCAGGCTTGGCAGCTACCTGAGAGCTACCCGTATGGGGACGGTCAGCGTATCGTGCCGTTGCAAGCAGGGGAAACATTGGCCTGGAAGCAAGTGAACTAACCTATGGCGCCCTCGGCGCGTTAGGCTGAGCCTATCTGACGCAACATCTGATCGACCATTTTTGACGAATGCGCGGCGGCGATATCCAGAAACTCCTCAAAAGAGAGATGGTTGTCACCGCTGCCCGGAATGTCAGAAAGCGCACGGATGACCACAAAGGGGCACCCGAAAAGGTGACAGGTTTGGGCGATGGCGGCGGCTTCCATTTCCACGGCGAGCATGGTAGGGAAAAGCGTGCGCGTTCGCTCGACGCGTTCTGGGTCTGCCATGAAACTGTCGCCGGTAGCGATCATGCCTTCTTTGACGTTGACTTCATTTAGCGCTTGAACGGCGCGGCGCGCTTCATTGCGCAGCCCTGGGTCTGCCGCGAACGCCGCGGGCATGCCCGGCACTTGGCCCATTTCATAGCCAAAGGCAGTTACATCGACGTCGTGATGGCGAACTTCGTCAGAAATAATCACATCGCCAATGGCCAATTCCATGGCAAAGCCACCTGCTGAGCCGGTGTTTATCACGGCCTCAGGTTGATAGCGCTCGAGTAGTACAGCCGTGCCAACCGCCGCGTTTACTTTACCGATACCGGACTGCAGAATAATCACGTCCAAACCGTGGCGCTCGCCGCGATAAAACGTAAAACCGGCATGGTCGTGGCGCTCAGCGTTGGTAAGCTGTTCGGCCAGAATAGCCACTTCTTGCGCCATGGCGCCGATGATTCCAATTCGCTTCACAAATTCGTCTCCGTTATCTGTTGCGTCTAACCTGCCCCTGGTTTTTAAAGGCGCGAGGGTTATGTTTGTATCGTGATCCCTGAAGGGTCGTGTTGCTCAGCGGCTTCAAGGGTATTTTCCAGCAGGGTGGCAACGGTCATTGGACCAACGCCGCCAGGGACGGGAGTGATATAGCTCGCGCGTGCGGCAGCTGCTTCAAAGTCGACGTCGCCAATCAAGCGGCCATCATCTTGGCGGTTAATACCCACGTCTATCACGATTGCGCCAGGTTTGATCCATTCACCTTTGACGATGCCGGGCTTGCCCACAGCAACAACAACCAAATCCGCGCGCTGGATGTGATCGGCTAAATCGCGGGTAAAGCGATGGCATACGGTTGTCGTGCAGCCGGCGAGCATAAGCTCTAATGCCATTGGGCGTCCGACAATGTTGGAGGCACCGATGACCGTGGCATCAAGGCCACGCACGGGCAAACCGCTTTTCTCCAGTAGGGTCATAATGCCTTTGGGCGTACACGGACGTAGAGCAGGCGTGCGTTGCGCGAGGCGGCCAAGGTTGTAAGGGTGAAAACCATCAACGTCTTTGCTGGGCAGAATACGCTCTAGGATTGGGCGCGAGTCCATGTGATCAGGAAGCGGCAGCTGGACCAAAATACCATCCACTGCCGGATCTGCATTGAGTTGATCGACCAGCGCCTCAAGCGCTTCTTGCGTAGTGGTGGCGGGCAGTTCATGTTGAAAGGAGTGAATGCCGGCTTTCTCGCAAGCGCGATGCTTGTTGTTCACATAGATTTGAGATGCAGGATCAGCGCCCACCAGTACAACCGCTAAACCCGGCGCTCGAGCGCCCGTGTTAAGGCGCGCTTTAATATTAGCCGTCACGGTTTCGCGTACGTCAGCGGCGATGGCTTTACCATCGATGAGTTGGGCGGTCATTAATGCAATCCCCGTCAGTGAAAAAAAGCCTGGATGTAAAAGCACTTGGTGATGTAATTTTCGCATGCCAGGGCGGTAAGGCAAAGCAAGATAATGTATTCGCGTATTAGTGGTTGACTTTAAAATTAAAAAACGTAATATATGCCTCGCTTGAGGCGAGCCATGCGGCAACGTCTAGGTTGTTAATTCGGGATGTAGCGCAGTCTGGTAGCGCGCCTGCTTTGGGAGCAGGATGTCGGGGGTTCGAATCCCTCCATCCCGACCATACCTAACGTGGAAGGTGGTGTTTTGCTTTTCCAAGTTGTGGTTTAGTGCTTTCAATCTGTTTAGATTAATTCCTGTTAAGCGTTCGATCTATTCAGGCTTGGTCTAACAAGATTTCGCGAGTGCGCCCATAGCTCAATCGGATAGAGCAACGGCCTTCTAAGCCGTAGGTTGCAGGTTCGAATCCTGCTGGGCGCGCCAGTCGCACCTGTTCAAATTTGCTTTTATGGTGGATGTAGCTCAGTGGTAGAGCCCCGGATTGTGGCTCCGGTGGTCGTGGGTTCGATCCCCATCATCCACCCCATAAAGCGCTTTATAAGCACATTTTGTAAAAAACTAGGTTATGGTGGATGTAGCTCAGTGGTAGAGCCCCGGATTGTGGCTCCGGTGGTCGTGGGTTCGATCCCCATCATCCACCCCATTACCTTTCTTTTCTCTCCTGTTATTCCCTTATTTTTCCTCTTTGCTTTAAATCCATTGCCTTCCTGGATGTTTTTTGCGTGTCTACGTTTTAGCGTGGCATCATTTTTATGTCTGCCTGGGCAAGCGCTGTTAGTGGCTGCGGTTTTCCCCATAAGTACCCCTGTGCGTAGTCGATGTTGAGCTCAACCAACACTTCGAGTGTTGCTTGCGTTTCGACAAATTCAGCAATAGTGGCGATATTGAGTGTTTTTCCCACGGAGTGAATGGCTTCCACCATGGCACGATCAATCGGGTCTTGATGAATGTGGCGGATAAAATGGCCATCTATTTTAAGAAAATCGACCGGCAGCTGCTTTAAGTAGCTAAACGATGATAGGCCAGTGCCAAAATCATCGAGAGCAAAGTAACAGCCTAATGCTTTGAGTTGGATGATCAGTTCGCTAACGCGAGAGAGTTGTGCAATAGCGGCGCTCTCGGTGACTTCAAAGCAGAGTGAGCCTGATGGGAGGTTGGCCTTGGTTACCTGCTTAATCAGGTCTTCGCAAAAGGCCGGATCGGATAACGATGCGCCGGAAAGGTTAATCCCCCAGCATGATAGTGCATCAGGGGCTGCTTGGCGGTAGTAATCGCTTAACCAGGCGAGGGTGTTTTTCACTACCCAGCGGTCAATTTTTGGCATCAGATGGTAGCGCTCTGCCGCAGGCAAAAAACTACCGGGGCTGATGATTTGCCCGTTCTCTTCAAGGCGCAACAAAATTTCATGGTAAGCTGGCGTATTGGCGCTGACCGCGACGATAGGCTGGGCAAAGAGACGAAAAGCATCTGCATCTAACCCACGTTGTAAGCGCTGTACCCACTGTAGCTCGCCATGGCGCTCCATCAGAGTGCTATCACTACGTTCATAGCAATGCACACGATTACGCCCCGATTCTTTGGCCGCATAACAGGCGATATCGGCCGCCTGGAGCGCTTGGTTGAGTGACATGGGTGCGCCTGAGACGATGGGCACAATGCCAATACTGGTGCCAATGCTGAAGGTATGAGATTGCCAAGCAAAACGGTAGCTCTCAATCTCTTTCCGCAGCGCTTCGGTAATCCGGGAGGCATTGGAAAGCGGGCAGTTTGGTAGAAATATGGCGAATTCATCACCGCCTAAACGAGCGACGGTATCGCTGCCACGCACATGGGATTTCATCTTTTGTGCGACTTGGCGCAAAAGCTCATCTCCCGCCAAGTGCCCGCAGGTATCGTTGACGATTTTAAACTGGTCAAGATCGATATAGCAGAGTACGTGGTCGCAACCGTCGTTGGCGTCAAGCAGCGTTGCTAATGTGGTTTCGAACGCGCGGCGATTCATTAATCCCGTCAGCGCATCGTGACTAGCTTGATAGGTTAGTTGAGCCGATAAATCGCGGGTAAGGCTTACATCTTGAAATACCACCACAACACCGAGGGTTAAACCTTCCTGAGAGCGAATTGGGGCAGCACTGTTTTGGATGGGGGTGCGACCTTCATCGCGGTTCAGCAGCAAGCAGTGAGTGTCAGACTGTAATGATTTACCATGATTGAGCACTAGGCGGGCAGGGTTGGCGAGGTGCGTGCCGCTTTCTTCGTCAGCTAGGCGATAAATCTGATGAATCGGTTTTCCCTGGGCTTCATCAAGCTGCCAGCCGGTTAGGCGGCGGGCTTCGGCATTGATGAAGGTGATGCAGCCGCTAGCATCAGTTGTGATAACGCCGTCGTTAATGGAGGCAAGTGTCGTACGCGCTAGGTCGCGTTCACGGTTTAACTGTTCCTGAAGTAAGCGTTGTTCCGTGATGTCCCTGACCATGCCGGAGTGTTCCGACGCCGAACCATCAGCACCTTCGCTGATCTGAATTTCAAGATAGCGAACTTCTTGCGTGGCGGTACGCAGCTTGAGTTCGCCCCGGCTACCGGGAGCAAGCGTGATGTCGGACAAAATATTCGTAACGGGCTTGCCGATAAGCGCTGTTGCTTTTACATCAAACAGCTTTTCGGCGCCTGGGTTGAACCCTGTAACCGTGCCATCGGCTTGCCAGGTAATCACACCGTCACGCAGGTTTCTCAGCATCACGCGGGTATGCGCCACAGCGCTTTCCATGGCGGCGCACACGCGGTTATAACTTGTCGCAATTTCGCCGACTTCGGTAAAAGGGTCGGCATCAATACGCGCTTGAACATCGCCTTGTTGTTCATGATGACGCATATGTGCGAGTAGTTGTGCTAACTCGTTGGTGGCGCCGTGCTCGGCAAGATTGAGGCCCATTTTTTCCGCTTCCCAGCTGACACGTAGCGGTAAAAAAGTGGCGGTAATACGCAAAAGCAGCCAGGCGATACCAAAGCTCCACAAACCACAGGCGACGACCCCAAATAGCTGCACCCCAAATTGCGCGCTACGAGAGAGGCCAGTGCCCAGTGCGGGAAGGTCGGCAAACCACACGAACGCCAAAGTGCCCCAGATACCAGACACCAAATGGGCGGGGATGGCCCCGACAGCATCATCAATGTGCTTTTTAAGCAGCCATTCATTGGCAAAGACCATCAGAACGCCGCTTACTGCCCCGAGAAAGAAAGCCGCACCGAGTGAAATGACGTGCGCCCCCGCAGTTACCGCCACCAGGCCGGCGATGGCTCCATTAAGCGCATACATGACATCGGCATAACGTCGTACCCGCCAACCGATAAGTAACGCCGATAGAATACCGCCAACAGCACCTAAAATAGTGTTAGCCAGAATGCCAGGGATGCGTGCGTCGATCCCAAGCGTGCTGCCACCGTTGAAACCGAACCAGCCTAAAATCATGAACAAAGCGCCAAGCATGGCGAGGGGGAGATTGCCGGCCGGGAAATAGGTTGGCGGTTTATCTTTGTGAAAGCGTCCCCGACGCGCCCCGATAAAAATCACGGCTGCCAGGGCAACCCAGCCGCCGACGCTGTGGACGACCGTGGCACCGGCAAAATCAACAAATCCTAAGGCTTCTAGCCAACCGGGATTGCCGCTCGCGACACCGCCCCATGCCCAATGACCGAAAAAGGGATAAATCAGTATGGCCACCCAGAAAGAGAGCCAAAGATAGCCAATGAATGGCATGCGCTCCGCCACGGCACCTGCCACGATGGTGGCGGCCGTGGCGCAAAACATGGCTTGGAAGATAAACAGGGTGAGTAGCCAGCTCTCGTTAGCCGATAACGCCCAGCCAAAGTGCGAGGTGCCAAACCAGCCAGATTGAGAGGCGCCAAACATAATCCCAAAACCTGCTAGCCAAAAGACGCTGATGGCGACGGCAAAATCGGCGATATTTTTCATCGCGACGTTGATGGCGTTTTTGCTGCGCGTGGTGCCTGCTTCGATACACAAAAAGCCGGCCTGCATAACAAAGACCAAGGCGGCGGCCCATAACACCCAAAGGGAATCAATGAGTGAGGTATCCATGAGCAGTCGTTCTGGCATGGTAGCTTCTCCATAAGCGTGCATGAGCTGCACTAATTAAGTGCAAAAAGTACCGCTTGCTTGATGCGTGGCAGTGTCAACGCTCAACTAAAGTTGAAACAATAAGCGCTGGTTGCTATTAATTTTGCAAAAGGCGTGCCGCCAATAGTCGTTATGGCTGATTTTTTTGCTTTTTAAGCAATTTTTTCCTTTTTATTAATTAAATACAGTTATTTGATCTATTTAATTGCGTAAAAAATGGTGCTAATTTCTATAGATATGAAAATTCCTAGCGCTAATAAATACACTTGGGTTAGGTAGGCCACGTCACACGAACAGGAAGCACATTATGGCGCGTCGCAGCATCGTTTTAGGAGCAGGCATGATCGGTGTCAGTATCGCTTGGCATTTGGCCAAGCGTGGCCATGAAGTCACGTTAGTCGACCGCCGCGAGCCGGGAAGGGAAACCTCATTTGGCAATGCCGGTATTATCCAGCGAGAAGCTGTGCGCCCTTATGCGTTCCCGCGTGATATGAAAACGTTATTAGGCGTGCTGCCCAATCGTCGTGTGGATATCCGCTATCGCCCAGGCGGTATGATTCATGCGGCTTCTCCACTTTTACGGTACTGGCTGAATTCAGCTCCCAAAGTGTATCAACACATCGTGCCGGAGTACGCATCGTTGATTCAGCTCTGCTTAGACGCTCATGCACCTATGATCGAGGCAGCGGGGGCTGAACACTTGATCAGGAAACAGGGGTTTTTGGAGCTGTTTCGCTCTCAATCGAGCTTGGATAAACGCCTAAAAGAGGCTGCAGAAAACAAAGAACGTTTTGGTGTGGCGTATCAGTACCTTGATCGTACCTCGCTTGCCGTGAAAGAGCCGGATATCAGTGACGACATCGTTGGGGCGATTCACTGGCTTGACCCTTGGACGGTAGCCGACCCCGGCGCCTTGGTGGCCGCCTATGCAGAGGCATTCAAGGTGAGCGGCGGGCACGTACTACAAAGTGAGGTAAGGGATTTATCTCAGGGCGATGATGCAATATGGGACGTGCAGACCGAAAACGAGACGCTTCAAGCGGATGATCTCGTTATCGCACTTGGGCCATGGTCAGGGCGTTGGCTTAAGCCGCTGGGATATCACTTTCCCACTTTTGTTAAACGTGGCTACCACATGCACTACGGTAGCCAAGGGAAAGCCCATCTCAATCATTGGGTCATGGATGCAGACGTTGGCTATCTGTTGGCGCCTATGCGGGCCGGTATTCGCCTGACCACCGGGGCAGAGTTGGAAGATTTAGAGGCACCGGCACATGTATCGCAGCTTGCCTCCGCAGAAAAAGCAGCGCGTGGATTGTTCCCGCTGGGTGAACGACGTGACGATGTGCCCTGGAAAGGGGCGCGTCCTTGCCTACCCGACATGAAGCCGGTGATCAGCCCAGCGCCGCAGCATAAAGGCTTATGGCTCGCGTTTGGGCATGGGCACCAAGGCTTTACTTTGGGGCCGGCGACGGGGCAGTTGCTGGCGGATATGATGGAAGGGCAACCAACCGCTATTGATATGGCACCCTTTAAAGCAAACCGTTTCTAAAAGTGGTGGCAAAGCTTTTGCGCATACATGCTAGCTCTGCTAATGTAACTAATACATTTATTGTACAGAAAAGGAGGCAGCAATGGATGCTTCTGTCAGCAATGCGGTAAGCACTTCTCTCTATATGAACCAAGCGCAAACTGCCCAGCAAGCGCAAATGCAGGTGTTTAGGGAAGCGCTGGATAATCAAGAACAGCAAGTGTCTGCCCTGATGGAATCTGCGACGGCAGGTACGGGATCAGATCAAGGCTCGAACCTTGCGTCTGAAGGTAACTTGGGTACTCAGGTTAATACTTACGCCTAGGTCTACTAAACCTTAACGCAAGCACGCAAAGCGCCAGCTGATATAGCTGGCGCTTTGCGTTAGAATACGCGTTAGATAATACTTTCTTATTGACCTAATTTACCCGCCAGAGAGTCTAATGTCCGACGCTAAAGTCGCCCAAGAAGCCGGGCTCAGAAGAACCTTCGCGATCATTTCGCACCCCGATGCAGGTAAAACGACCATTACCGAGAAAATGCTACTGTTCGGGAATGCCATTCAAATGGCGGGCTCGGTGAAGAGTAAGCGTAATGATCGCCATGCGACCTCCGATTGGATGAAAATGGAGCAGGAGCGGGGGATCTCGGTGACGACCTCTGTGATGCAGTTCCCTTACGCTGGACGTATCGTTAACCTGCTCGACACGCCGGGGCACGAAGACTTCTCTGAGGACACTTACCGTACCCTCACGGCGGTGGATTCCGCACTGATGGTTATCGACGGGGCCAAAGGTGTTGAGGGCCGCACCATCAAACTGATGGAAGTGTGTCGCCTGCGCACGACTCCTATTCTTACCTTTATCAATAAAATGGATCGTGATATTCGCGACCCGATTGAGGTGATGGACGAGGTCGAAACGGTACTTAATATCCAGTGCGCGCCAATGACGTGGCCGATTGGTATGGGGCGCCATTTCAGGGGCGTTTACCATCTCTATAACGACACTATTCATCTCTACACTCAAGGCCAGGGCAGCCGTATTCCTGATGACAAGCGCATCGAAGGCTTGGACAACCCTGAGGTAGATGAAGTGCTCGGCGAAGATCAGGCCGAAGAGCTGCGCATGGAAGTGGAGCTGGTACGCGGCGCATCGCATGAGTTCGATTTGGAGTCGTATCGCCGGGGTGAGCTGACACCGGTCTACTTTGGTACTGCGATGGGTAACTTTGGCGTACGCGAAATGCTCGACGGCTTTGTCGAGTACGCCCCGGCGCCGCAGCCACGGGAGACCGATACCCGCGAGGTGCCGGCAGAAGACGAGCGATTTACTGGTTTCGTTTTCAAGATTCAGGCCAATATGGACCCGAATCATCGCGACCGTATTGCTTTCTTGCGTGTCTGCTCGGGTAAGTACGACAAGAATATGAAGATGCGTCACGTGCGGATTGGTAAAGATGTCAAAATTGCCGACGCGCTCACCTTTATGGCGTCGGATCGCTCTCAGGTGGAAGAAGCCTGGCCGGGCGATATTATTGGCCTGCACAACCACGGCACGATCCAAATTGGCGACACCTTCACTCAGGGTGAAGACATGCGCTTCACCGGTATTCCTCACTTTGCGCCGGAGCTGTTTAAGCGCGTACGGTTGAAAGATCCGTTGAAGATGAAAGCACTGCAAAAAGGCTTGCAGCAGCTCTCAGAAGAGGGGGCGACTCAGGTGTTCATGCCGCTGGATAATAACGATCTGATTCTCGGCGCCGTGGGTACCTTGCAGTTTGATGTGGTCGCCCACCGGCTGAAAGAAGAGTACAAGGTAGATTGCGTTTACGAAGCCGTGAACGTTAACACAGCCCGCTGGGTTTACTGCGAAGATGCCAAAATGTTGGAAGAGTTTAAGCGAAAAGCGAGCGCCAATCTGGCGATCGATGGTGGTGGTTATTTAACCTATATCGCGCCGACGCGGGTGAACCTTCAGATGACGCAAGAGCGCTGGCCGGATATTCGCTTCCAGCCCACACGCGAGCACTAATCACTTCCTATGCTGGTCGACGCCCATTGCCATCTGGATTTTTCCGATTTTGACGCTGACCGCGAGGCAGTCTTCGTGCGGGCAAAGGGTGAGGGCGTTCAGCATTTTGTCGTGCCGGGGACGATGCGCTCACGCTGGAAAAATGTGCTAGCGCTTGGGCAGCGTGACGAGGTGAGTATTGGCCTGGGGCTACATCCCTATTTTATTCAAGCGCATCAGGAGAAAGACATTGATGCACTTGAATCGATGCTGGATGAGAACACCCAGATCATTGCTATCGGAGAGTGCGGTATTGACGCACGCTTTAGCGATACCTGGGAGCCACAGTGGCAGTTTTTCAATGCGCAGCTTCGCTTAGCTAAATCACGCAAGCTGCCCGTGATTATTCATTGTGTACAAGCTAACGACCAGGTAGCCAAGCGCTTGCGCCAGCTCAAACTCCCCGCTGGCGGTTTGATTCACGCCTTTTCCGGCTCACCCGAACAGGCAAAGGCATTTATCGATCTGGGCTTTGTGTTAGGGCTTGGGGGAGCGGCAACCTACCCGCGAGCGAAGCGGTTACAGCGTGCCATCAAATCACTGCCAGGTGATGCTTTTGTACTGGAAACCGATAGTCCGGATATGCCGCTTTGCGGGCAGCAAGGTAAGCGCAATGAGCCTGCTAATGTGGCTACGGTATGCCGCCACGTGGCAGCGCTACGCGAGCAATCTAACGCCGCGATAGCGAACGCCAGCACTAAAACGGCAACGCAATTGTTTACGCTGCCACTTGAACCGCCGCTCTCTTAGTTCGTCGTTCTCTTAACCCGTCGCCCAAAGTTATTGAGAGGGCACCGTTTGTGAAAGCTGCTCCGGGTCTAAGCGTTCAATGCGGTAAGGCAGCTCGCATAGCGCCAGTGGTTGTTTTTCAAGTGTCAGCTCGCCGTCCTCTTCCAATGCCTTGGTATTGATGATGGCAAGTATCTCAACTTGACCGTGGTCATTAACCGCACTGGTAACGACTTCACCCACCGTTTTTTCCGCAGCATTGGTGATGCTGGCGCCATGCTCTAATGATTTACTCCCTTTGATAACACCTCGTGCCAGCCGCTTTTTGACCTGCCCGCGAAAGTGCGCGCGGGCGACGACTTCCTGGCCCGTGTAGCAGCCTTTTTTGAAGCTGATGCCGCCCAGCGCCTCCCAGTTAAGCATTTGCGGCAGATACTTATCCTGCTGATCAGCCTCTAACCAAGCCAAGCCTCGGCGGATATCGGAAAGCTGCCAATGGTGCGGTTCGGCGTCTGCTTGAAAGTGCTCGGCTGCTGAATCGGTAAGAACAAACAGCCAGCGATCAGACGTTTCGTCTTCCACACCATCCGGATAACAAAGGGCGCTATTACCCTGATCATCGCTTTGGTGTTGCCATGAGGCCTTCGGCAGAGAAAGATTGAGCGTATCAGCGATAACGGAGGCGTCGTCAGTTGCTGCACCCAATAGCGTTACATCACCGGGCGCACTGAGCTCAGCGCGATAAAAAGCAGCAAACTTTTTTAAGTGCGCGATTAGCGGTTCCAGCAGCGTGTTAGATAGCACCAGGCGAAAGTGGTTGTCGCTTAGACGCAATAGTTGCGCGTTGGCAAGCATACGTCCTTTCGGGGTGCAAAAGCAGGTCAGTGGGGCAAAGTGCCCGTTGGACAGGGCGACATGGGCGCTGGTTTGGCCTTGAAGGAACTTTTCAGCATCTTCACCTTTCACATCTACGCACGCTAGGTGTGTAATGCGGGCTGTCGAGGCTAACACCATCGGTGTGGACATGTTACACAAACTCCTCGGCAAGTCGGTGGGCGTTTAGTTGAGAATAGATATTGATACTAACATGTTGGGTCGAGAGAGCTTAATTGCAAGCGGCCTTTGGCATGCTAGACTCGCTGACTGTATCGATTTTGCACAAGGCTATTGGGCATTAGGAGAGGCGCATGGCGCAGCAGCAGTCATTAAGTTTTAAAGGCGTCGAAACTGCCGAACAGGTTAACCAAATCACCACGGCGCTAATGATGGTGGATGGGGTAGAGAGTGCTGAAGTTGGCCGCTATGGCGCGGAAGTGGAAGGACGTGTTAAGCGCGATGTGCTAATAAAAGCCGTAAATGCATTAAAACTGAAGGTTAAAGTGTCGTAATGGAAAAGATGATCACCGTTATCAGCGAACGCAACCGCATTTTTCGCCATCGTATTGAGGTCTCAGGTTTTGACGATCTCTACGCCGATGTTCCCAAAGCGTATGGTGGCGAAGAGAGCGCGCCCGACCCACATGACTACTTCGATTTGTCGCTTGGCGCGTGCAAAGCGATTACGTCAAAAATGTATGCTCAGCGTAAACAATGGCCGCTAGAAGGCATCACCGCGACGGTAAAACGCGACGATAGTCAGGAGCGAAAAGGTCTCTATAAGCTTGAGGTGACGCTCGAGTTTCACGGTATCGATGACCCTGAGCAATGCGCGCGGTTGGAAGAGATTAGCCATCGTTGCCCCATTCATCGCTTGATGACCGAGGCGACGGTGGAAGTGACGACGCGCTCAGTTGGTGGTTAATGATTCCACGCAGCTTTTCCTTACCAGCGATTTCTTTACCGACTAAGGTGCCTTGATGAGCAAGACGTTTCGCTTACAGTCAAAGTTTGAGCCAGCGGGTGACCAGCCAACCGCTATTACCAAGCTGGTAAATGGATTGGAAGCGGGACTCGCGCATCAAACGCTCTTAGGCGTTACCGGTTCAGGCAAAACCTTCACCATGGCCAACGTGGTTGAGACATTGCAGCGTCCGACCATCGTGATGGCGCCCAACAAAACCCTGGCGGCGCAACTTTATGGGGAGTTTAAGGCGTTTTTCCCCGATAACGCAGTGGAATATTTCGTCTCTTATTACGATTACTACCAGCCGGAAGCATATGTTCCCTCATCGGATACGTTTATCGAGAAAGATGCGTCGATCAACGACCATATTGAGCAGATGCGCCTTTCTGCCACCAAGGCATTGCTGGAGCGGCGCGACGCGCTGATTGTGGTCTCGGTGTCAGCGATTTATGGTCTGGGTGATCCGGATCAATACCTGAAAATGCGCCTGCACTTCACTCGCGGTGAGCTAATCGATCAGCGTGCTTTTTTGCGTCGTTTGGCGGAGCTTCAGTATACCCGTAATGATATGGATTTCAGGCGCGGCACCTACCGAGTGCGTGGCGACGTCATCGATATTTTTCCGGCCGATGCAGAAGACGAAGCGGTACGGGTTGAGCTATTCGACGATGAGATCGACTCCATTCGCCTCTTTGATCCGCTCACCGGCGATGTACGAGGCCAAGTGCCGCGTATGACGATCTATCCCAAATCGCACTACGTCACCCCGCGAGAAACAATTTTAGCGGCGATTGACGATATCAAAGGCGAACTCAAAGAGCGCCTTGAGTGGCTGCGTAAGCATGAGCGCTTGGTAGAAGCGCAGCGCTTGGAACAACGCACGCTCTATGACATCGAGATGATGTTGGAACTAGGCTATTGCAACGGCATCGAGAACTACTCGCGCTATCTTTCAGGACGCAATCCCGGTGAGGCGCCGCCGACATTCTTCGATTACTTACCTGATGATGCGTTGCTGTTCATCGATGAGTCACACGTCAGCGTGCCCCAAGTCGGGGGGATGTATAAGGGCGACCGTTCACGTAAAGAGACATTGGTGGAGTACGGGTTCCGTCTACCTTCTGCGTTGGATAACCGCCCGATGAAGTTTGAAGAGTGGGAAGCCATTAGCCCACAGACAATTTTTGTCTCGGCCACCCCAGGGCCCTATGAAGCGGAGCACGCCGGGCAAGTTGTTGAACAGGTAGTGCGCCCAACGGGGCTTCTTGATCCGGAAATTGAAGTGCGTCCGGCGAGCACACAAGTGGATGACCTGCTTTCTGAGATTCGCTTGCGTACCGAGGTCGGTGAGCGGGTTTTGGTGACGGTTTTGACCAAGCGCATGGCCGAAGATTTAACCGAATACTTTGACGAGCACGATATCCGCGTGCGTTACCTGCACTCGGATATTGATACCGTCGAGCGGGTGGAAATTATCCGTGATCTGCGTTTGGGCAAATTTGACGTGCTTGTCGGCATCAACTTGCTGCGCGAGGGGCTGGATATCCCTGAAGTTTCGTTAGTGGCGATTCTTGATGCGGATAAAGAGGGCTTTTTGCGCGCTGAGCGCTCGCTGATTCAGACCATTGGCCGCGCCGCACGTAACGCCAACGGGAAGGCGATTCTATACGGCGACCGCGTGACGGACTCTATGCGCAAAGCCATCGACGAGACCGAACGCCGCCGTACCAAGCAGATGGAGCACAACGAGAAGCACGGTATCACCCCGACCACAGTGACTCGTTCCGTGGCGGATATCATGGAAGCTGGGCAAGCGCCGGGCGCGAAGAAGACTAACCGCCGTCGGGGCAGTGAACGCAAAGTCGCCGAGTCGGATGCAGTGTACGAACCCAATAGCATGCACCCAGATGACGTGGCAGCGGCCATCAACAAACTGGAAGATGCTATGTTTGAAGCCGCGCAAAATTTAGAGTTTGAAGAAGCGGCGCGGTTGCGCGATAAAGTTCACTCTCTGAAAGAAAAGCAGCTGGCGCTAGGGTAATCGATGCCGGAAGGTCCTGAAATTCGCCGTGCGGCGGATCGCATCGAGAAACAGCTTCTGGGTGGTCCGATTGAAGACGCTTGGTTTGCCTTTGATGAACTTAAGCCCCATACCGCTTCGCTGATCGGTGAATCAATATTCAAAGTAGATACGCGAGGTAAGGCGATGCTGGTTCGCTTTACCGATCAACGCGTCCTGTATTCCCACAATCAACTGTATGGCGTGTGGAAATGTCACTGTGCAACGACGGAACCCGTGACACGCCGCTCGCTACGTGTGCGATTGGTCGTGCAGGGTAGGGCGGCAAGTTTGTATAGCGCATCGGATATCAGCATGTGGGACGCTGATTCACTGTATCAGCACCCCTTTTTAGCCCGCTTAGGGCCAGATGTGTTGAGTCAGCCGGTTAACATCGACACCTTAGCCGAGCGGCTGGTGCTACCTGGATTTCATCGCCGGGGGGTAGGCGGGCTCTTGCTTGATCAGGGGTTTGTCGCTGGGTTGGGTAACTACCTGCGCAGTGAAATCCTATTTTTTGCGGGGCTACACCCTAAGCTCCGACCGTATGATGTGAGCGATGCACAAAACCAACGATTGGCGCGACATATTGTGGAGGTGACCTGGCAAGCGTATCACCAAGCCGGCGTAACCAACACCGCGGCATGGATAAAAAAAGCCAAAGATCAAGGCGAAGCGCGCCGCCAGTGGCGTTTTGCCGTGTTTGCGCGTGAAGGCCTACCATGTCATCGCTGTGCCACACTGATTGAGCGAATGACAGTAGGATCGCGACGGCTTTATTTCTGCCCGTGCTGCCAGCAGCCAACGTAACAGTCATGTATTTATACCGTTATCTCCCGATGCTTATTAAACCAAAGCACAAATACAGCATCGACCGTGCGATGCCGAAGCGCAGCACAATACGCTATAATAACTGCCGGCTAATGCGATGCCGGAGTCTGAGCATCGCATCCAGACGATAAAACTAGGAGCTGCTTCTCCATGACCGTGATTCGCCAGGATGACGTGACACAAAGCGTTGCCGATGCGCTGCAGTATATTTCTTACTACCACCCCAAAGATTTTATCGATGCCATGGCGGCGGCGTATGAGCGCGAGGAGAACCCCGCGGCGAAGGACGCCATCGCCCAGATTCTGATCAACTCGCGCATGTGTGCCACCGGCCATCGCCCAATCTGCCAAGATACCGGCATTGTCACGGTATTTGCCCACGTTGGTATGAACGTGCAGTGGGACGCCGATATGAGCCTTGACGATATGATCAACGAAGGGGTGCGTCGTGCTTATCAACTGCCAGACAACATCTTGCGCGCCTCGGTGTTAGCCGATCCAGATGGCAAGCGCCAAAACACTAAGGACAACACGCCGGCGATCATTCATCACAAAATTGTGCCGGGGGATAACGTTGAGATTTACGTCGCGGCGAAGGGCGGCGGCAGCGAGGCGAAGTCTAAGTTTGCCATGCTCAATCCTTCCGATAGCGTGGTTGACTGGGTGATGGAGCAGCTACCCAAGATGGGTGCGGGCTGGTGTCCGCCCGGTATGCTGGGCATTGGTATCGGCGGGACCGCAGAAAAGGCAATGGAAATCGCCAAAGAAGCGCTACTGGACCCGATTGATATTCAGGACCTGCAAGCTCGCGGCCCTCAAAACCGCGCCGAGGAACTGAGACTGGAAATTTTCGACAAGGTCAACAAATCAGGGATTGGCGCGCAGGGTCTCGGAGGGTTGACCACAGTGCTGGATATTAAAGTTAAGGATTTTCCCACGCATGCGGCCAATAAGCCCGTGGCGATTATTCCTAACTGCGCCGCTACACGTCACGCGCATTTCACGCTTGATGGGTCTGGCCCAGCTGCGCTTAAGCCACCCAAGCTTGAAGATTGGCCGGAAATCACTCGAGAAATGGGCGATGACGTCAAGCGTGTGAACCTAGATACTGTCACCCCGGAAGAGGTGAAAACGTGGCAGCCGGGCGATACGCTGCTGCTTAACGGTAAGCTATTAACTGGCCGCGATGCGGCTCACAAGCGCATGGTCGATATGATCGCCAAGGGTGAGCCGTTACCGGTGGATCTCAAAGGCCGCTTTATTTACTACGTTGGCCCGGTAGATCCTATTGGTGATGAAGTCGTTGGCCCAGCAGGCCCAACAACGGCTACAAGGATGGATAAATTCACCCGCACGATGCTGGAAGAGACCGGGCTTTTGGGCATGGTTGGAAAAGCTGAACGTGGGCAAGCAGCAATTGACGCAATTCGTGATAACGAAGCCGTGTATTTGATGGCCGTCGGCGGTTCCGCGTATCTGGTCGCACAAGCAATTAAAAAGTCGCGCGTAGCCGGCTTTGAAGACCTGGGTATGGAAGCAATCTACGAATTTGAAGTCGAAGATATGCCAGTGACAGTCGCCGTGGATACTCAAGGCACCTCCGTGCATCAAACGGGTCCGGCAAAGTGGAAAGAGATCATCGCTGAGAAAGCCTGATTCAACTCGCTTTCATGCTTTGTTGTGTACTAGCTAGACAATGATTGACACCTTAACGGCTCTGGCCCCGCATTGCGGGGCTTTTGTTTACGCTAAAACTAAAACGCTATATCAGGGATTGCGCATTAACAAGGTGAATAAGCTGGTACACTATTCGTTTGAACTTTCACGCTTTTTTTAGCGTGGTTACTGTGCTGGAGTTAACATGACCTCCTGGTTATGGGGAACCGGCCTTGCGCTCATACACGTGCTCGGTATGGTGTCAGCGGTGATGGCGCTGATGTCGAGTCGCACATCGCAGGGCGCGGTAGCCTGGATAATTTCGCTGCTTACCTTTCCGTATGTCGCATTACCGGCCTACTGGTTTTTGGGACGGCCACGGTTTTATGGCTACGTTTCCGCCAGAGGTGAGCGTGATAGCGTGTTGCGCCGCGTACTGGCCCGTTATCGGGCAAATATGATGCCTTTCTATGTTGTAACTGCCAATGCAGATACGCATGCCGTAGAGCAGCTCGCCATGATGCCGTTGACCCAAGGCAATCAGGCTAATCTTTTAATCGATGGCGAAAATACGTTTAAAAGCTTGTTTTCAGGTATCGACCGCGCTGAGACGTATATCCTGCTGCAGTTTTTTATTGTGCGCGATGACGAACTCGGTCGTAAGTTGCAGCAGCGATTGCTGGAAGCGGCTAGCCGTGGGGTGAGGGTCTATTTTCTTTATGATGAGGTTGGAAGCCGCAAGCTTAATGACGGCTATTTGCACGATATGGAATCAGCGGGCGTAGAGGTTAGCGCATTTCGCTCGTCGCGTGGGTTTAAACACCGCTTTCAGTTGAACTTTCGTAACCACCGCAAAATAGCCGTAATGGATGGGAAAGAGGGCTGGGTAGGCGGTTTTAACGTGGGAGTCGAGTATTTGGGTGAGCATCCTCGCCACGGTGCCTGGCGAGATACGCATCTAAAACTGGCAGGACCCAGTGTGATGGGTTTACAAGAGGCGTTCTGGGAGGATTGGCACTGGGCAACAGGAGAAGTTATTAACCTTAACTGGCAGCCTGAAACAAAGTCCTCGACAAACCATCACGTCATTGTTGTGCCCTCAGGTCCCGCAGATCGGTTAGACACGGCAAGCCTTTTAGTACAAAACATGATTCATAGCGCGCAAGAGCGCTTATGGGTGACAAGCCCTTATTTTGTGCCCGATCAGGGGGTACAAGATGCACTCCGACTAGCCGCTATGCGAGGCGTGGATGTCCGCGTAATGATTCCCGAGCGGCCGGACCACTTGCTGGTATTTTTATCTGCGTTTTCATTTTTACCTGATATGCTTCGAGCGGGGGTAAAAATATACCGTTATCTTCCTGGGTTTCTACACCAAAAAGTCATCTTGATAGACAATGGGGCTGCCTCAGTGGGGACCGTCAATCTGGATAACCGTTCTTTCCGGTTAAACTTTGAAATCACCGCCTTTATTCCCAGTCCTGACTTTGCAGCAGAAGTGCGTCTCATGTTGGAAAAAGATTTTTCCCAGTGTCGACGTGTTTCTCTGGATGAAATTCAGCAGCGCCCTTTATGGAAAAAAGTCATTTCTCGGGCTGCATATTTAACGTCTCCCATCCAATAACCGTGACATGTATACATCAAGTTCGCTTAATAGGAGCCTAGGGTGAATTTAGAAACCAAATGGTTAGAAGATTTTGTCGCCCTAGCCAATACACGCAGTTTTTCTGCTTCGGCGCGTCAGCGCCATGTGACTCAGCCAGCTTTTAGTCGGCGAATTCGCGCGCTGGAGCAGGCCATTGACGTCACGCTAGTCGACCGTTCGACGACCCCAGTCGGGCTGACCTCAGAAGGGCAGCTGTTTCTGGTGACTGCGCGCAATCTCGTTGAACAGCTCAACGAGTCCCTTAGCCACCTGCGCGGGCTTTCAATTGCCAATGAAGCCTTGGATATTGTAGCTGCCCATTCTTTGGCGTTGAGTTTTTTCCCTCCGTGGATTTCTCGGCTGCAAAAAGGGTTAGGGGAGCTTCCCACTCGGCTAATTGCCATGAATGTTGGCGAAGCCATCCATGTGCTGCGCGAAGGAAATTGCGACTTAATGCTCGCATATTACGATCCTTTTGCCACGATGCAGCTTGATGCGGAAGTATTCCCCTCATTTTCCATCGGTAAGGTCAAAATGCTGCCTGTAACACTGCCCGATGAGCAGGGTAAGCCGCGCCACACACTGCAGAGTGAAAGTTCTATTCCTTATCTCGCCTACACACAAGGTGCTTTTTTAGGGCGTAGCGTGCGTATGTTGCTCAAAAACGACCCTCTACGGATGCGCTTGCGCACTATATACGAAACCGCCATGGCAGAAGGCCTTAAAGGCATGGTACTTCAAGGCGTGGGGGTCGCTTGGATTCCGGATTTCTGCATCCGTGAGGAGCTCAAAAACGGTCAGCTCGTTCGTGCCGGTAATGAAAGTTGGGATATCCCGCTAGAAATTCGCCTATACCGCTGCTCTCTGGTTCACAAACCGGGCGTTGAGCGTCTATGGCGGCAAATGATGAAATTACCAAGAGACTTTCTTCAAGCGTAAGGTCTTATTTTCAAGCACAAGATCTTTCTCCAAATATAAGGTCTTTTTTAGGGTAAAGCCCGTTAGCTTGTGCTGCCAAAGTCGGTTGGTAACCCCAAAAAATTCTGAATGATAAAAAAGTGATCCTCAAAAAGGCTATCCGGCTCGAGATCGGCCAACGCGACCCAACGGGCGTGGTCGCCGCCTTTGACCGGTTTTAGCCTAGGTAATTGTTGGTCGGGGCGAAGGGCAAAATAAAAAGCCTCGGCTAACGTTCGCCCACGCCAGCTACGGTGCGGTTCGTCAAACAGGCGCTGCCCACGTAATGAACCTTTAAGTACCGGCTCTGGCACTTTAAGGCGAATACGCTCGCGAAGCTCACGCAGGCAGGCGTCGAGCAGCCGTTCGTGTGGGTTAATAAAGCCGCCGGGCAACGCATAAAGACCTTTCCCCGGGGCGGCGGTCCGCCTCACTAAAAGCACATGGCCGGACTGCACAACAACGGCATTCACGGTAACAAAAATGGGCGGATAGGGTGCTTGTGACCACGCTTGACGGTATTGATCAAGCAGGCGCTGCTCCTCGAGTAACTGATCATACGCATCGCCTTGGCAAAACTGGCTCACCCGTTCAACCACGCCAGGGGGCAAATCGTGGTAGGCGCCGGTACTCAAATAGTCATTGGTAGCAACTTGCGAGCGAAATAGCCGCTCGCGGATTTGGCTAGCTGAAATCCCCTCGACTAACGGTACGCTAACCGATTCCCACTGCGGAAAAAGCGATAAATAGTAGCTTGATTGTCCGCGACTCGCGCCTATCAAGCCAATACGCGGTAGCTTGGCGTTGTCGAGCGCGGTTAAGTCACGGACACGGCGCTGAACATCGCGCACCCAGACATCATCGTTATATAGCGCGTCCAATAAAGGCGTGATCTCCAGACGCCGATTTTCTTCGTCATCAAAGCCCGAGCGAATCATTGCCTGACGTTCATCAAACTGCCAAGGATTACGCAACGAGCGTGCCTGCCAGGCAGAGCCGACGAGCACGATGACTTGCCGAGCTTGTCTAAGCGCCTCGCGGATGACCGCTAAATGACCGAGATGCGGCGGCTGAAAACGGCCAATAAACACCAGGCAATCAAAGTCGTATGACGGAGCGCCATGAGCCTGAGTGGCTGGATGTTCTAAGGGCATGAGAGGCTCCTGTAAGAAGGACGCGTGGCGATTAGCGGTAAAACGGTCGCCATTATGGCAGTTAAGGCGAGTGACGCAATCAGTCGTTCAACTGTCATCCCGCGTAAGGTTCGGTATGCTATGACTTATTCACCGAAGGACAGGGACGCAACTGATGGTCAAACGTACTGTGACGTTTTGGGGCAATGTCGTAAAAGATGCCATAAAGCTATGGTTGGAATGTAACGCTTTCAGCTATGCGGGGTCGCTGGCGTTTTATACGCTTTTCTCTCTCGCACCCACGATTATTATTGCAGTGACCGTCATCGGCGTGGTGATGGGTGAAGAGGCCGCTCACGGACAAATCGTTAGCCAATTGCAAGGAACCTTGGGCGTGGACGCGGCTGTCGCCGTCGAGCAAGCCGTGGCACAGTCACGCATTGAAGAAGCGGGGGTATTGCCCTCGGTATTAGGGGTTAGCGCCTTGATCGTAGGCGCGACCACCGTCTTTGCCCAAATGCAGTTTTCGCTGAATACCATTTTTGGTGTTACCGCACGTCCCACGGCTAATAGTGCCTGGATTTTTGTCAAAAACCGGCTGTTATCGCTTACGGTTGTGCTCTCGATTGGTTTTATTCTGCTGGTATCGCTGGTTGCCGGTGTGATGATCCGCGCCATTTTGCAGGCAGCGGACGAGCTGTTGCCGTATACCGGAATGTTAGCCGCTAGCGTTGAATCGCTGATTTCCTTAGGCGTTGTGGTGCTGCTCTTTGCCACCATTTTCAAAGTATTACCCGATGTTATTTTGCGCTGGCAAGATGTCTTCATTGGCGCGGTGGTCACCGCGGTACTTTTTACCATTGGTCGCAGTCTTATTGCGATCTATCTCGCCTACACAGCGACCGCTTCAACGTATGGCGCCGCAGGTTCAGTCGTGATGATTTTACTGTGGGTGTATTATTCATCACTTATTCTTTTGTTCGGCGCCGCTTTTACCCGCTCTCTTTTAATCCGGCGCGGGCGTGTATTGGTACCGCGTAATAGCGCTGTTATCGTTAGGCGAGAGTTGGTCGATGAAAGGCCAATAGCGAAATAAGTGTAAACGCATCATTTGAGGAGACTGATATGTCGATGTGCTGCACCAAAGCGTGGGTAACAGGCAAGGTTCAAGGCGTTTGGTATCGCGGATCAACCCAAGAGCAGGCGCTTAAATTGGGAATTACTGGGTATGCCAAAAACCTCCCTGATGGGCGCGTTGAAGTGTTGATGTGTGGTTCACAAGAGGCTGTGAAAACGCTCTCAGAGTGGTTATGGCAAGGGCCAGAAAAGGCGCATGTGACCCACGTGGAGTTTGAGGTATTGGAACAAGCCCATGCGCCGGATACGTTTTCTACCTATTAAAGCATTACGCTGAATGCCAAGCGCGAATGTTGTCAGCCGTTAGCTTGACAATATTTTGCCGCGCTTCCGGGGTAATCCAGGCGTTGTGAGGCGTAACGATAAGGTTCAGTGCCTCACCTTCACCTAGTGCTTCCAGCAGCGCGTGCCCGTCGCGGGGTGGCTCGCTAGGCAAAACATCCACGCCCAACCCACCCAGTTTGTCATTCCTGAGTGCTGTTAGCGCAGCCTCTTCATCGATAATGCCGCCGCGCGCGCAGTTTATTAACAGCAACGAGGATTTAGCACGATTTAAGCGCTCCTGATTGATCAGGTGGCGTGTTGCCTCGTTGAGCGGGCAGTGGAGGCTTACAATATCGGCGCTTGACAGCAGGTCATCCAAAGAAGGGCGCTTATCGTTATCTTCGTTACCCGGCCGCGCCGCAAAGGTGACTTTCATTCCGAAAGCTTCCGCTAGGCGTGCGACTTCGCTGCCAAGCTCACCCTGGCCGACCATCACTAAGTTTTTGCCCGCAAGCTGAAGGGTCGGATAATCCTGAAGGCAGAAAAAATCGCTCTGTTGCCATTTACCAGCGGCGAGTGCGCGCTGGTAAAGGGGTAAGCGATTAGCGAGTGCCAGCATCAGCATCAAGGTGTGCTGCGATACGCTGGCAGTGCCGTAAGCAGAAACGTTTTTTACCGTAATACCCTGCGCTTGGGCCGCCTCCAAATCGATGTTGTTAAGCCCTGTTGCTAGCACACAGATAAGGCTTAGCTTGGGCAGCGCGGATAGCGTCTTAGCATCGAGCACCACTTTATTGACAATCGCAATCTCAGCGTCTGCCAAGCGTTCGCGCGCCTCGGTTGTGCTGCTCTGACCGTATACGGTTAAATGATCCACCTGTTCATGAATCGTTGTGAGGTCAATGTTTGGTCCTAGGCTCTCTGCATCTAACATCACGGCGTTTGGCATTTCCTTCTCTCCTGCAGTGTTATTAAGTGATGTGTTATCAAGTGACAGTATTTATGCGGTAGCGACTTGCTCGCTAGGGGCTACAAAAGGGTATAATACGCCCGCTTTACCAACCGCCGTCTTGGAATTTCCCCGATTTGGCCGCATATAGCAGCCCGGCAGCGAATGCGCTTGCCAACATCCTGTCTGGGCCACGCTTTTCAGGAGTCAATAACATGCCCATCTACGAATATGAGTGCAAGGCCTGCGGCCATCGTCTAGAAAAACTGCAGAAAATCAGCGCTGACCCGCTAACGGATTGTCCCGTTTGCGAACGTGATACACTTTCGCGTCTTATTTCAGCGGCGGGTTTTCGCCTTGCTGGCGGCGGTTGGTATGAAACCGATTTCAAGACGGGTAGCAAAAAGAACTTGGCAGCGGATAGTGCTAAAGAGGGCACCTCGCCTTCAAAGAGTGAAACAACGCAAAGCAGCACCAAAAAAGCCGACGGCGCTGCCGCTTGATGTCGGATAGTTCTCGCTAGCCGTATATTTCACGGTTTACCGTTACGTTACCCCTACTTTGCCACAACACAGAACAGGATTTGACATGCGCAGCCATTATTGCGGCCAGCTAAACGAAACGTTGGTGGATCAAACGGTTACCGTTTGCGGATGGGTACACCGTCGCCGGGATCACGGCGGCGTTATCTTCCTCGATATGCGCGATCGCGACGGCATTGCACAGTTCGTGGTTGACCCAGACACTGCCGAGGCGTTCGCCAATGCTGATCGCGCCCGTGGTGAGTATGTGCTTCGCATTACAGGCCGCGTTCGTCTGCGCCCGGAAGGGACACAAAACCCCAACATGCCAACCGGCATGATCGAAGTCTTGGCCAAAGACGTAGAAGTACTGAACACTGCCGCGACACCGCCGTTCCAGCTCGATGAGCATGGCAAAGTCGGCGAAGAAGTACGTTTGAAGCATCGCTACATCGACTTGCGCCGCCCGGACATGATCGAGAAGCTACGCGTGCGTTCGCGCATTTCGCACAACGTGCGTGCCTTTTTGGAGAACCAAGGCTTCTTAGACATTGAGACGCCAGTCCTCACCCGGGCAACGCCTGAAGGGGCGCGTGACTACCTTGTACCGAGCCGTACTCACGCAGGCAACTTCTTTGCGCTACCGCAGTCGCCGCAGCTTTTTAAGCAGCTCTTAATGGTGGCGGGTTTCGACCGCTACTACCAGATTGCCAAGTGCTTTCGCGACGAAGACCTGCGCGCTGACCGCCAGCCGGAGTTCACGCAGATCGACATCGAAGCGTCGTTCGTTGAAGAGAACGACATCATGGCGATCACCGAGTTGATGATTCGCCAGCTGTTTAAAGACGTGCTCGACGTTGAGCTGCCGATATTCCCGCAGATGACATGGCACGACGCCATGCAACGTTACGGCTCTGATAAACCTGACCTACGCATTCCGCTGGAATTGACCGACGTTGACGATTTAATGCAACAAGTCGACTTCAAGGTGTTTTCAGGCCCCGCTAGCGCGGAAGATGGCCGTGTAGCCGCGCTGAAAGTGCCGGGTGGCGCGACGCTTTCGCGTAAAGAGATTGATGAGTACACCAAGTTTGTGGGCATTTACGGCGCGAAGGGCTTGGCATGGATCAAGGTCAACGAGCGCGCCAAGGGGCTCGAGGGTCTGCAGTCACCCATCGTTAAATTTATGGAAAACGTAGTTGAAGAGCTTCTCGACCGCGTTGATGCCAAAGATGGCGACATTATTTTCTTTGGGGCCGATAAAGCCCGCATCGTCAATGAAGCCATCGGCGCGCTACGCGTTAAGTTGGGTGCAGACTTAAATCTTTATACTCAAGCTTGGTCGCCGCTGTGGGTCATCGACTTCCCGATGTTTGAAGCCGACGACAACGGCCGCTTAAGCCCGCTACACCACCCGTTCACCGCGCCGGCGTGCACTCCTGAAGAGCTCCAGGCGAACCCGGCTGGGGCGCTCTCTCGCGCCTACGATATGGTGTTGAATGGCACTGAGCTGGGTGGTGGTTCTATCCGTATTCACGACCAGGCCATGCAGAGCACCGTATTTGAAATTCTGGGTATTGGCGAAGAGGAAGCGCGCGAGAAATTTGGCTTCTTGCTCGACGCACTGCAATACGGCGCGCCGCCCCATGGTGGTTTGGCCTTCGGTCTGGATCGCTTGGTGATGCTGATGGTTGGTGCGAACACCATTCGTGAAGTAATTGCCTTCCCGAAAACGCAGAGCGCCGCTTGTTTAATGACCGATGCGCCTGGTGAAGTTAGCGCCGAGCAGCTAAAAGATCTCAATATCCGTCTGCGCCAAAAAGCCAAAGCGGAAACCGCAGGGGAGTAACCCCCTCTGAGGTAGTCGCCATTGCTACTGTAGGTCAACACGGCACCGGCGCCTTAGGGCGCCGGTGTTTTTTTAAGCGTCTATTCTTAGGATATAGCCGATGCCTGAGCCGCCGCTCGATATAACGACGCGTATCCTTGGCATTGATCCTGGTTCACGCATTACCGGTTTTGGTGTCATTGATATTCATCAAGGCAAACCCAGCTATGTTGCCAGTGGCTGTATTCGCACTACCGATGTAGCGCTTGAGCAACGACTCGCGCAAATTTATGCCGGTCTCGGTGAAGTGGTGGGGCTACACCGCCCGACGTACGTGGCGATAGAACGTGTGTTTATGGCCAAAAACCCGGACTCGGCGCTGAAGCTCGGTCAAGCACGCGGTGCTGCGCTTGTCTGTATGGCGAATCTAGGGTTTGCGGTTAACGAATATTCGCCACGCCAAATTAAACAGGCAGTGACAGGGCAGGGAGGCGCGGATAAAACGCAGGTGCAGCACATGGTCACCGCGATTTTGCGTCTTTCAGCTACGCCCCAGGCCGATGCTGCCGATGCCCTCGCGATTGCACTGACAGACGGGTATGTCCGCAGTGGTCTTGCCGTTGATGCGGCGTCCCAACGTCCACGACGTAAAACCGGCCGTTGGCGTCTCTAGTGCATCTCGGTATGGGGTAAAATGGGATGCTCATACCTAGTCACTTGTACAGAGTGCCTTTATAGTAAACACACTTTGCGTAGGCGTTTGCCTATTTACCATAAAGAGCCCGTTATCATGAAAGGTCATCTATGATTGGACGCCTTACCGGTCAGTTGTTGGAAAAACATCCACCCTTGATTGTCATCGACGTGCATGGTGTGGGATATGAGCTAGAAACGTCAATGAATACGCTGGTGGCATTGCCTGCCGCGGGTGAAACCATTTCACTGTATACCCATTTGACGATACGTGATGACGCGCATCTTCTTTATGGATTTACCCGCGAGCACGAGCGCGCGTTGTTTCGCGCGTTGATCAAGGTCAACGGGGTTGGCCCCAAATTAGCGCTCGCGATTCTCTCAGGCATGGATGAAGATGCCTTTATGCGCTGCGTACGCGATGATGATAGCAAAGCGTTGACTCGCCTTCCGGGTGTGGGCAAAAAGACGGCTGAGCGGCTGATCATCGAGATGCGCGACCGCTTCCCAGAGTGGGAAAACGCCTCAGACGCAACGCTACCGCTAGAGGCGGCGACAGCGCAAGGCCAGCGTGACAGCGTGGCAGATGCTGAAGCGGCGTTGATTAGCTTGGGCTACAAGCCTGCTGAATCAGCCAAAATGCTTTCAGGTCTTGATCCCAAGCAGCCTGCTGAAGCGCTTATAAAAGCCGCGCTGACGCAACGCTTAAGCAGCTAGCCCGGCTATATACTCTAAGGAGCCCCATGATCGAACAAGATCGCTTGATTGCCGCCGCGCCGGAGCAGGGTGAAGTCAGGATGGATCATGCGATTCGTCCCAAGCGTCTTTGCGACTATATCGGCCAGCCACGCATGCGCGAGCAGATGGATATTTTCATCGGTGCTGCCCGGCTGCGCGAAGAGAGCCTCGATCACACGCTGGTATTTGGCCCACCGGGGCTCGGGAAAACAACGCTGGCCAATATTATCGCCACCGAGATGGGCGTCGGCTTAAAATCCACCTCAGGGCCCGTCCTTGAGCGTGCTGGCGACCTTGCCGCGATGCTGACCAATTTAGAGCCCGGCGATGTGCTATTCATTGACGAAATCCACCGGCTGTCACCTGTGGTAGAAGAAGTGCTCTACCCAGCGATGGAGGACTTTCAGCTCGATATTATGATTGGCGAAGGCCCGGCGGCGCGTTCAATTAAATTAGACTTGCCGCGCTTTACACTGGTCGGCGCCACGACCCGTGCCGGGCTGTTGACCTCCCCGCTACGTGACCGTTTTGGTATTGTGCAGCGCTTGGAGTTTTATAATATTGAGGAGCTTAGCGCGATTGTTACTCGCTCGGCGAGTCTATTAAACGTCAATACCAGTACTGACGGTGCCGCTGAAATCGCCAAACGCTCGCGCGGTACGCCGCGAATTGCCAACCGCTTGCTCCGGCGCGTGCGTGATTACGCTGACATCAAAGGCAGCGGCTATGTCGATATCGATATAGCCGATGCGGCGTTGAATATGCTCAACGTCGACCATCATGGTCTCGATCATATGGACCGTCGGCTGTTACTGGCCATGATGGATAAGTTTGACGGCGGCCCGGTCGGCGTTGACTCTCTCTCGGCGGCGATTGGCGAAGAGCGCGATACCATCGAAGATGTGATTGAGCCGTATTTGATTCAGCAGGGCTTAATGATGCGTACCCCGCGTGGGCGCGTGGTAACCCGGCAGGCGTGGGCACACTTTAGCCGTGTGCCGCACGAGTATGCGCCCGGCAGCGCAGGGGAAATCAGGCCATGAGTCATGTTGTTACGATGCCCATCCGCGTTTATATGGAAGACACAGACGCGGGGGGAATTGTCTACTACGTTAACTACCTGAAGTTTATGGAGCGCGCCCGTAGTGAGTGGTTAAGACAGCAAGGCTTCAATCAACAAGTACTACTCAATGAAGGGACGCAGCTAGTGGTATATCGCTTGGCGTGCCACTATGCCAAACCGGCTAGGCTTGATGATACGCTTAACGTTACCGCCGAGGTGACCGAGATAGGGCGTTGCCGGATGCTCTTTGAGCAACAGGCGACCCGCCATGGGGAACTGTTGTGCAATGCCACAGTCGAGATAGCGTGTTTGGATGCCAAGCGCTTAAGACCCAAAGCTTGGCCGCCTTCCATTATGACATTATTTAACTAACCCCAGATAAAGAGGACACTCGTGAACGAAAACAGCATGTCGATTCCCCATCTGATTATGAGTGCCAGTACGGTTGTCCAGCTAGTGATGCTGCTACTTGTGCTGGGATCTCTGCTGTCATGGGTGGTCATTTTTCAGCGTAGCTTTGCCCTGCATCGCGCGAAAAAAGCCTATGACCAATTTGAAGAGACGTTTTGGTCAGGCGTTGACCTAAATGATCTCTACCGTGATATTCCTGCCGATGACGCGCGCCAAGGAGCAGAGCGTGTTTTTCAGTCCGGATTTCGTGAGTTCCACCGTTTAGCGGCCAAAACGCGTCAGTCGGATACGGTCCTTGAAGGGGTTCAACGCAGTATGCGTGTCGCTTGGTCACGCGAAGAAGACCGCCTTAACCAACATTTAGTGTTTCTTGCCACGGTTGCATCCGCCAGCCCTTACATTGGCCTATTTGGCACGGTATGGGGAATTATGGGGTCATTTCAATCGATCTCCATGGCGCAACAAGCCACTTTGGCGACGGTTGCCCCCTGGATCGCTGAAGCGCTGATTGCCACAGCAATGGGGCTTTTTGCTGCGATTCCTGCCGTTATTTTCTATAACCGTCTTTCTAACAGTGCCGGTCGATTACTGGGTAAATATGAAGACTTTGCCGAAGAGTTTTACGCCATTTTGCACCGTAATCTGCAAGGGCGTGACACCACGTCAAGCTAAGGGAGTCACTGTATGCAAGGGCCTTTTCATCGCGGTGGGCAAAGCCGGCCTATGGCGGAAATTAATGTAGTGCCTTTTATCGACGTGATGTTGGTGTTGCTGGTGATTTTTATGATTACCGCGCCCATGCTCACTCAAGGGGTTCAGGTGGATTTGCCGCAGGTAACGTCTGAACCGATCGAAAACCCGGAAGATAGTGACCCTATACTGGTATCCGTCGACCGCGAGGGTAACTATCACATCAGCCTGGGCGACGACACGACAGCCGTGGCGCTGGATGACCTCGCTGAGCGCGTCACGGTGATTCTTGATCGCCGCCCTGACACGCCGGTGATGGTGCGAGGCGACCGCCAGATTGCCTACGGCCAAGTCGTCACGTTGATGAGCACGCTGCAGCGCGCGGGTGTGGCCAACTTAGGCCTCATTTCCGAGCCGCCGCAAGATGAGTAAACGCAGGGGACGCCTTGTGGCTTTTTTTTTACGGGATAAACAAGAGGTCGGTTACGTTTGGCCGGCCATTCTCGCTGTACTGGTGCATGCTGTCGTCGTCATGTTTAGCGTGATTAACCTTGAAGGCAAAGACGCGGAACCCGAATCGTCTTCTATCGTGCACGCTACCTTGGTGAGTACTGAAACGTATACCAACCAGGCGCAGCAAGTAAATGATGATCAAGCCGCGATGAGCGCGTCATCGCAATCGCCGCCGGAACCGCCACCGCAAGAAGCACCGGCACCGCCATCACGGCCGCTAGAAGAGGCGGTTATCGATCAGGCCGAAGAACTCGCTGCGGATCGAGACACCCAAGCGCTTGAACAAGCGCGTGCCGAGGCTGAAGCGCAAGCACAAAGGCGCGCCGAGGAAGCAGAGCGCCAAGCGTTAGAGGCTGCCGCGCGAGAAGCCGAACGTGCCGAGCAACAAGCTGAAGAACAACGCCGTCGTGAAGAGTTGGCGCGTCAAGAGCAAGAAGCCGAGGCGCAGCGTCGGCGCAAAGAAGAACAGGCTCGCCAAGCGCAAGAGACCGAAGAACAGCGTCGCCGCGAGGAAGAACAGGCTCGCCAAGCACAAGAGGCCGAAGAACAGCGTCGTCGCGAAGAGGAACAAGCTCGCCAAGCGCAAGAAGCCGCTGAAACCGAACGGCAACGACGGCTAGAAGGGCAAGCAGAAGCTGCGGCTAATGCACGACAGGCAGAGCAAGCAGCCAATAGTTTTATCTCCATCGTACGTCGCGCGGTAGAGCAGGCGTGGCTTATCCCGGGAGGGGCAAGTGATACAATGAGTGCGACTGTTCAAGTTCGATTAGGGCCATCCGGTGAAGTGCTTGCCACCTCGGTCGCAACATCAAGCGGCGATAGCGCCTTCGACCGCTCGGCCATCCAGGCGGTCGAGCATGCAGCACCCTTTACCGAGTTGCGTGAGCTATCATCAGAACAGCAACGTAACTTACGCCAATTTAATTTGCGATTTACTCCGGGGGATGTTCGCTGATGCAAACCTTACGTCATGTGAGAATGGGGGCATTGCTACTGCTCATAAGTAGTTTCTTACTTTTTAGTAATGTCGCCAGCGCTAACCTTACTATTGAAATCACTCGTGGTAGTGATCGTGCACTACCGATCGCCGTTGTTCCCTTTGCCGGAAGTGAAGGATTGCCCGAAGATGTAGCGCAAATCGTTCACAATAACTTAGAGCGCAGTGGCTACTTTGCTCCACTCGAGCGCGATGCCATGTTTGAGCGCCCTAACAAGGCCGAGGATGTTCAATTTGGCACTTGGCGCTCGCTGGACGTTCGCTATTTGGTCGTTGGTAACATAGAAACCAGCGAATCAGGCTACCGCATTAACGCTGAGCTGATGGATATTAGCGGCCAGCGCCGGATGCTGTCTGAAAGTATCCGCAGTGGGGAAAATAACTTACGCGGTGCTGCCCACCGCTTAAGTGACCAGATTTTTGAGGCGATTACCGACATTCGAGGGGCGTTTTCGACGCGGATCGCTTATGTGACCGCGCAGGGTGTCGGCGACAATATGCAATTTGGCCTCTACGTGGCGGATGCGGATGGACGTAATAGCCAGGAAGTGCTCAGTTCCGATAACCCCATTCTTTCCCCTTCGTGGTCGCCCGATGGCCGCAAGCTTGCGTACGTTTCGTTTGAAACCGAGCAATCGGCTATCTATGTACAAGAAGTGTCTACCGGGAAAAGGGTTCAGCTAACCTCCTTTGATGGCATCAATAGCGCTCCGGCTTGGTCACCTGATGGTCGCCGCTTGGCCATGTCGCTATCCAAAGACGGCCAGCCGGAAATTTATCTCATGAACGTGGCTAACCGCTCGCTTGAGCGCCTAACCAACAGCAGCAGTATCGACACTGAGCCCGACTGGGCACCCGATGGACGTAGTCTGCTATTTACGTCGGACCGAAGCGGTGGACCACAAATTTACCGTTACACGTTGAGAAACGGCGAGACCCAACGGCTAACTTACACCGGCAACTATAACGCACGTGGGCGCTTCTCTCCTGATGGCGATGACATCTTTTTGATTCACCGCTCTGATCGAGGTTATCAAGTCGCTCGCCAAGATTTGGACAATGACCGCTTGGTGGTATTAAGCGAATCGACCCGCGATGAATCACCTAGTGTTGCCCCTAACGGCACCATGGTAATCTTCGCAACCCAACAAGGCGGCAATGGTGTGTTGAGTGCTGTTTCCGCCGATGGGCGTTCTTCATTCAGGCTGCCTGCAGCACAAGGTGATATACGCGAACCCGCATGGTCACCGTTTTTAAATTAGGAGTAGAATGATGCAAATTAAACCAATGGCGCGTGCATTAGCCGTTGCTTTCTCGATTGTTGTAATCGCTGGTTGCTCGAGCACAGGTGGAACCCGGGGTGGAGAGTCAACGGGCTCTCAAACGGGCAGCACTACAGGAAGTGGGGCTGAAAGCCGCGGTGCAGGAAGTGGCGGCCAATACGGCTCTACAACGGGAAGCGGCACACGTACCAGTCAGCAAGCCGATTCGCGCATACCTGATGTGCGTACGATTTACTTCGATTTTAACCGCGATACGATCAAAAGTGAGTACGAGTCGGTCGTTATGGCCCATGCTCGCTACTTACGTGCCAATCCGGAGGCGACGGTCGTGCTTCAGGGCCACACCGATGAGCGCGGAACGCGTGAATATAACTTGGCGCTAGGCGAGCGTCGTGCCAATGCGGTACAGCGTTTCCTCAATATCCAGGGTGTTTCCAATAGCCAAATGAGCGTTGTTAGCTACGGAGAAGAGCGCCCAGAAGCACGTGGACAGAGTGAAGATGCTTACGCAAGAAACCGTCGTGTGGTATTTAGCTACTGAGCCAACATAACCGTTTTATGGACGCCACAACCCCCGCTGGTGGCAGCGGGGTTTAAACAGATGGCGTCAGGAGACATGATGAATTTCAGCCTGACATGCGATAAGCATACGAGGACGGCCAACTACTCACGCCTCTCGCTGCTGAAGTGTTTTACTCTAGGGCTTACGGCCTCATTGTTGACGGTGCCTCTCACTGCCTTGGCACAACAGCCAATAGTGGAGGACCTTTCCTCATCCTCTGATAGCTTCTATCAGCAAACGCAAACGCAGCCAACAAGTGGTGGAAGCCTGGTCCTTTTTAACCAGGTGCAAGAGCATCAACGCGAAATTCAGCAGCTTCGCGGTCAGCTTGAAGAGTTACGCCACGAGTTTGAACAAGTGAGTCGCCAAAGCCAGCAACGCTATATTGACCTAGATGATCGCCTTGCACGTCTAGAACGCGATGACGCGTCTGCAACAGCTGAAGAAGAGGCAGACACCGCGCCACCTGCCTCCGAATCAAGCTTGGAACCCGAAGCCGCAGAAGAAGTAGACCAGGTAGGCCCAGCTGCCCAAAGCGGTAGCAACTCGGTCAGCGAAGAGGTGCAAAAAGCCTATGAAAATGCCTTTTCTCACGTCCAAGCGCGTCGCTTTGATGAGGCTGTCACTGCCTTTGAAAGCTTTGTCGACCAATACCCTGACTCATCGCTAACGCCCAACGGTTACTACTGGCTGGGCGAGCTTTATGCGGCAAATGATGCGCTTGCCCACGCGGAAGAAGCATTCGACCGTGTGATTAATGAGCATAGCGACAGCCGAAAGGTTCCTGATGCGCTATATAAGCTTGGCCTCTTGAAAGCCCGCCAAGGCGAAACAGACGATAGTCGTGAACTCCTTACCCGCGTAACCGAAGAGTATCCGCAAAGCAGTGCAGCAGGACTTGCTAGCGACTTCTTACGCCAATCCGCGAATTGATGAAAACGAAGGATCCAAACAACGCTATGAGCTGCAAAATCGACTATCAGCCCACGCCTGATTTACTTAAAGATCGCATTATTTTGGTCACCGGGGCAGGCGATGGCATCGGCCGAGCGGCAGCGTTGACCTATGCTCAACATGGAGCAACGGTAATTTTGCTTGGCCGTACGATTGCGAAACTTGAGCGTGTGTACGATGAGATTGAGGCGGCGGGAGGCCCGCAACCGGCTATTTTTCCGCTCAATTTCGAAGGTGCCACGCTCAAAGATTTTCACGAGATGGCGCAAACGCTCGATAGCGAGTTTGGCCACTTAGATGGGATTCTTCACAACGCCGGTATGTTGGGCCGCATTACCCCGTTTGAGCAGTACAACCCTGAGCTTTGGAACCAAGTGATGCAGGTGAATATCAATGGCCCTATTTGGATGACTCAAGCATTGCTACCGCTTTTGCAGCAGTCGGAGGATGCCTCGGTTATTTTCACTTCATCCAGCGTAGGGCGTAAAGGGCGCGCTTATTGGGGCGCCTACGCGGTTTCCAAATGTGCGACGGAAGGTTTTATGGAAGTGCTGGCCGATGAAGTGGATAACCAACAAAACCTGCGCATTAACACCCTCAATCCAGGTGCTACCCGCACCCAAATGCGCCGCAGCGCTTTTCCCGGGGAAGACCCCGCGACGCTTCGCACCCCAGAAGAGATTATGCCCACCTATTTGTGGCTAATGGGGCCTGATAGCTGCGGGGTAAGCGGTCAAAAATGGGACGCCCAACCACCCCGCTAACGTGGGGAGTCACTCTGACGCAGTGAAGATTCCATCGAGGGTAGAGCAGCCACTAGCGCAGCGCAGTCACTAAACCAGACGTCAGCCGGCCACTGACGGTAATCGTCCTCTTCGCTAATGTAGCCATATCCTACTGCCACAGCGGTCATTCCCGCCGCTTTGGCAGCCTGCATATCACGTAGGTGATCTCCCACATACCAGCACTCGTGAGGTGCGATGTTTAGGCGTCGCGCCGCTTCCCATAACGGTTCGGGTGACGGTTTTTTGACGCTTAAATCATCGGCACAAAGAAGGGCCCCAGGCTCTAAAGCGAGCGCTTTCAAAAGCGGCTCGGTGTAGCGACGTGGTTTGTTGGTCACAATGCCCCATAAGCCGCTGTTTCGCTGCCAGCGGTTAAGCCATGTATCGAGGGGCGAAAAAACGCGGCTGTGGGTCGCTATAGCCTGCTCGTAGGCGTTAAGTAAAAACGTTCTGGCAGCGCCGTGATGCGGGTGATCGACGTCAAAGCCCAGCGCCAACGTGACCAAGGCGCTACCGCCATTTGAGACCTGCCTGCGAATAGTGGCAAAGGGCAAAGGCGCCAATCCGTGCTGGGCACGCAGGGCGTTGGTTGCATTGGCTAAGTCCGGCGCGGTATCGACTAATGTGCCGTCCAAATCAAACAGTAAGGCACGTGCGGGAAGAGTGCCAAGCATGACATCGTTAATTACATCAGACATCACGCCTCCGATTTGCGACAGTGCATCATGTAATTGACCGAGACGTCGTAGCTATTTAGCCGGTATTGACGCAATAGCGGGTTATAGGTCAGCCCGGTTTGCTCCCTCACCGCTAGCCCAGACGCGCGGCACCAAGCCGCCATTTCCGAAGGGCGAATAAACTTGGCATAGTCGTGTGTCCCCCGCGGTAAAAGCTTAAGCACATATTCAGCACCAACAATGGCAAAGGCGTGGGCTTTACGGGTTCGGTTGATCGTTGAAAAGAAAACATGACCGCCAGGGCGAACTAAGCGGCTGCACGCTTCGACCACAGAAGCCGGATCGGGCACGTGCTCAAGCATTTCCATACAGGTGACAACGTCAAAAGAGCTGGCATACTCATCGGCGAACGCTTCAACGGCTACTTGGCGATAGGTGATGTCGACACCGCTTTCTTCAGCATGCAACCGCGCGACGCCAAGAGGGGCTTCGCCCATGTCAATGCCGGTGACATTCGCCCCGCGGTGCGCCATGGCTTCGCTCAAAATGCCTCCGCCGCAGCCCACATCCAGCACGCGCTTGCCCGCAAGCCCCGCGCGGGCATCGATAAAGTCAAGTCGCAGCGGATTAATATCGTGCAACGGCTTGAACTCGCTGTCTTTATCCCACCAGCGGCTGGCGAGGGCTTCAAACTTGGCGACTTCTGCCGCATCGACATTGCCGTGATAACCTTGAGCAGTGCTATCCTGAGACGGCGCTTGCATGTGCGTGACTCCCTGCGTCTTAAAACGAGACGTTAACTGCAGAAAAAACCACCGGTAACCACCGTGAGTGATTACCAATGTGTAGTGTATGATGCCCATTCTAACCACTCCGAGGTCGGAACGCATAAAAAGGACCTTTGTATGATTCGCAAGGCTGTACTTCCTGTTGCTGGCTTTGGCACGCGCTGCTTGCCCGCGTCAAAAGCCATTCCTAAAGAGATGATTACTATTGTCGACCGCCCGGTCATTCAATACGTGGTAGAAGAGGCGGTGGCGGCCGGTATTCGCGACATTGTCTTGGTCACTAGCAGCAGCAAAAGTGCCATTGAGAACCACTTTGATACTCACGCAGAGCTGGAAGCTAGCCTCGAAGCCAAAGGCAAGCATGCGCTACTGGAGAGCATTCGCGATATTATCCCAGACGACGTCAATATCATCAGCGTGCGCCAAGGCGAGCCATTAGGGCTAGGGCATGCAGTACTATGCGCCCGCCCGGTCATTGGCGACAACGAACCTTTTGCCGTGTTGTTACCCGATGTGCTGGTACATCAAGCGGATTCGTCGGCGTACAATGATTTACACGGCATGCTGCAGGCGTTTGATAAACACAATACCGCCCAGCTGATGGTAGAGGAGGTCGACTGGGCACATGTTGAGCGCTATGGCATTGTCACCTTGGAAGAACAAACACCTGCGCCGGGTCACGCGGCGCCGACCGCTGGTGTGGTGGAAAAACCTGCCCGTGAAGCCGCTCCATCTAACCTCGCCGTGATTGGCCGCTATGCACTGCCTGGGTCGATCTTTTCTCTACTCGCCGAAACACCGCCTGGCGCTGGCAATGAAATCCAGTTGACGGATGCCATTGAAACACTGCGCCAACAATCAGGGGTGGAGGCATATCGTATGCAAGGGGTGACGTACGATTGCGGGCAGCCACTGGGTTATTTAGAGGCGACACTCGCCTACGGTTGCAGGCATCCGGCGCTCGGAGACGATTTTAAGACACTGCTCGCCCGCTATCAGGAGGCGTAGCCATGCGGGTTTTTGTTTATGGCAGTGAGCTAAGCGCGGCTACCGCAGCGGCAGCGCTTTCTTGGGTAGGTCACCATGTGCATTGGTTTCCCCATTCGACTCAACCGTGGGAAGCGTTGGAGCAGGCTGGATGGTTACGGCGTGAGCCAATCCTGTTCGATCAGCTGCAGCACAGCTTCGCGGAGGGTAATCTGACGTTAGTGCATGAAGTGGAAAGCCTCTGTCATTGCGATATTGCATGGGTGTCTCTATCACCTGCTCAGCGTGACGATGCGGCAGCATTCGTCTCTCATTCCGCCATACACACAAACCCTGATTTGTTGCTGGTGAATAATTCGACGTTTCCTGTCGGTGAAACCGAACGTCTGCAGAGGCTTATGCAGTCAGCTCAACGCAGCGTCTCGCTGCCGGATATGCTGGAGGAAGGGCGCGCTTGGGCAACCTTTACGCGCCCCTCGCATTGGCTACTCGGCTGCGATGATGCCGCCAGCGAACGTTTGGTGCGCGAGCTGCTGCGCGCTTTCAACCGTCGCAGTGAAGTGTTTCAGGTGATGCCGCGCCGCGCCGCTGAACTGACCAAGTTGGCGATCAACGGAATGCTAGCCACGCGGATTAGCTATATGAATGAAATTGCCGGGCTTGCCGATACGCTGGGGGTTGATGTCGAATACGTGCGACAGGGAATGGGGGCCGATAGCCGCATCGGCTTTGAATACTTGTACCCCGGCTGTGGATTTGGCGGACCTAATTTTTCGCGTGATTTGATGCGCTTGGCGGATGTGCAATTCTCAAGTGGCCGGGCCTCGGCGCTGCTTGAGCAAGTAATGGATATTAACGAACAGAAAAAAGAGACGCTTTTCCGCAAGTTATGGTCTCATTTTGGCGGTCAACTGGCGGGCAAAACCGTGGCCATTTGGGGCGCGGCCTTTAAGCCGGGCACCGCACGCATCGATCAAGCCCCTGTATTAACGCTGCTTGAGGCACTATGGGCGCAGGGGGTGCGCGTTCGTCTTCATGACCCGGCGGCCGTGCCAGCGCTAGAAGATGCCGTAGGATCACGCGATGATTTAGCGACGTTCAGCGACAGCGATGATCCCTATCTCGCTTGCGAAGGCGCGGATGCGCTAATGTTAGTAACAGAATGGAAAACCTATTGGAACCCGGATTGGCCTCGGCTTAGCGAGTTGTTAAACGCAAAGCTCGTGCTGGATGGTCGCAATATCTATGACCCAAGTTTCGTAGCAAGTTGTGGCCTCACCTATCGAGGCATTGGCCGCCGCGCTGACCCCACCGCTTGATAAGGAGAGCGCATGTCTGATTCTGATGCAACAACACGAATCGTGCCTGATGTTGACCAAAGTTTGAACGCCCAGCACCTGCGCCATCGCAAAGGTCCTGCTCTTTGGCCGTTGTGGCTTGCTGTAATAGCGATAATAGCCGTACTTGGCGCCGCAGCCGCGGGGCTTTGGTTTGAGCGAGAGCGTCTCTTGAGCGAGCTAAATCGTGTAAGTGGTGAAGTCTCCAATATGCATGCACGCTTAGACGCGGATGACAGCGATGTACAAGAAACGTTAAACTTGGTGCAAGCGCAAATGAGCACCCTTTTTCAAGAGCAAGAGCAGCTATCCGTTGCGCTGAAAAACGCACGGGAAGAGCTGTTTAGCCTCATCCCTGCCAGCGAGGATATGGTTTCGGCCGATGCTATTGAAGCTTTGCTGCAACAAGTCGAGCAGCAACAAGAACGGTCTCAACTACGGGATGGTCAACTCGCCGCTATCAATGCTTCGCTCAATGCGTTAGAGCAGTCAAGCGATAGCGCGCAAGAACGACTCACAGAAGAAATTGAGGTGCTAGTCGAACAAAGTCGCGAACGTAAAGACACGTTAGATGCTCTAGAACAAGAGTGGCAGCAACGCTTAGAGGCGCTAGAAGGCGATGTTCGCCAAGTACGCCAATCGCAGCTTGCGTTGAGTGCTCAGCTAGAAATGCTGCGTTGAACAGATGCCACGTTATTGGCTAGGACATGATTTATGGGAATGAAACGCCGAGGACGGGCAGTCAATACGCTGGAATACGTCACACTCTTCCCGCTGCTATGTTTTTCCTCCGGAGCCATGGCCTTCGATGTGACGATCAATGGCGTGGAAGACGAGGTTCGCGGAAATATTAGCGCTTACTTAGAGAACCTCGAAGCGGAAGAATACACTCGCATGCGCCTGGAAAATGAAGTCAAACAACGTGCCGCCGAAGCCATGCGTCCCTATGGGTATTACGAGCCGACTATTAGTGTCGCGTTGGGTGAAGAGAGTGTTGAGGCCACGCTGGAGATAGAGCCTGGCCCGCATGTCACCATTGAAACACTCGACATTCAACTAGAAGGGGATGCACGCGAAGATCCGCCTTTTACTCAAGCTGTCGACAACTTTCCTTTGCAAGAGGGCGACGTGTTACGCCACTCGCCTTGGGATAACCTACGTAGCCAGCTGTCAGCACTGGCGTTAGAACGTGGCTATTTCGATTCGCAATTTATTGATCGACGTATGGAAGTGCGTCCCTACGAGCAAAGCGCACGCTTATACATGACGTTCGCCAGTGGCCCTCGCTATCAATTTGGTGACGTGGCCATTAGCGGTAGTCACATTGTGCCTGAGCGTTTACAAAACTTACGGACTTTTGAAACGGGAGAGCCTTACCGTGCCGAAGTTATTGCTCAGTACAATCAACGATTGTCTGAAACCGGTTGGTTTCGTTCTGCGGCAGTTCGCCCAAGGTTAGCGAGCGCACGAGAACTGGTTGTCAATCAGCCGCCTAGTGGCGAAGGGACTTGGTGGCAAGAGGCAACCCCCGAGCAAGTACAGCGTTCTTACGTCAGCCGTGCCGCGCTTCAAAGCGTGATGAGCGTAAGCCATCGTGAAGACCAATTACTGCCCATCGATGTCAGTGTCGAACCTGCTGATCGCCATCAGCTTGAAGTGGGTGTGGGTTATGCCACCGATATCGGGCCGCGTTTGCAGTTTGGCTGGCAACAGCCCTGGATTAATCGTTTTGGACACAGTTTAAACCACGATTTATACATTTCCGCGCCGGAGCAGCGCTTTTCAGGACGTTATCGCATACCGATGGAAAATCCCTTGCGCGATAGCTATCAGCTGCAATACGGGATTAAAAACGAAGACGACAACGATACCCGCTCACTGGGAGCGACCGTTGAGGTGGCGCGGCGTTGGCAATTTGATAACGATTGGGTGCAGTCAGTTTACTTACGCACCACCTATGATGACTTCACCCAGGGGGGAAACGCCCAAAAAGTGTTGATTTACTACCCCGGGGTTCAATGGTCGCGTACCCGTACGCGCCAGCAGCGTTTTCCTACTTGGGGGGACCGTCAGCAGTTTTCGGTTGAATACTCCGATACCGCGTGGGGTTCCGATGCCCAGTTTTTGCGCGTTACCGGTGATACCGAATGGATCCGCATGCTAGGGCAAAACAACCGCTTTATTGGTGGCATCAGTATCGGTGCCATCGAAACCGACAATTTTGATCCCATTCCTCCATCGCTGCGCTTTTTTGCCGGTGGCGACAACAGCGTACGAGGTTATTCGTATGAAAGCCTCTCACCACGCAATGACGAAGGCCGGTTGCGCGGTGGTCAACAGCTTCTTGCTACCAGTATCGAGTACCAGCGCCGCGTGACCGGCAACTGGTGGGGGGCGGCATTTGTGGATAGCGGCGACGCCTTCGATGACTGGGGCCCCAATGAACTGAAAACCGGTGCTGGCCTAGGGGTACGCTGGGTGTCACCTGTTGGCCCTATTCGCTTAGATGTTGCTCACCCGTTTGACCACGAAGACGCTTGGCGTTTGCACTTCTCCATCGGGCCGGAATTCTAGGAGGCTTTTTTTGTCCCAGGTTGCTCATACGACGCCCAAGCGGCACCCACTTTCTACCCGAAAACGCCTCTGGCTTCTTGTATGGAGCCTCATTCGGCTGGTGATCGTGCTACCGCTGTGGGTGTTATCCCTGGTCATGTTGTTACTGGGCTGGGCGCTTTCGCCTTGGGGCACCGGTGTGCTGCTGGATCAAGCCGAGCAACGCGACTGGATCGAATTCGACCATCGTGAAGGCAGTTTGCTCGATGCGTTTCGTCTTGAAGGCTTTGCTTTAGACGCGGCAGGTATCGAGGTGACTATCGGTGAGTTTGAGCTTGCTTGGGCAGATGACTGCGTACTCTCGGGAAAACTATGCATCGACACCCTACGCATCGCCCAAGCCGATATCCGTCTACCGGCGGCTGACACAGCACAAGAACCCGAAGAAGCGCCAGCAGAAAGTTCGCCAAGTGGCGCTATACGCTTTCCTTTTCCTCTCTCAGTGAGAGCGCTGGCCCTGGACGACGTGACCATCCACTTAGGTAACGGTACAAGGTTCGGCTGGGAGCATTTCGATAGCGCTATCCAAGCGGCCGAAGGCGGCATCGATATTTCACCCACCCACTGGGAAAAGCCAGAGCTTTATCTACCGCCAAGCAAAGGTGTTCGTCTAACACAAGATGCCGGCACCCCGCTTAGCGCGGATGGAATCGATGCTGCCATTGCCATCCATGCGCCTCGCGCTGAAGCAGATGAAGGTGGCGAAACGAATAATGAAGCCCCGCTGCCTATCGATGAAGCGCTGGCCGAGCGAGAACCGATCACGCTGCCGGCTATTAAATTGCCACTCGACATCCGCATGCCGTCATTTAACGTCAATCAGTTTACTGTGTCCGGCGCGACTGAGTACCAAGTCGAGACGCTTGATGTTGGCATCGTCACAGAGGGCAGTCGCGTTACGCTAACGCACTTAAATGCCATGACCCCCGATGCGCGTGTTGCGCTTACATCGGAAGTCACGCTTCACCAGGACTACCCGTTGACGGCCGAGCTTAACGTCGACGTGCTGGAATCCGAGCGGTTAAACACGCTTGGGCTTGAGGCGCTAAGTGGCCAAAACCTGCGCCTCAATCTCAACGGCCCGCTTAGCGATTTAAACGCAGAACTTCGCGCGAAGGGAGCCCTACAGGCAAGCCTTGATGCCCAAGTTGATGCGCTTGCGCCAACGCTTCCGTTTAAGCTTCATCTACAAAGCGATACGGTCAGTTGGCCGCTTGCCACCACTAACGACGAAGACGAACCGGTGGAGCCATACCGTTTGCAAGCGTTAGATCTCGCCATCGAGGGTAATTTAAACGATTACCGATTGACGCTGGATACACAAGCATCAGGTCCCGCCATTCCGATGACGCAGCTCTCGCTTACAGGTGAAGGTGACATCGGTCAATTTGCTTGGTCGCCACTTTTCCTACGCGTTAACGACAGCGAAATTCGCAGCCAAGGGCAAATTAATTGGCTAAATCCGCTTGATCTATCAGCGTCGCTGACACTCTCTAACATCAATCCTGGTGACTTTGTTGAATCGCTAAACGGCGACCTAAACGGCAATCTTGAGATCAATGCACGACAAGAGCAAGCGCGCTGGGCCGTGTCAATTCCGGCGCTGAACATTGATGGGGAGTTGATGGATTATCCGTTATCGCTAAGCGCCGTGTTAGACGCCGATAGCGAACTGAATGCGAATATTCATGAGCTTCGCTTCGCACAAGGTAATAATCGCTTAAACGCCAGCGGCGAGCTTAGTGAAGACAATATGTCGCTCGATGCCGAGATCGATCTGCGCGAGTTAGCGACCCTCGCGCCGCAACTATCGGGGGCTTTAACCGGCGATATTCAAGCCCGCGGCAGCTTTTCGCACCCCAACGTAAATACGTCTCTCAATGGCGAGGCGCTGCAGTTTGGAGAAAACCGACTTGAAACACTGCGCCTGAATGCCGATGTCAGTGGGTTGGACGACCCAAGCTTTGATGTAGCGCTTAACCTAGCCAATATAAACGCCGGTGGCCAAGCAATTGAGCGCGCTGAGGTCACTCTCGATGGCCGTCTTTCTCAACACCGCTTGACCCTGGACACACAAGGCGCACCCCAGAACTCACTGCTTGAGCAAGCTTCAATGGCATTGGAAGGAAGCTTTAACCAAGCAGAAAAATACTACCGTTCCCGTATCACACCGATAGAAGTGGTTTCAGACGCCGGTACGATTCGCTTGGAAGACGCGCTGGATATCGATTACCGCATAGCAAGCGGCGAAGCCAACGTATCACCGTTTTGTCTGCGCCGCGAGGAGGGCGGTGTCGTTTGCTCAGAAGAGCCCCTAAGCGCTTCCCCCACTGCGGGAGAGGCCGTGCTCACGCTACGCGAAGTCCCGATGCAAATGGTCACGCCGTTTTTGCCCGAGGGCTGGTCATTGGACGGTGATACCACCGCCGATGTGGCCGCCTCATGGCAGGACGGTGGGCAGCGTTGGCAGGCGGATATGCAGCTTTTGAGCGAACTGGCGATTACCGCCATTAACGACTTCGGCCAACCCGTCGAGCTTCCGCGCGTAACCCTCGACGCCCGCGTTAACGCAACCCCTGAGCGCGCCCAGGCTGATAGCACACTGTCTTTTTCTGAAGCAGGCGACGTCGGGCTTTCACTGTCCATAGCGGATCCGCTAGGAGAAGGCCGGCTAGATGGCGAGTTAACGGTTGAAGATGTGTTGCTCGCCCCGTATCGCCCAATGATAGTGGGCATGGATACTTTGGCCGGCAGGCTTAATGGCAACGTTCAGATTAGCGGTGTCACCGAGGAACCTGACTTACAAGGTCAGCTTGAACTTTCCGGCATTAATGCCGCCGGCCCAGACTTACCGTTGGTTATCTCGGAAGGAGAAATCAACGTGGCACTCGATGGCCCGTCTGGCACGATTGACGGCTTTATTGGCGCTGAGCGCGGCCGCCTGAACATTACCGGCGATGCCGTTTGGCCAAGTAACGAGCCTTGGCGCATGGGTGTGGATCTTAACGCAACGCAAGCGCCGCTACTCATCTCGCTGCCGCAGTTTGGCCGTTTAGAAGTGGCACCCGATATTCGCGTTCGAGTAACACCTGCGCGGTTACAGGTACGGGGTAACGTGCACGTGCCCTGGGCCCGGCTTGAGGTAGGAGACACGCCCAGCTCGGCAACGGGGCCTAGTAGCGATGAAATCATCATCACCGAGCGTGATGACCGTGAAGCGCAAGAGCGTAAGCAGGCTCGCGCAGAGAATGGAGAATCCAGTGCGGCCGATGAGTTGGCGCAAGAGGGCATGGCGATAGATGTGCTGCTCACGGTGACATTAGGCAGCGATATGCAGTTGTCGGCGTACGGTTTAGAGTCCAATTTAGGTGGCACATTGGAGGTTCGTCAAGATAGTGGCGGACTACAGCTTTTCGGCGACGTTAACTTAGTCGATGGTCGCTTTAAGGCGTTTGGGCAGGACCTATTGATTCGGCGGGGAGAAATCCTCTTCAGTGGCCCACCAGGGTTGCCTACCCTTGATTTTGAAGCGATTCGCAATCCTGAGGTCACCGAAGATGATGTGATTGCCGGGCTCAGTGTAACGGGGCTTGCCGAAGCGCCCGACGTTGCTATCTTCTCTGAGCCGGCGATGAACGAGACGCGTGCGCTGTCGTATCTATTGCGCGGTCGTGCGCCGGATGCTAGTGGGGGCGGAGTGGATAACGCCGTGACGACAGCGCTCATCGGCATGTCGCTTGGTCGCACCGGCGGCGCGGTCGGCTCCATTGGTGAAGCCTTTGGTATTGATGACCTCACTTTAGATACCACCGGCGCCGGAGACGACAGCCAAGTCGCACTTACGGGTCAGCTCACCGATGATATTCGCGTTAGCTACGGGGTAGGGATTTTCTCCCCGATTGCCGAGCTTACATTGCGCTACACGCTCTGGCGCAACCTTTATTTGCAAGCGGTGTCAGGGACTTCTCAGGCTGTTGATCTCATCTATGAGTTTAATATCTCAGGCAACCCGCGCATTTTCGATTAAGTGTTTTTTCTCACTTAGACAGCTCATTTAGACAGGTAGCGACGTTATGACACTCTTTACAGGCGCACTTCCCGGGCGTGGCACACCGATTCCCACCAGTGAACGACACGTGGTCAATGGCGAATCACTTCACCCGCCGTTCCCCGAAGGATACGAAACACTCGTGGTTGGTATGGGCTGTTTTTGGGGTGCTGAGCGCCTTTTTTGGCAGCTGCCCAGCGTACACGTCACAGCCGTCGGTTACGCTGGCGGCGAAACGCCCAACCCTACGTATGAAGAAGTTTGCACCGGGCGTACCGGGCACGCTGAAGTCGTGTTAGTGGTATTCGATCCTACGCAAACGGACGTGGAAACCCTACTTCAGGTTTTTTGGGAGAACCACGATCCAACACAAGGGAATCGCCAGGGTAACGATATTGGCCCTCAGTACCGCTCCGCTATCTACACCACCAACAAGGCACAGCTTGAACGCGCTAAGCGCAGCGCCGATGTCTATCAGCAGCAACTGACCCGCGCAAGGCGAGGCGACATCACGACGGAAGTCAAACAGCTTGATACTTTCTATTACGCCGAAGCCTACCACCAGCAGTATCTCGAAAAAAATCCCGGCGGCTATTGCGGCTTAAAAGGGACCGGCATTAGCTGCCCGATCAACTGAGCATTAAAGAAACACCGCCACTAGAGGTATGTTGATACAATGCTTGATGTATCCGATTTATACAAAGCTGGGGGCCTTGCTCCCAGACGCTCTACCTGCTTGGTGAGATCATCTTTGTTAGGTTTTGTCGTTATTGCCGCAATAACACTCGCCACGACAGGCGCTTATGCTGATTCACATGGAATCTCAGCACCCAAAGACGTAGACGAAACGCGCTTTGAAAGCGAGCGTGAAGCGGTCATGTGGCGCCAGCAAGAATTGAAAGATATTGAAAGTTTATTGCGTCAACTGCGCTTTGATCTAGTGAACAACCGCGATGCAAAAGCGGCGGCGCCACGGTTAAAAGAGCTGAAAGAGCGCGCTAGTGCCGACAATCTCATACCGGCGTATATTGTCGGCACGCATGGGCACGGCTCCGATGCACGTCCCGAGATTTGGGAAGAGTGGGGCCGCTTTGAGGACGGGTTTTACGATTTGGAACAGCGCATTGATACGCTAATAGACGCCGCCAATGCGGAGGAGTACCGCGCGGCGGCGAAAGCTCTTTCAGAAGTCGGGGATAGCTGTAAAGGCTGCCATCGTCAATATCGCTACGATTAACGCATTGAGATGACTAAGCGGCGTTGTTAGCTGCTCGGTTGTAGACGGTCAATACGGTAGAGCGTTTCTACCTGAGAAAGGCCCGTCACCGTGCAGTTAAGGTCTTTCACAAGACCGTCTTTTAAGCCGTAAACCCAGCCATGGACGGCAATTTCATCGCCGCGCTGCCAGGCTCGTTGTAATATCTTGGTGCGACAAAGGCTGTTGACTTGCGCTTTAACGTTTAGCTCACACATGCGATCAATCTGTTCATCCAGCGTGAGATGATCGAGCGAGCCGCGATGATGATTATAGAGTTCACGTACTGAGTGAAGCCAGTAGTCGACAATTCCGCATTCACCCCCGGTAACCGCCGCTTTAACGCCCCCGCAACCGTAGTGGCCCACCACCATGATGTGTTTCACTTTCAGCACATCCACCGCGAACTGAACCACGGAGAGAGCATTCATATCGGTATGGTGCAGTAAGTTTGCCACGTTACGGTGCACGAAGACTTCGCCTGGCGGCAGGTCGATAATTTGGTTTGCTGGCACACGGCTATCGGAGCAGCCAATCCAAAGGTAATCGGGATTTTGTTGCCGTGATAGTCGCGCAAAGTAGTCGGGATCTTGTTCGCACATTTGTTCCGCCCATGCGCGGTTATTGGCTAACAGGGTATCAATAGGATTGGGCATAACCTTATCTCGCAGCTGTAACGTAAAATTCATCGATGAAAACCTAAGCGTTTTAACCTTACCACGGTGCTAGGTCAATAACGCGCCGGATACCCAGCAGCTAGATTCAGCCTTAGGAGCCGAGAATGACAGATGTAACACGCTACGAATACGATCTCTTTGTGATAGGTGCAGGCTCAGGTGGCGTCCGTGCTGCGCGTATGGCAGCGGCCGAAGGCGCATCAGTCGGTATCGCGGAAGATCGCTATCTTGGCGGCACGTGTGTCAACGTAGGTTGCGTGCCGAAAAAACTCTATTCATACGCAGCACATTTTCACGATAGCTTTGATGATGCCGCAGGATTTGGCTGGCAGTTGCCCGGACCGGCAACGTTTGACTGGACCACTCTACGGGAAAACAAAACAGGGGAAATCAAACGCCTTAACGGCATTTATCAGCGCTTACTCGAAAGCGCGGGCGTCACGCTGTACAACGCTCGTGCAAGCGTTGTGGACGCGCATACCGTGATACTCCATACCCCGGAAGGTGAGCAGAAAATCAGTGCCGAGAAGATTTTAGTCGCGACCGGTGGCTGGCCTTGGGTACCAGACTTTCCCGGCAGTGAGCACGCCATTGATTCCAACCGCGTGTTTGACCTTGAAACGTTTCCAGAGCGTTTTTTGGTCCTTGGCGGCGGTTACATTGCCGTTGAGTTTGCGAGTATTTTTAACGGGTTAGGCAGCGAGACCGAACTTATTTATCGCGGCGATTTGTTCTTGCGGGGGTTTGATCAAGAAGTGCGCGAATTCACCCGTGATGAAATGGCCCGTAAAGGCGTAAACCTGCACTTCAACACCAATATTGCGCAAATTGAGCCAAGCCAGGGCGCTTATCTTGTCACGTTGACCAACGGTGATACGCTTGAAGTCGACGCTGTGCTCGCCGCCACCGGACGCCATGCGAATGTAGCAGGGCTGGGGCTAGACACACTAGGGATTAATCTCGACGAACAGGGAAAAATCCCCGTTAACGAACGCTTTGAAACAGCTGTCCCGTCGGTGCTCGCTCTTGGCGATTTGATAGCCGGGCCAGAGCTTACGCCAATTGCACTGGCAGAAGCGATGCAGTTGGTTGATATCCACTTTAAGCAGCTCTCGCCAGCAGCCCTGGATTATGCCACGATTCCGACCGCGGTTTTCTGCCATCCCAATATCGGCACCGTGGGCCTTTCCGAAGAGCAGGCCCGCGAACGTGGGGATATTCGCGTTTATCGTACCGATTTTCGCGCGATGAAACATACGCTCTCTGGCAGCCAAGAACGTACGTTAATGAAACTAGTGGTCGATGACGCAACCGACGTGGTTTTGGGTGCCCACATGGTCGGGGAGGAGGCCGGCGAAATTATGCAGGGAATTGCCATTGCGGTGCGTGCCGGTTTAACTAAGGTCGATTTTGATCGTACCGTCGGAATTCATCCAACGGGGGCGGAAGAGTTTGTCACGCTACGCAGCTTAGCGCGTCGTTAAGGCGTTTGTATCTGACACTTTCAAGGCGGGCTTTTGCCCGCTTTTTTATGATTGGGATGCATTGTAGAAAAGTCGTCTAAACTGAAAAAAAGCGCCTTAAAAGGCCATCCCAATTCATAGCACTCAAGTTGCATAACAAAAATTTATAGAATAGCCGTTTGTAAATAATTTGATTTTTGAATTGCTCATAAGCAGCTGTTATAATCCTTCCGAAATCGCAAAAGCGAAGCATAACTATGACCACCCCAATACAGCCGTTTACTCCCTCTGCGGATCTTATTCGACCCACCGTTGCCGATGCGGTTGTGGGGCATGCCGAAACCCCACTCTTTATCCGTAAGCCTAACGCTGACGATGGCTGGGGCATTTATGAACTGATCAAATCATGCCCCCCGCTTGACGTGAATTCTGCCTACGCCTACTTACTGCTTGCCACGCAATTCAGGGATACCTGTGCGGTGGCAACCAATGAAGAAGGCGAAGTAGTGGGATTTGTATCGGGTTACGTCAAAGACAACGCGCCCGATACCTACTTTCTTTGGCAGGTTGCCGTAGGAGAGAAAGCACGCGGCACCGGGTTAGCCCGCCGCTTAGTTGAAGCGATCATGTCGCGCCCTGAACTCAGCGATGTGCACCACCTGGAAACCACGATCACGCCAGATAATTTGGCCTCGTGGGGACTGTTTCGCCGCCTAGCAGCGCGCTGGCAAGCACCGCTTAATAGCCGCGAATACTTTTCTACCGAACAGCTCGGAGGAGAGCACGACCCGGAAAACCTAGTACGCATCGGTCCCTTTCAAACCGATACGATCTAACACAGCGTTTTTCCGCCCGTGTTTCTTTTACGCTTTTTTACTTAGCAGTACATTACTTAGCACTACGCTTTATTGTCATAATGATCAAAGGAGGTCTCTAATGCAGACCCAGACGCTTGAACGCATGGAATCGAATGTACGTACCTATTCACGCTCTTTCCCAGTGGTGTTTACCAAGGCGCAGAACGCGCGCTTGACCGATGAAGAAGGCCGTGAATATATCGACTTCCTCGCCGGCGCTGGCACGCTTAACTACGGCCACAATAACCCGCACATGAAAGAAGCGTTGGTGGAATACCTTGCCAGCGACGGCATCGTACACGCCTTGGATATGTGGACAGATGCCAAGCGTGACTACTTTGAAACTCTGGAAACGCTGATTTTTAAACCGCGTGGCTTGGATTACAAAGTTCACCTACCGGGGCCGACAGGCACCAACGCGGTAGAAGCGGCCATTCGCCTAGCGCGCGTTGCGAAAGGCCGGCCTAATATCGTCACTTTCACCAATGGTTTCCATGGCGTCACCATGGGGGCACTCGCCACCACCGGTAACCGCAAATTCCGCGAAGCCACGGGCGGCATTCCGACCCAGGGTGCAAGCTTTTTGCCTTTTGACGGCTACATGGGTGAGCACACCGACACGCTGGATTACTTTGAAAAGTTGCTAAAAGATAAATCCGGTGGTTTAGATGTGCCAGCGGGCGTGATCGTTGAAACCGTGCAAGGCGAGGGCGGCATTAACGTATCCGGTCTTGAGTGGTTAAAGCGTTTGGAAGATATTTGCCGTGCGCACGACATCCTATTGATCATCGATGATATTCAAGCAGGCTGTGGCCGTACCGGCAAATTCTTCAGTTTTGAGCACGCCGGTATCGTGCCTGACATCATTACCAACTCGAAATCTCTTTCTGGCTTCGGTCTGCCGTTCGCGCATGTGCTGATGCGCCCCGAGCTGGACCAATGGAAACCGGGTCAGTATAACGGCACTTTCCGTGGTTTTAGCCTGGCGATGGTAACGGCAACCGCGGCGCTAAAAAAGTATTGGAGTGATGATACCTTCGAGCGTGATGTACAGCGCAAAGCCCGTATTGTGGAAGAGCGTTTCCAGAAGCTTGCGGCGAAGCTGAGCGATAATGGCATGCCGGCGACAGAACGGGGTCGTGGTTTGATGCGAGGTATCGACGTCGTATCGGGTGATATTGCGGATAAAATCACGGGCAAAGCGTTTGAACGCGGCCTGATCATCGAAACCAGTGGCCAAGACGGCGAAGTCGTCAAATGTCTGTGCCCGCTAACGATTACCGATGAAGACCTGTTAGAAGGTTTGGATATTCTTGAAGCCAGTGTTAACGCCGTAATTAGCGAATAAACGCAGACGTCATGCAAACTGCATAGAATGGCCTAATCGTAGGGCCACTTCAAATGAGGGAAAAATATGATCGTTCGTAATATAGAAGAAGCTCGCCAGTCAGATCGCCTAGTGAAAGCAGAAAATGGCAACTGGGATAGCACGCGTCTGGTATTGGCAAACGACGGCGGTAATTTCTCATTCCACATTACCCGTATTTTTGAAGGTACGGAAACCCATATTCACTATAAGCACCACTACGAATCCGTTTACTGCATCGAAGGCGAAGGCGAAGTGGAAACCTTAGCAGACGGTAAAATTTGGCCAATCAAACCCGGCGATATTTACATTCTCGATCAGCACGATGATCACCTGCTGCGTGCCCACAAAACCATGCACTTGGCTTGTGTCTTCACGCCGCCGATTACCGGGAATGAAATCCACCGCGAAGATGGCTCTTACGCACCGTCTGAGGACTAAACACAGGCTTACTAAACACAGGCTTTACGCTGTTATCAGCCCGCAGAATCACATGCGGGCTGTTTTCTATCTAATACCTATTTCTATCTAATACCTACCTCTGCTCAAAAATCAGCGTGATTTCGCCCAACGTTACACCAAACTTACGCATGGCAGTACGGTTGATAAGTCGCCCATCTGGCTGAAGATACATCCAATCATCCATCGTAAAACTAATCGTGCGGCCACTGATCTCGATATCTAGCGGGTAGCGCATGTGGAAAGCATTGCCGTATTGGCGCGCGTCAACTTCGCCTTCGACATCGCTTGCACGGCCAATCCAGTGATGTGCGTCAACACGCTCGAACGTCCACACACGGTGATCTTTATCACCATTGGCGAAAACGAAAGACTCGTCTAACGTTAAGACATTGCCATCATAGTCACCGTCGATATCGACGGTAAATTGGCGCTGTAGTTCGCCACTGTAATCCTGGACAATCCCCCAAGCACGCGTGCTACCGGCGAAATACTCGCCAATATCCAGCTTGGGTTCGCGATCAACGTATTGCTCAACGTCAACGCCGGTACAGCCAACAAGCATCAGAAGCACTAACACCAAGAACCAATGTCGATAAGCAGTGGGGATGTTTCGGATGAGCAAAGCATGGGTCATAAGCGCCTCCAAATAAATCATACAAACATCATATAGCGTATAGCAATGGTAGAGTATTTTTCGGGCTGGCGCAGCCACAATACGTTGCTATTAAGAATAGCTAAACCGTATTACCCTTTAGTTCGCATAATATATATTATGTTAAATAAGGAATTTTAATTTTTCAGGTGCCAAACGAAATTGGAATGACAATGTCATTAGTACAGTTGGACAGTACGATAGCGACTCCTTATCATTTCAATCCTATGAATAAAGGATGCGTCACACCATGCGCCACGGTTTTATTTGGGTAGCGGCAGCCCTGTCTCTGTCATTAACGGGTTGTGCTTTGTTGCAGCCTAACAATGATACTCCCCCACCTCTCAGTGAGCCGGCCTTCCATGCGCGCATCAATGAGCTAGCCCAAGATGTTTCAACACAGTGCAATCCACCTGGCACAGTGGAACAAGCTCAGCACGAGCGCCAAGTTTTAACGGCCGATGTGCGCGAAGTAGGTAGTTTGCTGCGGCACCTACGTCAAGATATTCAAACATTACAAGCGCGCGGTGGTGAGCCGGTTATCGTGCGTGAGGAGTGCGAAACTCACGATGTGCTAGACACCAAAACCCTGCTTGGACGCAATGAATGGGTAGGCTTGCCTGGTATTGGCACCTACTTAAAAGCCCGCGTTGATTCCGGTGCTAACACCTCGTCGCTTTCTGCCCGAGAGATCACGCGCTTTGAACGTGACGGAGAAGATTGGGTGCGGTTCAAACTCGCCCTTAATGACGATGATGTTGCGGTTGAGGAAAAACGTAATGAATGGATTGAAGCGCCGGTTGAGCGGCGTGTACGTGTTATTCAATCCACAAATGATGAGGGTGATTCGAGGCCCGTCATATCACTACTGATGACACTCGGGCCGATTCGCGAAAACGTCGAATTTACGCTCAATAACCGTTCGCATCTAAGCTACCCGGTTCTGCTAGGTCGCCGGTTTTTACTCGATATTGCGCTTATCGATGTTGCAGAAACTTACCTGCATTCACGCCCTGAATTCCCCGGCGGTGAGCCATCGGAAGAATCAGCAGCTGATGAAGCTGTCGACCAAGATGATAACGAAGAGTAGCGCTATCAGGCGCGCTTAACACTAAAAAACATAAGGGCTTGATGCATGTCTCGGCTTCCCTTTTATGCCATTGTTGGCCTTTTACTTATTGCGGGCATCGCCATGAGCGTGCACCGGCATCTGCAGTTTGAGATTCCCTGGCTTCCCGGCGAACAGCGCCAAGTGTGGGAAGTGGAAGCGATGATCAATTTTAACGCGCAAGATGGCCCGGTAGAGGTTGACTTCTCCCTGCCCTCTCACCAACAAGGGTTTCGCGTTTTAACCGAGAACACGGCCTCCTCCGGCTATGGTTTGGCTTACCACGCTGACGAGTTTGGGCGTCGTGCTCAGTGGACCATTCGCGAGGCGGCAGGCAGCCAGCAACTGTATTATTCAGCGCAAATTCTGGTCTCGCCGGAGGCGCAGATGACCTCTCAAACAGCCCCTGAACTCCCCCCCGAGACGCCGTGGGAGCGCCCTTACGACACTGCCGCCACCGAGGTGATCGAGCAGGCTTGGGCACGCAGTGCCGATAATGCCACCTTCGCCCGAGAGTTAATCCGCGATGTAAACGGTGATCGCCAAGGGGAGAATGCCCGCCTTTTGTTGACCCAGTTTGAGTCTACGGAGCTGCTTGTACGGCTCTTGAACCAAGCTGGCGTTAAAGCACGTGCGATTAGCGGTTTGATGCTTGAAGACGGCCGCCGCCGTCAAACCTTGAGTAACTGGATTCAGGTGTTTAGCGACAACGAAGATCAGTGGTGGTTGTTCCATCCGAAGAGCGGTGAACAAGGCAAGCCAGAGAACCTGCTGCTTTGGGAAACGGGCGGCCAAGCCATTCTTGAAGTACAAGGCGGAACGAATTCACGTGTCACCTTCTCGATGCTTACCCACTCTCAGCCCGCGTCAGCGGCTGTGCGCAATCATTTATCCGATGACACCCTGTTGAACTTCTCTATTCACAGTTTGCCACTCGAAGAGCAGGCGCTTTTCCAAACGATTCTGCTGATTCCGATCGGTGCGCTGATGGTGGTGTTGCTACGCGTGCTGGTCGGGATAAAAACATCCGGCACCTTTATGCCGGTATTAATTGCCTTGGCTTTTATTCAAACGTCGCTTTCAACCGGCTTAGTAGGCTTTTTACTCGTAGTGTCAGTCGGCCTTGTGATTCGCAATTACCTGTCTTATTTGAACCTACTGCTTGTCGCGAGGGTATCGGCGGTTATCATTACCGTCATTGCAATTATTTCTGTCTTCTCTGTATTAGCGTACCGAGTAGGGCTAAACGCAGGGCTGACCATTACGTTCTTCCCGATGATCATTTTGGCCTGGACCATTGAGCGCATGTCGATTCTTTGGGAGGAAGAAGGCCCTAAAGAAGTCCTTATGCAAGGGGGCGGCAGCTTAGCTACGGCGGTATTGGCCTTTTTGGCGATGAATAACCCGGTGGTGCGCCACATCACGTTCAATTTCTTAGGTGTACAGTTTATCTTGATGGCGTTAATACTGATTTTGGGTAATTACACAGGCTATCGCCTCTTGGAATTGCGCCGCTTTAAACCCATCACCGATGACGAGCCGAAACCATGAGCTGGTGGAAGCAATGGACGTGGCCGTCGCGACTGCGCAGCAAAGGCATTATCGGTATGAACCGCCGCAATATTCGTTACATTGGGCGCTACAATGATCGCCGTTTGTATCCGCTGGTGGACGATAAGCTCAAAACGAAACTGCTTGCCCAATCACACGGTATCACCACACCTGCCCTTATCGGCACGGTAGAAACGCAGTTTGGCGTTAAGCATATTGGCAATATTCTCAAAGGCCACCAAGGGTTTGTGATCAAACCAGCGAAAGGCAGCGGAGGTAAAGGCATATTAGTCATTGAGCAGGTTAGCGACGCCAATGACTTTATTAAGCCAAGTGGCGTTCGCCTTTCGCTCACGGATGTTGAGCGCCACGTCTCGAATATCCTCTCAGGCCTTTATTCGCTTGGCGGCTCGCCCGACGTGGCCGTGATCGAAACGCTTATCAACTTTGATGAAAGCCTGATGGCCTATACCTACGAGGGCGTGCCCGACATCCGTGTGATCATCTTTAACGGCTACCCCGTGATGGCCATGATGCGACTCTCGACGGCCGCCTCCGATGGCAAAGCCAACTTACACCAAGGGGCTGTCGGCGTGGGGCTCGACATGGCAAGCGGTTGCGCGTTGCGTGGCGTGCAGTTTGATCGCCCTTGCACCCATCACCCAGATACGGGTCACGACCTTGCAAGCTTGGTGGTGCCGCAGTGGGAAACGCTGCTGAACCTGGCCGCTAGCTGTTATGAAATGACCGGACTGGGTTACCTTGGCACCGATATGGTACTAGACCGCCAGCATGGACCGATGCTGCTGGAATTAAACGCTCGCCCCGGACTTGCTATACAAATGACCAACGGCGAAGGCTTACGGCGGCGTTTGGACCTGATTGAGCGTCAACCCAGCGGCGTGTCACCCGAAAAGCGTGTGGCTTTTGCTCAGTACCACTTCGCCCGCCGTAGCGAGCTGCTCGATAGCACTGACACGCCGCCGGCAAGCGCGTAAACTGCGCAAACCTGGACGCATAGAGGGAGCTCATGCCTCAAACAACCACGCTACTTCAGCAAGCCGCCTCGCAGTGCCAAGCACGCGGTGTGCGCTTCACGCCGATCCGCCGTAAAGTGCTTGCGCTGATTGCCCAAAGTGGCGGCGGCCTTAAAGCTTACGACCTGCTGGATCAGCTCACTACCGAGCATGCGGCCGCACGCCCACCCACGGTATACCGGGCGCTCGATTTTTTGATCGAACAAGGGTTGGTCCACCGCATTGAGTCGCAAAATGCTTATGTTGCCTGCGCATGCCCGGAACATGCCCACGGCTTTCAGCTACTGATTTGTCGCGGTTGCGGTCATGTAGAAGAGATCCATCTAGATGAAATCAGTGATCAGCTCGCTGCCCGTGCCGAACGCAAGGGGTTTCGTGTTGAGCGCCAAACCATTGAACTGCAAGGACTATGTGCAACCTGTCAAACCGCGCGGGGGTAACGATTGTTTCACGCCGCGCGCCTTTGTCTCTATTTTTCGTTCGTGAGTTAGCTATATGTCATCGTTATTCAAACAGTTAGAGCGCGCCACCCCAGAAGATACTCTACCCCCAACATCCGCCCTGCTGGACGCCGTAACGTACAACGACCAGGGGCTGATTCCCGCTATCGCCCAGCAGCATGACAGTGGCGAGGTATTGATGATGGCATGGATGAACCGTGATGCGCTGGAAGAGACACTACGTACCGGTCGCGTGTGTTACTACTCGCGTTCGCGCGGCAAGCTGTGGCGTAAAGGCGAATCATCGGGACAGCAGCAACAGTTAAAATCCGCTGCATTAGATTGCGATGGCGATACGTTGCTGCTTCAAGTAGAGCAAACGGGGCCTGCTTGCCACACTGGTCGGCGCAGCTGTTTTTATGTGGCCATTACGCCAACACGTGCCCATATCACCAGTGAACCGCTCATCGACCCCGCCGAACTCTATGGCCAACGCAGCTAATCGCTTCTTTGTTCGCTTCAAAAAGAGGCTTCGGCGTTTTTTTATTGTGCTGCTAACCGGCATGGTAAGAGGCTATCAGCTGGTGATAAGCCCCCTACTCGGCCCGCGCTGTCGTTTCTGGCCGAGTTGCTCGTCTTACACCATTGAGGCCATTCAGGTGCACGGGCCATTAAAAGGCACCTGGATGGCGGTCAAGCGGATGGCCAAATGCCACCCGGGTAGTGACGGTGGGTTAGACCCTGTTCCCGGCGGCCCGAGTGAAAAGCTCTGCCAAGAAGACGAAGAGCTGTGTTGTTCACCAAACAAGCGCCCAACGCTCAAATAGACGCTTTGTCCAACTATTCACCATTATGCTTCTTTCGCCACGCGATAAATGCGCTCAAGCATCGCGTGTAAGCCGTTACTGCGCGTTGGAGAAAGGTGCTTATCCAGCCCCAAATCGCCCAAAAAATGCGGCTCGGTTGCGGTAATTTCCTCAGCGGTACGCTCATTATAGATACGCAGCAGCACCGCTATTAGCCCAGAGACAATCGCCGCATCGGAGGTGGCGCTGAAGATGAGTTGGTCACCCTGCTGCTCATGGCGCACCCAGACATTGGATTGGCAACCTTGAATTTTATACTCGTCGGTTTTCCACTCATCGGGGAAATCCGGTAGTGCCTTGCCCATATCGATAATGTATTGATAACGATCCATCCAGTTATCAAACATCTCAAACTCTTCAATTAGTTCTTGCTGCGCCTGCTCGGTGCTCATTACACGTCCTTTTAATCAGTATTAGGTTAGGAAATAGAAAGTTGAACGTATTATAACGCGCTTACACTTTATCCGGCGAAGACGCTAGCGGATAAAGCGCCGCCAAACGGTGGCGCTGCTGCTCATCGTGCCACTGATGCGCTTCTGTATGCAGATAACGCGACGTCGTTTCCAGCCTGGCGTGGCGGGCACTCTCCGCCAAATAACGCAGGCTAACTCCGGCTTGCGCTTGGTGGGTAATGGCCGTGTGGCGCAGCCAATGCGGCGTCGCGCTTTGCAGTGCCGCGATGTAAGCAGGCGACCCCTCTTCGTCTTCTAGCGCCTTGGCGGCGTCTTTAAAGCAGGCTCGGATTAGCCGGTAAAGCTGATTGTCACCAATGGCGCGTTTACCGTCCAATGCACGTAATAGAGGTGTGGCTTCTTGATGTTCAGGCTGAGGGGGCAAGCCTAAGGTTTTGCGCCACTCGGTGAGATAGATAAAGAAGTCATCCGGCACCGGTACGTGTGCAAGCTTGTCGCCCTTCCCTACCACGTGCCACCACCACCGGCCTTCGCGGCGGTAAAAGTCGCCCATTTTCGCTGCGGCCATTTCGCTAATCCGCGGGGCCAGCAGGTAAGCAAAGGCAAAAATGATCTGTTGCCTTGCCCGCTCAAAATGCGCACGAGGATGTGCGTTTGGCAGCGGACGATGCAGCCAGCGCCAAAACCACGCCCATAGGGGCTGCTCAAAGTAGCGCTCTACCTGCAGCGTTTGGTTATTGAGGCGACGAGATTTATCGCGCATCAGCCGAAAGGGGTTGTACTCAACCCACCCCGCTTCCACCAGCCAGCTAAACATCCCCTGCAAGATGATCAAACTCTGGCGCCGGCTTGCCGGCGATAACGGCCCGCGCATCGGCCGCCACTCAGGGTGATGGCGAGGCTTCGTCGGGCCGACCCACTGTGTTCGAGGTTGCGGGTCGGCAAGGAAGTCTTCAAAGCGTGATAGACAGTGGCGATCCACATCGTTAAGCATCCGCCCTTCTGCACATAGCCACAGCAACAACCGCTCGGCCTCGCGGCGATATGCACGCAGGGTTTGTGGGCTTTCGCTGTACTCAGCAAGCCAATGTGTAACCGCTTCTACATCACTGTCGGCATTAATGCGCACCTTACCCACGCTGCTGGGTAACGCATGCAGCTCCCCGACTAAATTCGTGTCCGCTAGGCGGCGCGGCGCTGGCACGGTGGGTTTTGGCTCTTTCACGGAGGCTCCTATCAACCTGAGCGTCTAATCTGCCAGTACGCGTGTATAAATTCAAGATAATGCGGGTAATCTTGAATTTATATTCAATATCATAAATAAAATTACATAATACGTAATATGTAATTATTGCGCTTTTCAGATATACGCCGCACAATAATGGCGTTTGCTTTCAGGTCGAGCTTGATTTAACCCCAGGAGCTTTGGATGGCACGTAACGGCATTCAATACAGCGATGTGCAACACGCCATTGACCAACTGATATCTCGCGGTGATACGCCCAGCGTGCAGCGCATCCGCGAGGTCTTAGGTACCGGTAGCTTCACGACCATCAGCGAGCACTTCCGCCACTGGCGCAGTGAACGTGCGCAAAACCGCGATGTGCCGCCTCCCAAAGGCATACCCGATGCCATCGTTACGCTGGCGTCGGATATGTGGCAGCAGGCACAGGAAGTCGCTAACGAAGGGCTCGCCCACTACCGCGAAGAGGCAGATCGCCAAGTGGTAGACGCGCAAATGCAGGCCGAGGATGCACAAACGCACGCGGCCAATGCCGAGCAGCGCGAAAGCGCGCTTGCCGAGCACCTACGCCATATGGAAACGCGAGTAGAAGCGCTGAGCGGTGAACTCGCCGAAGCGGCCACTCAGCGTTCGCGCTGGAAAGCGGAAAGTGAGCGTCATGAACAGCAACTAAAAGCCGCGAATACCCAGCTTGATGCTTTAGCTCAGCAACTTAGCGAGCAGGAACAAAAAAGCCGCAATACATTCGCGCAACAACGTGAGGCGTGGGAGGAAAAACTCACTCAGGAGCAACAGCGTAACGAAGCCACCGAAGGCAAGCTGATGAGGCTTCTGGACAGCGTTCGCCAGGAGCGAGCGGATGAGGAGAAAGCGCTGAACAAGCGCATACAACATCACGAAAAGCGCCTTGAAGCCCTTAGCGACAGCGTAAAAGCGGAGCAACAGGCACGCCACCAAGCCGAAGCTCGGCAAGAAGCCACCGAGCAGGCGCTTGCCCAAGAGAGACAAGCCGCCAAGCAGCATGAAGAAGAGGCTAAGCGCTTACAAAGCGAACTCGTTAACGCTCGCCAAGCCCTCGCTGAAACTAAGCGCGAACATGAGGCGCTGGCTAAACGTCAGTCAGAACAGTGGCAAAGCGAGCTCTGGCAAAGCGTTCAGGCGCTGCAGCGTCAAGTATCCACCCTACCTGATTCATTACGCTTGCAAGCATCACGGGAAGATGAGGACAAAAACCAGGATGATAAAAACGAAAACGCCCCGCGTTAAGCGGGGCGTGACACGAGGCTATAAATCGTGATTGAACCATCTACATTGCGTTATGGTTTAACGATAATAAGCGTTGGTGGTATCAGAGTGATCAGTCACATCACGAATACCTGCAAGCTCGGGAATGCGTTCAACCAGCGTTTTTTCCACGCCATCTTTTAGCGTTAAATCCACCGCTGCACAGCCTTGGCAACCGCCACCAAAGGCAAGTATCGCCACTTGATCTTCGGTGAGCTCGACTAACTTGATCTCCCCGCCGTGCGCAGCAAGCCCAGGATTAATTTCACTGTAGAGCACATAATTAACGCGGTCTTCCAATGGACTATCAGCGTTTACCTTGGGCATCTTGGCGTTGGGCGCTTTGATCGTAAGCTGCCCACCCATGCGGTCGGCATTAAAATCCACCACCGCCTCGTCTAAAAACGGCAAGCTGTTTTTATCCAGAAAGACGTTAATCTTCTCAAGTTCAACTTTTTGATCCGTGGGCTCTTCTTCGCCGGGGCGGCAGTAAGCCAAGCACGTTTCTGCATATGGCGTGCCTGGCTGAGTGATGAAGATGCGCACCGCAATACCTTCGACATTTTGCTTTTCTAAAAGCTCAGAAAGGTAATCTTGGGCGCTTTCGGTAATCTCGATACCTTTTACTTCTTCTACGGTTTCTTCTGCTGTCGTGCTCATGAGGGGTATTTTCCTCCCGTGGCAGTGGCAAAGGCCACTTCACATTTCATTTGTTGTTATGGTAAGCCAAAACGGGTCGATGACACAATCCCGACCGTTTTAGTAGGCTTTTGCCACGTTGAAGGCTGCCACCGCGCTCACGCTCTGCTATCATACCTGCCCTTTATAATATCTTATTAAAACACTCTCTTTGCCGCTGGCAACCGCGGCGCTGAAGACGTTTACTGTGACGCTGGAGATTTCCCCCTGCCATGTCTGCTAGTGCCTTGACCGCGACGCCTACCCAACGCCTTAAAGACGCTCTTGAAAAGCGCATCATGATCCTCGACGGCGGCATGGGCACCATGCTGCAAAACGCCGAGCTGAGCGAAGAGGAATTTCGTGGCGAGCGCTTTAGTGACTGGCCGTCAGATCTCAAAGGCAATAACGACCTATTGGCGCTGACCTGCCCCGATGTCGTCACACGGATTCATCGCGACTACCTTGAAGCCGGTGCCGATATTATTGAAACCAACACATTCAATAGCACGCGCCTGTCGCAGTCGGATTACGGCATGGAAGATTTGGTGCCGGAAATCAACCGCGAGTCAGCGCGCCTGGCCCGCGAAGTATGCGATGCGGTTGCCAGCGAGACCGGCGTTCCACGCTTTGTTGCCGGTGTGCTGGGCCCGACCTCGCGCACGGCGTCCCTCTCACCGGATGTCAACGACCCGGCTAAGCGTAATGTCACCTTTGATGAGCTTTGCGAGAACTACCGCGAAGCGGCCATTGCCCTGATCGAGGGCGGCGCTGACCTGATTCTGATCGAGACGATTTTCGATACGCTCAACGCGAAAGCCGCCATTTATGCCCTAGAAGAGCTATTTGACGACCGCGGCGAGCGCTTGCCGGTGATGATTTCTGGCACCATCACCGATGCTTCCGGCCGCACCCTCTCCGGCCAAACCACCGAAGCTTTCTGGAACTCGGTCCGCCACGCTCAGCCCCTTTCAGTGGGGCTTAACTGCGCCCTGGGGGCTGAGGAGTTGCGCCCTTATTTGGAAGAGCTTTCCACCAAAGCCGATAGCTTTGTCTCAGCCCACCCGAACGCTGGGCTACCCAATGAGTTCGGTGAGTATGATCAAACGCCGGAAGAAATGGCAGCCATCGTCAGCGAATTCGCCCAAAGCGGGCTCGTCAATATTATCGGCGGCTGCTGTGGTTCCTCGCCGGAACACATCCGCGCGATTGCTGAGTCCGTCGCGGACATGGCGCCACGTGAAATTCCCATGCGTAACGCGGCCTGCCGCCTATCAGGGCTTGAACCGTTTAACATTGCGGCTGACTCACTGTTCGTCAACGTCGGCGAGCGCACCAACGTCACTGGCTCGGCTCGATTTAAGCGTTTGATTGTAGAGGAAGATTTCACCACTGCGTTAGAGGTTGCACTGGAGCAGGTCGAAAACGGCGCCCAGATCATCGATATCAACATGGATGAAGGCATGTTGGAATCGCAGGAAGCCATGGTGCGCTTTCTCAATCTGATTGCTGGCGAGCCCGATATCGCCCGCGTGCCGATCATGATCGACTCCTCCAAATGGGAAATTATCGAAGCCGGCTTGAAGTGTGTGCAGGGCAAGGCCATCGTCAACTCGATCTCGCTCAAAGAGGGGGAAGCGGCCTTTCGCGAACAGGCAACCAAGTGCCGCCGCTTCGGCGCTGCTATCGTCGTCATGGCGTTCGATGAAGAGGGCCAAGCCGATACCTTTGCGCGTAAAACCGAAATTTGCCAGCGCGCCTATCGACTGCTGGTTGATGAAATCGGCTTCCCGGCGGAAGATATTATTTTCGACCCTAATATCTTCGCCATTGCCACCGGCATTGAGGAACACAACAACTACGCCGTCGATTTTATCGAGGCGACACAGTGGATTCGTGAACACCTGCCCCACGCCATGGTGTCCGGTGGCGTTTCTAACGTCTCATTCTCGTTTCGCGGCAACAACGCCGTGCGCGAGGCGATCCACTCCGTTTTCCTCTATTACGCCATCCGCGCGGGCCTCACCATGGGAATCGTCAACGCCGGCCAGCTGGCGGTGTATGACGATTTACCCACCGAGTTGCGTGAAGCCGTTGAAGACGTGGTGCTCAACCGTCGCGATGACGCTACCGAGCGGCTCTTAGATATCGCCGAACAGTACAAAGGCGATGGCAGCGGTGCTGCCAAAAAAGAGGACCTTGCCTGGCGCAGCTGGGAAGTCAACCAGCGCATCCAGCACGCTTTGGTCAAAGGCGTGACGGCTTACATCGAAGAGGACACTGAAGAGGCGCGTCAAGCGGCAACCCGCCCCATCGAGGTTATCGAAGGCCCCCTAATGGACGGCATGAACGTAGTGGGCGACCTGTTCGGTGACGGTAAAATGTTCCTGCCCCAGGTGGTGAAATCAGCCCGCGTGATGAAACAGGCGGTAGCGTATCTCATTCCTTACATCGAAGAGGAAAAGGCCGAGCTGTCCCAAGGTGAGAGCCAGACCAAGGGCAAGATCGTCATGGCGACCGTCAAAGGGGATGTCCATGATATCGGCAAAAACATCGTCGGCGTGGTACTGCAGTGTAACAACTACGAAGTCATTGACCTCGGCGTGATGGTACCCACAGAAAAGATTTTGCAGGCCGCCGAAGAACACAACGCCGATATCATTGGCCTTTCGGGCCTGATCACGCCGTCGCTGGATGAAATGGTCCACGTCGCTAAGGAAATGCAGCGTCGCGGTATGAGCCTTCCGCTTTTGATCGGCGGTGCCACCACGTCAAAAGCGCACACGGCAGTAAAAATCGAGCCGCAATACGAACACCCGGTGATCTACGTTACCGATGCGTCGCGGGCGGTTGGCGTCGCGGGACGTTTGTTGACCGAAAATCTTAAGCATAGCTACGTAGCGGAGATTCGCGCCGAGTACGAAAAAGTCCGCGAACGCAACGCCAAACGCCGCCCCAAAGCGGCAGACTTAAACTACGAGCAGGCGCGCAAGCGACGCTTCCGCACCGATTGGACCGCCTATACCCCGCCGACACCCAACGTCGCCGGGCTCACGGTTTTCGATGATTACGACCTCGAAGAACTTATCGAGCGCCTCGATTGGACGCCTTTTTTTATGAGTTGGCAACTCGCCGGTAAGTACCCCAAGATTCTGGATGACGAAAAAGTTGGCGAAGTCGCACGAAACCTGTTTGCCGATGCAAAGAAGATGCTGCGTAAACTGATCGATGAAAAACGTGTTCAGGCACGCGGGGTGATCGGTTTTTGGCCAGCGAATACCGTGGATGATGATGTCATTGAAGTCTACCGCGACGACGAGCGCCGCGAAGTGGTGGAGCGGCTACACCACATTCGTCAGCAAACCACCAAAGGGCGCGATGGTCTCTGCTATAGCCTAGCTGATTTTATTGCCCCAAAAGCAAGCGAACAGCCTGATTGGATTGGCGGTTTTGCGGTAACCACCGGCCACGGTGTGCACGAACTAAGTAAAGCCTATGAGGCTGCCGGCGACGATTACAACGCTATTATGGTACAGGCGCTCACCGACCGCTTGGCCGAGGCCTTCGCGGAGCGCATGCACGAACGCGTGCGTAAAGAATTCTGGGGCTATGTTCCCGAAGAGACACTAAACAACGACGCCCTTATTGCTGAAAAGTACCAAGGCATTCGCCCCGCACCGGGCTACCCTGCCTGCCCCGATCACACCGAAAAAGCCACGCTCTTCCGTTTACTCAATGCCACCGATAACACCGGCCTTGAATTAACCGAGAACTTTGCCATGTGGCCGGCGGCAGCGGTATCGGGTTGGTACTTCTCCCATCCACAATCGAAGTATTTCTCGACGGGGAAAATCACCCGCGATCAAGTCGAAGTCCTTGCGGAGCGTAAAGGCATGACGCTTACCGAGCTAGAGCGCTGGCTTGCCCCTGTGCTCTCTTACGACCCGAGCTAAATCCATGGTGCTGATGGGCCGTCGGCGACGTAAAGTCATGCGCTTGGCGCTGCCGATCATGTTAGGGATGCTGTCGCAAAGCGTGCTCAATCTCATCGACGCCGCCCTGGTAGGCTCACTGGGTGAAGTCGCCCTCGCCGGCATCGGCGTGGGTGGCTATGCGATGTTTATGATGACGGCGCTTGTCTTCGGGCTATCTTCCGGGGTGCAATCGCAAACTGCTCAACGCACCGGGGCGCAATGCGCCACACCGGCTCAACCGCTTAACGCCGGGCTGCTGATCGCGTTAGCTGTAGGGCTTCCATTGACGTTAATTGCTTGGTGGCAAGCACCGCTTATCATCCAGCTAATGACGCAAACAGACGATGTGCACAGCGTTGCCGTAGATTATTTTCGCTGGCGCGTGGTGTCGCTTAGTGCCATCGCGATGACGCTGTGTTTTCGTGGGTATTGGAACGGTCGTCAATATACAACCCTTTACCTGCGCATTATTGTCGGCGTTCACGTGCTTAATGTGTTCGCCAGCATCGGGCTGATTTTTGGCTACGCAGGGCTGCCGCAAATGGGGGCCAGCGGTGCAGGCGCCGGTACTACGCTTTCACTTTTCATCGGGCTACTGGCGTGGCTGGTAGTCAGCATTAAGGGGGCTTGCCAGCAGGGTTTTTTGCAGCGCTTGCCTTCTCCGCAACAATTTCGCCACACGCTAGTGCTAGCATTTCCCCACTCCTTGCAACAACTCTGGTTTGCCGCTGGCTATGCGATATTGATCTGGATGCTCAGCCAAATTGATACCGCCAGTGTTGCCGTCGGCCACGTGCTCATTAACTTATCGCTTTTGTTAATTCTGCCTGGCGTGGGGCTGGGCGTGGCAGCCATGAGCCTTGTTGGTGAAGCGTTAGGACGGGAGGCACGCCAAGAGGCGCACCGTTGGGGTTGGGATGCCCTTGGCGTTGCCTGGCTGCTGCTTGCACTATTGGCGCTTCCGATGCTGTTTTTCCCCAGTGCACTGTTGGGGCTGTTTTTCCATCACGAGGCGTTAATCGCCCTGGGTCGACTGCCGCTACAACTCACCGGGGCGATGATTGTGCTCGATGCCGCCGCGCTAGTACTCGCGCAAGCGCTGATGGGCGCCGGCGCCCAACGCACCGTGATGACGTTAACACTTAGTATGCAGTGGCTGGTGTTTTTACCGCTTGCCTGGTGGGTCGGAGTTATTCATGAATATGGCCTAATAGGCATTTGGCTCGTGCAGCTGGTGTACCGGTTAATCAACTCGCTAGCGTTTGTATGGATTTGGCAGCGTCGGAAATGGGCATCTCATTTTTTAAATACCATTTAGAAATAAAAAGATAATTATATATTCTTTTGTCGCATATGCGGCCCCGCGTTAAGGTGTGTTTACTCTTAGCTTTAGTATTTTTGGTTAACCACCTTGGCTAACAACAGCGTGTCGTTCCGCTCGACACCTTCGCATTAAGCAGGACCGTGCCCCATGTACCGCTATGATACTCATGACCAAACGTTGGTAGATGAACGTGTCGCTCAGTTCCGCGATCAGATGGATCGCTATCGCGCCGGGCGTTTGGGAGAGGAAGAGTTTCGTCCATTGCGTCTGCAAAATGGACTCTATATCCAACGACATGCGCCGATGCTGCGCATTGCGATTCCGTATGGCATGTTGGCCGGCTATCAGCTGCGTGCGTTGGGCGACATCACCCGCCGCTATGACCGCGGCTATGGCCACTTTACAACGCGCCAGAACCTGCAGCTAAACTGGCCGGCGATCGAAGACGTGCCGGATATTCTGGCAGATCTGGCCAAGGTGCAGATGCACGCCATTCAGACCAGCGGCAACTGCATCCGCAACACGACCAGCGACCAGTTTGCCGGTATCGCCAACGACGAAGTCGAAGACCCGCGCCCCTGGTGCGAGCTGATCCGCCAATGGTCAACCCTACACCCTGAATTTGCCTACCTGCCGCGCAAGTTCAAAATTGCCGTGAGTGGCGCCTCGCAGGATCGTGCAGCTATCCAGGTTCACGATATCGGTCTACGGCTGTGGTACAACGACGCGGGCGAATTACGCGTCAGGGTACTCGCCGGTGGTGGCCTGGGCCGTACGCCGATGATCGGCGATGTGGTCCGCGACGACCTGCCCTGGCAGCACCTGCTGACCTATCTAGAAGCCTGTGTACGGGTGTACAACCAGTTTGGCCGCCGTGACAACAAGTTCAAGGCGCGGATTAAGATCCTGGTTAAGGCGCTGGGTATCGAAGAGTATCGCCGCCGCGTCGAGGAAGAGTGGGCGCACTTGAAAGACGGCCCACAAACGCTCAATCAGGCAGCCGTTGATGCGGCGAAGGACCACTTCCCCGAGCCGGAACGTCGCGAGGTGGGTGAAGCCGCCGTGGCGGCGTTCGAGCGTCTACGCCAGGAAGACCGTGGCTTTGCGCGTTTTGTGACAAATAACGTGACCGCTCACAAGGTTTACGGTTACAAGGCCGTAACGCTATCGCTGAAGCGCCGTGAACACGCCCCGGGGGATGTAACGGCCGACCAGATGGACGCGATCGCCGACCTCGCCGACCGCTACAGCTTCGGTGAAGTCCGCGTGACCCACGAACAGAACCTGGTCCTTTCAGACGTGCCGGTGGATGAGCTCGAAGCACTCTGGAAAGAACTCGACGCCCTGGGTATGGCTAATCCGACGGTAGGCACGCTCAACGATATTATCTGCTGCCCCGGCGGCGACTACTGCAGCCTGGCCAACGCCGTGTCGATCCCCATCGCCCAGGCCCTGCAGGAACGTTTTGAAGACCTCGACTTCCTCTATGACCTGGGTCCGCTGGATCTTAATATTTCCGGCTGCATGAATGCCTGTGGCCACCACCACGTAGGACATATCGGCATCCTTGGTGTTGATAAGAAAGGCGAGGAGTACTACCAGGTATCGATCGGCGGCAACTCCACCGACGACGCCTCACTGGGTAAAATTCTCGGCCCCTCGTTCTTCCGTGAAGACGTCCCCAGTGTGGTCGAGAAAGTTCTCCAGGTGTATGTTTCACAGCGCCACGAAGATGAGCGCTTCCTGGATACCTATCGCCGTATTGGCCTGAAACCCTTTAAGGAGCACGTGTATGCCAAGTAACGCCACGGCGAGCGATGCGCCATCAACAGCCCCGGTGCACGTCGACCATCTGATTGCCGACGGTGAGCTGGCGACGGAAAATGCCTGGTGCGTCTCCTACGATGCAGAGGCACTGCCCGAGCAGCGCCCTGCCTTCGTACCCCTTTCACTCTGGGAAGCCAATAAGGAAGACACTGAACTAGCCCCGCTGCTGGCCAGCGACTGTGAACCAACAGCCGAGCTGGTCAAGAGCATCAGCGCGACCCCGGCGGTTGCGATTGATTTTCCGGCGTTTACCGACGGCCGTGGCTACTCGATCGCGCGTCTGTTACGCGAGCGTTTTGGCTATCGCGGTGAAATCCGGGCGGTGGGGGATGTGCTGGTCGACCAGTTGAATTACATGCAGCGTTGCGGTTTCAACACCATGGCCCTGCGCGACGATCAGCACCCTGACGATGCCCTGCGCGCCCTGAACGCCTTCAGCGTGCGCTACCAGACCGATGTCGAAGAACGCCAGGCGCTGTTTGAAAAACGCCTGAACGCTGACCGCTAAGCAGCGCAATCGTGGTCACTCCCAAAAGGGGTCGCCAATGGGCGGCCCCTTTTGCGTTAGCGGTCAGCCCCGCCGCTTCTGCTGGCGTTCGCGGTTATTAGCCTTGGCCCGGTCACTCTTGCGCAACATGACCCAAGTAGCCCCCAGCCCACCGTCGGAAGACTGCGCCGAAATATAGGCTTGTACTTCGTCAAACTGCATAAGCCATTTAGCTAGATAGGAGCGCAAAACATTGGCAGGACTGTCGATATCTCGTCCCCGGCCATGGACAATCAATATGGATCGCAGGTCGTGAGCATAGGCATCGTAGATAAAGGGAAAAAGCAGACGTCGACACTCCGCTAACGGTCGACGATTAAGATGAAGCTGAGCTTGCACCGAATACCCACCGTGCTTGAGCTTATCCACGACGCCCTGCTGAATGCCTTCACGACGAAACGTGATCGGATCAAACGGTGGCACCAGATCAACAAAATCATCCGAAAGAAAATTGCGCTCACCTAACGTTTCTTGTGCCGACTCACGCCTTGCGCGCTGCGCCTCTGTTGCAGCGGTGCGTTTTTTCCCCGTTTCCGCTCGGTTGTGGCCTCGTAACGGTTTCACATCCCCCATCATTGCCCTGAAATCCCGGTCATCACGCAGCGACTGATTCATATTGAATTCCTCCGGCAGGTCGAAAGCGCATCGTAGCAAAAGCAGGCACAATGCTTAAGCATTCGATATGGGACAATAAAGGAAACACCATGACGTGCTTAACACGTTTCGCTGTACTTTTACTGATCGTGCTTGCAGGTATAGCCACTTGGTTATGGCTGACCATGCTTAGCCCCTGGTTTTATGATCGACCTGACAATCTTTCCCCGATTCAGTCGCACCCGCATCATGTATTTGTGTATGGCACGTTGACATACGCGCCGGTGCGTTTGGTAGTCATGGGCACACTCGCTGATCCAGAGCCAGCTAGGCTTGAAAACTTCACACGTGAAGGGCTGGATATCGCGCCCGCGCCGGCTGAGCATATTGATGGGCTACGGTTGACCGTTACGCCTGAAGAGCTGGCGCGGTTAGATCGCTACGAACGCTTAGGGATTCGTTACGAGCGGGTAAAACTCACCCTCGCAGACGGCACCAACGCCTGGGTTTACCGCCGTTTACCCGAGTCTGCTAACATGGGCAGCCCTATTTTTGATGCGATAATCATCGCTATGCATATCCAGAAAGAGTTTGCCCAGAAAGAGACCGCCCAATGAGCGCTAACCAGCCGTATATTCTTGTGTTGTATTACTCCCGCAGTGGCGCAACCGCGACCATGGCACACCAAATTGCTGAAGGTGTTGAACGTATTGCCGGCATACAGGCTCGCCTGCGCTGTGTGCCGCCAGTATCGTCCACCTGTGAAGCCGTTGAGCCAGAAATCCCGGAAGAAGGCGCCATCTACGCCGAGCTTGACGACCTGCGCGACTGCGCCGGGTTAGCAATAGGTAGCCCCACGCGTTTTGGCAACATGGCTGCTCCTATGAAGTACTTTCTCGATAGCACCAGTAACCTATGGCTCAATGGCGCGTTAATCGATAAACCCGCCTGCGCGTTTACCTCGTCATCGAGCCTACATGGCGGCCAAGAAAGCACGTTACTTACCATGCTGGTGCCACTGTTGCACCACGGAATGGTATTTGCCGGCCTGCCCTACAGCGAAACCGAACTCATTGAAACGCAAGCAGGCGGAACACCGTATGGAGCAAGCCACGTAGCGGGTGCGCGCAGCGACCGCCAAGTTGATTCAAGCGAAAGAGCGCTCTGTGCCGCTCAAGGTAAGCGCATCGCCAGGCTAGCGCTGGCACTACTATCTATGCGTGAGGGGGCTTAATGCGTCAGTGGCTTGAAAACGTCGAACAGCAGTACGGGCTGGATAACCTAACCCTGCACTCGCGTCAATTAGTGGTCATGAGCTATTCAGCGCTTATGTTACTGATGCTTTATCGCGGCTTCTTGCTTCAAGGGGAAACGTTTAACTGGCGCCCTATCGTCGCGTTTATACTTCCCCTTGTGCTGTTTTTACCTTCTATTATTGGGCGTCGGCCACGCGGGCATGCCTGGTTGGCTTTTGTCAGCCTGCTCTATTTTACTCAAGGCGTGATGGTGGCCACATTGCCTAGCCAAGCACTACGGGGCGTAGTGGAAGCGCTGGTCTCCTTGGCGCTGTTCACCGGCTGCATGTTTTATGCCCGCTTTCGCAGCCGTCAGTTACAGTTTCGCCAATGATCAATATCACGTGAATTATCGATAAAATGCTGGATCGCTCGCCTTAGCTGCTATCATTATAAGGTCAGACGCTTTAGCGCTTGATCGCGCGCAGTTCACTGCCGTTATTTACATGAGAACGATTCACTACAGAGGATCAGACCGTGATGCGCAAATTAAAAGGCAACTTACTCGCTACGGCCGTTGCCATGACGCTGGCAACCGTCGGCATGGCACAGGCAGCAGATCCCACCGATGCTATCGAATATCGTCAATCTGTTTTTAGCGTGATGGGTTGGCACTTCGGGCCGATGGGCGATATGGCTAAGGGTGACATCGACTACGATGCTGACGAGTTTGCCCGCCGCGCAGAGGCCATTAGCACCCTGGCTTCCCTGCCCTGGGAAGGTTTTATTGAAGGCTCATACATTGGCGACGGACATGGTGTGAGCACCGATGCAAAAGCTGACATCGCCGATAACCCCGACGATGTGCAAGAGCGTGTGCAACGCTTTACCGCAGACGCGGCGACATTGGCAGAGGTAGCGCAAGAAGGAGACTTCAACGCCTCGCGCCGCGCCTTTGTAACAGTGGCCGATGCTTGCAGCAACTGCCACGACGATTACCGTCAAAAATAAGAAACTGCTAACAACTATTCAGAAAGCACCCGCTGGGAAGCGCACGCTTCTCAGCGTTTTTGTTATTAACCTTCATTACTTACCCAAGCCAAAATGTAAGTGTGACCGTCATTCCCACAAGAACAGCCACTAACGCCCATCCCCAACGTATTTTCACCTCGCCCAATGCCGGGTGATCCACCGGCGGATGCGCAAGCGTTTTAACACCGGTAATCATCGCCTTTACCAGCTTTTCCCCCATAAGTCTATGCACCACAATCGCCGCCAAGTGCAACCCGATAAGCACGATCAAAAGATTGGAATTAAGTCGATGCCAGCTCATGAGCGTTTTGCTTACATCATCGCCAAAAAGGCCATGAAGTGGCCCTTGGAAGAAAATATCGTCGCTTAAAAAAAGCCCGCTAACTGCTTGAAACGTTAACGATAGCAGCATGATCATGACCATCCAGCCACCCAGCGGGTTATGTCCCGCGTAAGATTTAGGCAAGCGCTGGATCACCCCTTTCGCGTAACTAAGTGAACCAGACGGCCCCACAAGGAAGGTTCGAAAGCGTGCGTAGTCACTACCCACCAGCCCCCAAAGCCAACGGAAAGCCAAGAGCCCAAGCACGGTGTAACCCGCTTGCGCATGCACCTCGATAGGGAATAAAAACGGCGCCCCGCTGGTTTCTATAGTGTAAAACGACATTATCACGGCGCCCACCAACCCCCAGTGAAATACTCGAACGAAAATATCCCATACAAAAATGTGACGCATTACTTTTAGCTCTCTGGCAACCTTGGAAGAATCGTGAGTTTCGCATTTATCCCCTGATTCTCATAGAATGCGAGGCAGTTCGTCGCAGCAGTTAACCGTTAAATATCGGCGCCAATGGATTACCGCTTATCATTGCCGGGGTACTGGACGCGGGGATTCACCTATGGCGGCGCAACACACTCGTATCCATTATTTTAGGCGCAGGGACGTGCAAATCGGGGACTCCGTCTTATAACAAAAAGAGCGCTTGAGCTTTTGTTTTAGAGCAGCGAACATAGGCAAAACACTTTTTTGGGGGAGTAATACAATGACACGTAATATTGCCGACATTCGTCGCGACTATGAGGGTGGTCGGCTAGACGAGTCTCACACGCCTGATGACCCCTTTGCTCTGTTTGATGAGTGGTTTACGTTAGCTCTTGAGAGCGAAGGAAAAGACGGCAACGCCATGACACTTGCCACCGTAGACAGTCAAGGACATCCCCACGCTCGCGTCGTGCTGCTTAAAGGTTTCGATGAAAATGGCATGGTGTTTTTTACCAACTACCATAGCCATAAAGGCAGCGAACTTAACAATGTTCCCTACGCGGCATTAACGTTTTGGTGGCCGTCTCTTTCTCGCCAAGTGCGCATTGAAGGACGCACAGAGCAGGTCTCTGCCGATGAGTCCGATGAATATTTTGACAGTCGTCCGCGAGGCAGCCAGCTAGGTGCTTGGATTGCGACACAAAGCGTTATCATTCCTAACCGCAACTGGATTGAAGAGCGCCAAACGCGCTTTGAACAAGCGTATGAAGGCCAAGATATCCCCCGCCCAATTCACTGGGGTGGCTACCGCGTTATCCCCGATATGATTGAATTCTGGCAAGGCCAGCCTAGCCGCTTGCACGACCGTATACGCTTTGAGCGCCGTGAAGGCGAAGCCTGGAAACGCTTCCGGCTTGCGCCATAATTACTGACAACGGGCTAAGTATCCAAATCAGTTTAGACCTAACACAAGGGCGAGAATTTCGCTCTTGTTTCTTTTTGCTTCCGAGCCACTTCTTCTGATGTAACTCAGCCACGCAGGTATAACTCAGTCAGGCAAGCTCTCCAGGCGGTGGCGTTGCCACTCGCTTTCAGGTTCATTTAGGCTCATCACCGCATCAATCACCTGCTCTTCCATGTTGTAGCGACACTTAAAGCCTAGGTGCTTCATCAGCGCCCGCATCGGGTGATTATCCACCATGATTTTACCGATCATTTCTAACGTACCGATGCTACGACAGTAATCAATCATCTTCTTCATCAGTAGGCTACCAATCCCAAGCCCCTGAAGGTCATCGCGAATGATCACTGAGAACTCGGTGCGGATATTGTCAGGATCATTAAATACTCGCACAACGCCCAACATCTCTTTGCTGCCATCATCGCGTTGATATTCGGCAATAAAAGCCATCTGACGATCATAATTGATGTGCGACAACATCGATAAATCGCGTTTGGTCAGATCAGATTTATTGTGGAAGTAGCGAAACCGGATACTCTCTTCTGACAACTGGCGGTGAAAGTTGGTAATGAGCGGTGCATCTTCGGCACGAATCGGGCGCACCTCAACTTGCCAGCCATTTTTCAACGTCACCCATTCACGCAACTCCTCAGGGTACGGCATGATGGCAAAGCGGGCGGGCGTGCCGAGGTCCATGGCAAAGTCGACAGCAATCATTCCATCGCGGTTGAGAAGCAACGGGTTAATTTCCAGTCCTCTCAACTCGGTAAGTTCGGATGCCATTTGCGAGAGTTTGACGAGTAACTGGCAGAGTCTATCGATATCGCGCTGCGGGTCAGCGGAGTGCTCACGTAGCAGAGAAGCCGCATGAGTACGCCCGACAACATCAGCGGCAAGACTCATATTCAAAGGAGGTAGCGCCACCTGACGATCAGCCAAAATATTAACTTTATAGCCGCCAATACCAAAAACGATTAATGGGCCAAATACCGGATCACGCGTAATGCCGGCACAAATCTGCATTGAGTGCTTACCACGCTGCATCGGCTGTAAGCAGTACTCGTGGATCTCATATTCAGGGAATTTGTCCCTGACCTTCTCACCCAGACGCTTTATCCCATCCACCACTTCCTCAGCGGTTTCCAAATCTTGTAGTAACCCGGCTGAAATCTTATGAGGGTGCTTGCGGTAACGATACGGCCAGCAATTCCCTTCGTGTACGACTTTCAGGGCTTTTGCTCCGTCGATGCGTTTCGCTGCCTCAGCGGCCTCTTCTTCCGTGTGGACATACACGCTAGTGGCGGTAGGGATGCCATACGCTTCCAGCACCTGAGCCGTTTCTGAGTGGGTGAATGTTTGGCGTCCCAGCTCTTTTGCACTTTTAATCAAAGTGCGGCACTGGGCGCGAATATCCACGCTTGTAGAAAACGGCAGGCTTGGCGGTATCTCTTGCAACAGTAGCTGAACGCGTTGGTAATCCACCATGTGCATGAACGCTTTAACGGCTTTTTCCGGCGAGATATACGTCGGAATACCCGCGACATTACACTCGTGGCGTGCATTGAGTGCCTCTTTCAGTCCCATCCAACTGGTCAATAAGTTACGCCGGAATTTTTTGCGATTCTCAATCAGCGCCTGCGCCGTTGTCTTCGATGGCGCTAAACGGGTGGGAGCATGCACCACCAATACGGCGTCAACATTGGCATCTGCTGCCACGATTTCTAACGCCTCGACAAAGCGTTGTGGCGTTGCGTTGCCCCCAAGGTCTACCGGGTTTTCCCCCGGTTTAGTGAAATCCACTTGGCTTTTATGCAAAGCTTGCTGGGTTTCGACGCTAAACTGAGCCAGCTTTCCTCCAGCACTAATGAGCTTGTCGATGGCGAGCATCGCCGGCCCCAATCCGTTGGAGACCACTGCAAGGCGATCCCCTTTAAGCGGTTTCATGCGTGAAAGCGTTTCTAATGCATCAATAAGCTCGTCCGAGTCATTCACCCGTACAACGCCTGCGCGCGAAAACGCCGCATCAAAGACTTTATCGCGATTAGCAATGCCAGGCGTCGGCGGCATGCCCGAAATATCGGATTCGATCGTACGGCCGCTTTTAATCGCCACCACCAGGCGGTTTCTCGAAGCGTCACGCACCGCGGTCATAAAGTGCTGAGCATCGTTGACCCGCTCTAAGTGCAACAAAATTGCTTGGGCTGGGGAGAACTGGTTCACATAGTCGATTAAGTCAGGCAGCAGCACATCGACGCTATCGCCCACGGTAATTAAATGGGAAAAGCCCACGTCACGGCCTCCGGCCCAATCAATCATCGCATTGGCCAGCATCCCGGACTGACCAAGGTAGGCAACGCGACCGGCTTTTACCTGCTGACTGGCGTAGGAGGCATTGAGCTTTTTCCCTGGCACAATCACGCCCATACATTCAGGCCCGAGTAAACGAATACCCGAAACACGGGCGGCTTTTAGCATGCGTTCGCGAATGGATCCTTTATTGCCTTTATCGCGATCTAAATAAGCGCCACCAGATAGAACGACAGCAGCTTTCACACCAAAGTGGCCTAACTGTTTAATTAGCTGGGGAACGCCATCAATCGGCGAACAGATCACGGCTAAATCAGGCACCTCAGGAAGATCATTGACGTGGCTTACGCACGTTTCACCAAAGACATGCGCATAGCCACGCAGATTCACCGCCCAGATAGTTCCTTTAAAGCCGCCTTCTTGAATATTGCGCAACACTAAGCCGCCCAACGATTCAGTTTTTTCTGAAGCACCAAATACCGCAATCGTTCGGGGTTCAAAAAAATGGTGTAAAAAGCGTGTACTCACGTATAGCTCTCCCGCTACGGTCAAAAACAAGTACGCTCAGCCCATCGCGACGGTAAAGCAAATAGCTAAATAAATATGCCATTTAAGACTTATTGACACTGTCGCAAGACACCGCGACGCGATTATGGTGCCTATATTCATAATGGAGCGTTTGAATGATTACTGCCTACCTTACCCACCCTCACTGCTCTTTGCATCATATGGGGCCTGAACATCCGGAAAGCCCGAAGCGCTTAGAGGCGATTAGCGCACGACTATCGCTATCCGGTCTTCTTCAGCAAACCATGCAGGGGGATGCCAAGGAGGCCACTGATGAAGACTTGGCCCGCGTCCACCCCATTCGCCACCTTAAGGCGTTGGAGAAATGCGTTCCCACCGAAGGGATTGTGACGCTTGATAGCGACACAATGATGAATCCTGATAGTTTAAAAGCAGCTCGGATGTCGGCAGGGGCCGTATTGCGTGGGGTTGATCAAGTCTTTCGGCGCCAAGCAGATAACGTATTTTGCGCGGTAAGGCCACCGGGGCATCATGCGGAAGCCTCCGATGCGATGGGGTTTTGCTTTTATAACAATATAGCGGTTGGTGCTGCCTATGCACGTGAAAAATATGGGGCGCGGCGCATCGCTATTCTGGATTTCGATGTACATCAGTGTAACGGTACTATCGATATTTTTAAGAACGACCCGAACTACCTTATCTGTAGCAGCTTTCAATACCCCTTCTACCCGTGGCGCTACCTGCGTAGCGAGTGGCAAAACGTAGTGAATACGCCGCTTGAAGTGGGCACACAAAGCGACGAATTCCGTCGAATTGTAGAAAATCACTGGCTACCCGCCCTACATGCTTTTAAACCTGATCTCGTCATGCTCTCTGCGGGTTTTGATGCCCATCGCGAAGATCCGATGGCAGATGTATGTCTAGAAGATGAAGATTTCTACTGGGTAACGCACATGGCGATGGAAATTGCGACACTTTATGCAGATAACCGCGTGGTCTCTGTTCTGGAAGGGGGTTATAACCTCACAACGCTTGCCAGCGGGGTTGAAGCACATATCAAAGCGCTTCTAGGGCAACCGTTTGAATCTGTCCCATAATCACAATAAAGGGGCACGGATTCCGTGCCATTTGTTTAGCCATTCATCCTTAATTCAAAGATTAAGCGTAGCGTCAGAATGAACTTGGTTGATGACTACGAATTCTAGTTTTTTGTGATTTTCTATCTAAGATAACGGTATATTTTTAATGCCATGAAATAGTCCGCTGACACTTTGCCGATAACTTTACGAAGGTATTCACATCCACTCTCTGCTGCGGTGCGGCTAAGGCGAGTATCCCGCGCGCCTGGAGATCTTCTTCCATGACAAAAATTCGCTCTGGGGCTAACGCCCACCCCTGCCACGCTTGATCTAACACTGCTACGACAGCGTCTTCAATCAACACGAGTTGATCTTCTGGCCCCATCGCGCGCAGTGCCTGAGAGGCCGTCTCACCAAACTGTGGCGCTCGGTTAACGATATGTAGCAGCACTTGAACTCTCCCTTAAAAATTAAGGATATTCGCAGCATCGGCAAAGCAGCCACGAATTTGTTCCTCATCTAGCAGCGTTATTCCTTCCACTAGGCTATCGGCTTTTACGTTAAGCGCATAAAGGTCGGCCGCCGCTACGCATAAATGCTGAATATCGTACATAGCCAACGTTTCCCGCGTGGGAAGCAGCGGTTTTTCTACCCCCGGCTTTTGCGCCTGACCTGGCAGCAATGCCAAAACACCCTGTCCCATGAATAAAAGACTGACCGTTTTACCAAATGCGGCGCCTACCATGGCAGCATCTAGTGCTTCACGTAACCAGAGCCCGCTTTGCGGTGCCTGCCTAATGACTACCAGTAACGTATCTTTTTGGCTCATACCTCGCTTCCATTAAGGGGCGAATGTTATTAAACGATCACAACGTTGCTGGAGCGCAATCAGCTGCCCAAGACCTGTTAGCTCAAAGGGAGGCTCAACGTTATAGGCTGAGTATCTATGGCGCTTAGCTTCCGCTGAGTCAACCAAACCTCGCTGTAGGGCCGCAGCGATACACACATCTAGGTTAACCCCGTATTGCTGATGCAATGCTTTCCAGGCACTGCGCAGGCACATGGCATCTTGCGCTGGTGTAACCAGTGACGAGGCATTATGTACCCCTTCATGGTAGAAAAAAACGCTCTCAAGATCATACCCTTGACCGATCACTGCATGCGCAAATCGCAGCGCCGAATACGGCGCTTGGCTGACATAAGGCGCCCCCATGACCAGCAACGCATATCGCATACCGCCCTCTCCTTTTAAAACAAAACAAGCCCTACCTTTCGATAGGGCTTGTCAAGCTTAAACTTGCTAACTTATACGTATTAGTCGCTACTCATAATACCTAGCAATGAAAGCAAGCTGACAAACAGGTTATAGATAGAGACATACAGCGTAACGGTAGCCAAGATATAGTTGGTTTCGCCAGCGCGATGAATGATTTCGCTGGTTTGGTACAAAATGGCTGCAGAGGCAAACAGCACAAAGCCAGCCGACACCATTAGTGACAGCGCCGCAATGTTAAAGATTAAGCCAGCAACCATGGCTAGAATTAGCACAATCGCACCAGCCACGAGGAAGTTGGCCAGGAAACCAAAATCTTTCTTAGTGATCAAGGCCACCGCCGAAAGGCCAAAAAAGGTCACACCTGTCATCGCCAATGCCGTCATGATCAGCGAAGCACCATTAGGCAGGGCAAGATAGGCAGATAGCATCGGGCCTAGGGTAAATCCCATAAAGCCGGTGAACGCGAACGTCGCAAGCAAACCCATTGCTGAATTCGCCGTTTTATGCACCAAAAACATGAGACCGTAAGCGCCGATAAAGAACACGAATATATTCATACGCTCAATACCTAGCGCCATTGCTCCACCCGCGGTTACTGCTGAGAACAGCAGGGTCATGGCAAGCAAGGCATAGGTGTTGCGCAGCACTTTATTCGTGCTGATGCTATTTGAATAACCACTTTGTCCAGCAGGCGCTGAACGCGAAACACGTGAGTCGTTGTAAGCCATGCGACTTGCTCCCTAAAAAAACGCGTTAACAACAACTGACAAGCATGCCGTTCTCAAGTTCCCAACGCAAGCCTCACCATTCCACGCAAGCTAATTTCGCCTACGCTATGCTTGTAGCAGGAATGCAAATCGTGACCCACTCCCTAACCTACTAATTGGATTGATTATGGTTGCCATAAAGAAAACGCTGATCATCACCTCGTTACTGCTCGCCACCGCACCTGCTTTTGCTTTCACCCCTGAAGGTGAAGACATTCGCTATACAAAAAACGATGAAACCTTTGAAGGCTATTTTGTTGTGGCACAGGGCACCTCAAAAGGCAGTGTGATCATCATTCATGACTGGGATGGGTTGGATGATTATGAACGCCAAAGAGCTGATATGCTCGCTAAGCAAGGCTATGACGCCTTTGCCTTGGATATATTTGGCGCCGATAACCGCCCCAAAGCCGTAGAGGATAAACAAGCGGCTACTAACCGCCTTTATCAAGATAGAGAACGCATGCGCCAGCTCACCCAGGCGGGCATTGAGGCCGCTAGAGCGCAGGGAGCAGACAACAACAGCGTACTTCTTGGCTACTGCTTTGGCGGTGCAGTAACGCTGGAAATGGCCCGCGCTGGCACAGCTGACAACATCGTCGGTTATGCCAGCTTTCATGGTGGGTTAGACACCCCAGAAGGTCAGCAGTATGAGGCCGACTCCGCTCCTATTTTTATCGCGCACGGCGGCGCCGATAGCATCGTAAGCCTTAACGATGTGGCAACGCTTGCCGGGAAATTAGAAGCAGCAGCGACTGAATACGAGATTGGCATTTACGCAAACGCCCCGCACGCATTTAGTGTATTTGGCAGTGATCGCTATCATGAAACCGCTGACAAGCGTTCATGGGAGACTTTCTCAGACTGGCTTAATGATAATATAGCGCCCTAACCTTTTACGATTGGCTGCGCCAATGACCACACTGTTTGAGACACTGTCCCCACTTTCTGGCGGTATTAATGCATTACTGATCATTATCTCCGCGCTAACGTCGGCTTTCACCGCCGCCGTTGGCGTGGGGGGTGGGCTTTTAATGATCATGGCGATGGCTCAAGTCATGCCGGCAACGGTCATTATTCCTATCCATGGCGTGGTACAGCTTGGCTCCAACGCTGGCCGAGCAGCTTTAACTTGGCAGCATATTGACCGCCGAACCATTGCGGCTTTTCTACCCGGCGTTGTGCTTGGTGCCTTGGCCGCTATTTGGCTACTCATACGTTTGCCCGCCGGTATGCTTGAATTTTTTATTGCTGCCTTTGTGCTTTACTCCTGCTGGGGGCCACCGCTACCCAAACACGCTTTAGGTGCTACCGGCACCGTCGTAGCCGGCGCCATTACCACGTTATTATCCAGTTTTGTTGGAGCCAGCGGACCGATGGTTTCCGCTTTTATCAAGCAAGGCCAAACCAACCGTTTAAACAAAGTAGCGACGTTTTCCGCCTGTATGTCACTACAACACCTAACAAAGGTGTTCGTCTTTGGCTTTGCCGGCTTTGTCTTTCACGACTGGCTCGGATTACTCTCCGCTATGATCGCTTTCGGCTTTATCGGCACGTGGATAGGGGTTCGTTTGCTGCACTACCTTTCAGAGTATCGGTTTGATGCCCTTTTCAAATGGGTATTAACGCTTTTATCACTGCGCCTTCTCTGGATGGGTATTCAGCGGCTCGGCAGCTAGTGCTGCTAATGAGCGACTATTCTCTTAAGAGCGTTGACTTCTAAGGGAAAGCTGGTAGTATACGCAACCAAGTCGGAGGGATGGCAGAGCGGTTGAATGCACCGGTCTTGAAAACCGGCAAGGGTTAATAGCCCTTCCAGGGTTCGAATCCCTGTCCCTCCGCCAAGACACCCTGAAGAAGCCCGCCTCGAGCGGGCTTTTTTTCGTCTTAACTCCCTGAAATCAGGCATTTACCCGCTAAACGCTGTTGCGTGCTGTTGCATCGAAGCGCAAGCAAGCGCAATATCTATGTTGGGTAGGATGTTGGGTAGGATGTTGGGTAGAGAGTTGGGATTCCATTATGCCAAGACAATCGAAGCCTTTAACCGCGCTGGAAGTGAAGCGCCTAACGCACCCTGGCTTTCATGCCGTGGGCGAGGTTCCTGGCCTTCATCTGCAAGTGACCAAGACCGGCGCTCGCTCCTGGGTTCTGCGTTATGCAACCGGCGAGACGCGGCTGGCACGATCAGGTAAGCCTTATAAGGTTCGCCGTGATATGGGGCTGGGGAGCTACCCCGGCGTATCACTGGCACAAGCACGCGATAAAGCCCGGCTGGTACATGAAAAGCTGGATGCAGGCATTGACCCGATCACCGAGCGCAAAGCTGCCGACCAATCACGCCGCGCGGCTGAGCTGGCGCGCATGACCTTCGCTGATGCCGCTGCCGAGGTGGTCAAGATCAAGCAGGCAGAGGCGCGCAACGTCAAACACGGCAAGCAGTGGGCGGCCACGCTCGAAACCTACGCTTACCCCAAACTTGGGGAAATGGCCGTTTCCGACATTGAGATGGTTCACGTCAAGCAGGCGCTTGAACCGATCTGGCAGACCAAGACCGAGACCGCCACTCGCGTTCGCCAACGTATTGAAGCCGTACTGAACTGGGCAACGGTTCACGGGCACCGCCAAGGCGACAACCCGGCGCGCTGGAAAGGCAACCTCGACACCGTGCTACCCGCCCCCAGCAAGGTGGCTAAAGTGGAGCACCACCGCGCCATGCCGATCGACGCCATGCCGAGCTTTTGGCAGGCGCTAGAGAAGCGCACAGGCGACGCGGCCAAGTGCCTGGCCTTCACGATCCTGACCGGCTGCCGTTCCGGCGAGAGCCGTGGCGCCACCTGGGCAGAGATCGACCTCGACAACGCCATCTGGATTATCCCGGCTGAGCGCATGAAGGCAGGCAAAGAGCACCGCGTGCCGTTATCCGCGCCAGCCCTGACCTTGCTCAAGGCACAGCCTCAAGACCGAGAGCGCGTATTCCAAAGCCCCCAAGGTAAAGCACTATCCGATGCGGCCATGACTGCCCTACTCCGCCGCATGGGCGAGGATCACCGGGCCACCGTTCACGGTTTCCGCTCCACGTTCCGGGACTGGATGGCAGAGCGCACCGGCACCCCGCACGAGGTAGCCGAGGCCGCGCTGGCGCACACCATCAAAAGCAGCACCGAAGCCGCCTATCGTCGTGGCGATCTGTACGCCAAGCGTGCGCGTGTCATGGATCAATGGGCCGCCTTCATCACCACACCGGCACCGGCTGGCGCCAGCAATGTAGCGCCGATCCGTGGGGAGGTGGCCAGCGATGGATGATGAACTGAAGGCTATTCAAGACGACCTGGATGCAGTGCTCGAGCGATTGGGGAGACACCTGCAACAAAGCAAATATGCGTTTTTTATCTTCACCCCAAGAAAACGAAGTTATGAGCGCCAGCCTGATGCACCTTTTGCGCCTGCACCATGGATACTTGACGGGCCATATACTTCACCAAGAGAAGACGCTGCCCGTGTTGTTTTTCAGTACGTATGCGGACGCCAGAGAAAAAGCATCAAGCCTTACGCCAATATCATGCGAGCAATATACGATGTTTGCAGCATAAGAAACGAAAGAGAGCGCAGGACAATCAAACTTGTTGAGGAGCATGGAGAGGACTTAGGCCATTTAATAGCCGCCATCACCAACATGACTGACTGTTACTCACACGGTCTACATCCACCGGAAACACTACACACTGAGCTTTTAGGCCATGCCGCAGAAGCGTATTTAAGGAAAGAGGTTGAATACTTAGGACAAGACTTCGGACTTAAACTGAACAGCAAGCGTGAAGTGGACAGGAAGGCACAAAAAAGATTTTCAGCGGTGCTGACCGTATTTAATAAACACCGCCAAGACTCTAAACGCTATCCCATTGGGGAAGCATTATTCGAGCTTGCTGGCGCGCCATATGGAATGTCTGCATCCGTGGTCAAGCGAGCTTACTATGCTCCTGGCATGCAAGAGGAGCTTGCAAGGCTGAATAAGCAAATGGATGAGCTTGAAAAGTCACATCCGCCGCCCTGGTCAAAAACAGACGAAAACTGACAAATACACCACCCCATCACCTCGCCAAGATGCTCCACGTCACCCGCGACAACGGAGCATCACACCATGGCAGCCAAAGCGACACCCCAAACCACCCCGAAGCCCGGCAATGAGTTTTTAAGCGCTGAGCAGGTATCCCACCGCTATGGCGTACACCGCGCCACCCCTTACCGCTGGGCACATCAAGGCGACTTCCCGAAGCCGATCAAGCTAGGCGCCAACGTCACCCGCTGGGCACTGGCAGACCTCGAAGCCTGGGAGCAATCCCAGAAGGAGGTTTCCTAATGCTTGCCTATGCGACGCCCTGCGTTTACGCTAAACGGGCTGGCGCAAAATCGTCAGCCGGGTTTGGCGACCCGAACTTCAAACGGCGCACTAGCGCCCACCGCGATAAAGGCGCTTTTTTTGCGCCCACTATTCGCGTATATGGTGGCTGTGCGTGGGAGACCGCAAGGTCTGCCGGTTTACGTTTGAGCCGGTTCGCCAACCCGCGTACAGCCACCCCCAAGCACTGTTTGGCGACAGTCGGGGATGGCTCCACATCAAACGGAGTCACACCCATGTCTCACCTAAATACCCTCATTCTCCGCAGCCTCGAAGGCCGCGCCGCTGCTCACAGAGCAATGGCCAAGGCAGCACTGTTTGCTGACTCGAGCGCTCGCACCCGCCTTAACCGTTACAACCACCACCAAAACCAAGCCAAAGCACTGGATGCCCGCCTCGCCGCTGCAAAGCGTCAGGAGGTGCAGGCATGAACACCACCATCAACCTCACCCTTCACGCCGCTGATGTTTGGGAAACCGCTGAGCATCTTCGCCACCTAGCCGACCGTATCGACCGCATTGGCGGTAATGCCGTGCCTGAGCCTGGTGAACAGCACGATGTTGTTATCAATAACGAGATCGTCGGCACCATGGCAGGACCGCCCGCCCACACCGCGCCCCAGCAACCGCGCCCTAAGCGAATGGCGGATTCCATCATTCTCGGCACTCACGCCACCGCTATCGTTGACTGTAACGCGGCGATCACTGGCCTGGCGCAAATCCTGATTAACGCAGGCGTGCAAGACGATTGCGAAGGCGAGCCACCCGTCAACAACTACCAACGCGGCTGTATCGAGATGGCAATCGAGAAATTGGCCGAGCGCGCGGTTTCATCGGCGGAATGGATCGAGGAACAGTGCGCAGGAGGTGGGCATGGTGACGCCTAGCACGCAAGAAAAAGCCCGGCTGGGAGGCCGGGCAGACGTTGGGGCAGCATCCGTTGCTGGCGCTGAGTATAGCACCATCGAGCACGCCCTAAGCGATGCGCTCGCCGCCCACGGTATCACCGGCCTGGCGATCCGCGCGGATGGTGGCATTCACCGCTTTGATAGTGCCGACAAGCCCAAGGGCAACCGCAACGGCTGGTACGTCTGCCCCACGCTGGAAGTGGCTGTTTATGGCTTCTGGCACACCGGCGAGCAGCACACCATCACCACCGGTGGGAAAGCCGACCCCGCCGCCGCTGCCGAGACCCGGCTGGCGTATCAACGCGCCCGCGAACAGCGCGAAGCCGAGCGCCGCGCGCAACAAGCACGCACCGCTGAGCAGGCCCGCCGCTGGTGGGCTGCTGCTGGCGCTGCCGATCCCAACCACCCGTACCTCACCAAGAAGCGCCTGGCGCCCTATGGGCTACGACAGCGAGACACCATGCTGCTGGTGCCGTTGTTCCATGACGGGGAGCTGGTCAACCTTGAGCGCATTTACCCGCACGGAGCCAAAAAGGCGCTGTTTGGTGGACGTGCCAAAGGCGTGGCCAGCCTGGTGGGAAGCCTCGCTAGTGCGGACCGCGTACTGGTAGCCGAGGGCTGGGCCACCGCCGCCGCGCTCCACGAGGCGATGGGCGTGCCGGTCGTCGTCGCTCGCAACGCCGATAACCTCGAGCCGGTCGCACGCCGCCTGCGCCAGCGCTTACCGGATGACGTGACCATCACCATCGCCGCCGATGATGACCGCTTCACCGAAGGCAACCCCGGCGCCACCAAGGCCCGGTTGGCTGCGCTCGCTATTGGCGCCAAGGTGCTGATGCCGACGTTCTGCCCCGGCTGTGCGCGCTGTACGGACTTTGCGGACGTGGCCTTGTGCCGTAAGGAGCGTGTTGCATGACGTATGCCACCGTAGAGCAAACACCCATGGGCGTGGAGATGTACCCGGGAAGCGTCCAAGCCGGGGAGCGTGGCGAACCGACCCGAGAGGCGCCCAAGCCTAAGCCGCTACCCGATAGCCTCAGCAAGGTGGACGCCTTTGAACCGGAGATGCTGCCCGCGCCGATCCGCGCCTACATCATGGATACCGCTCACCGGCTGCAATGCCCGCCCGAATACTGCGCTGTTACGTCGCTGGCGCTGCTCGCTGGGCTGGTGGGCCATAAGGTGCGGTTGAAGCCCAAACAGTACGATGATTGGGAGATTGTGGCGACGTTATGGGCTGCCCTGGTGGGAGGCCCGAGCGCGATGAAAAGCCCGGCGCTCAAGGCGATGCGCTTTCCCATCGACGCCATTGAAGCCGAGGCCCGGCGCCAGCATGAAGAAGCCGCCCGGCGCTATGAAACCGATCAGGAGTTGGAGGAGCTGGCGCGCGCCGAAGCCAAGAAGAAAGCAAAGGGCTTTGCCGCCAAAGGCGATATGGACGCCGCCCGCGCCGCGCTCGAGTCGGTTGAAGAAGCCACACCGCCCCCGGCACCGCTGCGCCTGACGATCAACGATGCGACCGTCGAAAAGGCCGGGGAACTGATGAACGCGGCAGAGTACCACCTCACCATATTGCGGGATGAGTTGGCTGGATGGCTCGCCAAGATGCAGCAAGAGGAGTACGCCAGCGACCGCGCCTTTTACCTCGAAGCCTTCAACGGCGATGGCCGCTTCACCTACGACCGTATAGGCCGGGGAACGGTGGCTATTGAACGGTGTGCGCTCAACATCGTGGGCGGTATCCAACCCAGCAAGCTGGCGCCTATCGTGCGCAGCGCCACCAAGGGCACCGCCAACGATGGCCTGATACAGCGGTTTCAGTTGGCTGTCTGGCCTGATGCGATCCGTCATTGGGAATGGATTGACCGCACCCCCGACCCCGACGCTAAGGAGCACTATCGCCAAGCGTTCTATCGCTTGCACGCCCTGGAACTCGACGCCGACGAAGAAGGCAACCCGCCAAGTTGGCACTTCACCCCGGAGGCTCAAGCGCTGTTTGTGGAATGGGCCACTGAGATCAACCTCGAGTGCCGATCCGATGAACTGCCCCCGCTGCTGGCAGAACACCTTCTCAAGATGCCCAAAACAGTTGGGAGTTTGGCGCTGCTGTTTGCTGTGATCGACGGCGATCAAGGCGCGGTAGGCGCCACCGCCACCGCCCGCGCGCTCGATTGGGCGGAATTGCTGCGCAGCCACGCTGAGCGGCTGTACAGCGCCGCGCTTAACCGAGACGTGGAAGGCGCCAAGCTGATACTCAAGCGCCGCCACAAGCTGCCATCGACGTTCAAGGCCAAGCAGGTACAGCAACGTGGATGGTCTGGCCTGGATACCTCGGAGGCTGTGCAAGACGCGCTGAGCTTGCTGGTAGAGCATGGCTACCTGACCGAAGTGGAGACGCCAACGCTAGGTAGGCCAAGCATCAACTACTACTGGCACCTGGATTATCTGCCAGAGCAGGAGGGCGAATAATGGGCCGTTGGTTACATCGCGTACAAGCAACCGGCGGCAGCGATACCGCCACACTACCCGAAGAAAAAAATCAGAAAAGCGTAGGCCACCTACCCTACAAAACCTACGAAAGCCCTTCTGTAGGTTCTGTAGGTAAGGCACAAGATGCTTTTGGTGAAAATCAGAAAAGCGCCAGCAACCACCCCCCGAAAACCCCGAAAAGACCTTTAGTAGGTTTAGGGGGGGAGGTACACGGGGCTTTTTCAGAAAAATACGCCACCCGTCAGGAGGTGGAGACGATGCTGGCAGCGCTGCGCCATGTAGGCCACGACCTCAAGGAAGTGGAGCCGCTGGCGCGTACCGTCATGCGCAACCTGACCCGCGCCGCCGCTGCCGAGATGGCCGCCGTGCTCGATGATCTGTTTCACACCGCACCGACACGCGATGTCGCACGTACCCAATGCCGCCGTGTGCTGAGCGATCCACAAGCGCTCGCCGCCGCTAAAGCCGTATGGCCAAACCTGGCGCTGCTGAACGATGATGAAGGAGATACCCATGCAAACCTCACCTGAGATCAACGAACTGGCTGGCGCGCTGGCCAAGGCCCAAGCCGAGATGCAAGACGCGGCGAAGGACGGTTTCAATCAGCACCTAGGCCAAGGGTACGCCACGCTTCACGCTGTCATGGGCGCGATCCGGCAACCGCTGGCTAAGCACGGGCTGGCGCTGGTGCAGTCGATCGAACACTCAGGGGGAGAAGTCGCCGTGACCACGCGCCTGCTACACGCCACCGGGCAATGGCTCGAGTCTCGCCTGGCGATGCCCGTGCCACGTCAATCGCCGCATGGTATCGGCACCGCCGCGACCTACTGCCGACGCTATGCCGCCGCCGCTATCGTGGGCCTGGCACAGTCGGATGATGACGCCGGGGAGGCAGGCGAACAGCCGGGCCGCCTGGCTGAGCAGGACGGTATCGACCTAGAGAGAGCATTGGCTGGTGTGGCTGGCGCTGAGGATGCCAACCGCCTAAATGAGATTGCCAACTGGTGCCGACCTCGAGCGACGCCAGCGCAGTGGCAGCAAATCCACGACGCCGCGACTGCCCGCGCGCACGCTTTGGAAGCATGAAATCAGATAAGGAGATCACCACCATGACCAAGACCAAGACCAAGACCAAGACCAAGATCACCACCACTGCACTGGCACACGCCGCCGAGACCGGCGCCAGCCTAGGCCACCTATCACCGCCGCAAGCATGGGCCGCCCACCGGCTGAGCATGCCCCCCAGCGCCCTGAGCGATCCGCTACCCGGGCACCTGGTGACGATCCTCGACAACATCGACCGCGCTGAGCGCCGCCGCTTCGCTGATGCGTGCCCCGATCCTGATACGATGATTCAGGCCGCCTATGACGAACAGCACCCGGCCTACCTGCGCCTGGCGATTCAGGAGAAGCTAGCCGAAGGCATGCGCAGCTGCTTTCCCGACCTCAAGCCCAAAGGCGTGGATAGCCAAGGCAACCGCGTTTACCTGGTGGACGACCTGGCCAAAGCGCTGGGCACCACCGAGGATGAACTGGCCATGCTGGCAGCGCAGCGCGGTATGCAGAACACCATCAACGACAGCGACGTGACGCCGATCCACTAGACACGGCGCACGACCACCACAGGCCCGGCACCCGCTGGGCCTTTTTGTGTCTGGTAGCTGGCGCTGTATATTCGACCAGACCACCCAAACCGTCACCCACCGGGGGATACCATGCGCCGATCACGCAACGCTCGCCAGTACGCTAATGACGCACTCAAGCACACCACCCGCGATGGCAGTGCCTACCGAGATGACCGCCTTGAGCAACAGCGCCAGCGCCTAGAGCGCCGTTTGTCGTGGGCGTTTCAGCGTGGTGACGTGGCAGGCGTGGAGCGGATAGAGCGCCGCCTCGATGCGCTCGCTGATGAAGCGCTGGGTGACGTGGAGCCGGGCCGCACGGCTGGGCCGATCGAACGACCGCGCTGGTGAAAAGCCAAGGTACCTCTAAGCACCAAACACCGGGCCACGGGGAGCGCAGAGCGCGGTTTACGGCAATTTTTCGGGCCTTTATGGATCGTCAGCACCACCCGCCCTAAACCCGCATGGTTGAGCGGTTTTAAGGTGCCGAAGGTGACGAAATGGCCGCCCGTCGCGTCGGCACCGATCACCACCACACTGGACGCTGCCGATGCGACCGAAGCGCCAGCGCTAAACGCCTAGGTTCTCCTGAGCAGCGTTAAGGGCTGTACGGGGCCATAGAGGCGCAAAAGCGGGCTATATACGAGGATTTTCTGGGCAGTGGTTGTTGTTGTGATTTATCGCCGCGCACAAGCCGCCAACCTGCGCCGCCGCTGGGCTGAAGCCTAGAACTGGCAACCTTAAAGCACCAACTAGAACAACCGCGCCAGCGAAAAAAGGTACTCCTGGCCTGCACCCCCGCTACGGGGGCGCAGAGGCCCGAACTCAGGCCATACACGGGCAAAAGAAGCGAGGCCCGGTTCCGATTCCGGTTTCATCGCAAAGCCCGTCATGCTGGCGCTGGTGGCCGCTTGGCAATCGGAAACGATCCGCCTGGTGGGTAGGGGGTGGTCGAATCCTTACAGCACACCGTTACCGGAGACCGCCGCCTCAGTCAGATTTTTATACCCGCGAAATAAGAAAATTAAACTCGCCTGGCGTATGGCAGCGCAAGCAGAACCACCGCGTGACAAATCCCGGGCAATCGGCGGCCACGAACCGCCAAAAAACCGCGCTTTTATTGGTAACTGCCGAAAAAAGCACCGGGCACCCCGACCGCCCGCGCGCGTAAGCGAGTTGGACTTCTTCCATTTGAAATGGAGCGAGTGTCTTAAAGACACTCTCAAACCTGGGACCGGAGACCGCGCCAGCGTTCCGGCTGGTGTGATTCCCTTTCCGTCATTCAAAAAGGCATCAAAACCCGTGCATCACGTCGCATCAAAGCGCAGCCAACCACCTGTTTTTATGTAGGGTAGGATGTTGGGTAGTTTCAAAAAATGCCTATAAGTTACTGTTTTTATTATGCCGTTGGCGGACTGTCCCTCCGCCAGAATATAGAGGGGAATCAGCTATTTAGCTGATTCCCCTTTTTTGTTTTTGGGCAGTGCAAAAACCGGGAAAAGTATAACGCCGGGAACGGTTACCATTATACAGCTCCCTTTAACCTCACATACCAAGCCCCAAAGGCTGGCTAAAATCCGTGCATCACGTCGCATCAAAGTGCTGCCAACTCACTTATCTAAGCTAATACAGACGCAGGCCAATACGGGTGATTTTACCGCCTTCCATATCGCTTACGACCCAATGAATACCGTGCCAATCGACGTCATCCCCGACTACCGGGTGGCCGCCCACACGCAAAGCGATAAACTCCGCCAACGTCATATCTTGCTCCCCGGGGCTCAGCGTTAAACCGTAAGCCTGAGCAATATCCTGCATTCGCGCACTGCCATCCAGGGTAAAGGTGCCAAAAAATGCGCGTTCGTGCTTAAGCTTAGCATCTCCGTTGAATAAGCGATTTAACCCAGGGAGATCTTCGGTACGGCCAATGACACAGATAACATCACCCAGCTTAAGCCGCGTACTGCCTTTAGGATGCAACATGACATGGTTACGAAATAGCGCGGAAATCAGCGCGCCAGACGGGAAGCGCAAAAGCCGAATGGGCACATCCTCAAGGTCTTGGTTTTCCACCACATACACGAACATCTCAAAGTCGTTTTCAGGCAAAATGCCAAGCGGCCCACGTCGATTGGGGGTAGTACCCTTAGGCACTTCCACCCGCATCCAGTGAGCCATCCAGGCAAGCGATCCGCCTTGTATCAAAAGCGACATCAAAACGACGGCAAAGGCGATATTGAAATAAAGTGAAGCGTTTTCCACTCCGCCAATGACGGGAAAAATCGCCAACACGATCGGCACTGCCCCACGTAACCCGACCCAGGCAATAAAAAGCGTTTCGCGCCAGCGGAACTTAAAAAACGGCTTGATCGTGATTAATACCGCAAGCGGACGGGCTAAAAAAATTAGCGCCAGCGCGACTACAGAAGCGGGTAACGCGACGTCCCATAGCTCGCTTGGGGTTACCAAAAGTCCAAGCACCAAGAACAAACCAATTTGGCTGAGCCATGCCAGACCATCGTGTACCGGCAAAATAAAGTTCAAATGCCGCCCTGGCTGGTTGCCAATCATCAAACCGGCTAGGTAGATGGCTAAGAAGCCGCTGCCCCCTAGCACGCTTGTCAGGCCAAAAACGCCGAACCCCAAGGCAAGCGCCAACATGGAATAAAGCCCTGGCGCCAAATCTAACCAGCGCAGCAGTTTAGCGCTGACCCAGCCTCCGCCAATCCCTACCGCGAGACCAATACCAAACTGGGAAATAAAAAATAGCAGCGTTTCTTGCCAACCGCCAATCTCACCCACTAAGAGCTCTACCAACATTAGGGTGAGGAAAATTGCCATCGGGTCGTTGGTACCCGATTCGATTTCCAGCGTCGCGCCTACGCGCTCGTTTAAATTCACCCCGCGACCGCTAAGCATTGAGAAAACGGCCGCTGCGTCAGTAGACCCCACAATGGCGCCTACCAGGAGTCCCTGCACTATGGTCAGGTCAAACATCCATGTCGCAATCACCCCGACAATCGCGCTGGTGAGAAATACGCCAAACGTGGCCAAAGTTAGCGCCGGCTTAAACCCGACGCGGAACGTTTTTAACCGCGTGCGCAAACCACCATCAAGAAGAATCATAGCCAACGCGAGGTGACCGATGACAAACGCCATGGAGTAGTCATCAAACTCGATACCGAGAATCCCTTCTTCCCCGGCGAGCATCCCCAAGCCAAGAAAGATCAATAGCAGCGGTACGCCCATGAGTGACGATAATCGACTGGCTAAAATACTCAGCGTCATCAACAAACCGCCGAGCAAAAAGAAGGTATACAGTGCGTCCATGATTCCCCGTCTTAGCCTCAATACTCCGCCATTATTACACGCCAAGAGCTATTTTACTGAAGCATATTGAGACAATACGTTGATAACGAAGCTAGCCAGCCTATTTGCGATCCGGATACACTTCATACGATAATCTTAGGAGTATTCATCATGCTACGATGCTTTTTGCGCACCGTACTCGCTTTTATCGTGCTGGCCTTTATGGCTGCGCTGTCTGTTACGCTAGTAGCAGCAACCCACGCTCAAGAGACACTCTCGCTAGAATCGGATGTCCAACTACCCGACAGCCTCTGGCAGATTGAAGAAGGTGCACATGATGTCCCGACTACAGTCATAGCACCGCCGGAGCCGCTGGCGACACCTCCACTTGAAACCGTCAATGTAATGTTAGATTGGTTTTTGAGCCCTCAGCATGCCCCCATCTTACTGGCTAAGGAGCGGGGCCTTTTTCAGCGGCAAGGCTTAGACGTGCAATGGCAATCTCCCGGCGATCCCTCCCTGCCGACTAAGTTACTTGCAGCCGGAGAAGTCGACCTCGCACTCGGGCGCCAGAGCCTTCTTCACTTGAGCGCACACCAAGGGGCGACACTGACCCGTATTGCCACCTTGATTGAAACGCCTCTGAACGCCGTCATCACGACGACAGAACACGCAAGCAATGATCCTGCTCAGGAAGAGCTAGAAGCAATTAGCACACTTCATTTTGGCTACACCACTCGAGAGGGCGAAAAATTGGTTATCCCCGGGTTAGTGCCCAGCGCTATGCGCCAAAGCGATGAAGCGCTTACCCCAGAAAGCTTACATTTTGATGCGGCGCGCGCACTTACTGAACAGCAAGTTCAGGTGGTGGCTGATGGTTTTTATCACACTCTCCCCGCCCAGCTAGCGACCGAAGGCATGGAAGCCAAGGTCATTCCTTATGAAGCCCTATCCATCCCACGCCACGATGGCCTGATCATCATGGCCAATAGCCAATCGCTAAATAAGCGCACCGATACCTGGGTGAGCTTTGTCATTGCACTGGAAGACGCCACGCACTGGATGATCGATAACCCTAGCCTTGCTTGGGAGACTTTAATCGACGCTTATCCGGTACTCGATAACAGCATTAACGCCAACGCCTGGCAGGATTTGCTACGGCGCACTGCCCTAAGCCCAGCCGCACTAGATACCCGCCGCTACAGAGCCTTTGAGGCATTTTTGTACCAACGTGGTATTAGCGATGCACCATTAAAGGTTGAACAATTAGCTATCGACCCGCATAACCGCTGATATGACCGCCCCTACCCTGATTTTTGTCGATGTCGAAACCACCGGCACGCGAGCAACACGCGACCGCATCACCGAAATCGCAGCGCTAAAGGTCCTTGATGGCGATATCGTCGACCGGTGGACGAGCCTCATTTATCCTGACGAGCGAGTCCCCTTCAATATCACCCAGCTCACCGGGATCAATGACGCTATGCTCAGCGATGCGCCGCGCTTTGCTGATATCGCGCACTCCCTTTACGAGTGGCTGGGCGACGCACCACTTGTCGCCCACAATGCACGGTTTGATTTCAGCTTCTTACGCAATGAGTTTAAACGCGCTGGTTTTGATTGCCGCTCACTGCTTTTATGCACATTGCGTCTTTCGCGGCGCATTGCACCACAAGAGCGCCAACACAACCTTCCAGCATTACTTGCCCGCCATGGTATTTCGGCCATCCGCCACCACCGTGCGGGTGATGACGTTGAAGCCCTCTGGTCGCTATGGAAAACCTGGCAAGCGCAGCACTCAGCCGCTGAATGGGAAGCACTACTCGCCACAGAAAAGCGCTACCGCAGTCTGCCCGCGCATCTTGATCCGGAACTGTTAGAGCAGTTGCCCAAAGCACCGGGGGTTTATCTCTTTTATGGGCATAATCAGCTGCCCCTTTACGTGGGAAAAAGCATAAATCTGCGTAACCGAGTGCTGGGGCATTTTCAACGCGACCACCAAGACGACAAAGAGATGCGCCTCGCCCAGCAAGTTCAACATATTGAGTGGGAAGAAACGACAGGCGATCTCGGCGCGCAACTGCGCGAAGCGCAGCTAGTCAAAACCTTAATGCCGATTATGAATCGCCGATTGCGCAAGCAGCGCCGGCTTACCGCTTGGCATTGGCCAGAAGAGGCCACCCAACCTACTTTACTCAACGACAGCGCCATGGAGCTTGTAAACGGCAACCTATATGGTCTTTTTCGCTCGGCTCGCGATGCAAAAAGCACGCTACGAAACATCGCTGAAAAGGAACAGCTGTGTCCACAGGTGTTAGGCCTAGAAAGGGGGCAAGGACGTTGTTTTGCCCATCAGCTTGGCAAGTGCCGCGGGGCGTGTTGCGGGCAAGAATCACTGGATACGCATACCAAACGGGCAAAAAACGCCTTAACGCAGCTACAGGTCAGCGGCTGGCCGTGGTCGGGAAGCATTGCGATCAAAGAGCACAACCCGCAACGTAGGCGGGTCGCGTACCACGTTGTGTATCAGTGGCGCTATTTAGGCACAGCAAAGAGCGAAACGGCCGCCGCCAAGTTAACGACAACCGACGCGGCTTTTGACTTGGATGCCTATCGCATTCTCAACCGCTTTTTACGCGATCCTTCGGCGCACGCGTTAGAGATTATGACGCTCCCTGCACCAGTGTGATTACCATCTAAAGGCTTTTTGGCTGCGACGCTAAAAATGCTTCAACCGCTTTCTGAAATGCCTCGGGCTGATCGGCATGGAGCCAATGGCCGGCGTTTTTCAATGTCACCATGCGCGCCTGGGGCAGCATTTCGCGTAGCGCGGGCAGCATGTCATCACTTACATAAACGGAATCCGCGCCGCGCAGCACTAGCGTTGGGCCTTCATAGGACGTGTCACCTGCCGGCTCACCAATCACATCATCATAACCAGCCATGATAGCGTCCAAACCTATGCGTAGTGCCAGCGCACTCCCTTTTTCGCTCTCGCGACGCTCAAGATTAGTGGCCAAAAACAGTCGTGTGGGGCGATGATCGACGTGCTGGCCCAGCAAGTCATCCGCTTCGCGGCGATTTTTAGGGAAACCACGCTCCACCTCTTTTAGAGCGGCAAACACATCATCATGCCCATGCGAATACGCCACTGGCGCGATATCCGCTACGATCAGCGAAGCGACCCGCTTGGGCGCTAACCGCGCCAAGCTAATGGCCACTTTGCCACCCATGGAATGGCCAAGGATATGCGCTTTTTCCACTCCCAGCCGATCCAACAGCGCCAGCACATCGTCGCTCATCGTCGAGTAAGCCATTCCCTCTGCATGCGGCGAGCGCCCGTGATTACGCAAATCTACAGCAATCACGCGGCGATGCGGCTGCCACGCTTTTAGGTGCGAGCGCCAGTTATCCGCACTGCCCAGCAAACCGTGAATAACCACCAACGGTAGCGCATCACTCGCCTCGGCTGGGCCCATATCGAGAGGCCCTGTATCAAGACAATTCAGTTCAACAGGTGAAGCGTTAGGCATAAAACCTCCCGGCATCTTTGCGACAAAATTCTGTTTCGTTGCAGGGCTTCTTTCATTCTAGGCGACGCTAGGTTCTGCGTCGTGATGCCCTGTCCAAACCACCAACCGGCGTGTTAACCATGCCAATAGGACGCCATATAAAGGCAAGAAAAACAACAAACTAATCGCCAGCTTAATCACGTAATCCACCAACGCGATCTCAAACCAGTTTGCCGCCATAAAGGGGTCAGGGCTCTGATAAAAAGCCACCGAAAAAAACGCGAGCGTATCGGCAAAATTACCTACTATAGTTGAGCAAACCGGAGCCACCCACCAGGCCCACTGACGCAGCCGGTCAAACACTTGTACATCTAATAGCTGCCCCAGCACATAGGCCAAAAAGCTGGCAACGGCAATGCGTGCAACAAATAAGTTCCACTCACCTAGCCCTGCTAACCCTGCATACTCGCCGCGGGGAAACACCACGGAAATAACATAAGAGATAATCAACGCAGGCAGCATGACGCGCAAGATGATGGCACGGGCAGGCTCTTTACCAAACAGCCGCACGGTTAAATCAGTGGCCAAGAATATAAACGGAAAGCTGAAGGCCCCCCAGGTGGTATGCCAACCAAAAAGTGTAAACGGTAGCTGAACCAGGTAGTTACTCGCTGCAATAATAGCGATATGAAACGCCACCATCATGAAGAGACAGCGGCGGTGCTGGGCGTATGTTAACGCGAACATAGGTAGGATAGCCTTTTTAGTTAAGTGAAAGAGGGGTTAGGGAACCCTCCGCGCCCGCGATGGGCAGCGCGAGGCATTATACGCGCCTGACTTTTGGAATCTACCTTTGAGCTGTTACAAGTGATGCTAGCTAGCATCATGTAAGAGATAACGGTATAAAAAAGCCGCCGATGTCATCGGCGGCTTGAATGACATCTAACCTTGCATTTATACCGGTGTGGCTTTGTCCGCTGCGCCAACAGAACGCTCACGCATCGCGCCGTGCACATCGTCCAAGCTGGTCGGGTCATCAATGGTCGATGGCACACCAAACTCTTTGCCATCGGCAATGTTTCGCAGCAGCTTGCGTAAGATTTTACCGGAGCGTGTCTTGGGTAAACGGTTAACTACCAGCACCTGTTTAAAACAGGCAATTGGGCCAATTTGATCACGAACGCGTGCGATAAGCTCGTTTTCCAGTGTGGTTTCATCACCGTCAAAGCCGTCTTTGGGGATTACCAACCCTACTGGCAACTGCCCCTTAAGCTCATCGTGAATACCAATCACCGCACACTCGGCCACTGCCGGATGGGCGCCTACGACTTCTTCCATTTCGCCGGTAGAGAGGCGATGTCCGGCGACGTTTATGACATCGTCGGTACGGCCCATGATAAAAAGATACCCGTCGTCATCAAAATAGCCGCCATCACCGGTTAAATAGTAGCCGGGGAAAGCTGCCATATAGGCACTATGGAACCGTTGGGGGTCACCCCACACGCCCACCAAACAGCCCGGTGGCATCGGCTGCTTGATTACCACGCTGCCTTGCTCCATGGCGCTGGCCTGTTCACCGTCACGGTCAAGAATTTGCACATTAAAGCCCGGTACTGGCACGGTAGCCGAACCGGCCTTAGTTGGCATCGGCTCAAGGCCCGGCAAATTAGCGGCAATGGGCCAGCCGGTTTCGGTTTGCCACCAGTGGTCGATCACCGGTACGTCAAGTAAATCATCGAGCCAGTGGAACGTGGGCGGGTCGAGACGCTCCCCGGCCAAGTAGAGGTTTTTCAGACTACTGATATCGTACTGTTCCAGCAGTTTGGCATCGGGGTCTTCTTTTTTGATCGCCCTAAAGGCGGTCGGCGCGGTGAAGAAGCTTTTCACCTTGTACTCTTCGATCAAACGCCAGAAGGCGCCAGCGTCCGGTGTTTTTACCGGTTTGCCTTCATACACCACGGTGGTACAGCCACGCAGCAACGGGGCATACACGATATAGGAATGACCCACGACCCAGCCAACGTCTGAGGCGGAGAAGAACACGTCTCCCGGTTCGACGTCGTAAATCACTTCCATCGAGTACGCTAGCGCCACCGCATAGCCTGCTGTATCCCGTACCACTCCTTTCGGCTTACCCGTGGTACCGGAGGTATACAGCACGTAAAGCGGATCCGTGCCTTTTACCGGCACGCAATCGGCATAGGGGGCTTTTTCAACCAGTGTCGCCCAGTCATGATCGCTTTCACCCAACTCTGCTAGGTGCTCTTCCCGCTGATAGACCACACACGCATCGGGCTTATGTGCGCTCAGCTCAATTGCTTGGTCGATGATCGGCTTGTAGGGCAAGACTTTATGAACCTCGACCCCACACGAAGCTGCCACCACGACCTTTGGCTGCGCGTCTTCAATGCGTACGGCCAGTTCGTGAGGCGCAAAGCCACCAAAAACCACCGAATGGATCGCGCCGAGCCGCGCACAGGCATACATTGCGACCAGGGCTTCCGGGATCATCGGCATATAGATAACAACCCGGTCCCCTTTTTCAACGCCCAGTGCTTGTAAACCTCCGGCGAAATGGGCGACGCGATCACGCATCTCTGAATAAGTAATGGTGGCTTTTTTATGTGTAACGGGGGAATCCCAGTAGATAGCAGGCTGATCTCCGCGCCCTTGCTCAACATGATGATCAAGCGCTGCGTGGCAAATATTCATTTCGCCATCGCCGAACCAGCGTGCATGCTGCTGGTCGTCATACGACAGGATTGTCGACGGCGGCGTAAACCATGGGATTCGCTTGGCCTGCTCTGCCCAGAATGTCTCAGGCGTTTGCGTTGCGTGCTGAAATTCTTGCTGATAACGGCTCATAAGTGCCCTGTCTGTCAGTGCTTGTCAACGGTAAGCGGCGCCACATAAGTAGCAGCGTTGGTATGATTGTTGACACTTTATAAAGGAAACAGGGAAAAATCCGTCATACTATGGGCTAAAAACCGACTAAAGACGTACGAAATCACATAGATTGTCAACAAACATACGTTTGCTACCATTGATTAAACGTTAATTAGCACTTTGGACAAGCCTCGCTAAATTACCGAACATTACATTGCTGCATACATAAGATATAACAACGCGTTGCACCGCGTATGCTAGGAGCTTCTTATGCCCTTACCCCAGAACGCTGCTGCTGATTTGCTGGCACAAAATGGTCGTGCCATCGAGCAGGCCACGTCGTTGTTAAAAGCCATGGCGAATGAAAAAAGATTACAAATCGTGTGTTTACTGCTGGAGAAAGAGTTATCGGTCACGCAGATAAATCAGCAACTAACCCTAAGTCAGTCTGCGCTTTCGCAGCATCTTGCTATTTTGCGCCGAGATAACCTGGTTAACACCCGGCGCGAATCACAAACCATTTACTATTCGCTGACAAGTGATGGGGCAAAAGCCATTATAGAGATGTTAGCGACACAATTTTGCCGCTAGCACTTGGCCTCAGGCTTACTGCTTATACCATCGAGAGGCCTCCAACACACCCAGCGTTTTTATGCCCGCCTGCTCAATACCATGAGAGACGGCCATTCCCAATTTTCGGCTTAAGGTTTGTGGCGGCTCTAAAGTAACGCGCAACACATTCGCTTCCTGCATCCGCTCGAAAAGATACGCTTCACTGGTTTGAACACTGTCGATAAGCTTGCAATCGAGGGCTTCACTGCCGTACCAAATTTCCCCGGTCGCTAAGCTCTCAATGTCCATTTCAGGGCGGCGCTCGGCTACATACGCTTTAAAAAGCCGATGCGTATTTTCCAGATCATCGATAAACTTTTCACGCCCTTCATCGGTATTCTCTCCTAACACTGTCAACGTGCGCTTGTACTTACCTGCGGTTAAATGCTCAACATCAATATCGTGGCGTTTAAGCAATCGATGAATATTAGGTATCTGGGCCACCACACCAATTGAGCCGATCACGGCAAAGGGAGCCGCTTTAATATGCGCAGCACTACACGCCATTAGATAACCGCCGCTTGCAGCCACTTTATCGATACATACCGTGGTCGCTAGGCCAGCATCACGCAGCCGGTCGATTTGTGCCGCTGCAAGACCGTAGGCGTGTACAAGCCCGCCACCCGACTCTAAGCGCACCACGACTTCATCGCTGGTGTCGGCAACATCAATAATGGCAGAAATCTCTTCAGCAAAGTGCTCAGTGGCAGAGGCTCTGATATCTCCATGAAAATCCAGTACCCAAACACGTGGGCCAACGCTATCTTCACTTTTTTTGGAAGACGATTTTTCTTGTTTTTTGTCATCTCGGCGAAAGGCTTTCACCAATGTTTTACGTTGACTTGGCGCGATAGCAGCCATTTTCAGCTGCCGCCGCCGGTGACGTCGCTGATCGTTTAACGTGTCAATTCGTAGCGTGAACGACTTATCCGCTCCCTCTTTTGCTCGCATTACCATCATGACGCCGATACCGATTAACGCCACGACCACTAAGATCTGGAGTAAAAACGTCACTAGTTCGATTATCCACTCGCTCACTGGCTATCTCCTTGTTTTGTCGTTGTGCTCATTTTCCTTACCTTGGTCATTATCAATACTTGATTAAAACATTTGTTTTAAATATCCTCGTCGTTATATATACATACACCCGAAAGGACGCACTACACCATGTCATCGACAACGTTAGAAAAACTGAAAGCTCGTTTTAACCCTGAAGCGGCAGAAGGTATGAATGACATTTTTCAATTTCATTTTACCGATGCTGGCGATTATTACCTACATATTCACGGCGGCACCTTGGACATTCAAGAAGGCGAACACGATGACCCTTCCGTCAGCCTAAGCCTCACCACCGACACGCTAAAAGGCATTATGAACGGTGACGTTAATGGTATGACTGCGTTTATGACCGGTAAGCTCAAAGCCACTGGTAACGTCATGCTCGCCACCAAGCTGACATCACTTTTCCCTAGCGAGTAATGTTTTAGTCACACCAAATACCCATATCGGCACCGAGTTGACGCTAGCGGGTGCCGTTTTGATGTTTAAATACCGTTTTCTACCCTGTTTGCCACTTGGCCAAGTGCTCTTCTATCAGCTCGCGGGAGATGGAGTAAGGAGGAGGTAGCGCTGGGAGTTGCCGCGGAGAAAACCAAGCCGCATCGGCGATTTCGACGCCATCAATGCGGATACGCTTTGTGGTGGCTTCGGCAAAAAAACCCAGCATCAATGAATGCGGGAAAGGCCAGGGCTGACTTTGGAAGTAGCGTAGCTGATCAATATACACGCCGACCTCTTCGAATACTTCGCGATGCACAGCCTCTTCTGCCGACTCGCCTGGTTCGATAAACCCCGCCAGCGTAGAGTAGCGCCCAGGTGGAAAGCGCGGGCTGCGTGCCAACAAAAGTGATTCACCGCAGGTGACCAGCGTGATAATACATGGCGAAATACGCGGGTAATTACGATGCCCGCACGCATGGCAATGCATGGCGAATTCAGCTTCAAGTTTTGTCGCGGGTGAACCACAGCGACCACAGAAGCGGTGATTCTCAAGCCAAGCGCCTACCTGCAAGGCAGTCGACAGCAAACTAAACCAACGACTCGGTAGCTCCGCCATCCACTGACGACCGTCGATCCAGGTATGTTCGGGCTGCGACGCTACTTTTAACGCCACCGGCTCGTCATTCCAATAGCAAAGCGGTTGCATACTTGCATCCCAGCGTTGCCATGGTTGCAGTGGTGTGTGCAGTTCATTGCTGCCGGATAAAAAAGCGGGCGCCAGCTTGCTCTTTGCCAACATAATAACGCGCCCGGCATCCTCTTGAGTGGGAATTTCTCGCCTAAGCATGTGCGTCCTCAGGCCAGTGCAGTTGATGTGCTTCACACTTAGCGCGATGGGCTTCGCGTTCTGCCTCACTCGGACGAATAACGCGCAGCTGACCTGGCTCCAACGCTAAGCGCTGAATGAAAAGCCCTTGACTGGCGTCATCGTTTTTATCGCTATGTTGGCTGCCCGCATCCAGCGTAAGCGCCGTCTGCCCGCCCGTCATTGACAGATAGACTTCCGCCAAAATCTCGGCGTCCAACAGCGCACCGTGTAGCACACGATGGCCGTTATCAATATCGTAGCGCTTACACAACGCATCCAGGCTGTTGCGCTGCCCCGGATGCTTTTGCCGTGCCATTTCTAAGGTATCAAGGATGCGGCAATACTCGGCAACCGGCCCCAAAGTGGACGATCCACGCTTTTGGTTGAGCATGGCAAATTCGTGGTCGATAAAGCCGACGTCAAACGCCGCGTTATGAATCACCAACTCTGCGTCTTGAATAAATTCCCAAAACGCATCGGCCACTTGCGCAAACACCGGCTCGTCGGCCACGCGCTCGTTATCGATCCCGTGAACGGCAACAACCTCAGCATCGATATGCCGCTCTGGATTGATGTATTGGTGATAAGTACGACCAGTAAAGCGACGATTTACCATCTCAATCGCGCCAATCTCGACCAACCGGTGCCCCTGTTTAGGATCGATGCCGGTGGTTTCGGTATCTAACACAATCTGGCGCATCAGGCCCTCCTTTCAACGTGCTCGTCAATCGCGGCATTGGCGAGCGCATCCGCTTTTTCATTACCAGGATGTCCGCTGTGACCTTTCACCCAATGCCACTCAACATAGTGGCGCTGGGTCTCTTCGTGAAGCATTTGCCACAGTTCGGCATTTTTAACCGGTTGTTTAGCGGCGGTTTTCCAGCCACGTTTCAGCCAGTTGTGAATCCATTGGGTGATCCCTTGGCGCACATACTGCGAGTCGGTCCACAGCGCAACGTCGCAAGCCTGATTTAGCGCGCGCAACGCCGAGATGGCCGCCATCAGCTCCATCCGGTTATTGGTGGTGAGCGCTTCGTAGCCATACAGCGTTTTTTCATGTTCGCCGCTTTGTAACACCACGCCCCACCCGCCAGGGCCAGGATTACCGCGACAGGCGCCGTCGGTATACACTGTTACCTGCGGCCGGCGCGGTTTTGATTCATTACTCAACGCTTGGATTCCTCGTTGTGATCTGCCGACGTCTGGTGAACCGAGCATTGTTGTGCTCGATAGGTTGCCGAGCGACTTGAACCACGTGCCACTCCCAAAGAATGCGTCGCCGCCGTCGGATTGACGCCAAACTTGACTCGTTCTGCAGGGGCTTGCGGTTGTTTACGCTTGGCTTGAATTATATAGCTTTCACCTAAGGGTACGTTAAGTCGACGCCCCCACGTTTCCCATGACTCACGACACCGGGCCTTTTGGCTTGAGCAAAAAATTGGGCAGTGGAAGCCGCAATAGTCTACGCGCTCGACAGTAAAGTCGACAAATGCCAACCACTCGCGTAATTGTGAGGGGGAGTGGCGCCGAGCACCTTGCCTCCCGGGCGAAAGCCGCCTTGCTAGGTGATTAATGCTGAGTGGGTTAAAACCCAATATAATCAAGATACCGTGATCAGCGGTGACCCTTGCGGCTTCTTGTAAGGTTTGTTCAGCATCAGGCAGGTGTTCCAACCAGTGGTGAATGAGACTGATATCCAAACACGCGTCAGGTAATGCCAGCTCGCTCGGCGGGCATATAAGGCTTGATGACTGTTCGGCATGCGTGAGGGTGGGCACCCATTCAATCACATGGGGAACCGCCGATAAGCCTAATAAGGAGGGTCCCATGGTCATCTCCAAAGCGTGGCCGCCACTGCGCCCTTCAATGACCGGGCCAAGACAGGCACGCTGAACGTCGATCAACGCTTTACCTGCCTCAGACGCCCAGAAGCGCTGACCATGTTCAAGCCGCTGCGTCAATGAGTCAGCCGTGTGGGAATTTGACATAAACAGCGCATACCTCCAAAGTAACGGCTTTTTGACGTCGTCAATATCTAGATCTAAATTTAAAGGATCCTCGCATGCTGAGCGTGACACCCATTCCCGCCTTAAGCGACAACTATATTTGGTTGCTACGACAAGATGTCAGTCATGGTGTTTGTATCGTGGATCCTGGTGAAGCTGCTCCGGTCATCGATTTGCTCGAGCGCGAGTCACTCACCCTTGAAACCATACTGATCACTCATCACCACCCTGATCACACGGATGGTCTAGATGAATTGATCAAGCGCTACTCACCGCGCGTGATTGGCCCTGACAATCCGTCGATTAAAGGTATTAGCGACCCCGTTGGCGAAGGGGATGAAATCCGCGTCATGGGGCGCTTATTTGAGGTGATGGCAACGCCAGGCCATACACTAGACCATATTAGTTTTTTCACCGCGGGGATACCGCCACTTCTATTTTGTGGTGACACTCTTTTTTGTGCTGGTTGTGGCCGCCTATTTGAAGGCACGCCGGAGCAAATGCACGCAGCGCTAAAACGTTTTGCCACGCTGCCTGAAGATACGCTCGTATTCGCCGGGCATGAATATACCCAGGCAAATTTACGCTTTGCGCGGGAAGCTGACCCCGAAAACGAAGACGTCAAATACGCGTTACAGGAATGCGACAAGGCGCGATCACTTGAGCGCCCCACGCTACCCAGCACGATAGGACGCGAGCTGAACATCAACCCTTACCTGCGTTTGAGCTCGTCGAGCGTGCGCCAGGCAGCCGGTAACGAGGGACCAACTGATGACGATCTCGCAACGTTCACCACTCTGCGCGAGTGGAAGAATCGTTTTTAGTCAACTATCGAAGACCCTATATCGCCTATGACGAACCGCACAACTTGGCAACGTTTGATATTAAGCGCTAGCAGCAGCACTCTCACGGCGCTGCTGCTCTGCGCTTCCGTTCCAACCCAGGCGTCAGCGCCTACCTCCGGCTTCTCTGCCAAAACGCCCAATACTGACGTTGCCTCTTCCAGCGCCTATGTGTCTCATTTTTGGGATGCGCTGGTGCTAGAGCCACAAACCGCCTGGAGTCAACTGCGTAAAAGCTTTGCCTGGCAAGACCAGCGACTCTCAGCGCAAGCTCAGGCGCGTGTCGATAAGTGGATTGAACACTATCGCGCAAGCCCGGAGAACATCGCGACTATTACTCAACGCGCCACGCCATGGCTCGCCTTTATTACCCAGCAAGTCGATGCACGTAACTTACCCGGGGAAATCGCCCTCATCCCTTTCATTGAAAGCTCTTTTGACCCCAGCGCCCGCAGCCACCGAGGCGCTGCTGGTTTATGGCAATTCATGCCGGGGACCGGCGATGCCTTAGGTTTGGTCCGTAACGGCCATTACGATGGACGTTTAGACGTGATTACATCGACCCAAGCTGCGCTTGATTATATCGAGATGCAGGCCGACCAGTGGTATGACGGCAATCTCCCCCTATCGCTAGCGGCCTATAACGCCGGCGCCGGCACGGTAAACCGCGCGGTACGCAACGCCCAAAGCCAAGGCAAAAGCGGCCACTACTGGAACTTGCAGCTGCCTAACGAGACCATGCAATACGTGCCTAAACTTCACGCGATTGCCGCCATTGTTGCCGACCCCGAGCGCTATAACGTAAATCTTCCCGAGATTGAGGCGGAACCCGCCTTTGCCAAGGTCCAATTGTCGCATTCGCTCACTTTGAGCGAAGCATCAAGGCTTCTGGATGTTGAGCAGTCCGCTCTCGCGGAGCTCAATCCTGGGCTTCTTAATGGCGCCATAGACCCACGCAGCGCACAAACGTTGTTAGTGCCGGATGAAGCCAGCCACGCGATGATTGCCAAGCTTTCTCAGGGTGAGAGCCAAAGCGCACAAGTTGCCGAGCCCATCCCGGATACTTACCGCGTTGAGCGAGGCGACAACCTCTCTACCATCGCTGCACGGCACAACCTCACTCAGCAACACATTATGCGTTTAAACGCCATTGAGCGCCCCGACACTTTACAACCAGGTCAGCTCCTGACACTTTCTGACTCCTAGGGCTTGACCGCCGTAAAGCGGCTAATAGCGCACTTAAAAAGTAACCGGGGGAAGACCATGAAGCAGATTGGTAGGGCGTTGTTAACCGGCTCACTTAGCCCCCGCCGTTGGCGGCAATGCTTCGTAGCGCTCGTCTGCTTTGTTTGGGCTTTTACTGCCCTCGCCCAGGCGCAGGTTGCTAACCCTGAACAGGCCGACATGCCTGAGCGCGAGGGCAACGTGAAGACCCGCCACGCATTAGCTCTTTACGATACGCCGGCGCTGTCTGAAGACTTTACTCACTTCCCCCACGTTAACCCTGATGCGCCCAAAGGGGGGAGCATGACCCGCACTGCCGTCGGCGGTAGTTTCGACTCCACCAACCCTTTTATCATTCGCGGTACGCCTGCAAGCGGCATCTCACAGATTTACGATACGTTGATGGCCAGCAACCCCAACGAGCCTTTTAGCCTTTATGGATTGTTGGCAAGCGGCGTTCGGCTAGATCCCGAGCGCGAGTGGATCGAGTTTGACCTGCGCCCTGAGGCCCGCTTTCACGACGGCGAACCCGTTACCGCTGACGACGTCGTTTTCTCCCTTGATATACTTCGCGAAGAAGGCAACCCTTTCTATCGTAATTACTACGCGGGGGTGGACGACGCCGTCGCGCTTGATGATCATCGCGTGCGCTTTAATTTCAACGATACCGACTCGCGTGAGCTGCCCTTGATTGTCGCGCAGATGCCCATTTTGCCCCGCCATTACTGGGCATCACGCGATTTCACCACGCCGACGTTGGCCAAGCACCCTGGCTCCGGCCCGTATCAAATCGAAACCGTCGACCCTGGGCGGCGTATCGTCTTTAAGCGCGATGAAAACTATTGGGGGAAAGGCCTACCGGTCAATGTTGGGCGCTATAACATTGACCGTTTGGTCTACGACTACTATCGCGACCGAGATATTGCATGGCAGGCCTTTAAAGCGGGTTTAACCGATTTTCGCACCGATGCCCGCGCCGCGACCTGGGCCATTGGCTACGATTTTCCCGCGTATCACGAGGGATTGATCAAACGCATTACCATCCCTGATGTAAACCCATCGCGTATGCAAGCGTTTGTTTTTAACCTGCGCAAGGAGAAATTCCAAGACCCCAGGGTGCGCGAAGCCTTGAGCCTGACTTTCGACTTTCCCTGGTTGAATACCAATATTTTTTACGGCGCCTACCAGCGCACTGAGAGCTTTTTTCAAAATTCCGAGATGCAGGCTACAGGGAAACCCAGCAAAGAAGAACTTGCGCTACTTGAGCCGTTTCGTGATGAACTCATTGACTCGCACCGTTCCGATAGGCTTTTCACTCAGCCGCTGCCCATTGATCAACCTGAAGACCGTCGCGCGAGACTGCATCGCGCGCTAACACTGTTGCGCGAGGCAGGCTATCACGTAGAGGGGCAGCGTTTGGTCCACCAAGAAAGCGGCGAGCCGCTAACGCTTGAGGTGCTGCTTTACGATTCAGGACTTGAGCGCGTTGTCCAACCGATGCTGCGCAATATGGCGCGCCTGGGTGTCCAAACTTCGTTACGGATCGTCGATATCAACCAGTATCTTAACCGGCTACGTAGTTTTGACTACGACATGGTCATCAGCCAATTCCCTCAGTCGAACAACCCAGGCAATGAACAGCGTGATTTTTGGACTAGCGCCGCAGCACAGCAACCGCAAAGCCGTAACCTGATGGGGCTATCGCACCCAGCGGTCGACCAACTGGTTGAGCAATTAATTCGCGCCAGCAGCCGGGATGAACTCCACACCGTCACCCATGCGCTTGACCGCGTGCTGCGCTGGGGATTTTACGTCATACCCCACTACCACTCTGGGGAAACACGCATTGCTGTGTGGGACAAATTCGAGTATCCCGAGCCATTTCCTAAATACGCCATGGATTTCGACGCGTGGTGGGTCGATACTGAGCGCGAAGCCCAGCTCAAGAGCCGCCGCAGCGGTCGCTGACATTTGCTGAAGGAGCCCTGCCGTGGCGCGTTATACTGTACGTCGACTACTTCTCATGATCCCGACGTTGGTGGGGATCATGCTGCTCAACTTTATCATTGTGCAGGCCGCCCCCGGTGGCCCCATCGACCAGATGCTGGCGCGCTTTGAGGGCGCGGACGCCATGGCAAGCACGCGTCTGGATATGGGCGGCGGTGATGTGCAAGTTAGCGATGACTCTCGCGGCGCACGAGGTGTCGACCCGCGCTTTATTGAGCAGTTAGAGGAGCAGTTTGGCTTTAACGAGCCAGCGCACGAGCGTTTTCTCGGCATGATGAGGGATTATCTTACCTTCGATTTTGGTACCAGCTTCTTTCGTGACCAGCCGGTTATCGATTTGATGCTGGAACGTCTTCCGGTCTCTATCTCGCTAGGGCTTTGGACCACGCTGCTGGTGTATGTAATCTCGATCCCACTGGGGGTACGTAAGGCTCTAAAACATGGATCAAAATTTGACGTTTGGACCTCAGGACTGGTGATTGTGGGATACGCCATTCCCGGCTTTCTCTTCGCGATTTTACTCATTGTGCTTTTTGCTGGCGGCACCTACCTCGACTGGTTTCCCTTACGCGGGCTCACCTCGCCGGATTTTGATCAGCTCTCGACCTGGGGCAAAATCAAAGACTACTTTTGGCATATTACGCTGCCCGTCATTGCCGCCTCGATCGGCAGTTTCGCCACGCTAACCATGCTAACCAAAAACAGTTTTTTAGATGAAATTCACAAACAGTATGTGCTGACCGCGCGGGCCAAAGGCGCCGACGAAAAACGGATACTCTACGGCCATGTGTTTCGCAATGCGATGCTGATCATTATCGCCGGGCTACCTGCAGCCCTGGTGGGAATCTTCTTTACCGGCGCCCTACTGATCGAGGTCATCTTCTCGCTCGATGGTTTAGGACTCCTCGGTTTCGAGGCGGTGATGCAGCGCGATTACCCGGTCATTTTTGGCACCCTCTATCTCTACACGCTGATTGGTTTGTTGCTTAAGCTCGTGTCCGATTTGACCTATGTGTGGGTTGACCCACGCATCGATTTTGCCACCCGGGAGTCATGACCGTGTCGCCGATTACCCGTCGCCGCCTCGCCGCTTTTCGCGCCAACCGCCGCGCCTATATGTCGCTATGGCTGTTTGGCGTGCTTTTCCTACTAAGCCTGTTTGCCGAGCTGATCGCCAACGACAAGCCCATCGTTATGCAGTATGACGGCAATTGGTACGTGCCGCTTTTAATCGACTACCCGGAAACCGAGTTTGACGGTTTTCTCCCCACGCGTACCGATTACCTTGACCCTTTCATACAAGAGCAGATTCGCGATCACGGCTGGGCGCTTTGGCCACTCATTCCGTTCTCATACCAGACGCTTGATATGCATATGACGCGCCCTTCCCCCGCGCCGCCGGATAGCCGCCACTGGTTAGGCACCGACGACCAAGGCCGCGATGTGCTCGCCCGGGTTATCTACGGTTTTCGTCTTTCGGTGGCGTTTGCGCTGGTTCTCACCGCCGGCTCACTGGTAATGGGCGTGCTGTTCGGCGGTATCCAAGGCTACTTCGGCGGCAAAATCGATTTAATCGGCCAACGCGTGACCGAAATCTGGTCGGGGCTACCGGTGCTATTTCTGCTTATTATTTTGGCCAGTTTCGTGCAACCGGGGTTTTGGTGGCTATTGGGCATTATGCTGCTGTTTTCATGGCTGGGGCTTGTCGATATTGTGCGCGCGGAGTTTCTGCGCGCACGCAACCTGGAGTATGTACGCGCAGCCAAGGCCATGGGGCTGCCATCACGGCTGATCATGTGGCGCCATGTCCTTCCCAACGCCATGGTCGCCACACTCACGTTTATCCCCTTCATTTTCACCGGCGCCATCGGCACCTTAACAGCACTGGATTTTCTCGGCTTTGGGCTTCCACCTGGCGCACCGTCGCTGGGTGAGTTGGCGGCACAAGGCAAGAACAACCTACATGCGCCTTGGCTTGGCATCACCGCATTCATGACGCTTGCGATCATGCTCTCGCTGCTGGTGTTTATCGGTGAAGGGCTACGCGATGCTTTCGACCCGCGTCATGTCAAGCAGCGGCCGGCGCAAGCGACTGCACCACAGGAGACTCCTCATGGCTGAGGCATTGCTATCGGTTAAACACCTTAGCGTCGATTTTGACGGTACCCCGGTGGTGGATGACTTAAGCTTTGACGTCAACGCTGGAGAAACGCTAGCACTGGTGGGGGAATCCGGTTCCGGAAAATCCGTTTCAGCGCTGGGCGTAATGAATCTACTACCCGAAAACGCACGCGTCAGCGGTGAGCGTTTTCTTTTAGGCACGAACCTTGAAGCGCTGAAACGGCCACAGTGGAATGCCATTCGCGGCCACCAGGTTGGGTTTATTTTTCAGGAGCCGATGACGTCGCTTAACCCGCTTCATCGCATCGGCAAACAAATCGGCGAGACGCTCAAACTGCATCAGGGCCTAAGCGGCCGCGATGCGCGAAAGCGTGCCAAAACGTTGCTTGAGCAGGTCAAACTTCCCCGCGCGGAAGAGCTTTTGGATGTCTGGCCCCACCAGCTTTCCGGCGGGCAGCGCCAGCGGGTGATGATTGCCATGGCAATTGCCAACCAACCCAAGCTGCTGATCGCCGACGAGCCTACCACCGCGTTGGATGTCACTGTACAACAAGAAATTCTCGCCCTGTTGCGCGAGCTGCGCGACCGCCACGGCATGGGAATGGTGTTTATCACCCACGATCTCAATCTGGTGCGCGCGCATGCCGACCGCGTATGCGTGCTATATCAAGGCCAGGAGCAAGAGAGCGGCACCGTCGAGCAGGTATTTAAGGCGCCTCAAAGCGATTACACAAAGGCACTGATCGCGGCCGAACCCGAGGGGCGCCCAGCACCGGTGGGGCGCGTATCGCCACGGCTCACCGCTCAACAGCTCAGCGTAAGCTTTGCGCGACCTAAAGCCGGTCTTTTCCGCCGCGCACCTCCTCCCTTTGAGGCGGTAAAACCCATGGATTTATACGTCGCCCCCGGTGAAACTTTGGGTATTGTCGGGGAGTCCGGCTCCGGCAAGACCACCCTGGCCTCTGCGATCATGCGGATGGTGGAAAGCCGCGGCGAAATCACATTGGGGGATGACACCCTGAATGCGCTCTCAGGCAAAGCGCTAAGAAAAGAGCGCCATCGCTTTCAAATGGTGTTTCAAGACCCCTACGGCGCCCTATCTCCGCGGATGCCGGTGTTTGACATCATCAGCGAAGGACTGCGGTTTCACTTTCCTGCCCTTTCGAGTGCCGAGGTAACCGAACGCGTTCATCGTACGCTGACGGAAGTGGGTCTACCTGAGAGCGTAGCCGCGCGCTACCCACATGAATTTTCCGGCGGACAGCGCCAGCGCATCGCCATTGCCCGCGCCATTATTCTGGAACCCGAGCTTTTAGTGCTCGATGAGCCTACCTCGGCGCTGGATCGCACCGTGCAGAAACAGATGGTCACGCTGCTGCGTGATTTGCAGTCAAAGCGACAGCTCAGTTTTCTGTTTATTAGCCATGACCTTGCCGTTGTCCGCGCTATGGCGCACCGCATTATGGTGCTGAAAGAGGGGCAAGTGCTGGAGGCCGGCACCTGCGAAGAGGTGCTCAACGCCCCCCAGCACGACTACACCAAGCGGCTGGTGAGTGCCGCACAGCTGGTGTAGGCGGGTAAAAACTCAATTAAAACAGCGCGATTTCGTCGGCGGTAAGTTCGCGCCACTCGCCGGGTGGAAGATTCGCATCGAGGACAAGATCGCCTATTGATGCGCGATGCAGCGATTCCACTCGGTTGCCCAAGGCCCCGAACATACGCTTCACCTGATGATAGCGCCCTTCGGTGATAGTTAACTCCGCTTCGGTGGAGCTGAGGAGTTTGAGCGTTGCAGGCTTGGTCGGCTCTTCTTCACCATCTAGCAGCAAGCCCTCAGCCACCTGTTCCTTCGCGCGCTGCGCAGCCGTCCCTTCCAAGGGGGAAGCTAGCGTCGCCCGGTAAACCTTGGCGCAGCGGTGTTTCGGCGAGGTAATACGGTGCGCCCACTGGCCATCGTCGGTCAAAAGCAAAAGCCCGGTGGTATCGACATCTAAGCGCCCGACAGGTTTTAAGCGTTCCGCTTTGGGCAGGTCGATCAAATCCACCGCACGGGGATACAAGCCGCGCCGGGCGCTACACTCCACCTCAAGCGGCTTGTTAAGCATCACGTAACGCAGCCCAACAAGCGCTAAAGGCTCGCCTTGCCACCTCACACTGTCGTTTTCGGGATCAATTTGCGTGGCGGCTTGCTTGATGGGCTGACCGTTAAGCTCAACCTCACCGCTTTTGAGCGCACGCTTCGCCAAACTGCGCGTTAACGGTGTGGTTTCGCTTAAAAAACGGTCAAGACGCATCATTGGCCAACTCCCGGCAATAGCTGAAATCGGTCGGCATCTTGCCAAGCGGGGAACTTCTCGCGAAAGGTGTCCAACGCTTCAAGGTCCAGCGTTCCCGTTTCTATGAAACCTTCATAAGCCGGACGGTCAATTAGTGGCTCGCCTTTAAAATCCACCAGCATCGAGTCGCCGCTAAACGCTATCCCTTTGGCATCTTCGCCCACTCGATTAACGCCGATCACATAGCTTAAGTTTTCAATCGCCCGCGCCTGAAGTAGCGTACGCCATGGCTGGCGGCGTGGTGCCGGCCAGTTGGCGACACATAAAAGTGCATCGTACTCAAAATGCTCGCCTTCATTGGGTTGCTGGCGTTGCCATACCGGAAAACGCAGGTCGTAGCAGACACTCAGCAAAATCCTGACACCTTTATAGGTCACGACCTTGCGCGTTTCGCCCATGTCGTAGCGCTCGTGCTCGCCCGCCATGCGAAACAAGTGGCGTTTGTCATACGTGGTTAACTCGCCGTCGGGTGTGGCCCAAATCAAGCGATTGAAATACTTGCCGCCCTCTTCGATAGCAACACTTCCGGTCATCACACAGCCACGCGCTTGAGCTTGGGCTTGGAGCCAAGCCACGGTTTTACTCTCTGCCATGGGCTGGGCGTGCTCGCGAGAATTCATAGTAAAGCCGGTAGAAAACATTTCCGGCAATACCATTACATCAGTGTCCCGTCCATCGCGATCACCGAGCAGCGTCTCTAAATGGCGGTGATTGGCCGCGGGGTCTTCCCAGCGGAGATCGCACTGCACCAAGCTGGTGGTTAGCTGACGCATAGGTCGCCTCCTTTATTGTCGCCATGGCTCGTCTTGCATCGTTAGTGTGCTAGATTAGCATTTTTTCACGCACTTTTTTCACGCACTTTTTCACTCACGCTTGTTGCTAACGAGGCCTCCATGTCTTCTTTGCCTGCCCCAGTACGCGACCCAGAAGCCGTTAAAGGCGTGGGTTTCGGCTTAACCGCCTACCTGATGTGGGGCTGCTTTCCGCTATTTTTTGCGCTGTTCCAAGACGTACCGGCATTTGAGATTTTGATTCACCGTATTTTGTGGTCGTGTCTTTTCTTGGTCGGTTTGATTAGCCTGCTGAGACGCTGGCCGCCGGTAGTGGCTGCCCTTAGCGAGCCCAAGCGGCTTGGGCGCGTTCTCGGTTGTGCGCTTCTCATTGGTTTGAACTGGGGAGTCTATATCTATGCGGTGGAAACGCAGCAGGTGCTCCAGGCAAGCTTGGGTTATTTTTTAACGCCACTGGTTAACGTCGCGTTGGGCATGCTGGTGCTGCGCGAAGTCATGGCGCGGTTACAGCTAATCGCCTTGGGGCTTGCGACACTGGCCATTGGGATTCAGTTTGCCCTGCTTGGCGAAATGCCGTGGTTGAGTTTGATTCTGGCTTTCTCGTTTGGCACCTATGGACTTTTTCGTAAACAGGTGCCGCTCGACGGGCTTTCGGGGCTTTTTGTCGAAACCCTGCTGTTGCTTCCACTGGCCCTACTCGCCTTTAGCTGGCTGAGCTTAACAGGGCTCTCACACTTTGCCATTGAGCCCACCACCACGGCACTATTGATCGCCAGTGGCGTCATCACCGCCCTACCGCTGATGGCGTTCGCTGGCGCCGCTCGGCGACTGCGTTTGGCAACGCTGGGGTTTTTAATGTACATCAACCCGAGCATCCAGTTTTTCATCGCGTTAAGTATCTTCCATGAGCCGCTTTCCACCGTACAGCTGGTGAGCTTTTTACTTATCTGGATCGGCCTTGCTTTGTACTCTTACTCGGCTTGGCATCAATCTCACAAGCGGCTAGCGGCCGTTCGGTAATGCTCTGGTGCTATCGTTATCTTCCCCGTCATGGCCGATAACTGCTGCCTCAAAATTGGCACTTCCCGGCTGATAGCCCACGCGGAAGCCGCCCCAGTGCTTGCCATTCACATAAACCGGCACCGAGAGATCATGCATAATTTCTCCGGTATCACGCTTGTAGGTTTGCAACAGCAACGCCTGCTCATGGGCACCGCAGCGTTTGCCTGTGGGGTCATCAAAAATACGCTTGCTGCGGCAAAACTTCAGATCGTGGGCATAATCACCGGTCGGCTCACGGCTAGTCGCCTCGTTATGCGTGGGCACATAGCCGTTACGGTCGCAGGCAATCGCATAGCTTAACCCTCGCGATTTAAGCATCGGCTCTTGCAGCGCGGGCAAGTTGTGATCGGTAAAGCCGTCAAAGGCAGTCTTATACATGGGCGGGTTTGTCCCGGAGATCTTCTCATAGCGTGGCTCGAATAGCCCTGCCTGAGAAAGCTCGCCACGTTTTAGCGCCTGTTCAAACAACTTACCCAATTGATCCGCTGTTTCACGTGCGGCGTGAAATACCTCTTGGTGGCGCCCATTTAACCGCTGCTGCGCCAGCTCGCCATCCACGCTTTCGGCAGCATCCATTAGCGCGCGGGCCTGCTCGGCCAAATCGTGCATATCGCGGTTGCCTTCATCAACATCCGTCTCCAGCTGGCGCAGGTTATCCGCCACTGTCTGACTATGCTGGCGAGTATTTTCCATGGCCTCCGCCACGCTTATAATTTCTTTATGCACTTGATCGAAGTCACCAGTGATATTGACCAAGCTGTTGCCCACGCCGCGGATACCCTCGGAACGCTCGCTAATACGCGACATCAGGTGCCCCATGGTGCCGACCACACTCTGGCCGCTCTGGTGCATATCTTTCACCAGCTCATCGACGTTTTGCGTTGCATTGGAGGTCTTAAGTGCCAAGTTGCGAACCTCACCCGCGACCACCGCAAAACCACGCCCATGCTCCCCCGCCCGCGCGGCTTCGATAGAGGCGTTAAGCGATAACAGATGCGTTTGCTCGGCGATGCCCTCGATCATCGACGTGACGTCGCGTACTCGCTCGATTTTATCGTTAAGCGCATTGAGTGCCTCAAGCGCCTGCTCCGAGCGCTCAGCTATCTGCATCATCTCGTTAATGACTTCATCGAGCTCACTACGGTTGTGATGACTGGCATCTCGGGCGCTATCAGAAAGCGTTGCTACTTGGTTTGCACTGGTGGAGACCTGGACAATAGCAGCGTTGATCGCGCTCATGCTGGCGGAGGCATCGCGCGCCATGGCTTCTTGCTTATCAAGACGTTGGTCCATTAAATCGGCATAGTGGGAAACTTCAGCCGAGGCGATAGCCGTGCTGCTAGCGCGTTGCATAAGGCGGTAGGCCATGTTGCGTAGCGAACGATAGTCGCGCACCGGCCATAACCAAGAACCATGCCTGGCAAGGCCCTCTCGCCCAGCATAATATACCGCCAAGTTACCGCTAAATACCCAAGCTGCGCCCCCCAGGGCTGCCAACACCAACCCGGCGTAGCCCCAAAGCCCCCCTAACATTTGCGCGCCTACCCCCAGGAAGAAACATCCCAGTGCTGCCAGAATAGAAAGTAATCGCATAGCTATTCTTGCCCTTTTTGTTTTTGAACGCGTTTCATTGCAATACGTTGTAGCCAACGCCCATACCGGAGCACCGGATGCCTAGGCATCCGGTATTGAGCTTAACGCGTTGTTGTAGGGAAAGAAGTAGCACTTTCGGGGAAGAATTTCCCATATATTAGCATTAGCGGTTAGACCTTAGCCGTAGCCAACGCCTGATCGATATCGGCAAGCAAGTCATCAACATGCTCGATGCCAATCGACAAGCGCACCATATCGGGCGTTACCCCGGCCGTTTTAAGCTCATCCTCGTTCAATTGACGGTGAGTCGTTGACGCCGGAATGGACGAGCAGCTTTTTGCATCGCCAATATTCACCAAGCGTAAAATCAACCCCAATGCGTCATAGAAACGCTCTCCGGCAGCTTGTCCGCCTTCGATGCCAAAGCTCAAGATGCCGGAAGCTTGTCCCTGCATGTAGCGCTTGGCTAAGGCGTGATCCGGGTGGCTCTCAAGCCCTGCGTAGTGAACCCATTTGACCTGCGGGTGTGCCTCAAGGTGCTTCGCCACGGTTAACGTATTGGCACAGATGCGTTCGATACGTAACGATAACGTCTCTAGCCCCTGAAGCAGATTCCAGGCAGCTTGTGCTGAGAGCGCCGCTCCCATATTGCGCAGCGGGACAACACGGGCACGGGCGATAAACGCGGCATCGCCCACATCGCGGGTATAGCTGACACCGTGATAAGAGACATCCGGCTCGGTCAGTAGCGGGAAGCGATTAGCGTTTTCCGCCCACGGAAACGTACCTGAATCGACAATGACCCCACCAACGGTCGTGCCATGCCCGCCGATATACTTAGTTGCCGAGTGAACGACGATATCCGCCCCGTGCTCTATTGGCCGGCACAGGAAAGGCGTCGCGGTGGTGTTATCTACGATGACCGGTACACCATGACGGTGGGCAATCTCGGCGAGTTTGGCAATGTCCACCACGCCGCCCGAGGGGTTGCCGATGCTTTCGCAGAAAACGGCTTTCGTACGGCCATCAATCAAGCCTTCAATGCCATCGAAATCGTCCTTGTCCGCGAAACGCACGTTAATGCCCTGGCGCGGCAAGGTATGAGCAAAAAGGTTGTACGTGCCGCCGTAAAGCTCGCTAATGGAGACGATATTATCGCCTGCCTCGGCAATGGTCTGGATCGCGTAAGTGATCGCCGCCATGCCGGAAGCCACCGCCAACCCTGCAATCCCCCCTTCAAGCACGGCCACGCGCTGCTCTAGCACCGCACACGTGGGGTTCATGATGCGCGAATAGATATTACCCTCGACCTTAAGATCAAAAAGATCCGCTGCGTGCTGGGCATTATCGAATGAAAACGACGTGGTTTGATGAATCGGCACTGCCACAGCGTGCTGACTGTCGGGCACGTAGCCGTGATGGAGAGCGAGGGTTTCACGTTTCATGGTTAACTCCTTCAGAGGGTTCAAATACCAACTTGCTTGCATCGATGCTAAACAAGCCTCAACGTTTAGGCCAATATCGTTTAGTCTGATCACCATCGCGGTGTCGCGACTTTTTGCCCCAACTTGTTAAAAGGCTCATGCTCAGACGCTACGTTCCCATTTTGGCTTGGCTACCCCATTATCATCGGCGCTTATTTGCCGCCGATGCGTTGGCGGGCCTCATTGTTACCGTCATGGTCATTCCACAGTCACTTGCCTACGCGCTGTTGGCGGGGCTGCCGGCGGTGGTAGGCCTTTACGCCAGTATTCTGCCGCAACTGCTTTATACGCTATTCGGCACTAGCCGCACCTTAGCCATTGGCCCCGTGGCGATTATCGCCCTGATGACCGGCGCAGCCCTTGCCAACATTGCCGCACCGGGCAGCGCGGAATATTTAGAGGCGGCGCTGGTACTCTCGCTACTTTCTGGCGCCATGCTGGTCATCATGGGCTTGCTAAAAATGGGCTTTTTTAGCAACTTTTTAAGCCACCCAGTTATTTCAGGCTTTCTCACCGCCTCCGGCATACTGATTGCCGCCAGCCAGTTTAGTGCGCTTTTGGGTGTGGAAAGCAGTGGATTCACCCTCGTTGAGCGATTAGCGACGCTGCTCCCCAACCTGCCCGCTTTCAACGCCCCAACGACTCTGATTGGCGCTGGCACGTTGCTCTTTTTGGTCCTCATGCGCCGTTACGGCAAAAACACCTTGCAGCAAATAGGCTTCCCCTTGGGGCTGGCAGATTTGATCGCCAAGGCAGGCCCTGTGTTTGCCGTTATCGCAACAACGTATGCGACCTGGCATTGGCAGCTTGACGGCGCGGGGGTTGCCACGGTCGGTAGCATCCCTGCCGGCTTACCCCCTTTAAGCTTCCCGTGGTCGGATGCCTCATTGTGGCGCGCTCTATTGATTCCCGCCCTGCTGATTAGCTTGGTCGGGTTTGTGGAGTCAGTCTCTATGGGGCAGATGCTCGCGGCCAAGCGGCGCCAGCGCATTTCCCCCAATCAAGAACTTATCGGCTTGGGCGCCGCCAATTTAGCGGCCGGCGTCACCAGCGGCATGCCGGTTACCGGGGGGTTATCGCGCACGGTGATTAATTTTGATGCCGGCGCGCAAACGCCCGCAGCGGGTGCATTTGCCGCCTTGGGTATTGCGCTGGTCACGTTCGCGTTTACCGGCTGGCTTTACTATTTGCCCATTGCAACGCTTGCAGCGACGATCACCGTTTCGATCTTGACCCTGGTGGATTTCCCAACGCTACGCCAAACCTGGCGCTATTCACGCAGTGATTTTGCCGCCATGGCGATTACCATCACCCTGACGCTTGTTGAGGGCATTGAAGCGGGAATCATTGGTGGCATCACACTTTCGATTGCGCTATTTCTTTACCGCACCAGCCGCCCGCACAGCGCTCTGGTGGGGCGCGTACCGGGGACTGAGCATTTTCGCAACCTTACCCGTCACGATGTCGAAACCGTGGATCACGTCGCCCTGTTGCGCATCGATGAAAGCCTCTATTTCGCCAATGCCCGCTATTTAGAAGACACGTTATATAACTTGGTCGCTAGCCGCCCGGCACTGGAGCACGTCGTGATTGTCTGCTCGGCAGTCAATTTGATCGACGCTTCGGCGTTAGAGAGCTTGGAAGCCATCAACGCGCGGTTAAAAGACTCTCAAGTCACGCTGCATTTAGCGGAAGTCAAAGGGCCGGTGATGGATAAGCTAAAACTCAGCGACTTCCTCGAGGGATTAACCGGTCGTGTTTTTTTAAGCACTTACGCGGCCTGGCGCGAATTGAGCCGCCCACCTGAAATACCCGAGGAGTAAGCACAGTGGACGATCACGCCTCAACACCGGCCCATAGTAAGCCAGACAGCGAGCGGCTGGTACTGTCCGGCGATTGGACACTTTTGCACTTCACACGTATCCAGCGCCAGCTAGCAAAACTCGACCCCAATCGCTTTACAACGCTCTGCTTCGATGACGTAACTCGCCTTGATACGGCAGCAGCGCAGTTGTTAATTGAGTGGTATGGCCCCGCACGCATGCAGGCGCTTTCATCGATGCTTCCTGTTAAGCGCAAAAACCTGCTGATCAGCGTGGCAGGAGCCGTCACAACCCAACGGCAAGAACCCCCGCCCGCGAATGCCTCGAAGGCGCTAACCCACGGGGTTGCGTTGGTCGGGCAACAGGTTGAATCGCTCTATTTGCAGCAAAAGTACCTACTCGGCTTTTTGGGTTTGGTGCTTTCAGCACTGGCACGCACGCTTTGGCGCCCTAGCCGATGGCGAGTCACCGCGACGGTTTCTCATATTCAGCAAACCGGGCTCAATGCCGTGCCCATTGTGATGCTGCTGACGTTCATGGTGGGAGCCGTGGTAGCCTTTTTGGGCGCCACCGTATTAGAGAGCTTTGGTGCCACCATTTACACCGTAAATTTGGTCGTGTTCTCGTTTCTGCGCGAGTTTGGCGTTCTGCTAGCGGCCATTATGCTGGCCGGGCGCACCGCTAGCGCCTTTACCGCGCAATTGGGGTCCATGAAGTCTAACGAAGAAATCGATGCCCTTCGCACCCAAGGGCTCGACCCGATTGAGCTTTTGGTACTGCCTCGTGTGCTTGCACTGTGGATCAGCCTGCCCTTGCTCGCTTTTATTGGCACTCTCAGTGGGATGCTGGGCGGCGCCGTGGTAGGGGTGGTTGCACTTGATATTCCGCTGTCCCAGTTTTTACGTATTGTGGAACGCGATATTGGCGTCTCGCACTTTTTCGCCGGTATCGTAAAAGCCCCACTATTTGCCCTTGTGATTGCGCTAATTGGTTGTGCGGAAGGGTTTAAAGTCAGCGGTAGCGCTCAATCGGTGGGCGAGCACACCACCTCTAGCGTGGTGCAATCGATTTTTATGGTCATTTTGCTCGATGCGCTCGCGGCACTCTACTTTATGGAGATGGGCTGGTGATGGATGACACCGTTATTGACATTGAGCGTTTGGAAAACCGTTTTGGTGCGAATGTGGTGCACCAGGATCTTAACTTGACCCTAAAGCGCGGTGAGATTTTGGGCGTTGTAGGCGGTTCGGGTACCGGGAAATCGGTGCTCTTGCGCAGTATTGTTGGCCTTAAGCCGATTGACGCCGGCGAAATACGCGTCTTCGGCCAGCGGTTAAACACCTTAAGCACATCGCAGCGCGCCGCCATTGAACGCCGCTTTGGGGTGTTGTTTCAGCGAGGCGCTCTTTATAGCTCGCTGAACCTGGAGGAGAATATTGCGCTACCATTGGTGGAGCATACGCCGCTATCGCGCCAAGATGCCGAGCATATCGCCCGCATGAAGCTTGCGCTTGTTGGGTTAAGTCCCAACGCGGCCAAGCAAATGCCTGCCGCGTTGTCAGGGGGGATGATAAAGCGCGCAGCCCTTGCCCGAGCACTAGCTCTCGACCCGGACGTACTCTTTTTGGATGAACCCACCGCCGGGCTTGACCCCATCAGCGCCGCCAAGTTTGACCAGCTGCTCTTGACACTGCGCGACGCTCTAGGCTTTTGTGTTTTTCTCGTCACCCACGATCTCGATACGCTCTATACCGTTTGTGACCGCGTCGCGGTGATATCGCAAAAACGCGTCATTGTCGCCGATACGCTGGCCAACGTGGCCGCCACCGACGACACGTGGGTTCAAGACTACTTTCACGGCCCACGCGGACGAGCGGCCTACCATGCGGCCAAGGAGGCAACCTAATGGAAACACGCGCCCACCACGTGGTGATTGGCCTATTCACCCTGCTGACGCTAACGGGCGCCGTGCTGTTTTCGCTGTGGATGACGAAAGCCAGCATGGAGCGTGAATACCAGCATTTCGAAGTGGTATTCAATCGCGCGGTTAGCGGCTTGAGTGTCGGTAGTCGCGTGGAGTATAGCGGTATCGACGTGGGTAACGTCGTCAATATGCGTCTAAACCCCAACGACCCGCGTCAGGTATTGGCGTTAATACGCGTTGAGAGCAGCGTCCCGATTAAAGAAGATACCCAGGCGCGTTTAGGGCTTGCCAATATCACCGGCAGCATGACCTTACAGCTTTCCGGCGGCACCCCTGAAAGCCCACTGCTTACCTCATCAGGCAGCAATCCTCCGCAAATTTTAGCCGAACCCTCACCGCTTGATTCGCTGCTCTCCGACGGTGAAGCCATCGTGGGCAATGCAAGCCAGCTACTAAGCAACCTCAATACCCTCTTTGAAGACGAGAGCACAGAGCGAATCAGCCGTATTATCGCTAACGTTGAAGCTATCAGCGCCGGGCTAGCCAGCCAGCAGCAACAGTTCGAACGCAGCATGGAAGAACTTACCGCCCTCATCCAAGAAGGCCGGGAAGCCTTGGGCAGTATTCACACACTTAGCCAAGACGCCAACCGGCTACTAGCGCAGGAAGGCAATGAACTTCTGGTTTCCTCCAGGCGTGCTGCCGAGTCGTTTAACCAGGCCTCTCAGCGTTTAAGTGCCTTAATCGACACCAATGCCCCCGCGCTTGAAAAAACGCTAGAGAACTCGGCAGCCGGCACTCAGTCGCTTTCCCCCGCACTGGAGGAGCTACGCGCGACGCTCAATAACCTCAACCGCGTGACTCGACGCCTCGAAGAGAATCCACAAGACTTTCTCTTCGGCGGCGATAGCATTCAGGAGTTTCGGCCATGAGACACCCCGCGACCCTTAAACTTCCCGTACTTTTACTGCTGATCACCTTATTCACCAGCGGCTGTTCCGTGCTGCCCGAGAGTACACCAAATCAACTTTACCGCCTCCCTGCACCGGAAATAGCGCCGGTTAGCACCTCTGCCCAGCCGGTGGCGCTAAGCGTGCAACCCCCCAAAGCTGGCAGGCTTTTAGGCAGCGACAACATTGTCGTTTGGCCTGAAGGAAACCAAGTCAGCGTTTACGGCGACGCGCGCTGGTACGATAGCGCCCCAGCCATGTTACAAAGCACATGGATCAATGCCATCCAGCAAAGTGCGATTGTCAGCCACGTAAGCGCCGATCGCCAAGGCGCGGATTACCAGCTCACCAGCGAATTACGGGACTTTCACATCGTCTATAACGATGGCATTCCTCAGGCAGTGATGCGCGTAGACGTCGTGCTACAAGACAGCGCCAGCGGTGAGCGCCTTGCCACCACCCAACTTCAGGCCTCGCAAACAGCGGATAATGAACACGTTGGAGCAGTGGTCAACGCCCTCGGCATCGCTGCCGAAAGCGTCAGCCAGGCGCTAATCGAATGGCTATACCTCATGCTGGAGCGCTAAAAACCGACGTGGGTCGCGCGGGTAAAAACGTTCAGGCTGGCTCGCAAGGTGGGTAAACGCGCGAGTGTCTTTGTAGGGCATCTTCATATAGCCAGAGACACCGAGCCCTTCGATATCGGGCACGGCGGCCAAGATTACCGCGAGTTGACGCTGAAACTCAGCTTCTTTATAAACATCAAGCAGCCGATAGTAGCTATGGATTTTGAGGTGCTCCGGTAACGCCTCGAAAATAATCATGCCGGTATGGTGGATGGAATTGAGCCGCTCAAGCGCTGTAATAATCGGCGATGGCAGAGCTAAATGCTCTTCTGGGTCAGGACCATCTTCGAAGTAACTGTGCTGGCGCGAGCGATCCTCCACCTCTGGTATATCGCTCACCTCGTAGGGGATCGTCATCGAAGGCGCGGGGTGAAACGCTTCATTTGCCGAGGCGCGCTCCAAATGAAGCGTTTTACGCGCATCAAAGAGACAGCTTTTGAAAACCCCCTGGCGGTGAATGGCGCGCGCTAGGTGCACCATATTATTCACCGCCTGGGTAAAAGCAGGCTTTAGCGCCGGATCGTGCAGGTTAAGCGACGAATCAATATACACCCCCTCGCGTTCCCAACGTACCGCCAAGCCTCCTACGACGGGGTATTTTCCCAACCGGCTGACCGAGGCTAAAAACGCTTTTTCGGTTTCGCCCATGCCTTGCATGAACTGCTTGTAGTAACGGTCAAGCTGCACGTCATTGACGTCGTTGAGGGTTTCCTCGACGTTCGCCTCGCGCAGAAAAGATTTACGCGAGCTATATACCACGGTATCGATTTCGCGCTCGCTCGGCCGCGCCCACACAGGAATCAGCGGCAAAGGTTCCGGCGAAGGCAAATCCAGCATGACAAGTTTGGCCAACCGCGGCATCGCTTCCAGAAAGTGATCCCCTGCACGACGGCGCACCGCCGGATCACTATCCAACATGCCATCTAACGTGCGGGCAAACTCCATCGGTAACCCCAGCGATGTAGCGGGAATCGCCCGATGGCCAAAGCGACACGATTGCGCCGATGCCAGCGCATACAGCGTACCCGCCGCGCCCTGCTCGTCAAAACGCGGCGACGACAGTGCGCCGTTAAGCTGCTCCTCGCCAATAAAGTAAACATCGCCCAGCCTTGCGTTGGTTTGCTGCAGGTCCGACGACATCAGCTCCATCACATTGGCAGCGATAAACTGCAGCTTAGCATCAAGCTGGGCAAAAACTGACGACCCCCAATCAATTAACGCAATCGCTTCGCGCGCAGGGTCAAACACCAAATTGGAGGGCTTAATATCGCCATGCACCACGGGGCGCGCCTGGGGGCCAGACTCACGCCGCAGCGCCTTGAGAATATCCGCTAACTGGGCGGCAATTCGCACGATCAAGCGCGGTGAAAGTTTTCCTTCGCGCAGCGAGACTTCTTCTAGGTTCCAACCGGGAGCGCGCTCCATGGCCAAAATCGATTGACCACGCACACGTTGGTACGCTTCCAGCGCGGGGATACGCGGGTGTGCGACTTGCTCCAGCATGAACGCCTCCTCTTCAAGGCGTTCCTGCAGATGAGTGGGCAGCGTGATTCGTGAGAACTTGAACACCAGATCGCGCGGAATACCCCCCGGCGGTGGCGTGGTACGCCCGGCAAACACAAAGCCGTATGCGCCCTTGCCGATCAGCTCGATATCCCGATAACCCAGCTGAGATAGCTGGGTTTGGCATAGCGCCACCCACTCTTTTAGCTTGCGGGCATCCTGATGACTAAGCAGATAGATCGATTGATCTTCCGGGATGTAAAACTGCTGCAAGGGCGCTTCGGCCATGGCAAGCTCCTATCTTCAAAGCTTTTATCCATCAAGGCTCTTATCCGTCAACGCTAGCGCAATTGCAGCAGCATCGTCTCGGGTGCTTCCAGATACGCTTTCCACTGGTTACAAAAACGCGCAATGGTGCCACCGTCGATAAAGCGATGATCGCCCGCCCAAGTCACGGTGAGCATTGCCCGACGCGTCACATTCCCTGCCGAATCAAAGCGCGGCAACCACTGCGTTTTACCGATGGCCACAATCGCCCCTTCCGGTGCGTTGATAATTGGCGACGCGTACGTACCGCCCATCGCTCCAATGTTGGAGATGGTGATTGTGCCGCCCTTAAGATCGGCCTGCTCGACACGCCCTTCTCGCGCGGCTTGGGTCAAGCGCCCGACTTCACCGGCGACTTCCAGCAATGAGAGCGCCCCAACGTTTTTCACGTTGGGCACCAAAAGCCCTACTTTACTATCCACCGCCATACCGATATTGCACTCGGGGTAGTAAGCAAGCTCCGTGGCCTCGGGATTTAGCTGGGCATTCAGAATCGGGTGTGCCTCTACGGCCAACGCCATCGCTTTCATGAAAAACGGCATCAATGTCAGCCGCTCACCCAGCGTCTCCGCTTGGGGCTTCAAACGCTCGCGCAGCGCAAGGAGCTCGGTCACGTCAATTTCTTCACCGTACTGAAAGTGAGGAATGGTCGTGGCTGCGGCCACCATCTGTTTGGCCATGGCGGCACGCACGCCGCGTAGCGGCTCTACCCGCGGCGCATTTTGTGAGGCGGGGGCGTTGGCACGCGTTTGTGGAGCCTCTAGATACCCCAATACGTCTTCTTTTAATACGCGGCCATCTTTGCCTGAACCGGCAATCGCGGCTAAATCCAACCCGTGCTCACGTACCAACCGACGCACAGCGGGACTCGCCGGCGTTTTACCGTAGGCGCCGCCCGCCTTGGCAGCTGCCGTTTCAAAACTCTCAAGCTCGGGCGCAGTTTTTGGTGCTGGCGTGGTATTTGGCTGTTGCGTGCCTGGCGTGGATTGCGCATTTTCCTGTGGCGCGGAAACACTTGCCGTCTCGCTCGATGCTTTAGCGTTATCAGATGACGCCGCCTCACCTTCCGCCTGGTAAGCGTAAAGCGGCGCATGCACCTTGGCGATTTGCCCTTGGTCCACGTAAAGTTTGGTCACCACTCCTGGCTCGGGCGCGGTAATCTCCACCAGCGCCTTATCGGTCATGACTTCCACAACCGGCTGATCTTCTTCGATGGTGTCGCCTTCAGCCACGCGCCATTCGACCACTTCGCACTCAACAATCCCTTCGCCGATATCCGGCAGCATGAAATCGCTCATCACTGTCTCCTCTTATGCACGTCAATCGGCATTAAAAATTAACGCTATGTTGAATCGCTTCGAAAATTTTCAGGTGATCGGGGAAGTACTCTTTCTCCAGCGTCAGCGGGAAAGGCGTATCCAGCCCCGTCACCCGTGCGATAGGCGACTCTAAGTAGAGGAAACAGCGCTCTTGAATTGTCGTGGCAATTTCGCCAGCAAAGCCACCGGTTAACGGCGCTTCGTGGGTAATAACCAAGCGCCCGGTTTTGAGTACCGATTCCGCCACGGTATCCGCATCCCAAGGCAACAGGCTTCTCAGGTCGATCACTTCACAGGCAATGCCCGCTTCTTCGGCAAGCGCCACGGCTTTGTCGATCACTTCCATCTGCGCGCCCCAGCCCACCAAGGTGACATCGGTGCCTTCCTTGGTGATTTCCGCCTCGCCAATCGGCAGCTGGTAATCCTCCTCGGGGACCTCACCGGTGGAGGCGCGGTAAAGGCGCTTAGGCTCGAAAAAGATCACCGGGTCGGGGTCGCGAATGGCAGCAAGAAGCAAGCCTTTGGCTTGATAAGGGTTGCGCGGCACCACCACTTTCAGGCCGGGCGTATGGACAAAATACGCCTCAGGTGATTGCGAGTGATAAAGCCCGCCGTTGATGCCGCCCCCGTAAGGGGTACGAATGGTTAAACCACCGACGTTGAAAAGATCGCCCGAGCGGTAGCGAAACTTTGCTGTCTCGTTAACGATTTGATCAAACGCCGGGAAGATATAATCGGCAAACTGAATTTCGGCGACCGGCACCCCGCCTTGGGCGGCCAGACCGTTCGCAAACCCGATAATACCCTGCTCAACCAGCGGAGTATTAAAGCAGCGCGCTTTGCCGTATTTTTCTTGCAAATGGCTCGTCGCACGGAAAACACCGCCAAAAATGCCGACATCTTCGCCAAAGCAGACCACTTTTTCATCTTCCGCCATGGCGATATCCAAGGCATTATTGATGGCTTGCAGCATGTTCATCGTCGGCATGTTATTCCCCTCCCGCGTGGTTGGCGACATCGCGCACATCGAGATCGAGCGATTTCGCTCCGCGCGGGTACGCCTCAGGGTAGCGACGAATATGCTGCTTGAGAGCATCAAACTGATGCTGCAACGCGGGCGTCACATCGGCATAAACATCGCTGATCAGGGTATCGAGGGCTGGGGATGGCCGCTTTTCAGCGCGTTTCATCGTTTCTAGCACTTCGCGACGCAAGCGCTCCTGTGTTTCGGTCTCTTCATCATCGCTCCACCACTCCTTGTGGTTTAGCCATTTTTGCATACGCAGGATGGGATCTTTTAACCGCCACGTTTCTTCTTCGCTCTTGGCGCGATACCCAGATGGGTCATCAGATGAAGAGTGCGCAGCCAAGCGATACGTCATCGCTTCGATCAGCACCGGTTGGTTTTTTTCCACGGCGATTTTGCGCGCTTGGTGTGTCGCTTCGTAGACGGCCAGCACATCGTTACCATCGACGCGAATAACGTGCATGCGATAGCCAAACGCGCGCGGGGCGATGCCATCGGCGGCAAACTGTTCGTTCGCGGGTGTGGAAATTGCGTAACCGTTATTACGGCAGAAGAAGATCACCGGCACCTGATGTACCGAGGCCATGTTCAGCGCGGCATGAAAATCCCCTTCAGAGGCAGCGCCCTCACCAAAGAACGTCAACGTGCAGTGTCCTTCTTTGGCCAGTTTTTGTCCGTAAGCGTAGCCGGTTGCCTGCGGTATCTGGGTCGCGAGCGGTGAGGAAATTGTCATGTAGTGCAGTTTGCGCGAACCATAGTGCACGGGCATCTGACGCCCTTTGCCGTAATCGAGCTCATTACCGAAGAGTTGGTTCATAAACTCATCGAAGCTGAAACCCCGATACATTAGCGCGCCTTGCTCACGGTACTGCGCCATGATCATGTCGGCATCATCAAGGGCAGCGGTCGCCCCCACTACCGATGCCTCTTCGCCGGTACACTGCATATAGAACGACAGCCGCCCCTGGCGCTGGGCAGCCATCATGCGCTCGTCCATAATACGGGTCGAAAGCATGGCGTGGTAAATGCGGCGGGCGTGATCCCGGGTCAACTCGGGGGCTTGTGCTTCGTCGTGAAGCTCGCCCTCCGGGTTTAATACCCTAAAGGTGGGGATCGAAAACTCATCACCGGTCATAAAGTCCGGCGCGTAAATCGTTTGTGTCATGATTATTGTCCTTGTCTTGCCCCTTTTGAGGGCAGTGTTGTCGGTTTTTTCCCATTATGCCAGGGGATTTCCCTAGCATCGGTCAACGCAACATGTCACACGTGACAGATCACATATAACAACACGACACTAACGCAGTCACTTCCTTTACGGCATTCGACTTAAGCGGTATGCGAACGCAACCGCCGCTGTAACACTTCAAAAAAACTGTCAACGCTCAGCGCCAACAAGGCAATGACCAACGCCCCCTGTACCACATAGGCCATATTGGTATTAATGATGCCGGCGATAATCGGGTCGCCTAAGTTACTCGCACCCACTGTTGAGCCCAACGCGGCGGTTGCAATGTTAATGGTAATGGAGGTGCGCACGCCGGCAAGAATCACGGGAGCCGCCAGTGGAAGCTCGACCTGGCGTAGAATTTGGCCGTCGGTCATGCCCATCCCTCGCGCCGACGAAATTGTCGCGAGGTCGACATCTTTTAGGCCAGCAATCGTATTGCGCACAATCGGCAACAACCCATAAAGCACCAAGGCGACAATAATTGGCAGCGTGCCAAAACCCAGTGCCGGCACGGCCAGCGCCAGCACCGCGACGGGCGGAAACGTCTGCCCCATCGAGGCCACCTGCGTGGCCAGGGGTAAAAAATCACGTCCCCACTGCCGCGTCACCGCGACGCCTGCTAAAAGGCCCACGCTAACCGTAAAGAGAGCAGCGACGCCAACCACAAATAAATGCCGCCCTAAAAGCGTGATAAAATCCGCACGCTGATAAATCACTTGCCGGGCATCAGGCGCTAACCAACGAAAGACAGCTTCAGTCGCTGGCATTGCCACAACCGCCAAAGCCAGCAGCACTACCCATATCACGGGAACCAGTAGCTGCGCGGGATGGTAGGTGGAAAGAGAAGGCTGAGGCTTACGACTCACGCGAGCTTCCTTGTTCTGACGAGTGGGCTTCCTTAACGAGTTTGCGTAGCGATAGCTCTCCAACCGGCATATCGTGCTGGTCCACCACGGTCAGCCGCTCGCTATGGTCGCGCAACATCATTGAGAGCGCCTGGCGCAACGTATAGCGGGCGGGAATACGCGACTGCGCCGGAAGCGTAGGCCCAAGCGGTGCCATGTGATCTTTCACGCGGGTGAGCGACGCCTGCTTCAGCCCCCTTTCCAAACCGCCTAAAAGTGAATCGACAAAGGCATCGGCCGGCTTTTGCAAAAGAGACAGTGGGGTGCCCTGCTGAATGACTTTGCCAGCACGCATGACCACTAAGTGATCCGCTAAACGCAGCGCTTCATCCATATCGTGGGTGACAAACACGATGGTTTTATGCAACCGCGCCTGCAGCTGCATTAGCATTTCTTGGAGTTTTTCACGGGTAATGGGATCCAGCGCGCCAAAGGGCTCATCCATCAGCAAAATGTCCGGATCCGCCGCGAGCGCACGCGCTACCCCGACCCGTTGCGCCTGACCGCCGGAAAGCTGATGCGGGTACTTATTAGCAAATTCTCCGACCGGTAACCCCAGAAGCTGCATCAATTCTTCAACACGTTGACGCACTTGGCTTGCCGGCCACTTGAGAAGCCGCGGCACTAAGCCAATATTGCGCGCGACGTTCCAATGCGGGAAAAGTCCCGTATTTTGAATCACATAGCCAATGCGGCGGCGTAACAGCACGGGATCGTAGTCAGAAATTGCTTGCTCATCGAGCAAAATCTCGCCTTCACTATGCGCTAGCAAACGGTTAATCATGCGCAGCGTAGTGGATTTACCGCAGCCAGACGTTCCCACTAAGGCACAAAACTTCCCCTTGGGGACACTCAGCGAAACATCGTCAACGGCTACGGTATCGTCAAAATATTTGTAAACGTTACGTAGCTCAATCATACGCCGCTCCCCGGCGCAACTGCGCTGCCAAAGCGCCTATTCCTGCATCCGCGGCGAGCGCCATGACCAAGATAGGCAATGCCCCTAGTAACACCATATCCATCGCGGCTTGCCCTAATCCTTGAAAAATAAAAGCCCCCAGACCACCGGCGCCAATTAAAGCGGCCACCGCCGTTAAACCGATGGCTTGGACCATCGTGATGCGCACCCCTTCAAGCAAAATCGGCAGCGCCAGCGGTACGCGCACCTGCCAAAACCGCTGCGAAGTACGCATCCCCATGCCGGTGGCTGCATCGAGCACATCGGGGCTTACGGCTTCTAGCGCCACATAGGTATTACGTACGATGGGCAAGAGGCTGTAGATGATCAACGCAATCAGAGCGGGCGTCCAACCAATTCCTTTAATGCCTAACTGTGCGGCAAAGGGAACATTTGCCGAAAGCCACGCCAGCGGAGCCAATAACAAACCAAAAAGCGCTAGGCTGGGCACTGTCTGAAAAAAATTCAGCAGCGCAAAGCCGCCTCGCTGAAGGCGATAAAAGCGACGCATCAAGAGTGCTATCCCCATGCCCAGTACGATGCTGACGCTCACAGCAATTGTGACCAGCGCTAGATGTTGGCGAATTGCTTGATAAAACTGTGCCTCACGGACCTGAAACTCTTGCACCAGCGCTAGGCTATCCAGCCAAAGGGCAGCGCACCCCAACCATACAGCGCCAATTCCTATTAGCAGAAGTGCCATCCACCCCCGTGCTAAGGATAAACGCAAGCGCAACTCGATCAGCCCCAAAAGGGCTAAGAACATCACCACCCAATAAGCCGGCCCGATACCGAGCCGCGCCTGGGGTTGCGAGGCATCAACCAACCAGTGGCTAGCCGCCATTAACCCAAACGGCATTAGCAGTAATAACAGCACCATCGCCGCAAACTGGGCCACGTAGCTCAACCGTGTACGCTCGGGATGGCTTGCGAGCACCATCATGGCCAGAATGATCAGCGACGCGAGCGCGCCACCTCCCCAACTCAGCGCCTGCCAAACGGGGTAGCCAGTGCCCGATACAATCCGATTGGCCGCAACACTAACCGTTGGAAGTCCCCATACCGCTGCCAGCATTGCAAGACCCAACGTCAGAATTACCCAGTTGGGTCGCCACTGTGAAAAGCGTCCCTGCGTGGGTAGCGCGTCCTTCAACGGCATAGATTATTGACCCGAGGTATTGCGGCGTAAATTGTCCAAGTAGTCTTGAGCCACTTGCTCAGCTGCAAGGCCATTGACGGCGACATCGGCATTCAACCGCTGCAGCGTTTCAAGGTCTAGAGAAGTAAAAACCGTTTCCAGCGCGGGTTCTATCTGCGGGTACTGTTCAAGTACGTCTTCGCGCACCACGGGGGCGGGCTGATAAACCGGCTGCACCCCTTTTGAATCTTCCAGCACGACAAGCCCTAGCGCATTTAGTCCGCCATCGGTGCCATACGTCATTGCTGCATTGGTACCACTGGTTTGCTGCGCGGCCGCGCGCATGGTAGCGGCGGTATTACCACCAGAGAGTACCAGCAGCTGATCTTCGCTTAGCTCAAACCCATAAGCCTCTTGGAAGGCAGGTAGGGCCTGTTCGGACTCAACGAACTCAGCGCTCGCCGCGAACTTAAACTCACCGCCCGAGGCCAGGTAATCGGCTAAATCTTCCAGCGTTTCTAACCCATGTTCACGGGCTATGTCCTGGCGCACGCTCATCGCCCAGGTATTGTTGGCGCTGGCAGGCGTGAGCCAAACCAGCCCGTTCTCAGCATCGCGCTCGCGTACCGTTTGGTACGCTTTTTCCGCATTATTCCAGACCGGACTATCGGCCATATCGAAAAAGAACGCGCCATTACCTGTGTACTCTGGGTAGAGGTCAATTTCCCCGGTTTTTAGCGCTTGTCTCACCACGCTTGTGGCGCCTAGCTGTATGCGGTTCTCGGTGGGGATCCCCTCGTGCTCAAGCGTCTGAAGAATCAGCTCGCCTAGCACGCCCCCTTCGGTGTCGATTTTAGACGACACCACCACAGGATCGTTTGCCTGGGCCTGGGCCTGGGCCTGGGCCTGGGCGGATACCATGACGGTTGCCGAGATAACGCTCGTCGCAATGATTGATGTCGTGAGGCGCATAGTCATGTTCCTTTTCAAGCAGAGGCAAAGGGCCTCTGTCGCGGATTGGCCAAATTTAGCGGTTCACGATGGAGTATAAGACCTCAGCGCGTTGAAGTCAGACGCTCGCAAGTAACTGGCGCAACTTAGGCAGTTTCTACGACCCATGTCGTGCCTTCGCGTGAGTCTTTAAGCACAATACCTTGCGCGGCGAGTTCATCGCGAATGGCATCCGCTTTGGCAAAATCTTTTTTAGTTTTTGCCTCGGCACGTTCACTGATTTTGGCCTCGATCTCGGCCTCGCTCAGCGAGAGCACCTGCCCCCCTTTCAAAAAGGCCTCCGGCGACTGCTGCAACAGGCCGAGTGTCTCGGCCAGCGCTTTAAGCTCGTGTGCAAGTGTCGCCGCTTGCTCGGGGGCACTGCTTCTGACGCGATTAAGTTCTCGTACTAAATCAAACAGTACCGACAGCGCTTCAGGGGTATTAAAGTCATCATCCATCGCAGCAAAAAAACGCTCACGAAAAATGCTTTCAGCGGAACTTAGCTCGGCATCCGCATTTAGCGTCGATTCTCCAAGCGTTAGCCCTTCGAGTGACGTGTAAAAACGTACCAGCGACTTGCGCGCATCAACTAATGAATCTACCGAGTAATTAATCGGACTGCGATAGTGGCTGGCCACCAGCAGATAGCGCACGACTTCCGCATCGTGCTCGTCTAATACATCACGGATAGTGAAGAAATTGCCCAATGACTTGGACATTTTTTCTTGATTTACCCGGACCGCGCCAGCGTGCATCCATGTATTGACGAACGGCTTCCCATTAGCCGCTTCAGACTGAGCAATTTCGTTTTCATGATGAGGGAAGGTCAAATCCGGCCCGCCGCCATGGATATCAAAGGTATCGCCTAAGCAGCATTTCGACATCGCGGAGCACTCAATATGCCAACCGGGGCGACCGTCACCCCAGGGAGAAGCCCAATGGGCCTCACCGGATTTGGCGGCTTTCCAAAGCACAAAGTCGAGCGGGTCTTCCTTATTCGCATCGACATCGACGCGGGCGCCAGAGCGCATATCATCGAGATTGCGGTTATTGAGCTTGCCGTAGCCCTCAAACTTGCGCACCCGATAGTAGACGTCGCCATTATCCGCTGCGTAAGCATATCCTTTCGCGATCAGCGTTTCGATCATGGCGATAATGTCGTCGATATGGCGTGTTGCCCGCGGCTCTTCATCCGGCGGCAGCACGTTCAGGCTCGCCTCGTCTTCGTGCATGGCCGCGATCATGCGATCGGTCAGCGCCGTGATGCTTTCGCCATTTTCATCGGCACGCTTTAGTATCTTGTCGTCGATGTCGGTGACGTTGCGCACGTAGGTTACGTCATACCCCCGTGCACGCAGGTAGCGGGTGATAACGTCAAACGCGACCATGACACGGGCGTGACCCAGATGGCAGTAGTCATAAACGGTCATCCCGCAGACATACATGCGCACCTTCCCTGGTTCAAGCGTTTGGAAAGGCTCTTTGCGGCGCGTTAACGTATTGTAAATCTGCATAGGCCCTCCTTTAGCCTTTCTGCTTAATTTTCGCCCAGGTATCTTTCAGGCCCACAGTGCGGTTGAACACCAAATGCTCTGGCGTTGATGCGTGACGATCAGCGCAGAAGTAGCCAACGCGTTCAAACTGAAAACGCGACTCTGGCGTGGCATGGGCCAGGCTCGGCTCGCCAATCGCTTGGCAAACGTTCAGTGATTCCGGATTCAGATGCTCTAAAAAGTCGGCATCTTTATCTTTGTCGGGCTGCTCTTCCAAGAAGAGGTTGTCGTATAAACGCACTTCCAATGGCACACCATGGACAGCGCTCACCCAGTGGATGACGCCTTTCACCTTACGGCCTTCCGGGTTTTTGCCCAGCGTATCGAAATCCACCGAGCAGTGAAGCGCTGTTATTTCACCGCTTTCATCCTTGATGACGTCATCGCAGCGGATCACATAAGAATTGCGCAGGCGCACCTCTCTGCCCGGCGCTAAGCGGAAGAACTTTTTCGGCGGCTCTTCCATAAAATCGTCACGGTCGATGTAAAGCTCGCGGGTAAACGGCACGCGGCGTACCGGCATATCATCCCGCGCCGGATGGCCAAGCACCTCGTACACTTCCTCATGTCCCTCGGGAACATTGGTCAGCACGACTTTTAGCGGCTTCAACACGCACATGGAACGCGGTGCGCTGTCTTCAAGATCAGAGCGAATCGCGTGAGTCAGCATGGCGATATCCACCAGGCCGCCGTCAGCGCGGGTCACGCCGATCATGTCACAGAACTTACGGATCGACGCCGGCGTGTAACCTCGGCGACGCATGCCGGAGACAGTAGGCATGCGCGGGTCATCCCAGCCGTCAACAATTCCCTTATCTACTAGCAACTTGAGTTTACGCTTAGAGGTCAACGTATAGTTGAGGTTGAGTCGGGAAAACTCGATCTGACGCGGCTTACACGGTACTGGCAGGTTATCGAGAAACCACTCGTAAAGCGGGCGATGATCTTCAAACTCCAAGGTACAGATCGAGTGCGTCACCCCTTCAATCGCATCCGACTGGCCGTGAGCAAAATCGTAGGAGGGGTAGATTTTCCATTTATCGCCGGTCTGGTGGTGCGTTGCATGGCGAATGCGATAGAGAATCGGGTCGCGCAGATTAATATTCGGCGACGCCATATCGATCTTCGCCCGCAGCACTTTTTCACTCTCGCCGAATTCACCGTCACGCATGCGCGCTAGCAGATCGAGGTTTTCTTCCGCATTGCGTTCGCGGTATGGGCTCGGCGTTCCCGGCTCAGTGAGGGTGCCACGATATTCACGAATTTCGTCAGGCGAGAGATCATCAACGTAGGCTTTACCTTCACGAATCAAGTGCTGCGCCCACGCGTAAAGCTGGTCAAAGTAGTCTGAGGCAAAGCGCACAGGTCCCGCCCACTCAAAGCCTAGCCAGCTGACATCTTCTTTGATGGCGTCAATATAGGCTTGTTCTTCCTTCGCCGGGTTAGTGTCATCAAAGCGCAAATGGCAATCACCACCCATCTGCTCCGCTAAACCGAAGTTCAAACAGATCGACTTCGCATGGCCAATATGCAGAAAGCCGTTTGGCTCAGGCGGAAAGCGCGTCACAATGCTGGTGACCTGGCCGCCCTCAATCTCTTCGCGTACTTGGTTACGAATAAAATTCGGCGCTGGGGTGGTCTCGTTGGTCATGGTGGAGTTGGTAACCTCATAGTGGATGGCGTGCTAGGCTTCGCGGTGCCAAGCAAAACCGCTATTATAACGTGACGCCTGAGCATAGCACCAAGGCGAAGGCCTTTATTGAACAGGAATTTACCTATGATCGTATTACAGACTAACCTCGGTGACATCACCATCGCACTTAACCACGAAAAAGCACCGGTGACGGCGGCTAACTTTGAGCAGTATGTGCGTGATGGATTTTATGACGGCACGCTATTTCACCGCGTCATTGACGGCTTTATGGTTCAAGGGGGTGGTTTCGACCAGGACTTCAATCAAAAGCCTACCCGCGACCCGATTGAGAATGAAGCCGATAATGGCCTAAAAAACACCGAAGGCACGCTGGCAATGGCGCGCACTCAAGACCCACATTCCGCGACGGCGCAATTCTTTATTAACATTAACAACAATACCTTCTTAGATCATAGCGGCAAATCGGTACAGGGCTGGGGCTACGCGGTATTTGGTGAAGTGGTCGACGGCATGGATGTCGTGGAAACGATTAAAAATATCAGCACCACGCGTCGTGGCATGCATGCCGATGTCCCTGCCGATGACATTATTATTGAGCGCGCCTACATCAAGGATGCTGATTAAATAAACGGAGAGCCTTATGCGCACTCTGCTGGTAGCCGATTTACACCTTAGCGAGCACACCCCTGAGATAACTCAAGGGTTTCTCGACTACTTAACCACTACAGCGGTGGATGCGGAAGCCGTTTATGTTTTAGGCGATTTGTTTGATGCCTGGATTGGCGACGATCTCCTTGATTACCCACACCCGCTCGCTGATATCGCCAAACAGGTTGCGGCGGCCTTATCAAAACTTGGCGAAAACGGTACGCGCATTTGCTTGATGCACGGTAACCGTGACTTTTTTATCGGCCAGCGCTTCGCTAATGCTTGTAGCGCAACCCTTTTGCCGGATATTCAAGAAGCCGAACTTCACGGGATTCCGCTCGTGCTGCTGCACGGCGATAGCCTCTGCACGCTGGATAAAGACTACATGGCGTTTCGTCAGCAATCTCGCGATCCACAGTGGCAAGCACAAATGCTTGAGCTGCCGCTTGAGCAACGTCTCGAACTGGCCACAAGCTTACGGCAGCAATCAGGTGACGCCAACGCCACAAAAGCGCAAGCCATCATGGATGTGACACCCTCCGAAGTCGTAAAACTGATGGAGAAGCGCGGTGTCGCCACGATGATTCATGGCCATACTCACCGACCCAAGGTGCATGACCTGACCGTGGATGGCGTTCCTGCCAAGCGTTTTGTACTAGGGGATTGGGATCGACAACATGGCTGGGATGTTGTGATCGATGATGAGACAGACAGCGCAACAGCGCCACGCTTGCGTCAATTTCCTTTAAACCAACCGCCAGTAAGCTAACGCCCCACAAAAAATGCCGCCCTTTCTAGGGGCGGCATTTTTCTACAACACATCACGTCTGATTCGCTTTAGCGACGCTCGATTTCAGCATCACTTCGTAAGTCATCAATTAGACCTTGAATCACGGATTGCGCGCGCAACTGCTCAGCCATCTGAGCCACAAAGCGCTCGGCTTGCTCGTCGACTTCACCATCACTGACGTTATCCAGAGCAATGATGGCAACCCCTTCGGGTAGCTCGACATAACGATACGTGCTCTCCCCGCTTTCAGGATGCGGCATGCGGAACGCCGCCTGCACTATCATCCGCGGCACCGTGGTATCTGCCTCGCGACTGATGCTATTTACCTCAAGCCAGTCAACCGTTTCGCCTTCAGGGTCAGCGAGCAGAGCTTTGGCCTCTTCCACCAATGCCTGCTGCTGCTTACGCGATCTGACCGCCGCTTCAGCTTGTTCACGCACCTGCTCTAAAGGCAGCACAGTCGCGTCGCGATGTTCTGCTACACGCAATACCATGCGGCGATCATTGTCTAACTCAATCACTTCGCTGTTATAGCGCTCTTCAAGAACGTCCTGGCTAAAGGCCGCATCCATGACTCCGGGTTCTGACAACACGCCGTCGCCTGCTCCTCTTGCAAGCCAGTCGCTCTCTTGTAACGTCAGGCCAATGTCACCGGCGACGCTTTGTAGATCTTCTGCGGCAAAACTCTCGTCGATGAGCTGCTGAACGCGTTGATTAAATTCATCGTCAACTTCACGCATGGCAACGCCTTGGCGCAACCTATCACGCTGCTCTTCAAACGCTGGACGATCAATGTCTTGGACTTGGATAATGTGGAAAGCGTCATCCATCTCGACCGCCGAGGAGATTTCACCCTCACCTAGGGAAAAAGCCGCCTCGTCGAACGCCTCGCCAAAGAAACCGCGACTGATCTCACCCAGGTCGCCGCCATCTTCAGCGCTTGCGGTATCATCAGAATAGCGCGCTGCCGTATCGGCAAAGCTCTCGCCGCTTTCGAGAGCGGCTAATGCCTCTTCGGCACGCGCTTGCGCTTGCTCACGTGTTCGCTCATCACCGAAGGTCACCATGATGTGGGCAACACGGCGATCCGCATTCTGATTCTGCTCGCGCCACGCCTCACGCAGCTCAGCGTCATCCACCTCGACGTCAGCGGCCATCTCTTCACGATCAATTACAACGTATTCAAGGCGCACCTGCTCAGGCCGCTCGAAACGCTCGGCATGTTCGTTGTAGTAGCGCTCAAGCTCCTCTTGAGTCACGTCTATGTGGCTAGCGTCTTCCGCTGTCAAAACATCGTAGCGGAAGCTTCGCTGCTGACGCTGCAGCTCGGCTAAACGCTGCTGTTCGGTTTCCAACGTAAAGTCACTAAATGCAAGCCCTTGCTGAAGTTGACGACGCTTCACATCCGTGCGCAGTTCCTGACGAAATGAGAGCGGTGTGTACCCTGCTCTAGCCAAGCGATTACGAAACTGTTCAGCGGAGAAAACGCCCTCTTGATCTTGGAATTCAGGCAGATTAACGATGAGCTGATCTAGCTGATCATCGGAGACGTAGAAACCGCCCTCTTCTGCGTACTGAGTCAAAAGGCGTTGCGTAATTAGCTGATCCAGCATTTCGTTACGCAAAGCACGTTCTTGTTCAGGAGGCACTTGCCCAGAGCGCATCGCACGCTGTACTTCAAGCTCTACCTCTTGGCGTACGATGGGCTCGCCATTAACCGTTGCCACCTCGTCAGGGTCGCTACCAAACAAGCCAAACAGTGACTCTGCGCCAAATAGCGCCATTGCGGCCACCATGACGCCAATAATGATTTTTGCTCCCCAACTTCTGGAGCCATCGCGAATACTTTGCAGCATGTTAGCCTCAGTTCAAATAGCCAAACGATTCAATTGCACAGTGGCCAAAAATAACATGGGCGCATCGCTTTAACGATGCGCCCATGAGACGATTCCTAAAAACTACCCCTAATACCTCGGATTAGTTAACTGCGTCTTTTAATGCCTTACCCGCTTTGAAGTTGGGTACTTTAGCTGCCTTGATCTCAATCGGCTGACCGGTTTGCGGATTGCGACCGGTACGTGCAGCACGCTCTTTGATCGAAAAGGTACCAAAACCTACCAGTGAAACACTCTCGCCTTTCTTGAGGCTATCGGTGACAGACTCCACCATGGCATCCAATGCGCGGGTTGCCGCTGCTTTTGGAATATCAGCAGACGCGGCAATGGCTTCAATCAGCTCGGACTTATTCACACTTCACCCCTTGACTGTTTCAAAAAATGGCTCTGAACGGCATGGTCACCGGTTAGCTCGACGATCAAAACGTAGCTGTATTTTATAGCAACGCCTTGAAATCGCTGTCAAGCAACCAAGCCGCATTACACCCGCCCAACAAGGCGTTGAGTGTATGGATTAAATAGCTAAACGTATAGACACGGTTACTTTAATGCGTACTTGCCGCAGCGGTATTAACAAACGATTTATCGCTACTCACGATAGTATCTTTGTCGTCTGGCTCGGCTAAGGCAACCGCCAATACATCGTCGATCCAACGCACCGGACGAATATCTAACGCGTCCTTAATATTATCTGGCACTTCTTTTAAGTCTCGACGGTTTTCCTCCGGTATGAGAACGGTATTTATACCACCCCGGCGGGCTGCCAGCAATTTCTCCTTTAGCCCCCCGATAGGCAACACTTCTCCGCGAAGATTTACCTCGCCAGTCATCGCCACGTTGCAGCGCACGGGGCGACGGCTATACGCAGAGACCATGGCCGTTACCATCGCAATGCCGGCACTGGGCCCGTCTTTGGGAGTCGCACCCTCCGGCACGTGAATGTGCAAATCTTCCTTTTCAAAGCGTTCTGGATCAATACCGTAGGCATCGGCACGCGCGCGCACGACGGTATGTGCAGCACTCACCGACTCTTTCATTACATCGCCCAGTGAACCTGTCTTGTTCACGCGACCTTTCCCCGGCGTTACCACCGATTCGATATTAAGAAGCTCACCGCCTACCGATGTCCACGCTAAACCGGTCACACGACCCACTTGGTCTTCTTGATCGGCTAGGCCATAACTGTACCGGCGAACACCTGCATACGCTTCAATTTGTTCAGCACTGAGCGTCTGTCCGGCTTGCGTTTGCTTATTATCGCGCTCATGCTCCAATCGTTCTCGCAGCACCTTACGCGCGACTTTGGCAATTTGACGTTCAAGCTCACGCACCCCCGCTTCCCGCGAGTAGTAGCGAATCAGCTCCAGCAACGCAGAATCATCTAAGTCAATTTCATCGACTTTCAAGCCGTTAGCTTCACGCTGTTTGGGCAGCAAATAACGCTTAGCAATCGCAAGCTTTTCATCTTCGGTGTAGCCCGGCAAACGGATAATTTCCATCCGGTCGAGCAGCGGCCCTGGGATATTCATCGAGTTGGCCGTGCAAATAAATAGCGTTTCAGAAAGGTCGTAATCCAACTCCAAGTAATGGTCACTGAAGCTGTTATTTTGCTCGGGATCAAGCACTTCCAAAAGTGCCGATGACGGATCACCACGATGATCCATACCAAGCTTATCCACCTCGTCGAGCAAGAAAAGCGGATTTTTGACCCCAGCTCGACTCATACGCTGCATCAACTTACCGGGTAGCGAACCAATATACGTACGACGGTGCCCACGAATTTCTGACTCATCGCGTACCCCGCCAAGCGCCAAACGCACATACTTGCGGTTAGTCGCACGCGCAATCGAGCGCCCTAGCGAGGTTTTACCCACCCCCGGCGGGCCCACCAAACAAAGCACTGGGCCTTTCATTTTACGCACGCGTTTTTGTACCGCGAGGTACTCCAGGATGCGGGATTTCACTTCATCAAGGCCGTAGTGATCCTCATCGAGAACTTGCTGCGCTTTGACGAGGTCATGCTTAACCCGTGTGCGTTTTTTCCATGGCACCGCGATTAGCCAATCCAAATAAGAGCGCACCACCGTAGCTTCGGCGGAGTTAGCGGACATCATTTTGAGCTTATTAAGCTCCTGAGTGGCTTTCTCCATCGCCTCTTTGGGCATGCCCGAGTCTTTAATGGCCAGCTCATACTTTTCTACCTCATTGGGTACATCTTCAAGCTCACCCATTTCTTTCTGGATGGCCTTCATCTGCTCGTTGAGGTAATACTCGCGTTGCGTCTTCTCCATCTGCTCTTTAACGCGCGTACGGATACGCTTTTCTACCTGAAGCAAATCAATCTCGGACTCAATCAACGCCATCAGGTGTTCGATACGGTCGCGAACGCGATCCATCTCCAACAACTCTTGTTTGTCGCCAATTTTTAACGACAAATGCGCGCAAATCGTATCCACCAAGCGGCTCGGGTCTTCAATGCCTGACAGGGAGTTAAGCACCTCATTAGGCACTTTTTTTGATAGTTTGACGTACTGTTCGAACTGATTCAGCAGCACCCGTACCAGCGCTTCTTGCTCGCGTTCGGTCAGCGGTTGACTATCACGGGGCTCGATATACGCTTGTGTATAGCCATCGTCGTGCTCTTCTATGCGGCCAACATCCGCACGGAAGCTACCTTCAATCAGTACTTTTACCGTGCCATCAGGAAGTTTTAGCAACTGCATGATCTCGGCCACCGTTCCCATGGCGTAAAGATCAGCGTTATCAGGATCATCCTGAGAGGCTTCGCGCTGAGCGACCAGCAAGACGCGTTTATCCGCTTCCATTGCGGCTTCTAAGGCTTGAATCGACTTTTCGCGCCCGACAAATAGCGGAATAACCATCTGCGGATAAACCACAACATCCCGCAGTGGTAAAAGTGGGAAACATTGTGTCATTTCGGCGTTCTGCTGCATCGCAGACGTTCCTCGGGAATTCGGGTGAGTAACTAAGATGAAACCGTGACGCGCGAGCTTAACTTGCGCGCTATTCATCCGATAGGCGAGTGAGCCAATGAGCTAGACAATTAGCACAGTGTAAAATGACGCCAAAGAAAAGTAAGGGGCCGCCGCGGCGACCCCTATGATGGCGCAGATGGGCAGGCGCTATACTAAATACTGCTGCGCCGTCCCCCTTTTAACCATCTGTGCCGTCACCCCGTGCGTCTTCTTGCTGCGAATAAATCAGCAATGGATCGCTTTCGCCAGCAATCACAGATGCATCAATGATGACTTGGCTTACGCCTTCGAGTGAAGGAATTTCGTACATGGTGTCGAGCAATACGGACTCCAAAATAGAGCGCAAGCCGCGTGCACCAGTCTTGCGCTCCATAGCTTTCACCGCTACAGCGCGCAATGCGTCTTCACGAAACTCAAGTGCCACATCTTCCATCTCAAACAGTTTGACGTACTGTTTAATCAAGGAGTTTTTAGGCTCTGTAAGAATCTCCACTAACGCATCTTCGGTTAGCTCGGTGAGCGTCGCAATCACTGGCACACGACCGACGAACTCGGGTATCAAACCGTACTTGACCAGATCTTCAGGCTCAACATCGGCCAAAAGCTCACCCACGCCACGCGACGAGTCTTTGCTCTTGACGTTGGCGTTAAAGCCAATACCGCCTTTCTCAGCGCGATCACGGATAACTTTATCCAGACCCGCGAAAGCACCACCAACAATAAACAGAATATTCGCCGTGTGCACTTGCACAAATTCTTGTTGCGGGTGCTTACGCCCACCTTGCGGCGGCACCGAAGCCGTCGTACCTTCAATCAGCTTCAGCAGCGCCTGCTGCACCCCTTCGCCCGAAACGTCGCGCGTGATGGAGGGATTGTCCGATTTGCGTGAAATCTTATCAATTTCGTCAATATAGACAATGCCACGCTCAGCTTTCTCTACGTCGTATTCGCACTTTTGCAGCAGCTTTTGAATAATGTTTTCGACATCTTCACCCACATAACCGGCTTCAGTCAGTGTGGTTGCATCTGCAATCGTGAAAGGCACGTTCAACAGGCGAGCCATGGTCTCCGCAAGTAGGGTCTTACCGCTACCTGTCGGGCCAATCAGCAAAATGTTGGATTTACCTAGCTCCACATCGCCTTCGCGAACGCCAGACTTTAGTCGCTTGTAGTGATTGTACACCGCTACGGATAGCACCATTTTGGCGCGATCTTGCCCGATGACGTAGTCGTCGAGGGTATAACGGATCTCACGAGGCGTCGGCAGACGCTCCTCATCGCTCTCGGCATCGGCTTCGAGAACTTCCTCGCGAATGATGTCATTACACAGATCGACACACTCATCGCAGATATAAACGGACGGGCCAGCAATCAGCTTACGTACTTCGTTTTGGTTTTTACCACAAAACGAGCAATAAAGCAGTTTGCCCCCTTCGTCTTTGCCTTTGCCGTCGGCCATTCGCGTACCTCTGTCACTGCGGCGGCAGTTACGCCGCCGGAAAGCTCGTTTAAAAAGCGCAGACCTAACCTATAAAGCGCATATCCATCACGCTATCAGGATGTGGGCCGCTTATCCAGCACCGCGTCAACCAAGCCATACTCTTTTGCTTGGTCAGCGTTCATAAAGTTATCACGATCAGTATCTTGTGAAACTTTCTCAATATCCTGACCGGTATGGTGCGCCAGGATTTGGTTCAAACGATCACGAATGCCCAAAATTTCACGAGTATGAATTTCAATATCAGAGGCTTGACCCTGATAGCCGCCTAGCGGCTGGTGAATCATCATCCGTGAATTGGGCAAGCAGAAACGTTTTTCTGCTGCACCACCAGCAAGCAAGAGAGCCCCCATGCTTGCCGCTTGACCGATACACACGGTCGATATATCCGGTTTTACGAACTGCATCGTATCGTAAATTGACATACCCGATGTAACGGAACCTCCCGGGGAATTAATATAGAGATGAATATCTTTATCCGGGTTTTCAGACTCAAGGAAGAGCAGCTGAGCAACCACCAAGTTAGCCATGTAATCTTCTACAGGGCCAACCAAAAAGATGACGCGCTCTTTTAAAAGCCGCGAGTAAATATCGTAGGCTCTTTCCCCTTTGGCGCTTTGCTCAACCACCATGGGCACCAAACCGCCGGCGTTTTGAATATCAAATTCACTCATCAGTGATTCCTTGCCTCCGATGGGGAGAGGTGCGCCGCTAAGCAGCACACCTATACTAAAGGTGATTAAAACAGGGCAATCAGAACGGGAGGCAATCAGGCACTTGCCTGCTCATCCTCATCTTCGCCCTCACCTTGCTCAGCCTGCTTTGCCGCTGCCAATACCTGTTGGTAAGACATTTCCACGTCGTTTACGTTCGCTTGTTCAAGCAACTTATCGACCGCTTTCTCTTCCAAAATTGCCGACTTCACTTGCGTTTTAAGCTCGTCGTTACTCATATAATATTCAACGACTTGCTGAGGATCTTGGTACTGCTCAGCTAGCTCTTCAACTTTGGCCTTAATTTCATCATCAGTGGCGTTTAGCTCATTTGCTTTGATCACTTCAGCTAGCAACAAACCGACCTGTACACGGCCTTTCGCTTGTTCAGCAAACAGCTCATCAGGAAGCTGACTCACATCGAAGTCTTCACCGAGGCCGAACTGCTGGGCGGCTTGACGCTTCATACCATCAGTTTCTTGCTGAACGAGCGCGCTAGGCACCGGAATCTCATTGGACTTTTTCAGCGCATCAAGCACCTGTTGCTTGACACGATTATCTACCGCTTGTTCTGCCTCACGACTCATGTTCTTTTTGATTTCGGCACGGAATTTCTCTTCGTCGCCGTCTTCAACACCAAAGCGCTCAATGAAGGCCGCGTCAACATCCGGGAGCTTCTGGCCACTTACGCTGTGTACCTTGACGTTGAACACGGCATCTTTACCAGCCAAATGTTCTGCTTGGTACTCTTCCGGGAAGGTAACATTAACCGTCTTCTCATCACCGGCTTTGGCGCCAATAAGCTGCTCTTCAAAACCTGGGATAAAGCTATTGGAACCCAGCACTAACGAGTGGTCTTCCGCACTGCCGCCTTCAAACGCCTCGTCGCCTAAGTAACCCTGGAAATCAATTTTGACCTGATCCCCTTCTTCTGCGGGACGCTCAACTTCTTCCCAATCGGCGTTTTGCTTGCGTAGGGTTTCAATCATTTCGTCAACATCGACGTCAGTCACTTCAACGACTGGGCGCTCAACGTCAGTACCTTCGATAGAGGTAAGCTCGACTTGCGGGTACACCTCCATCTTCGCAACGAATTCCAGATCTTTGCCTGCTTCATTCACTGTGGCTTCAATCTGTGGGTAACCTGCCGGGTTCAGCTCTTCATCGGTAATAGCACGTACGTAGTGTTCACGCATCGACTCGCCCACAACATCGTTGCGGACATCTTGACCATAGCGCTGTTGAACCACAGCCATTGGCACCCGGCCTTTGCGGAAACCGTTCAAGCGAACGTTCTTCGCGGTTTCTTTCAAGCGAGTGCTGACGGCCTCATCGATTTCAGCGGCCGGCACTTGGATGGTGAGGCGGCGTTCGATTGGGGAGGTCGTCTCGACGGAAACTTGCATGAATTGTCCTCTAGCGGCTGAGCGTTATGTTAGTTACAAAATTATGTTCAAGGGTCGATTTTAAGAACCCTGACGCACGGTGGCAAGCGCCATGCACGCTACATGGGGCCAGCATAGGTAATTACAAGGGGTTTACCGTGTTGCCTAGGGCCTTTCTCACCCTTTCGTACTCACTTTCTCAAACCTTAATAATGTTAACTGCTTTGCAGCTAGCACCAACGTGTTAATCTGACACACTATATCCATCATCTAGTGCCACGTGTTGTCGTTTCTTATGAGTCAAAATTTACCTATTTCACGCGTCATGCAAACCGGTATTTTACAGTGCGCACCTGATACGCCTCTTTGCGAGGCTGCAAGGCGCATGGCGGAGCGCCATTGTAGCTCAATTCTTGTGATGGAGAATGAGCGTGCTGTGGGCATTTGGACAGAACACGATGCACTGAATATCGACTTTGGCGATTTCGATGCCGTTCGCCAGCCTATCTCCCAACGTATGAGCCAGCCAGTTGCCAGCATTTATGCTCACTTACCCCTCGGTGAAGCAGCACTACAGATTCAGGCACTTGGGCGACGCCACTTACTGGTCATCGACACCGACGACATACCAGTCGGCATTTTATCGCAAACCGACATTGCCCTAAACCAAGGCCTAGAGCCTTACTTGCGCCTACGCGAAGTACACGCTGCCATGCGCCCGGCACCACTCGTGCTTCCGGGCGACATGCTGCTCGCGACAGCAGCGCATGAAATGCATCTCCAAGAGCACGATGCGGCCGTTGTCTTACTCGATAATGTGTTGGGCATTTTAACCGAGCGCGACTTAGTACGCTTTATTGCCCGCCATCCTGGCAACACGCCGATTGCGGAACTCGCCAGCCAACCCCTGCTCACCATTGATGAAAAAGCAGCGCTAATCCATGCCCGTGACCTTCTAATTGACCACCGTATTCGCCATCTCGCAGTTCTCGATCCACAAGGCAATGTCAGTGGCTTGCTCGGATTTCGTGACATGCTGGCAGGCGCTGAGCATCTGTACCTTCAGGATTTGCGTCAAGCACTCGAGCAGCGTGATTCCGCACTGGCCACATCACGACAGCATCTGCAGCTGGCCGAGCGAGTGATCGACTCCTCGCTTGAGGGCATTATCATCACCGATCCCGCAACACGTATTGAGTTTATCAACCCTGCGTTCACGCACATGACGGGGTATGCGCTAGAGGATGTTGTGGGCAAAACGCCTCGCATACTTTCCTCCGGACGCCAAGACGATGCCTTCTACCAACAGATGTGGGACACTCTTAAAGCACACGGCTATTGGCGCGGGGAAGTGTGGAATCGCAAGAAAACGGGCGAGCTCTACCTTGAGCTACTGACTATTACCGCTATTACTAATGATGACGGTGAAACACAGCATTACGCAGGGCTGTTTACCGACATCACTCATATTCGTGAAAACGAACAGCAAATTCGCCACCTTGCCTATTACGATGTTTTGACGCGACTTCCCAACCGCCGTCTACTTGAAGACCGCATTACCCTGGCGATTCGTCACGCCCACCGCTCAGACGAGCCGTTAGCCGTTATTTTCATCGATCTTGACCATTTCAAACAAGTCAATGACACCCTAGGCCATGCCGTTGGCGATGAACTGCTGCTACAAGCGTCTGAACGAATGCAAGAAAAGCTGCGTGAGGACGACACGCTTGCGCGCTTGGGAGGCGATGAGTTTATTGCTCTATTGCCCGGTATTGGCGATTTTTCTGAAGCGACCCGCATCGCTCAGCGCTTAATCGATACCGTCAGTGCTCCCTATTGTATTAACACCCATACGTTCCGTATTGGGTGCAGCTTAGGGGTGAGCCTCTACCCTGATGATGGCGATGATTCAGAAACACTGATTCAAAATGCCGATGCCGCCATGTATCGCGCCAAAAAAGAGGGTCGAAATACCTATCGCCTCTACCGAAGCGAAATGGACCTCGCCGTGCAGAACCACCTTACGCTTGAAACCGAGTTGCGCACCATGCTCGATACGGGCGACGGTCTTTTCATGGTATATCAGCCGCTTGTGAGCCGTGAGACAGGGCTGACCGTTAGCGCGGAGGCACTCGTCCGTTGGCAGCACCCGACCCGTGGTGTAATCCCCCCCGGGGAGTTTATCCCTTTAGCAGAACGGTCGGGGTTAATCTTGTCGCTGGGCGAGCGCGTCCTCGACAATGTCATTAGCGATATACTCAGGTGGCAGCAGCAAGGCTTAGAGATAGTGCCAATCGCCATCAACTTATCCGCAGCGCAATTCTGGCAAAGCGGCTTTGTTCAACACGTGGAAAGAAAACTCGCGGATGCCAGCATCTGCCCTGAGCTGATTACCTTTGAACTCACCGAAAGCCTACTGCTCAATAAGCAAGCGCAAGGCATCGAAATCCTGACCCACTTAAGCGAGTTAGGCTGTCGTATCGCACTAGATGACTTTGGTACTGGCTACTCATCACTTAGCTACTTGCAACATATCCCTGCCCACAGTTTGAAAATCGACCGCAGTTTTATCGAAGCCCTTGACGACCCAAACCAAAGCAGCCGACCTATCATTGCCGCGATTGCTAGCATGGCGCAGGAGTTAGGGCTTACGGTGATTGCCGAAGGTGTTGAAAGCGAGGAGCAATGGGCAATGCTGGGCAACTATGCTATCGATACAATACAAGGCTTTTATACCGGCTACCCCGTGGAAGCCGATACCTTCAGTATGGGCCTCACGAGCCAACTGAGCCAGGCGTAAAAGCGAGCCAAACGGGTTACCTGTGCCCCCGTGCTCTTACTTTTAACGGGCTTGAAGCGTTAGAATAACGCCCTAGCTTTTTTCGCTACGCCACAGATTCAGTGCGTGCATTAAAAGCCCTAACGTCGCCCCATGAGACAGTAACAATTCCCAGCTAAACCAATCACTCAACAAACTGTGCCATAACGTCATAACGGCTGTCCCCACAAGCAGCCAAAGCATGAGCTTGCGAAGCAGTATCGGTAAACGCTGACGCGCTTTAGAGGTTAATAAGCGCCATTGAATGACCACAAAAGCCAATACGGCAATGATCGCCATTAGCAAAAGCGACTGGTGAGTTTCATGCCCGCCGGCTATGTAGCGCGGTAGGGTCGCTAACATCACAATACAAAGCCCAAGTACCACACTCATGCGCTCAGGCGTCAACATTGGGGTCATGCTTAAGCCACCTTTAGCTTTTGCGCTTCTATCCACTCTTCGACCCAAGGCACCGCTGCGTCATCTGCCATAAACGTCTCCATGGCATCAATTTCTAGCCGTTCACCTAAACGCACTGCGCCATGGTCTTCTAGCAAAGTGTCGAGCGCTCGCCCTGCACCACAGAAAGTCTCACCATAGGAACTATCACCGAGCGCAATCAAACCATAACGCAATGCAGTAAGGGATGGGCTTTGCTCCGTTAACTGCCGGCTAAAATTGACGAAATTTCCAGGAAAATCACCGCTGCCGGTCGTCGAAACACAAAAGAGTGTCAAGCTTTCTGCCGACTGGGTAAGATCATTTAGTGTGGGCTGCTCAATAATCTCGACATCATAACCTACCTCTTCAAACTGCGGCTTTACTTGTTCAGCCACATCTAAAGCACCGCCGTACATAGTACCTACCAAAATATTGACTTTTGGCATCGTTACCCCCCTGTCAAAGTGTCACACAGCCAACTAAGAAGTCGACAAATACCCGATTAATTTGGTCAAATATTAACACGACCTTGCGAAACGACGCACGCCTTCAACCAGCACCATTACAGGGAAAACGCATGCAACAAACGTTTGAAACGTGGATAACACCGATCATGATCGGTGGTTTAATCTTGTTTATGTGCTTTATTATCTGGGACTTGGCCAAAAAGTCGAAAGCTGGCCGCTTTGGCACTTTTATGCTTTTCATTGTACTAGGCGCTGGCATGCTAGGATATGTCCTTAAAGTTGTCATTACTTGGCTAATAGAAAGCAACACCGGCGTATAACCACGCAATGCAGTAGCAAAAGAACGCAACCAAAAAAGGAGTGCCACTGAGACACTCCCTAAAAGCACTTTCTATCGATCTTGGCGCTCGTCAACGTTGGCCTTACTGTAAAGCCTAGTCAATCGCTATAATGCTCGACCTGCTGCTTGAGCTTCTGCCCTGGCCGGAAGGTCACCACCCGACGAGCAGAAATCGGAATTTCCTCGCCGGTTTTAGGGTTACGCCCTGGGCGCTCGCGTTTATCACGCAGGTCAAAGTTGCCAAAACCTGATAATTTCACCTGCTCGTTTTCACGCAGGCAGGCGCGAATCTCATCAAAGAAAGCTTCAACCATGGCTTTCGCTTCTCGCTTTGAGAGAGATAGCTCGGCGTGTAAATGCTCCGCGAGCTCCGCTTTGGTCAACGCACCCATAAGGCTTCTCCTTTTAGCAAATGCTCGGCCCAGGAAAGAAGGCACCGCACTTATTTCATTAACAGCCTTAGCTGATGATGCCTAACTACGCAACTCTGCACTAAACTCACTGCGCACCTGCGACACAATAGCACTCACCAACTGATTGATTTCATCATCATTTAGCGTGCGCGATGGATGCTGCCAGGTCAAGCCCAATGCAATACTCTTATGCCCTTCGGCCACACCTTTACCGGCGTAAACATCAAATAGCTTCACCTGCTTGATGTGCTCACCCGCTTGCTGTGTCGCCACGTCAAGCAACGCTTGCACAGGCACCGTTTCCTTGACAATAAAAGCAAGATCTCGGCGAACTTCCGGTTGGCGCGAAAGCGGCTCGAAAGAAGGAATTGCCCCCTCGCTTAATGCATCAAGGCGGACTTCAAACATTAACGCATCGACTTTAAGTCCTAATCTCGCACGAATTCGCGGGTGTAAGGTACCAATCCAGCCAACTTCACGATCATTGTGCATTACTTTGGCGCACTGCCCTGGGTGCAGAGAAGGGTGATCTGTCGGCTCAAAACGCCATGCTTGTGAATTCCCCCCTAGCACCACTAAACTTTCTAAATCACCTTTAAGATCATAGAAATCAATTTCATCACGCCCTCCGGCCCAACCCTCTGGGTAGCGGGTGCCACATGCAATAGCGCCGAGCATCGGTGTTTGACTTAGGCTATCAAGGTGGCCATTAAACACCAGCCCAGTTTCAAATAGACGCACCCGCGTCTGTTGACGATTAAGATTGTGCTGCAGCGCACGCACCAGGCCAGGAAACAAGCTTGCTCGCATCACAGACAGGTCAGCCGAGATGGGATTAGCAAGTATTGGCGACACCGCCTCAGGCAGCAAAGAAGCCTGCAATTCCGGGGCGACAAAACTGTACGTCACCGCTTCCTGATAACCACGCGCTACCATTTGATGACGCAGCTGAGATTGTGTAACACGCGCTTCATCGTTGGCACGAAGCGCCAAGCGTGCAGCTGGACGACGGACCGGAAGGTTGTTGTAACCATGGATCCGCGCAACTTCTTCAATCAAATCTTCTTCGATGGCAATATCAAAACGCCAACTTGGCACCTCAACATCCCAGCCCAGCTCCGTCACATCAACCTTTAGCCCAAGGCGCTGTAAAATATCAGAGACTTCTTGCTGAGGGAGGGACTTACTCAACGCGCTACGCAGCCGTTCTGCTCGAAAATTGATATGACGCTTTTCGGGCAGGTGCGCGTCGCTTTTCGCTTCGTTTAGCGGCCCCGCGTCTCCCCCGCAAATATCCAGCAGCAGACGAGTTGCCCGCTCAATGGCCACAGCGGTTAAATCAGGATCCACACCGCGTTCAAAACGGTGCGAAGCATCTGTATGCAACCCGTAAGAGCGCGCCTGACCTGCAATGGCTAAGGGGGTAAAAAACGCAGACTCCAAGAAAATCGTCTGAGTGTTAACGCTAACACCGGAGTTTTCACCCCCCATCACCCCGGCCATCGCCAACGGGCCGTTCTGGTCGGCAATCAGCAAAGTCTCTGGACGCAGCGCGATATCCTGGCCATCCAGCAGCGTTATGCTCTCGCCTTCCTTGGCTAAGCGCACCACCACTTCGCCGTGCAGATTGTCACGATCAAAGGCATGGAGCGGTTGACCTAACTCCAACATCACGTAGTTGGTGACATCCACGACGGGATCAATCGAGCGAATGCCGCTGCGGCGCAAGCGTTCCACCATCCATAGCGGCGGCGTCGCATTAACATTGACACCGCGGATTAACCGACCAATATAACGCGGGCAGTGCTCTGGGGCTTCAATGGTCACCGGAAAAGTATCATCGAATGCAGCGGTGACGCTTTCACATACCGGCCCGCTCACCGCCAATCGGTTAAGCACCCCTACTTCACGTGCCAGACCTTTAAGGCTTAAGCAATCACCACGGTTAGGCGTCAAATCAACCTCAATGGTGCTATCGTCAAGCCTCATATAGGCGCGAAAGTCCTCACCGGTAGGCGCAGCGAAAGGCAGCACAAAAATACCGGGCGAAGTGTCATCCACAAGCCCCAGCTCTGATTCAGAGCAAATCATGCCACGCGATTCAACGCCGCGAAGTTTTGCTTTTTTGATCTTGAAGTCACCGGGGAGAACACCACCGACTTGCGCAAAAGGCACTTTTTGGCCGATCGCTACATTCGGTGCGCCACATACCACCTGCACCGGTTCGGCCGAACCGTCATCGACCGTGCAGACACTGAGCTTATCCGCATCGGGATGCTGCTCTTTCGTAAGCACTTCAGCCACTACCACGCCATTAAAGGCAGCAGCAACAGGCTCAACAGCATCGACCTCCAGACCAGCCATAGTGATTTGGTCAGCAACGGCTTGCGTATCCAGCTGCGGAGACACCCACTCGCGCAGCCACTGTTCAGAAAATTTCATAGAAGTTCCTGTATTTGGCAGCGGGTTTAGGCAAACTGGCGCAAGAAGCGCAAGTCGTTTTCAAAAAAGAGACGCAGGTCGTTAACCCCATACCGCAACATTGCTAACCGCTCCGCCCCCATACCAAATGCAAAACCGGTAAAACGTTCGGTATCGATGCCGGAGTGGCGGAAAACTTCTGGATGGACCATGCCGCAACCCATTATCTCTATCCAGCCGCTATGGGAACATACTCGACAACCCGCCCCGCTGCACATCACACATTGAATATCGACCTCGGCAGAAGGCTCTGTGAATGGAAAGTAGGAAGGGCGGAAACGCACCGACAAGTCGTCGCGCTCAAAAAACGCCTGCAAAAAGCCCTCAATCGTGCCTTTTAGATCGGCAAAGCTAACCCCCTCATCGACCAATAATCCTTCCACCTGGTGGAACATAGGCGTGTGAGTCAGATCCGAATCACTGCGATAAACCCGCCCCGGGCAGACGATACGGATGGGCGGTTCACTACTTTTCATGGTACGCACCTGCACGGGCGAGGTGTGAGTACGTAGCAAGCGGGTGGCGTCAAAATAAAAAGTATCCGCCATACCACGTGCTGGGTGGTGGGCAGGAATATTCAACGCCTCGAAATTGTGATAATCGTCTTCAATTTCAGGCCCTACCGCCACGTCATAACCAATACGCGTGAACAGCCCCTCTATTCGCTCAAGCGTCCTTGTCACAGGATGCAATCCACCACTAGCCTGACCACGGCCTGGCAAGGTCACATCGATGCTTTCAGCGGCCAAACGGGCGTTCAGCGCCGCCGCTTCGAGCTGCTGGCGTTTAGCATCAATTTCGTCGGCTAGGATTTGCTTGGCTTGGTTAATACGTTCACCCGCCACTGGGCGTTCTTCTGGAGACAGTTTCCCCAGGCCTTTCAGCAAGGCGGTCACCTCACCTTTCTTACCTAAGTAGCGTACTCGTAACTCGTCTAGTGCGGCGACACTCTGCGCAGCCTGAATGGCATCGCGAGCCTCAGATACCAGAGTAGGAAGGTGATCCATCCGTTTCACTCCGAATTAAGCGGTGTCCATCCCTAAAGATGGCGTGGCACGTTGAAGGTAACAAAAAAACAGGGGAAGAGCGGCTGCTCTTCCCCTGGATGGGCCACAATATCATGACCTGGCTATTATCATGCGCCTGTCAGCGCAGAAGCAGCCTTACTGGGCAGCCTTGGCCTTCTCAACGATGGCAGCAAACGCTACTTTTTCATTGACGGCGAGGTCAGCCAGCACTTTACGGTCAATTTCAATACCGGCTTTCTTCAAACCGCCAACAAAGCGGCTATAAGACATACCGTGCTGACGGGCACCTGCATTGATACGCTGAATCCACAGCGCACGAAATTGACGCTTACGGTTGCGACGGTCACGGTAAGCATACTGACCTGCCTTGATAACCGCCTGCTTGGCTACGCGGAAAACCCGCGAACGCGCTCCGTAATAACCTTTAGCTTGCTTTAAGATTTTTTTATGGCGGCGACGAGCAACGACGCCACGTTTAACACGAGACATAACACACTCCTGAAAAAATGACTGAGACCACGCTTAAAGTGTGTTCTCAGAAAAAAGAAAACCCGATTTTAAAGATTCGGCAGCATACGCTGGATCAGCGCTTTATCAGCGTCGTGGATCTGTTTCATTCCACGCAGTTGACGCTTACGCTTAGTCGATTTCTTGGTCAGGATGTGGCTACGGAAAGACTGCTTGTGCTTGAAGCCGTTAGCCGTCTTCTTGAAGCGCTTAGCAGCGCCACTGTTACTTTTGATTTTCGGCATGAGAATAACTCCGCTCGATATTTTTTAGAAAACCCAGGGCCAACCGCGGCAAGTACCGCGGCCCGTTGACTTAGCCGTTGGATCACTTCTTCTTCGGTGCAAGAATCATGATCATCTGGCGGCCTTCCATCTTAGGAAAGGCTTCAACCGTTCCGATCTCTTCCAGGTCAGAGGCAATCCGTTCCATCAGCTTACGGCCGATGTCTTGGTGTGCCATCTCACGACCCCGGAAGCGCAGTGTGACCTTGCCCTTGTCACCACTTTCAAGGAACCGAATTAAGTTCTTCAACTTAACTTGGTAGTCACCCTCGTCAGTACCAGGTCGAAATTTAACTTCCTTGACCTGAATTTGCTTCTGCTTTTTCTTTTGAGCTGCTTTCTGCTTTTTCTGCTCAAAGACAAATTTGCCATAATCCATGATCTTACAAACGATCGGATCGGCATTGGATATTTGCACAAGGTCCAAACCAGCCTCCTGGGCGCGTTCAAGAGCGTCAGCAGTGGATACAACACCCAACTGCTCGCCATCTTGATCAATAAGGCGCACTTCGGATTCGGTAATTCGCTCGTTCATTGGTGGGCGTTTGTCTTGTGGACGCCCGCGCTGATTGCTTCGCTTGATCGCTCCGTCTCCTTAGGCAATTGACGATGTCGCCAGGGCTACTCTTTCAACCTCTAGGCGCTTGATAAGTGCATCAATCGTCATGGTACCGAGGTTTTCGCCACTGCGCGTTCTCACAGCAACTGAGTCAGCTTCGACTTCCTTATCTCCTACCACCAGGAGATAGGGAACCTTCTGTAGCGTGTGCTCACGGATTTTAAAGCCGATTTTCTCGTTCCTCAAGTCCGCCTTGACTCGTAAGCCATTTTTTTGCAAACGCTGCTCTAACTCTAGGGCATAATCCCGCTGTGCATCGGTAATAGTCATAATCACCGCTTGCTGTGGCGCTAACCAAAGAGGCATGGCACCAGCATAATGCTCGATCAGAATCCCTAGAAAACGCTCAAAAGATCCCAGAATTGCTCTATGCAACATCACAGGCGTCTTTCTAACACCGTCTTCGTCAACATACTGAGCGCCTAAACGCCCTGGCAGATTAAAATCTAACTGTAGCGTACCACATTGCCACACGCGATTCAGGCAATCTCGCAAGGCAAATTCAATTTTTGGCCCATAAAATGCTCCTTCACCGGGCTGCAGCTCCCAATCAAGCCCTGTGGCGTTAAGCGCAGCTTCCAAACCTTGTTCTGCTTGGTCCCAAAGTTCAGCTTCACCGAGAAAATCTGCAGGCCGTGTTGAGAGTTTGAGTTCGACCTCTTCGAAACCTAGCGTCTTGTAAACCTCTAGCGTCAACGCGATAAAGGCCTCTGCTTCTGCTTGGATCTGGCTCTCGGTACAGAAAATATGCGCATCATCTTGCGTAAACCCACGAACACGCATTAGTCCGTGCAGCGAGCCTGACGGCTCATTTCGGTGACAGCTACCAAACTCGGCAAGACGCAAAGGCAAATCCCGATAGCTCTTTAACCCTTGATTGAACACCTGCACGTGGCAAGGACAATTCATGGGTTTCACCGCATACTCGCGCTTCTCGGACTCTGTAGTGAACATTAATTCACTGTAGTGCCCCCAGTGCCCAGATTTTTTCCACAGCGAGAGATCAACCACTTGTGGCGTTTTAATCTCTTGGTAACCGTGTTCGCGCTGTATCTTACGCATGTAGTCTTCAAGCGCTTGATACATGGTCCAACCATTGGGATGCCAAAACACCATCCCCGGCGCCTCTTCCTGGAGGTGGAAAAGATCCATTTTACGCGCAAGCTTACGGTGATCGCGCTTTTCGGCTTCTTCTAAGCGCTTAAGGTATGCTTTTAACTGCTTTTTATCTCCCCACGCAGTACCGTAAATACGCGTCAGCATGGTGTTATCAGCATCACCTCGCCAATATGCACCGGCCAGCTTGGTCAACTTGAAGGCTTTTAAGTGACGCGTATTGGGCACATGGGGACCACGACACATGTCCGTATATTCTTCGTGGTGATACAAACGGATCATGGCGCCTTCTGGGATATCCCGCACAATCTCTTGCTTATACGGCTCGTCACGATGCAAAAAGGTAAGCATCGCTTTATCCCGGTCCACGTACTCACGGACCACATCATATTCACGATCGACTAGCAACTTCATCCGCGCTTCGATCATTTCTAAATCTTCTGGCGTGACGGAGCAACCAAACTCAATGTCGTAGTAAAAGCCGTCGTCAATCACCGGACCAATTGCCATTTTAGCATCCGGGTAAAGCTGCTTCACTGCATGGCCGATCAGATGTGCACAAGAGTGCCGGATGATGTCTAACCCTTCAGGGTCTCGAGCCGTAATAATCGCCACATCCGCATCGCTTTCAATACTGTCAGCAGCATCAACCAATTCACCATTAATTTTGCCAGCGACACATGCCTTGGCCAAACCAGGGCCAATAGACTCTGCCAGCTGCATGATGCTTAACGACTCTGTGAACTCACGTTGGCTGCCATCCGGCAGTGTTACTGTAGGCATTTGGTTATTTCCTTGAGCGCAGTGGTGACCCACACCAAGGGTCACATATCGCTATCAATGGTCATCGAGGTGAGGCAAGTGGAAAAGAAAAAGCGCTACTGCGCGCTGGCAACGAGCCTAGCAAAAGTTGCAGGCAGTATAAAGAAGGCGCGGAAGGGTTTCCCCTTCCGCGCCTGAACAGCTAAGTATTTCGTCAGCTGGATAGAGTGAGCTTAGTTCCACTCATCCAGTTCTACACGACGGTTTTCAGCACGGCCTACATCAGTATCGTTGGTGGCTACCGGACGCTCTTCACCATATCCAATTGCCCTCATGCGGTCAGCTTGAACACCGTTCTGCTGTAGGTAGCTAGCAACAGACTCTGCCCGCTGCTGCGACAGCTCTTTATTATAAGCCGCACTACCAACCGAGTCAGTGTGACCTTCGATGCTAACGCGAACCCCAGAATTGTTGGCAAGGCGCTCTGCGACAGTATTTAGCTCTTGACGTGCTTCAGGTGTCAGCCGAGCAGAGTCAAATTCAAAATTAACACCGTCAAGTACCAAGCTTTCTGGGCAACCCAGTGCGTTCACTTCAACACCAGCGGGCGTATTAGGGCACTGATCGCGATAATCCGGCACGCCATCAGCATCTGAGTCTAGCGGGCAGCCTTTAGCATCCACTGCGACCCCTGCAGGCGTTCCTGGACACTGATCACGGTAATCCGGCACGCCATCGGCGTCTGAATCCAGCGGGCAACCTTCAGCATCAACTGCTACACCCGCAGGCACTTCGCCATAGCTCGGGCACTGTGGTTCAGCTTTCGGTGAGTCATCAGCACATAATAGGGCGGCGATGGTGGCACCTGCCGTTGCGCCGACAGCAGCGCCAGTGTCTTCGTCCGACTCGCTGCTAGTGGCGTAACCTAGGCCGCCCCCAATAACACTACCTGCTAGGCCACAGACGGTAGGATGCTGATACCAGCTACGATCCCCATCTGCATTAGCCGATTGTCCTGTTGATTGGGAAGCTGAGCTAGCACAACCTGAAAGGCCTACAGCTAAAGCAGACCCAATAAGCAGGCCAGTTGTTGATGTTTTCATGCAAGACTCCTTCTTGATACAAAAATGGAAAGCGAAAATATAGGCCGCTTCCTTCCAATGCCGCCTCAGCTGAGAATCATTTTCAATGCATTGCGTCGATCAACGTGGGACAAAAATTACGTTTTTTTGGCAATGGAAAAGCTGTTTGCTTTTTTTATGTCCCCCATGTAGGACAGCATAGCAGAAACGTTATGGTTAGCATCACATCATATGCACAGCACATAGCGCAAGTTATAGTTTACCCTATTATCGTAGCTGTTTGTTTAATGGAGAGCACTTTTGCCCTTAGCTCGCCAGGCCGACACTTCTTTAGCAGCAGCCATCACATCTCCGCGCATCTCATCCTCCACGGTCATGCGTTCTTTATCCTCTCGCATCCGCTCGCGCGGTGTAAGCTGGTTACGTTCAGAATGTGTTTTAAGGTGACGCGTGCGATCATAGAGTACTGCAAATGCCTTAAACTCTTCGCGTTCGGCTAAGGAAGGATCAATAATTTCAAGCAACACCTTGCAGCGCCAACTTGCCTCTGTGATGTTCACCTGCTCCTGCAAGAGTGCTCCTACGATATAGTCAAGGTTTTCTAAACTATTTTGCTGAGCTCGTTGCTCCTCTTCTGTACGAAACGCTTCTCGGCGTTTCACCTCGCTGCGCAACGTATAAGCATAAGCCGCAAGACCTGCAATAATGATGATACCCACGACAACCAGTATTACCGCAGTCATCAGATTCATATATAACCCCACCTGATACGGACAATTCTACCAAAATTGTACACTCTCTCGACTAGCAACCCAAATAGCTGCAGAAACTTGCGAGATTAACCGCTTTTTGACATTCATATTAAATAATTACCACGCTAATGCTATGAAGTAGTGGTCTAGCAAAAGTGCACCAAAAAGACCTAGCAAATAGCGAATAGAGAACCAAAACGCAGCAAACGGTGCGTGAGGGTCTTTACCCCGCCATACTTTGCCGTTCCAATACATAAAACGAGCATTTAATAGCACAGCAGCAACCAGATATACGCCGCCACTCATACCAATCATAAACGGCATAAGCGTCGCGATGACGGTTAACCAGCCATAAAGCCATATTTGCAACCGGGTAAATGCCAAACCATGTGTCACCGGAAGCATAGGTATACCAGCTTTGGCATAATCATCACATTTATGTATTGCCAGCGACCAAAAATGCGGAGGCGTCCATACAAAAATAATTATCATTAACAGCAGCGGCTCAGGTGTAATTTGGCCAGTTATTGCCACCCAACCCAGGAGTGGTGGCGCAGCACCCGCGACTCCCCCAATGACAATATTTTGTGGCGTTGCTCGCTTAAGAAACGCCGTATAGACAAGCGCATAACCCACTAAAGATGCAAACGTTAACAGCGCAGTTAACTGATTCACCTGCCAAATTAAAAGCCCCACCCCAAAGCTGGATAGGAAGGTTGCCCATAACAGTGCAACAATCACTGGTAGACGCTTACTTGCAACCGGACGCCGTGAAGTTCTCAACATTAAGGCGTCCAATCGGCGATCGACAATATGATTGAAAGCCGCAGCGCCGCACGCGGTAAGGCCAATCCCCATTAAGCCAAAAAACACGTTGGAAAGCGCAGGAAAGCCTGGGCTTGCAAGTGCCATGCCGACTGCAGCGCAAACAAGCATCACCGCTACCACGCGGATCTTGCATAGGTCTAACAACTCTTGCCAACCCCACGAAAGCGTAGGCGTCATCACTGGAAGAGACATTGCTATATTTCGCATGGTTTGATCCTTCTTCATATAGGCAACTAGGCAACTGCAAAACGTCTACGTAGCCAGCCCTACAGCGTTATGTGTGGCATCGACATGAGCGTTATGTTGCTCACGTTGGGATAACCAAAACCCCACTATGAAGCTCACAACAAGAGCCGTTGCCCCGGCGGTATGCATAAGTGCCAACCAAAGTGGTAACCACCACAGCACATTGGCAATACCTATAATTACTTGTAGTAGATAAATACCTAGCACGACACTTAATGCTTGCTTCATTAAATACAGTTCACGATAGCGCCAATAAAGTGTAATCAATGCTACACCAAGCAATAATGCACCGACACGATGAACCATATGAATAGCTGTGCGAGCATCTGCATGAAGCTGGCCATGTAAATAGTTTGGCCCAACCGTTTGGGTCAGATGAAAACCTTCGCTTAGATCCATCTGAGGCCACCATTGCGTGTTACACGTGGGGAACCCTTGACATGCAATGCCTGCATAATTGCTAGACACCCAGCCACCTAAAGCAAGCTGCACGACCAGTAATGTGCCTGCTACCCACCACAGAAAGCCACACTTAGATGCTGTGTGTTTTATTACTTTTGGCTTTTGAGCAAATTGGCGAAGACATAGGTGCAGCCACAAAAAAAGCGATAATACACTCAGGCCCCCAAGCAAATGGAGCGTTACCACTTGTGGCCAAAGCTTTAAGGTGACAGTAAAGGCTCCGAAAGCACCTTGTATGAGAATCACTAGTAACAAAAAGATCGATATGCGCCTAGGCGAAGCCTTATTGAGCTTCAATGGCCATGCTATGACAACAATACTCAGCACGAGAAGACCCAATCCACTAGCCAAGTAGCGGTGAAACATTTCCACCCAGGCTTTAATCGGCTCCAGAGGGTGATCAGGATAGTAGGCGAAGGCTTGTTCTGTATTTGGCACTACTGCTTGACCATAGCAGCCTGGCCAGTCGGGACACCCCAGCCCAGCATCGACAAGGCGCGTCCAAGCGCCCACTAATACGACCAAAATGGTCAAAAACACACCTAATAACGTCAATCGCAACAACCACGTAAGGTGCCGTGAACTTGCATCAACCATACTCCCCCTCCCTAGATAGTAGCGTTAAAGCCTTTTAATAGGGGTTTACTTTCAGCGCGTGTTGAATATCGTCCAATAGTTTTTTTGTAGGCAAATGGGCATCAAAGGCAACAACCGTTTGCCCCATTGGGTCCAATAACCAAGCATGATTAGACTCAGCCCATTCTGCGCTCGACGACCAACGCGTGATTTTTTCACCAGGTAAAGCTGGATACTCGCCACCAATACGCAGCCGAGTAAGTCGCTCTGCATCACGGCCTAAAGCACGATGGAGACGCCAGAGTTCGTCGCTACGTTGGCTACATTTTTGAGAGCAATCAAACGCTAATACCCATGCTCCACGATGGAGTGGTTCCTTGTCGTCAATTGGCCATTGAGCCAGTTCAGGCAAATTCACATTAATATTGCCATTGGCCATGTTCTCTTCCGGAATCCCTACTCGCCACACCACCATGATCCATGCCATCAGCATAGGCGCAGCAAATATGGAAAAGATCATAATGAGCTTTAAACGCTGACGTTTCTGATAAGACAAGTTAATCATCGTGTTCCCTTATGTTTTTCGAATCTTTCAACAGCTGTCGCCCCCCTATCAACATCACCACGCAAGCAGCTATCGACAAGCCCCACCATTGAAAGGCATAGCCAATATGGCGACTGGGAGAAATCAAGTTTGGCTCCCACCAAGAAGCGAACACACCTTCTCCGTGTTGAGCATGCACCCACCCAGAATGATCAAACTCACCCAGTGTTTCTGACCATGCATCAAGGTTTAGCTGTTGCACCCGGGAACCCTCACGATTCGGACCGTAAATAGGCCCTTGTTCACCTGCGTTTTCCCATTCCCCTTTGATGGTGACAATTTTAAAAGGTGTGGCAGCACTTGGCTCAGCGCGACTTACCCCCATTTCCATAAAGCCGCGCTGAATTAACCAGAGTTGGTCATGTGTATCCACAAAAGGCGTTATTACTGCTACTCCTAAGCGCCCATCCAGTGTGCGGTTGTCTAAATAGAGCGTATGAGAGGCTAGATAGCGACCCTCTAATGTTACTTTAGCGCCATCTACTGGTGTATGCGTCATGTCGGTGAGCGCAGGCGCTGCATTTTTGCGCGCGAGTAATTCGCGCTTGTCATCAGCACGCTCCCACTGCCATATTCCTAACCAAAGACCCAATAGCACTAACACGCTCCAAAAAAACAACCACACGACATAGCGTCGTGAACGCAAAGAGGTTTTTATGTTACTCAAAACTCTGATTGTCATTGTTTTTGTAGCCATCGTTATCAGCCTAGCCGTAGGCTCACGCTTTTTACTCCATGATGCACCATCGTCGCGGCGCCTATTGATTACACTAAAGTGGCGCATTGGACTCACCGGTTTATTAATGCTTTTGCTTATCTATGGCTTTTGGTCAGGCACGTTAACCCCCAACTAAAGTCACAGGATTATTTGAATATATTGGAATTCATATAACATAAACAAACACAAAAAGCCCTATCCATACCACATCAACAAAGTGCCAATACCAGCATGCAGCCTCAAACCCAAAATGATGATCAGGTCCAAAGTGATTCTTATGAATTCTAAGTAGCATGACGCCTAAAATTATTGTGCCAATAATGACGTGAAGCCCATGAAAGCCAGTTAAAATAAAAAATGTGGCTCCAAAAATCCCTGCTTCTAGCGTAATGCCATAATGCGCATACGCTTCATAGTACTCTACGCCTTGAATAAAAATGAAAATGCACCCCAACAATACGGTACCTGCAAGCCAGTTACGGCATGTATGCCGATAACGTAATTTAAGCCCTTCATGAGCAACGGTTAACGTAATGCTTGAAGTCACCAAAATTAACGTATTTACCAAAGGTAGTTGCCATGGACTAAGAATCTGTTCAGGCCCAGATACGGAAGAGCCAGGGGGGTTAAGTAATGGCCAATGAGCCACAAACTCTGGCCATAATAACGCTGTTACTCCTTTTTCACCTTCACCACCTAACCAGGGAACGGCAAATTGCCGCACATAAAATAGTGCGCCAAAAAATGCGGCAAAGAACATAACTTCCGAAAAGATAAACCATCCCATCCCCCAGCGGAAAGAGCGATCCATTTGTTCGTCATAAAGTCCTCTACGTGACTCCTGTATGACATCGCCAAACCATAAGGCCATGATGGCTAATACGCCTGCTGCACCCACAACAGCCACAATTCCGCCATTACCATAAACAAGTTTAACCCCCATCCCGACCATGAAAATACCTAAGGCAAGCGACCCAAGTATTGGCCACCGACTTGATGTTGGAACGTAATAGCTACCACCACTCATATCACTTCCCCTTTTATACCAAGATAGCCATGGGCTATGGAAACCTCTTTTTCATCGACTGGGTATAGAGTATAAACAAGTGTTATCGTATTAATATCTTTAGGTAATTCGCGTACAACTTGAAAGACAAGCGGCAAAGTGAGCTTCTCATTGGCTTTCAATTTTTGCTCATCAAAGCAAAAACAATTTATTTTACGTAAGTATTGTGAGGCCTCAGAAGGAGAAACACTGGGCACAGCCCTACCCAAGCTTTCTTGATCGCTATGATTCATAAATGTAAAGCTGATTTCCGATACTTGTCCAGGATTAACCCTTAGCTGATTAGTGGCAACATCCATTTGCCAGGGCAATCCCGCACTTCCTCGAGTAATAAATTGAACAGTAATGTAACGACTATCATCCACATCTTGATGAGTTATTTGCTGTGCTCTTTTGCTGACTTTGCCATTTAGTCCTGTTACTTGACAAAAAACGTCATAGAGCGGGATCAAGGAAAAAGCAAACGCAAACATGCCGATTAATGCCGCAATTGACCTAACGACCGTACGCTTAACCGCCTTTTCCTGTTCTTGTTGGCGAGTTTCCATTCAACCCCCTACTTATTAAAAAAGTTTCACGATGTAGAGCGTTCAAATTTTGGTGGTCTTTCAAAAGTGTGTAGAGGGGCCGGACTAGGAACACTCCATTCGAGGTCTTCAGCCCCCTCCCATGCTTTTGCGGGCGCTTTTTTTCCTCCACGTACACAGATAACCACGACAATGACAAAAAGCAACTGGGATGTGCCAAAGAAAAAAGCACCTATACTGGAAACCATATTAAAATCGGCAAATTGCAACGCATAATCAGGAATTCGCCGTGGCATACCTGCTAGCCCCGCAAAATGCATTGGGAAAAACGTGAGATTGACACCAATAACCGATAACCAAAAATGCCACTGAGCAAGCCGCTCATTAGGATAATGCCCCGTCCATTTTGGTAACCAATAATACGCACCTGCCATGATCGCAAATATAGCTCCTGGCACAAGCACATAATGAAAGTGAGCAACAACAAAGTAAGTGTCATGATACTGAAAATCGGCAGGTGCAATGGCTAACATAATACCTGAAAAACCGCCAATGGTGAAAAGTACAACAAATGCTAATGCAAATAGCATGGGAGGTTCGAAGCTAATTGATCCCCTAAATAACGTTGTCACCCAATTAAAAACTTTTACGCCAGTCGGCACGGCAATAAGCATCGTGGAATACATAAAAAAAAGCTCTGCCACTAGTGGTAGTCCAACCAAAAACATATGGTGTGCCCATACTAAAAAGGAGAGAAGCGCAATCGCGGCCGTTGCATAAACCATTGAAGTATAACCAAATAAAGGCTTGCGAGCGAAGGTGGGTATAATGGCAGAAACAATGCCAAAAGCAGGCAAAATCATAATATAAACTTCGGGGTGGCCGAAAAACCAAAATAGGTGTTGAAACAATACAGGATCCCCACCACCAGCAGCATTAAAAAAGTTAGTGCCAAAGTTAATATCCATCAGCATCATTGTAATAACACCGGCTAAAACGGGCATAACAGCAATTAGCAAAAAGGCGGTAATTAGCCACGTCCATACAAATAATGGCATATCCATCAACCGCATACCCGGTGCTCGCATATTGAGAATCGTCGCAATAATGTTTATTGCACCTAAAATAGAACTTATACCAGCGATATGTATCGCAAGGATAAAAAACGTTGTCGAAGCGGGTGCATAGGTGGTGGATAGTGGCGCATAAAATGTCCAGCCAAAGTTTGGACCACCTCCCGGCATCAGCAAGGTAGAAAGTAACAGCGTAAATGCAACAGGGAGCAGCCAAAAGCTAAAGTTATTTAACCTTGGTAATGCCATATCTGGCGCGCCAATTTGCAAGGGAATCATCCAGTTAGCGAGCCCTGTAAATGCTGGCATTACCGCAGCAAATACCATAATTAGGCCGTGCATGGTCGTCATTTGATTAAAAAACTCAGGATCAATAAGCTGCAAACCTGGTTGAAAAAGCTCAGCACGTACTACAAGTGCGAAGACTCCGCCCACAAAAAACATGCTCAAAGAAAACAGTAAGTAAAGCGTTCCAATTTCTTTATGGTTAGTCGTTAATACCCACCGCATAACCCCTTTTGGTAGGGCCGTATGTGTATTCAACTGCCCATCTGCTGCAGCTGGTGTGCTGTGAAGTGGCATTGATTTGGGAGGTAGCTTAGCCATGGGACACTCCATTAATTATTTATGCTGGTGACGTATCATTTTGTCAGCGACTTACTGATCAACTTGCTCTGCGACTACTGACGGCTGAACCACGTCACCTGTATCATTTCCCCATGCATTGCGCGTATAAGTAACTACCGCTGCAATCTCGACTGGATTAAGTGTATCTCGGAAAGCAGGCATAGCAGCTCCCGAGACACCATTAATCACTCTATCTAAATGCCATGCTTGATCTGCAATAAGTTGTTCATTTCCGGCTAACGCTGGGAACGCGGGGGGGGACCCCTTACCGCCAGGCTGATGACATGAAACACAAATCGCCTCGTAAGTTGCTTGTCCACGCTCCATGAGTTCTGCGAGCTTCCAGTCTCGGTCAATACCGCTGATTTCTTTTTCAGCCGCTGCTTTGCGTTCAGCAATCCACTCGTCAAACGCCTTTTCCTCTATCGCATGAACCACGACCGGCATGAACCCGTGATCCATCCCACAGAGCTCAGCACACTGCCCCCGATAAATACCGGGTTCGTTGATACGTACCCAGTTTTCATTAATAAAGCCAGGCACTGCGTCTTGCTTAACTGCCAACTCCGGGACCCACCAAGAATGAATCACGTCATCCGATGTCATCAAAAAACGTACTTTACGGTTAACGGGGAGGACCAATGGGTTATCAACATCGAGTAGATATGTCTCGCCTCGCTTTTCCTCTCCGCTGATTTGTACTCGCGGTGTACTTAAGCTTGAGGTGAAGGCCACATTTTCTCCCATGTACTCATAACGCCAACGCCACTGCTGACCAGTAATCATGACATCTAAATCTGCATCAGAAGGATCATACATCTGTTTTAAGGTAGCCGTTGCAGGCACCGCCATTGCAACCAGAATCAGTACTGGAATAGCTGTCCAAAGCACTTCTACCAGTGTATTTTCGTGAAAGTGAGCCGCTTTCGCGCCTTTTGCGTGCCGATAGCGAAAAAGGGAATAAAACATCGCACCGAACACCAAGAGGCCAATCGCGACGCATATCCAAAATATGGTCATGTGTAAACGGTAAATATCGCCGCTTACATCGGTTACCCCTATCGGCATGTTCCATGCATAGGAAGCCGTTGGTACAAGAAAAGGTAAAACAGCTATGTAAGTCGACCAATACCTCAATGCCCGCATAGGCCCCTCCACGGTTATTATTGTTTAGCGTTTTTTTACGTCAGGATAAACGAATATATTTGCAGTATAGGTAAGAATGGCGCTACGTCACGGGGAACCGCCATTAAATTTTTTTACCCTTGAGCGGCCAGTAAAGCTATGCCAATTAGCACCAAGACGAAAATGAGTGTTACAGTGACCGCAGCAACCACAAAAGCGAGGGGCTTGTTGCTACTAAAATCTTCTTCACGCTGCTGATTTTTCTGCACCCCGATTAACGCTGCTAGAACAGATTTAATGACCCGCCACATACTCCCTCCTGATCGTCGATGCTTGGTCCTTTGATTTGCGACAAAGGTTTACGCCACCAATCACCACATATTTGACTATACTCATTATGGAATGTACTTCCGTGATCGAATTCAACGCAAACAAAATTGGAGGTCATCATGGCCACACCGTCTCATACCACTCCATTCGAGCCTTTATCCTCAGACTCGCTCACCCCATGGCTCTCCATCAGCCAGCCTATACTTCAATGGTGGATGGAACAAAGCGTGAAAGGGGTACAGCCGCTAATTAATGTACAACTTGCCTGGCTGGAAAGCGTATCGAGTGCGATGCAAATGGAAATTGAATTCTGTCAAGCTATCGCCGAAAGCAATGAAAAAATTTCACACTGCTTATTGATAAATCAAAGTTCACCGAAATCCGTGCAAGAAATAACAGATTGCTACCAACAGGCAATGCAAGGTCTGAGAAATGCCCAATATGACAGGTTTAATAAGGTAACAAAGCTGAGTCAAGATTTTCGCAAAGTGCTTTGGGAAGAAATTTGATACGAATAATACTCTCTAACTAATTTTTTTCATCATTTCCTATAATTTTGAGGATAAGGTTTGGCTAGATTTAATGTGAAAACTTCATTAAGCATTACGGCTATAGGGCTATTTAGCCTTACCGGGTGTACGACGTATACGTGGCCTGATGGAACAAAAAAGACCGTGCTTGGCGTTCCTGCGCAGGAAGAAAATCAACGTTATGAGGAACGTCATTCCGAGCCAATCAAATACCGCATCCCTGGGCAGATTTCTCCAGGCGCTCGCCAACCAGCAGATGAAGAATCTATGCCCTAACTGATGGCGCTAGCGCATCTCTTCGCTTTATAGATATTCAATGGGTAACCGAGCACTATGCCTCTTAGGCTTTACTCATGCTGTAGTGACCTAGCCAGCTGTAGCTGAAAAAATGCTTGGCAGTGTAACTATCGTAGCCAGCGAAGCAGAAAAATTAAAACCCTTTTGACTTTGTGCGCCCCTTCCCTTGGTATAAACGCTGCAGTGCAGCATGATGATACTTTAAGATGGTCATTCGTTCATCATAGGGAGCTCAAGGATGGAAAACCGCCACACCCCAAACGAGTCGCCCCCCATTTGGCACAGCATCACTGGTGAAGAAGCGCTTGAATGGCAAGGATCTTCTCTCGAAGGGTTATCTACACAAGAGTCTCAAGCGCGTCTGCAAAAATATGGCCCAAATCGTCTTCAACAGGAACGAAGGCGTTCTTGGTATCGGCGATTGATAGATCAGTTCAATAATATCTTAATGCTCATCCTACTGGTGGCCGCTATCGCCAGTTTTATACTCGGCCACTCTATCGACGCAGCCGCTATTATTGGAGTTGTCGTCATTATCGCGCTAATAGGGTTTGTCCAGGAAGGGAAAGCCGAGCAGGCTCTCGACAGCATTCGAAATATGCTATCTCCTCAAGCGAACGTCTTACGCGATGGTAAACGTACCACTGTTCCAGCCGAAGAGCTGGTTCCTGGCGATATCGTGCTTGTAGAAAGCGGTGACCGTATTCCTGCCGATTTGCGGCTAATTGAAGCACGACGCTTTCGTACAGAGGAAGCCGCTTTAACGGGGGAATCCATTCCCGTTGGAAAGTCTACAGACCCTACCAGCGATGATGCAGATCTTGCTGAACGCAAAAACATAGCGTTTGCCAGCACCATTGTAGTTCAGGGCAATGCCCGCGGGTTAGTTGTTGCAACAGGAAGCCAAACCCAAATAGGTAAAATTTCAGAACTTCTTCGCGACGTTGAACAAGTCAAAACACCGCTTCTCCAGCAGCTTGATCGTGCAGGCAGGGTTCTTGCGATCTTCATTTTAGGTGCTGCGGTTATTACAGCGATGCTGGGCACTTTAATCCACAACCAACCGGCTGCTGATATGTTTATGGCAGCAGTAGGGTTAGCTGTAGCCGCTATTCCGGAAGGTTTACCTGCAATTGTCACCATTGGTTTGGCGCTTGGCGTCCAGAGCATGGCTAGACACAACGCTATCATACGCCGACTCCCAGCTGTGGAGACATTAGGCTCTATTTCTACCATTTTTTCCGATAAAACCGGAACATTAACACGTAATGAGATGACGGCTCAGGCTATCTGGCTAGGTGATGAGCAGTTCTCTATCGATGGCATCGGTTTTGCTCCTAAGGGGAGCTTTTACCAAATTCTAGACAATGGCGATAAGGCAAGTATCGATCTATCCAAAGTCTCTACATTAACCGATTTTTTACGCGCGGCAGTGTTATGTAACGATACTGAACTACACCAGCAAGAGGGACACTATCAAATACAGGGCGACCCAACAGAAGGTGCCTTAGTTGTCGCTGCCGAAAAAGCCGGTATTACTACAGCCGATTTGCGAAAAGAATTTACGCGCTTGGATGTCATTCCTTTTGAGTCAGAACACAAATACATGGCAACGATGCACAAAGACGGTAATAAACAATGTGTGCTTGTGAAAGGGGCTCCAGACCAACTTCTGGAAATGTGTGATAGCGTCTTTACGGCTGAAGGCGACATCGCTATTGATCACAACGAATGGGAAAAACGTATACACGAGCTCTCATCACGCGGCTTACGCGTACTTGCCATTGCTGATAAACGCACTACCGCTATTGAGTTTCTTGATCATCATCACGTTGAGAAGGGGCTTCGCTTACTCGGCATTATTGGCCTATTGGACCCACCGCGAGAAGAAGCTATTGATGCAGTTAATTTATGTCAAAAAGCAGGCATACGACCAGTAATGATTACCGGTGACCACGCTTCGACTGCGCTTGCAATCGCTAAGCAACTAGGGTTCTCACACACTGAAAAAGCTCTGACTGGGCGTGAAATCGAATTGATGTCAGATCAAGAGATAGAAAACATTATTTTAGATATCGACGTATTTGCCCGCGCGTCTCCCGAGCATAAATTACGTTTGGTTAAGGCTATGCAAGCGAAAGGCGGTGTGTGTTCGATGACAGGAGACGGAGTTAATGACGGCCCAGCACTAAAACGTGCTGATGTCGGTGTAGCAATGGGGGTACAAGGTACTGAAGCAGCAAAAGACGCATCTGAAATGGTACTTGCTGATGATAATTTCGCTACCATTGTTCGTGCTGTGGAAGAAGGACGTAAAGTCTACGATAACATCCGTAAAACAATCACTTTTATATTACCCACTAACGGCGCTCAAGGTCTAGCTATTATGCTGGCAGTGCTATCTGGCTCAATTTTGCCCGTCACGCCATTACAAGCATTGTGGGTTAATATGGTGGTTGCTATTACTCTAGGGCTAGCATTAGCATTTGAAGAAGGCGAAAAAGACCTTATGCAACGCCAGCCGCGAGACCCTAAGGCCCCATTGCTCGACCTGTTTTTACTCTGGCGGGTTATCTTTGTATCAGTACTATTGCTAATCGGTGTTTTCAGTATGTTTTCTTGGATTCTTCAACAAGGTGGTAGTGAAGCCCTAGCCCGGGCGGGAGCCGTTAACATGCTAGTTACTGGTAGCGCAGCATATTTAATTAATAGCCGCTTCTTAATCAATAGTACGTTATCTCTATCAGGCGTGTTTGGTAGTAGCCCCGTATGGATTGCCATAATCATGATTATGCTGCTGCAAATGGCTTTTACTTACCTACCTTTCATGCAGCTTATTTTTGGTAGTGAGGGACTTGCCCTGTCACATTGGTCAGCTATCTTCATCGGCAGCATACTGATTTATCTCATTATTGAAGCTGAGAAAATATTGTGGCGCCGCATTGAGCTCCGTTAAAACCGTTACGTATAGTTTACTCTAAAACAAAAAATCCCCACGGGCATAAGCCCGGGGGGATTTTTCGGATAAGTGCCTGACGATGACCTACTCTCGCATGGGGAGACCCCACACTACCATCGGCGCTGAGCGGTTTCACTACTGAGTTCGGCAAGGGATCA
>NZ_JACCDF010000007.1 GCF_013415105.1 Vreelandella salicampi
TACCCGGGTGATCGATGCCAACTGACTCAGCGATCAAACCCCTAACCTTCTGACAAACCAAGGTTTTTACACCTCATTCACCGCTGGTAACGCTCGGCGTCCCCGGCAGCGGATGCGTACTTTAAGGCCTCACTAACAAGATAGCAAGTAAAAGAAGAAATGAGTACAAAAAAAACGACAGAAGGTTGCCCTTCTGTCGCAAACCATCGATCAGAATACCTGACCAGAGAGTGCTCAGTAGCGGCCCAACACCGCGCCAGCCATTAATCAAATTTCAAAGCCAAGACCCAAATCATCGCTTGAAGTCGCCATTAGAGTTTCTGCGCCTGACTGAATCATTTGCGCGTGCGCTTTTGTGCGTGGCAGTAGCCGCTGGTAGTAAAAGCATGCGGTATTGAGCTTAGCGGCATAAAACGCCTTATCATCGCCTTCTAGAGAGGCAGACGCCTGCTTAGCAGCGCGTGCAAACAAGTAAGCCAGCGTGACATAACCGGAGTACATAAGGTAATCAACACTAGCCGCCCCTACCTCTTCGCGGTCTTGCATCGCTTTCATACCTACGCCCATCGTGAGCTCACCCCACTCAGCGTTAAGCTTCGCCAGGGGCTCAACGAATTCTTTAAGAGCCGGATTGTCGGCTTCAGCTTTACAGAACTGGTGAATTTCTTTGGTGAAGACTTTAAGCGCCTCCCCCTGACTCATCAAAACTTTGCGGCCGAGCAGATCAAGGGCTTGAATGCCGGTCGTACCTTCGTAGAGGCGTGTAATGCGCGCATCGCGCACTAGCTGCTCCATACCCCATTCTTGGATAAAGCCATGGCCGCCGTAGATTTGCACCCCTTCATTAGTGCTTTCAAAGCCGACTTCCGTCAGGAAGGCTTTGACGATGGGTGTCAAAAGGCCAAGCAGAGTTTCCGCACGCTCCTGCTCTTCACCGGATTGGCCATGCTCCACAACATCAAGCATTTGAGCGGTATACAACACCAACATGCGCCCACCTTCAGCGAAGGCTTTTTGCGTTAGCAGCATACGCCGCACATCGGGGTGAACGATGATCGGGTCAGCCGGCTTTTCTGGTGCCTGTTTGCCCGACAAACCCCGCATTTGCAAACGATCACGGGCATAGCTGAGCGAGTTTTGAAAGCTTGCCTCAATTAACCCAAGCCCTTGGATACCAACACCCAAACGTGCGGCATTCATCATGGTGAACATGCACGCCAAGCCTTTATTAGACTGACCCACTAAATAACCTGTTGCGCCGTCAAAATTCATCACACAGGTGGCGTTACCGTGAATCCCCATCTTGTGCTCAAGGGAGCCACAGGTGACACCATTGCGCTCACCGGGATTTCCTTCTGCATCCGGCAAAAATTTCGGTACCACAAAAAGCGAAATCCCTTTAGAACCTTCCGGTGCATCGGGCAGTTTCGCCAGCACTAAATGGATAATATTTTCTGCCAGATTATGCTCGCCAGCGGAAATAAATATCTTAGTGCCGGTAACGGTATAGGCATCACCACCGCTCGGAACGGCACGCGTTTTGATCAGCCCAAGATCGGTGCCACAGTGCGCCTCGGTTAAGCACATGGTGCCTGTCCAAACGCCCTCAACAAGCTTGGTCAAGTATGTCGCTTTTTGTTCATCTGTACCGTGGTGTCTCAATGCATCTGCCGCGCCATGGGAAAGCCCTGGGTACATGCCCCAAGCCAAGTTGGTCGCACAGATCATCTCAGACAGCACCATGGAAAGTGAGTGCGGAAGCCCCTGCCCCCCATGCTCAGGCTCAGCGGCCAGGCTAGGCCACCCACCTTCTACATACTCCTGATACGCCTCTTTAAACCCCTTAGGTGCTTTGACTTCGCCCCCTTCAAGCAAACACCCCTCTCGATCTCCAGACTGATTTAACGGCAGCAGCACATCACGCGAGAAACGCGCCCCCTCTTCAAGGATGGCGCTAACCACGTCTGGGGATGCATCGTCACCTGAGGGTAAACGTGCGTAATGAGAAGGAAAATCCAACATCTCATCCATGACAAAACGGAAATCGCGTAGCGGTGCTTGATAGGTAGGCATAACACTTCTCCTGACGAATGATGAAAGTGCTCAGCGCAACTTTCAAACGTATGTTTGAAATCTAACCGTATCATGCAAGAGAGTCAAGCAAGCGCTTGCCATTTACCGCTTACATTCAGCTCGACTTTCGTCAAAAAAACCGGAGGCTGGCATGGAAGCCAACCCCCGGTCGTGGAGCTGTACAACAGTCTGTAGTTAGGAATCGGCTATGCCAGCGTTACTGCATACGGATACCGCCATCCAAGCGAACAACATCGCCGTTTAGCATGACGTTGGTAATGATCTGCTCCGCCATTTTGGCAAACTCAACGGGTTTTCCTAAGCGTTTCGGGAAGGGGACAGCGGCAGCGAGTGCCTGCGCTGCCTCATCGGGGATTTCGCTCATCATCGGCGTTTCAAAAACGCCGGGGGCAATCGCCATAACGCGAATACCATGACGTGACAACTCGCGGGCAGCCGGTAGACTCATGCCCACAACACCCGCTTTAGAAGCACTGTAAGCACACTGACCAACTTGGCCATCAAATGCTGCAATAGATGCCGTGTTAATGAGAACGCCGCGCTCACCATCATCGCTTGGGGTATTTTTCGTCATCGCTGCGGACGCCAACCGCATAATATTGAACGTTCCAATCAAATTGATATTGACCGTTTTACTGTAGGCTTCAAGGCTAGCGGGATTGCCTTCCCGGTCAACGAGCTTGCCGACACTGACCACCCCAGCGCAGTGAATCACGCCTGCCAGCCCTCGCCCGTCGCTTTGCTCAACCGCCAGCGCTACGGCTTTCTGCATATCGGCGTCGGAGGTAATATCTCCCACACACGCGACCGCCGATGCACCAAGCGATTCGGCTTGAGCCTTCACACCTTCTTGCATATCGCAGAGGACGACATTTCCCCCGCCTGCCACTAACCGTTCAGCTGTCGCCGCTCCTAAACCGGAGGCGGCGCCAGTAATCAAAAATGTGTTACCCTGAACATCCATCGTCGCTTCCTTTTAATGCAGCTTATCCGTTTGAATCGGCTTGCTCAGCCGCTTCGGCACGCAGCTTAAAACGTTGAATTTTGCCGCTCGGCGTTTTTGGCAGCTCCTCGACAAACTCAATCACACGGGGAAACGCATGGGTAGAGAGACGCTCGCGTACCTGCTGACGAATCTCATCGGCAAGGTCATCGTTGGCTTCAAACCCTTCTCGCAGCACGATGTAAGACTTGATCACTTCGCCACGAATCTCATCGGGCTGCCCTACCGCCGCTGATTCAGCGACCGCTGGGTGCGTCATCACACTATTTTCGACATCGGTCGGCCCAACGCGATAGCCCGCGGTCGTAATGATATCGTCATCTCGACCGGCAAATTGGAACGAACCATCGTCGTTGCGAAACACCACATCCCCAGTCAAATAGTACCCCTCTGCAAACGGATGCTTCTCTTGCCAGGTATACCCTTGGAAAAAGTGGGCGGGCGAGTTTTTGATATCGACGGCAAGCACACCCGGTTCACCTGGGGGTAACTCATTATATTCCGCATCCAGAATCGCTAAGCGGTAGCCCGGCATCGGCACACCCATAGCGCCGACGTGTTTCGGATGATCCAGCGCGTGATGGTTATTACACGTCATGCCGGTTTCGGTTTGTCCATAGTGGTCCATCACCGGGCAGCCAAGCGCTTTTTCCACCCAGGTGACGACCTCTGTATTGAGCGGTTCACCCGCTGAACTGGCCGCTCGAAGCTCCAACGTTTGATGTGCATCGTCAAACAGCCCAGAAGCTTTCATCAAACGGTAAGCCGTGGGGGCTGCCGCAAAGTTGGTAATACGATGGCGCTTCATGAAAGCGAGGGCACCTTCAGCACTAAACCCAACCTCACAAAAGTGAGTGGTAACGCCTAATAGCAACGGCCCTGCAATGGCATAGTAAAGGCCGTATGCCCAACCCGGGTCCGCCATATTCCAGAAACGATCATCTTCCCGCAGGTCTATGGCTAACTCCATATAAATAGCGAATGCAGTCATGCCGGCAAGCGGCACCGCAACGCCTTTGGGTTTGCCCACCGTGCCGGAGGTAAACATCTGCAAAAACGGTTGATCTGGCGTTAGTCGTGGAGGCTTCTCGGTGGAAGGCGCATGCGACGTAGCCGCTTGCCAATCCAAATCGTCAGCATGTTCACTCGTCGCTCCGCCAACAGCCAGTACGGGAGGGCACTGAGTTAAACCATCAAACTTATAGCGGTTAGCATGATCGGTGATCACCAACTTGGTATCAGCCCGGCCAAGGCGGTAATCCACCGAATCAGGACCAAAGGCAGTGAATAGCGGCTGATAAACCGCGCCAATACGCCACGTAGCCACCACCGCCACTAATAATGCTGGCGTGCGCGGAAGCATGCAGGCAATCCGATCCCCGACTCCCAGGCCTTGAGATTGAAACCATCCCGCAAGCTTAGCGCTGGCTTGATCAAGTTCCGCATACGTCAACTTATGCGTATTGCCTTGCGTGTCCTCCTGAACGAGGGCCAGCACATCACCGCGTCCATCACGAATATGGCGGCCACAGCTGGCTTCATACGCATTAAAATGGCCGTCTTGGTGGTCATCCAAGCGCGCAATAACGCTATCGACTGAGAAGTTTTCAAGATACTCACGATAATCGGGAAGTGATGTTGCAGTCATGATCGCTCTCTTGTGTTGTGGTTGTGAGCTGTATCGCCATGCAGGCATATCGCCGATGCGCTAAAAACACGTGATTGTGATTATTAGGCCTGACTTGGCGCTGGCAGACATTCATCCGTTTACGTTAACGGAAACTTTGTTATACACCAACGCTAAAACCATTCCTAACAGAGAGCAAGCCTTACCCAAGGCAAGGTAATTAGACAATAGTCAAAGACCGCTCTACCGCTTCATGGGAATGATCATCGCGACCAGCTCATCGGCAAGATCATCAGGGGTTCTCGGCCCAGCCGGGTCGTACCAGCGTACCGTCCAGTTGAGGGCGCCGAGCACAAAACGTGAGACCAAAAAACGATCTCCATGAATCAGCCCTGCCTCCAACGCAGCGTCGATTACGTCAACCCAAAGGGCTTCATAGGCATCTCGAAGGTGGCTTAAATGCGCTTTCGCTTCGTCGTCTAGTCGGCGCCATTCAAATAATGCCACGACATGAGCATTACGGTCGGTGAAGAGCGTTTCCAAATGCGCTCTTGCCATGGTTCTGAGGCGCGCCTCAGGATCAGCGGGGCTAGACTCTAACGCACGGCGCGCAATTCTCAGGGCATTGTGCGTCCCCTCTTCAATCACAGCCGCCAATATCTCTTGCTTATCTTTAAAATGATGAAATAGGCTGCCCGATTTAATCCCCATTTCCTGAGCGAGCATACGTACCGTCGTCTTGTCGAAGCCTTCTTGGACAAAAAGCTGCGCGGCGAGACGCGTTAGTTCCTTGCGGCGAGGTGATGCATTCATTACATTCATATCTCTTACACTAGCGCTTGCTTGGTTACTCAGGAGAAAACCACAGCGTACGCAACGGGTCAACGCTACGAGCCCTTTGACAACCACAACAACACCAAGATTTGGAGATAAATCATGAGTAACAACGACGTCGTTTTTCTATCGGCAGCACGCACCCCAATGGGTGCCATGATGGGTAGCCTTTCGAGCGTACCAGCGCCAGAGTTAGCCGCTGTAGCGATTAAGGCGGCTACTGAGCGCTCAGGCCTTAACCCTGCTGATATCGAAGAAGGCATTATGGGCTGCGTTCTTCCCGCTGGCGTTAAACAAGGCCCAGCACGACAAGCCATGCGTCAGGCGGGCATTCCCGATGCCAACGGCGCCACTACGATCAATAAGCTATGTGGCTCGGGAATGAAGGCGACCATGCTTGTCCACGACATTATCAAGGCGGGTAGCGGGGAAATTTTGCTTGCCGGTGGCATGGAATCCATGTCCAACGCGCCCCACTTGCTCACGAAAGCGCGCGGAGGCTACCGTCTTGGCCACGGTGAACTCAAAGACCACATGTTCCTAGACGGCCTTGAAGACGCAGAAACCGGCAAACTGATGGGAGTTTTCGCGCAAGATGTGGCGTCTGAGCGCGGCTATACCCGCGAGCGCTTGGATGATTTTGCTATCGCCTCGCTTGAGCGGGCCATGGAAGCCACCAATGCGGGCCACCTCAGTGCGGAAATGGCCCCTGTTACGGTTTCGAGCCGAAAAGGCGATACCCTGGTCGAGCACGATGAGCAGCCCTTCCAAGCCAGATTGGATAAGATCCGCGAACTACGTCCTGCTTTCGCCAGAGACGGCACGATAACTGCCGCTAATTCAAGCTCTATCTCAGACGGCGCCTCAGCGTTGATTCTCTCCAGCCAAGCGGCCGCTGATAAACACGGGATCAAACCGTTAGCGCGCATGCTCGGGCATAGCACCCACTCACGCCACCCCAGTGAATTTACCATCGCCCCAGTTGGCGCTATCGAAAAACTCCTGAAAAAGCTGAACTGGGATGTTAGCGATGTCGATTTGTTTGAAATTAACGAGGCCTTCGCGGTCGTTACACTAATGGCGATGGATGACTTGGGTCTGCCGCACGATAAGGTGAACGTTTACGGTGGCGCCTGCGCGCAAGGCCACCCTATTGGCTCGACCGGCTCGCGTATCATCGCAACACTAATTCACGCGCTACGCACTAAAGGCGGCAAGCGCGGTATTGCCAGCCTTTGCATTGGCGGTGGTGAAGCCACGGCGGTCGCCGTAGAGCTCATCGATTAAGCGTTAAGTTAGCACCTGGCATGAGTGCCAGGTGCTGCTTCTAACATTGCTTGAAAGCCTGGACTGCCCGGCGCCAGCTACCAGCTAGTAGTGCCGGAGAAACGACACTCACGCTAGGCAGCTACCCCTTGCCCATCGGCACGTCTTTTATGAACGTTCTTCGGCGTATGTTCCACCGATAGCCACTGCGGCCAAGAGACATCGTCGCTTTCTGTCTCCTTCCCTTGCGAAGACACGTTTACCAATTGAGTCTCGTCTTCCTGTTTCATAGACGTCCCAGACGTCTCATGCAACGTGAACTGGTGTGCATATTCACGCATATCATCGGCTTCCCCGGCGAGCGTGTGCGCGCAGTCAGAAGCGCGTTGCACAATCTGCATTGTTTCCTGCGTGGTACTCTCAATTTGTGAGACGGCGATATTGACTTCTTCGATGCCGCGACGCTGCTCTTCATAGGCTTGTGTCATCTGCCCCATTGACTGATTGACTTCCTCAGCCGCGGTAATAATCGCGTGCGTATGTTCGCCTGCTTCTTTTGAGAGCCGGTTCCCCTGCAGCACACTTTCCCGGGAAGCCTGGAGGCGGTGACGAATATCGCTCGCCGCACGGGCACTACGCGAAGCCAAATTCCTCACTTCATTAGCGACTACCGCAAATCCACGCCCGTGCTCACCTGCCCTCGCCGCTTCAACAGAAGCGTTCAACGCCAGAATATTGGTTTGAAACGCGATGCTATCGATAACGTCAATAATGCTCTGAATCGCTTCAGAATCTTGATTAATAGAAGCCATCGTATCGACAAACTGAGAGATCACTCGCTCACCTGCCTGGGCTTTTGCAGCGGTTTCTGCTGTTGACCGATTAACGTGTTCGGCACTCTCCACGTTTTGCGTCACCGTCGCGGTTAACTGCTCAAGACTGGCCGCCATTTGCTGTAGCGCACTCATTTGCTCATCTGTGTGTGACGAGAGCGTATTGTTGTGCGCGGTCATATCGTGACTGCTGCTGTAGACACGTTCGCTACTATGACTTAAGCGCTCCACCGTGGTGGCGAGCGACCCTTGCATATTGTCCAATTCATGGAAAAGCGCACCAATTTCATTACGCCCTTTAACGCTCACCGGCGTGGAAAGATCACCACTGGCTATGCGTTTAAAATGCTCCGTCATTTGCTTAAGCGGCTTAATCACATTTTTGCGCACTCCCCACACCACAATCGCCACCATCAAAGCTGAAATAAGCAAAGCGGCCAGCACGCCTTGAAAAAGCCATGCGGACACTTGCTCGAAACGTGCCTGTAGCTCACTGCCGTTGCGCTGAACACTGTCAAAAAAAGCGTCAGCGCTTCCAACAAATTGGCGGCTACTATCATCCACTCGGGACTCACCTGATAAAAAGCCGCGCACGTCACGCTCTTCGAGCATCATCATCTGCAAGTTCAAATTGTTGTTAACCAACGATTGAAAGTCGCGTGATAGTTGCTCTGCCAACGCTTGTTGATTTTGTGTCATGGGATCGTTTTGAAAGTGTTCAAACGACGCTTTCGCTTCTTGAAGCAGCGTTTCGGCTTCTTCCATTAACGGCTCAGAGCGGTCAAATGAAGGCGTGCGAATCAGCTCTGCCGCACGGTTCATCTGAATACGTGAACGCATCAGCCGGTTGTAAGCATCGTTTAGCTCGCGCACTTGCGCCATATCCCGCTGATTAATGGTACTGAACGCATCACGGCCAAAATGATTGGCAAAAATCCCCAGCGCGCCAATTAACAAAATCAAGCCGCTAAATGCGATCAGCACCAACGTCCAGCTCGCCTTAATGCTTAAATTATCGATGATTTTCATCTCGACGATGCTCCTTAGCACAGTAAAAAAACCGTGTCCCATTGGCATGAATCAAGACGTGTGTAGCGGCAGCCATAACTGTAAACGCCGGCGTATTTCTTGCAACGCTTGCTCGTACGCATCCGGTTTAGCGATCAAGCGAGGGTCACGAATGTCCCAATAGAAGGTTTCCGTCGCTTCACCTTCCCACTCATAACAAGCCTGCTTCTCCTTATCACACAGCACAATCACAAAATCGAAATGCTCTCCCTTAAAACGTTCTAGGGACTTACTTTCTAGTCCTGAAGTCGATAGCCCCTGCTTTTGCAGGGCTTCAAGCGTATACGCATTCGGCTCATCCGGCTCGGAGCCCGCGCTAAACGTCTCGAACTCGTCACCTGCCATGTGGCGAAGTAGCACTTCCCCCATGAGCGAACGAGCAGAATTGGCGTTGCACAAAAACAGCACTCGACGTTTTGACATAGCTAAAAACTCTTTTCTTTAATGTGTAATGGCTAACATACACGGCAATCGTGACGGCAATGTTGCAACGCCTTACTCACATACGAAATATCGTATATAGTGGCTGAAAATTTTTTAGCTATGCCGATAAGGGAATCTTATGACATCGCAACACACCAACGACGAGCCCAGCACAGCTGAAGGTATGGGGCTTTTCGAGCGTTTTCTTTCTCTATGGGTCGCGTTAGCGATTATCGCAGGCATTGCATTAGGCCAGTTTGCGCCCGCCATACCAGAGACGCTTTCGCGCTTTGAGTACGCGCAAGTGTCTATCCCCGTCGCAATACTCATCTGGGCCATGATTTTTCCGATGATGGCGCAAATCGACTTCACGTCTATTCTGGGCGTTCGCCGCCAGCCCAAGGGGCTGATTATCACGACAACGGTCAACTGGCTGATCAAACCCTTTACCATGTTCGCCATTGCCTGGTTTTTCTTAACCGTGCTGTTCCAACCTTTTATTGCCCCAGATTTGGCGAATCAATACTTGGCGGGCGCTATCTTGCTGGGCGCGGCACCTTGCACCGCGATGGTGTTTGTGTGGAGTTACCTCACTCGTGGCGACGCCGCTTATACCCTGGTTCAGGTGTCGCTTAACGACCTTATTATGCTTGTGGCCTTTGCTCCCATCGTGGTTTTCTTACTCGGGGTCTCCGACATCCAGGTGCCCTGGAACACCGTCGCTCTCTCCGTTGTGTTGTATATCGTGATACCGCTGGCCGCCGGCTATATTACCCGGCAAACGCTGATCAAAAAACACGGCAGTGAGTGGTACGACAATGTTTTTATGAAACGCGTCGGGCCGATTACCCCGATGGGTCTAATCGTCACGCTGATTCTGCTGTTTGCTTTTCAGGGCGAAGTCATTCTGCAAAATCCGCTGCACATTGTGTTGATTGCGATTCCGCTGATTTTGCAAACCTTCCTGATCTTCTTTATCGCCTACGGCTGGGCGAAAGCATGGAAAGTGCCGCATAACGTTGCCGCACCAGGCGCGATGATTGGCGCTAGCAACTTCTTCGAACTCGCCGTTGCCGCGGCCATCGCCCTGTTTGATATGCAGTCGGGCGCCGCCCTCGCGACCGTGGTGGGCGTGTTGGTTGAAGTGCCCTTAATGCTTGCCTTGGTACGCATCGCCAATAAAACGCGGCACCACTTTCCGGCAGCATCGTAAGGGCTAAAATACGCGTTAATGGTACATGTACCTAAGGCGCAAGACGCGCAGGATGAAGCGGGATACTTTCGGCGAAACACGCCAGATAGCGGCTAGACGTATTCAGGTAGGCGGTTTCAATTACCAACGCCCAGGCCCAGCCAAAGGGCCATGGCCAGAGAGTAGAGCGCCGTCTGCCCCAATACCGGGTTGAGCGCCGAACCGTCGTGTCGCCACAATTTCACGTTCAAACCCAACGCCGCCAAGCCGATACATCCCCACGCCAACCAGGTCCAGGGCGCAAGACCAATAGGCAGTGACACCAGCCACGGCCCCAACGTCAAAATGCTGAACAGCCATCGAGTCGCTCGCGGACCCAGGCGCACCGCCAGGGTCAGCTTGCCCGCGCGAGCATCTGTGTGACGGTCACGCAAGTTGTTGACCACCAAGATGGCGGCTACCGGTAACCCCACCAGCGAAGCAGCAAATATCGCCTCGCTATAAACCGGAGTCTGCTGGGCCAATAAGCTACCCAACACCGCCACCGGGCCAAAAAATAGCCAGACTGCCACTTCCCCTAGCCCTAGATTGGCATAGGGCCGTCGCCCACCGCTGTAACCGAGCACCCCCAGCAAAGCCAATCCGCCCAACACCCAAAGCAGCCAATGCCCGAAGATAACCAGCCACAGCCCGGTCGCGACGGCGATTCCCAGCATCAGCATCAGTCCCACTCGCAATTCACCGGCACTCAACAACCCGGCTTGAAGCGCACGCGTTGGCCCCAGGCGATCATGCTCATCCACCCCCGCTAACCCATCAAAAAGATCATTGGCCAGGTTCACCGCCAGTTGCAACGCCAATGCACAAATCAGACACAAAATAGCGGTTAGCCAGGAGAAATGGTCCGGCGCGACCAATGTCTGTCCCAGCACGATTGGCCCCACCGCCGCCGGTAAGGTACGTGGACGCAGAGCTTGCATCCAGATAGCCACCTTGTTCATGCCAAGGTCCGTTTGGAAATACTTGATACGCGTCATCAACTCTCTACTTAATATTACTTAGTTTTTTTACTTACTTACGTTAGCAACTTATTTTACCTACTATTTGTGTCTACCGTTCTGCCTACAGCTTTCAAGGAGCCGGAATGTCCCCCGAATGGTTATCGCAGGTTCTCCTTCCCTGGGTGTTGGCCAGTGTGATGATGGCCATGGGTCTTAGCCTAACGAAAAGCGACTTCGCCCGTCCCTGGCGCCACCCACATCGCCTATTGCTTGGCGCGAGCCTTCAGATTCTAGCATTGCCGTTGCTGGCCTGGGGGCTTGTGATGTTACTACCGCTTTCGCCGCTCGCTGCCGCCGGGTTGCTTCTGGTCTCGCTGGTGCCGGGGGGAGCGACCTCGAACATGTTCAGCTACCTAGTACAAGGGGATCTGGCGTTATCCGTCAGCTTGACCGCCATCGCTGCGGTGCTGGCACCCTTCACCTTACCGTTGGTCATGAGTTGGAATCTGGACGTGCTGGGATTGAGCAGCACAGGCCTGCGTTTGCCCTACTGGCATACCGTCGGTCAGCTACTGCTTGTCACCTTAGTCCCCGTGCTCACCGGTATGTTGCTGCGCCGTATGCTTACGCCGGCAATACTCGAATGGCTATTGCCAAAGATAAAGGTATTGACGGGCGTGGCGATGATTAGCGTGGTAACGGCATTGTTCGTTAGCCATGCGCAGCGTCTGCCTTCACTGTTCAGCATTGAAACGTTGGCGGTGCTGTTGATGTGCATGTTGAGCATGACGTTGGGGTATCAAGTGGCACGCCGTTTTCGCCTACCCAATACCAGTGTACGCGCCATCACCGTTGAGGTCGGCGTGCAAAACGCCGGTGTGGCGATGATGGTCGCTTTCACGCTTCTGCAACAGCCGGGCATGGGCTTGGTGCCACTTCTTTATGGTCTATTGATGAACGTACCGGCATTCCTGTGGATGTTCACCTGCCTATGGCGAGATCGTCAGTTGACAGCCGCGCAACAACGTTCTTAAAGGCTAAAATGGATGGCATATGACCCAAAATAGAGTGGCAATCACTGGGGCAACAGGGTTAATTGGCAGCCGCCTAGTGGAAAAGCTGGCGGCCCGGGGTACGCCCGTGACGGTACTGAGCCGCCGGCCTAAGGCGGCGGCAACCCGGTTCTCTCCAGCGCGTTTCCCACTGGTCACCGTAAAAGGCTACGCACCCCTCGACCCCGCGACGATCTCATCGGCGCTGGCTGACGCATTCGCCGTGGTGCACCTGGCGGGCGAGCCTATCGCGGCCCGCTGGACACCCGAGGTACGCACTGCCATCCGCCAGAGTCGTGAAGCCGGTACTCGTGCCCTTGTCACTGCCATCGCTGGAATGTCTCACCGACCGACTACGCTGATTTCAGCGTCGGCGTGTCGCTATTACGGCGTTAGCAGCAGCAGGCGCTTTGTCGAAGACAGCCCCCCTGGCCCGGGCGGTGATTTATTGACCGATACCACGCACCGGTGGGAAGCCGAGGCGCAGCGCGCCGCCGCGTTCGGTCTGCGGGTGGTGATCCTGCGATTTGGCATTGTGTTAGCAGTTACCGAAAACGGGCGCGCCGTACTCAAACGTATACGCCCGTTTCTGGGTGGGCGCATCGGGTCGGGGCGGCAATGGGTTAGCTGGATCCACCACGAGGATGCGGTCGATATCCTGTTGCGCGCGCTAAACACCCCCGCAATGCAGGGAGCTTACAACGCCACCTCCCCCTTTCCCGTGCCCATGTCTCAGGTGACCGACGCCTTCGCTCGCGTGTCGCGCAGTTTCATCCGCGTGCCAGTGCCCGGAAGAGTGATTCAGCAGTTACTTGGCGACGGTGCGACAGTCATTCTTGACGGTCAGCGCGTATATCCCGACCGACTGCAGGCCGAAGGATTTCAGTTTCGCTTCCCGCAGATCGGCCCGACCATCAACGACATTTTGTCTTGAACCGCGACCGGCGCCAAATTGGGTAACGTGTTAGGCTTCTTCTGCGACCGAAATAGACGCGTGAGAAAGTATTTTGGCTCATACCACAAAAGCCCCCTGCATCGAAGACGCCTGGCAGGCACACCATCAAGAGCTATGTCGCTTTTTGCTCAAATACTGTGGTGACCGCGATGCAGCTGACGAGCTGCTACAGCGTGTTTATGCCAAAGCACTGGCGGACAGAGCAAACTTCTGCCAACTCGCTACGCCCAAAGCGTGGCTTTTCAAAGTCACCAAACACCAATGGATCGACGAAAAGCGCCGCGCCAAAACATGGGTCAATGCCGATGATCTAGAGCTACCCGCTGAAACCCCTTCGCCGTCCGCTATTGATAGCTTAGCTGACTGCATTGCCAGGGCCTTACCTCACTGCCCTCGCGAAGATGCCGACATTCTCTTTGAGTGCGACTTAAATGGCGTCAAACAAACCGACTATGCTCAGCACAATGGCTTAACGCTAGCCGCTACCAAAGCCCGGCTACGCCGCGCGCGAATGCGCCTACGCGAACGATTGGTGGAGCAGTGCCATTACCTTTGACGAACAAGGGCGCGTTTGCTGCCATCGCGCGCTCCCTGGGGCGAAATAAAAATTTTACGTTTCTCGGCATCCTTTTCTCCCTTAGTGCGTCTTCTTGGTAACGCATTCTCAAATAAGGGAGAAAACCATGTTGGAGGTTTTTACTTGGCTAGCCGACTGGCTAGTCTATGGACTGGGCGGGCTTGAGCCCGATAGCAAGCTAGCCAGTTCGCTACACTTTTTTGTGGAAGACACGACCAAAATCTTCGCCCTGCTCGTCGTGATGATTTATATCATCGCCCTTCTTCGCGCTTCTCTTAACCTTGAACGCGTTCGTCACTACATCCAGCAAAAAAATCGCTTTGCGGGTTACGGCTTAGGGGCCGGGTTTGGTGCCATCACACCGTTTTGCTCCTGCTCTAGCATTCCGCTGTTCCTCGGTTTTACCAGTGCGGGGATTCCTCTCGGTATCACCATGGCGTTTTTGTTTACCTCGCCCATCATTAATGAAGTTGCGGTCATCATGCTGTGGAGCCTTCTCGGCTGGGAATTCACGCTGGTATATATCGCGATTGGTATGATCGTTGGTATCGGCGGCGGTATGATTTTGGATACCTTGCGAGGTGAGCGCTGGCTAAAAGATTTTGCAGCCAAAGCTTATTCGCAAGCAGCGGAACGCCCTGCTACCGACCAACCTGTACCGGAAAAACCTTCGCTATCCCTTAAAGACCGGCACGAATTCGCCCGAGATGAGTTAAAAGAGATCGTTGGCCGCATCTGGCAATGGGTGATTATCGGCGTTGGCTTAGGCGCCGCCCTTCACGGCTTTGTTCCTGATGGTTGGTTTGCAGAAAACCTCGGCAGTGGCCAGTGGTGGAACGTACCTGTTGCCGTCTTTGCCGGTTTGCCGCTTTATTCCAATGCGACCGGAGTCATTCCGGTGATGGAGAGCTTGATCCTTAAAGGCTTGCCTGTGGGTACAACACTCGCCTTTTGCATGAGCACCGTCGCGGCGAGCGTCCCCGAGTTTATTATGCTCAAACAGGTCATGCAGTGGCGTCTGCTGGCAATTATCTTCGTCATCTTGCTGGTCAATTTCATGATTGTCGGCTGGGTGATTAACCTGCTGAGCCCTTGGCTGTTCAACGGCATGTTGTAACGCACTGAAAGGAGAATCACGATGAAAAAGATTGAAGTTTTAGGCACCGGCTGCAAAAAGTGCACCACCACTGCCGAGCACATTGGTGCCGTCGCCAAAGAGCTCGGCATCGAAGCCTCGGTTGAAAAAGTCACCGACCCGGGCGTCATCATGAGCTACCAAGTGATGTCGACGCCGGCCGTGGCAATCGACGGTAAACTCGCGCATAGCGGCAGCGTACCGGATCGCCGCAAAATCGAGACCATGCTCCAAGACTAACGGCGCGGCTGTTCCCCCACCATTACTTAACCATGGGGGAACATCTTCATGCTTGGCGTATCGTCCACTATGGCATTGATGACATTCGATCATCCATATATTATCGAGGCTCGTCACCAAACGCTCTCGCTCACCCTCTGTCTCTGTTTCTGTTTCTAAGGAGACGCCATGAACATCCTGTTTTTATGCGCGGGTAATTCTTGCCGCTCCATTTATGCAGAAGCCGTCTTCAACCATTATGCTCAACCACACCACCATGCTTACAGTGCTGGCAGCCACCCCACCGGCGAACTCAATCCACAAACACTGGATTGGCTAGAGCAAGAAGGCATTTCAATCCAAGGACTTACGAGTAAATCCTGGGATGACATCGCTATCACACCGGATGTAGTCATTACCGTTTGCGATGATGCTGCTGGTGAAGTCTGCCCCCTTTATTTAGGTAAAGCACTCCGCGTGCACTGGGGCGTTCCTGACCCTTCTCATACCGAGGGTTCTAATGCCGATGAAAACGAATCAGCGTTTTCTGCGACGTTCAACGCCCTCCATCAGGGTATCAAAGAGATGGCAACGCTACCCCTGGATGCGCTATCGCCTGCGGAACTTAAGACACAACTTAACGCCATACATCAGCATTTTCTTAGGACAATAATTCAGCATGACGACCAATACACGATGCGATGACCTTCCCAATATTGACCGCGAGCTTTTCTCGGCGCCTTCCGCTGAGTCTTTAGACATGCCAGCCGATGTGACGCATGCGCCGCGTATTTTGCTGTTATATGGATCTCTACGTGAACGCTCTTTCAGCCGCTTCGCCGTGGAGGAAGCAGCTCGGTTGTTACGCGCCATGGGTGCCGAAACACGTATTTTTAATCCCCGCGACTTGCCATTACCCGATGCGGAAGAAGCAACACATCCGAAAGTAAACGAGCTACGTGAATTGGCAAAGTGGTCTGAAGGCATGGTGTGGTGCTCGCCTGAACGGCATGGCGCGATGACCGCTATCATGAAAGCCCAAATCGACTGGATTCCATTAGCTCTAGGCGCCGTGCGTCCAACGCAAGGGAAAACACTCGCGGTTATGCAAGTATGCGGCGGCTCGCAGTCGTTTAATACGGTTAATCAGCTGCGTGTGCTAGGCCGTTGGATGCGCATGGTCACGATCCCCAATCAGTCTTCGATTCCCAAGGCATTTATGGAGTTTGACGACAATGGGCGTATGAAACCTTCCACTTACTACGACCGTATCGTTGATGTGATGGAAGAGTTGGTCAAATTCACGCTACTGGTACGTGAACGCACCCATGTCCTGACCGACCGCTACTCCGAACGCAAGGAATCAGCAGCCGAGCTTTCTGCCCGGGTAAACCAACGTTCTATCTGATAGGGGCGCCAGCTTATTCATGACGACAGACACCATCGACATTTCCCCCGATGCGGCCGCTTTTATTCATGAAAAAGGCGGTGTGCTAACCGTCAGGCTTTCACCACGCCATGGCTGTTGTGGGGGCATAGCAAACCTTGCCGTAGCGGAAGCGCGCCCACCAGGCACGCCGTCACATTTCACCCGCTGCGAACACGATGGCATCACGCTTTACATCGCACCGGAGCTTGAGGGAGAAGGGTTACGTGTTGACGTGGAAGGCTTTTGGAAGCTGCGACGGCTTTACGTTGACGGCGCGGCGATAAAATCACCGCGCCGTGGATCGGCTTAACGTATCAATAAGCCCTCTTTTCAGGTAAAGCCTTTAGAGAAGAGCGCGGGCATGCTCTCAATAGGGCCCGGCCGAGCGAGGAGAAACCCCTGCACACTGGCGCAGCGATGCTCGCCGAGAAAGACGAGTTGACCCTGTGTTTCCACGCCCTCGGCCACCACATGCAGGTTCAGGGCGCGAGCCAACGCAATAACGGCCTGAATGATAGCGGCATCCTCCGAGTCCCGCGTCAGATCACGAATGAACGTACGATCAATCTTCAACGTGTTGACCGGAAAGCGTTTGAGATAGCTAAGCGACGAGTAACCGGTACCGAAATCATCGATGGCCAGGCGCACGCCTAGAGCACGCAGGGCCTGCATGGTATCGATGGCCGCCTCGACATCGTCCATTACCATGCTTTCGGTGATTTCCAGCTCGACTTTCTCGGGCAGAATGGCACTCTCTTCGAGGGCAGTGCGTACGCTATCGATCAGGCCCGACTGGCGGAACTGGCGAGCCGAAAGATTGATCGCCACGCCCGGCACCTGGCCAAGGCGTTCGCCAAGGGCGACGGCATCAAGGCAAGCACGGCGCAGTATCCAGGCCCCCAGCGGCACAATCAGTGTTGTTTCCTCGGCCAGGGGAATAAAGTCGGCTGGCGAGACCATTCCATCGGCGTGGGGCCAGCGGATTAACGCTTCCATGCTTGAAAAGCGGCCTGTTTCCAGGTCCAGCTTAGGCTGATAATGCAGCACAAAGCCTTCCTCGGCTACGGCTCGGCGCAGATCGCTTTCCAGACGCACACGCGCGGCACTGTTTTTGTTCATGTTGTCGGAGAAAAAGCGAAACTCCCCGCGCCCGAGCTCTTTGGCCTGTATCAAAGCCGTCTCGGCCACCCGCACAAGTTCATCAACATCGGCGGCATTATCAGGAAAAATAGCAATACCGATACTGGCCTGCAGAAACACCTCATCGATTTGCCCCGACTCGTCTTCCATATTGAAGGGCGTGTTCATGGCTTCCAGCATGCGTTTGGCCACCACGGCGGCATTCTCAGGCGCTTTGAGATCGTTAAGAATGACCGCAAAATCGTCACCGCCCACACGCGAGACAAGATCAGGATCGCGCTCGCGGCGACTTTCCTGACGCGCGATCATATCGGTACGGCGTACGGCGGTTCCCAGGCGCTCAGCCACCTCAACCAGAAGTTTGTCCCCAGCGGGGAAGCCGAAGGTGTCGTTGATCTGCTTGAAGCGGTCGAGGTTAAGCAGCATCACCCCAACGCGCGCGCCCTGACGGCGAGAGACCTCAAATTCGTGTTGTAGGCGGTGACGAAAGAGCGAGCGATTGGGCAGCGTGGTCAGAGAATCGTAGTACTGCAGCCGCTCGATTTCCTCTTCCGAGGCCTTTTGCTCGGTCAGATCGTGGAACACAGCCACGTAGTTTCGTGTATTGCCCTCGTCATCTGCCAGCCGGTCGATGCTCAAAAATTTGGGAAAGGCCTCGCCGTTCGCACGACGATCCCATATCTCGCCTTCCCAATGCTGGTCTCGATCAAGGGCGTCCCACATACGCCGGTAAAAATCGGGGCCGTGGTGACCAGATTTGGCTACGGTGGGCTTTCTGCCGATCACCTTATCCTGCTTAAAACCGGTTAATGTCTCGTAAGCCGGGTTCACGTAGAGAATACGATTATCCGCATCGGTGATGGCCACGGCATGGGAGGCGCGCTCCACCACCTTATTGACAAGTTCAAGACGGTTGATGGTCTCTCGGTGGCGCTTAGCCTCCTCCTCCAGCTGCGCGGTGCGCTCGCTTACCCGCTTCTCGAGTTCGCTATTAACCGCTGCCAGCATCCGTTCCAAACGCTTGCGCTCGCTGAGATCATGCAGAATGGCAGCAAAACGGGGCTCTCCATTTTCCTTGAAGAGGCTAACCGAGATCAGCAGCGGCAAACTGTTACCATGGCGGTCAAGGCCTTCGACTTCTCGCGTCGCCCCCACCATAAAACGGGCGCCATGCTCGCGGTAATTAGTGACATAACCCGGATGGCGACGACGCTCAGAGTTTGGCATCAAGTCGGTAATAGGGCGACCGCCAAGGGAGCCTGAGGCATACTGAAAGATCCCCTCTGCGGCCTGGTTGGCCTGCACAATGATGCCGTTGATGTCGGCGATGATGATGCCGTTGGTTGCCGTTGCCAGCAAATCGGCGGCACCTTCATTTCCAGGTGCTGGGGCGGCCTTCTCCATGAATTCCTCTAACTCTGTTCACGTCTTACTTGGCGAGTATGACCTGAGTATATGGCGTGCCAGCATTTAAACCTTGATTAGAAGCAAGACCGCTCCTTATAACGTACTACTGCTTATAGCCTACTGCTACGTTTTAGTAGTATCGCCAGAGGTTTGAGAATCTTGCGGCAACGCCAAGGCCATTAAGGCGCTGGCCGCGACCAAGGCAGCCGCAAACCACAAGCAAGCACTTAGGCCATAAGCCATATACAACCAGCCAGAAAGCAGTGTACCAATCAACCGCCCCATCGCATTGGCCATATAGTAAAAGCCGACATCCATTGAGACGCCATCAGCGCGGGCATAGTGAACGATTAAGTAGCTGTGCCAGCTAGAATTAATCGCGAACAGCACGCCAAAGGCCAGAAGCCCGATGACTAGCCATTCAACCTGGGCCAGTGGCAGTAACGCCAACAGAATCGCCAGTACCGCCAGCGCCGCGGCCCACCCCGCCGTGAGAAACCGAGCATCGCCCTTAATTAACCGTGTTAGCTTGGGCGCCTGGGTTTGTACACCACCGTAGCCGATTACCCATATCGCTAACAGCCCACCCACGGTCCAATATGACCAGCCGTGTTGGTCGTAAAGAAACACCGGCAGCGCCACCACAAACCACACATCGCGCGAGGCAAACAGGCAAAAGCGCGCCGCAGAGAGCACGTTAATAGCGCGTGATTTTGAAAAGATTTCGGAGAATTTAGGCTTGGCTTTCTGGCGGCCTAAATCCGCCTTCAAGCGCCATAATGAAAGTAGCAACACGCCGCCTAGCATTACCGCCATGACGAATACAGCGGCCTGAAAGCCAATCAACGTCAGTAGCAGCCCGCCGACAAAAAAGCCCAGCCCTTTGAGGGCGTTTTTAGAACCGGTCAGCACCGCCACCCAATGGTAGAGCGAGCTGTTGGCGTCAGCGCTGTCTTTGGGCACCAGTATTTTAACGGCGCTTTTAGCGCTCATCTTATTAAGGTCTTTGGCAATGCCCGACAGCGCCTGGGCGGACATGACCCAAGCAACCGTTAACATCCCTGCGGGCACCATCAGCATAGCAAGCGCGATAATTTGCAGCCCAAGCCCCACGTTCATGGTGCGGTTAAGACCCAACCGCGCACCCAACCAGCCGCCTACCAGGTTGGTCACCACGCCAAACGCCTCGTAGAACAGAAACAGCATGGCGATTTCCAGCGGCGAGTAACCCAGCTGGTGAAAGTACATCACCACCAGCATGCGCAACGCGCCATCGGTAATCGTGAACGCCCAGTAATTGCCTGTTATCAGCATGTATTGGCGCACCTCGAAAGGTAGCGCCTTTACCCGCGCAAGCATTGATTCAGCCACGTTCCACCTGCTCACCGTCTACCTGCCCACCTACCATCAGGGCTAGCTCAGCGGTACGATTGGCATAGCCCCACTCGTTGTCGTACCACGCGTAAAGTTTAAGCTGTGTGCTATTAATCACCATGGTGGAAAGCGCATCGATGATGGAGCTTCTGGGGTCGGTGCGGTAATCAATCGATACCAACGGACGCTCTTCATAGCCCAAAATACCGGCAAGCTCGCCCTCTGCGGCGGCTTTTAGCGCTGCATTAACCTCTTCGGCGGTGACCTCACGCTCAAGCTCAAAGACCATGTCGGTGATCGAGGCATTGGCCAGCGGCACACGAATGGCATGGCCGTTTATCTTGCCGTCAAGCTCAGGGAATATCTCGATAATCGCTTTCGCCGAACCCGTGGTGGTGGGTATCAAGCTCATACCGCAGGCACGCGCGCGACGCAGGTCCTTATGCGGGGCATCAAGAATCGTTTGGGTATTGGTAATATCGTGAACGGTGGTCATCGAGCCATGGCGAATGCCGTAGGTCTCTTGAAGCACCTTAACGACAGGCGCCAAGCAGTTGGTCGTACAACTGGCCGCGGTGACAATACGGTGCGTCTCTGGGTCATAATGATGGTCATTAACGCCCATCACCACGTTGAGCACTTGTGGCTCTTTCACCGGCGCACTAACGACGACGCGCTTAACGCCTTGATCCAAATAGGCGCGAAGTTTGTCGTGCGTTTTGTTTTTACCCGAACACTCAATCACCACATCACAATCCGACCAGTCACTGTCAGCGATGGCGCTATTGGCGCTGAAAGCGACTGCCTTGGCATCGAGGATGATATGAGATGCGTCTGCAGTGATACCCTGGCCCGGCGACCAGTGACCATGAACGGAATCAAACTCCAGTAAATGAGCAAAAGTTACCGCATCACCGCCCGGGTCATTGATGCGAATAAGCTCAACGTTGCCCAATGCCACCTCTTGCCAAAGGCTGCGCAGTGTCAAACGGCCCATGCGGCCAAAACCGTTGATACCGACTTTCAGTGCCATGTGAATTCCTCTTGCCGTAGTTAGCGTAACCTAACAAACAATATATATTTTCCCATATATAAAAACCGCAAAAAAAGTGCGGCACGGTCGTGAAAACACGCCCTTACCGCACTGCAAACATTAACCATAGCGGCCGGAAATATAATCTTCTGTCTTTTTCTTTGCTGGCGTCGAGAACATCACTTTAGTGTCGTTGTACTCGATGATTTCACCCAAGTGGAAAAACGCCGTGTAATCTGCCACGCGCGCAGCCTGTTGCATGTTGTGAGTTACCGTGATGATCGTGAACTGCTGCTTCAGACGATCCATCAAATCTTCAATTGTTGCCGTTGAAATCGGGTCAAGCGCTGAAGTGGGCTCGTCCATCAGAATTACATCCGGCTGAACCGCAATCGCACGGGCGATACACAAGCGCTGCTGCTGGCCACCCGACAACGATGTACCTGGCTCCTGGAGCTTATCTTTTGCTTCTTCCCACAGGCCCGCATCACGTAGTGCTTTTTCCACCAACTCATCCTGGTCGGCTTTACGGCTAACTAAGTCGTGCATGCGCGGTGCGTAGGCAACGTTTTCATAGATCGACTTCGGGAACGGGTTGGGTTTCTGAAATACCATACCCACGCGACGGCGTAGCGCAACCACATCCATCTTGGCCGCGTTGACATCGCGGCCGTCCATTTCCACCAAGCCTTCCGTACGTACACTGGGAATCAGATCGTTCATACGGTTCAGGCAGCGCAAAAAGGTCGATTTACCGCAGCCAGAAGGCCCGATAAGGGCCGTGACGTTCTTCTGAAACAAATCGATATTCAGGTTCTTCAGCGCTTGGTTTTTACCGTACCAGAGGTTTAAGTCACGCACGCTAAAGCTCAGGTCGTGGCTCGCCTTATCATTGCGCGTGTAGGGCTGGCCGACCGCAGGTTCTTGCTGCTCATTCATTACGGGTGCTTGGCTATTCATAGTCATGTCCTCTATCGCGCTGGCCTACCAGCGACGCTCAAATTTCTTACGTAATACAACGGCGGAGGCGTTGAGTGAAATGAGTATGGCGAGTAGCACCAAGATACCGCCGGCGGTTTTTTCCACAAATGCCTGCTCAGGCTCCCCTGACCAAGTGAATATTTGTGCCGGCATCACCGTCGCCGCGTCGGTAAATGAAACACTCGCATCGGGAATAAACGCCACCATGCCGACAATAATCAGCGGTGCCGTTTCCCCCATCGCTTGCGCTAAGCCGATAATCGAGCCGGTCATAATCCCCGGCATCGCCAAGGGTAAAACGTGGTCACGCACCACTTGCCAACGCGAACAACCAACCCCAAAGCCCGCATGACGGATGGATTCCGGCACGCTACGCAGCGCCGCCCGAGTCGAAATAATGATGACCGGCAGCGTCATCAACGCCAAGGTCATACCACCCGCGATTGGGGAAGAACGCGGCACGCCAAAGAAGTTAATAAAGATCGCCAGGCCCAGCAGACCAAACAGAATCGAGGGAATGGCAGCCAGGTTGTTGATATTGATCTCAATGATCTGGGTAAAGCGGTTATCCGGGGCGAACTCTTCCAAATACACCGCTGTCATCACGCCGATAGGGAATGAGATCGCCAGGGTGACGATCATGGTCATCACCGTACCCACCACGGCCGATAGAATACCGGCGTACTCGGCAATTTTTGAGTCACCGTTAGTAAAGAAGGTGGTATTAAAACGCATTTCCACCTTACCCGATTCTACCAACGCATCAATGGCGGCCTCCTGCTCAGGGTCCAAACTACTGCGATTGCCTTTGAGGTATTGATCCACCTCGCTATCCACCAGCACCCACTCGTTCGTGCTGGCACCGACCATGTCAGGATTATTGCGTAACTCTAACGGGATTGTACGCACCACAGTGCGGCTGATAACCGGCAAAAACTCTTCTTCAAATGCCTGGCGTCCGTCGGTTTCGGCTTCTTCGTTATAGTTGATCTCGACTTGTATATACGCCTGCTGAAAAGCGGGCAGGCCTTTATTGAGCATGTCGGCAAAAAACAGCACCAGGAACAACCCCGCCAGGCCTAACGACCCCATGGTTATCCATTTAAGCCGGGTAGACTTGCGGTGGCGCCGCTTTAGCTGTTGGCTGATGTCGTCAAAGGTATTGCTCATCGAAACTGTTCCTCAGCGTTACAGGTTATTCACGCGGTATTTTTCGCGGAAACGACGGATCATCAGAACCGACACCAAGTTAAGCACAAGCGTGACAATAAACAGCATCAGCCCGAGCGCGAAAGCGGAAAGCGTTTCGGCACTTTCAAACTCTTGGTCGCCGGTGAGCGCCGCCACGATACGCACAGTCACCGTGGTCATATCTTCCAGCGGGTTAGCGGTTAAGTTGGGGCGCATACCCGCCGCCATGACCACAATCATGGTTTCCCCCATCGCCCGAGATACGCCTAAGAGCGTGGCGGAAATAATCCCTGGCAGTGCGGCAGGAACCACTACGTCACGAATGGTCTCCCCTTTGGTCATGCCCAGTGCCAGCGACCCTTGACGCATGGTGTCGGGTACCGAGTTGATCACGTCATCCGATAGCGATGAGATAAACGGAATGATCATAATGCCCATCACAATGCCGGGTGCCAGCGCATTGTTATAAGAAGCATCGAGACCCAGAAAACCGGCCAAAGTGACGATAATCGGTGCCACGGTAATGGCGGCAAAAAAGCCATAAACCACTGTCGGGATGCCTGCCAACACTTCAAGCACCGGCTTGGCAATGGTGCGCACCTGACTCGGCGCATACTCCGACATATATATCGCCGACAGCAAACCAACCGGCACGGCTACCAACATGGCTATGGCCGTGATCATAAAGGTGCCAGCAAATAGCGGTACCGAGCCAAACTCCGCGCCGCTACCATCCCCACGACCCGCGGACGCTAAAAAGCTGGCTCCCGGACTCCATGTGGTGCCGGTAATAAACTCCCAGAAGCTATGCATTTGGAAAAAGCGCAGCGCCTCGGAAATAATCGAAAACAGAATGCCAAATGTCGTAAATATGGAGATTAACGCCGCACTAGCCAGAATCATGCGGATTACCAGCTCCATGGCTTGGCGGGCATGAAAATCGGGTTTTACTTGGTTAAGGCTTACCATCAGCCCTATGGCGGCCATGACTAAACTCGCCGCTAGCAAGTAAAGCGTAGGAATCTTCGCGCCCATTAGAAGCAATACAAAAGCGCCCAGCGCACTCACAAGCACCGCTGGACCGGCGGTAGAGAGCACGGTAAACCACGCGTATTGATCAGGCTGGGCATACATAGCCGTACCCGCACTACGTATACGGGTGGCTTTTGAACGGCCAGCAAAAAAAGCCAGCAGCCCCAGCAGCAATAATGCACCGCAAAAAATCAAAAGAAGCTGGTTGGTCTGCATCGTATCTCTCTCACGTCGTCACCGGTTAAGAAATTTCTATCCAAAATAACGGGCCGACAGCTTGCGCTGCCGGCCACTTTTACGTCTATTCAAACCACCTACTTAAGGACGTCGACCGTCATTTTAGTGCGGTCTGCTACTTTCTCGCGCCATTCTTCGCGCTCGCCTTCTGGCAGTACGATCAAGCCGATATCACGCAGGTAGCCGTCACTACCAATCATCATTTCACTCATGAACATATCGACATAGTCGTACATCGGTGGCACGTCGTCAGCGTGCTGGTTCTTCACGTAGAACCACAACGAACGTGCTACCGGGTAATCACCAGAGCTAATGGCTTCAGCTTCAGGCTCTACGCCGTCGATGGTGGCAGCGTTCAGCGTATTTAGGTTCTCTTCAAGGAAGGAATAACCGAAGATACCAAAGGCACCGGTGTCTTCCTGCAGGCGCTGAACGATCAGGTTGTCGTTCTCACCGGCATCGATGTAAACGCCGTCAGAACGGATATCGGTATAGGCTTCTTCGTAGGCGTCCATTTCTTCAGATGCGCTTTCCATGACCAGCTCTTCGAACGCATCGCGGGTACCGGAGGTAGTCGGCGGGCCATAGATGGAGATTTCACGGTCTGGAAGCGAAGAATCAATCTCGCTCCAGTTGGTGTAGGGGTTTTCCACCAGTTCGCCGTCAACCGGCACCATAGCGGCTACTGCCTTGAAAATATCTTCACGAGTCAACGCAACGACGTCGTTAGTATTGGACTGACCCAATACGATACCGTCAGAGCCGATTTTGGCTTCGGTGATATCGGTAACGCCGTTTTCTGCACAACGCTCGAACTCAACGACTTTCATGCGGCGTGAGGCGTTGGTGATATCGGGTGTGCCTTCGCCGACACCGTTACAGAACAGACGCAAACCACCGCCCGAACCGGTTGATTCGATAACAGGTGTCGGGTAGTTAGTAGTCGCACCGAACTCTTCCGTCACGTAGCTGGCAAACGGATAAACGGTACTGGAGCCAACGATACGGATTTGATCGCGGGCTTGGGCAACACCGGCAACGCTCATTACAGCGGCAGCGATAACGGTGGTCTTTAGAATACGGTTCATGCGAAAAACTCCTGTTCATGTAAGGGATCTGGCCTTCGCAAGACACACCATGCACGCTTTTTGTGACAGCTTAATGACAGACACCGCTATCATAAAATCTTCATCTGGAGATTTTGACCGTTCTTTTCTCTCATTGCTTTGGGGTCAAACGGCGTACCCCGATATTGCCCACCAGTGATGCGGCCAACATGGTAAGCACCATCGGCCACAGGTGTTCGACTTCAAATAATCCCACCATTACGCCGGCCAGCGCCCCAGAGCTAAACTGAATGCCGCCAAGCAGCGCCGTTGCCGTGGCGCTGATATGGCCAAAGTGATCAAGAAGTGATGAAATCGCATTCGGCGTAATCAGGCCGATCATGCCGGTAAACATCATCACTAACACCACCACTAGCGGTAAGCTCGCCACGCCCAAAAGTGTCATTAATACCAAAGCGCTGGCGGCAAAGAACTGAACCGCAAGGCCTAAGCGCAAATTCTGCTGGGGGGTGCGATTTTTCAACAGGTAAATATTGACCCGGTTGGAGAGCGCAATCACGACAACATTCACACCGAAAACAAAGGGGTACAGGGCGGGTGAAAGCGAGAAATACTCCAGATAAAGAAACGGTGACGCGGTTACAAAGGCAAACAAGCCCGCAAACGATGCCGCGACGGCGCAGATATAGCCCATGCCCTCTTTATGGGTTAGCACGCTGGCGTAATTTCTCAGCACTTGGCGCGGAGAGGCCGCGGGCAATGTCATATCCCGCGTTTCGGGCAAATGTGTGCTTAATAACCACAACAAAAACCCGGCGTAAGCGGCCAAAAATACAAAAATAAGCCACCAACCCGCCACGTAGAGCAATAAACTCCCCACCGCCGGTGCGACAAGTGGCGCTAACATCATGATCATCGCCATCGTGGACATAACCCGTGCCGCTTCACGTCCTTGAAAGCAATCCCGCACAATGGCCGCGGAGTTAACCACGCAAGCACCGCCACCTAGCGCTTGAACAAAACGCCATGCCAGTAACGTCGGCAAGCTTTCTACCTGCGTGATCATTAAGCTTGCCAGCGCAAAGACCACCAGCCCCCCCATTAATACCGGCTTGCGCCCGACTCGGTCTGATAAGGGGCCAAATAAGAGCTGCCCCAGCGCAAAACCGAATAAAAACACGCTGATCGAAAGTTCCGTATGATGAATACTCGCTTTAACGCTATCCGCCAGTGACGACATCGCCGGCAAGTACGCATCGATGGCAAAAGGCGCAAGCGCCGTGTTGGCCGCTACCAACAGCGCGACACGACGTGGGTTAAGCTGCATGACGTTTTCCATTTGATAGTCAATGAATAAGGGTAATTAGATAGAGTGCTAAGTATATCGGCTTAAACGCTCGCTGTCGGCGTCTGTTCGATGCCTATACACCTTGTTAAAGTAACGGTAACCACCTTTAAGGAGCATGACATGGCGACGAGCCTTCTCTCACAATTAAAAACGATGACCACCGTGGTGGCTGATACGGGCGACCTCGAGACTATCCGCCGTTTTACCCCGCAGGATGCCACGACCAATCCGTCGCTGATTTTGCAAGCCGCGCAGCAAGAAGATCGCCGTGAACGGTTAGCACGCATTGCCCAAGAAAGCACTGATATTGATGATGCGGTTGATCGCGTTGCCGTCGATATCGGCAGCGAAATTAGCGCGCTGGTACCCGGTTATGTATCAACGGAAGTCAGCGCACGTCTCTCGTTTGATCGTGAGGCAACGATTAAACGCGCTCACTCGCTGATTGAGCGCTACCAACGCGAAGGGGTCGGCGCTGAGCGTATTTTGATTAAAGTCGCGTCCACGTGGGAAGGCATTCAGGCAGCACAAGAACTGGAACGCGATGGCATTCGCACCAACCTGACGCTGTTATTTGGCTTTACCCAGGCACAAGCCTGCGCCGATGCCGGAGCTACCCTGATCTCTCCGTTTGTCGGGCGTATCCTCGATTGGCATAAATCACGCCACCCGGATGCTGACTTTAGCGGCGCCAATGACCCCGGCGTGCAGTCGGTCCAGCGCATTTACGAGCACTATAAAGAGCACGGTTACTCCACCATCGTGATGGGCGCTAGCTTTCGCAATATTGGGGAGATTCAAGCGCTGGCGGGCTGCGACCGGTTAACGATCTCGCCCAAACTGTTAGACGAACTCGACCAACAGCAAGGTGAGCTTTCTAGAAAACTGCGCCCGCTAGATGCCGACCGCAAACCGGGTGAGCCGCTTGATCAAGCAAGCTTTCGCTGGGCGATGAACGAAGACGAAATGGCCAGTGACAAACTGGCGGAGGGGATTCGCAAGTTTATGGCCGATCAGCACCAGCTCGAAACGTTACTCGGCAAGTTGCGCCAAAAAGCATAAGAACCAGATCCAAAGGCTAGAAGGCAGGCAACCTGCCTTCTAGCCTTTGGCAACTTAGCCTTGGCAACGCCACTTATTTTGGCGGTTGTGAGTCTGGATCTTGCGACTCTAGCATTTCGACAAGCGGCTGAAACTGCTCACGATTGTGATCGTTGATATGCATTAAAATGCGATGCGCTTCCAGAATGCGATTGCGCAAGCCTTCTTCATCAGCCGGCACTTCAGGAAGCTCTTCCTCGGCAGTTGGTAGGTTTTCCGCTAGGGGCTCTTGCATCAATGTAAAAAAGCGCGCGAAGCCCATTACATCAAGCATTTGGCGTACATCGGGGTTATCCACGATGATGGTGGGTGACTGTTCCAAACGGCCTTTAACCGCCATCGCCACTTTGGCCAAAAAACCCAGCGCCGTGGAGTCCACATTCGTGGCCTCGCGCAGATCAATCATTAGCGCCTTCAGCCCTGGCGTTTGCGCTAGTTGCTGTGCTTGGCTATCAAGCGTTGCACATAGCGTCAAACGCACATCACCGCTGAGTTTTAAAACAAAAACACCGGATTCGAACGCCGCTTTGATGCGGCCTTCTTCAATCAGCATGACCAAATCCGCTCACCATCATGATTGTCAGATCGTCGGGCAGAGCATTGCGGTCGCGGCTATCGCTGTCATTTAACGCCTCCTCAGATGAGATGTGGGCGCTAGTGACGGCTAGCCGATCGTGCAGTTGCTCAAGCGTGGCACTCTCACTTACTAAATGCTCTAGTTCCTTGAGCCGCGAGTCGAGTGTATCACCCGGCAAGCATTCCAAAACGCCGTCTGAACATAGCCAGAGAGTAAATTGAGGCGGTAGCTCACAACTCAGCGAGGGGTAGTCAATATCAGGAAAAAGCCCAACCGGCATTCCCTCCCCTTCCAAGCGTATAAGTTGTCCGTTGGCGCGCAGCAACGGCATAGGCAATTGCGCACCGAGAGAATAGTGCAGCGTCTGGGCTTGATGGTCAATCACGCCGACAAAAAGTGTGGCATGTTTGCCGATATCAGTCCCTTGAAGCTCGCGATTAAGGGCCGCCAACCAATCAGCGGGTAAACGCTCTGGGTACTTTCCGTCCCACTCACTCAGCCAGCGGTTGCACAAATACTTCAACAACACGGTCACAAAGGCGGAAGACGCCCCATGGCCCGAAACATCGGCGAAGTAAAAGGCACTGTAGCGCTCGTTGTAGCGCTGGTAGTCGAGAAAATCACCCGATAAGTAGAGCGACGGCGCAAACCAGTAGTCGTAATAGACGCCGTTGATGACTTTCGGGTGCACCGGTAGCAGCCGACGTTGAATATGCCCGCCGCTTTGCTGATCCATTCGCAGCAACGCGAGATGCGTTTCCAGGCTTTCGTTCAGCTCTGCCAACCGCTCACGGTCGCGTTCGCGCTCAAGCGCTAGAGTGTTAAGCTCAATGGCTTTACGAATCATACGGCGCAACAGTTCCGCGTGTCGGAGTGGGTGAACAATGTAGTCCACCAATCCAACGTCGATCGCTTTAATCAGATCGGCGTCTTGGCGAGAATCGCTTACCACCAGCGTCGGTAAGCAGCGTGTTAGCTGCGACCACTGCTGACGCGGCACCGCACGCGCATGCGCGACGATCAGCGCCGTTTCAACCGGCAGGTTGTCGATGCTATCGGCGGCATATACGCCCATGTCTTTGCAGGTAATCGCCTCAGCAAGGGCATCGCGCTCGTCGCCAGGCTCGTCAATGACTGCAATCAGCTGCTTAGAACGCCGCATGAAAAACCTCAGTCAGCGCCATTTTCATCGAAGTCGGCGTCATCGAAATCTGCATCATCAAATTCAAAGTCGTCTGCGGCAAAGGGGTCATCACCCAATTCGCCATCGTTGATTTCAAACTGGCGGCTTTGCAGGTAGGCATCACGAATAAAGCGGTAGCGGTCGCCTTGAATCATCGCTTCACGATCAAGCAACCCGGCGCGCGTATCCACTACGTCTAACACCGTCAGGGCAATTTCCGCTGTCTCGTCATTTAAATACATCACGGGGTCGGCGGCACGATCTGCAGGCAAGCCTGTCGTATCGCGTAGCGTACTCGGACCTAACAGCGGTAGCACTAAATAACGCGAATCTTCCCAGCCCCAAACAGCAAGCGTCTGCCCAAAATCTTCCTCATCACCGGTAATTTCCATCTTGGTGGCAACATCAAAGAGCCCACCGACTCCCACCGTGGAGTTGATGATTAAGCGCGAGGTGGAAAGGCTGGCGTTTCTTCCCTTTCCCTGCAACAGGCTATTAACCACCGTGCGTACCTCACCCAGGTTAGAAAAAAAGTTACCCACACTGGTTTCTACCGGGTCGGGGGTGACGAAGCGATAACCACGCGCCACCGGTTTTAATGCGTAGCGGTCAAGCACATCATTGAAAATAAAAACACGCCGATTGAAGCCTTCCCACGGGTCTTCAGGATGCGGCGCTCCGGCGGTTTGTGAGCTGGCACAGCCGGCTAAAAACACCGTTAAGCCCAGCGTAAGGGGGAACCACTTGGCGCGTTGCAGGCATTCCTTCGCGCGCGAATGGGAAAACGTCGACATGAGCATTTCTCTCTAAAATGTCCTCTCAAACAGATTAAACGCGCTGCAGTATGATGCTTCCGGCACTGTAACCCGCACCGAACGAGCAAATCACGCCGATATCACCGCTGGCAAGCCCCTCTCGGTGCAGGTGAAACGCGATAATCGAACCTGCCGAGCTGGTATTGGCGTAGCGATCCAGAATAATCGGCGCTTGTATTTCATCGGGGTCAACACCCAGCACTTTGCGTGCAATCAAGTCATTCATGTGGCGGTTGGCTTGGTGCAACCACATACGCTTGAGATCAGCACTGTTAAGCTCTAGCGAAAATAGGTGCTGGGTGATCAGTTTTGCCACCAACGGGCAAACCTCTTTGAACACGCGTCGACCTTCTTGCACAAACAGCTTATCGGAAGCCAACGGGTCACTGTCCGTTACGCGGTTCAAAAAGCCCGCGTTATTGCGGATAGCGTTTGAAAAGCGCGTGACTAGCTTGGTGCCTAATACTTCGTACTGCTCTGATGCCGTCGCCACGTGCTTACTTTCTAGTACCACGGCCGTACAAGCATCGCCGAAAATAAAGTGGCTGTCACGGTCTCGAAAGTTTAAATGTGCCGAGCAGATTTCTGGATTGACCACCAACGCCCGTTTGACGCTCCCGGATATAATTGCGTTAGCGGCGGTTTCAATCGCAAACGTCGCCGAGCTACAGGCCACGTTCATGTCAAATCCATACCCCTGCGCGCCCAGCGCATCTTGCACTTCCACGGCAACCGCCGGATAGGCACGCTCTAAATTGGAGCAACCCACAATGACAAGCTCGATATCCTGCGCGTCCACCCCAGCGGTTTGAAGCGCTTGCGTCGCCGCCTTGAGCGCCATGTCACACTGGACCGAAGGCGCATCATCACTGCACTGGGAAAGCTTAGGGCGCATCCGCTGGGGATCAAGAATCCCTTCGGCATCTAGCACGTAGCGGCTTTTGATGCCGGAGGCTTTCTCAATAAATTCACTGCTTGAGTAGGCTAACGGCTCGCATTCGCCAGCGGCAATCGCCTCGGCGTTGCGTGCGTTCTCTTGTTCTACCCATGTATTGAACGCCGCGACCAGCGCGTCGTTATCAATGGCGTGTTCCGGCGTAAAAAGCCCTGTACCGGTAATCACCACATCTGTCATGCCTATCTCCTCTCGGCGAGAGCCGCCTTTTCCCACTAAGCGGGCTCATGTTGCGTTGCCAGCAGCGCCGATAGCGTTACTGTGTGCTTTTCGCGGCGGTTTGGCTAGCGCTTTCCTCTACATCTACCCGTAAGCCTCACTACGCGTCCGTAATCGCCTGCCAGTGTTTTTCCAAACGCTTAACCGAGACCGGCATTTTGGTACCTAACTGTTGGGCAAATAGCGAAACACGTAGTTCTTGTAGCCACCAGCCAAAGGCGACAAGCGCCGGGTCTTCAACATTCCCCCGCCGTTGAGACTCGCGGCGAGCATCCCACCGCGCTTCTAACGCCTGGACCTCGCTCATCAACAGCTGATCGCGCCCACGCTCGCGAGGGGCTTTTTCTAACCGAATCAGCGCTGCCTGCATATAGCGCGGATACTCCGCCAGCCACTCACCGGCATCACGTATAAAGCCGGGGTAAACCAATCGCTGCATCTGCGCTTTGATATCGCTATACGTCAACGCCAAGGCAAAGTTTAGCTCGCCTTTTAGCTGTTTGCTGACGTCTAGGTGTGCTTTTAACGCAGCATCCGCTTGGGCCAGTAGCACCTCGGCATGCGGGACCAACCCATCACGGCAGTCTTCAAGGCGCGATGAAAGCTCAGCCGAGGCGCGCGGCAGCGGGTCGACTGCGACCACTTGGGTAAACGTCGCCCGCACCAAATCGTCGATCAGCGCCTGCTTGCTGCCCACCTTGGCAAACAACAGCGCACAGGTTTCCACCCCACGTAGGCGCTTGATGGCTTTCACTTGATCGGGGCATTTCGCCATCGCCAGGCGCGCTACGCCATCACGGTGGGCCGCCTCCGCCTTAGCGGGATGATCAAATAGCGCTACGTTGAATTGATCGTTTTCACTCACCAGCGCCGGGTAGGCTTCCACGCGAATACCCGCCTGCTCGGTGACTTTCGATTCGGGCAGCGGCTTATCGGGTAGCTCGGCCACGGGGGGCGCCGTACTTGCCTGCGCGGCGAGCGCCTGGGCACCGGCGCTTGCCGCCTCTTCAAAGCGTTTTTCCAATGCGCGCGCATCGCGGCCTTGCCCTAATACCTCACCCGCGTGATTGACCACTCGCACGTTCATGATCAAATGCGGTTCTAACTGATCCACGCGCCAATCATCGGGGTGCACTCGAATACCCGTGCGGCGGCGAATAAACTCGCCTAACGCTTCGGTCAGTGGCCGCTCATCGGGTACCAGTGTCTCTAATGCCGCATCGACCCAATCGGGGATCGGTACCACCTGGCGGCGGATCGACTTGGGCAACGATTTCATCAGCGCAATGCACTTCTCACGCAACAGCCCCGGCACCAACCATTCAAGCGCATGAACAGGCAACTGAGGCAGCATTGCCGCCGGTACCGTGATGGTCACACCGTCGTCTTCCGCCCCGGGGGCAAAATGATAGCTTAGCGGATAGCTAACGCCACCCAGCGTTAAGTGATCGGGGTACTGCGTTTTGGTGATTTCTTTCGCATCGCGGGCTTTCAGCGTTTCCAAGTCGAGCTTGAGCGCATTGGGGTCATCACGCTCGACCTGTTTGCGCCAATGTTCAAAGCCTTTACCGTTGACGATATCGGTCGGGATGCGCTCGTCATAAAAGGCAAAAAGCGTTTCTTCATCGATCAAAATGTCGCGCTTACGTGCGCGATCTTCCAAGTCGGTCACTTCATCGATCAGGGCGCGGTTATGGGCGAAGAACTCGCCCTGAGTGCGAAATTCTCCTTCGACCAACGCACGACGAATAAATAGCTCGCGGGACTCCTCGGGGTCGATAGGGCCGTAGTGCACCCGGCGTCCGGTCACAATAGGCAAGCCAAAAAGTGTCACTTGCTCTTTAGCGACGACCTGGGCGCGCTTCATTTCCCAGTGCGGGTCAGAATAGCTGCGCTTGACCAAATGCTGGGCCTGCGGCTCGATCCAGGTCGGGTCGATCTTGGCCACGGTACGGGCAAAAAGCCGCGAGGTTTCAACCAGCTCAAAGGCCATCACCCATTTAGGCGACTTCTTGGCAAGCCCGGAGCCAGGGTGAATCATAAACTTGCGGTTGCGCGCGCCGAGATATTCGCGGTTTTCGGTCAACAGCCCTAAATTCGATAAAAGCCCGGATAACAATGACTGGTGCAGCTTGCCCGAGGTTTTGCGCCGCACCTGGCGCGCTTGCTCTTCGCTCTGCTCGGGGTCACTCGGCAGCGGCGCCGGTACGTCGATATCCATATCGCGCAACAACTGGCGCAGCTGGCGGAAGGTATCGTGCCATTCGCGCACGCGCAGGTAGTTAATATAGTGTTCGCGGCACCAGCGCCGCAGCTGGTTGTTGGATAATGCTTCGCGGGCGTTTTCGACGCCGTGCCAGAGGTTCAAAAGCGCGACGAAATCGGAATCCGGGTCGTGCCAGCGCTGGTGCGCTTGATCCGCCGCCTGACGCTTATCCGCCGGGCGATCACGGGGGTCCTGAATCGCCAGCGCCGAGACCACTACTAGCACATCACGTAAGCTGCCACGCTCGGCGCCTTCAAGCACCATGCGCGCGAGCCGCGGGTCGATGGGTAGCCGCGCTAATTTGCGCCCAAGTTTGGTCAGCCGCTGCGCTTCGCTCACCGCGCCAAGCTCGAACAGCAAGCGAAAGCCATCTTTGACGAAGCGGCTATCCGGCGGGTCAACGAACGGGAAGTCCTCGATTTCACCTAGCTTAAGCGCCAGCATCGAAAGAATCACCGAGGCCAAATTGGTGCGCTGAATTTCCGGGTCGGTAAACTCAGGTCGCGAGAGAAAATCGTCTTCGTCATAGAGGCGAATGCACACCCCTTCCGCGATACGCCCGCAACGGCCCTTACGTTGGTTGGCGCTCGCCTGGCTGACCGGCTCAACGGGCAAACGCTGAATCTTGGCCCGGTAGCTGTAACGGCTGATGCGCACCAAGCCGGGGTCAATAACGTAACGAATACCGGGCACGGTGAGCGAGGTTTCCGCCACGTTGGTGGCCAGCACGATACGACGGCCTTTGTGCGGGGCGAAAACGCGGTTTTGCTCGGCGTTGGAAAGCCGCGCGTACAACGGTAAAATCTCGGTGCCTTTGAGGTCAGCGCGACGCAGCGTATCGGCGGTTTCGCGAATTTCCCGTTCGCCGGGCAAAAAGATAAGCACATCGCGCGGGCCGTGCAGCCAACCTTTGACGCGCTCAATCTGCTCGATTTCCTCCACCGCGTGGAGGATCCCTTCCTGCAGCGTGCGGTCTTCTTCATCCTCGCCTTCGCGCACCAGCGGCCGGTAGTGCACCTCGACGGGGTAAGTGCGCCCGGTGACTTCCACCACCGGGGCGGGCGTTTTCGCCGTGCCAAAGTGGGCAGCAAAGCGATCCACGTCGATAGTCGCCGAGGTAATGATAATTTTGAGATCGGGCCGCTTGGGCAGCAAGCGTTTGAGATAACCGAGCAGAAAATCAATATTGAGGCTACGTTCGTGCGCCTCGTCGATAATGATCGTATCATAGCGCAGCAGCAGCGGGTCGTGCTGGGTTTCGGCCAGCAGAATACCGTCGGTCATCAGCTTGACCAGAGTGGATTGGCTGCTCTGGTCAGTGAAGCGCACCTGATACCCCACCTGCTCACCCAGCGGCACTTCAAGCTCTTCGGCGAGACGAGTGGCGACGCTGCGCGCGGCCAGCCGCCGTGGTTGGGTGTGGCCAATCAGCCCGCGCCGACCACGGCCCAGCTCCAAACAAATTTTCGGCAGCTGCGTGGTTTTCCCCGAGCCGGTTTCGCCAGCCACAACCACGACTTGGTGATCACGCAGGGCATCAAGGATATCCTCGCGGCGCTCCACCACGGGCAGTTCAGCGGGGTAGTTGAGCGTGACGCGCTGATGCTTACGCTGCTCGATCACGCCTTGCGCCCGCGCCACTTCCTGCTCGACGTTATTCAGCCCGCGATCAATAGGCTTTTGCTCACGCAGGCGGCGTTTAAGCCCGGCTAAGCGCTTATTCAGCGCTTCGGCATCGCGGTGCATTAACGTGGAAGTCGCTTGATACAAACGCTCAAGGCGCTTGTCATCGCTCTGGGGTAAAGGCGTGTCAGTGGTCACAATCGGCGTTGATTCCTATCCGGTCTCATAAACAACACAGCCCGCTCATTTGAGCGGGCCATCATAGTGTAACGCTTTCGCTTGGTTCGCGGCTAACCTAGCGTGATGCGCTATCTTCATCGCGCAGCTGACGACGCAGCACCTTGCCCACGTTGGTTTTGGGCAATTCATCGCGAAATTCAACGTATTTCGGCACTTTATAGCCCGTCAGCTCTTTTTTGCACCAGTCACGCAGCATTTTCGTATCGAGCTGGTCATTTTTGGCCACTACGTAGAGTTTAATCGCCTCTCCGCTGGTTTCATCTGCAATGCCGACGGCCGCGCTCTCCAAGACATCCGGGTGCGCCGCGACGACATCTTCGACCTCGTTGGGGTAGACGTTAAAGCCCGAGACCAGAATCATATCCTTCTTGCGATCAACAATGCGGATATAGCCATCTTCTTGCAACACGGCGATGTCGCCGGTGTGGAACCAGCCATCGGCGTCAATCGCGTGGCGGGTTTCTTCTTCGCGCTGCCAATAGCCTTTCATCACCTGCGGGCCTTTCACGCACAACTCACCCGACTCACCGAGGGGTAAGTCGTTACCGTCAACGTCTACCGCCTTCACTTCAGTGCCCGCCACTGGCTTGCCGATGCTACCCAGCTGGATGCCATCACTGGGGTTGAAGCTCACAATTGGCGAGGTTTCGGTCAGGCCGTAACCTTCCGCCACGGGGCAGCCTGTTACCTCTTCCCAGCGTTTGGCTGCGGTTTTGGTCAGCGCCATGCCACCCGAAATCGTGAGGTGCAGCTTGGAGAAATTCAACTGCTTGAAATCTTCGCGGTTGCACAGTGCGTTAAACAGCGTGTTTAAGCCGATAAACCCGGTAAACGGCAGATTTTTCAGCTCTTTAACAAAGCTATCTAAATCACGCGGATTGGTAATTAGCAGCGAGTGGTTGCCGGTTTCCATTAAAAACAGGCAGTTAACTGTAAAGGTATAGATGTGATAAACCGGCAGCGGTGCAACGACCAGCTCCTCGCCGTCGGTTAAATTACCACCAATCGCCGCACGCGCCTGCAGCATGTTCGCTACAAGGTTGCGGTGCGTCAGCATCGCGCCTTTGGGCATACCGGTGGTCCCGCCGGTGTACTGCAGGGCGACGAGATCCTCCTGGTCGCGATGGACATCTTGATGCTCAAGCGATGCGCCTTTTTTTAGCGCCTCACGAAAACCCAGCGCGCTAGGCAGCGAGTACGACGGCACCATTTTCTTCACGTGCTTCACCACGGCATTCACCAGCCAGCGTTTGGGTGCGCGGTGAAGATCGCCAAGCTCGGTGACCAACACGTGTTTAATGTCGGTTTTATCCAGTACGTGCTCTAGTTTGTCGGCCATGTTGGCCAGAATCACAATCGCTTTGGCATTGGAATCTTTGAACTGGTGCGCCATTTCCCGCTCGGTGTAAAGCGGGTTGGTGTTCACCACGACAAGGCCGGCACGCAGCGCGCCAAATACCGCCACCGGGAACTGCAACACGTTAGGCAGCTGGATGGCGATACGATCCCCTGGCTCAAGGTCAGTTTCGTGTTGAAGCCAAGCGGCAAAATCCCCTGATAGGCGGTCAAGATCGGCAAAACTTAGCGTCTGCCCCATGCAGGTAAAAGCCGGCTTGGAGGAAAAACGTTCCACGGCGGCGTGAAACACATCCGTCACTGAGTCGTAATGCGCTAGCCCTTCAAGTGGCGGCCCGTGAAGAACGCCCTCTTGGTTAACGGGTGTATTGGCGTGCTCGCTCATCAGCAATCTCCGCTATTGGGGTCGATACTGGCACCGACCTTATTGTTTTTCATCAACACTGGCGATAAACGATATACGACTCTATCAATAGAGTAAAACGATCGATTGAAACTTTTGTTTTATTCTTATCCTTTATTCAGCGCTAAAACGGGCTTGAATTTCGCCCTCCTTCCACACTAAAAGCTCGCCGGGCGCCATGTGTTGCCAGGTTTCATTGTGCGTGAGCGGTTCAGTCGCAATCACCGAGACGATATCGTTGGGGGTGGTGTGTTCAACAAAATTCACCGTGAGCTCCGCATCAGAGAGCTCCGCCTCGCCAAAGGGTGCACGGCGGGTGATGTGCGCCAGTTTCGTCGAGCAGTAGGTGTATAAATACACGCCATCGGAGAGGAGTAAATTAAAGACACCCAGCCCGCGTAGACGTTCACACAAGACATGAAGATGCTGCCACAAACGCGCGGCATTTGACGGCGGCTCGGGGAATGCGCGGCGTAGCTCGCCCATTAAAAAGCAAAACGCATGCTCGCTATCGGTGGAACCCACCGGCGTGTAAGTCCCCAGCGGCAAGCCTTCCCAGTCGTTAAGCTGGCCGTTGTGGGCATAGCACCAAGGGCGGCCCCACATCTCACGGGTAAACGGGTGTGTATTGGCCAAGCGCACACCGCCCACATTGGCTTGGCGAATGTGGCTGATCACCACGTTGGATTTAATTGGGTAGTCGCAAATCAGCCGGGCGATGGGAGAATCCACCGAGGGGTGCGGATCGCGAAATTCGCGATAGCCGCCCTCTTCATAAAATGCAATGCCCCAGCCATCGCGGTGCGGGCCGGTGCCGCCACCGCGGTGCAAAAAACCGGCAAAACTAAAGCAAATATCAGTCGGCACATTGGCGCTCATGCCCAAAAGTTCACACATCCTGCCACTCCTTTGGCGCGTTAGAGCATCGGTTCGCGACGCGGCGTTGCCCGGCGCGGCGTCGCTTGAGGCTCATCAGGTGCGCCTTGATTGTCTGTCTCCTCACGCACGCTTGCCGCCGGGCGACGCCACCACCAAAGCGCCACGCCGACTAACGCGCCGAGCACCACGCCGAGTACAAGCCACATTAAGCCTGCGCGAAGCGCGCTGGCGTTGCTTTCCATAACGCCGACGGCCGCGACCATCGCCGACGGCGCCCAACCGGTGTAAAACTCGCCCTCTTCCACTAGCGGCAAACGAAAACGCGCCGGCGCCCACATAGCGCCGGCGATTCCCCAGGTCAACACTAAGCGCGGTAAGCGCGGCAATAGCGCCAACGCGAAGTAAACGGCCACTAACACCAACAGCGAAACGCCATAATAGGTCAACCAAAGCAGTGACATTGAATCAGCAAACAGCATAATACCCTCACACGATACGTTTCACGCGGGCCAACAGGCCCGACACTCATTTTGTTAATGGTACCTATCAATTGAGCAAAGCACAGCCAAGCAACGCAAGCCATTCGCCTGTCACACGCTATTTTCGTGCCAATGATCCGCACTGGCACTGGCTAGAAGACGCCGACGCGCCCGAAGTACGTGCGTTTCTAGAGGCGGCCAACGCGCAGCACGCGGCGTGGTTTACGCCGCTTGAGCCGCTAGCCAACTCTCTCTATGACGGCCATCTGGCGCGCCGAGAGCTTGCCATCACCGGTCTTGAGACCGCGCTTGACCACTTTACGTTCTACAGCGAAACCGGCGCTGCCGATGACTACCCCCGCTGGTGGCGCTACCCCAACGGCCAACCGACCCAGCGTGAGTGCTTTTTTGATCTGCCCAAGCGCGCCGCGGGGCATGATTTTTTCGACATTGGCGATATGGCGCTGCCCCCCGATGAGCAGTGGCTCGCCTGGACGGAAGACACCCAAGGCGATGAGCGTTTTGCCCTGTGGCTCAAACGCCTGCCCGACGGGGAGCCGCAGCGCCTGCTCGACGATATCGGCCCGAGCTTGTGCTGGGCAGAGGATCAAACCGCGCACGGCGCCACGCTACTTTTCACCCGTTTTGATGCGACCCAGCGCCCGGATAGCATTTGGCGGCTGCCGCTTTCCTGGCGCGATGGCACCATTTCTTCTGACACGCCGGCACGCATGTTTTTGGAGTCGGATGCTGAGTTCTGGGTGGGCATTGGTAAAACGCGATCAAAGGCGTGGCTATTGATCGAATCCGCCTCCAAAGACACCAGCGAGATTCACGCGCTCCCGGCCCAGGCGCCGGAGGCAACACTTGAGTGCCTACACCCGCGAAATCCCGGTGTCGAGGCAAGCATCGAGCATCGTCCTGGCGCTTTCTACCGCTTGCATAATCAAGCTGGGCCGCATTTTCAGCTTGATGCTATCAGTGAAGCGCACGCATTGGCGGGTCGCGCCGACGCCCACAACGCTTGGCAAACGCTGCTCGCCCACCGCCAAGATGCGACGTTGGAAGGCGTCGATGCGTTCGCCTGGGGGTTAGTCGTTGCCGAACGTGACCACCAAGACGCGCAGGTGTACTTGCGCCGGCTCGTTCTGCATGACGCGCCGAGTGAAACGCCCCTGATTACGCTGGATGAGCACTTGGCACTCCCCGAAACACCCTGCTCGCAGCTTCTTGAGGACGCCCCTCATTTTGCCACCACGACGCTTCGCCTGCGCGAAGAGTCGTTTACTCAGCCACCTCGCTGGGTGGAGTTGGATTTACCCACTGGCGAGCGCCGTGTGGTCAAAACGCAGCCGCTTTACGGCGATCTTCAGCCCGAACAGCTTGTAAGCCGGCAAATTTGGGCACAAAGCGCCGACGGCGAGCAGGTACCGGTATCTATCGTCATGCGCGCGGACCTCGCCAACCGGGTCGAAAATGGGCAGCCACTGCCGACGCTGCTTTATGGCTATGGGGCTTACGGCGAGCCACTCGACCCGTGGTTTTCGATTGCACGGCTGGAACTTCTCGCCCGCGGTGTCGCCTTTGCTGTAGCGCACGTGCGCGGCGGCGGTGAACGTGGCGAACCGTGGTATTTAAACGGCAAAATGGCGCATAAAGAGAATAGCTTTCACGACTTTCTCGCCGCCCGCGATGCCCTAGTTGAACGTGGTATCAGTGATGCACGCCGCATCGTCGCAGTAGGGGCTAGCGCCGGCGGCATGCTGATTGGCACCTGTATCAACCGCGCCCCGAACGCCTTTTGCGCGGCGGTGTTAGACGTGCCGTTTCTCGACGTGCTGCGCACCATGCAGAACCCGGATCTGCCGCTCACGACGGCCGAGTACAGCGAATGGGGCAACCCGGAAGACCCCGACGTCGCCACGCGCATGGCTGCCTACTCGCCGCTGGATAACGTCACCGCGCAAACCTACCCCGCACTTTGGATCGAAGGAAACTGGTTTGATACGCGGGTCGGCTACTGGGAGCCGGCAAAATTTTACGCCCGCGTGAGCCAATGCCAGCAAGGCGACGCCCCTATTTTGCTGCATACCGATATGGACAGCGGCCACGGCGGTGCTTCAGGCCGGTTTAAAGCGTGGCGCGATGCCGCACGTCAGGATGCATTTATCCTCTGGGCGCTAGGGATAACATCGCGTTGAAGGTTTCGAAGGTTTGCTGCGCGGCATTGCCCATTGAAGCCCACTCGCGAGGTGGGCATTCGGCAGCGGCAAAGCGCCAAAACGCCTGCCAGAAGCCATCGCCTAACGGGTGCGGCGCCGTAAAGAACCCCATCGGCGCGTCGTTACCCAAGCGCTGATGGACATGGTGGGCGATCATATCGCCGCCTAAACGCGAACCTTCAAGGACGTACAGCGCGCCCAAGGCACACGCTTTCGACGCTGGCATTGCTTCCGCTTGGGGTGGCGGCGTAGGGGCAGGGGCAAGCCCAAGGGCAATGAGATCCGCCGCTAATAACGGGCCTCGTGGTACCAGCGGGTAAGCTAGCTCAAAGGCTTCAAGCGCTTTTGCTACCCAATGTTCAAGCCAGTTCACCGCCGGGTAAAGCGCGGCTAACGCACGACCATAGTCGGCAAGATCAAGCTCGGCCTGCATCAACGGCTTGAGCCTTGGGTGCTGATCAACGCGATGGTGCGCTTGGCGCGTGTAACGTTTGAGAAAACGCGCAAGTTCATCTGCTTCCACTGGCAGTCTTCTCTTCGGGTAGGGTTTTGGCTTTCTGTAGCAGGGCGCGCAGCTTAAGGAGGTAAAGCCGAGCGCTAGGCGACCAGGGACGACTATGTCCAAAGCGCTGCTCTACCCAGGCCTCAAAGGAGCGCCTTGGCGCAATGCCCCGCCCATCTTGACGATAATCCACCGGCTTATCCGGGCTGCCGCCCCAGGTCACTTGGTAAAGCGTCTCTTCGCGGCACAGGTAAAGCTCGGCGGTGTGGTGCGGGTCAAGGGCAAGATCGCGTACCACAGCCACACCGGCGACGGCCGTTAGAGGGAGGCCAGGGCAATCGTGGGCGAGTTGCTCGCTTATCCATACAGAGCGGTCATCCTGGCCGACCTGCGCCTTTAGCGCGGCAAGAGCCTCCATCGACAGCACACTGCCTTGAGTGTAGTGCGTGTCGCCGATTGTCAGCACTGCACCGTCGGCTTGAAAGGTATACAACAACCACTGGCTTAGTTCCGGCCAAGCAGCTTCCAGGGAGCCATGGCGCATCATCACGGCCTGCGCCTGTCCAAAACGGTGCTGCAAACCATCAAACACCTGCAAACGCCGGCGCGCTTTGTAATCGCGTAGACGCAGATTAAAGGCGTTAACTTCGGCGTGCATGGCGCTCAGTTGGCTAACAGTCAACTGGCGCGGCGTTGCTGCGTGACACGAAATCAGCGCGTCGAGTTCGCCTCCCAGAACAATCGGCAGTGATACGGCCGCGCTTACGCCCATATTGGTCATGTACTCCACGTGAATCGGCGAGGCGCTGCGTAAATCTACCCATGAGAGATTAGGTACAGCACCCTCTTCGCGGCTGACAATCGCCACCGGTTCTGCCTTGCCGTGGGGAATGGTGCGCCACGGGTTTTGTAGGTAAAGCTCGCGCGCGATTTGCGGAATGTCACTCGCCGGAAAGCGTAACCCCAAGTAGCACCCCATGCCCGCCTCACGCCCCACTTCGGCCGTTACTTCACCATCACCCTCGGGCAGAAAGCGGTAGTAAAGCACACGATCAAAGCCGCTCATCTCTTGTAGCGTCTGCAGTAGCTGTTCGCACTGTTTGGCAAGCTCGGCTTTGTCTTCGGGTAGCGGCTGCGACGTTACCGGCGCCATCAGCGGGCGTGCGTGCGCTGTGACCGGGTAAAGCTCAAAGAGACGCTGCTCGCCGTTGTCGCTGACGACGACATCAAACTCTTGTTCGGCCAAATGGCACTGACCAACATAGCGCTCACCACGGTTAAGGCTCGCCGCACTGGCGTCAACCTCATGCAAGAAATGCGGCAGCGCCTGCCCAAGTAAAAACGCCGGCGTGGCATTTTCGCCCAACCAATCCGCGACATTGGCAGACACGTGGGAAACAAGCCCTTGGCGATCACACACCAACAGCACGCCATGGGGCTGGATGGCACCGGAGAGGTGCAACTTCTCTTGCTCGCATTGCGCAATAAAGCCAGGACTATAAACCATCAATAACACTCCGTTGTGTTGCACCCCTACCCGGTTGCCGTTAGCCGCTCGTCTTTAACTGTTACCACAACGGCTTGACATTAATTGCGTGTAATCGTCCAAGGTGAGCGGGCGAGATAGCAGATAGCCTTGGACATAATCGCAGCCATTGTGAGCTAACCACGCAAGCTGTGCCGGGGTTTCCACGCCCTCGCCCACGGTGCGAATTTTGAGCGCTTTTGCCATCCCCAGAATCGCCATCGCAATCGCTTGATCGCTCTCATCATCGCCACCGAGGCCATCCACAAAGCTTTTATCGATTTTTAACTCCGCCAGTGGCATTCGCTTTAAATAGGCAAGCGATGAGTAGCCGGTGCCAAAATCATCAACCGCCAGTTTGATCCCGGCTTCGCGCAGCTTCTCAATATTCCCCAGGGCCGAGCTTGAGCGGTCCACCAGCGTGCTTTCGGTAATTTCGACTTGAATTAACCTATGCGGCACGCGGTACTGCTTTAAGATACTAAACAAATGCGCGACAAAACGCTCCTCCTGAAAGCTGCGTGCGGAGACGTTCATGGCAACAGGCGATGGCTTCAACCCTTGGGTAATCCATTCGGCAAGCTGGCGTATCAACATCAGCGCCACGTAGCGATCCAGCTCTAAAATCAAACCGGTGGCTTCCGCGACGGGGATAAAATCTGCCGGACTTACCTTGCCAAGGTCAGGGTCTTCCCAACGCAATAGCGCTTCAGCGCCCACGAGCTTGCTCGGGTTAGCGCTTTCAAACTTCGGCTGATACACCAGCGCCAGCCGCTCCTGCTCCATGCCTTGGCGCAGCCCCTGTTCGATTGCCACGTCACGCATTAGCTGTTCTTGCAGCTCCGGTTTGAATAGCTCAAACCGGTCGCGGCCGTTTTCTTTGGCGCGGTACATGGCGGTATCCGCGGCTTTGGTCAAGCCAGCGGCGTTGTCACTATCCACTGGGCAGAACGCCAAACCGATGCTCGCGGTCACAAACAGCGAATGCCGACGCACCTCGAACGGGCGAGCCAGCGACTCAACAATACGTTTGGCTACCTGCTCGGCACCCTCAATAGTGGTATCGACCAGAATAACGGTAAACTCATCGCCGCCGAGACGAGCGACGGTATCCAGCTCCCGCACTAACTCGCGCAACCGCGCCGCCACCTGTATCAACAGCTCATCGCCCACGTCGTGACCGAGGGTATCGTTGATGGTCTTGAAGTTATCTAAATCCAAAAACATCAGCGCACTCGGCTGCTGGGAGCGCCGGGCATTGGCAATCGCCAGCTGCAAGCGGTCTTGAAACAGCGTGCGGTTAGGTAAATCGGTGAGCGCATCGTGTGTCGCCAGGTACTCGGCGTAACGCTGCGACTCTTTGATGTGGGTAATATCCGAAAACACCGCCACGTAGAGCTTCTCATCGTAGCGATCGGGCGCAATACCGTTAAGCGTTAGCCATTGGGAGAAAAACTCACCGTCGCGTCGTTGATTCAACACCTCCCCTTGCCAAAAGCCATGCTTGTTCACCACGTCCCAGATGACATCACAACTCGTTTCATCGTCAGCGCTTTCATCCTGAAGACCGTCACCATGACGATTTATATCGCGACGCTGGCGTCTAGTCATATCCGTCGCGTGAACGTCACTAACTGACTCCCCCTGCACCGTGCTATTAGGTTCAGCGTATAAAAACGTAGCGGCGGGTTTTTCCATCACATCTTCTGCAGAAAAGCCGGTAATCCGCGAGAAAGCCGCATTGACCGATTGCACCTGCCCGCGGGAATTAATGACCATGATCGCTTCGCCCGCTTGCTCATAGACTTTGGCGGCCACCTGCATTTCCCGCTCGGCAAGCTTACGCTTGGTGATATCTTCCGCTTCGGTCAAAATCAGTTGAGGGAGGCCTTGGGCATCGCGCAGCAACTGATGCGTCGTCGAAAAGATTTGCTGCTCGCCGCGCTCATCGATGAGGGCGTGTTCGGCTTCCACCGTTTTTTGATAGCGCAGCGCTTCTAAGTCCCGCGTCCATACCGAGCCGGCGTAATCTTCGGGGAACACCTCGAAAGGGTTCTTTCCGATAAGATCCTCCTCTTTTAACCCGAACGCTTTGAGAAACGTCGGGTTGGCAAACGTATAACACCCATTTAGGTCTTTTAGCGCGAGCATAATGGTGGTGTTTTCCATCAGCGCGTGTAGCTGCGCTTCAAACTGTTTGAGCTTGGCCTGGGTTTGGCTTAAATCCGTGATGTCCATCAGCGTGACGACTAAGAGTTCCACGCTGCCCTCGCGGCTAATCCCCGGGGTGACGACCCGCTGCAGCAAGCGACCGTCAAAATCGACGGCTTGCTCTTCGGGCATGCCTTGGCTCATGACACGCGATAAAATCGTGCCGATATCGCCTAGGGCGTCAGGCAACCTCAATCCGCTTACATGCCGATTTAGCGCCGTCGGGCGAAAATTAAAGTAGCGAGCGGCAGGGGCGTTATAGCGCTTTAAGCAACAATTGGTATCAAACACCAGCAGGGGAAACTCTAACGAGTCGTAAAGATAAACGTACTCTTCATTGAGCGCCGAGAGCTCGGCAGATTTAACACTTAATTCATCGTTGAGACTGATTAACTCTTCATTGCTCGCCTGCAGCTCTTCATTGGCGGCTTCCATCTCTTCATTGGTAGCCTGGAGCTCTTCGTTTGAAGCTTGCGCTTCTTCATTTAACGACTGCATCTCTTGGTTAGCCGTCGCGAGCTCCTGAATCACCGATTGCAGATGCTCGCGGGTGGCGGCTAGCTCATCTTCTACACTGGCGCCCGCAGCGAGACTTGGTGGTTCGACTAACGGCTCAACACCCCTTTCAAGCGCGGGCGGCTCTCGCTCGGGCTGTTGGCTATCTTTCTCGCGTCTAACCCGCCGCGTCGTTGGGGTGGGCGATTGGCTTTTCTGGACGAGTTCGTGGCTATCGCCTTGCTTGCGAAAAATACGCTCGCGTCGATTTAGCGGCGTGAAAAGCGACTCGGCCTGGCTAATGCTTTCTGAGCGGCCTAAAAACAGCACCCCATTAGGGAGCAGGCCAAAGTGAAAACGCTGCAACACTTTGGCCTGCAGCTCGCTATCAAAATAAATTAAAACGTTACGGCAGGTGACCAAATTTAAGCGTAGAAACGGCGGGTCGCTCACCAGATTGTGCTTGGCGAACACAACCATATCTCGCAGCGTTTTTCCCACCTCAAAGCCTGTCTCATTGGCCGTAAAGTAGCGTTCAATTAATGCCTGCGGCAACGCTTCAAGCGCAGGGCCTACATAATAACCACGCCGCGCGATCTCTAGCACATTGTCGTCAATATCGGTGGCAAACACCTGCACGATGCTAGGGCTTTTTTGTTGGCGCTTTGCCTCGACCAACAAAATAGCGATCGAGTACGCCTCTTCCCCCGTGGCACAGCCAGCCACCCAAACGCGAATGGCATTACCGTCGGCTTCTTTGACAATCGCGTAGATGGCTTTTTCTAGCGCCTCAAACGCCTCCTTATCGCGGAAAAACGCCGTCACAGAGATCAAGATATCGCGTGCTAAAAGATTAAGTTCAACAGGGTCGTTTTCCACTAGATTAAGGTATTCCGTCATATCCACTTGTTGAGTGGCTACCAAACGGCGTCGAATACGTCGGTTAAGGGTTCCCGGTTTATAGCCGGAAAAATCCCACTGAAGGTGCTCCTTCAATAGCTCTAGCAGCCGTTCGGGCACCTCCGGCGGGTTGCCCTCAAGGCTTGTCTGTTCCACGCGCACCAATTCAGTTAAGCGTAGGGCGATGTCACCAGGCGCCAGCACGGAATCCCCTATGCCGGCATCCAGAGCGGACTGTGGCATACCGGTATACTTAGCCGAGTCGGGTGTCTGCACAAAGGCGACCCCGCCGGCGGCTAAAATCTCCCGTAAGCCGGCGGTGCCGTCTGAGCCGGTTCCGGAGAGCACAATCCCTACAGCGGCCTCTTTGGCATCAGCAGCCAGCGAGATAAAAAAATCGTTAATCGAGGGTTTCGGCATCACGTCGGGATTAGCCGGCGCGGTGTGCAACATGCCGTCTTTCATCGTGGCGTTGGTATCGGCTGGCACCACGTAAATCACCCCCGCCTCGGGTGCTTCCTGGTGGGTGAAGCGCTTCACTTTTAAACGCGTTTCACGACTTAAAATATCCACCAGCATGCTTTTATGCGCCGGTGAAACGTGCTGTAGCACAACGTAGGCAATCGGCAGTTCAGGGTCGAGGGGGCGTATCAGTTGGGTAATCGCTTCTAGTCCCCCGGCGGAGGCCCCTACTCCCACCACGATAGGCGGCACCGAAACACTCATCAGCAATCCTTGAGGTAGTTAACGCAGCCCAGCGGCCACTGATTTTTCATTAGCTATATTAGCAGGGCAGTTTACCTAGGCTTTGCACCATAAGACACGTTTGCAGACACTCCAATCGCATACGCCCGCACGAAGGCGGGCGTATGACACAGCATACTTAATGAGCTAAGTTGAAATATCCGCTAGGAAGATGGCAAGAGTCGATTAGGCGACGAACCCGAGGGCAGAGTGAATCCGCTGACCGCACGCACCAGGGTATTGGCGGTAACGGAGAGCTGTTCCGCCATCTGATGGGCTTCATTCACTGCTTCACGCGAGAGATCCAGCGCGTTATGAATTTCGGTCACACTTTGTTCCAACTCTTCTATGCCTTGGTGTTGCTGCTGCACGGCGTTATCCATACTGCTCAACCGCTCGGCGACTTGCTCGAAGCCTTTCACCAGTGACTGATTCGTTTCACCCACTTTGGCGGTTTGCGCTACGCCCTGTTTCACTTGGTCGGTGGTGGCATTAATGGTGGTACGGATACGCGCAGCGGTTTCTTGGGTGTTGCCAGCGAGCTTACGCACTTCCGTCGCCACTACGGCAAAACCACGCCCGTGCTCGCCGGCACGTGCCGCCTCAACCGAGGCATTCAGGGCCAGTAAGTTGGTTTGGAACGTGATGTTATCAATTTCGCCCAGCATATCGGCGATTTGGCTCGCTTGCTCATTAAGCGACTGCATCATTTCGCGCATAGCCGCCACCTGCTCACCACTCTCACGAGCGACTTGCTCGGCCTCATTGGCGAGATGACGCACACTTTGCGATTCTTCTGCTGTTTCACGGGTGGTCGCGGCAAGCTCGGTTGCGCTCGCAGAAATTCGCTCAATCTGACTATTATTCCGCGCTGTTTGCTCGCGTAGCTGCTCTTGGGAGCGAAAAAGCTGCTGGCTAAAGCCAGTGACATCGTCGGCAGCAGTTTGCGTATCTCGCAGGCTCTGAGCCACCTGGTCACGCATCGTCGCCACTGCGGCCACCGCCGGTAGGCGCTGTTCAGCCGCCGAGAACGCCATATCCAATTTGCCGCTACCTGCTTCATGGGCAAAACGGCTAACGTGGAGCCCTTCCGCCACCATTTGGGCCAGTACTTTGGCTAAGTAGCCCAATATCACCACTTGTACTACCACTGCACCTCCATGCATCAGCAAACATGCCACAAGCTCCGCTACACCGTGAACATCCGTGCCCATGCCCATCATGCTGCTATATAGGTCGACATAACCTAAGTGCTGCAACCAAGTAAACAGCGCGTGATGCAGTGCAATCACCCCACCACCAACAAGAATAACGCGCCAATCGCTATACAGAATCAGCGCTGATAGCAGGATAAAAATACCAAAGTGAGCCTCAATCAAACCACCACTTTGCTCGATCAACACCGCCGACCAGCCCATCATGACGGCCGCTTTAATAAAGCCATTAACGATATGCCCTGGGAAACGGTATTGCACTGCATACGCTAGCAAGCATGTCACTGCCCCATAGAGCACCGCCAACCACAGCGTTTGGGTAAAAAATCCAACTACCACGCACAGGGCAAAAATTCCCCCTATAGGCAGCCACATCAGCCGGTCGGTCTTAGCCGTGTGACGTGAAAAAAGAGCGTTTGGCATAAGGTTCCTCAAAAACAAATAGCCTTCACGGCCGATGACGCACAGATGGCCATATCGGTGCAGGTATATTCCGGGCTAGGAATGTAGAAATTATGTGCACCATTATCAACGTTTTTTGTTACATCATTAGAAATTTTTAACACTATTGTCACACGGCAATTCAACGTAGCGTAGCGCTGGGTATTAGCGTTCGATAGTCGTAGCTTATGGCTTCGTAAGTTAGCTCCTACTTATGTTACAACCGATATCTTCCGACTTACCAAGTGATTTAACTTTGATGAAAGCCAATATCCGTCAAATCGTCCTACTCGTGGCGGTCGTTATTACGCTAGCCCTTAGCAGCGTTGCAGGCATGATGGTTGGCGGCGTTGGCCTGATGGGCAGCATGACATTAAGCGCGGCATGGGTTCTCCTTGGCGGCATGGGGTTGGCCATGATCATGACAAAACATAGCACGCACACTCGTGAGCTATCCCTTGCCAAACGCCAGCTAGAAAATCAAAACCGCCTGCAGGCGTTGATTGTCCGAGGCGCGCCTTATCGCACCATCCTGGAGCAAATATGCCAGTTCCTTGAGCAGCAAATTCCCGATGTGCACGTCATTATCTGGAGTTCACGCACAGGCGATACAAGCGGTGAGCTCATCACGCTAAACGCCACCAAAGCGCTACTTCAAAGCGCTGATTTCCGGGCGCAGGTAAAAACCCTCGCCCAGCGCGGGATTGATCCGTTTTACCCGGTGTTCAAGGCTACTTGCTTAGCTGATATAGACTCTGAAACGCCGCTTTCTCAACCGCTCTGCCAAACACTTTACCGGCACGGGTATCAATCCGCCTACGCGGTCCCGCTTGATGCCGCTCGCCCAGATGAACTCGGCGCGTTACTCCTCCTATGCCCAACACCGGGAGAGCCATCAGAAGCGCAGCAGCTAACCATCGCTAACGCGTCGCGTCTTACGCGGCTCGCGCTGGAGCGCCATCAAAGCGAAGCACAGCTACATATTTTTGAGCGCAGTCTAGAGGCTAGCAGCAACGGCGTTTTAATCGCTGAAGCAAATCAAGCGGATATGCCCATTTTGTACGCTAACCCAGCGTTTACGCAGATGACCGGCTACAGCATGGATGAGGTAAAAGGCCGAAATTGCCGTTTTTTACAAGGGCCCGATACCCACCCATCGCAAATCCAACAGATGCGCCAAGCGCTGAACGAAGGGCGCGATATCAACCTGACCGTGCGCAACTACCGCAAAGATGGCCGTCCCTTCTGGAACCATGTATTTATTTCCCCCGTACGATCAAGCATTGGGCAAATCACCCACTTTGTCGGCATTTTGAATGACATCTCCGAGCGCAAAAACCACGAAAACCAGCTCGCGTTTCATGCCACGCATGATGCGCTGACGGGGTTAGGTAACCGCGCCCTATTTGAAGACCATCTTCACCACGATGTTGAACTCGCCAAACGCCACCAACAGCAAATTGCCGTGCTGTTTATCGACTTAGACGAATTCAAACCGATTAACGATACACTCGGTCACACAGTGGGTGACCGCGTGTTGATCAACGTGGCAAAACGCCTTGAAGCCACTATTCGCCCGTCGGATACCCTGTGCCGTTTTGGCGGCGATGAGTTTGTACTGTTGTTGCCCGATTTAGTCGACCTCAAACAAGCCGAAGCGATCGCCGAACGCGTGATCAATGCCCTTGAACAGCCCTTCTGTATTGACGAACATGAGCTGCATCTATCGGCAAGCATCGGCATTGCCTTAAATGATGAGCACCTACAAAACCCTAGCGAACTCATCCAACACGCTGATATGGCGATGTACAAAGCGAAAAAGCAGGGGCGTAATGCCATACAAACGTTCACCCACGATATCAACGCCAAGCTGACGCAACGGCTAATGCTGCGCAATGACCTTCAAGACGCGATCAAGCAAGAGCAGTTTAGCCTCCACTATCAACCCCTTATTAAGCACGACGGCACAATAAAAGGCTTTGAGGCGCTGCTGCGTTGGCAGCATCCGGCCAAAGGCTTTATATCACCGGGCCGTTTTATTCCAATCGCTGAACAGACCGGGCTAATTATCGCCCTTGGCCAGTGGGTGATGGAGCAAGCTGCTCGAGACTTGCTCGCGCTTTCGGCGTTACTCCCCAGTGACTGCCTTATATCGATTAACCTTTCGCCGCTACAGTTTCATCGCGCCAACTTTCTGCAAGTACTCGCCGACACGCTGGCAGCCACTGGCCTTCCCGCCTCGCGCTTGGAGCTCGAACTCACCGAAGGCGTGCTGATGAACGACACTGAGGGCGCGATAACACGGCTACATGCGCTGCGCAAGATGGGCGTTCGTGTGGCCATCGACGATTTCGGTACCGGCTTTTCAAGCCTTAGCTACCTGCGCCATCTACCCGTCGATACGCTGAAAATTGATCGCAGCTTTATTACGCACCTCCCCGAAAACCGCAAAGACACTGCCGTCGTTAGCGGCATAATTGACCTTGCCCATCACCTTGAACTCACCGTAGTGGCGGAAGGCATTGAAACACAGGAGCAACACCAAGCACTCGCCGCTCTCGATTGCGATGTATTTCAAGGCTACCTACTCGCCCGCCCGATGCCTTTTACCGCCGTAGTCGATTGGCTTAAATCACGCAAGCCACTTTTCGCCGATCTTACATAACCTTTATCTACCTCAATTATCGTGTAATTTATTAATAATAAAGATTGCCTTTTGTATCAGGCAAGTAATACAATTAGTTGGACAACGACATCATCCTCCCTAAAAAATGTACAAGATAGGAGATTAGAATGCGCGATAACGGACCGGTAACTCAACGGGAGTATGTCCTGGACGACGGCGACGTTCTAATTTCAAAAACCGATAGCCAAAGCCATATTCTTTACGCTAATCAAACGTTTATTAATGTCAGCGGGTTCAGCTATGATGAGCTTTATTACTCGCCGCACAATATCGTCCGCCACCCAGACATGCCGGAAGTGGTTTTTAAGGATATGTGGCAAGACTTGCAGGCGGGCAAATACTGGACAGGTTTAGTCAAAAACCGACGTAAAAACGGCGACCACTATTGGGTGCGAGCCAATGTGGTCCCCATCCGCGAAGGCAACAAGGTGACCGGCTTTTGCTCCATTCGTGTTAAACCGAACAGCCAAGAAGTGGCGCATGCCGAAGAGGTATACCGCGATATTCGCGAGCAAGGCGGGCGCTACGAAGTTAAACACGGCGTCGCATATCGCCGCTCTCTACGCCGATTAATGCCGATCAACTTTAAGAGCATGCGCGTCAAGTCCGCTTTCGCCGCCATTTTCGGGTTCGGCCTTTTCAGCGGGTTAGGCATTGCCGCTTCTATCACGCTATCCCAACTCGCACCACAAAGCAGCGCAAGTATGACGTTCCTTGCGCTTAGTTTGGTGGGTGGAGTAGGCATTGGGGCATGGCAATTGTTTAGCGGCTTGCGCAACCGGCGTTTCATGTACAAATCCAACGACTTTGCGCTACAGCTAGCAGCTGGCAATTTAGAAGCCACTGTACCCCACATGGGTAAAAGGGAGATGGATAACGCCTTAGGCACCATGAACTTTATGCGCCGCTCGCTTGAAGCGCTGATTGGCGACCTAAATACTCGCGTTGATCTTGTCCGCCCTGCCGTTGCCAGCATCTCAAAGGGCAACGATGACATGGCCGCCCGCCTAGAGCAGCAAGCAACGGCAGTGCAGCAAACGGCGGCAAGCGCAGAAGAAATCTCCTCTACGGTGGCGCAAAGTGCCGACAACGCGACCCTGGCCAGCAACGCCTCTGTTGGCAACGTTAATGAAGTCGACCATACCAGCCAAGTGATGGGCAAACTTGCTAACGCGATGGAGGAGATAACTCAGCACGCCAATAATATGGCTGGCATTGTCAGCACTATCGACACGATTGCGTTTCAAACCAATATCCTGGCACTCAATGCCTCGGTCGAGGCGGCCCGCGCCGGCGAGCACGGGCGCGGCTTTGCGGTGGTCGCAGATGAAGTGCGCAAACTTGCCAGCCAATCTGCCAATGCGGCGAAGCAAGTGCAGGAGTTGATTGATCAGGCGCGCAAGAGCATTCATGGCGGCCAGGCACAAGCGCATGAAGCCACCGACGCCATGGAAAAAATCCGCTCGGCGAGCCACCGGGTTAATGATCTTATGGGGGAAATTACTGCGGCCACTCACGAGCAGAGTCAAGGCATTAGCCAGATCAGTAGCGCCATTAACGACATTGACCAAAGCACTCAATCCAGCGCTGCTAGCATGAGCACCTACAAAGATGCCACCAACGAGCTTGCCGAACAGATCCGTGGACTCTCGCATAGTGCCATGGCGTTTCTCAGCGATCGAGAACGCCATGCATTCAACCAAGCACTACCTAGCGCCGATGCAAAGGTAGCGCTTCCGCGCGGTAAGTCGTCTCAGCAGCAATCTAATGTGCCAACCCCAACCAACCACTTGCCACGGGAAGCTCCTAAATCCCACCGTTTAGGCCGAGACGCTCCCGAAGATGAATGGACCGAGTTTTAAACAACATAAAAGAAAACGTTTCGTGGTGCTGCCAAGCGCCCTCTCCCCGGAAATGAAGAGAAGACAAGCGCCTAGCCAATGTAAGTGAAATGGCTTAGCGCTGTGCGTCAGCCAACAGCCCCGAAAACGAATGAATGACCACTTCGCGGTTAGCAAATGTCGCGATGCGGTCTGTTTTCAACCGGCGAAGGTGGCGGTTGACGGTTTCAGGGGCAAGATCAAGATAGCTTGCGATCTCAATTTGCGATAATGGCAAAGCAAAGCTGTCGGCGGCCTTGCCACGCCCTTTCAGTCGCGTCGATAAATCGAGCAGAAAGCTTGCGATTTTATTGGCGGCGCAGCGCCCGTAGATTAACTCAAAACGACGCTGACGCTGACGCAGCTGACGCGCCGTTTTCAACAGCAAGGCTTTTTGCACACTATGATGGCGCAGCCCGAATAACGTTAGCTTGCCGTATGGAATGCGACAAATGAAGGTTTTATCCGCCGCCACTAAGGAGTTGGCCACATGAGTGTCACCAATTGCCTCAAGGCCGACCACCTCGCCAGGCAAGTAGATATCCAAAAGCTGATGGGGTCGCCCCGACTCGGCACATGCTATCTCTTTAATAAGACCGGACCGCGCCATCAACAACGTGCGAAAAGGCTCTCCCGCTTGCACAATCACACTATCGTGTTCAAACGGTAGTGGCCGCTCGATTAATTGATCAAACGACTCTAGCGCCTGACGTGGCAAAGCTGACGGAAAACAAAACGTCCGCTGCCCGCAAAAGTGACAGCTCACATGCGGCACTTGATGGCTATCTGTGATGCTCACGCTGAAGTGTTTCCCCTGACGCTGGATGCTAGCGACATATAACTAGCAGCCCCAATACTCGGCTACTCAGTACCGGGGCTACCTTATCTTATAGTACTCGCCTTATGGTACTAATTCTTAAGATGCTAGCCTTCTAGTATGAACCCCTAAGCGAAGGCGTTAGGTAGCTCTGGGGGATAAGCACTGTGGGATAGAGAGATCGCTACATCGGCAGGATGGCAATAATATGCTCTTCAAGCTTATCTTCCGGCACGGTGTCTTGCGACACTGCAAAACCGCGCACGCTAATGCCTCTGCGGTGAACGCGCTCGGCATCGTTACTCAGCAGTGGATGCCACCCGGCTAATTTGCGTCCTTCCGCCACGCGCCGATACGCACAGCTTTGTGGCAACCAAGTAAACTCTTTCACCAGCGCCGGTGTCAGCTGCGTGCAGTCGGGTACGCTATCAAAGCGGTTTTCATAGTCACTGCATTGGCAACTTTGGGTATCGAGCAAGCGGCAAGCAACGTTCAGAACGGCAAGTTCCTGCGTATCTTCGTCGTGCAGCTTAAGAAGGCAGCACTGGCCGCAGCCATCGCATAGCGCTTCCCACTCTTCAGCTGTCAGCTCCTCGAGCGAATAGCGCTCCCAGAACCGCTCTCTCATGTTGTCTCCCACTGGCTCTCTCCTACGACCCTCTCCCACGCACTTTCGGCAGGATAATTAATAGCGCGCCTCAGTCGGCGCCCGGTAAAGATCGAGTAGGTAGTCTTCTTTGGCGGGCGGCATTTGAAAATAGAAGCCCTGCTCGCGAATCGCCGCCATGACGTCGACCGCTTTGGCACGCGAAAGCGGCTGATCAGGTGTCAGCAATATCGTCATCACCGGTACCGGCTTACCAAAACGTTCCATTAGTGCGTCGGGCACATCGGCAACACCGTTGCGCTTTTCAACATACAGGTACATCTCTTCTTTGCGAGCGCTTTTGAATACTTCGCAGATGAGACGATCAGGCGCGTTGTCGGTCATTTTGACTCTTCCTGCAAAACGTGGGTAAGCGACGGATTAAGGCATTCGCCGCGCCAACCAACGGGCAGCGTCAGCGGCTCATGCGCCAGCGATTGCATCACCAGCTGCTCAATATCGCGACGGCGCATCAGCATTTCGGGCGCCACACCCAGCTCATTCGCTTGCGCGGTAATGGCCTTTTTCAATGCTTTAAAAAGCGGCTTAAACGGTGGCCGCGCCGGGTCGGGCCAGGCAGCTGGTAGCGCGTCATCAGGGCAAGCATGTGCCTGTTTGACCAACGCTAAGAGCGCATCGCCCTCTTTTTTCACCAGCGGCGGTTTAACGCCTTCGACCTTGGCCAGTTCGAAACGATTTTTGGGCATCGCTTCGGCAATAGCAAACAGTACCTTATCGCTCACCAACCAGTTGCGGGGTAAATTTCGCTGACGGGTTTCGCCTTCGCGCCATGTCGTCATCTGGCGGTAGGCCTCTATCTGGCGCGGGGTCAAGCGCCATAGCTGGCGCTGTCGGGTAAACCACTGATCCGCACTATCCACTTGGGCTTGGCTCACTATCGCCTGGCATTCCTGCTCGACCCAGCGCAGACGACCGAATGTGTGAAGTTTGTCCGCTTGCTGCGACCAAACCTCAAGCAAGTAGATCACATCCAGCGCGGCATAGCAGCACTGGGCTTCACTCAAGGGGCGCTCTAGCCAATCGGAGCGCGTCTCTTCTTTGGGCAATGTTTCGCCCGTCCAAAACTCCACTAGCTTCTGATAGCCCATCCCCGGATTTTCAGAAAGAAACCCCTGGGCGACTTGCGTATCGATCAACGGCGTCGGCAATACCCCGGCCCAACGCTGAAAGACATCCAAATCTTCGCTACTCGCGTGAAGCAGTTTGGTGGGGCCATTTTCCAGCATCGCTTTAAACGCCGGCGTGCAGTCGGTGGCGAGCGGATCGATAAGGTAGGCCGTTTCATCGCAGGCAAACTGAATCAGCGCCGGTACCGGGTAGAAAGAGTTCTCGCGAAAAAACTCGGTATCCAACGCGATTACGCTGGCACCCGTCATTTTTTCGCAGGCATCATCCAACGCTTGCGGCGTATCAATCCAGTGGTAGGAGGGAGAGGCAATAGACAAAAGAGAGTTCCAAGTGGTTGTGCTGACAGGCACGCATCGAGTGCGAGAAGCTTTTATTCGCTGGAAAAAGGCAGCCGGCCATTGAAAGCGCGACTTAACGTGCCGCCATCGACGTATTCAAGCTCGCCGCCCATGGGGACGCCATAGGCTAAACGCGAGAAACGCACGCCGTAATCGTTAAGCTGTGTGGCGATATAATGCGCGGTGGCTTCCCCTTCTACGGTAGGGTTGGTCGCCAGCACGATTTCTTGAATCACCCCTTGCGCTACCAGGGCTTCCAATTGCTCTAAGCCGATGGCTTCGGGTCCGACGCCGTCGATGGGCGAGAGGTGCCCATGAAGAACGAAATAGCGCCCGAGAAAACCGCCCGCCTCTTCAATGGCCAGCTGGTCGGCAGGCGATTCCACCACACACAACAGCGCATCATCGCGACGCGGGCTTTCGCATAGAACGCAGAGCTCGGCTTCGGTTAATGTACGGCAGCGCTGGCAGTAGCCAACCTCATCGATTGCCTGCTCAATGGTCGCCGCTAGCCGTTTGCCGCCGTCACGCTCGCGCTCTAGCAGGTGCATAGCCATGCGCTGAGCCGTTTTCGGCCCAACGCCTGGAAGCACGCGAAACGCTTCCATAAGCTGATCAACAAGGGGGGAAAAACGCATCACTTAAAACGGCATTTTGAAACCCGGCGGCAAATCAAGCCCCGAGGTGGCTTCTTCCATTTTCTGCTTGGAACTCACTTCGACTTTACGCACCGCATCATTTACCGCCGCAGCAAGAAGGTCTTCAAGCAGTTCCTTGTCTTCTTCCATGACGCTTGCATCAATGTCGACATTAATCACATCGTGACGCCCGTTCATGGTCACCTTCACCATACCGGCGCCCGCTTCGCCCAACACTTCAGCATTGGCCACTTCTTCTTGGGCACGCTGCATTTTCTCTTGCATCTCTTGGGCCTGTTTCATCAGGTTGCCCATTCCACCTTTCATCATGGTGTTATCTCCATCTGCACGGTCTATCGGTCAGTTATACCAGCAATACAGTTCAACTTGAGCACCGAGCGCAGGGTCAACGCGCCGAGTGCGAGGGTTTAACGCTTGATTCTATCAGCTTTGCCCCGAACGCCTGCTGCAATTTCTGAATATGGGGGTCACGGCTTAAGGTATCAACCGCGTGGGCGTGGCGTTCTTGGGCTTGCCGCTCTTCGCGTTGATGGGGCGTTTCTTGCGACGGGTCTAGCTCTTCGACGTAAAACGTTACCTGGCGTTCAATACCCTGTGCGCTTAATGCTTTGGCGATGCGGGTTTGGTGAATCTCAGCCTGCATCGCGGCTTGGCTCGGCGCCAAGCGCAGCGCTAACGTCTTGCCATCGTCGCTTTCACACTGACAGTTAGCAGCAAGGTTGCGCGTTAACCCACCTAAGCCTAGGGCGTCAAACATGGCTAGCCACTTGGCATGAGTCAACCGCCCAGGCTCGCCTTCCTGCGCTGGTTCGACAGGCTCATGGGCAGCGCTCGGCGCGACAAGCGTCGGATCAGGCTGAACGTCAGGTTCCGGCTCGGGCTGAGGCGCGGGTACTGGCTGAGGCCCCGCTTGGAGCTCCGGTGCTGGCTCGGGTTCAGGTAACGACGGTTCGGGCTCGGGTGGCGCCGAAGCCTCATCAGCCCAGGGCGGCGGCTCGGGAGCACTTGGCGGCTCGCTTGCCGAAGATGGCGCCGGCGTTGGTGCTTCTGTAGAGGCCGGTGCGGAGGCTGAGCTTTCGGGTACTGCTTGTTGGGGCGACGATGTTACCTGCGGCTGCGGTTTTAATGGCAGCGGCGTTTGCGGGGGCTTGGGCACGCCTTGGGGGCGAAACGCCAGCATACGCAGCAGTGTCATCTCTAAAGCGCTACGCAAGTCAGGGGCGTGCACCATATCACCGCGGCCTTGAATACCGATTTGGTAATAGAGCTGTACGTCTTCAGCCGTAAAGCGTGAAGCCAATGCGAGCACCGTCTCGCGATCACCGCGGCTGTTATCTACCGCGTCTGGCACCATTTGCGCCACCGCGAGTCGGTGCAAAATCGCCGTGACGTCATCCAACACGGCGGCAAAATCCGGCCCCTGCTCGGCCAGTTGCGCGACCTCACTCAACAACCGCGCCACGTCTACTTCCGCCAGCGCGTCGACCAGCGCCAGTAGATGGCGATGATCGAGCGTACCCAGCATGGCCGCCACATCGCCGTGGCGAACTTCGCCCTGGCCAAAGGCAATAGCCTGATCGGTCAGGCTCATGGCATCACGCATGGAGCCTTCTGCGGCCTTACCAAGCAGCCACAGAGCGCTTTCTTCAAACGCAACGCCTTCCGCCGTAAGCACGTGCTGCAAGTGCTCTACCACTCGCTCCGGCGGCATGTGTTTCAGCGTGAACTGTAAGCAGCGCGACAGCACTGTCGGGGGAAGTTTGTGCGGATCGGTCGTGGCCAGCAGGAACTTGACGTGCGGCGGCGGCTCTTCGAGGGTCTTCAGCAACGCGTTAAAGCTGCTGGTCGAGAGCATGTGCACCTCATCAATGAGGTACACCTTATAGCGCCCCTGAGTCGGCGCGTACTGAACGTTGTCCAGAAGCTCGCGAGTGTCTTCGACTTTAGTGCGCGAAGCCGCGTCGACCTCAATCAGGTCAACAAAGCGCCCCTCGTCAATGGCCCGGCAACTATCGCATTCGCCGCAAGGGACCGAGGTCACACCTTCGTCACCACGGCCGTTCGCCGTGCAGTTTAGACACTTAGCCAGAATCCGCGCGAGGGTAGTCTTGCCTACGCCGCGGGTGCCGGTGAAGAGGTAGGCATGGTGCAAGCGCCCTTGGTCAAGGGCATTGACCAAGGCACGTTGTACATGGGCCTGGCCCACAAGCTCGTGGAATGTGCGTGGCCGCCACTTACGGGCCAGAACCTGATAGCTCATTGAGCAAATATCCTTTGGCGGGCTGAAGTGCCTAATAGCAACTGCATAAAAGCCGCCATTCTAGCGGCTGCGCGCCAGCCCGCCAACCGCAGACGCGGAAGGCTTATACCTAATTACGCGTTATCGCTATTTTCGGCACTGTTCGCCCGCTCGCCCGCGGCTTTAACGAGTTTTTCCAGCTCGCCGTTTTCGTGCATTTCAATCACGATATCGCAGCCGCCGACCAGCTCGCCTTCCACCCATAGCTGCGGAAAGGTCGGCCAGTTAGCCACTTTCGGCAGCTCCGCGCGAATATCGGGGTTATCCAATACGTTGACGAACGCAAAGCGCTCGCCGCAGTTCATCAGCGCTTGAACGGTCTGTGCCGAGAAGCCGCACTGAGGCAGCTGCGGCGTGCCTTTCATGTAGATCAAAATCGGGTTTTCGCTGATCTGCTGCTGAATGTTCTCTACCGTGGTGCTCATACCAACTCCTCGTTTTCTGACGGGTATGTTACTGACAGCCTAATACTTGACTACGTTACTAGGCTTTAGCCGTGAAGGCCATTCTACGCATGCCATGCGCGTTGCGCATCCCCTGCCGCCTCGCTAGGATAGAGTTTTTGCGCGGAGAGTGACCATGGCGACACGCCATTTCCTGACCCTGTTGGATCTAACCCCCGACGAGCTGAACTACCTCATTCAGCGGGCCATCACCATCAAAAGCAACCTCAAGGCGCAAGGGCCAAACTATACACCGCTCCCTAACCGCACGCTGGCGATGATTTTTGAGAAATCCTCCACGCGCACACGGGTGTCATTTGAAACGGCCATGGCGCACTTTGGCGGCCATGCGCTGTTTCTTTCCCCGCGCGATACCCAGCTAGGCCGTGGCGAGCCGATTGGCGACACCGCTCGCGTGCTTTCGGAAATGGTTGACGCGGTAATGGTTCGCACCTTCTCTCACGCGGGGTTAGAAGAATTCGCCGCCGCAAGCCATGTGCCGGTTATCAATGCGCTCACCGACGATTACCACCCCTGCCAATTACTCGCCGATGTGATGACCTGGACTGAGCAGCGCGGTAGCGTCAAAGGTCGCACGGCGGTGTGGATCGGTGATGGCAACAACATGTGCCATTCATGGATAAATGCGGCCCGCCAGTTCGATTTCAACCTGCGTATTTGCTGCCCGAAAGGCTATGAACCCAACGCCGATATCATGGCCACCGCAGGCAACGGGGTAACGCTGACACACGACCCGCAAGAAGCGGTGGAAGGCGTCGACCTGATTACCACTGACGTGTGGGCATCGATGGGACAAGAGGAAGAACAAGCGAAACGAGAAGCTGATTTTGCCGGCCTTCAAGTCACTGAGGCAATGCTCGACCAGGCCAAAGAGGATGTCCTGTTTCTCCACTGCCTACCCGCCCACCGCGGTGAAGAGATCAGCGCGACGCTGCTTGAAGACCCGCGCGCAGTGGTCTGGCAAGAAGCTGGCAACCGTCTGCACGCCCAGAAAGCGCTGATTGAGTTTCTACTGCTCGGAAAAGTCAGCTAAAAGCGAAAGCGTTAGGTTAGTTAACAAAAAAGCCGCCCGACTTCACAAAAGAAATCGGGCGACTTTGGTATTTGGTGGAGCCTAGCGGGATCGAACCGCTGACCTCGACACTGCCAGTGTCGCGCTCTCCCAGCTGAGCTAAGGCCCCTAATAAAAGCTGCTGCCTGGAGCAGCGGCGAAATAATACGTCGGCAATTGAGCACGGTCAAGTTTTTTGCTTTCTGGCCTTAACACTAATTCCCCTTTACTTAACCCTATGGCACTATTTTAGGACGTTACCGCCTAAGCCAAACGTAGGAGTCGCCCTTGATCAACGTTCTAATCGCCGATGATCACCACCTGGTCAGAGCCAGTATTGCTCACCTGCTAAATCAAGAGGGCGACATCCGTATTGTTGGCGAAGCTGACGATGGCGAAAGTGCTGTCGCCCAAAGCCGGCAGTTAAGGCCTGATGTGGTACTGATGGATATTCGCATGCCTGGCATTGGCGGCTTAGAAGCCACACGACGGCTTCACCGCGGCATGGAAGACATCCGCGTACTGATATTGACCGCCCACATGGAGGACAACGTCGCGCGCAAAATGCTCGAAGCGGGCGCCACTGGCTTTTTAAGCAAAGGCGCCGAGCCTGCCGAAATGATCGACGCCATCCGTCAGGTATTTCTCGGCAACCGCTATATTAGCCAGGAGATCGCGCAGCGCCTCGCTCTGTCGAATTTTGCCCATAAAGACAATCCTTTCGCACCGCTTTCGCACCGCGAACTGCAAATCGCGCTAATGATTGTTAACTGCCAGCGCGTCCAAGAAATTTCCGACCGCCTGCACCTAAGCCCCAAAACGGTCAACACCTACCGCTATCGCCTGTTCGATAAGCTCAGGGTCGGCACCGATGTGGAACTGACGCATCTCGCCCTGCGCCACGGGCTGGTCGAAGGCTTCGAGACCGCCGAAGCGTCACCATAAAACCTGTTAAACTACTGCCGAGGTGACACACCTAGACAGTAGGAACGGGCGATACATGAGCTTCAATGCCAAACAGTTTTTAACCACGGTAAGCGCCTCCCCCGGCGTTTACCGTATGCTCGACGCGAGCGGCAACACCCTCTACGTGGGCAAGGCGAAGCGCTTAAACGCTCGCCTTTCAAGCTATTTTCGTGGCAGTTTAAACGCCAAAACGCAGGCCATGGTAAGCCGCATTGCGGATATTCAGCTTACCGTCACGCGCAGTGAAACCGAGGCGCTGCTGCTCGAACAAACACTGATCAAAGAACTCCGCCCTCCCTACAACATTCTGCTGCGCGACGATAAATCCTACCCGTTCGTTTTTGTCAGCGACCGCCACCCGTTTCCCGCGCTGGAGTACAAGCGCGTCCGCCAACGCCGTAACGACGGCCGCTATTTAGGACCTTATCCGAGTAGCGGCGCCGTGCGCGAAAGCTTGGCGCTGATGCAGAAAATCTTTCGCATCCGCAATTGTGAGGATAGCGTCTTTGCCCACCGCTCGCGGCCTTGCCTGCAGTACCAAATCGAGCGCTGTAGCGCGCCCTGCGTCGGGTATATATCCGAGCAAGAATATCGCCGCGACGTCGAGCACGCTATCATGTGCTTAGAAGGCAAAAGCGAACACGTCACCCAAGCATTAAATGATGCCATGGAAGCCGCCAGCCAAGCGCTGGATTTTGAGGAAGCGGCGCGCCTTCGCGATCAAGTCCAGCACCTTCGCCAGCTGCAGCAGCGCCAGTTCGTGGATAACGAGCGGGGCGAGGCCGATATTTTCGCCCTGGCTCAACGCCCTGGCGGGCTGGCCATTTCGATTCTTAGCGTGCGCGATGGCCGCATGCTTGGCGCTCGCCATCACACCCCCAAAAACGACTTGGACTTCGCCCCGTCGACGCTGTTAACCGACGTGGTCAGCCAATACTACCTCGGCCAGCCCCACGAAGTACCGGCCGAGGTCATCACGAGCTTGGCGTTGGATGATAGCGAACTGCTTGCCGATGTTCTTTCTCAGCAAGCGGGCAAGCGCGTTCGCGTCACTCATCAGGTGCGCGGTCACCGTGCTCAGTGGCAACAACTGGCCATCACCAACGCCGAACAACAGTTAGCGTCCATGCTTGCCAGCCATCAGCAAATGAGCGAGCGCTTCCAAGCGCTCCAACAAGCGCTCGGGTTAGCACAGATGCCCGAGCGTCTTGAATGCTTTGATATTAGCCATAGCCACGGCGAAGCCACCGTGGCGTCTTGCGTGGTGTTTGACCACAACGGCCCGCGTAAAAGTGATTATCGCCATTTTAAAATTGAAGGCGTCGCCGCCGGAGATGACTATGCCGCGATGGAGCAAGCGCTTACACGCCGTCTGAAGCGGGTAAAAAGTGGCGAAACGACCCCGCCTGACATTCTGATCGTCGACGGCGGCAAGGGGCAGCTGAACATGGCGCGTGGCGTGCTCGAGCAACTGGGGCTTCCCACGATCACGCTGCTTGGCGTTGCCAAGGGCAGCACACGTAAAGCGGGGCTAGAAACCCTATTTCTTTCCACGCCGGAACAGCCTTTAGCACTAGACTCAACCTCGTCTGCCTTGCACTTAATCCAGCACATTCGCGATGAATCGCACCGCTTTGCCATCGCCGGCCACCGCGCTCAGCGGGATAAGACACGGCGCACGTCGACACTACAAGAGATTGAAGGTATTGGCCCGAAACGGCGGCGCGAGTTATTGCGCTTTTTTGGCGGTTTACAAGGGGTGCAAAAAGCTAGCCGCGCGGAGCTTTCCCGAGTACCTGGGATCAGCGAAGCCTTGGCAGATACGATTTATCAGGCTCTACACGGATAAAATATTGCGGAGCATGGATGCTGTTGCTTAAGGGGGATAGAATAGCGCCCGAACCGCTCTTCTTTTTGTCTTCGGCAAGGATCGCAGCCTGCGATGAATATACCCAATATCCTCACCCTCATCAGAATCGCCTTCATCCCGCTTCTGGTCGTGCTTTTTTATCTACCCTTCAGTTGGAGTATGCCGCTTGCTGCCGTTTTTTTTGCGCTCGCGTCAATAACCGATTGGCTAGATGGCTATCTTGCTAGGCGCTGGAACCAGTCGACCCCGTTTGGCGCTTTTCTCGACCCGGTTGCCGATAAGCTGATGGTAGCTATCGCACTGGCCTTGTTGATCGAGCGTTTTGATACCTGGTTTCTTACCCTGCCCGCGCTGGTGATCATCGGTCGCGAAATTGTCATTTCGGCGCTGCGCGAATGGATGGCCGAAATGGGTAAACGCGCCTCGGTTGCGGTTTCTTGGATAGGCAAACTCAAAACCACCTTGCAAATGGTGGCTATCTTGATCTTGATTGCTTTCCCACCGGGACATACGTTTGCCTTCCTGGGTGTAGCCACGCTCTTTGTTGCGGCTGCGCTTACGCTTTGGTCGATGATTCAATACCTTCGGGCCGCTTGGCCGCACTTAAGTCGCTCAATGTAAGGGCGGTATCAAACGGCCCTAGAAACGCGATTAAGTCATTGACAAGGCAGGCGCAGTGCGTATAATTCGCTCCCACGTCAAGCGGGAATAGCTCAGCGGTAGAGCATCGCCTTGCCAAGGCGAGGGTCGGGAGTTCGAATCTCCTTTCCCGCTCCATTGACGTTGAGGCTGGATGGCAGAGTGGTTATGCAGCGGACTGCAACTCCGTGTACGCCGGTTCGATTCCGACTCCAGCCTCCATTTTCTGTGCAACGACCCTCTCGCTGCACCGCCCGGATGGCGAAATTGGTAGACGCAAGAGACTTAAAATCTCTCGGGGGAAACCCCGTGCCGGTTCAAGTCCGGCTCCGGGCACCACGAATCTCCCCTCCTACACAGCTCCTTCTTGCATTGCTGTATTCTCGCCTTATTCTTTAACACTCGTGCATGATCACTAATTGGGCGTAATAGGAGCGGCTTAATGAGCGCGTCTCAATCCGACGTTTTAATTATCGGTGGCGGCGTCGCCGGTCTTACCTTGGCACTGACACTGGCTGATCGCTTCCACGTCGTGCTCGTTCGCCCCGCCCAAGATGACCAAGGCGCCAGCCGCTGGGCACAAGGGGGAATTGCTGCGGTACTTTCGCCAGACGATAACCTTGAGGCTCACGTACAAGACACGCTTATTGCCGGTGACGGTTTATGCGATGAACGCGCTGTGCGCTTCACCGTAGAGAACGGCCCTGCGGCGATACAGTGGTTGATCGACAACGGCGTACCCTTTACCCCCGATACCGCCCCCGATGCACGCTACGCCTACCATTTAACTCGCGAAGGCGGTCACAACGCGCGGCGCATTATTCACGCAGATGATGCCACCGGAAAAGCCGTCGTCGAAACGCTGAATAGCCAAGCGTCAACGCATCCTCATATCACTCAACGCGATGATGTCGCAGTCATTGACCTGTTAACCGATGATAACGGCGCTTGCTGTGGTGCCCACGGCGTTGATACCAGTGGCAAAGCGCACATTCTATTGGCGAGCCACACGGCACTCGCTACCGGCGGCGCCAGCGGGCTTTATCAACATACCACCACACCGGCTCCCAATAGCGGCGAAGGCATGATGATGGCGGCCTCGCTGGGAGCGACGCTGATGAACCTTGAGTTTCAACAGTTTCACCCCACCTGCCTGTATGATCCTGAAGGGCCTGCGTTTCTTATTAGTGAAGCGGTAAGAGGCGAAGGCGGTCAGCTTTTGAACGAGGCCGGGGAGCGTTTTATGCCTGCCGTGGATACTCGCGCCGAGCTTGCACCTCGCGATATCGTGGCACGCGCCATTGACGCCGAAATCCAGCGAGGCTCACACGGCCACGTTTGGTTGGATATACGCCACTTGGGCGCTGCGGCGATTCGTCATCACTTCCCGACGATCCTCGCTCACTGCGCGTCTAGAGGAATGGATATTACCCGCGAACCCATTCCCGTCGTACCAGCAGCACACTATAGCTGTGGCGGTGTCGAAACCGATTTGTACGGCAGAACAAGCGTGGCCGGCCTGTATGCGATTGGCGAGGTGGCCTGCACAGGGCTTCATGGCGCCAACCGTATGGCTAGCAACTCTTTGTTAGAGTGTTTGGTTTTTGCGCGAAGTTGCGCCGAGACCTTACTGGCTACTTCTGCCGATAACACCACGCACGCATTAGCCAGCCCTAACGTCACCCGGCTCAGTACCGACTCCCCTCTCGACCACACGGCTTTAGCTGAGCTGCGCGCAACGATGCGCGCCACCATGAGTCAGCATGTCGCTATTGTGCGGCATATTGAGGGACTGGAAATAGCGTCGCACCAGCTTGCAGCACTTGAGGCTCAATTACTCTCCTTAGATCCTGACAGCGAGCATCCAGAAAGCCGCCGCTTACGGCATAACTTAAAGCTCGCACGACTGACGGTATTGGCCGCTCAGCAGCGCCATGAATCACGGGGGCTGCACTACTCGCCTGACTGGCCTCATCACGCTAAAACGTCGCGCCCTTCCCGCCTAACGCTGGGGAATATACAGCAATAGGCGCCGCAGCTGTCGTTGGGCGTCGCAAGGCGCACTATCCGGCCATAGCCACAAACGCTCTCCGCCCACGTTGAGTCGCAAAAGTCTTGGCCCGAGGTAGTCGCAGCGCAATTCCTGCGTGTGCCCCACTTCTCCACTGGCATATACCCAGTGACCTTGTACACCGCCACCACGTTCGACGACCCAAAGCGTACGCGACACCGGCTGCCGCCAGCCACAAAACACTCGCCAACCCAAAAAAACTAGCGCCAAGCTTGCCGCACCTAACACCGCGACAAGTTCTAAGTGCCATGCGGCTAACAGAACACCAACCGCCGACAAGCCAACGTCACTGGCACGCTGCCAGTTAGAGGGTGCGATAGGCAGAATTATCGGTGGACTCGGCATGTTCGACAATCATTTTCACGATGCGCCTAAGGGTTTCATTACCTGGCCATTCACGGCGCATTAACCAAGCAAATAAGTCCTGGTCTTCTTCTTCGATCAACTGCTGAAAAGCGAGCTGATCTTCCGCACTTAGGCTGTCGTAGCGCTGTTGCAGGAAAGGAATCAGCAGCAGGTCAAGCTCCCACATGCCACGGCGGGAGTGCCAATAAAGCCGCTTACGTAAGATCGCTTCGGGTGATGTATCGTCGCTCAACTTAAGCCCCACTGCGTTAAATAAATGTACGGTTAGTATACCTGAGCGTGAAAGTCGCGCCAGCCGCATTGCTCGCCTATGCTGTGTGTAGTACAACACTTTTCTCTAGTACCTTGTTTTATCTGGCTTGTTTGTTTTACCTGAATTGTTTTATGCCGCCCTGCGCAGTATGCTGAGTGACACAATGAGATTGCGAAGCGCGCCACGGCCAATCATGTTCGCATGGAGCTAACCGATGACTAAATCCGAACTAATCGAACAAATTGCAATGCGTCAGCCGGAGCTATCCGCTAAAGAAGTTGAAACCGCCGTTCGCCTCATACTCGACGATATCACCGACACCCTTTCCAGTGGTGGGCGCGTTGAGATACGCGGTTTTGGCAGTTTTTCGTTGCATTTTCGCGAGCCACGCACAGGCCGAAATCCCAAGACCGGCGAGGCGGTGGCATTAGATGGCAAATACGTGCCGCATTTTAAACCCGGCAAAGAACTGCGCGAGCAGGTAGACGCTAGCCGTGCGCTTGGGTATTAATACTGGCTCTTTGACCTTCTGCGTGGTGACGCGCAGCCAAGAGTCATACACAATAGACACCTTGCAAACGTCACAGACTAGGAAACTCACATGCGTTGGATCAAAGGGCTTATTTTAGCCGTAATTTTGCTTGTGGTGCTGTTGGTCGGCATCCTCTTTGCCGTTAACAACCAGCAAACCATTGGCTTGAACCTGATCTGGATTGAGCTGCCCCCCGTCTCACTCTCCGTTTGGTTGCTCGCAAGCCTCGCCAGTGGTGTTATTGTCGGCATGCTCGCGATGCTTGGTGTTTATACTCGCTTAAAAGCACGCCTGGCACGCGCACAGCGTCACAGCAAGCAGCAGCAAAAAGAACTTGATCGCCTTCGCACCCAGGAGCTTAAGGAACTGACCTAAATGATGGATGCCGTGCTGCTAGGCGTTTTGTTGGCAGCCGTTGCCATAGGTTACGGATTGGGCTATCGGCAAGCGAAGCAGCGGGCAAACCCAACGCCGCCGGCATCCTCCCCTACGCTTTCGCGCGACTACTTCGTTGGGTTGAATTACCTGCTTAATGAGCAGCCCGACGAAGCCATTCAAACGTTTATCCAAGCGTTAGAAGTTAACAGCGAGAATATTGATACCCACATCGCATTGGGCAAACTGTTTCGCACCCGCGGCGAAGCGGATAAAGCTGTCGGTATTCATCAGAATTTACTTGCCCGCCCCGCGCTAACGGCACTGCAAAACGAGCAAGTCCAACTTGAGCTTGCACGGGATTTTATTTCGCTTGGCGTACATGATCGCGCCCAACGCCTACTCAGAACGGTGATCGACCAGACACAGCAAGATAATCACCGCATTACGGCCAAACGGTTACTGGTTGATCTGCTAGAGCGTGAAAAAGCGTGGCAAGAAGCCCTTGATACCACCCTCCCCATGCTAAAGCTGCAGCCTAAAATGCGCACGCCTGCAGCACACTGGCTGTGCGAAATTGCACAAGAAGAGATAGGCCAAGCTAGCCGCGCACTAGCCAAACGCCATTTAAAAAAAGCCCTACAACTAGACGATCAGTGCGTACGCGCCAACTTATTACTCGCCGAGTTGGAAATGGATAACGGCCACTATCGCCAAGCGATAGTGCGGCTTAACGCCATTCCCCATCAATCAATTGCGCACATTCCGACCATGCTCCCTGCGTTGAAGCGCGCTTACTGGCGCTCCGACGATACGACTGGATTCGAACAACACTTGTTAGCCCTGCTTGACCTGGCGCCACTCACCAGCGTGATTATCAGCCTGAGTGAAGTCGTTCACCAGCGCGCCGGGGTCGAGCGTGCTATCGAGGTCACCGGTGAGCATTTGCAACACGCCCCCAGCTTAGGTGGGTTAGATCACCTCATAGACCTATATACCGAAAGTCAGCAACTAAGTGGTCGCGAACACCCGGATAGCCGCTTGTTACTGCTCAAACATCACACCCAGGCACTGTTAAAAAATCGCCCACGCCACCGCTGCCAACACTGTGGTTTCAGTGCCGAGACGCTGCATTGGCAGTGCCCTAGCTGTCGCCGCTGGGGTACGATCGAGCCCATCATCGGCGTAGAAGGTGAGTGATAACGAGAGCAGAAAACAGCTAGTGTTCGGTGAGTTCGGTTTCAATAGCGGCTAAAGCCGCCATGGGGTCGGGCGCTTCGGTCACGGGGCGTCCCACCACAAGGTACGTGCTCCCTGCTTGCATTGCCGCACTGGGCGTCATGATGCGCTGCTGATCATTCGCGGCGGCAAAGCTTGGACGAATCCCGGGAGTAACTTTCAAAAACTCCTTACCGCAACACGCGTTTAGCGCTTTAGCTTCTTGCGCGGAGCACACCACACCCTCCATTCCGCTATCTTGTGCCAAGCGCGCCAAGCGCTCGACCTGTTCCGCCAGCGATGAAGCAACGCCCACCTCGCCTAGATCCTCGGCGCTCATACTCGTCAGTACCGTGACGGCAATAAGGTGCGTCTGAAGCCGCTGAGCTTGCAAACGTTCGGCGGCGGCTTGCATCATTTTTCGCCCGCCACCGGCGTGGACGTTGACCATCCATACGCCCTGCTCCGCTGCTGCCTGTACAGCACTCGCCACGGTATTGGGGATATCGTGAAATTTAAGATCTAAAAACACCTCAAAGCCACGCCCGTGTAACGCTTCCAGCACTGCGGGGCCGCTGCGTGTGAATAGCTCTTTACCCACTTTCACACGGCAGCGAGTGGGATCGAGCTGGTCCGCCATGCACAAAGCCGCATCAAGTGAGGGGTAATCTAGCGCAATAATCAGGGGAGATTGAGAAAGAGGAGTTTGAGTTGCCACGCGAAGGCTCCATTGCAATGACGATTTCGACGCAGTATATCAGCCTCATCCTAGCTGTAATCCCCGCATTACAAACAATTAAGCCTTGTCTTACATAACCTATCGCTAATGTCGTACAGCAGTCTCACCATATCCCGCTAAATTAATAGAGCCAACTTGATTACCACCTTTCACTGAGGATTTTTTATGCGTATTAAAGGATTATTGGCGGCACTGCTACTTAGCTTAAGTCTGGGCCTTTCAAGCGGCGTTTTAGCCCAGCAAGTCGCCCCGATCAACGTTAATACGGCCGATGCGGAACTTCTCGCCGAGCTTCCAGGCATTGGCCCCAGCCGGGCGGAGGCCATCATTGAAGAGCGCGATACTAATGGCGAATTTACCAGCGCCGAAGAGCTAGAGCGAGTTAGCGGCATTGGCCCGGCGACGGTTGACGGCATCCGTGATCAGGTAGCGTTTTAACGCTTACGCTTAGATCATCCACTGCTGCATAAACGTCGACACCGGCATATTGGCCAGGGTGTCGGCGTTTTGGCATTGCGCCAAAATAGCCTCGCAGCGCGGCTTGGGGAAACGCGTGGCGAGATTTTGGGCAAATTTTTCCACCAGTAGCGGCAACCCCTCTTCGCGACGACGGCGATGCCCGACGGGGTACTCCACGACGATTTTATCGGTCGCGCTGCCATCAGTGAAAAACACCTGCACGGCATTGGCAATTGATCGCTTCTCCGGATCGTGGTACTCCTCAGAGTATCGCGGATCTTCAACCACCTGCATTTTTTCTCTGAGCCGATCAATCTCCGGATGTGCGGCGTGAAAACCATCCTCGTAGTGATCCGCTGTCAGTGCGCCAAAGATAAGCGGCACAGCCGTCATATATTGTAAGCAGTGATCGCGATCAGCAGGGTTAGCAAGTTGACCGGTCTTGGAAATAATCCGAATAGCCGAATCGTGCGTGGTGATTTCCACCCGGTCAATCTCGTCGATGTGATTTTTGACCTCAGGGTGCAGCGTGATCGCCGCCTCGCAAGCTGTCTGGGAGTGAAACTCGGCTGGAAAAGAAATCTTGAACAAAATGTTTTCCATCACGTAGCTACCGAACTCGCGCTGGAAACGAAAGCGCCGCTCCTCTTCGGGTTTGGTCGCCAAATCCTTGTTACTGTGGCTAAACAGCACGTCGTAAAAGCCCCACTGCGGCGCTGTCAGCGCACCGGGAATCCCCATTTCCCCACGCATGGCGATATCCGCCAGACGCACCGCGCGTGACGTCGCATCGCCTGCTGCCCAGCTTTTACGCGAACCGGCGTTGGGGGCATGGCGATAGGTGCGCAGGCTTTGGCCATCGACAAAGGCGTGCGAAAGCGCCGAAAGAAGCTGCTCGCGGTTAGCGCCCATCATGTTTGCCACCACCGCGGTTGAGGCCACCTTAACCAGCACCACGTGATCAAGCCCCACCCGGTTGAAGCTATTCTCCAACGCCAGCACGCCTTGAATTTCGTGCGCCATCACCATCGCATGCAGCACATCCTTCATGGTCAACGGCGCGTCACCGTTGGCAATGCGCTGCTGGGAAAGATGATCGGCGACGGCAAGAATCGCCCCTAGGTTATCGGAGGGATGCCCCCACTCGGCGGCAAGCCAGGTGTCGTTGTAATCCAACCAACGCACAGTGGCGCCGATATCCCAGGCGGCTTTCACGGGGTCCAAGCGGTAAGGCGTGCCCGGCACATGCGCCCCGTGCGGCACGGTCGTGCCCTCCACCAGCGGGCCTAGGTGTTTTGTACACTCGGGAAATCGCAGCGCCAGCAGCCCGCAACCCAGCGTATCCATCAGGCAATAGCGGGCGGTATCTAGCGCCTCAGGCGATGGCGAATCAAAGTTGAGGACGTAGTCGGCGATTTTTTGCAGCTCGACATCGTACTCTGGGCGTTCATTCACCTCGGACGTTGCGGTCATTACACAGCTCCTTGTCGTTGGGTTGAAACGGCTTTTCGCTTTCATCTTCAGTATGGTGTCGCAATGCCTGAGACGCCAATAACCGCCCGCTTTTAAGGCGATTAAGCGCAGTTAAAAACTATCCCCCGGCACGCGCACAAACCCTTCCATCAGCACGCGGGCACTGCGACTCATGACCGCCTGATCGATATTCCAGCGGCCATCGATTAAGCTCGCCTCGGCGCCAACCTGCAAACTGCCGGAGGGGTGGCCGAACGTAACGGTGTGACGCTTGCCGCCACCTGCGGCTAGGTTAACCAACGTGCCTTCGATTGCCGCCGCCGCGCCGATAGCGACTGCCGCAGTGCCCATCATGGCGTGGTGCAGCTTGCCCATGGAGAGTGCGCGTACCAGCAAGTCCACATCGTCGGCGTTGACATCCTTGCCGCTAGAGGCGGTGTAGCTTTTGGGCGGGGCGACAAACGCCACCTTGGGCGTGTGCTGACGATTAGCGGCTTCCGCCACGTCGCTAATCAGCCCCATTTTGAGCGCACCGTAGGCGCGAATGGTTTCAAACCGGGTCAACGCATCGGGGTTGCCATTGATCGCCTCCTGAAGCTCGGCGCCGGTGTAGCCGACATCCGCCGCGTTGACAAATACCGTGGGGATCCCAGCGTTGATCATCGTCGCCTTGAACGTGCCAACGCCCGGCACTTCCAGATCATCGACCAAGTTACCGGTAGGGAAAATCGCACCTTCGCCATCGGCCGGGTCCATAAACGCCACTGGCACTTCCGCTGCGGGGAAAGTCACACCGTCGAGTTCGAAATCACCAGTTTCCTGCACTTCACCGTTCGTGATCGGTACCTTGGCAACGATGGTCTTTTGGATATTGACCTGCCAGATGCGCACTTCTACGACGCCATTTTCCGGAATGCGCGCCGAGTCCACCAAGCCATTGCTGATGGCAAAAGGGCCAACAGCGGCGGAGAGATTGCCACAGTTGCCGCTCCAGTCGACGAACGGCTTATCGATAGAAACCTGGCCGAACAGATAATCCACATCGTGTCCCGGCGATTCGCTTTTGGAGAGAATCACGGTTTTACTCGTGCTCGAGGTCGCCCCGCCCATGCCGTCAATCTGCTTTTGGTATGGGTCGGGGCTGCCAATCACGCGCAACAGCAATTTATCGCGTGCCTCGCCCGGTTTTTGTGCTGCTTCCGGCAAGTCGGTAAGGTTGAAAAAAACGCCTTTACTGGTGCCACCGCGCATATAAGTCGCGGGAATTTTAATTTGCGCAACGGAAGACATAAGAAACTCCAAGGCTGAATAGATAACAAACACCCGGCACGCAAGGTGCCGGGTGAGAGAAAGCAACGTAACGCTCACCTACCGTTAAGCAGTAACCTCAGAGGACTCCAAGAAGTCCTGTGCGAAGCGCTGCAGCACGCCACCGGCGGTATAGATCGTGAGTTCTTCGGCGGTATCCAAGCGGCAAATCACCGGCACGCGCTCGACGTCACCGTTTTTACGGTGAATTACCAGCGTCAGCTCCGAACGCGGTGCGGCTTTGCCTTCCACGTCGAACACTTCGGTGCCGTCCAGGTTCAACGTATGGCGCGTGGTACCCGATTGGAACTGCAGCGGCATGACGCCCATGCCGATCAGGTTGGTGCGGTGGATACGCTCGAAGCCCTCGGCGACGATGGCCTCTACACCAGCCAACGCCACGCCCTTAGCGGCCCAATCGCGCGAAGAGCCCTGACCGTAATCATCACCGGCGATAATAATCAGCGGCTGGCGACGCTCCATGTAGGTCTCAATCGCTTCCCACATGCGCGTAACCTTACCTTCCGGCTCGACGCGCGCCAGCGACCCTTGCTTCACCTCGCCGTTTTGATCGCGCACCATTTCGTTGAACAATTTGGGGTTAGCGAGGGTGGCGCGCTGGGCGGTCAAGTGATCACCCCGGTGAGTCGCGTAGGAGTTAAAATCCTCCTCCGGCAAGCCCATTTTGTCCAGATACTCACCTGCAGCGCTGTCCAGCATGATCGCGTTAGACGGTGAGAGGTGATCGGTGGTGATGTTGTCAGGCAGAATCGCCAGCGGGCGCATGCCCTTCAAATTACGCTCGCCCGACATCTTGCCTTCCCAGTACGGCGGGCGACGGATGTAGGTGCTCTGCGCGCGCCAGTCATACAGCGGATTAGTTTGTGTTGCGGCACTCTTATCCAGATCGAACATCGGGATGTAGGTCTGACGGAACTGCTCGGGCTTCACCGCCGTTTTGACGATGGCATCGATCTCTTCGTCAGCGGGCCAGATGTCTTTCAGCGTTACGGGGTTGCCATCGGCATCATGGCCGAGTACATCCTTTTCGATATCAAAGCGGATCGTGCCGGCGATCGCGTAAGCCACTACGAGCGGCGGCGAGGCGAGAAACGCCTGCTTGGCATGAGGGTGAATACGCCCGTCAAAGTTACGGTTACCTGAGAGCACTGCCGTGGAGTAAAGATCGCGATCAATGATTTCCTGCTGAATTTTGGGATCTAGCGCCCCAGACATACCGTTACAAGTCGTACACGCGTAGGCCACCACGCCAAAGCCGAGATCTTCCAGCTCGTTCATTAGCCCGGCGTCTTCCAGGTACATCTTGACGGTTTTCGACCCCGGCGCCAGCGACGACTTCACCCACGGCTTGCGCGTCAGGCCAAGCTTATTGGCGTTGCGCGCAATCAGCCCTGCCGCGACCATATTGCGCGGGTTGGAGGTGTTGGTGCAGCTGGTGATTGCCGCGATAATTACCGCGCCATCGGGCATCAGGCCATTTTTCTCGTCTTCGCGCGCCTGATCGAGACCCACCGCGATACCTTGATTAACAAGCTCGCTGGTCGGAAGCTTAGCGTGCGGCTTTGAAGGGCCGGCCAAGGTGCGTGACACGCTGGAGAGATCGAACTCCAACACGCGCTCGTACTCGACGGCTTTCAGGTCACTCGCCCACAGGCCAGTGTGCTTGGCGTATTTCTCGACCAGTTCGACCTGTTCGTCGTCGCGGCCGGTGAGCTTTAAGTAGTCGATGGTTTGGTCATCGATGTAGAACATCGCCGCCGTGGCGCCGTATTCCGGCGTCATGTTGGAGATCGTAGCGCGATCACCCACGGTTAGGCTGTCAGCGCCTTCACCGAAGAACTCTAGGTACGCACCGACCACTTTGGAATCGCGTAGGAATTCGGTAATCGCCAGCACCATGTCGGTACCGGTCACACCCGGTTGCAGCTTGCCGGTGAGCTTGACGCCGACGATATCGGGCAGGCGCATCATCGAGGCACGGCCGAGCATCACGCTCTCGGCTTCAAGGCCACCCACGCCCACGGAGATAACGCCTAGCGCATCAACCATGGGGGTGTGGCTATCGGTACCCACACAGGTATCGGGGAAGGCTACGCCGTTTTGCTTTTGCACCACCGGCGACATCTTCTCCAGATTGATCTGGTGCATGATGCCGTTGCCGGGCGGGATCACGTCGACGTTCTCGAACGCGGTCTTGGTCCAATTAATGAAATGGAAGCGGTCATCGTTACGACGATCTTCCACCTGACGGTTTTTCTCGAAGGCGTCCTCCTCGAAACCGGCGTGTTCAACGGCCAACGAGTGATCGACGATCAGCTGCGTCGGCACCACCGGGTTGACTTTCGCCGGGTCACCACCCCTCTCGGCGATGGCATCACGCAGCCCCGCAAGGTCAACCAGCGCGGTCTGGCCCAGAATGTCGTGGCAGACCACGCGCGCCGGGTACCAGGGAAAGTCCAGGTCGCGCCTGCGCTCGATCAGTTGCTTGAGCGAATCGGTCAGCATGTCCGGGTCGCAGCGGCGGACCAGCTGCTCGGCCAGCACGCGCGAAGTATAGGGGAGCTTGGCATAGGCGCCGGGCTGAATAGCGTCGACGGCCTCACGCGCGTCGAAGTAATCCAGGTCGGTGCCGGGTAGGGATTTACGGTATTCGGTGTTCATAGCGGAAAACTCACGGCGAGAGGGTAGGTTCAAACTCGTCCCGCTCCCGGCAGCGCTCGGCTGCCGGGAGGAGGATCAAGCGGCGACGTAATCCAGCGGCGGATCAGTCGCGCTGCTCGATCGGCACCCATTCGCTCTTCTCAGGGCCAGTGTAGTCGGCACTCGGGCGAATAATGCGGTTGTTGGCACGCTGTTCAAAGACGTGTGCCGCCCAACCAGTCACGCGCGAGCAGACAAAGATCGGCGTGAACAGCTTAGTCGGGATGCCCATGAAGTGATAAGCGCTGGCGTGGAAGAAGTCAGCGTTACAGAACAGCTTTTTCTCGCGCCACATCACCTCTTCACAGCGCACAGAGACCGGATACAGCACGGTGTCGCCCACGTCTTTGGCCAGTTTTTCCGACCAATGCTTGATGATCGCGTTGCGCGGGTCGGAGGTGCGGTAGATGGCATGACCAAAGCCCATGATCTTTTCTTTGCGCTCGAGCTTGCCCATCATTTCGCGCTCGGCTTCTTCCGGCGACGCCCAATCCTCGATCATCTCCATCGCTGCTTCGTTAGCACCGCCATGCAGCGGGCCACGCAGCGAGCCGATGGCGCCGGTAACGCAAGAGTGGATATCGGAAAGCGTCGAAGCACACACGCGAGCGGTGAACGTGGAAGCGTTGAACTCGTGCTCAGCGTAGAGAATCAGCGATACGTTCATGACATCGGCGTGCAGCTTGCTCGGTGCTTCGCCGCGCAACAGGTGCAGGAAGTGCGCGCCGACGGAGTCATCATCGGTCTCAGTCTCGATGCGTACACCTTCATGGGTGAAGCGGTACCAATAGCAGATGATTGACGGCAGCACAGCAACCAAGCGGTCGGTGGCATCTTGCTGTTCGTCAAAGCTCTCCTCGGTTTCCAGGTTACCCAACATGGAGGCGCCAGTGCGCATCACGTCCATCGGGTGCGCGTCTTTCGGGACCTGCTCCAATACGCTCTTCAGCGCCGCTGGCAGGCCACGCAGGCTTTTCAGCTTGGCGATGTAGGCGTCAAGTTCGGCCTGGTTGGGCAGTTTGCCTTTGAGCAGCAGGTAGGCCACTTCTTCGAAGGTGGCTTTTTCCGCTAGCTCTTTGATATCAAAGCCACGATAGGTCAGGCCCGAGCCGGTCTGGCCCACAGTACATAGGGCGGTTTCACCGGCGCTTTGGCCACGTAGTCCTGCACCACCGATTTTCTTATCTGACATGCTGCGTCCTCCTTAAAAGGGTATCTCTTCATCACGCCAAGCGTGATGCGATTTATTGTTGGTGACGTATCCGTTACTAAAACAGTTATCGGGTTATTCGTTGCTGCCTTTTTCGGCGAACAACGCATCCAACTTCTGCTCAAAGTCGTGGTAGTTCAAAAAGTCGTAGAGCTCTTCGCGGGTCTGCATGATATCGACCACATCTTTTTGGTGACCGTTATCCAGAACGCTCTGGTAGACCTTGAGGGCGGCGGCGTTCATGGCGCGAAACGCAGAAAGCGGATACAGCACCATGCGGCAGCCAACGTCACCCAACTCTTGCTGCGAGAATAGCGGTGTCGCGCCAAACTCGGTGATATTGGCCAGAATCGGCGCGTCGACGCGCTCGCAGAACGCTTTGTAGTCTTCCAGCGTGTGCACGGCTTCGGCGAAGATCGCGTCAGCACCTGCTTCGATACACGCCTGTGAGCGCTCAATGGCGGCATCCAAGCCATCTTTTTGGAAGGCATCAGTCCGCGCGATCAGGTAAAAATCCGGGTCGATGCGCGCATCGGCGGCAGCCTTAATGCGGTCGACCATCTCCTGCTTGGAGACGATCTCTTTGTTGGGGCGATGCCCGCAGCGCTTCTGAGCGATCTGGTCTTCTAAATGCACGGCGGCTACACCGGCGCGCTGCATTTCTTTAACTGTGCGCGCGATGTTGAACGCACCGCCCCAGCCAGTATCGATGTCGACTAGCAGCGGCACGTCAGTGGCACCGCAAATGCGGTGAGCGTCTTCGACCACGTCATTCATGGTTGTCATACCCAAATCCGGCAGACCGAAAGAGGCGTTGGCCACGCCGCCACCGGAAAGATAAATCGCTTGGTGGCCAACGCGCTCTGCCATCATGGCGGTATAGGCGTTGACGGCGCCGAGAATCGGCAATGGGCGGTTAGCCTCTAAGGCGGCGCGAAAACGCGCGCCCGGTGTTTGGGATGACGCTTTTAGCGTTGACATGCGGTGTCTCCTGTCCTGTTTTTTACGTTTTTAAAGCGTGGCGGTTTCGGATAACTACTTTTCGAGTAATGTCTGGGTTTAGGTAGACGTATGTTCCAGCGTAGCCGCATAACGGTCGGCGACGTTCGCCCGAGAAGCACTTACGTGGCGGCGCATCAATAACTCAGAAAGTTCGGCATCGCCGGCTTCAATGGCATCGACAATGCGATGGTGTTCAACAAAGGCACGCTGCGGGCGCGAGCCGCTGGCGCTAAACTGGGTGCGATACAGCCGCACCAAGTAATAAAGGTCATCGCAAAGCAGGTTCATCAGCATCTTGTTATGACTGCCCTGCACAATGCGGTAGTGGAAATCCAGATCACCCTCGCGCTGGTAGTAGGCTTCGCCGCGCTTTAAATCGTCTTGGCTTTCATGCACGGCCAGCACGTTACGCAGGCCAGCTATTTCTTCTGTGGTCATGTTTTCAGCCGCTAAGCGCGCCGCCATGCTCTCTAATGCTTCACGTACGTCGAATAGCTCTAAAAGCTCTTTCATGGAAAGCTGTACAACACGCGCGCCTACATGGGGTACGCGCTCGATTAACCGGTGCGCTTCCAAACGGCGCATCGCCTCGCGCAGCGGCCCGCGGGAAATACCGTAGGTTTTCGAAAGGCCCGGCTCGGTAATTTTGCTGCCCGGCGCGATTTCGCCGCGCACAATGGCGTCTTGGAGCTGATGAAACACCCGCTCGGCGAGCGTGCGCACTTCTGGCGAGGAGTCTTCGCTGCTCGGTTCGGCGCGTTCAGGCTGTAAGCGTTGCTGCGGGGAATGCGTGGTAAGTAGTGTCATATCAAATTGTCGACAATCAGAAGTTGAGGAAACTTTAGCTCTCTCACTTTCCCGCGTCAACAAGACGATATCGCCGACTTTATGCACCTTTCGTTGTATTGAGTGTTTTGTCGCCACCCCTTGATGTCAACAATCTAGCGATTTTCGCCCTCTTGTCGTCTTCGGCGCGTTGCGTGAAAATTGCGTCGAGCGCTGTGGCTGGTGCAACGACGAGTCGCCCTCTAAAATATGCCGCTCTTTAATGTCCAGGCTGATGTTTGCATGACCACGGCGCTCTCGATCTCTGCTTTGCCCTACTCTTCCGATCCGCTAGCGCTTTTCGCGCAACTGCGGCAACGGCCTGGCGCCGTTCTGTTGGATAGCGGCCGGCCGGTAGCGACAGGGCGCTACGATATTATGAGCAGCGACCCGCTGGCGACGCTGAGCGTGGATACAGAAGGCTATTCAAGGATTGAGAGCCAAACACTGGCGCCGCCTGAGGATGTGGGCGGCGATGCGTTTGCCCATCAAGCTTGGCTGCTGGAGCAGCTTGACGTGGAAGTGCCGGAGAGCACGCTACCGTTTACCGCCGGGCTGATGGGTTATTGGAGCTATGACTTAGGCCGCGAGACCCAGGCTGTAGCGAGCCGCCGCCCAGCATCGACAACACTGCCTCAGGCGCGGCTAGGGCTTTATGACTGGTCCATCATCGTCGATCACGCAAAAGCCCAGGCATGGCTTATCGCAAGCGACGCTCGACGTGAACACGTACAACGCTGGCTGGCGCAGCCTGCCCCTCGCGGCGCTGCCTTTTCACTGACCACACCGTTTCAGGCCGAGCTAACACAGGCGGATTACCTAGAACGCTTTGCTCGCGTTCAGGACTATATCCGCGCCGGCGACTGCTACCAGATCAACCTCGCCCAACGCTTTTCCGCCGGATTTACCGGGGAGACCTGGGCGGCGTATCTGCGCCTGCGCCACGCCACGCCGACGCCCTTTTCAGGGTTTATGGCCTGGGACGATAAAGCCGTTCTTTCACTTTCGCCCGAACGGTTTATTCAGTCACGCCACGGCCAGGTCGAAACCCGCCCGATTAAAGGCACGCGCGCGCGCGGAAGCTCGCCATCTGAAGACCAAGCCCTTGCCCAGGCACTTTTAACGAGTCGCAAAGATCGCGCTGAGAACGTGATGATTGTGGATTTGCTGCGCAACGATTTGGGCCGGGTATGCCAGCCGGGCAGTATTCGCGTGCCGCAGCTGTGCGAACTCGAAAGCTACCCCAACGTTCACCACTTGGTCAGCGTGGTACAAGGGAAGCTCTCACCCCAGCATTCGCCACTGGCACTGCTCAAGGCCGCCTTCCCCGGCGGCTCGATTACCGGGGCGCCCAAAATTCGCGCGATGCAGATTATCAACGAACTAGAGCCCTGCCAACGCAGCGTTTACTGCGGCAGCCTCGGGTATGTGGATGTGCGCGGCAGCATGGATACCTCAATTGCGATTCGTACCGTGATAGCCGATGGCGGCACCTTGCATCTATGGGGCGGCGGCGGCCTGGTGGCTGACTCAGAAGGCGGGGCAGAGTACACCGAGACGCTGGATAAAATCTGCCACCTCATATCCTCTTTGGAATAAGAAACAAAAAATCTAAATCAAAAAGAAATATAAAACCCAAACAAAACGGTATTGGGGAGAAGGGATTGGCTTTTGGTAGCCTGTCGGCACAAACCCTTATGCTCTTTTCGCATGACACCAAGGAGACAAAATGCCCACGCCATCCTCCACGGCTTTCGACCTAGACGACATCAACCAAACGCTGGGCCACCAGCCGCAAGCATTGGTTGAATGGGCCATGCAGCAAGGCCAGCGGCCCATCTGCACGACGAATTTTCGCCCTTTTGAAGCCGTCATCCTGCACATGGTGACGCAGGCCAACCCCAATATCCCCATTGTGTGGATGGATAGCGGCTACAATACCGAGGCGACCTACCGCTTTGCCGATGAAGTGATTAAACAGCTCAACCTCAATATCATCACCTATCTGCCGCGGCGCACCCGCGCCCACCGTGAAGCACTGGAAGGCCCCTTCCCCGGCGTTGACGACCCGCGCCACGATGACTTCACGCAAGAAGTCAAAATTGAGCCGTTTGAGCGTGCGCTGAGCGAAGTGCAGCCTGATGTGTGGTTTACCGCGCTACGCGCCGAAGACACCGCAGAACGGGCCAAGATGCAGCCGGTCAGCCAAAGCGAGAGCGGTTTATTAAAAGTCGCGCCGGTGCTTCATTGGCGGGCCAAAGATATGTACGACTACCTGCAAGCACACGGTTTACCCAACAACTTTGACTACTTCGACCCCACTAAGGTGGAAGAAAAACGCGAGTGCGGGCTGCATCTGCAACACTGAACTGCCTAGGGTTAGCGCATAAATAAGCCCCGCTCCTGCCATACGCAGGGACGGGGCTTTATATATTTTGCCAGGGATTAAGTATTAATATTCGGGAAGCTCAACTTCATCAAACAGCGCCTGCTCGTGACGCGGGCCTGCGGTTAACGCCGAATCAACACGATCACGCGTGAGGTGCGGCGCAAACCGCTCTAAGAAATCGTACATATAGCCACGCATGAAGGTACCCCGGCGAATCCCGATTTTGGTGGTGGAGCTTTCAAACAAGTGCCCGGCCTCCAGCGCTACAAGGTCAGTATCCTGCTCGGGGTCAACCGCCATATGGGCCACGATTCCCACGCCCATACCGAGGCGCACGTACGTTTTGATCACGTCTGCATCGGCGGCGGTCAGCACCACATTAGGGGTTAAGCCCTTGGCTTTAAAAGCATCATCTAGCTGCGAGCGACCGGTAAAACCAAACACATAGGTCACCAAGGAATACTCAGCCAACGCCTCTAGCGTTAATCGGCCGTCGAGATTTGCCAGCGGGTGGCCTTTGGGCACCAGCACGCAACGGTTCCAGCGATAACACGGCAGCAGCACCAGGTCGGTGAAAAGCTCCAGCGACTCCGTCGCAATGGCAAAATCTGCCTGTCCTTCGCTCACCATTTGGGCGATTTGTTTAGGCGTGCCCTGCTGCATGTGCAGTGCGACATCGGGGTATTTTTGCGTAAACTCGGTAATAATCGGCGGTAGCGCGTAGCGTGCTTGCGTGTGCGTGGTTGCAATCGCCAAGCTGCCGCGGCGCTCGTCGCTATGCTCTTGCGCCACTTCTTTGATGTTATCGGTCAAGCGCAGCACTTGCCCGGCAAGCTCAATAACTGCCCGCCCAGCAGGGGTAACGCGCGTAAGGTGCTTGCCACTGCGGGCAAAGATTTCAACACCGAGCTCATCTTCTAATAAGCGAATTTGCTTGGAAATGCCGGGTTGTGAAGTAAACAAGCTCTGCGCTGTCGCCGACACATTGAGGTTGTGACGGCTAACTTCCCAGATGTAACGTAGTTGTTGTAGCTTCATAGCGTCGCCCTTTGAGCCATCGATATTGAGTCGCTACCAAACGTAGCCAGCCCCAAAAATAAAAACTTATAGTATATAAAACAAGCTTATAATATCTTTATAGTATAACCAATTTTATCGCGCATGGCGCTATGTCGGTAACGATTTTCCACTGCATATTTGCCAGCCCTTGCCATGGTCGCTAACATTGATGGGTTTGGCGCGGTGCAAGAGCGCTTTCACTTAGTAAAACAGGAGAAGCCCATGTCCAATGTTGATGTCACCAACGCCAATTTTGAGCAAGAAGTTCTAAACGCCGAACAGCCCGTGCTGCTGAAATTCTGGGCCCCTTGGTGCGGCCCCTGCAAAGTCATGGCTCCGGTGGTAGATGAAGTTGCCAGTGAACGCGATGACAGCCTAAAAGTTGTCAGCATCAACGTCGACGACGCACCTGAAATTGCCGCTGAACAAGGGGTGCGCGGTGTACCCACCGTTATGCTTTTTAAATCGGGCACGAAAGTCGCTTCACTGGTAGGCGCTCAATCCAAGTCTCAACTAACGCAGTTCATCGACCAGAACGCTTGAACGCGTACTGAGCAAACCTCGCTGAGTTAGCTTTGATTGAGAAAGACCGCCGCGCTGGCGGTCTTTTTATTGCCTATTGAAGCCTTTTTGCGCGCTTAATGCTCACGCTTGAGCGGGGGCTTATCGGCGTCACGCAAGCGATCACTTTTCTGTTCGCTGAAGCGCGTTCCTGGGCCTAAAAGGTGCGCCATCCAACGGGTTTGCGGGTGACTGTCCAAGGCAATTTTAAGCGTCATGGTTAAAAGCACCGACAACAGCATCCCCGCAGCACCAAAAATCCACCCCCACACCACCAATGAGACAAACGCCACCAAGGTGGAAAGCCCAAGCGCCCGCCCCATCAAGCGGGGCTCAACTAAATTCCCCAACACAAAGTTGATCCCGAGATAGGCCAGCGAGAGCAAAAACGCCTGCCACACGCCGCCATCCTGCGACACCAACAGCAGCAACACCGGCGGTACCGCCGCAATCGCCGAGCCAATATTGGGTATAAAATTAAGCGCGAAAGCTAATACGGCCCAAAGCAGAGGAAATTCGACGCCAACCAGCAGGCAAGAAAGCCAAACCAAAACGGCCGTGGCCAAACTAATGATGGTTTTCACCGCAAGATAACGTTTAAAAGTACGGCTGAACTCAGCGAAACGTTTTAAGCTGGGCACAGGATTCTCCAGTGCGAGTGACACCTTGTCGCGAAAATTGAGCGTCTCGAACATCATAAAGACCACCAACAGCGAGACGATGATGCTTTGCATAAACAAATTGCCAATCTCGCTAAGGATGGCGGGCACCCAGGTCGTACCGCTTTGCGTATCAAACAGCGAATTAAGCTGATCAGGGTCAATCGCAAGCCCCATGTCTGAGAGTCTATTCAGCACGCTCCAATAGGCTTCATAAAGGCGCGTTTCAATATCCGGCAGTGAATTAACAAAAGTACTAAAGCTATTCACCACCAATAGCCCTAAAAGCGAGACCAAGCCGAGCAGCACTAGTAGGGTTAAAAATACCGCCGCTCGCATGGGTAGCCCACAGCGATGAAGCCACTGCACCGGCGAGGTACATACCACTGCGATAAAAAACGCTAACAATAGCGGCACCAATAAACTCGAGCCGGCTTTCATCCCTGCCACAATCACCACTAACGCCGCCAACGACAGCGTTGCATTCAGCGGCATGCTTCGATAGTTCTCCAAGCGCTCGTTCTCTTCGCTCAATTTGGGCATAACCCCTTCCTTAGACTTTTGTTCACTTATCATGGCGGTAACGGCGAGTTTGCACAAATCCTGTTATTCATCTAAGAACTTTCTATGCCCATAGCGCTCAATATAGCCGCTTTACTTATTCATCCACTCTTCTAGGAAACGCCCTGTGACGATCTCAACTGCACTAAAACGCCACCTACAACACCTTCTGCTCGGCACGAGTTTGGCCTTTTTTGCCTTCGCCTACTCAGCTCAAGCCAACGAGACGATAACGGACGAAACGCCGCGCCTTCGCGTCACGGCGGATGCCTACGTAGACGTCGCGCCGGATAAAGCGACATTAAGCGCCCGTTTGTGGGAAGACACACCGATAATCAATCAGCTAGAAGAAGAAAACCCAACGGCGCTGAGTGATGCGCGCCAACAGTTAGAAAAGCGCGCGGGCGAGCTGATTCGCACCTTAGAAGAGCACGGTGTGGCACGCGATGCGATCACCGCTGGTTCGCTTAATATCACCCCGCAGCAGGTACACAACGCACGCGACAACGGCGAGCGCGAGACACTCAAACGCACACGCGTAGAGCGCCCGGTAACCGTTGAGCTTAAAAATATTGACCGTGTCAGCGAGATTCTCGACGCGCTCGTAGCCGCTGGGGTTAATCGCCTTGAAGGGGTCGAATTTGACCTGCAAAACCGCGACGCCGCAACCGATGAAGCCTTGGTCAAGGCGCTAGAAAAAGCCCGCCATAAGGCCAACCTAATGGCTAAAACACTCGACACCCAGTTAAGTAGCGTGATGCGTATCGAAGAAACCCAATCGCCCTCGTTTCAGCCACGGATGATGGCGATGAGCGCAGAGCGCAGCGACGCCACCGGCGCAGGAGCCCCCCAGAGCGAATATCGCCCCGGCACCATTCGCATCGATGCCGGGGTTAACGTCGAGTGGTCGCTTAAAGAGTAACGCTTAAAAAGGCTTACAGCGCGATGGTGTGCACACCGCCCATATAAGGCTGCAACGGCGCGGGAATGGTCACCGAGCCATCTGCCTGCTGGTGGTTTTCCAGCACCGCCAGCAGGCAGCGCCCCACGGCCAAGCCCGAGCCGTTTAGGGTATGCAAAAGCTGCGGCTTTTTAACGTCGGGTATCCGCACGCGTGCCTTCATGCGCCGGGCCTGGAAGTCTTCGCAGTTAGAAATCGACGAAATCTCGCGATAGGTATCCTGACTTGGCAGCCATACCTCTAAATCGTAGGTTTTCGCCGCGCCGAAGCCCATATCGCCGGTGCACAACGTCACCACGCGATACGGTAGCTCCAACGCCTGTAAAATCGCCTCCGCATGGCCGCGCATCTCTTCCAGTGCGTCGTAGCTTTTCTCTGGCTCGACGATTTGTACCATCTCGACTTTATCGAACTGGTGCTGGCGAATCATGCCGCGGGTATCGCGTCCGTGGGCTCCCGCCTCCGCCCGAAAACACGGCGTGTGGGCGGTCAGCTTCATGGGCAGCGCCGCCTGCTCGACGATTTCATCGCGCACGAAGTTGGTCAACGGCACCTCGGAGGTCGGAATCAGGTGGTATTCGCGCTCATCGTTGAGCTTGAACAAATCGTCGCCGAATTTCGGCAGTTGGCCGGTCCCCATCAGCGAGTCGCGATTGACCATGTACGGCACATAGCACTCTTCATAGCCGTGCTGCTGGGTTTGGGTATCCAACATAAACTGCGCCAGCGCCCGGTGCAGGCGCGCCACCGGCCCGCGCATGACGGCAAAACGCGCCCCAGTTAGCTTCGCTGCCAAATCAAAATCGAGATAGCCCGATTTCTTACCCAGATCAACGTGATCCAGCACCTCAAAATCAAACTCACGCGGCACACCAACCCGATGCAGCTCGACGTTATCGTCTTCACTCTCGCCATCAGGGACGCTCTCGTGGGGCAGGTTGGGAATACCGCTAACGACGTCCTCCCAATCATCCTGAACGGAGGCCAGCTCACGTTTTGCCGCATCAAGACGCTCGCCCAAATCGCTGACTTCATCCAGTAGCGGTTGGATATCTTCCCCGTTGGCCTTCGCTTTCCCAATCGCTTTAGAGCGAGTGTTACGCTCGTTTTGTAACTGTTCGGTTTGCGTTTGCAGCTCTCGGCGGCGCGACTCAAGCGTCGAAAGCTCCTCTTTGTCCAGCACAAAGCCACGGCGCGCCAGCTTAAGCGCTACCGCATCAAGATCATCGCGCAGCAGTTTCGGATCGAGCATGAGTTATCCCTTGGCCTGAAATCAGTAAAATATACGGCGCAAACAGCCGCATCAAAGGCGCCCATTGTAGGCAAAAGCGCGGCGAGGAACCATGGGGCACGCCGCTGGTTGGCGATATAAGCGCGCATTTAATGCCTATAACGAGGTTAAAAAAGTACCTTTGAGCATTAATAGCAAACCTTTCTTCATGCAGTAGTTGAGGTTGGCGTTTTTTCTCGTCAACCTACTGAGATATTTTTCGCCGAGTACCATTATTATGACCACCGCTTTTGAACACACCCTCGCCGCCATTGATGCACTACACGCTCAGGACCCGCGTTCGACAACGCTTGACGATGGCTCGTCGATGCCTCAGGAACTGGCCTACGCCCAGCGAATGAGCAGGTGGCTGGCGCATGTTTACGACGCCCCTAGCGAGCTATTGTGCCTTGCCGTGCGTGCGCAACACCTGCAGCGCTGGCAGGTGCCCCGTGACGAGTATGACAAAGGGCGGGTGGGCTACTTGACCTGGCGGCGCGACCAGGGCAAGCGGGCGGGCGAGACCACCGCCCAACTGATGCAGGAAGCCGGTTACGCCACCGAGGATGCCGAGCGTGTCGCAGCGATGATCGGCAAAAAAGGCCTCGGACGTGACCAAGAGGTTCAGGCATTGGAAGACTGCGCCTGCTTAGTGTTTCTTGAGAACTATTTTGCCGATTTCTCGCGCAAGGTGGAACACGGCCACATGGTTCGCATCGTGCAAAAAACCTGGCGTAAAATGTCACCGCGCGCCCACGAGTTGGCGTTATCGCTGCCTATGTCGGACTCCTCTGCCGCGTTGGTTAAGGAAGCGCTCGGCGAAGCATAATGCCGCCAGGTGCAGCGTCGGCGTCGCTGCGGTAAAGTAGCGGCCTTATCTTTTTCCGCTTTCGGCAGTGACGGTCTGATCAATTATGATTGCATCCCTGGATTCTCAACACGTTTCCCTCGAGCGCGTGAGCGGCGACTATGTGCGCTTTCTTGAAGCGCTGAAAGCCAGCGGTTTTGACGGCGAAATCGCCCCGGATTACGCCAACCGCACGGTATTGGCCACCGACAACTCGATCTATCAGCGCCTGCCCCAGGCGGCCGTATTCCCCAAGCACGCCGAAGATTTAGCCCGCCTAGCCAAACTCGCCGCGCAAGTGCCGCACCGCAACGTGGCACTGACACCGCGCGGGGGCGGCACCGGCACTAATGGGCAGTCGCTTACCGATGGCATCGTGGTGGATGTCTCACGCCACATGAACCGCATTCTGGACATTGATGTCGACAATCGCCGCGTGCGCGTTCAGGCCGGCGTGGTGAAAGATCAGTTAAACGATGCATTAAAGCCCCACGGGCTTTTCTTTGCTCCGGATACATCCACCTCTAATCGCGCCACCATCGGCGGTATGATCTCGACCGATGCCAGCGGCCAGGGTAGCTGCGAATACGGCAAAACACGCCATCACGTGCTGGAGCTCGATACCGTGCTGCTAGGTGGCAAGCACTTGCAAAGTCGCCCGCTTAACACCCAAGACGAGCAGGCGGCGTGTCAGCACGAGGGTATTGTTGGGCACGTTCACGCGACCGCTGCCGATATTATCGATAACCAGCGTGCGCTGATTGAGGCGAAATTCCCGCCGCTTAATCGTTGCCTGACCGGTTACGACCTGGCCCACCTGCGGGAAGAGAACGGCGAGCTCAACCTGAATAGTTTGCTGTGCGGCTCGGAGGGGTCGCTTGGGTTTCTCAACGAAGCCGTGCTCAACGTGCTGCCGATCCCTAAGCACTCGACGCTGGTCAACGTGCGCTACCCAAGCTTTATGGCCGCCCTGCGCGATGCCAAGGCGTTGATGGCCTCTAACGCGTCAACACCCCAATCGCAGGCACTGCGCCCCACTTCGATCGAGACCGTCGACGACACCGTTTTACTGCTCGCGATGGAGGATTTCGTCTGGGACAGCGTCGCCGAATTCTTCCCCGAAAGCACCACGGCGATTCGCGGCATCAACCTGATCGAATTTAACGACGACGATCCCGAGCGGCTGGCCGAGCGCGTGCAAGCTTTTACCCACCACCTTGAGCAAGACGACACGGTTGAGCGGCTCGGCTTTACCCTGGCCGAAGGCCGCGCGCAGATCCAGAAAGTTTACGGTATGCGCAAGCGCTCGGTGGGCCTTTTGGGCAACGTGCAGGGAGAAAAGCGCCCCATTCCGTTTGTCGAGGATACCGCTGTGCCGCCTGAGCACTTAGCGGATTTCATCGCTGAGTTTCGCGCCGCCTTAGATGCCCGCGGGCTCTCCTACGGCATGTTCGGCCACGTGGACGCCGGCGTTTTGCACGTGCGACCTGCCATCGATATGAAAGACCCCGAGCAGGCAACGCTGATTCGCCAGGTGTCTGATGAAGTCGTGACACTCACACAAAAGTACGGCGGCCTACTCTGGGGCGAACACGGCAAGGGCGTGCGCTCCGAGTACAGCCCTAAGTTCTTTGGTGAGCTGTACCCCAGCTTGCAGCGTGTTAAGGCGGCATTTGACCCTTACAACCAGCTCAACCCCGGCAAGATCGCCTCGCCGCTGGCGCCTTCAGCAAGCCCCGAAACGTTAATCGCCAAAGACAGCGACCCGGCGCTGTTAACCATTGACGGTGTTACCACCCGCGGAGAGCTTGACCGCACCATTGATGAACGTGCCTGGCAGGCATATGACGCAGCGGTCTACTGCAATGGCAACGGCGCCTGTTACAACTACGATGTCGACGACCCGATGTGCCCGTCGTGGAAGGCTACCCGCGACCGCGTTCATTCCCCCAAAGGTCGCGCCAGTCTGATTCGCGAATGGTTGCGTCTGCAGCAAGACGCGGGCATCGACGTGGTCGAAGAGTCGCGCAAGAAAAAAGCTGAGGGCGGCTGGGGCTTTATAAAAGGCTTCCCGCATCGTGCGATGAACACCCTGAGTAAGCGCCGCCATCACGACTATTCCCACCAGGTGTACGACGCCATGGCAGGATGTTTAGCGTGTAAATCGTGCGCGGGGCAGTGCCCGGTAAAAGTCAACGTGCCGCAGTTTCGCTCACAGTTTTTAGAGGTGTACCACGGTCGCTATCTACGCCCGCTTCGCGACTACTTGGTCGGCGGCACCGAACGGATGCTACCGGCCATGGCCCGCATCGCGCCGTTGTATAACACGCTATTAGGCCAGAAGTGGGTCGATCATCTGATGACCAAAGGCCTGGGCATCAGTGATTCCCCCGCTCTCTCTCGCGCCAGCGTTAAAAAACAGCTGCGCGCTTGGGGCGTCGCGGAGGCAACACCCACGGCGCTTTCCCTGCTGACCGAACAGCAGCGCGCCAATAGCGTGATCCTGGTGCAAGATGCCTTTACCACTCACTTTGAGGCCAAAGTCGTTATCGACATCGTGGAGTTACTTTCCCGCCTGGGTCTTCGCGTTTTCGTGATGCCTTTCTCAGCCAACGGCAAGCCGCTGCACGTACAGGGATTTTTGGGCGCTTTTGAGCGCACCGCCGGGAAGCAAGCCGAGCGACTGCGCACTCTTTCACGCTTTGAAGTGCCGTTGGTGGGCATCGACCCGGCGATGACGTTGACTTACCGCCAAGAGTACGTGAAGTCGCTCGGGGCTGACGTTGTGCCCGACGTACTGATGCTGCAAGAGTGGCTTGTGACTCGCGTCAATAGCCTCATACCGAGTAAGTTATCACTCACAGACCCCGGCTTTAAACTGCTCTCGCACTGCACCGAAAAAACCAACGCGCCGGGTAGCCCCAAGGCGTGGCAGCAGGTGTTTGCGGCATTTGGTTTAGAATTAGATCTTGTTGCCACTGGCTGCTGCGGCATGTCCGGCACTTACGGTCATGAAACGCGCAATGTAGAAACCTCAAAGACGATCTACGCTCAGTCTTGGCAGCCGCAGGTGGAAGCGCAGGATAACACCGGCAAGTTACTGGCCACCGGCTACTCCTGTCGCAGTCAGGCCAAACGCTTCTCGGCACAAACGTTGCCGCACCCGTTGCAGGCGCTGCTTACACTGCTCAAGCGTTGAGGCATCCAACGCGGCTTAAGCGCGCATGTCTGGCATGATCATGCCCAGCGCCCTGAATGAGGAGTGATTTTGTTAAAGCTAACCGGCGGGCCCCGACAAAAACACGGGGTTCGCGCCCTCCTTGCCATGACATTAGCCGGCTTGCTGACGACGGCTCCACTCGTGGCGGCGCAAGACGCACGCGTTGAAACTTATGTGGTACGCGACAGTGAACGCCTTGAAGTGCTTTCAGTCACCGGCAGCGTTACCGCCGAGCGCATTTCGCAACTCTCCAGCGCGGAAGCCGGGCAGGTCGATACGTTATCCATTGCGCTTGGAGAGCGCGTTAACCAGGGACAACGTCTGTTAACACTGGATTCGCGGGAAATCACCTTAGAAGCCCAGCGCATCCAAGCCGACGTCGCGCAAGCCCGCGCCGAGCGCGATGACGCCCGCCGACGTCTTAATGAGGCTAACCAGCTGTCAGCGCGGCAAAATATCGCTGCTAGTGAGCTACGCCAACGTGAAAGTACCTTTGCCGCCGCAGAAGCGACCCTTGATGCGCAACAAGCTCGCGCTGAGCTCGCCAAGCTTCGCCTTGAGCGCCACCAGGTACACTCGCCATTTGACGGCATGGTCATTGAACGCGACGCCGAAATAGGCGAATGGGTCGACCCCGGTGATACCTTATTGACGCTAGTGGACCTTGACTCCTTAAAGCTTGAGTTCCCGATCCCGTTATCCGTCTACCCCCGCTTAAAAGAAGCAACACTTGAGATTCGCCTTGAAGGTAATCAGCAGTGGCATACGGCCACCATGAACGCCACGATTCCCCAAGAGGCACCTTCTCGGCAGTTTTTGCTACGCGCCACGCTAGATACATCCTCACCTATGCTGCCAGGAATGGCGGCAACGGGACGTTTAACACTTACCGCAGGCAACGGCCCCAGTGTCCCGCGTGACGCGTTGATTCGTCGCCCTGATGGCAGCGTAAGCGTATGGCTCGTGAAACGAAAGAATAACGAGTGGCGTGCAAATGAACAGCGTGTCGAGCTTGGCAACGGTCATGCGGGCAAAGTCGCCATAGAAGAGGGGCTTAACATCGATGACCGCGTGATCGTGGTCGGCAACGAACGCTTAGAAGAAGGACAGCGCGTGTCCTTAAGCGACAAGTAAGGAGTTATTCGCTGCATGTTCGCTGCCATTATCCGACACGGCATCCTTGTCAGCGTAGTGACGCTGATCATACTGATCTTGGGTATTGCCGCTATTTGGCGTATTCCCGTGCAAATGATTCCCGACCTTGAAACTCGCGTGGTCGGCGTAGAGACACAATGGCCAGGCGCTACCCCGCAGGACATCGAAAAAGACATCTTGATAGAGCAAGAAGAGTACCTGCGCAACGTACCCAACCTGCAACGCATGGAATCGACCGCGAACAGCGGCAGCGCGGAAGTTGAGCTCGAATTCCCGTTCGGCGTCGATCTGACCGAGACGTTAATTCGGGTGAATAATGCCCTCAGCCAAGTCCCCTCCTACCCCACTAACGTTGACCAGCCTCGTATCGTCGCCAACTCGTTTTCGGCGAATGCGTTTATGTACTACAACGTTGCCCCCCGCGAAGGTAACCCGCGCCAACTAGACATGCCGGCAATGCGCGACTACCTCGAAGATAACGTACGTCCGCGCATGGAAAGCGTGGATGGCGTGTCAGAAGTCACGGTTTCTGGTGGTGCTGAACGCCAAGTACAGCTACTCATCGACCCACAGGCGCTGGTCGCCCGCGATCTCAGCATTAGCGATGTGCAACAGGCACTTCGTGCGCACAACCAAGACGTCTCGGGCGGCAGCTTAGAAAGCGGAAAACGCCGCTATTTGCTGCGCACGGTGGGCCGGTTTAACGACGTAGCAAGCCTTGAGTCACTCATTCTGGCTCGCCGCGGCGACGCTTTGGTTCGTTTAAGTGACGTAGCCAAAGTGCAGCAATCCTACGCTGAGCTGACCTCTCGTGCTTACAACGCATCCGGTGAGCCGGTGCTAAGCGTGCAGGTGCGTCGCGAGGCGGGCGCCAACGTCATCGATATCAAGCGTGCCATGCGTGAGGAGGTAAACGCACTCAACGAAGGCTTACTGCATGCGCAAGGAATGCAGATGACCCTCTCAAGCGACGATGTGCGCTATGTGGAAGCCTCGATTGCGAACGTTTGGGTCAACCTGGGGTTAGGCGCGCTTTTTGCTACATTGGTGATGTTTGCGTTCTTACGCTCCGGCCGCGCTACGCTCGCCGGGGTCATCGGCATCCCTATCTGCACCATCGCCGCCTTTCTTGGGCTGCTGCTCGCTGGCCGGACGCTGAACGTCATTTCATTAGCCGGGGTGGCCTTTGCCATCGGCATGACCATTGATAACACGATCGTGGTGCTGGAAAACATCGAGTCGCAGCGGCGAAAAGGACTCTCGCGTTTTGATGCTGCATTGGAAGGCGTAAGGCAAGTCTGGCCCGCCGTGTACTGGCCTCGACGCTCACCACCATCTTGGTTTTTGTACCGATCTTCTTCATCCAGCAAGAAGCCGGGCAGCTCTATTCGGATATCGCCGTGGCGATTTCCACCGCCATTCTGGTCTCGATGATCGTCGCGGTTACCGTGATTCCATCACTTGGAGCGCACCTGGATTTTCGCGGCAATGACAACGTCACCAAGCAACCCCGATGGATGCGCGCTTGCCTCTGGATGGTTGAACAAATGACGCGAAATGCACCGCGCCGCTTTGCTGCGGTAAGTGCAGGAATAGCCGGGGGTCTTGCGATTTTCATTGGGCTAACGCCACCGGCGGCGTACCTTCCCGAAGGCGAAGAAGCCAAAACGTTTGCCAGTATGAACGCCCCGGCAAGCTACAACTTAGCGACCATGGATGAGATTGCGCAAACCCTTCAACGCGAGCTTGAACCGCACGTCGGGGCATCGCCTGAGGCTTTCACGCGCGGTGAAACCGATGTGCCGCCGATTCGTACCATGGGCATTCAAGCGGAAGCTCAAAGCTTGCGTATTATCGCTGAAACCATCGACCCCGCGCACATCGAAGCGTTAATGGAGGCCCTGACAACACGCTTTGGGGCTTACCCCGATATGCGTGCTTTTGCTGCCCGCGGCTCGATCATTTCCAGTAATGACGGGGGCACACGCAGCATTACACTAGATATCGCGGGCAACAATCTAAACGAACTCTACACCGCTGCCAATGCAATTTATCAGCGCGCTCAGCAGGTATTCGATAATCCGCGTATCCAATCGCGCCCTTCCGCGTTGGAGCTTGGTCAGCCGTTAATTGAAATAACCCCGAACTGGACACGCGCCGCTGAGCTTGGCATCGACACCGACGACCTCGGCACCACTATCGCGGTGCTGACCAATGGCGCTTATCTAGATGATTTTTATCTCAGCGACGAGAAGATCGACCTTTACGGCTATGGCCCTGACGGCGGCGATATAGACCTTGATAGACTCTCCACGCTGCCCGTTCATACTCCTCAAGGGTTTAGCGTGCCGCTCAATACATTGGCAGAGATTCGCGAAACCGTGGGGACCTCCACGCTACGCCGGGTCGACGGGCGGCGCAGCGTGACGCTGAATATTATCCCACCGCGTAGCGTCGCCTTAGAAGCCGGCATTGAGCGTACCCAGCGCGAAATCATTACATACCTGCGCGATAACCAAGACTTGCCGGCAACACTCGATGTCACCATCACCGGTGCTGGCAATCAGTTAGACGCAACGCGAGAAGCACTGACGGACAACGCGCTCATCGCCCTGGCCATCGTATATTTACTGCTAGTAGCCATTTTTGCCCACTGGGGCTACCCGCTACTGATTTTAGCGACCATCCCATTGGGCGCCGCAGGCGGCATTGTGGGGTTATGGCTGATGAATACACTAGGGGGATGGTTACCGCTGATTGGCATCAAGGCAATTAGCCAACCGTTTGACATGATTACGATGCTGGGCTTTTTAATTTTGATGGGAACCGTCGTTAACAACCCTATTTTGGTCGTGCACCAAGCCCGTGCCAATTTACGCGCCGGTATGTCTAACGTCACTGAGGCGGTCTACAACGCCGTGGCCAGCCGCCTTCGCCCCATTGCCATGACGACCCTCACCACGCTGTGCGGGTTGTCGCCGCTGGTTTTTTTACCCGGTGAGGGTACCGAGCTCTATCGCGGCGTCGGCACCATCGTCCTTTTTGGCTTACTGGGCACGGCCTTTGTGACCGTGACATTTCTGCCAGCACTCACCGTGATGGTGCTCAACCGGCAGGTTAAAAAAACAACCGCTTGAGGGCGATCCCGGGGTCATCATCACGCATAAAGGCTTCGCCGACCAAAAAGCCGTTGATATTATGATCGCGCATCAGCTCTATATCGTCGCGGGTATGGATACCCGACTCGGTAATCACGGTCACGTCATCGGGAATAAGAGGCAGCAAATCCAACGTCGTGTTCAAGCTGGTATCGAAGGTGTGTAAGTTACGATTGTTGATCCCCACCAGCTTAATATCCAGCGCCAGCGCACGCTCGAGCTCCTCGGCGTTGTGGACTTCCACCAACACATCCATCCCCAGCGCAGTCGCCTGCTGGTTAAGGTCTTTAAGCTTGGCATCATCCAAGGCCGCTACAATCAGCAGAATACAGTCGGCGCCGATGGCGCGCGCCTCGGTGACTTGGTAGCTGTAAGTAATGAAGTCTTTGCGGATCACCGGCAAATCGCAGGCATCGCGCGCGGCCATAAGGTAATCTTCATGGCCCTGGAAGAAGTCCGCATCCGTCAGCACGGAAAGGCACGCCGCACCGCCCTCGGCATAGCTTGTGGCGATCTCCGCCGGATCAAAATCCTCGCGAATAACGCCCTTGGATGGCGAGGCTTTTTTCACCTCAGCAATCACCGCCGCATCGCCTCGCTCAATACGGTTATTCAGTGCACGAATAAAGCCGCGCGGGGCGCTCTGTTTCTCAGCAAGTGCCAGCAGATCCTTTTCGGAAACCGCTTGGCGGCGCTCAGTGACCTCTTCGTCCTTACGCGACAAGATGCGGGATAAAATCGTGGGCGTGGCCTGTTGTGTCATGGAATTCTCTTCTGTTGAATCACGCTTATTGTTTGAAAACGCTAGTAAAGTGCGCGAGCTCTTTAAGCTTTTCCAACGGCAGTTTGGAGGCTTGAGCATCTTGCGCCATCATTACACCCTCTTTCAGCGTGTCGGCAACCCCCGCGCAATAAAGCGCGGCCCCGGCATTGAGCGCGACCATATCCGACGCCGCGCCTTCACCGCCTAGTGAGTCTTTGACCAACCGCAGGCTGTCTTCTGCGCTAGCCGCTTTTAGCGTTGCAAGGCTTTGACGGGCAATACCGAGTTCTTCGGGCGTGATGGTGTATTGACGAATCGCGCCGTCTTTCAGCTCCGCCACCTGCGTGGGTGCGGCCAGCGAAATTTCATCCAAACCATCTTCGGCATGCACCACCATCACGTGCTGGCTACCCAAGTGCTGCATAACCTCTGCCATTAACGGCACAAGCTCAGGGGCGTAAACGCCGAGTACTTGGTTCGGCGCGCCAGCCGGATTGGTGAGTGGGCCGAGAATATTGAACAGGGTGCGCACCCCCATCTCACGCCGCGGGCCGATCGCGTGGCGCATCGCCGGGTGGTGGTTGGGCGCAAACATAAAGCCAACGCCCACTTGCGCGATACAGCGTGCAACTTGCTCGGGCTTTAAGTCGAGATAGATACCGGCGATATCAAAAAGGTCGGCACTACCGGAGGAGGACGATACGCTGCGGTTGCCGTGTTTGGCGACATGCGCACCGGCAGCAGCGGCGACGAAGCTGGCGGCCGTAGAGACGTTAAAAAGATTGGCCCCATCGCCGCCCGTACCCACGATATCCACCACGTTATCGGCGGTAAGTTCCACGCGATTCATCAGCTCACGCATCACCTTTGCCGCCGCACTGATTTCCACAGCGCTTTCACCCTTCATGGCCAACCCCACAAGCAGGCCACCAATCTGAGCATCGGTTGCCTCGCCGGTCATGATCTGGCGCATCAGCGCGTGCATCGCATCGAAAGAGAGATCTTCGCGGCACATTACCGCGTGAATAGCGTCTCGCATCTGCATGAAAACGTGAGCCTCTTAGTTAAGGGTGGGCGGTCAAGCGCGCTTGAGAAAATTAGCCAATAATTCATGGCCTTGACGGGTCAAAATCGATTCGGGGTGGAACTGAACGCCTTCAATATCAAGCTTACGGTGGCGCAGCCCCATAATGAGCCCCGGGGTGATATCGTCGTCACTCGTCCAGGCGGTGATTTCCAAGCACTCGGGCAGGCTCTCTTTTTCCACGATCAGCGAGTGGTAACGCGTCACTTCCAAGGGATTTTCAAGCCCGGCAAAAACGCCCTGGCCGGTGTGCTCAATAGCGGAGGTTTTGCCGTGCATGACCTGCGGCGCGCGTACCACCTTGCCACCGTAAACCTGTCCAATGGCTTGATGCCCTAAGCACACGCCCAAAATGGGAAGTCGACCGGCGAAGTGATGAATCACTTCCATGGAAAGCCCCGCTTCGCTTGGCGTGCAAGGCCCGGGGGAAATCACTAAATGGGTGGGCGCAAGGGCTTCAATATCCGCAATACTGATCTCATCATTGCGGTGCGTCAGCACGTCAGCGCCTAACTCGCCCAGGTATTGGACAATGTTGAAAGTGAAACTGTCATAGTTATCCAACATGACGACGCGTTTCACGCTCGGTTGCGCTGTTTTTTCCTGTACCACCTTTTCTTGAACCGCCTGCCCGTGCGCCATTGGCCCGCTAACCCCGTTATTTGGTGAAACCATGAGCCATTGATGATACCGCAACCCAGGCCTAGCGTGCAGGGGCGCGTGCACAACATCGCGCAAACAGGTGAGTTCACACCGCTGGCGTCACCCGGCACGCGGCATATTTAAACTCGGGGATTTTACCGTAAGGGTCCAACGCGGGGTTGGTGAGCAGGTTCGCAGCGGCCTCCCTATAGGCAAACGGCACAAACACCATGCCATCGGGCATCTGCGTATCCATGCGGGCAGCAAGGGTAATCGCACCGCGCCGTGTGGTAATAGTGACCGTGTCGCCCGGTGACACGCCCATGCGTTTGAGCTCCCCTGGCGAAAGGCTGGCAACAGCAGCGGGTTCCAGTGCATCAAGTACTAGGCTGCGCCGAGTCATCGACCCGGTGTGCCAATGCTCCAGTTGGCGCCCGGTGGTGAGCACGGTGGGATAGGCCTCATCAAGCGCCTCATCGGGCGGCAGCGGCCACGCGGGGGAAAACCTCGCTCGACCGCCTGCGCGGGGAAACGCCTCGCTAAACACCACGTCTTGGCCGAGCGCGTCGTCATCAGGGCATGGGTAGGTGACAGACCCCTCACGCTGCAATCGCTCCCAACTGATGTGATTCAACGACGCCATCCCTTGGCGCATTTCAGCAAAAACATCGCGGGGATGCGGGTAGTGCCAGCGAAGCCCGAAGCGCTCGGCTATCTGCGCAATAATCCATCCATCCGGTTTGGCGTCTCCGGGCAGCGGTAACGCCATACGCCCCAACTGTACCTGGCGGTTGGTATTGGTGACCGTGCCCTCTTTTTCCGGCCACGCGGAGGCAGGCAGTATCACATCGGCAAACTGGGCGGTTTCGGTGAAAAAGATATCTTGCACCACGAGATGCTCAAGCTGGCCAAGCGCAGCCCGTGCATGGGTGAGATCTGGGTCTGACATCGCGGGGTTTTCGCCCAGGATGTACATGCCGCGCACCTCACCGGCATGAATCGCGTTCATCACCTCCACCACCGTTAACCCCGGCGTTTGTGGCAGCGGCGTTTGCCAAAGCGCTTCAAAAGCAGCGCGCAGCTGAGCATCGCCCACCGGCTGGTAGTCTGGCAACACCATGGGGATTAAGCCCGCATCTGAGGCGCCCTGCACGTTGTTTTGCCCGCGCAGCGGGTGCAGCCCGGTGCCAGCACGCCCCGTATGGCCGCAGGCGAGCGCCAACGAAATCAGGCAGCGGGCGTTATCGGTACCATGGGTGTGCTGCGAGACCCCCATACCCCAAAAAATCATCGCGTTTTCGGCCGTAGCGTAGCGGCGCGCCACGTCGCGGATCGTCTCGGGCGCCACGCCGCAAAGCTCGCTCATCGCCTCGGGTGTGCTCTGATCGACATTGCGTTTCAGCGCTTCAAAGCCCTCGGTATGAGCGTCGATGTACGCCGCGTTATAACGCTTTTCAGCGACAATCACGTGCAGTATGGCGTTGAAAAGCGCCACATCCGCCCCCGGGGTGAAGCGCACGCTTAGGCTCGCATAGGCGTCCAGCGCTTGGCCGCGCGGGTCGAGAATAATGATCTCGGTGCCCTGTTTGGCCGCCTGCTTGAAATAGGTGGCCGCCACGGGGTGATTCACCGCCGGGTTGCAGCCGGTGAGGATCACCACATCCGCTTCCAGCGCCTGCATAAACGAGGCGGTGACGGCACCGGATCCCAAACACTCCATCAACGCGGCCACGGAGCTTGCATGACAAAGTCGCGTGCAGTGATCGACATTGTTGTTGCCAAACCCGGTACGTACGAGCTTCTGAAACAGCCAGGCCTCTTCGTTGGTGCATTTGGCGCTGCCAAACCCCGCCAGCGCCTGGGGGCCGTGTTGCTGTTTAAGCGTTAACAGGCCGCCGGCGGCGGCATCCAGCGCTTCGCTCCAGCTAGCTTGGCGAAAGTGGGTCAACGGATTGGCCGGATCGAACCCCACATCCAGGCCTTTCGGCGCGTCTGGGCGGCGTATCAGCGGCATAGTCAGGCGGGCAGGATGGCGGACATAATCAAACCCAAAACGCCCCTTCACACACAGGCGGTTCTGGTTTGACGGCCCATCGCGCCCCGTCACGTAGGCAATGGCGTCGTCTTTTAGGTGATACGTCAGCTGGCAGCCAACCCCACAGTAGGGGCAGACCGAATCCACCTGACGGTCCACTGCCTGAGAGTCTCCCACGCCCTGCTGATCCATGAGCGTGGCGGGCATCAACGCACCGGTGGGGCAGGCTTGCACGCACTCGCCGCAGCCCACACAGGTGCTCTCCCCCATGGGGTCGTCGAAATCAAACACGATTTTAGAAGCCGCGCCACGCTGCGCTATGCCGATGACGTCGTTACTCTGAACCTCACGGCAGGCGCGCACACAAAGCGTGCACTCAATACAGGCATTGAGATTCACGTGCATCGCTGGGTGGCTCGTGTCCGGCTCGCTATTCTCGCGTTGTGGCGGTAGCCATGCTTTCACCGCTCCCGCGTCTAGGTCGAGCTGATCGGCCATGGCCCAAAAGTGGCTTGAGCGGTCGGGGCTTGCGGCACGCTCGGGCTGATCGGCAACTAACAGCTCCATCACACCTTCGCGTGCGGTGCGAGCACGCTCGGAGGTGGCGCTTTTGATCACCATGCCCGGCGTCGCCTCACGAATACAGCTTGCGGCCAGTACGCGCTCACCCTCAACTTCCACCATGCAGGTGCGGCAGTTACCGTCAGCGCGGTAGCCGGGCGCGTCTTTAAAACACAGGTGCGGGATAGTCTCTCCGGCGCGTTGGGCAACCTGCCAAAGCGTTTCACCGGGATACGCGATCACCTCATGGCCATCGAGCGTAAGCATGAAGGGAGACGTCATCATACCGGCCCTCCGTCAGCGGCATCGGTCACGATAATGCCCTGCTGGGTCAGTGCTGGACGAAAGTCACGCAAAAGACCCAGCACCGGGTTGGGCGCGGCTTGGCCTAATCCACAAATCGAGGCGTCCTGCATCACCTGGGCTAAACGGGTGAGCGCATTCACGTCCCATGTATCGCGCGCTAACAGCGAGTGCATTTTTTCGCTACCTACCCGGCAGGGTGTGCACTGCCCGCAGGATTCATCGGCAAAAAATGCAAGCAAATTAGTGGCCACCGCACGCAGGTCGTCTTGCTCGGACAACACAATCACCGCACCCGAGCCGATAAAGGCACCATGTGGTTGAAGCGTGTCGAAATCCAGCGGAATATCCGCCCTGCTCGCCGGGAGAATACCGCCTGAGGCGCCGCCGGGAAGATACGCCGCAAGACGGTGTCCCTCGGCCATGCCGCCGCAGTATTCGTCAATCAGCTCCTGAAGCGTAATCCCCGCAGGCGCTAAATGAACGCCTGGGTGCTTGACCCGGCCCGACACCGAAAAACTGCGCAGCCCCGAACGTCCATGCCGCCCTTGCTGGGCAAACCACGTTGCGCCTTTCTCCCACAGACGCGGAATCCAATAGACCGTCTCGACGTTGTTGACCAGCGTCGGGCGATCAAATAGCCCTTTTTGCGCAACAAAAGGCGGGCGATGACGCGGCTTACCCGGTTTACCCTCCAACGACTCGATAAGGGCAGATTCCTCACCGCAGATATAGGCGCCCGCACCGCGGCGAAGGACGATATACCCCGGTGTTGCCAGGCCTACTTGTTCGAGTTCCGCAATGGCTTCGCGCAACACACGGTGAAGCCCGGGATACTCATCGCGCAAATAGAGATACAACGCGTCAGCCCCTACCGCCCAGGCGCTGACCAACGCGCCTTCCAAAAATTGATGCGGCGCTGTCTCCAAGTAGTGGCGATCTTTAAAGGTACCGGGCTCGCCCTCGTCGGCGTTGATCACGCAAAAACGAGGGCCGGGCTCGGCGCGTACCGCCCGCCACTTTTTGAACGTGGGAAACCCAGCGCCGCCGAGCCCGCGTAGCCCTGATTGCTCAAGCAGCTCAAGCAACGTGCCTAACACCACTTCGCCCTGCTGGCACTTCTTTAGCAATGTAAAACCACCGCGCTTTCGATAAGTGCCCAAGCGCTCCCAGGTAATCGCTTCCGGGTGAAAGTGGCCGACATCGACCACGGCTTCAATGCCTTCGGCGGTGGCATAACGCACGTGATGGTGCCCCACCTCGGCCACCGGAGCACTATCACAACGGCCCATGCAAGGGGCGCGAATAACGCGCACGCGATTGGCGTCGAAGCGCGCGTTCAATGCTTCTTGAAGCGCCTCTGCACCCGCCAACTGACAAGAGAGCGAATCGCACACACGTACCGTTACCTCAGGCGGCGGCGTTTGATCATCGTGGACCACATCGAAGTGAGCGTAGAAGGTTGCGGTCTCGTACACTGCTGCCATGGGCAGGTTCATATAGGCGGCCAGCGCACGCAGCTCCGCCAGCGCGAGATAACCCCGGCCATCCTGCAACGCATGCAGGTGCTCAATCAGCCGGTCGCGACGGCGAAGGTCGGGGTGTTGGCGCTCATCACCGAGTTGACTGCGCAGCGCCGCCAGCGCCACAGGCGCAAGCTCACGCCCTTTGAGCGCCGTTTTACGCCCAGCTGGGCGGCTTTTATCGTTGTTGTTCGCCATCGCTTTTTTATTCGTCCGTTCGCTTGGGTAATGCTAGCTCAATAGCCCAATAAGGCTAAAGGTTATCCAGCCCACGCTCGGCCATCGCCACGGCGCGAAAGAGCGCGCGCCCTTTGTTCAGGGTTTCTTGCCACTCCATTTCCGGCACGGAATCCGCGACGATGCCGGCGCCAGCCTGCACGTGGACTTGGCCGTCTTTGATTACGGCGGTGCGAATGGCGATCGCGGTATCCATGTTGCCATGCCAGGAGAGATAGCCCACCGCACCGGAGTAGATGCCCCGTTTGACCGGCTCGACTTCATCGATGATCTCGAGCGCGCGAATTTTCGACGCCCCCGACACCGTGCCCGCCGGGAACGTCGCGCGTAGCGCATCCATCGCCGTAAGCCCGGGTTTCAGCTTGCCAGTGACGTTCGAGACAATATGCATGACGTGCGAATAGCGCTCCACCACCATCTGATCGGTGACGTCAACGCTGCCCACTTCGCTAATCCGACCGACATCGTTGCGGCCCAAGTCGATCAGCATCAAGTGCTCGGCGCGCTCTTTTGGATCGGCCAGCAGTTCCGCTTCCAGTGCCTTGTCTTCCTCTTCGGTTTTGCCGCGTTTTCGCGTGCCGGCGATGGGCCGCACCGTGACCTCGCCTTCTTCGGTCCGGGTGAGGATTTCCGGCGACGAGCCGACAACCTGATGATCGTCGAGGTTGAGATAGTACATATAGGGCGACGGGTTGAGGCTTCTCAGCGCGCGGTAAAGATCCAGCGGCGCGGCTTGGTAAGGGGTCGACATGCGCTGTGAGGGCACACACTGCATGATGTCACCCGCCAGCACGTATTCTTTGATTTTCTCCACCGCCGCTTTGAAGCCCTCTTGGGTAAAACCGGAATTGAAATCACTCTCCTCCACCGCCGAGCGCCCGGATCCTCCGCCTTGTGGGCGCACATAGGCATCGCGCAAGCGGCTTTCCAAATGCGTCAAGTGACGTTCGGCACTTTCGAGCGCATCGGGCTCTGCCGGGTCAGCATGGGTCAAAAGCGTCAAGCGCCCCGAGAGGTTATCGAACACCACCAAGTCGTTGCACACCATCAGCAAAATATCCGGCACACCGATGGGGTCGGGCTTTTCGACCCCGCGCAGGCGCGGCTCGATATAGCGGATGGTGTCGTAACCAAAATACCCTACCAGTCCGCCGTCAAAACGCGGCTGATCGTCCAGTTTGGGTACTTTAAAACGCGCCTGAAATTGCTCAATCCACGCCAGCGGGTCTTCTACCTCGGTCACGCCTTGGGTTTGGCCATCTTTAACGTGGCACACGGTAAACCCGCGCACTTCAATGCGTTCGTGACACGGCAGCCCAATAATCGAGTAGCGCCCCCACTTTTCGCCGCCCTGCACCGACTCCAGCAAAAATGTCCACGGCGTGTTGGCGAGCTTTAAATAAGTGGAAAGCGGCGTGTCTAAATCCGCCAGCACATCATGGGAAACGGGAATGCGGTTGTAGCCCGCCTCAGCGAGCTCGGCAAAATGTTCGGGGGTCATCATCAAGCTGTCCCTGTCGTTGAAAAACCAGTCGTTGAAGAAATCAGGTCATTAAGGCTGTCGAGCAGCACATCTGGGTGGCTGTCACTGATTGGCTCACCATGATTGTAGCCATAAGGCAGGCCGAAAGTCGTGAAACCCGCCGCCTTTCCGGCAGCGATATCATGGCGGGAATCCCCCACCATGGCGCATGCGCCAGCAGAAACACTAAAGTGCTCAGCGGCGTGAAGAAGCGGGAGCGGGTCGGGCTTTTTACGCGCCAGTGAATCGCCGCCCAGGCAAAGGTCAAAGTATGACGCGAGGCCAAAGTGCTCAAGAATCGGCGCAATAAAGTCTTCGGGTTTATTGGTAATCAACACCAACGTCAAACCGGCATCTTTAAGCATAGAAAGCACCTCGGCAGCGCCGGGGTAGAGCTGGGTTAACCGGTTAGGGGCGTTAGCGTAGTGGTCCAAAAACCCGCGGTAGCATCCCGCTTGCATCTCCTCGGAGGGGGATTCATTCAGCGCCCAGGTGAGCGCACGCTCCACCAGCACCGGGGCGCCATTACCGACCCAATCGCGCACATGCGCTTCTTGCGGTACCGCCAGGCGTTGGTCTTCGAGCGTTTTTTGCACCGCCACGGCGAGATCCGGCACGGAGTCAATCAGCGTGCCGTCCAGGTCGAACGCCACCAACCGCTTGCCCTTCAGCTTTGAGTGCACCCGCTTTCCTCCGTTATTGCGTTTGATCGGCCAGCTTAGCGCGCATTTTTTTCATCACGCTATCGTAACCGTTGGCATCATTGGCCTCGAACGCTTTGAAAATCGCCGACCCCGCCACGAACGTATCCGCCCCTGCGGCGGCAACCTCGGCGATATTATCCACTTTGACGCCGCCATCGACTTCCAAACGAATCTCTCGCCCTGACGCATCAATTTTGGCCCGCGCCTCGCGCAGTTTATCCAGCGTGGCAGGAATAAACGCCTGGCCGCCGAACCCTGGGTTAACGCTCATCAGCAGCACGATATCGACCTTATCCATCACGTAATCCAGGTACGAAAGTGGCGTGGCCGGATTGAACACCAACCCCGCCTGACAGCCGCCGTCGCGGATCAGCTGCAATGAGCGGTCGATATGGTCAGTCGCTTCCGGGTGAAAGGTAATCATGCTCGCCCCGGCGTCGATGAAATCACCGATCAGCTGATCCACCGGCTTGACCATCAAATGCACGTCGATGGGTGCGGTCACGCCGTGATCGCGCAGCGCCTGGCACACCATCGGGCCGATAGTCAGGTTGGGCACATAATGGTTATCCATCACATCGAAGTGAACCCAGTCGGCGCCGGAGGCGAGAACGTTATCGACCTCTTCGCCTAAGCGGGCGAAGTTGGCAGAAAGAATCGAAGGCGCAATCACAAAATCGCGGGAAGTCGTCATTAGTGAAACCTTGGCTAGCGAAAAAACCGCATGATACCAGAGCATGGGCTTGGGGTTCTGCGTTTGCTTTTTCTACAGGTGACGATACAGCGAACTCCACACACATATATTCTAAAATAGAATATAAAACATGATTGTAATTCCACAAATGCAGGTTTAACCTTTTCTATTATTCGCCTGAGCGTTTCAGGCCACACGCTATTGAAGGAGTATTTTCATGTCATTAACTAATCTCTCGCTAAGTAAGAAACGTGCAGTAGGTAAGAACCTAGGCCTCAGCGTGCTCGCGCTGGCGATTGCCGCTAGTGCTTCCACCACGGCGGTGGCACAAGAGGAGCGTGAGCTTTTGAACTCCTCTTACGACATCGCGCGCGAGCTTTTTGGTGAGATTAACCCCAAGTTTGAGGCATGGTGGCAACAAGAGCACGGCGAAGACGTGAGCATCAGCCAATCCCACGGCGGCTCTTCCGCCCAGGCGCGCGCTATTTTGCAAGGCCTGAGCGCGGATGTGGTGACCTTCAACCAGGTCACCGACGTGCAAGTACTCGCCGATGCCGGCCTGGTCGCCGAGGACTGGCAAGACGCTTTCGATAACAACGCCTCGCCCTACTACTCCACCACCGCCTTTTTGGTGCGCGACGGCAACCCCAAAGACATCGAAAGCTGGGACGACCTAGCGCGTGAAGATGTCGATATCGTCTTTCCTAATCCGAAAACCTCGGGCAACGGTCGTTACACCTACTTGGCCGCATGGGGATTTGCCGACCAGCAGTTCGACGGTGACGAAGAACAGATTCACGACTTTATGCGTACATTCCTGCGCAACGTCGTGGTATTTGATACCGGCGGCCGCGGCGCAACCACCAGCTTTATCGAGCGTGGCATGGGCGATGTATTGATCAGTTTCGAGTCGGAAGTCAACAACATCCGCGGCGAGTACGGCAGCGATGACTATGAAGTCATCGTGCCGCCGGTGAGCATTCTGGCGGAATTCCCGGTGGCCGTGGTAGAGGAAAATGCCGAGGACAACGGTAACGAAGACCTAGCGCGTGGCTATCTGGAATACCTCTACACCGAGGAAATGCAGCGTTTGCTCGCGGGCTTCAATTACCGCGTGCACAACGAAGATGTGGTCGCTGAATTCGCCGATCAGTTCCCGGAAACCGAGCTTTTGGAAGTCAACGATGTCTTTGGCAGCTGGGATAACGTCATGGAGACTCACTTCGGCAGCGGCGGTCGTCTTGACCAGCTCCAGCGTCGCTGAGGTATCTCATGAGCTTGGCTGAGCTTAGCACTCGTCGCATCGCTGCTGGTCAAAAGCGGGTACTCCCGGGTTTTGGCCTCTCCATGGGCATCAGCGTGCTGTTTATTTCGCTGGTACTGCTGCTGCCCATGACGGGCTTGTTTGGCCAGCTGGCCAAACTCAGCTTGGCTGAATACTGGGCAATTGTGACCGAAGGCCGCGTCGTGGCGAGCTATATGGTCACCATCGGCGCAGCCGCCGTCGCCGCGATGGTAAATGCAATCTTTGGCTTGCTGTTGGCCTGGGTATTGGTGCGCTACGAATTTCCCGGCAAACGCCTGCTCGACGCGCTGATGGACTTACCCTTCGCACTGCCCACGGCGGTGGCGGGTATCACGCTCGCCACCCTCTACGCCAGCAGCGGCTGGATGGGCGGCATACTCGAACCCTTAGGGTTTAAGGTCGCTTACACCTGGGTTGGCATTGCGCTAGCGATGGCGTTCACTAGCATTCCCTTTGTGGTGCGCACGGTGCAGCCGGTGCTGGAAGACATGCCTAATGAAGTGGACGAAGCGGCCATGTCGCTCGGGGCGCGTGATGGTGTGGCGTTTCGGCGTGTGATTCTTCCTCACCTGTGGCCCGCCATTGTCACTGGCACGGGGCTTGCGTTTGTGCGCTCGCTGGGGGAATTCGGCGCGATCATTTTCATCGCCGGCAACACGCCTTACGAGACCGAAATCACCGCACTGATGATCTTCGTCAAACTCCAAGAGTATGACTACGCTGGCGCCTCGGCGATTGCCTCGGTGGTGCTGTTTGTCTCGCTGACCCTGCTACTTGCCATCAACATTTGGCAAGGCCGCTTCATTCGCCGCTTACACGGAGGAAAAGGCTAATGCGTCGTATCGGTGATGCGCCGGCCGTGCGCCGCGTGTTGATTAGCGCGGCAGTGCTGCTATCGGCGCTTTTTCTGCTGTTGCCGCTAGTGGCCATCTTCGCCCAGGCATTTGCCCAAGGGGCGGGGGTTTTCTGGGCAAACGTCAGCAACACCTACACACTGCACGCCATTGTCCTAACGCTTGGTGTGGCGCTTTTGACCATCCCGATCTGCTTGGTTTTTGGTGTGGCACTCGCCTGGCTCGTGACGCGCTTTAGCTTTCCCGGTCGGCGGCTTTTACAAACGCTGATAGATATCCCGTTTGCCGTCTCACCGGTAGTAGCGGGCTTGATCTATCTGTTGCTTTACGGGCGCAACGGCTGGATGGGAACGTGGCTGGATAGCCACGACATTCAGTTGATGTTCGCTTGGCCAGGGATTTTGATGGTGACCGTATTCGTCACCTGCCCCTTTGTTGCCCGCGAGCTCATCCCGCTGATGCAGGCACAAGGCTCACGGGAAGAGGAAGCGGCGGTCACGCTCGGTGCCCGCGGCTGGACCATGTTTCGGCGCGTCACGCTGCCTAACATCCGCTGGGCGCTGTTATACGGCGTGATTCTGACCAATGCCCGCGCAGTGGGCGAGTTTGGCGCGGTGTCGGTGGTTTCCGGCGCGATTCGCGGCAAAACCAATACGCTGCCACTGCATTTAGAACAGCTTTATCAGGATTACAACACCGTGGGCGCCTTTGCTTGCGCGGCGCTGTTGGCCCTCATTGCCCTACTAACACTGGCCGCCAAAGCTGGCCTTGAATGGCGTGCATCACGCCGGGAGGCATTCGCATGAGCATTCACTTACAAAATATTGGCAAACACTTCGGTGCTACTCGGGCACTAGAGCCGGTTAATCTCGATATCCACGAGGGTGAGCTTGTCGGCCTGCTAGGCCCTTCAGGCTCAGGCAAAACCACCTTGCTGCGGATTATCGCGGGGCTGGAAAACGCCGACCGCTCGCGTGAAACCAGCAAGATTTTATTTGGCGAGCGCGATGTCACCAACGTTCACGTACGCGACCGCCGCATCGGCTTTGTGTTCCAACACTACGCTCTGTTTCGCCACATGACGGTATACGATAACGTCGCCTTCGGCCTAACGGTAATGCCGCGCAAACGCCGCCCGAGCAGCGGAGAGATTCGCTCGCGAGTCTTCCGGCTGCTGGAAATGGTCAAACTGGAGCACTTGGCCAATCGCTACCCGGCCCAACTTTCCGGCGGGCAACAACAGCGGGTTTCGCTAGCACGCGCGCTAGCGGTCGAACCCGATGTACTGCTGCTTGACGAACCGTTTGGGGCGCTGGATGCCAAGGTACGCCAAGAGCTGCGCCGCTGGCTGAGGCATTTACACGACGAGCTCAACTTCACCAGCGTTTTTGTGACCCACGACCAGGAAGAAGCGCTTGAGCTCTCCGACCGCGTGGTGGTGATGAGTGACGGACGCATTGAGCAGATAGACTCGCCTGAGACGCTCTATCGCGTGCCTAAGAACCGCTTTGTGTTTGAGTTTTTAGGCGACGTCAACCACTTAGAAGGCCGCGTGCGCGACGGCGTACTCACCTGCGGCGATGCGCACTTAAACGTTGACCTTCCCGACGGCCACGAGGAGCTGTTATTGCGCCCCCACGAGGTGCGTCTGGCAGAAGCGCCCTCTGCCGAGAGCCACTTACCGGTGACCATTACGGCGATTTCTCCGGTGGGCGCCGAAGTGCGGGTTGAGCTCGAAGCGGATTGGCTGGCAAAACCGTGGCTTGCCACCGTGCGCCACGCCGATTTCGAACGCTTGGCGCTGCGCCGCGGGCTACGCCTTTATGCTCACCCCCGCCAGTGGCACCGCTTCCCCGAGGCAGAGTCGAAAGCGCCTGAGCAACGCCATGTGGCTTAGGGTTTGCTAACTGGATAAAAAAGGGCGTCCGTTAGCTTCTCGAATAGCTGGCAGCCTGCTGGAATAACTCGTCACTGGGGCGGGTGCCGGTATAAAGCACGAATTGCTCCACCGCCTGGATGGCAAACACTTCACTACCCGCAATCACGGTTTTGTCCTGAGTGCGGGCATAGCGGGTCAAAGGAGTGATCGGCGGCAGCGCCACCACATCGAAGATTACGCTGGCGCGGTTGACCTCCTCCTTGGTGAAGGCCAACGTCTCTGCCTCCGGGCCACCGCCCATGCCGAGCGGCGTGGCGTTGATCAACACATCGGCATCAATGCCTTCCATATCCGGTGTCCACTCATAGCCGCACAGTTCGGCCAAGGCGGGGCCGGTCTGCTTGTTTTTGGCAACGATATAGCACTGGGTAAACCCGGCATCCTTCAGGGCGCAGGCGACGGCCTTGGCCATGCCGCCACTGCCCCGCAGGGCAAAAACACGATCAGTCGGCAGCCGATACTGGGCCAGCAAGGTGGCGATGGCGATGTAGTCGGTGTTGTAGGCTCTCAGGAAGCCATCATCGTTGACGATGGTGTTTACGGAGTGGATCGCCTCAGCAGACGGATCCAACGCATCCACCAGTGGAATCACGTCTTCCTTGAAGGGCATGGAGACGGCGCATCCTCGGATGCCGAGCGCCCGGACGCCGCCGATGGCCGCCGCAATATCATCAGTGGCAAAAGCCTTATAGAGGTAATCAAGGTCCAACTTGTCATAAAGGAAGTTATGAAAGCGGGTACCGAAATTGCTCGGCCTGGCGGCGAGGGAGATACAGACGGTGGTGTCCTTGTTGATCTGTCTAGTCATTGGTTGAACTCCATGTGCCGGGGAATGGCGCGAGCAGTGCGATGCCCTTTGTCGGTGAGCAGAGAGTGGCCTAAATTAAGTTCCGCATATCGACTAACCAGTCGCGGTATGCCAGATCTTTCTGGAATTTTGGGTGTAAATGAGTATTAGAATGGCTAACACATTTGCCTAAACGTAAGGCTAACCCGAGGTTCAACATTTTTCTTGGTTTTAGGCAGGCTATGTAACCAATTTTTCTGTGTGGTGCCTTTCATAATCAACAGACTACCGTGCTCCAACGTAAGCGACACCGTTTCCCCTGTTTGTTTATGCTTAAACGAAAATTTTCTTTCGCCGCCAAGGCTCAACGCCGCGATTGAGCCATTTTCGACAAGATCTTTTTCGGCATCACTGTGCCAGCTCATGCCCTCTTCGCCGGCGCTATAAAAATTACACAAGCACGAGTTGAATACGTCCCCACTGTGGCTTTCCACCAACTGTTTGATCTCACGTAAAAAGTCCGGCCAAACCAACGCCACCTTGGTATATCCAGAGTATGTATAGGAGACCGGCGCATCGGCATACCACGCCATCTTTCTTTTGGTGACAATCTCTTTCCCGTAAATAAACGCGCGATCATGTTCCCAGCGTAATTCGCTAATGCACTTATCCAAAGACCTATCGGCGGTGACTGCATCCAGGATTTTGCCGTGATAGTGGACCACCCCATCGCGTGGAAGCAGATTAATCAACTTCATATCGTCGTTTTCAAATAGATCCGTAGACGTCATAGCGATGCCTATTGTGTTTTCACCAAGCGAAACAGTGCAGCGCTGAAGCAGCCAAACAAAGTCGGTCACCTGAACATACCGCCAACGCGCTACCCGCGTTATAATAACGCTTTAGTCATAGCGGAGAATCCAATGTTACGGCGTCGCTTTCTTACTTTATCAGGAGCCTTGCTTGCCAGTGTTTGGTTAGCGGGCTGCGCGAGCCCCCACTATCTCAGTCTTTCACCCACGCGCAGCGCCGACGTACCGCAGATGGGCCAAGGGCAAAGCGTGACGGTGATTGCACAAGACGGGCGCGACTCGGATGTGATCGGCCGGCGCAGCAGTTCGGGAATGTCGACATCTACCATCACCGTTAGTAGCCACGAGCTGATTCCTCACTTACAAAATGAGGCCGAACGCGCCGTGCGGGATATGGGCTTCTCCCCGACGACCGAAGAAGCCGACGGCCGCCCTACGCTGATATTGGAGCTGGCAAGCCTTGAGTATGTTCACGGTGATAGCAGCCAACTAGCGCTGGATGAAGCACAGCTTGAAGGTGTCTTCCGCGCCATTGGCCGCCACCAGGGCACGACCTACACTGGCACCTACACGTCTCGGCGCACCCAAAGCTTTGCGGTCAAACCCGGTGCAGCGGCCAATACGCGCATGCTGAACGACTTGTTAAGCGATGGTCTGAACCGCGCGTTTAGCGACCCTGAACTCGCAGAGCTTTTGGCACGCTAACAGCAATGCACTAACCTTTTAAGCGTAATATCCAACATCCGCGTAGGCCGCTTATGTCAGTGGCCCACGTCGTTCTAACGCCCACACGCTCTCCACGAAGCCGCGTTCATCGGGCGCGCCCTCTTCCAGCTTTGCCAACCGGAAGTTAGGCATAAACAGCTCATCAATCTCTTCTTGGCTGACGCTGTAGGGCGGTCCGGCGTCATCGTCGCAATGCTGTAGGCTGATCAGTAGCCCTTTCGCCCTGGGAGGGACTAGCTGGGCAAGGTGAAGCGCGTAACGTTGGCGGGTAGCAGGCGGCAGCGCAATCAATGAAGCACGATCATAAAAGGCTTCGACTTCATCCACCTGCCGGATATGCAGGTGGAAAAAATCGCCCTGCCACAGTTCAACGCTGCCTTGGCGAGCAATATCAAAACCGGCTTGATGGTAACGCGATATTTCACCGCTGCGCTGGGCAAGAAACTGCTCAATTGCCTCAGGCGCAAGCTCCACACCTAACACCGGATGCCCAAGTTCAGACAACCAGCGCATATCCAGGCTTTTGCCACACAGCGGCACGAGTATTTTGGCTCGCCTGGGCACTTCAAGCGCCTTCCAGTGGCGCACAAGCGCTGGGTGGGTTTGCGCTAAGTGAAAGCCAATGCGCCCTTCACGCCAGCGCTTTAGCCACTGCTCGCGCATCAACGCTCTCCTTATTGAAACCCTTTATTGAAACCAACGGTCGCGTTTTTTACGCCGACGTGGCAGGTGCGGCACAATTAAACCGACCACCAACCCCGCACCCGCTACACCGCCGCCGTACATAAAGTAGCGCAACAGCAGGTCTTCTTCTTGGGTATCAAGCCGTGCCTGTAGCGAGCGGACTTCTTGACGCAGCTTATCAGACTCACTATTTAACGCCGCATTGCGGTTCTCAAGCTCGGCAATGCGCGCTTCACGCATCTCAAGTGTTTCGACCATGGAGGCGACACGCTGCTCCCACTGCTCATTGATGCCTTCAAGCTCGGCAGTCAGCTCGTCGACTCGAGCCTCAAGTTCGGGTAACTGCTCGCTCGCGCTGGGCGAATCCTGAAGCTCATCGCTCAACACCCATACGACATCACCGTCGCTATCGCGCACGCGGGTATAATCGCCGCTGGATTCAAGGGCTTGTACCTGCTCTCCGGCGGTTAGCGTACCCACGATGCGATAGCCATCGGTCGGGCCGCTACGCACGTAGGTACTAAGTTCATCGGACACCCAGGCGGTATTTCCCGATTGGGCAACGGCAGAGGCGCTTACTGCGCTAAGCAGCACGCCAAGCGCCATAGCAGCGGCGCGTACACGACAAGTTTTCACTCGCATAAACAGTGCCTTAAACGTTTTAGACCTTTATACAAAGCGCTGCGCCGCGTCAGGCGTCGCTTCACTCATTTCGTGGTGGCATCGGGAAGGGACGTGGAAACTCCGCCACCCGGGCATCACTTTTTACCGCTTTAAGCGGGCCTTCTCGCTCAACTTCATCAATGCGCACGATGGCATTCATCGGCAAATAGCTGCGGCTAACGCCTTCAAAAGTACGCTCGAGTTTCTCGCTTGCCGGATCAATCACCACGCGATTGGCATCGGCAAAGACAAATTCTTCCACCTCGATAAACCCCCACAGCTCGCTTTGAAAGATTTCGCGAACATAGAGTTCCCACACTTCACCTTGCTGGTGCACCACTACGCGGTAGATCGGCTTGGCCGCCATCTTGGCCCAGTCCTCTATAATCTATGATAAAGCCTGCTAGCCTACCATAGCTCGGCTTTCAGCACCCAAAAGCGTTGAGTGGGCGGATAATGACGCCATAGCCGCCGAGCCCCCTCAGCTGTAAGGTGAACTCACGATGCCAATGGATGAAACCGTCACCAGGCGTACTGCTTCCGGTACCCGTTGGGGCCTGGCCTACTTCATGCGAAGAGGCTCACACCTTCGTGACTTACTAAAACCTCAAGAAGCTATCGACTTCTATGTATAATCTCCCGCAATAGTTGGGCTAAGGAGTCACCGTGACGACGGAAAACAATACATCTCCCCAGGGAGACGATCAGCTGAATGACATTGTAAAGCCGTTGGATGAGGCGGTTTACCAGCTTGCGCAGGAGCCCGCTTCGTCTAAAGCGGCCAAGCTACCTCAAGTGATGGATACAGCGCGACAGGTACTGCTTCAACCCGGCGGTTGCGCGGCAATAGAAGCTCGCGCGGCTACGTTTGAAGAAGCCGGCGTTTTTTTGGGCTCCGACTGGGAAACTCCGCAATACCTTGTGCCATCGCTCACCACATTTGCCCTTAAAAGCCCTGATCCTATTGTGGTAGTGATCGAGGCGATGAGCGAGCTACGGCTCTTGGCCGTGGCAAAAGGCGATTACGTTCACGATAGCGTTTCTGCCGAACACGCCCATCACTACTTGACCCAGGTAATGGCGCTCAACCTGTGGCTGCTATTTTCCGCCCCTTCGGAAGCCGAGCGTGAAACCCAAGGGAAACTCGCCAATATTCCGCGTCAGTTATTTCAACACCTGGCCGAAGGTATCGGCTACGTGTATATCGTCGATAGGCTAATTGACGAGATTTGGCGCATCCTGAAGCAGCGCCCCATTCAGGTCGATGCCATCAAGCAGATGATCACTCAGATCGCGCTGTGCCAGACCAATCCAGACATTGACTTGGGCGCCAGCGGACAAGGCGCGACGCGCCTAGTGAGCTCGCTCTATGGCCCGACACAAGCGTGTCAAGAAGACCCCGGAGTCGACATCTACCGCGAACGCCTAGAGCGTATGGACAACGCCGCCCTTCAGGCTGAAGCCACCGGGTTTGCCCGCGCCATGCACGATACCGGCTTGGTCTCGCCTTATCACCCGGTGTTATTACGTCACTTACTGGACGCGAGCGACCATTTGGTCTCCGAAGCGCTAGGGCTCTCTTCTACCGGGCGGGACTGCTTGCTGTGCTATCGCGAGTTGGTTCACGCCTTGATCCGCGGTGGGGTTTTTCCCGCCACCGCACAAGCGGTGTACGGACTTGCGCTATTGCTAGAACGCGGCATCCTCTACCAAGCCCCAGTGGCACCGGCCATATGGCGCCAGCTAGGGCTAAAGCTCTCTGAGTGGTCCCAAGCACGGCTCAACATCGCCTATGGTGAAATGGCCTCACCGCGAGCGCGGCTACTCGAAGGCGTACTGTGCATGCTTGGGCTGCCTTTGGGCGTGGGGCAAGGCAATAACCCTACCTGCCAATCCGCGCGAGCGCTCTCGATGTGGGCCTATAATGACCCCGACTACCTGTTGCAGATGGTCGCTTGGGCGGCACGGGATGACGAAATCATCATGCACTTTGAGGGTCAGCCAATCTCCTCGATGGCAAGCCTCTCGGGCGTCGCCACGGAACTGCCCATGGACCTCGACCCGGTTTCCTTGATTGTGGTCCCCCATCTTGATCGCATTTATGCCGAAATGGGGCGCCGCTGTATCGGCCGCGAAGGCGACCCGCATCGCTGGGTGAACCCTGAATTTCACGGCTGGTGGTCCGGCCGTGGTTTCCGCATCAACGTAGACGTAGGCACCGGAAAGCTCATCCATGTAGACGATTTTTTGCGCCATTTCTATGTCAGTTATCACCCTTATTACAACGGCAACCAGCCGCTGATACACCCGCAACCCGCGGGCATTGCGGTCACCGACAGCGCCGGGCGCTTTATCGGCTGGCACGCGATTACCATTTTGCGCGCCTCAATCGACCCGGAAGGCAATATGCGCATTTACTTCTACAACCCCAATAACGACAGCGGCCAAGATTGGGGTGACGATGTCATCGTTAGCACGGCGGGTAACGGCGAGCGCTTCGGCGAAGCCTCACTGCTTTTTGAGCAGTTTGTCTCCCGGCTTTATATCTACCACTTTGACCCATTGGAGAGTGGCGAGTTAGCCACCATTCCCGACGACGAAATTGAACAGGTGAAAGGATATTTGTATCGCAGCTGGGGGCGCGACCGTTTGCCCCCTACCGACCTGCAGGCTGAAGAAGGTCCTTTGCCGGACGGACCTCCAGAATAAGCCATGCCACGTCTCGACCAACTACTGGTCAGCCAAGGGCTGGCCACTTCTCGCACTCGCGCCCAGCGGCTGATCCGCCATGGGCGCGTATCGCGTGTGGATACACACACCACACTGACCAAAGCCAGCGAAAAACTGCCTGATGACACGCCGCTGCAGGTGGAAGACGACCCGGAAGAGCGCTACGTCTCCCGCGCCGGGTTAAAGCTTGAAGCCGTACTCAGCAGGTTAAATAAGCGCCTTGATGGCCACGTCGTGCTTGACGTCGGCCAGTCCACCGGCGGCTTCAGCGACTGCGCTTTACGCTTTGGGGCGCGGCATGTCATTGGTATCGAAGTCGGCCATGGCCAGCTCGCGGCGGCACTGCGGGAAGACCCACGTGTTACCTGCTTGGAAGGCATCAACGCCCGCGCCATGCAAGGCCAGCCAGCGCTTTTGCACGTGCTGGCTACCTATCCGCTCAGCACGTCGGTGATGGATGTGTCGTTTATATCGCAAACGTTGATTCTGCCGGAAATCGCCGCGCTGCTGCCGGTGGGCGGTGAGCTTATTTCGCTAGTGAAACCGCAGTTCGAGCTTGACCCGGCCGCGTTGGATAAGCGCGGCGTGGTGCGTGACGCTCGCCGCTACCACGACGTAGAAGAGAAATTACGCAGCGCCTGTGCTGCATGCGGCTTTGCTATCGCCCACTGGCAGGAGAGCCCGATTACTGGCGGCGATGGCAACCGCGAGTTTCTTCTTCACGCCGTCAAGCGTTAATCACGCTTTTCGATGCACTTCGCTGACTGCACGCGCACGGGCGCCGCTTCGTCGCCGTGCAGCCACACGTCCATCTGCTCGAAAGCCACCCGTATGCCCGCCTCGCGGAACAGCGCATCCACCCGGCAGTTCACTTCATCGGCAGCGTAGAGGCGATCAAGCAGGTTGTTAACGAAAATGCGCAGCTCGAAGTTGAGGCTATGCGGCCCGTAACTTAGGCATAACACTTGCGGCTCGGGGTCGGTTAACACGCGTGAGTTTTCTTGAGCGGCCTGGTGCAGCAATTCATGCACTTTAGGCAAATCAGAGCCATGGGAGACGCCGTACGTCAGCACCACCCGCGTGACGCTGTCTGAAAGCGACCAGTTGATCAGCTGATCGGTCACAAAAGTTTTATTAGGAATAATGATCTCTTTACGATCAAAGTCAGTCACCGTGGTAGCACGAATGCGAATCCGGTTTACCGTGCCGTGTAAGTTTCCCAGCGTGATCGTGTCACCAATGCGAATCGGGCGCTCGAACAGAATAATCAAACCCGAAATAAAATTAGCGAAAATTTCCTGCAGACCAAACCCTAACCCGACACTGAGCGCCGCCACCAGCCACTGCAGTTTGTCCCAAGATACGCCGAGGGTGGCTAGTGCCATCACCACACCGGTGCCCACGATGGTGTAAGACAGCAGCGAGCTAATGGCGTAAGCACTCCCCTGCTTTAACGCCAGCCGCGACAGCACCATTACCTCCAAAAGCCCCGGCAAGTTACGCGCCATAATAAACGTCACGGCGACAGTCAACAGCGCCGCAAATAGATCAGAAATCGATAGGACATCCTCGACCAACTCACCCTCGGCCGCCTCTAGCAATAGGATCTGGTCCAGGTAACTCAGCACCCCCAACAGGTCAGACCACACGACGTACAACAACGCAGTGAACGCAATCAGTAGAATCAAACGCGAGAGGCGCAGCGACTGCGCGTTGATCTGCTCCATATCCAGCGGTGGCTCTTCCACCACGTCTGCCCCACCTTCAGCGCCCTCTTGGACTTGCACATGGCGCCGCGCCAACGCACGGCGGTAGGCCAATCGCCTGGCGGCCACCGCTAAACTACGCACCACGGTGGCTTCTACCACTATCCACAGGCCCAAAAGATAAAGCGTCACCACAAAGCGCCCTATTAGCTTAAGCGCCGTATATTCATAGCCCCACGCCACAACCCCCAAAAGAACAAGTGGCACGGCGGCTATTGCTAGCCCCAGCACAAGGCGAAAGAGGCGCACGCCAAAAAACGGCACATGGGCCAACACCAGCTTCGCCAACAACACACTCATGGCGAGAAGCCCCAAGGAGAAACATGTAAAAGCAAGCGGGCGCATCGCTAACGGCGTTTGAATCACCTCGGTCATCGCCGCGATCGAAACCACCGGCGCCAGCGCGATCCCCAAGCCGCCCAACCAGCGCCTTAAACGGGCGTTATACGTGGCAGGCCAATTAAAGTGGTACTCAGCCACGCCACCTGGGACCAGCAAACGACGCCCTAAACCCACCATGACCCACAAAAACGCGAGCTGAATCAGTGCCGGTGCTTGCCAGCCAACCCCTAACCCTGCCAGCACGCAACCTCCCGGCAGCGCTAAAAGCGCATTCAAGGACACGGCTTTGGGCGTGTGCCGTTGGGTATCGCTTTTCAAACGGCCTATTTGCGCATGCAACGCCGCCAACCGTGCTTTAATCCGCCGCCGCAGCGTCACCAATATGGCTGCAAGAAGCAGCAATGGCCCGCCACTTAGCGCCGCCCAAGCATCAGGCGAGAAGCGCGATGCCAGCACCGAACGCCACTCCCCTTCCGACCATTCACTTTGCAGGTACCTGGGGAGATTGCGTAACCAATTCACATCCAGCGGACGGCTATTGGCGACCCAAAACAGCTGCTCATCAATGGTTTCGCGCAACTCTCGCGTGGTCGCAACCAGCTGCTGATGATTGAGCTGTAGTTCAATGGCCGCGCTCAGCAGCGAACCATAGACTTGCTCGAGCTGCTCCACCAACTCCCGGCGCGATTGATATAGCCGTATCAGCGAGTCCACCAGCCCCGTCGTCACCTCAACGCCAGCCTCTTCCAGGCGCTGCGAGGCGAGGCGCTCGCTTTGGCGCAACTGATCGCGCTGGCGAATTAAATCGAACTGTTTTAAGCGTAAATCGGCAATCTCCTCTTGCAGGTCACGCCGCAATGTAACGTTCGGTAGAGATTGGCGCTGCTCACGCAGAATCCGCGATAACAGCTGACTCCCCCGGATTGCGTCAATTTGCTCATTCAGCGTGCGCTGCAGCTGGCGAATATTGTCGAGCTGGCGCTGCGTCTCAATGTTCTCCCGTACCACGCCGTTGGCCCGGTCTGTCGCCCGCAGCAGCTCTGAACTCAGTGTTTGGTTGATCTCTTGCGCACGGGCAACAACCGGGTGTCCCGCCGCAATGAGCGGATCATCCCGAGTGGCATCGGTAATGGCCTGCTCAGAAAGCAACCGGCGCTTACGCTCAATCACGCTTCGCAGCCGATCAAGGCGTTGCTCTTGCTGACGGATTTTGAGAGTAACGAGTTCATGCTGCTCTTGTGCTAACTCACGCAGGCGGCTATTAGTGCTTAACTCATCCTGATGAAAACTAATTTCACGTTCTGCCAGCGTTCGCGCTAAGCGTAACCGCATCAGTTCTGGATCATCTGGTTCAGAAAGCTGGCGATCCACCAACCGCGACGCGTAGGCGTCGTACTCGCGGCGCAAGCGTTCCGCGCGTTGCATCGCTGAAGTAATCGCTTGCTGCGCCCGCTCCGGTAGCGTTTGCGCCGCCAACAGTTGGGCATTGATTTCTGCGAGCCGATTTTGTTGCTGCTGTAGCGCCAGCGTCGCTTGCGCCTGATCTGTCTCCAAGACGTCAAGCGGCTGTTCGCTTAGCTGTGCCATTGATACTTGCTCAACGTCTTGCGACGCCTGAGCTATCTCACGCTCCAAACGCCGAAGCTCATTGGGAGCACGCTCAACGCGCTGCTCCAGCGTCTCATGGCGCTCTTGAAGTAAGGCTAAATGTTCATAGGCTTGCAGCGATGCCTCAAGGGCAGCCTTATGGCGCGACTGCTCTGCCGACAGCTCACTCTCGCTTTGTGTTAACTGCGCTAAGCGCTCACGCAGCGTGTCTGGGGGAGGTACATCGTCGACACTAACTGCCCACACCGCACTTGCCCACAAGCAGATACTGACCAAGAACACGCGCCAAAAGGCTGAACCCCGCCAACCAAACATTTCCGTCACCCTCGACTCCCCTTATGAAGGCGCTCATAATTAGCGCTTGGGCGTATTGTCAGCGCTTGTTACGCCCGGAGCAATCAAGACACGTTGACTTCCCCCAAGAGCGTGATAAAACAACATTGGCATTTACCCTTTCATTAAAAAACGAGTCAATAACATGGTTATCCGGTACCGATGGTTAGCGACGCTTCTTTCCTTAACGCTAATGGTTGCGGTCGACGCCAACGCGCAATCGCCCAAACGCGACGCCGATGCTATTGAAGCGCGTATTCAAACGCTCAACAGTGAGTTAAGCGCGCTTCAAGCTGAGCTTGACGACATAGAAAAGCGTAAAGAAGATGGCGCTCGCCACGCATTCTTTAAGCACGCCGATATACAGACTGCGAATAAGGGTCAGGCTACCACCATTGAAGATATCAACGAGCGGCGCGAACTCGAACAGGCTTCTAACCGCAACCCTTTTTCAATTACCACGCACCGCACCAATTATTTGCTGCCCCTTAGCTACAACGCCAACCCAAACCGTGAGAGTTTTCGCTCTATCGAACCCGGCACGGCGCCTAGCCCGACGGAGTTAAAGTTCCAGTTCAGTACCAAAGTAGGCATCGCAAGCGGGGTGCTTCTCGGCCAAGGTGATCTTTACTTTGGATACACCCAGCGTAGCTGGTGGCAAGCCTACAATACGGACGCCTCTTCACCGTTTCGTGAAACTAATTATGAGCCTGAGCTATTTATCGATTTTGATAACGCCTGGGATATTTTTGGTTGGATCAATGCCCGTAACCGTATTGCGCTGAACCATCAGTCTAACGGACGCTCTGACCCCCTATCGCGCAGCTGGAATCGAGTATATGCCGAAAGCATTTTTCAGCGCGGTGATTGGGCGCTTATGCTCTCCCCCCATTGGCGCATTCCCGAAGCGGAAAGCGATGATGATAACCCCGATATTCACCACTACATGGGCTATGGCGACATTCGCCTGGCTAAACGGCTTAATCGCGATCACGAAGTCATCGCGCAGTGGCGCGGTAACCCCAAGCATGGCAATTACGGTACCCAAATTGACTACAGCTGGCCTGTGTTTAATAACCTGCGTGCCCATGTGCAGTACTATTACGGCTACGGTGAGAGCCTGATTGATTATGACCATCGTGTGCACCGGTTAAGCATGGGTTTTAGCCTTAATCCGCTGTTTACCCCCAGCGGATTAAACCGCTAGTGGCCTAACCCTTCTTGTCTCATTCACTGTGACTGCTATGCTGATAGTGGCATTTATATCAATTTTACCGTCAAAGGAAGACCTCATGGCTAAACGTCCTTCACATTATTCCGAACAGTCTGAACAACTCAAAGAAGACCTGCGTCAACTCAGCGAAACCGTCGAGGAGCTGGTTAACGCCACGGCTAAAGACGCAAGCACTGAAATGAGCGATCTGCGCTCGCGTGCTGAGCGTCGTCTAAAAGACACCCGCTCGCGTCTAGAGGCCCGGGGTGAAAAAATCTATACCGATACCCGCGATTCACTCTCCCAACAAGTCGACTGCTGTGACCGCTATGTGCATGACAATCCGTGGTCCAGTATCGGCATCGGTGCGGCGGCTGGCGTTGTCGTAGGATTACTGCTCGGGCGTAAGTAATGGCGCTAGGGCCAAGCCAACGCGTCTTTTCCGCTGCTAAACGCTTGCTCCATACACTGCTCGCTAATGGCGAAACGCGGCTGCGTTTAGCAGTGCTGGAATTAGAGGAAGAGCGCGCCCGCTTACTTACGTTGATTCTGCTTGCTGGCGCTAGCCTTTTGTTGCTGCTCTTAGGAGTAGCAACATTAACGGCTCTGGTGATTATTCTTTTTTGGGACAGCTACCGAATTGTAGCTATTAGCGTCAGTGCCGGTGTTTTGATTTTTACCAGCTTACTGCTAGGTATTATCGCTATTCGCCAAGCGAAACGGCATACGCTGCTAAAAGAGACGCTGAACCAATTCTCCACGGATCGAGCGCTAATGGAGCTAGACGACGATGCCGAGCCCCATGAAAGACACTGACACCAAGGTTTTGTCGCGCGCCGAGCGCAAACGTGAGCTGTTAAACCGCTTGGAGCAGCAGCGTATTGACATGATGGTGGAGAGTTTGCGCCTGCAACGTGCAGGCGCTCCGTTGGATGCCAGCTGGCAACAAGTCACCCGCTTCAAAACGCCACTTACCTTGCTCGGCGGCATTGTCGTGTGGAAAGTTTTGCGCCAGCCAGGGCGTCTTGTTTATATCGGGAAACGCGCCCTCACAGGCTACGTGGCGTTGAAAAAACTCAGACGGCTAACGCATTAACACGCCTGCCCGCAGGCCACGCCGCTTGCCCACGCCCATTGAAAGTTAAACCCGCCAAGCTCGCCGGTGACGTCGAGCACTTCGCCGATAAAACGCAGCTGAGGTAACCCCTTCACGCTGAAGTCTTTTGAGGAAATCACCGCGGTATCCACGCCTCCAAGCGTGACTTCCGCGGTGCGCCACCCTTCTGTGCCTGAAGGCTTGAGCTCCCAGGCATTAAGCCGCGCCGCCCACGCGTCAAGCTCAGCATTGCTGTACTGCGCTAATGGTCGGCTCTGCTGCTCATCGACGTACCAGCTCATTAACGCTTGAACCAACCGCTTAGGAAAACGCTCCCCCAACCACGTCGAAAGCTGGCGTTTAGGCGTTATTTCGCGTGCGTGTCGTAATGCCTCACCAGCGTTTTCATGCGGCAACATATTGAGGCTCAAGGCATCGCCTGGCTGCCAGACGCTAGAAATCTGCAGCATCGCCGGGCCCGAAATGCCGCGATGGGTAAAGAGCATGGGTTCGAGAAACGTTTTTTCTCGGCAACTCACAGATACTTCCACACTAACGCCGGCAAGCTCGGCAAAGCGCGACTTCCACGGCTCGCTCAGGGTAAACGGCACCAGCGCCGGGCGTGTAGGCAGCACCTCAAGCCCAAATTGGCGGGCGATATCATAGCCAAACCCCGTCGCCCCCATGGTCGGGATCGAAAGCCCACCACTGGCGACCACCACGACGCCGGCATCGATGCGCCCTTTGGAGGTGGTGAGGCGCATACCCTCGCCATTACGCTCGACGCTATCAATCCGTGTTTTCAGCTGCACTTCAACGCCCGCCCACTCACATTCGGTGAGCAATACATGCAAGATATCTTTTGCTGAGGTAGCACAAAACAGCTGCCCGGGTGCTTTTTCAACGTAATCAACGCCGTGGCGCTCGACAAGTTCGACAAAGTGCTCAGGGCGATAACGCTTAAGCGCGGAGATGCTGAAATAAGGATTTTCTGAGTAAAAGTGCTGTGGAGTGGTAGCGAGATTGGTAAAGTTACAGCGACCACCGCCGGACATCAGAATTTTTTTACCCGCTTTATTCGCATGGTCGAGCAATAGCACGCGGCGCCCGGCATAGCCAGCTTGCGCCGCGCACATAAGGCCGGCGGCACCCGCGCCGATTACTACCACATCAAACGTCATGTTGGGTATCCCTGTAATAAAGCGCCTAGGGTACCAGCTGCCGAGTGAATCGCCAGCGTAACGGGCTATCTTGCTTCCTGTGTACTTGTGTCAAAAAATCATATAGCTTTTGTATAATTAATTATCGACCAAACAGACGTTAAGACTTTACCGCTACCCGCTGAGAAGCTCATGGAACGCACACCCTCTCTTTATATTCGGCGATTAACGCTTGCGCTCACCCTGTCGTTAACCATTGGTGCTGTATTGAACGCTAGCACCGCGTGGGCACAATCACCGCCGCCGGTTATCGCAGCAAGCGCGGAGCTGAAACGCTGGTCAGACCCCATTGAGGCGCTCGGCACATTGCGAGCCGATGAGAGTGTTACGCTTTCGGCCACGGTCACCGACACGGTGGCGGAGATTAATTTTCATGACGGTGAGCTCGTTGACGCTGGGCAGCGTCTGATCCAGCTTAATGATACTGAGGAGCGCGCCCAGCTTCGAGCCGCTCGCGCGCTGGAGGATGAACGGCGCAATGCGCTTAACCGCGTCACCCAACTCCAGGCGCGTAACCTCTCGGCACGCGCTGACGTTGAGGACAATCAGGCGCAGCTGCGCCAAGCCACTGCCGAGGCCGAAGCATTAGAAGCGCGCTTGGCTAACTACCGCTTGGAAGCGCCGTTTAGCGGCCGAGTCGGGTTTCGCGATATTAGCCTAGGCACCCTGGTCACTCCCGGCATGGAGCTAGTCACCCTGGATAAGCTGGATGTGATGCAGCTCGACTTCAGCGTACCGGAAGTCTATCTCGGCGAGCTTTCATCAGGGCTTGCGCTTACCGCCACCAGCGCTGCCTATCCGGATGACGCCTTTAACGGCGACGTCGCTACCGTCGGCACCCGCGTCGATCCTGTATCGCGCAGTGTTACCGTGCGTGCTGAAGTTGATAATCCATCGCTCCGTTTACGTCCTGGCATGTTCATGCAGGTCACGCTTGCGCCGACACCACGCGAGACACTCGTCTTGCCAGAATCCGCCATCGTGCCCGAAGGGCAACACCACTATGTGTGGTACTTGGACGCCGGGGATAACAACCGCGTGGCATGGCGCGAAGTAAAACTCGGCTCGCGGCGCGAAGGCGAAGTGGAAATTGTCGCCGGACTTGAGCGCGGTGATTTGGTCGTCGCCCACGGCACCGAGCGCGTGCGTGAAGGCCAAACGCCCGAGCTACTTGGCGTGTTAAACGATGATACCAGCGTCTCTGAGCTAATACGTCAGGAGCGCCGCTGATGCGTTTATCGGATATTTCCGTTCAGCGCCCAGTGCTCGCAACCGTATTGGCCGCGTTGATTGTCGCCTTTGGCCTACTCGCCCTGGAGCGTTTGCCGCTGCAAGAGTATCCCTCGATCGATCCCCCCATCGTTGGAATCGATACGCGCTACCCTGGCGCCTCGGCAAGCATTGTGGAAACCCGCATTACGCAGTTATTGGAAGACCGCATTTCCGGCGTCGAAGGAATCGAGGTGATCTCATCGAGCAGCGAAGATGGCCGTTCCAGCATCAACGTCGAATTCAGCTTGGATATGGACATCGACGCGGCGGCAAATGATATTCGCGATCGTATTTCTGGCTCCCTCGACAACCTGCCCGAAGAAGCCGACCCACCTGAAGTACAAAAAGCCGACTCAAGCTCCGATGTGGTGCTGTGGCTAAGTCTCTCCGGCGACAACTACAGCATGGCGGAGCTCACCGACTACGCCGACCGCTACTTAGTGGATAGCCTTTCGGTACTGCCTGGCGTTGCCCAAGTCCGCGTGGGCGGCGGGCGTGAATACGCCATGCGTGTGTGGCTCGATGCGAATGCATTGGCCGCCCGCGATCTCACCGTCGGCGACGTGGAACAAGTACTGCGCGAAGAAAACGTGGAGTTGCCCGGTGGTGCCATCGAATCCCGCGAGCGCCAGTTTATCGTGCGCCTGCCGCGCAACTTCAGCACGCCTACGGACTTTCGTTCTTTGGTGTTGTCGCAAAGCGACAACGGCTACCTGATGCGGCTGGATGACGTCGCCCGTGTGGAAATCGGCGCGGTCGAGGAGCGCACCATTTTCCGCGGTAACGGCGTGCCGATGGTGGGCCTGGGGTTGATGAAGCAGTCCACCGCCAACGTGCTGGAAATCTCACAAGGCGCGCAGGCCGAAATGCAGCGTTTGCAGGACACCCTGCCGGATGGCATGACGCTTAGCATGAACTTCGATTCTTCGGTGTTCGTTTCCGGCGCGATCAAAGAAGTGCTCATCACGCTATTTGTCTCGATGGGCCTGGTCGTGGTGGTGATCTTTCTCTTTTTAGGCAATATCCGCACCACGCTAATTCCTGCTGTTACGGTCCCCATTGCGCTCATTGGTGCGTTCGCCGCCCTTGCCGCCATGGGGTTCACCATCAATTTACTGACCCTACTCGCGCTGGTGCTCGCTATTGGATTGATCGTGGATGACGCCATTGTGGTGTTGGAAAACATTCATCGACGCATGCAGGAGTACGGCGAACCTCCCCTGGTCGCCGCCTTTCGCGGTTCGCGCCAAATTGCCTTTGCGGTCATTGCGACCACGCTGGTACTGATTGCCGTATTTATCCCCTTGAGTTTTCTACAAGGCGATATTGGCCGCCTGTTTTCCGAATTTGCTCTGACGCTTGCGGCCGCCGTGGCGCTATCAAGTCTACTGGCGTTGACGCTCACCCCGATGATGGCGTCGAAAATTCTAAAAGTGGACATGCACGATGGCCGTATCGCCCACGGGGTAAAAGCCGTGCTGACCACCACGCAAAACGCTTACCGTTGGCTACTAAAGCGCGTCTTAGCGCTGCGTTTGCTGGTGGTGGTGCTTTTTTTCGCGTTGATCGGGGCCATGGTATGGCTCAACGCCGAGCTGCCCAACGAGTACACCCCGCAGGAAGATCGCGGTAACTTTTTTATCATCGTCAACGGCCCGCCCGGCGCGACCTACAGCTACATGCTCGACTACATGGATGAAATTGAAGCGCGCCTGTTGCCAATGGTGGAAGAAGGTGAAATCGAACGCGTTGTGGTACGCGCACCCCGCGGCTGGGGCAACATCGAAAACTTCAACGGCGGCTTTGTCATCATTAACTTGGCGGACTGGGACAGCCGACGCAGTGCCTGGCCGATTATGGATGACATTCGCCAAACCTTGAGTGATCTCCCCGGGGTGCGCTCTTTCCCGGTGATGCGCCAAGGCTTTGGCTCCAGCGCTGAAAAGCCCGTGCAGTTTGTGATCGGCGGCGGCACCTACGAGCAACTTGCCGAGTGGCGCGATACGCTCATCGAGCACATTGAAAACGACAACCCGCGCTTGACCGGGCTAGAGAGTGACTTTGAAGAGAACCAGCCCCAGCTACGGGTAGATATCGACTATACCCGTGCCGCTGCGCTAGGCGTCACCATCAGCGAAATTGGCCGTACCTTGGAAACCCTACTCGGGGGACGCAGCGTTACCCGCTACGTTGACGATGGCCAAGAGTACGACGTGATTTTAGAAGGGGAATCAGGAGCCCACCCAAGCCCGCGTGCGTTGGAGAACATTCACGTGCGCTCGGCACGCTCAAACGAGCTGATTCCGTTAGCAAGCTTGGTCACCATGACCGACTTTGCCGGCCCCAGCACCCTCAACCGCTTTAACCGCCTGCGCGCGGTGACCATTGAAGCTGACTTGGTCGACGGCTACCCGCTGGGTGAGGCACTGTCCTACTTAAACGCGACGGTGAATCAAATACTGCCTGCCGAAGCGCAAACAGACGTAAAAGGCGCCTCTCGTGATTATCAAGAAGCCAGTGGTGCGACGACCTTTTTATTAGGATTAGGGATTTTGGTGGTATTTCTGGTACTTGCTGCTCAGTTTGAGAGCTTTGTGCATCCGTTCGTGATCATGCTGACGGTGCCACTGGCGATAAGCGGTGCGCTGCTTGCGCTTTATGTCACCGGGCAATCGCTGAATATCTACAGCCAAGTGGGGCTGGTGATGCTGGTAGGGCTCGCGGCCAAAAACGGAATCTTAATCGTGGAGTTTGCCAATCAGCTGCGCGATCAAGGTTTTGCGTTTCACGATGCGCTGGTGGAAGCGGCTGTCACGCGCTTACGCCCGATTTTGATGACGGCGGTGACCACCATGGCCGGAGCGATTCCTTTGGTGGTCTCAAGCGGACCCGGTGCCGAATCACGCTTGGTGATCGGCACGGTAATTATGGCGGGCGTTGGGGCGGCGACGCTTTTCACACTCTTTGTGGTACCGGTGGCGTATGATTTGCTCGCCCGCCGTACCGGCTCCCCTGGCGCGGTCAAAGCCCGCCTTGAGCGCGAATTAGAACACGCCCCGGAAGGTCATTAACCGCGCTGACTCACTCGTTGCGGGCGCTTAGCAGTCGTCTACGCGCTCGCCTTCAATCGTCGTATTCATGGTCATTTCGCCCATCGGCGATTGGGTGAAAATTTCCACGTCGCCTTCGACACGGTCACCCATAAAGCGCATTTCGCCTTCGATATTCGCCTCGCCGCCGTCGGCTCGGCATACCATGCTGTAAGAGAGGCCGTCGGCACTAATATCCTGGTTGAGAAGCTCGCAGCCTTCTTCCTCTTCGATGAAGCCGAAATCAGCGCTATCCAGCTCTTCTTGGGTAATGCACTGGCGATCCGTGTCCGTCTGATCGGGAATGTCCATATCGGCATCAATGCTCGTTACACTGACAAACTCCCAATCACCCGGCGTTAAGTTGGGTGTTTCAGCCTGGGCGGCCAGCGGCAGAACGAAAAAAGCCGCAATGGCTAACGGGCGTACAATCATGGTTATTCTCTCTATTGGCTATGGGTGAATGGCATTATGCTAACCGATTCACTACTCAGATGCCCGGTTAGCTCTTGTCGCTCCTCATTAGGTAGCATCTTGCGCATCCGCCTCTAGCGTTACGCGGCGCTTGTTCTCATTGCGACGCATCAGATACCACGCGATAAAGGTAGCCAGCGAGACGGCGAGAATGATAAGCGTGGCTAACGCATTGATCTTCGGCGAAACGCCCATGCGCACCGATGAAAACACCACCATCGGCAAGGTGTTGGCCCCTGGCCCAGAAACAAAGCTGGCGATCACAAGATCGTCCAGCGATAACGTAAAGGCCAAAAGCCAACCCGCCGCCAGCGCCGGGGAAATTACCGGAAGCGTGACAGAAAAAAACGTTTTTATCGGTGGCGAGCCCAAATCCATCGCCGCCTCTTCAATCGAGCGGTCCACCTCGCGCAGCCGCGCGGCAACCACCACCGCAACATAAGCGCTACAAAAGGTCGTGTGGGCGATCCAGATCGTCGTCATGCCTCGGTCTGTCGGCCAGCCGATTAACTGTGCCATCTGCACGAAAAGCAGCAAAAGCGACAACCCGGTTATCACCTCCGGCATTACCAGAGGCGCAGTCACCATGCTTGAGAGCGCCGTCTTGCCACGAAAGTGACCAAAGCGTGTCATCACAAAGGCCGCGACCGTGCCCAGGCACACCGCCATACTGGCGGAGAAAAACGCAACGCGAACGCTCGTCCACACCGCGGCTAGAATTTGTTCGTCTTCAAACAACGCGCCGTACCACTTAGGCGAAAACCCTGCCCACACGGTCACAAGCTCGGAGACGTTAAACGAATACACCACCAACACCGCCATGGGCAGATAGAGAAACAACAGCCCTAGTACCAGCATCACGGTGGAAAAATTAACGCGGCTGCCGGCGATCATGACTTCATCTCCTTCGACTGATAGCGGTGAAACCACACAATCGGGATCAGCAACAGTAGCAGCATGACCATTGCCAGCGCCGATGCCACGGGCCAATCGCGGTTTTGGAAAAACTCGTCCCATAACACTTTCCCAATCATCAGCGTATCTGGCCCGCCCAAGAGCTCGGGGATCACAAACTCACCCACTGCGGGAATAAACACCAGCATTGAACCGGCGATAATCCCGCCCGTCGACAGCGGCAACGTGACTTTCATAAACGTATTAAAACGTCGCGAACCAAGATCTGACGCCGCTTCTAACAGCGAGTCATCCAGCCGCGACAAATGCGCGTAAAGCGGCAACACCATAAACGGCAGGTAGGCATACACGATGCCGATGATCACCGCAAACGGGGTGTTCATCATGCGCAGCGGTGTGTCGATCAGCCCCAACCACAGCAGCAAATTATTGATCAAACCGCTATTACCCAGAATGCCCATCCAGGCGTAAATGCGGATCAAAAACGAGGTCCAAGACGGCAGCATCACCAACAACATCAGTACCAGCTGCCAGCGTCTGGGCGCGCGTGCCATGGCATACGCCATTGGGTAACCAAGCAATAGACACGCAAGCGTGGCCGTAAAAGCAATTTTGATGGAGCCCCAATACGCCGCGACGTAGTACGAATCACTGAGCAAAAAGAGATAATTGCCCACGTTGAGAAAGACATGCAGTGTTTGGTTGGCGTACTCCACTAGCGGGCCGTAGGGCGGTACGTTAATCGCCGCCTCGGACAAGCTGATTTTGAGCACCAACGCAAACGGCATCAGAAAGAACAGCGAAAGCCACACCAGCGGTAACGCGATGATCGCTCGACGGCCTAACCGCAAGCGCTTGGCCCATGCCGTCACTTGACGTCGCATCATACCCACTCCCCTTGCCTAGCGATTGAGCACGATGGCGCTATGATCTTCCCAGTACACATAGACCGCATCCTCCCATGTCGGCCGGTCGCCTCGGCGCTCAGTGTTGGCCATGCGGACTTTGATCAACTGTCCACGAGAGGTACGAATGTAGTAAAGCGAAAAGCCACCTAAATACGCGATGTCCTCGACCTCACCCTGCTCCCAATTGAACTCGCCTTGGGGCTGCTCACGGGTCAGCCAAACCTTCTCAGGGCGGATTGCCGCCCACACCCTGCGCTCATCGGCTTGGGTGGTAACACCATGATCGATATAAATCGGTCGCTCCAACATAGGCGACTCAATCCGGCAATGACTCGCGGCATCTTCGGTAACCTCGCCCTCAAACAAGTTCACTGTGCCGACGAACTCCGCCACCATACGGCTTACCGGGCTTTCGTAGACATCCACCGGCGAGCCGACTTGCTCGATCCAGCCATCGGCCATAATCGCCACGCGATCCGCCATGGTCATGGCCTCTTCCTGATCATGAGTCACCATGATGCAGGTCACGCCTACCTGCTCGATGATCTCCACGACCTCCAGCTGCATCTCGGTGCGCAGCTTTTTATCCAGGGCGCCCATGGGCTCATCGAGGAGCAAAAGTTTGGGGCGTTTAGCCAGCGAACGTGCCAGCGCCACCCGTTGGCGCTGGCCGCCAGAGAGGTGATGCGGCTTACGGTTAGCAAAGCGCTGCATATGTACTAGCTTGAGCATGTGCGCCACGCGCGCCTCAATCTCGTCCTTTGACAAACGATCCTGCTTAAGCCCAAAGGCGATATTTTGCGCCACGCTCAAGTGGGGGAACAGCGCGTAGGATTGAAACATCATGTTGATGGGACGTTTATGCGGCGGCATCTGGGTGATATTGCTACCGTCAAGCACGATGCGCCCTTCGCTGGGCGTCTCAAAGCCGGCCAGCATACGCAGGAGTGTCGATTTTCCCGACCCCGATCCGCCTAGCAAAGCAAATATCTCACCGCGTTTGACCTGAAGGTTGACGTCATCTACCGCAACGGCATCATCAAAACGCTTAGTCAGACGCTTCACTTCCAGCACAATATCTTCACCAAACCGCGGCGTCTTCCCTGGCGCCCTATCGGCAGCAGCAGACGACATCGCAGCAGAAGCGCGAGAAGCTGAGGAGGATTCGGGCGGTAACGGTTTTGATGGCCCAGATTCTGAAGACCCAGGTGTTGAAGACTCAGGAGGAGATGAAGCCATTCGCATTCCCATCGGTAGGCTCGCTAATGCGAAAAATAAAAGACAAACAGCGGGCCATTACATTAAAGGCCCGCTGCCATTAGCTGCAAAAAAGCTTAACGCCCAGATTTTACCCGGTTCCAAATGCGTGTCCGAATACGCTGTACGTTTTGCGGCTTCTCATCCACAACGTACAGATTCTCCATTACCGCATCGGTTGGGTAGATAGCACGATCATTTAAGATTTCATCAGGCAAGTACTTATCCGCCGCTGCGTTAGGGTTGGCATAGTTCACGTATTCGGTGATATCAGCGGCAATTTCAGGGTCAAGAATAAAATTGATAAAGGCGTGAGCGTTTTCTGGGTTGGGCGCATCTGCTGGCACCGCCATCATATCAAACCAAAGCTCAGCGCCTTCTTTGGGAATGGTATACGCCACGGTGAAATCGCGCCCCGCATCTTCAGCACGGTCAGCCGCCTGAAACACATCGCCCGAGTAACCGGCCGCTACACACATATCACCGTTGGCCAAGTCAGACACATAGCGCGATGAGTGGAAGTAGGTCATGTCATCGCGTACTGAGGCGAGCAGATCCCCCGCCGCTTGGAGGTCTTCGGTGTCGTTACTGTGCGGATCTAAGCCGAGATAAGCCAAAGCAGGCGTCATCATCTCAGCCGCGGAATCCAACATCGAAAGACCACAGCCGGCTTCGTTTAGCTTTCCGGTGATTTCCGGGTCAAACAGAAGTGCCCAGCTATCCACCGGCGCGTCATCGCCTAAAATTTCCTTCACACGGTCGGCGTTATAGCCTATCCCGTTGGTACCCCACATATACGGCACCGAGTAACGGTTACCCTCGTCAACGACATCCAGGTTTTCCAACAGGACATCATCCAAATTGTCCAAATTGGGCAGTAAGTCGTGATCCAGCTCCTGATAAACGCCGGCTTTGATTTGACGCGTCAGGTAATAGGTGGAGGGCACCACGACATCATAGCCGGAGCGACCGGAAAGCAGGGCAGCATCGAGCACTTCGTTGCTATCAAACACATCGTAAACCACATCAATGCCGGTACGCTCGGTGAACGTATCTAGCGTCTCGGGGGCAATATAGTCTGACCAGTTATACACCCGGACTTCTTCTGCGTGAGCAGTCGCCGCCGTTGTGGCCAATGAGACGGCCACAACGGCCACGGAAAGTTTGTGCATATTCCCCATCAAAACACCTCCTGGTTGACTGTTTTTGCATCTCGCCATGTCGGTTAAATTTTGCGGCGCGGGGTCGACTATCGCAAGTTAAAGCGGACAAAATGTTGTATTTCGCTCGGCTTATCCCCACCTACAGTACTCCACAACGCATAAGATGCTGCTTGCGTTGCTTAGCATAGCTATATCCTATCGATTACATGGCTATTATTAATTTTCGCAGCGCAGCATCTACGACTAAGATATAAGTACATTTTAAGTCACAACGTATTTCAATCATTAGGAGATAAACCGAATGTCCCTTATCAATACTGAAGTTAAACCGTTTAAAGCCACTGCCTACCACAATGGCGAATTTGTTGATGTCACTAGCGACAGCCTAAAAGACCAGTGGTCAATCTTCTTCTTCTATCCGGCCGATTTTACCTTTGTTTGCCCAACTGAACTCGGCGATTTAGCCGACTATTACGAAGAGTTCAAGAAGATGGGCGTTGAAATTTACAGTGTGTCTACTGACACCCATTTCACCCATAAAGCATGGCACGACAGCTCCGAAACCATCGGTAAGCTTCAGTTCCCGATGATTGCGGACCCTACGCTTAAGATTTCGCGCAACTTTGAAGTGCTGATCGAAGACGACGGCCTGGCCGAGCGCGGCACTTTCGTTGTCGACCCGGATGGCAAAGTTCAGATCGTCGAAATCAATGCCGGCAACATCGGCCGTAACGCCGAAGAGCTGTTGCGCAAAGTGAAAGCCGCACAGTATGTTCGCGCCAATCCGAACGAAGTATGCCCAGCTAAGTGGGAAGAAGGCGCAGAGACACTCGAACCGTCTCTCGATTTGGTTGGCAAAATCTAAGGTGACACAAACCTCAGCTAGCCTCACCGCACGATAGCAAGCCACTTTTATTCGGCTTTGCTAGACACCCGGGGCTTCCCGGGTGTCTCCCTTAGCATTTGATTTTTACCCCCACGTCACCCTTTTTATCTTTGCCACCTGCGAGGAAAGCACTGTCATGCTGGACGCTAAACTAAAAAATCAGTTGAAAGCGTATCTGGAAAAAGTGACTCAACCGTTCGAGATCGTTGCGTCCCTCGATGACGGTGAAAAATCGCGTGAGTTACTTGGCCTTTTGGAAGACATCAACGGCCTTTCCGATAAGATTTCCCTTTCAACCGACGGTGAAAACGAGCGCACGCCATCGTTTGCCATTAACCGCCCGGGTGAAGAGACCGGCGTGGTGTTTGCTGGCATTCCCATGGGGCACGAATTCACTTCGCTGGTATTGGCCCTGCTGCAGGTAGGCGGCCACCCGCCAAAGGTCTCCGACGAAGCGCTTGAGCAGATTAAAGCCCTCGATAGCGAGATGCAGTTTGAAACCTATTACTCGTTATCGTGCCAGAACTGCCCTGACGTGGTGCAAGCGCTTAACTTGCTGGCGATTTTCAACCCGAAGATTCGTCACACCGCCATTGATGGCGCGCTATTCCAAGACGAAGTGGAAAGCCGCGAGGTCATGTCGGTGCCGAGCATCTTCTTGAACGGTAAGCCGTTTGACCAGGGTCGCATGACTTTAGAGCAGATTCTTGCCAAGGTTGATACCGGTGCGGCCGAGCGCGACGCCAAAGCGATGAGCGAAAAAGCCGCGTTTGATACGCTTATTGTCGGCGGCGGCCCAGCTGGCGCTGCAGCGGCAATTTACTCGTCGCGTAAAGGCATCAACACCGGTGTGGCCGCTGAGCGCTTTGGCGGCCAAGTCGCGGATACCATGGGCATCGAGAACTTCATTTCGGTATCGAAAACCGAAGGCCCGAAGCTGGTTTCTGCCATGGAAGAGCACGTCAAAGACTACGACGTCGATGTCATGAACCTGCAACGCGCAGTGACGTTCACCCCGGCGGAGCAAGAAGGCGGCCTGCATCAGATTACTTTTGAGTCGGGCGCCACGCTCAAGAGCAAAACGTTGGTACTGGCCACCGGCGCCCGCTGGCGGGAAATGAACGTCCCCGGTGAGCAGGAATATCGCAACAAAGGCGTGGCGTACTGCCCTCACTGCGACGGCCCGCTGTTCAAAGGTAAGCACGTGGCCGTTATCGGCGGCGGTAATTCCGGCGTGGAAGCAGCCATTGATCTAGCGGGTATTGTCGGCCACGTCACGCTGATTGAGTTCATGGGTGAAATGCGCGCTGACGCCGTGCTGCAGAAAAAGCTTAAGACCCTGTCGAACGTCGACATCATCCTCGACGCCCAGACGACCGAGGTCACTGGCGACGGTAGTCGCGTTAACGGCCTAAGCTACAAAGACCGCACCAATGATGAAATCAAACACGTCGAGCTGGACGGTATTTTTGTGCAGATCGGCCTCGTACCCAATACCGAGTGGCTCAAAGGCTCGTTGATAGAAATGACCCCACGCGGCGAGATTATTGTCGACGCCCACGGCATGACATCAGTGCCCGGGGTATTTGCTGCGGGCGACGTCACCACGGTGCCCTACAAGCAGATCGTCATCGCCATGGGCGAAGGCGCGAAAGCCTCTCTTGGCGCTTTCGATTATCTCATCCGTCACTAGCCATTTGGCGCTGAAGGTTTTCCCCTAGACGTTGTCCTTGACGTCAGCCCGCTCATCGAGCGGGCTTTTTTTGGGAAATACGATAGTTTTTCCTTGGCTCGGCAGAATACTACCGTTGACGCTTGCACCTTCATGGCATGCAAAGCTGTTAGTTGAAATAGTCCCTCGCACCCTAGCGTCCGACATCAACGTGACTCGCTGGCTGGCGTTGATATCGCCTTCTAAATAGCCATCGATGAAGACATGAGCGCTCTCCAAGCTGGCATTGACCACGCTGCTTGAAGCAAGCTGAATAAACTGATTTCTCGCAATGACGGCGCCTACCACTCGCCCCTTGATCGACACGCCCTCATTGGCGATGATCTTGCCTTGGATTTGCGTGGCAACGCCTAAATGACTGCCATCCTGCTGGCTCCCAAGTACCGAACTGGCATCAGGGGCAAGACGGTTATAGGCATCATCAGGCGGCGAAGTCATGTTAGACGCCAATTCATCATTCACGGCATCAAGAGGCATGGATGTGTCAGCTCTCGCCATCTGATTTTTTTTCTTTTTGCGTTTACCGTCAAATATAATCATCGTCATTACCGCAACGCCTATAACGATAAGCCATGTTTCTATCGCCATGAGATGCAACACTCCCAGCCTTTGAATGCCCAATGTCTGTTATAGCCTGCAAGCCGATAGATTAGCGTCAAGAATACGCGGCGAGTAGTCGTGTATTCTTGACACTTTGATCAAGCGGTACGCAGCGTAAAGTAAAACTTGCGCAACGACCAAGGACTCCACTTCGTCGGCGCGCTGTCTCCAAACCAACAGGATCTCCCATGTTCAGTAAAACCAAATCCCCTGAAACCAAGTCTCTTAACACCAAGCCAAACACGGCCTACAACGACACGGAAGCTTCCTCACGCGAGCCGACGAAAAGTCTGCCTAGCATTTCGCGTCAAAGCACATCCGTGATTGGCAGCCACACCCAGGTTCATGGCGATATCAACAGCGATGAAGACCTCACCATCGAAGGCCAAGTCATCGGTATCGTCACCTGTAAGCAGCATACCGTCACACTCGGCAGCGATAGCAGCCTAAACGGAGATGTTTACGCGAATACCTTGCGCGTGTCGGGAAAAGTCGAAGGCAATTTGGTCGCGCTGCATAAAGCTATCATTCATGAAGGTGCGGATGTCTCTGGCACCATTACCACTCCTAACCTAGTACTGGAAGATGGCAGCATTTTCCAAGGCAGTATTGATATGAATCCCAATAACGAAATCTTCACCAGCGTTTTCACATCACAGCAGCAAAAAAACACAACCACGAAGCCGTCACGTGATCATAAGCGCTCAGATGCAGCAGACCCAAAAGAAGACACCACTCGCGCTGACGGTGCTGAAAGCAACCCAACCGACGCGAGTGGGAGCAAGCTGGGTTAGTGAGCACATACTGGGCAGGCAGGATCACGGGGCACTTGGAAGTGGCGCCATCGACCGCTTATACCGTCAAAGGTGGAAAACCCCGTGTGAGCGTATCCGGCGCCACTTAACAACTTGAAGGCTTCAACCGCTTGAAAGCTGCCTATCAAACCGACCAGCGGCGCCATTACCCCGCTTTCGGCACAGGAGAGCGCTTCATCGCCGCTCTCATCAGGCGGATACAGGCAGGCATAACAAGGGCATGCCGGATCGCGTGGGTCAAACACCGCGAGCTGGCCGGAAAAACGAATCGCCGCGCCGGAAACCAACGGCACACCTGCCGCCTGGCAGGCCGCGTTAATCGCATAGCGGCTTGAGAAACGATCCGTACAATCGAGCACCACATCCACCTTTTCCACCAGTGCCGTGAGCGCATCGCCACCCACGTGCTCACTGATAGCAACTGCTTCGCACTCAGGGTTTAACGCCTTGGCACTTTTACAAGCCGAGTCGGCTTTGTTGCGCCCTAAGTCTGCCTGCTGATGCGCAATTTGACGCTGCAGGTTGGATATTTCGACCTCATCGGCATCGGCAATCGTAAGACGACCGACACCGGCAGCGGCAAGATAAAGCGCTACCGGCGACCCGAGCCCGCCAGCACCTACCACGAGCGCATGGGCGCTGAGTAAACGCTCTTGCCCGTCGATTTCGACCTCGGGCAGCATAATTTGGCGGCTATAGCGCAGCAGCGCCTGGTCGTCCATCATCGCTTAGCTATCCTCAAGCTTGGTTTTTCATACCTTGTCGTCGAGTTCTTCAATATCGGGCACGTGCAGGGTAAAGCTTTCTTTAACTTCTTCCATCACTACGTAACTTTTTGACTCTTTCACCCCGGGCAGGGTCAACACAACATCGCCGAGCAACTGCCGATAGGCGGACATCTCTGGAATCCGGCACTTTAAAATGTAATCAAACTGGCCGGAGACTAAATGGCATTCCTGAATCTGCGGCAGTGTCTCGACAGCACGGCGAAACTCGTCAAACACCGCCGGTGATTGGGTCTCCAGGCTGATTTCAACGAACACTAATAAATTGGCCTTAAGCGCCCGCGGGTCAAGAATGGCTTGATAGCCGCGGATAATGCCAGTGCGCTCTAGCCGCTTCACGCGCTCTAAACACGGCGTAGTGGAAAGCCCCACTTCAGCGGCCAAATCAACGTAAGAAATACGCGCGTTCTCCTGCAAGCAGCGCAGGATTTTAAGATCAATGCGGTCCAGCGTTCTGTTTTTGGCTTTCATGGCGGGATCCATTACGGTCATTAAATCGGCTTATTGGAACACCCAAGCGTAACGCGTTCGTGCCCGGCCAAGTCACGCAGGCTTTCAACGTTGTTATAACCGGCTTGACTGAGCGCAGCACGAACGCCACTGGCTTGCGTGTGGCCATGCTCCAACATCAACCAGCCCGATACGGCTAAAAACTGGCGCGCGGATGCGACTAAGTGGAGCAAATCGGCCATGCCCTCGCTTCCGGCCACAAGCGCTGAGCGTGGCTCAAAGCGCACGTCGCCCAGCTTTAAATGCGGGTCATCGGCGGCGATATAGGGAGGGTTACTGACGATAATATCAAAGGTGGGCGTGTTTACCTGTGAGACAAACGCACTAAACCAATCACTCCGCTCAAAGCACACGTTGCTAATGCGGAGGGCTTGAGCATTGCGTTTTGCAAGTGTTACCGCCTCAGGCCGAACATCCACGCCAACCACGTGCCAATTGGGCCGTTCAGAAGCAAAGGCGAGCGCAATAGCGCCGGTGCCGGTGCCGAGATCGAGCAATGTGCCACTTGGGGTGCTGGCATGCGCGAGCGCAGCTTCGACGAGAGTTTCGGTATCGGGGCGGGGAATCAGCGTGTCCGGTGAGGTCATCAACGCCAACCCCCAGAACTCGCGCACGCCAATCAGGTAGGCCACCGGCTCGCCTTGCGCGCGAGCGGCGACGAGGGCGGCAAACCGCGCGCGTTGCCAACGCTCGACATCGCGATCCCCCCAGGTATAAAGCCAGGTGCGGTCGCGGCCAATCACGTGGCAAAGCAGAACCTCAGCATCGAGGCGAGGCGTCGCGGAACCCGTTTGGGTTAGTCGGGCCGTTGCCTCTGCAAGCAGCACATCCAGCGTCATTCGCCGCCCTGTAACGCCGAAAGTTGCTCCGCTTGGTATTCGTGGATCAGCGGGTCAATCACATCATCGAGCTGCTCGCCGCTGACGACTTCGTTAAGCTTATAAAGGGTTAAATTGATGCGGTGATCGGTAATCCGCCCTTGGGGGTAGTTATAGGTGCGAATCCGTTCACTGCGATCACCTGAGCCCACTAGCGAGCGCCGCGCATCTGCTTGCGTCTGGCGCTGGGCATCTTCGGCGCTCTGTTTGAGCTTCGCGGCCAGTAGCGACATCGCTTTGGCGCGATTTTTGTGTTGGCTACGCTCTTCTTGGCACTCAACCACCACGCCGCTGGGCAAGTGGGTGATGCGGATGGCAGAATCGGTGGTGTTGACGTGCTGCCCGCCCGCCCCGCTGGAACGGAAGGTATCCACGCGCAGATCCGAGGGGTTGATATCGATATCGCCCACATCGTCGACTTCGGGCATGACGGCCACAGTGCACGCCGAGGTGTGAATGCGGCCTTGGGATTCCGTCGCCGGTACGCGCTGCACGCGGTGCGCGCCGGATTCAAACTTTAGCCGCGCGTAAACGCTGTCACCTTTCACCCGCGAGATGATTTCTTTATAGCCGCCCATTTCACCGTGATTGGCGCTGATCACTTCCACGCGCCAGCCGTGATTTTCGGCATAGCGTGAATACATGCGGAAAAGATCGCCGGCAAACAGCGCCGCCTCGTCGCCACCGGTGCCAGCGCGCACTTCTAGGAACACGCTGCGACCATCATCAGGGTCTTTCGGCACCAACAACCGTTTGAGTTCGATCTCTAGCGCTTCGAGTTTTTCGCGTCCGTCGTCAAGCTCCATTTCCGCCAGCTCGCGCATTTCGGCGTCACTGTCGCGCACCAGCTGTTCGGCCCCCTGCATGTCTTTTTCGATGCCACGATAGCGCTGCCAAGCGGCCACAAGTTCGTCTAATTCGGCGTATTCGCGCGAGTAGTCGCGAAAACGCTTCTGATCCGTGATCACTTCAGGCTCCGCTAGCAGTAGCGCAAGCTCCTCAAAACGTTCGACGAAACTGTCTAGGCGTTGGCGCAGCGTCTCTTTCATGCGGGCGTATTATCCTTATGGCGGCGTGGGGTCGCGGGTAAATGGGTTTCAAAGGCAGGCTTTGGGGGCATCAGTAAGCGCGGTACCGCTTCAAGCAGCGCGTGCTCCTCTTTTGAGGACGCATCGCGAATGGCTTGGGTCGGCTGGTGCATCAGCCGGTTGGCAAGCTGGTGAGCCAGGCGCTCCACCACGGCGGCGGGGTCTTCACCGCGGGCTAAGCGCTCGAGCGCCTGCTCGCGTGACAGATCCCGCAGCGCTTCGCCGTGACGGCGGTACTCGCGAATCAGCTCGCCACCGTTACGGATGCGCCGCTCGTGCTGCCAATGGCTAACGCCGTGTTCGATCAACGATTCGGCTTGGTCGGCGGCGACCTGGCGATGGCGACGATTTTCTTCGATAACTTCTTGCAGATCGTCAACGGTATACAGGAAGACATCGGCAAGCTCGCCCACTTCGGGTTCGATATCCCGGGGGACGGCAATATCCACCATGAACACCGGCCGGTGGCGGCGCTTTTTCAGTGCGCGCTCCATCATCCCTTTCCCTACGATCGGCAGCGGTGAGGCGGTTGATGAAATCACGATATCCGCCTCAGCCAGCGCCTCGGGAATTTCCGTCAGGGTAATAGCCTCGCCACCGAGGGCGACGGAGATATTTTCGGCGCGCGCGCGAGTCCGGTTGGCAACCGTCAGCTTACGCACGCCGGCCTCGTGTAAATGCCGCGCCACCAGCTCAATCGTTTCGCCAGCGCCAATTAGCAGCGCACGGGAGCGACTAAAGTCATCGAAGATTCGGCTGGCCATGCTCACTGCCGCATACGCCACAGACACCGGATTTTTGCCAATACCGGTTTCGGTTCGCACCTGTTTAGCGATAGCGAAAGTATGCTGAAAAAGCCGCTCAAGCTCGCCGCCCAAACCGCGCGCTTGGCGGGCCTGCTGGTAGGCGTCTTTAAGCTGCCCGAGTATTTGCGGCTCACCCAACACCATCGAATCCAGCCCCACCGCCACGCGCATCAAGTGGCGTGCCGCATCGTTATCGAGGTAGTGATAGGCGCAGCGGGCTAAGTCGTCCACACGCAAGTTGTGAAAACGCCCCAACCAGTTAAGCACGATTTGCTCGCCAGCTGCGTCGGTAACGCAGTAGAGCTCCGTGCGGTTACAGGTCGACAGCACCGCGGCTTCGCTAATTTGTGGCAGGCTACACAGTTCTTCCAGCGCGCAATCTAATTGCGCCGGTGTAAAAGCCACCTGCTCACGTACGGCGACCGTGGCGGTACGATGATTAATTCCCAGGGCAAGAAGCGTCATGCGTTATGCGTCTTCGCTCGTGTGTCAGTCTTAAACGTGTGGGTATCGGCTTGCTCAGCAAGCTAATCGGGCCAATATTCTATCACAGCCCACCTTGATCTGACGCGTACCACTTTGCCATCACCGAGCAAGCCGCTATGCTGAGCATCCGGCCACCGAATCGAGACACGCATGCCACTTCGCTTGAGAGCCTTGAATATCGCCCTACTACCGCTTGGGGCCGCGACAATTTTACTCAGCGGCTGTCAGCTGGCGCCTCCTTTTGGCGGCAGTGGCGCTGACAACGCGCTCGTAAGCGATCCCATGCTGTCGGCTCCACCTATCACCCGTGGGCTAGATGCAAAGGGATTAAGCACGCTACTCACGGCGGAACTCGCCGGCCAGCGCGGCAACTACCAAGTCGCCGCGCAAGGCTACATGGACGCTTCTCAGCGCTACCCCAGCTCAGCCCTTGGCGAGCGTGCCACGTTTGCCGCCCGCTTTAGCGAATCGCCCGAGCTACTGCAAGCGGCCGCCGAGCGCTGGCGCGAACTCGCCCCCAGCGATACCGCGCCTAGCCGCCTTTTGGCCGCAATCATGCTACAGCAAGGGCGTTGGGCAGAAAGCCTTGAACAGCGTTTAGCGGTGACCCACGCCGGTGACAACGGCGAATTGACTGCCCTTGCTGAGCTTGCCGTGGCCGATGGTGCTCCACTTGAGCCGCTGCTCATTCGCCTGCGCGAGCACCTTGCCACCCCAAATGCTGAAGCCCTGCCCCATCACAGCGATGCCCTAATGGCCACCGCGCTTATCGAGGCAAGCGTAGGGGAAACACAAGCCGCCCGGCAGCGCTTAGAAAAGGCGCAAGCATTAAGCCCGGATGCCCTACCCCTTTGGCTCGCCAAGGCGCGCTTGGCATTAGAGACCGAAGAGTACGCCGAGGCCCGTCAAGCGGCCAAACGTGGACTTGAACTTAACCCCGGCGATGTACGCTTTATTTTGCTTCTCGCCCAAGCTGAAATTCGCCTTAACAATATCAGCGCCGCAGAAGCACAAACCGATGCGCTGCTTGCAAGCCATGGCGGCAGCCATGATTTGCGTCTCGCGCTCGCTCAACTCTATTTAGAAGAAGGGCACAGCGCCCCGGCAAGACGTTTGCTTCAGCCGTTGATCGGCCAGGGTGACATCCCCAATTTGGCCTACTACCTGCTCGGCGCCATCGCCGAGGCTGAAGGCGAGGTGGATAACGCCCTTCTTTACTATCGCCAGGTAAGTGAGGGGGAAGAGTTCATCCCCGCCCGCGCTAACGCCGCCCGCATGCTCGTTGCAGAAGACCGCCTGTTGGATGCCCGCGCCTTTTTGCGTATTGAGCGAATGCGCTTTGATCAGCAGTTCAATGCGCTGCTCATGCTAGAAGTCCAAATGCTCGATGAGTTGGGCCAAACGGATGAAGCCGATGCCCTACTTAATCGCGAGATTGAGCGCACACCGGACGATAATACCCTTTTATACCAGCGGGCGATGCGCGCCTGGGGAGACGGCGACCTCACGCAAATGGAAGCCGACATTAAGCAGATCTTACAAAATGACCCCGACGATGCCATGGCCCTCAACGCCCTGGGCTATACGCTTGCCGATGAAAACGTCCCCGGACGCCTTGACGAAGCACAGGAGATGATAGAGCGCGCGCATGAACTCGATCCCGATAATCCGGCGGTCATGGATAGCCTCGGCTGGGTGTATTATCGCCAAGGCGAACTTGAACGCGCTTTACCGTGGCTCGAGCGCGCCTACGCCCAAATTCCCGATCAAGAAATTGCCGCGCACTTAGCCGAGGTATTGCACGGACTGGGGCGCGTGGAGCAAGCCCGGGCGATTCTGATGGAAGCAATGACCTATAACCGCGAGCACCCTGTTATTGACGCACTGTTAAAACGTCATCCAGAGCTTGCTCCACAAGACTATCAGCCTTAGCCACTCTGTTTTTAGTCGCGATGTTTTTAGTCGCGATGTTTTTAGACACTATGCTCTTAGGCAACATGCGCACTTAGACCCTATTGAAGGAGTCATTATGTTTTCACCCATACGACTTTCCATAGCACGACTTTCACTGAAGCGCGGCGTTACGGCACGCCTAAGTGTCGCAGCCTTCACCCTCATGCTGCTCGCCGGCTGTGCGACACAAACACCCACGGATGAGAGCGGTCGCCAGCTAGGTCAGTGGGAAGCCCAGCAAAACGATGTCGAAGCGCTACAAACCTGGTCACTTGCTGGCAAAGCGGGCTTGCGCACCCCGGAAGAGTCTACCAGCGCCAACCTTGACTGGAGCCAATACCCACACTATTTCCGCATGCTGATCAGTGGCCCCTTTGGCGGTGGTCGTACCGTGCTTGAAGGCCGTGAAGGACGCTTCTCACTTAGCAATAGCGAAGGTCGTTTTGAAGCAGAAACGCCAGAGGCGCTTATGCAGGAGCAGTTGGGTTGGTCGCTGCCCATTCGTGCGCTGCCCGACTGGGTTCGCGGCCTACCCAATGACGAAAGTTCTTATCAGCTCGAAACAGACGAATTCGGTTTTCCTCTACATCTAAAGCAAGATGGCTGGGAAATCGACTACCGCGATTGGGAGCAAGTCGACTCGCTTTGGTTACCGCGCCGCCTGGTGATGCAATACGACAAGATGCGCATCACCTTAGTAGTTAACCGCTGGCAACCTGGTTCGGAGTAAGGCGCCACCATGGCAAAAACGCTTCACCTCCCGGCGCCAGCCAAGCTTAACCGCTTGCTGCATATTACCCGTCGACGCGATGACGGCTATCACGAGCTGCAAACGCTATTTCAGCTCGTGGATATAGGCGACACCATCAGCTTCATCCCGCGTGATGATAACCGTATCGTGCTCAATGAAGGCATTGATGACGTCGCCCACGAGGACAACCTCGTGGTGCGTGCGGCTCGCCTACTTCAGACCGCAACGGAAAATTCCCACGGTGTTAGCCTCTCGATAGAGAAGCGGCTTCCCATGGGCGGCGGGCTCGGCGGCGGCAGCTCTAACGCGGCCACGGTGCTACTCGGGCTCAATCATTTGTGGCAGATGAACCTAAGCATTGACCAGCTCGCCGCGCTCGGCTTGCAACTCGGGGCGGATGTCCCGGTGTTTGTCAAAGGCCACAGCGCTTGGGCGGAAGGCGTGGGCGAAAAGCTTACCTCCGTGACGCTTGACGCCCCTTGGTTTGTGATTATCCACCCCGGTGTGAGCGTCTCCACAGCGGCGGTCTTCCAAGATCCAGAATTGACACGCAACACCCCGCCCATTACCATGGCGCGCGCACTGCAGGGGGGAGCGTCGACATGGCGCAATGACTGCGAAGCAGTGGTCAAAAAGCGCTATTCGCCGATTGCGGCTGCGCTTGATTGGCTAAACTGTTTTGCGCCCAGCCAACTGACGGGGACCGGCGCCTGTGTTTTTGCTGCGTTTGAAACGCATGAAGCGGCAAAGCAAATCGCACGCGACGCTTCTCAACACTGGCCAACATGGGTAGCGAAAGGCCTTAATCGCTCTCCTCTTCATGATGCTCTGGGTGGTTAAACGCCCCCAACTGTTAGATTTTTTGGATGTTACTGGGGTATAGCCAAGTGGTAAGGCACCGGTTTTTGGTATCGGCATTCCCAGGTTCGAATCCTGGTACCCCAGCCAAACTAACGGCAAACCGCGTTTTCTCCCATGATCCCCAACACTGCAAAGGTGGCTGCGCGTGTCAAAATTGATGGTTTTCGCCGGGAACGCCAATCCCGAGCTTGCTCATAAGATTGCCGAGAGCTTGGACAGCCGAATGGGTAATGCCACGGTAGGTCAATTCAGCGACGGCGAAATCGCGGTCGAAATCAATGAAAACGTGCGCGGCAAGGATGTGTTTATCCTGCAGTCCACCTGTGCACCGACCAACGACAACTTGATGGAGCTTATCCTGATGGTCGACGCGCTGCGTCGAGCCTCAGCGACGCGCATTACGGCGGTGCTCCCCTATTTTGGCTATGCGCGACAAGATCGTCGCGTGCGCTCAGCCCGGGTACCGATCTCCGCCAAAGTTGTCGCCGATATGATGGTCAAAGGCGGCGTTGACCGCGTAATGACCATGGATTTGCACGCCGATCAGATCCAAGGCTTCTTTGATGTGCCGGTCGACAACGTCTATGGCTCGCCGATCTTGCTCGATGATATCGAGCGCCAGAACTATAGCGATCTCGTCGTTGTCTCTCCGGATGTGGGCGGCGTCGTTCGCGCCCGCGCCATTGCCAAGCAGCTCAATGCGGATTTGGCGATTATCGACAAGCGCCGCCCTCAGGCGAACCAAGCGCAAGTTATGCACATCATTGGCGAAATTGAAGGCCGCACCTGCGTGGTGGTGGACGATATGATCGACACCGCTGGCACCTTGTGTAAAGCAGGTGAAGCCCTTAAAGACCACGGTGCGAAGCGCGTGGTCGCCTACGCGACTCACCCAATTTTGTCTGGCCCGGCGGTTGATAACATCGTCAACTCCGTGCTCGATGAAGTGGTGGTGACCGACACCATCCCGCTTTCAGACGCTGCACGCCGCAGCGGGCGTATTCGCCAGCTAAGCGTTGCCGGTTTGATAGCAGAAGCCATTCGTCGGGTGAGTAACGAAGAATCTGTCAGCGCGATGTTCCACTAATCGCTTGGCAAACACGGCTCGCAAAGAGCTCCTGGGAACGTCGTCGCCTGGTCGCGGGCGGTGGCGTTTCCTTACTTTAACTAAGAGGCAACCTTAATGTCTGATTTTATCCTTAACGCCACCGTTCGTAACGACCTGGGGAAAGGTGCGAGCCGCCGCCTGCGTCGTGCGAACCAGCAAGTCCCCGCCGTGATTTACGGTGGTGAGAAAGCGCCGCAGTCTATCGCCGTAGAAAAGACCGCTTTCTACAAGGCGATCGAAGACGAGTCGTTCTTCTCTTCTGTCATAAAGCTCGTCATCGAAGGCAGCGAAGAGCAGGTCGTTGTTCGTGACCTGCAACGCCACCCTTTCAAGCCACTTTTGACGCACGCTGACTTTTTGCGTGTTGATGCCACGCACGAAATCAACATGAACGTGCCGCTGCACGTGGTAGGCGAAGACAAGTGTGTCGGCATTAAAGACCAAGACGGTGAACTGCACGTATTGGCCAACGAAGTGGCCATCAGCTGCTTGCCGAAAGACCTGCCTGACTTCTTGGAAGTCGACATTTCTGCACTTGAGCTGGGCACAACGCTGCACCTGTCTGACCTGAACTTGCCGGCTGGCGTCACGTCTGTTGACCTGTCTCACGGTGAAGATCACGACAACGCTATCCTCAGCATCACCAAGATGAAAGTTCGTGCTACTGACGAAGATGAAGAAGGCGAAGGTGAAAGCGAAGGCGACAGTGAAGGTGAAGAAGACACCAGCGCCGAGTAAGCACTGCCGCGCACCTTGGGCCATGCTCGCATGGCCCTCGTAATGCTATGATCAAGCGCCTCGGCGCTTGATTTTTTTTGCCGTGCTGCATGTAAAGAGGGAATAAAATGAGTCAGGTGCTAGCGATCATCGGCCTAGGCAATCCCGGCGCTGAATACGCCACCACGCGCCACAATGCCGGCGCATGGTTAGTTGAAGCGGTTGCCCGAGACGCCCATGTGGAACTGCGGCCAGAAAAAAAGTTTCTTGGCCTTTACGCCAAAGTTAACGTTTCCGGCTATACGGTGCACTTACTCAACCCCACGACCTTTATGAACCGCAGCGGTGCCTCTATCGCGGCGCTATGCCAGTTTTTTAAGCTCACGCCAGAGCAGCTTTTGGTGGCCCACGACGAGCTTGATTTACCCCCCGGCCAGGCACGCTATAAAGCCGGTGGTGGTCACGGCGGGCATAATGGCCTTCGCGATACCATTAGCGCCCTGGGCAACCAAAACCAGTTCCATCGTTTGCGAATCGGTATCGGCCACCCCGGCAATGCCAAGCAAGTGGTTCATTACGTGCTAACTCGCCCTGGCAAAGTAGAGCAGAGCGCCATTGAGCACGCCCTTGATGAGTGTCTCGCTACGTTGCCACAGGTGCTCGACGGCGATTGGGCGAAGGCCATGAACCGTCTACATAGCGTAAAATAGTTACACCGTATACTTGCTTCTTCTTTAACGACTTTTCTTTACAAACTTCTTTTTATTAACTTTTCCATGGGTAACGCTGGCGCTCTACATACGCCACTGCACCCCAAGCGGCTAGGAATGATCTTATGGGTTTTAACTGCGGCATCGTCGGCCTTCCCAACGTCGGTAAATCCACTCTGTTCAACGCGTTAACCAAATCGGGTATCGACGCGGAAAACTTCCCCTTTTGCACCATCGAGCCCAATGTCGGCATCGTGCCGATGCCGGACCCGCGCCTTGATAAGCTTGCAGAGATCGTCAAGCCGCAAAAAGTCCTGCCGACCACCATGGAGTTCGTCGATATCGCCGGCCTCGTGGCCGGTGCGTCTAAAGGGGAAGGCTTGGGCAATAAGTTCCTGGCTAACATTCGGGAAACGCAAGCGATTGCGCATGTGGTGCGCTGCTTCGATAACGATAACGTCATCCACGTCGCCAATGAGATTGACCCACGTGCGGATATCGAAACCATCAACCTTGAGCTGGCGCTAGCGGATCTCGATACTGTTGAAAAAGCCAGCCAACGCCTGTTGCGCGTGGTAAAAGGCGGCGACAAAGACGCCATCGCCACCAAGGCCGTACTGGATAAGGTTCAGCCGCACTTAGCCGAGGGGCAACCACTGCGCAGTTTCGGGCTAAGCGACGACGAAAAGCAGCAGGTAAAAAGCTTTGGCTTTTTGACCCTGAAGCCCACGATGTACATCGCCAACGTCAACGAAGACGGGTTCGAAAATAACCCCTACCTCGATGTGGTCAACGAAATCGCCGCAGAAGAAGGGGCCGTTGTCGTGCCAGTGTGCAACCAGATCGAAGCGGAAATCGCCGAGCTCGAGGATGAAGAGCGCGCCATGTTCCTCGATGAGATGGGCATGGAGGAGCCAGGATTAGACCGCGTGATTCGTGCCGGCTATGCGCTACTTGGCCTGCAAACCTACTTCACCGCAGGCGTGAAAGAGGTCCGCGCCTGGACGGTGAAAGAAGGTGCTACGGCGCCGGAAGCCGCTGGCGTGATTCATACCGACTTCCAAAAAGGCTTTATCCGCGCGGAAGTGGTGGCTTACGAAGATTTTGTGGCACTCGGCGGCGAGCAAGGCGCCAAAGACGCAGGTAAATGGCGCTTAGAAGGCAAAGAGTACATTGTGAAAGACGGCGATGTGATTCACTTCCGCTTCAATGTGTAACCTGCGGGGCATCTTCTGAATATGCTTTAGCATATCTATAGGCATGCCTAGCACCGTTTAAAGCGCTGCCTTCCGGGCAGCGCAAAAGCCTGCTAGGGTTGACGTCATGCCTATCTCTAGCCCCCTCCATGATCAGGATGTTTACCCTAAGTCCCGATCCCGCTTACTGATTGCCACCTTGCTGCTGGCGCTTTTCATGCTTGCGGGCTGCGAACAGAGCGATCCGCCGAGCGAACCTACCACGCAGCTCGACCCGCCCCAGCCGGGCGGAACACTCAAGGTAGCCACCCGAAATAGTGCCACCACCTACTACCTTGATCGCGACGAAACACCGACGGGACCGGAGCACGACCTGGTCGAGTCATTCGCCAATGCCCACGACTGGCAAGTCGAATGGACGCTGCTCGATTCCACTTCCGAGGTGCTTCAAGCCCTGAAAGACGATGAGTTTCATTTGGCCGCCGCTGGCCTGACCCACCTTCCCTCGCGCGATGAGCACTTTACCCAAGGGCCCACCCACACCGATATCGTCGAGCAGCTGGTCTGTCATCGCGACATGCGGCCCCTGCCACACCAAGTAGAGGACATGGCCGGAGTCGATATCCGCGTCACGGCGGATTCCAGCTACGCGGAAAAGCTCCAAAGCTTAGTCAATCAGCAAACCGGCATTACCTTCGAGGAGGACCCTCGCACTACCGAGATACTGCTAGCCGAGGTGGCCGAAAAACGTATCGACTGCACCGTAGCCGACTCCAATATCGTGCAGATGATACGCCGCCACTTCCCACACCTTGAGGTCGCCATGAATCTCACCAGTGGCGATAAGTTGGGCTGGTATCTGCCCGCCGGCCACCAGACGCTGGCCGATATGGCCAAGCAGTGGATGGCAAGCGCCGAAGGCCAGCAGCACGTCGCGACGGTGCAAGACCGCTACTACGCCTATATCGGTGAGTTCGACTTTGTCGACCTGCGCGCACTCAATCGGCGCATCGACGAGCGCCTGCCAAACTTCATCGACTTGTTCCTAGAAGCCGAGGAAGAAACCGGCATGCCTGCCGACCTGCTCGCCGCCCTGGCCTACCAGGAATCGCACTGGGACCCCCAGGCCGTTTCGCCCACCGGCGTGCGCGGCATCATGATGCTCACCCAGAACACCGCTAAGTCCCTCGGTGTCGATAATCGCCTGAATCCGGCCGCGGCTATCGACGGCGGTGCGCGTTACCTCGCCGACCGCCATCAGCGCCTGCCCGATACCCTTCCCGAACCCGACCGCACCTATTTGGCTCTGGCAAGCTACAACATTGGCCGTGGACACGTGCTAGACGCGCAAAAATTGGCCCGCGAGCTGGGTAAGGATCCGCACTCCTGGGAGGACATGAAAGAGGTGCTACCGCTCAAGGCTGACAAACGCTACTACCCGCAGACCCGATACGGCTACGCGCGAGGCTACGAGCCGGTGCACTACGTACAGCGAATCCGCAACTACCAAGACGTGATTAGTGCTGCGATGGTGTTCTTACCGCTGGAAGAGGGCTGATGGCCCGCGTCTTTGCACAACAAACGCTTGACGGGCGGCGTGTTGCTGAGTAATATTCGCCCCCGTTGAATGGCTACGTAGCTCAGCTGGTTAGAGCACATCACTCATAATGATGGGGTCCCCTGTTCAAATCAGGGCGTAGCCACCACCGAATACAGAAAGCCCGCTGATTTTTCAGCGGGCTTTTTTCGTTCAACGCTTTTTTCGTTCAAAGCACCTTGCGGTTAAGAAACACCGTCAGGGCATCGGTCAAATAGCCCACGTCACGGGTGCCCGCTGTTTCGCGGATCGAGTGCATGGCCCATTGCGGCACTCCCACATCAATGGTCGGCACACCTATCTCCGTGGCGGTAATGGGTCCAATAGTGCTGCCGCAGCCCATATCGGCCCGGGTCACGAACGCTTGCACGGGCACCTCAGCCTCACGGCACACATCGCGAAACAATGCACTCGTTGCACTGTTGGTGGCGTAACGCTGATTGGCATTGATCTTGATCACCGGGCCTGCGTTGATCATTGGGCCGTGACGCTCATCGTGCTTATCGCAAAAGTTAGGGTGCAACGCATGGGCGTTATCACAGGAAATCATGCACGATGACTGAATCAGCTGGATCAACGACTCTTCGCTGCCGCCGCCCACCTGCGCATTTATGCGCTTGAGCACATCGCCCAGAAACGGCCCTTGAGCACCGCAAGCACTGGCACTACCGACTTCTTCATGATCGTTGGCGATAAAAAGTGTTCCCTGCTCACCATCGCTTGCCAATAACGCCTCCAACCCCATAAAGCACGAAAGCAGGTTATCCAACCGAGCACTGGCCAACAATTCTTGACTGACTCCAACGAGCGACGGCGCTTGCAAATCATAGAAACTCAGCTCGAAATCCACGACTTCGGCATCCCTGAAGCCATGCTGCTCTCGCAGCCATGTGGACAATAATGGTGCTAGCTCGACGTTATCACTTTGCATCAACACAGGCGCCATTTGCGTTTGCGGGTTAATAGCACGGCCGTTATTGGCCTCACGGTCGAGATGAATCGCAAGGCTTGGCACCATCGCCACAGGCTGGTCGACGTTAAGTAGCACGCCTTCTAAGCGCCCATCGGCGTGGCGCACATGCACGCGCCCGGCAATGCCCAAATCACGGTCAAACCACGGCGCCAATAGCGCACCGCCATACACCTCCACACCCAGCTGCAACCAGCCAGCGCTGTGCTGAGTGGCATTCGGCTTTAACCGCAGACCGGGGCTGTCGGTATGCGCCCCAATCATGCGCATCGTCTCCACACGACCTTTTGGCAGCTTAAACGCGATAATCGAGGAGTCATTGCGGGTGACATAGTAACGCCGCCCCGGCGCCAGCTGCCACGTTGCGGTTTCTTCCAAGCGTTCAAAGCCTGCCTGCTCCAGGCGCACCGCCATATTGTGCGACGCGTGCCAAGGCGTAGGCGAGACGCGTAAAAAATCACACAAGCGTGCCAATAGGTGAGTATCAAAAGCGTTGGGCATAGCGTTCCTCTATGTATAGCGATCAGAAATATAGTGATCATGAATTGACACGGTGACTAACCAGCACGGCGATGAAAATACAGACAGATCGCGAAATCACGATGAAGTAGTCTCAGCCAAGCAAGCGACCTGCTACAATGCGCTTTCGGTCAACGTCACTGTTTTTCACAATGCTGTTTATGCAACTCCATCGCTGATAACAGGTCTAGTACGCATGAGCCGTATGCATGTGAGTGTACACAAATCCGGGAGAGCTTGATTGATGAGCTTGTTTGCTACCCTTTCGCGCGCAATCGCCTTGACCATGATGCTAGTTATCACTAGCCCATCTGTCATCGCCCTTGAGCCGACTGATGAACAACGTCAGGCCGCCATAGAAATCGCGGACTCGCTGCGCTATGGACATTACGCTAACGTTGAATTTGATGCCGCCTGGTCTGAAAATGCGTTTAATCGTTATTTAGACCTCCTCGATGGTCAGCGCGCGTATCTGTTACACCGCGATATCGAGCCCTACCGGCATCTGGAAAATAGCTTTTCTGACGCGCTATTTGATGGCGAACTCGCCGTTGTTTTTGCGCTTCATGAAAAAGCCGAAGAGCGCCGCAAAGCCCGCTTAGAATGGTTACTCGCACGCCTTGATGAAGGCCTCAACCTCGACTTCGATGGTAATGAGCGCTTAGAAGTCGAGCGTGACGATGCGCCCTGGGCGCGGAACGAAAGCGAGCTAGATGCACTTTGGGAGAAGCGACTTAAAAACGATGCGCTTACCTTGGCGTTAAGCGATCAAGATAGCGAACAAATCGAAACCAATTTGCGCCAGCGCTACGAAGGCCAGCTTTCGCGTATAGAGCAAACTGAGCCAGAAGATGTGTTTGGTCTGGTGATGGCCGCCGCCACTGGCACCATCGACCCTCATACCGGCTACCTCTCTCCTCGCCAGGGCGAATCCTTTGATATCCAAATGAGCCTTTCGCTTGAGGGAATCGGCGCCATGCTGCAGGCAGATGGCGAGTACGTCAAAGTCGCAAGCCTTGTCCCCGGCGGCCCTGCGGACCGTGCGGGAGTATTGGAGCCTGCCGACCGGATCATCGGCGTCGGTCAGGAAGACGAAGACGATATGGTCAACGTCATCGGCATGCGCCTGGATAATGTGGTCGATCTTATCCGCGGCCCTAAAGGCTCCGTTGTACGCCTGGACGTCATTCCAGCGCAGGCGGTGGACATGACACGCTCGCATACCGTTGAGATCACCCGCGACACGGTGAACCTGGAAGATCAAGCCGCGCAGAGTGAAATCATTGAGGTGGAACGTGACGGCAAAACCCGCCAAATCGGCGTCATTACGGTACCCACGTTTTATGTGGATTTCGACGCCTGGCAAGCCGGTGAAGAGGACTACCGCAGCACCACCCGCGATGTGGCTAAGGAAGTAGAAAAGCTCAAAAACTCAGGCGTTGAAGGTATTGTCTTAGACCTACGCAATAACGGCGGCGGTGCGCTGCAAGAAGCCAATTCGTTGCTGGGACTATTCATCGACCGCGGCCCCACGGTACAGGTGCGCGATGCTGAAGGCCGCATTCAACTTTATGGCGACAGCGAAGCAGGCACGCTGTACGACGGTCCTCTCACAGTATTAGTAAATCGCCTTTCGGCATCAGCATCAGAAATTTTCGCCGGCGCCATTCAGGATTACGGTCGCGGCTTGGTTGTGGGTGCCCCCACCTTTGGTAAAGGCACCGTGCAAACCCTTAACGACTTGAGTCACGGCGAAATCAAGCTCACGCGCGCCAAGTTTTACCGCATTACCGGCGATAGTACGCAAAACCGTGGCGTCGAGCCCGACATCCACTTTCCTAGCCTGATTGACCCCGAACGGATTGGCGAAAGCAGTCTGGATAACGCGCTGAAATGGGATACCGTTCAGAATGTGCAATATCGCCGTTACGGTGAGCCGGAAAACTACCTAGAAACGCTCACTGCGCGCCATGAGTCCCGTGCCGATGACAACCCTAACTTTCGCTACCTAGAGCAGCAGTCGACACTGGCGCGCCAACTACGCGAACAGCACGTAAGTGTCAGTTTGAACCGCGAACAGCGCGAACGCGAAATGCAGGCACAGGAAGCCGAACAGCTAGCGCTGGAGAACCAGCGCCGCTTAGCACTCGGAAGGGAGGCACTGGAAGAGTGGAGCGACGCCCGCGAAGAGAGCGAGCAAGGCGAACAGGACGAAGAGGATAACGAGGTCATGGCCCCAGAGCGCGCCCACGTACTGGAAGCTGCGGAGATTTTACTCGACTATGCGCAGTTAAAAAATTCACAGCGTATGGTTAAGCGTTAAGCGTTTAACCAAAAACAAAAACCGAGGCCTTTTGGACCTCGGTTTTTTATTTCACCCGCTTGCGCTTCTCAGCACAACATCGCGCGTCGATATGGCCGGTCGCCCATATCCGCTAAACGCTGCGTGAGCGCCTTCACTTTCTGGAAACTCCCTTCTCGGCCGGCGGCAATGGCCGCATGCGCCCAAGCAGGCAAGTCACGTGCGATACGATAATAGACCCACTGCCCTTCGCGCTGGTCATGGAGCAAACCACACTGGCGTAGTTGCGCAAGATGACGCGACACTTTCGGCTGCGACTCCTGCAGCGCATGAGTCATTTCACATACGCAAAGCTCGCCTTCTTCCGCGATTAAAAGCACCAAATGAAGACGCGTTTCATCGCTAAGGCATTTAAACGTTTGCAAGGGAGTTAGCGGTATAGAAGTACTCACAGGTTTTTTCCCAGTCACGCACAAAAAAAATCGCAAAATAGCGGGGAACGTGAGTATACCTGACGAAAGCAAGGAGAGAAATCAAACAAGAAGGCGGTTGCGGTTGGCTCCCCGAGCAGGACTCGAACCTGCGACCCAATGATTAACAGTCATTTGCTCTACCAACTGAGCTATCGGGGAATTACCGAAACTGATACAGCTACCGACAATATAACGAAAAACAGTACGGAGGTAAAAAGGGTACCGTTACGCTTTGGCTCCTCGAGCAGGACTCGAACCTGCGACCCAATGATTAACAGTCATTTGCTCTACCAACTGAGCTATCGAGGAACATTGTAAGCTGCATATTTAGGCTGTGTTTTGGCTCCCCGAGCAGGACTCGAACCTGCGACCCAATGATTAACAGTCATTTGCTCTACCAACTGAGCTATCGGGGAACTACCGAAACACGGAGCGTAGTATACGGATACAAACGCCCTGGTCAAGTATCGATTTCGACCAATGCTAGCCGGGGGTTTCTTGTGTCCGTATAATACGTTCATTCACCCACGCGGCACCTTCTTTTCTACGAAGCCAAGCCGCGCCACCATTCATCCTCGTCCCCCGACGACCCATAGATGACAGGTACCGATGGCGAAGAAACTCTTCATCAAAACGCACGGCTGCCAAATGAACGAGTACGACTCCTCGCGCATGGCAGATCTGCTCGGCGAATCGCACCAGATGGAGCTCACCGATAACGAGCAGGAAGCCGATGTCATTTTGTTAAACACCTGCTCCATTCGTGAGAAAGCGCAGGAGAAGGTTTTTCATCAGCTGGGACGCTGGAAAAAACTCAAAGATGCCAACCCTGATCTGGTGATTGGTGTCGGTGGCTGTGTCGCCAGCCAGGAAGGCGAAGCCATTCGCAAGCGTGCGTCCCATGTGGATATGGTGTTTGGCCCGCAAACCCTGCACCGTGTGCCGTCCATGCTCAACGCGCGGCAGGATAATCAAATCGCGGCAGTGGATGTCACCTTCCCCGAGATTGAGAAATTCGACCACCTGCCCAAGCCTACCTCCGACGGTGCGACGGCGTTTGTCTCGATCATGGAAGGCTGCTCTAAATACTGCACCTTTTGCGTTGTCCCCTACACCCGCGGCGAAGAGGTATCACGTCCGTTTGAAGCGGTGATGGATGAAGTCATTCATTTGGCCGACCAAGGTGTGCGCGAGATCAACTTGCTCGGCCAGAACGTCAATGCTTACCGGGGCGAAAACCAGCTCGGCGATGAAATTGACCTTGCCGAGCTGATTGCCTGCGTAGCGGCGGTGGAAGGCATCGACCGGATTCGCTTTACCACCTCGCACCCGGTGGAGTTCACCGATAGCCTGGTCGACGCCTACGCCGATATTCCGGAGCTTGTTAGCCATCTCCACCTCCCCGTGCAGTCCGGTTCAGACCGTATTCTCAGCGCCATGAAACGCGGCCATACGGCTGACGAGTACATCGAAAAGATGGAGCGCATCCGCGCGAATCGCCCGGATATCAGCTTCTCGTCGGATTTCATCATTGGCTTTCCCGGCGAGACCGAGGAAGATTTTGAAGCGACGATGGATTTGATTCACCGCATCGGCTTTGATCACTCCTTCAGTTTCGTTTTCTCAGCACGCCCTGGTACGCCCGCGGCCTCACTGCCGGACGAAACACCAGAGAGCGTCAAAAAACAGCGCCTAGCGATTCTGCAAGAGCGCATTGTCCAGCACACCATGCAAATCAGCCGCCGTATGGTGGACACGACGCAGCGCATCCTGGTAACTGGCTTTTCGCCGAAAGACCCCGGCCAGCTCTCCGGCCGTACGGAGAACAACCGTGTGGTGAACTTTCGTGCCGCCAACCCCACGGAGCTGATTGGTTACTTTGTCGATGTCGACATCACCGAAGCCCTGCCCAATTCGCTACGCGGCGAACTTGCCTCTCCTGAGCGTTTCTGACGATTGCCCCGACACCGGTCGGGGCAGTAAGCTTGGCAATACATCCACTAACCGACGAGTTTTTCTCTCTTGAGCCAGCCATCCTCTCAGGCCAACCGCATTATTACGTTAAGCCTTGAACCGAATGATCCTCAGCGGCTTGCGAGCCTTTGTGGCCAGCAAGATGAGCATCTAAAACTGATCGAAAGCCGTTTGGATGTCACGCTGCGTAACCGAGGCAACATTTTTCAGCTCGCAGGCGCAGCCAACCGCATCAAAGCGGCGGCCAACGTGCTAGAACACCTCTACCGCGAAACCGCGGCAAGTGAACTTGAGCCCGATACGGTGCACCTGTTTCTGCAAGAATCGGGGCTAGAGGCCCTCGACGAGAACGACGAAAGCGAAAACGGCGATGTCGTCATGCGCACCCCGCGGACCATGATTAAACCGCGCGGCTTGAACCAGCAGCGATACGTCTCCAGCATTCGCGAACACGATATCAACTTTGGTATCGGCCCGGCGGGTACCGGCAAAACCTACCTAGCCGTTGCCGCCGCAGTCGAGGCGCTTAATCAACAAGAAGTCCGCCGTATTCTGCTGGTCCGCCCGGCGGTAGAAGCGGGCGAGAAGTTGGGCTTTCTGCCCGGCGATTTGGCCCAGAAGATTGACCCTTACCTACGTCCGCTGTATGACGCCCTCTACGAAATGATCGGTTTTGAACAAGTCGCCAAATTGATTGAGCGCCAAGTGATCGAAATTGCACCGCTGGCGTACATGCGCGGCCGTACGCTCAATAACGCCTACATCATTTTGGATGAGAGCCAAAACACCACGCCAGAGCAGATGAAAATGTTCCTTACCCGTATCGGTTTCGGTTCTACCGCCGTTATCACCGGTGACGTGACCCAGGTAGACCTGCCGCGCGGTCAACGCTCGGGGCTGATTCAGGTACTGGAAGTACTCAAGGGGACGCCCGGTATTGGCGTAACCCACTTTGCCGCCAAAGACGTGGTCCGACACCCACTGGTGCAGCGCATTATTGAGGCGTATGACGCTTTTGAGTCGCAGCAGGAAGCCGAAGAACGCGAGCAGCGTGAAAAGCGCCAGCAGGAGCGCGAAGCCCGCTTGCAAGCGCGCGAGGATAATGCCCGGTGAGTACGCCAACGACGCATCAGGCAAATCGAGACCTGGCGGTGGTCGACCGCCAGGTCGCCGTCGATGCCAACACCCTGCCCAGCGAAGCCGAACTCGCCGACTGGATAGACCGTGTATTGGCGCACCATCCTGCGGAAACGCGCCATGAAGTGACAGTGCGGCTGGTGGATGTGTCAGAAAGCCAAGCGCTTAATCGCGATTATCGCGGTAAAGACACACCAACCAATGTGCTATCGTTTCCCTTTGAGGCACCGCCCGAGGTGCCGATTCCGTTACTGGGGGATCTCGTGATCTGCCACGCGGTTGTCGCGCAAGAAGCACAACAACAGCACAAGCCGCTCGCCCAGCATTATGCCCACATGGTGATTCATGGCACCTTGCATTTGCTGGGCTACGATCATATAGAAGATGACGAAGCCGAGGTAATGGAGAAGATGGAGCGCGATATCCTAGCCGGTCTTGAGATTCCCGACCCGTACCTCGAATCTTGAGCATTGCCTTCGTCATTCGACGGCTAATGTCCGCAAATAAGAGATCAAATGCATGAGCGAAGACCGATCGAGTACGCCCAATCAAAAAACCTGGATCGAAAAACTCTTAGGTGCCCTCTCTGGCGATAGCGACGAGCCTAGCTCCCGCGATGAGTTAATGGAGTTTTTGCGCCACACCGCAGGGCGCTTGAAGCTTGACCAAGACGCCATGATGATCATTGAGGGCGCGCTGCAAATCAGTGATCAGCAAGTACGAGAAATCCTCATCCCGCGTTCTCAAGTCGCCGCCATTCCCCTTGACCAATCTAGCGACGATTATCTACCGCTCATCCAAGAAACCGGGCATTCGCGTTACCCGGTGATTGGCGAGAACCTTGACGAAGTGAAGGGGATTTTACTGGTTAAGGATTTGCTGCCGCTTTTGTCGCAAACCCAAGCCCAGCGCGACGCCTTCAAACTGGACGATATTCTGCGTCCTGCGATGTTCATCCCTGAATCAAAACGCTTGAATAGCCTACTCAAAGAGTTTCGCGACACCCATAACCACATGGCAGTTGTCGTAGACGAATACGGCGGCACCGCCGGCATCATCACCATTGAAGACATCCTTGAGCAAATCGTCGGCGATATCGAAGACGAACATGACACCGATGAAGAAGACGATATCCGCGCCTTGGACGATGACCGCTACGCGGTGCGTGCCCTTACGCCTATCGAAGACTTCAACGAACGCTTTGGCACCCGCTTCTCCGATGACGAGTTCGATACACTGGGTGGCTTGGTGATGCAGCAATTTGGCCACCTCCCCCGCCGCGGCGAGGAAACATCGCTGGGCGGCTGGCACTTTAGCGTGATGAATGCCGACAATCGCCGCATTCGTCTGTTAGAAGTCTACTACGACGATAGCGACGCAGAGACCGACGACTAACGCCACCAGCCTAGAGCTCATTTCGATAGGATATCCGCTGATATGAAGACGGGACTCTCTTTCACGCTTGGCGTACAGCTTATAGCCGCCCTTGTGGCCGGTGGCTTCACCACACTAACCGCTTCGCCCTTTGAACTCTGGTGGCTTGGCCCTGTGGCAGCGGGCCTGATGTACCTCGGTATTCATGCGTTAACGCCCGCGCAAGCGGCCTTAAAAGGGTGGTGTTACGGCGTTGGGCTTTTCGCCAGCGGCACCTCGTGGGTTTACGTGTCGATTCACGATTACGGCTACACCGGCGTTCCGCTGGCGGTGTTTTTAACCGTGCTGTTTGTGGTTATCCTCGCTCTCTTTTTTGCCGGTACTTTTTGGCTCTATCGGCGCTTTACTACCCCCCGCTTTGCGTTATTAACGTTTGCTGGGGCTTGGGTGCTGGGTGAAGTGTTGCGCACTTACCTCTTTACCGGCTTTCCTTGGCTGTTACTCGGTTCCAGTCATGTCGACTCACCGCTTGCTCCCTGGGCACCGATTGGCGGCGTTTATCTGCTCTCGCTGTTTGTCGCCTTTAGCGGCGCGCTTGGCGCGGAACTGCTCTTTAGCCGCCGCATCTGGACACTAGCCCCTCTTGCCGCGATCTGGCTGACACCTTTCATCTTGCCAACACAGTGGACAACCCCCAGCGACACCCCCACTCGCGTGGCACTTTTACAGGGCAACCTGCCCCAGCTCATCAAGTGGACACCCGAAGGCCAGCGCAAGGCGGCTAACACCTATATGGAGCTGACCCGCGCGCTCGATGACGACATTGACCTGATTTTATGGCCCGAAACAGCACTCCCCATGGTCGAGACACAAGCACGGCCGGTGCTGGAGCGTGTCCAAGCCAACCTCGCGACGGACACTGCCCTACTCACCGGCATCGTTCAACGCGATGAAAGCGGGCGTTTTTTTAATAGTGTGATTGGCGTCGGTAACGTTGAAGGGAGCTACCACAAAGAACACCTCGTCCCTTTCGGCGAATACCTGCCGCTTGAAAGCGTGCTGCGCGGAGCAATCAATTTTTTTAACCTCCCCATGTCGACGTTTACCCCCGGCGAGAGCGATCAAGCGCCCATTCAGGCAGCTGGCGTTACGCTGGGCAACGCTATTTGTTATGAAATCATCTACCCACAGCTGGTGGCCGAGCGTGCGAGAGAGAGTGACGTACTGATGACGGTCTCCAACGATACGTGGTTTGGCGCCTCTATCGGCCCGCATCAACACCTGCAAATGGCCCGGCTGCGCGCGTTAGAAAACGGCCGCTATGTGGCCCGCGCCACCAGCAATGGGATAACCGCCATCATCGACGCGCAAGGCCACGTGGTATCGCGCGCGCCGCAGTTTGACACTGCAACGCTTACCGGTGACGTGTATGCCATGGAGGGCATAACGCCGTTTACCCGCTTGGGAAGCTGGCCTACGTGGCTGCTTGCCGGGCTCCTAGTCCTGCCGGGCTTGCGTGTACGCAACAAATCATAGAGGGCTCACAAGAGCCAGACAGCAGAAGGGCGCCTTAATGGCGCCCTTCTGCTGTCTGGAAGCTCGTCGAAGCTACCCGACCTTCAAGCACATCACACTTGTTTTTTGGAGCGACTGCTGTTGGCTGCTGCGACACTTTCTATTGTATCTGCCGCTGCCTGGCCTAGCACCTCAGGAATGGTCTGTCGCACATAGCGACCCGGCGCGGGCTCGATAATGGAGAGTTCGCCCTCGCCCGGCTGGCGCACCGGTACCATTTTCTCTTTATCGACATAGCCGTTATCGGTCATCCACGCCTGCCAATGCGGCCACCAAGAGCCCTCATTAAAGGTGGCGCCTTCAAACCACGCTTCATGCGTGTCTGGCAGTTCACTGTTAGTCCAATAGCCATACTTGTTCTTATGCGGCGGATTGACAATCCCCGCAATATGGCCCGAACCGCCTAGCACAAACGTTACCGGCCCCTTGGGTAGCAGTGCGCCATAGTAGGTGCTGTTCCACTTGGCAATATGGTCTTCTTTCGTGGAGATGAAATAGCTTGGCGTCGACACCTTGCGTAGATCAATCTTCACGCCATCCAGCTCAATGCCGTTTGGCTCGACCAGGCGATTTTCCAGGTACATGTGGCGCAAGTACCACACATGCGTCCCCGCCGGCAGATTGGTACCGTCGGTGTTCCAATATAGCAGGTCGAAGGCGGGCGGATTTTCACCTTTCAGGTAATTGTTAATATAGAACGACCAAAACAGGTCATTTTCTTTCAACAAATTAAAGGTATACGCCATCGAGCGGCCATCTAAATAACCTTTATCCTCTACGGTTCGCTCAATCCCTTGCACCACCTGTTCGTTGAGGAATACCCCCACATCGCCTGGGTCACGGAAGTCCTGCAGTGTGGCCATATAGGTGACAGACTTCACCTTGCGGCCGCGTCGTGTGCTCGTAAGATACGCCATCACCGAGGCGGTCAGCGTCCCACCGATGCAGTAACTCATCAGATTGACGGATTTTTCACCACACGCTTGCTCAATGGCTTCTATCGCACTGATGGGACCCATTTGCATGTAGTCCGCCCAAGTGAGATCACGTTGTGCAGGACCAGGGTTGCGCCAGGAGATCAAAAACACGGTATGCCCTTGATCCACCAGCCACTTCATAAGCGAGTTGTCCTGGCGAAGATCCAGAATGTAATACTTATTGATCCAGGGTGGTACGACCAGCAGAGGCGTTTTGAACGTCTTCTCCGTCGTCGGCGTGTACTGAATCAGCTGAATCAGCTCGTTTTCGTACACCACCGAGCCCGGCGTAACGGCAATATTGTCGCCCACGCCAAAAGCGCTGCGATCCGTCATACGCACGTTAATGCCTTCTGCCGAGTTTTCCAGATCTTCACGCAAACGAGCCAATCCATCGACGAGGTTTTGGCCGCGTGTTTCCAGCGTCTGGCGCATCACTTCCGGGTTGGTGGCAACGAAGTTGGTCGGCGCCATGGCGTTAACCATTTGACGCGCATAAAACTGTAAGTGTTGCTTACGAGTCTCATCCAAGCCATCAAGGTTCTCAATCAACTCTTCCACTAGCTGAGAGAACAGCAGGTATTGCTGCATGATAGCCAGATAGTAAGGTTCTTGCGTCCAAGCCTCGTCTTTAAAACGACGATCCCCTTTCGCAGGCTGGATCAACGGTTCGACGTTTTCTCCCGCCATGGAGCGCACACCTTGCTGCCATAACAGCCATTGATCTTGCGCTAAGCGCGCTTGGGTCTGCCACAGCAGCGTAGGATTTTCCGCCAGTGCCTTGGCCCCGGCTTCGAAACTTTCGCGCATATCGCTATAAACGGAGTCTGCTGCCTCGCTTGGCGCTATGCGGGCGAGCAGATCCTGCATCAAGGCTTGGTACTGCTCACCGATCTCTTTCAGCTGAGCGTTCCAGGCATCCGTATCTACCTGAGATGGCATTTCCCACCCTGATTGCATACTTACTCTCCCTTAATACCCGCGCGAGCGCACTTAGCGCCTCACGCTTCAGGCTTAGCTTGGTAACAAGCCCACAACGTTCACTTAATGATAAAACAAAAGTACGGCGCCCTTTTGGCGCCGCATTCATTTATCTACTGCTTAGCTTTTGGTGCTGTTAGCGCCACCGCTGCGCGACGACTGGCTTGATGCCTTAGCCGTTGATTGGGATTGGCCTTTTGCTGCAGCACTGGCTTGCTCGCTCATCTGCTTGCCAGCTTCGCTGAATAGCTTTTCCATTTCTGACTTGAACTCAACACTCATCTCGCTCATGGCGCGAGCATCTTCTTGCATTTGCTGCGAGAGCTCGTTGAGCATTTCGGCTTGCTTGGCACCAAATTCTTTCAAGCTTTCCGCATCCTCAATCTCGCTCGCGCTACGCATGCGCTCAGTACCCATATGGCTGTAGCGCTTCATGGCTTCCAGCTGGTACTGGGTCATTTTTTCCATGTTGTTGAGCATCAGCGAATTTACCTTGCGCATTGGCTCAAACAGTTGGCGTGTCTGCGTGTTGAAAGCGTCCATCATTTTATCTTGCATGGTATCTACTCCTTGGTTGAGTCGTTACATGCTTAAATTGTTACGTGCTTGCGATGTTGCGTGCTGTCAGCTTTGCTGCAGTGCAAAAAGAATAGTCAAACCCCTATGCCTTTGCAACTGTGCGTTTACAACTGCCAGTACGGTTGGCTTGCTAGCTGTTCTCGCGTTTGGTACGTGAACGGGCAGATGCCGCCTTCGCTTTGCTACCGCTGCTGCTAGCATGGCTATCACTGTTGCTGGAACCACTGCTGCTGGAACTGCTTTTGCTGGCGCTGCTATTGGATGCTCCCCTGCCCGAGGTCGCATCACTCGTCGTTTGCGATGAGGTGCTGCTATCACTGTCCTCCGGGCTTCCGGTCGAATAACTGGCATTACCTGCTTGCTTTAGCATATCCATCATCATTTGCTGATAAGTGCCAAAGTTTGCCAACCCTTGAGACAACCCCTGCTGCATCATGGGCTGCTGCAAATACGGCTTCATCAGGCTCATAGGGTCATAGCCATCGACCCCAGATTCCATCTGACGCTGAATGTTATCCAAAAGGCTTTGCTGAAACGCTTCGACATCCGGTAAGCCCAGCGCGCGGCGAAACTCATCTGGCGTAAGGTCAAATTCTACGTTTATTTTCATTGCTCTCTCCTCATCGCGCTACCCTGAGTGTAGCAGTCATTTCGCACCTTCACCGTGAACGGTTAACACCATTTAACGCACGCTCTTCAGTGCTCTTTTTAGCATTATCTCCCGCATTTTTTTAACACCACCTTTAGTACTGCCTTTAGCCTTTAGTGCTCCCCCTTCAGCACTGACCCAGCCTCGGGGTGGAAACGCTAACATCCGCATTTTGGCCCCGATGGCGCAACCAATGATCTACCAATGTGATCGCCATCATCGCCTCAGCAATAGGGGTGGCGCGAATGCCCACACATGGGTCGTGACGCCCTTTGGTTACTATTTCAACCGGCTCGCCGTGCACATCAATGGAGCGCCCCGGCGTCGTGATACTGGAGGTGGGCTTGAGGGCTAAGCGAGCAATAATCGGCTGCCCGCTGGAAATACCGCCAAGTACGCCCCCCGCGTGGTTGGAGAGAAAGCCGTCTGGCGTCATTTCGTCGCGGTGTTCGCTGCCACGTTGGGCCACACTGGCAAACCCGGCGCCGATCTCAACGCCTTTGACGGCGTTAATGCTCATCAAGCCATGGGCAAGCTCCGCGTCCAAACGGTCAAACACCGGCTCCCCAAGCCCCACGGGCACGCCTTCCGCTACCACGGTGATTTCTGCGCCCACGGAGTCCTGATCGCGGCGCAGTTGGTCCATATACGCCTCAAGCTCGGGCACTTTATCCGGGTCAGGGCTAAAAAATGCGTTCTGATCAACGGAATCCCAGGTTTTGAAGTCAATTTTGATCGGCCCAAGCTGGCTCATATAACCGCGAATCACCACGCCTTGAGCAGCGAGAAACTGCTTGGCGATGGCCCCCGCCGCCACGCGCATGGCGGTTTCCCGGGCGCTGGAGCGACCGCCACCACGGTAATCGCGATGACCGTATTTGTGATGGTAGGTGTAATCGGCATGCGCTGGGCGAAACTGGTCTTTGATTTTGGAGTAGTCTTTGGAGCGCTGATCGGTATTCTCGATCAAAAGGCCGATTGAGCAGCCCGTCGTTTTGCCTTCAAACACGCCAGAAAGTATGCGCACTTGGTCAGACTCTTGGCGCTGCGTGGTGTGGCGTGAGCTGCCGGGACGGCGGCGGTCCAAGTCGCGCTGCAGGTCTTCTTCCGAGAGGGGCAACCCTGGCGGGCAGCCGTCGACAATGGCGCCCAAAGCAGCGCCGTGGCTCTCGCCAAAAGTGGTAACGGTAAATAGCTTGCCAAACGTATTGCCAGACATGGGCGTTATTTCCTCACGCAAAAGACGCCGCATGGGCGTCGAGTTCAGCGGCGGAAAGGGCAAACACGCCCTGGCCACCACGCTCGAATTCTAGCCAAATAAAAGGCACCTCGGGGAAAGCCGCTTCGACGTGGCTATCCGAGTTACCCACTTCCACCACCAGCCAGCCGTCATCGTTTAAATGTCCGCGCGCCTCACGCAGAATGCGCCGAACGATGTCCAGGCCATCGCTACCCGCGCCTAGCGCAAGCGACGGCTCGTGACGAAATTCCGCAGGCATGGTGGCTAAATCACGGGTATCGACATACGGCGGGTTGGAAACGATCAGATCGAAGCGCTGCCCCGCCAGGCCATCAAACACATCGGACTCAACCGCGCGCACGCGTTCGCCCACGTCATGGCGGGTAATGTTCTCTCGTGCTACGGAAAGTGCCTCCTGGCTGATATCGGCCAAGATGACGTCGCTGGTGGGCAGATAAAGCGCGGTGGCAATGCCGATACAGCCCGAGCCGGTGCAAAGATCCAACACCCGTGTGGGCGGCTCATCCGGGAACCACGCCGCAAAGCCGTCTTCGATGAGTTCGGCAATCGGCGAGCGTGGAATTAATACCCGCTCGTCGACGTTAAACGGGAAGCCGGCAAAAAAAGCCTCACCCAGCAAGTACGGCAGCGGGCGACGGGTTTCGATGCGCGCGCGGACAAGCGCCACTATACGGGCGCGCTCCATGGGCAAAAGACGTGCCTCCAATACCGCCGGATCGATATCCCACGGTAGATGCAGTGCACCCAAACAAAGCGCCACGGCTTCATCCCACGCCGAAGCGGTGCCATGAGCATAATGCAGGCCTGCAAGGTGGAACTCGCTAGCGACCCAACGCAGATAGTCGCGCAGGGTGTAAAGCTCCTGAGAGACGTCTGCGTCACTTAACGTGAGCGTTGACACCGCTTGGGAAGCGGCTTGAGACTGAGAAGAAAGCGTGGTGGCCACGGTGGCTCCTGGTTAGCAGGCGGTCATCAAATCCGTCGATACGGTATAGAAAGGATTGTACCTTTCACATTGTCCGGTTCACAGCGGCGGCAAGGCCGCTATACTGTGCGCTTTCGCGATCATTCCACTCACGTTTACCGTCTGCCCATTCGAGTTTGCCATGACACGCCGCCCCCATCAGCCCGACGATGACGATATCAGCGCCTTTCGCCAAGCATTGGAAGCGGCAGGCGTGCGCCGTATCGACAGGAACCAGGCTGATCCGGGCAAACCCAAGCGCAATACCGCCAATCAGGCAGTGCGCCGTCAAGCCGCCGTGGAAAGCCAAAGCCTACAAACCACCGGGCGCACCTCTGATGGGCGTGTTGAAGCGGTACGTCCGTCGGAGTATTTGGAATTTTCCGTGCCTGACCTGCCGTGGCGCACGCTCAGCCAACTCAAGCGCGGCCAAACCGCTTGGCAAGCGGGGCTGGATCTTCACGGCTACACCTTGGAAGAAGCCCGCGCCCAGCTAGAAAGTTTTTTGCGCGACGCGGCCGCCCAATACATGCGCTGCGTGCTGATCGTCCACGGCAAGGCATGGGGCACCACGGCAGACTACCCGGTGCTAAAAAGCCACACCAACGCGTGGCTTCGCGAATGGCCCGGCGTGCTAGCTTTTTGCTCCGCCATCGAGATCGACGGCGGCACGGGCGCGGTCTATGTTTTGCTGCGCAAGAGCGGGCGGTAGCGATGCATCCAGCGCCTTATTAGTTAAGTGGTGCCCTAAGCGAATCAGCTCGTTGGCGCGGTGGAATTCGTAAGCGCTGCACACGGTTTTAGGCACTTCGATCAGCACGTCCGGTGGGTAGCCAGCGATCTTATATTTGGCAAGCGCCGCTTGGGTAATATCGAACGACTCCAGCACCATATCCAGCTTGCTCCATTCGCGCTTACCGCGCTCCTCGGCGCTTTCGTTGTTGCCATTGTCGCCGGCAAAGTTGCCTAACCCTTCCCATAACCGGCGGGTGGCGTTTCGTACGTCGACAACCCACCCGCCGATACTTTCTTCTTGCTCGCGTTTGGCATCGCTGATGCTATCGGCGTTTTCCGCTGCCGGCAGCATATCCTCCAGCGACACCGGCTGCGGGCTGTGCGCGGTCACGTTGACCGCCACAACCAAATCCGCCTCGTGAGCGGCCACCGCAGGCAAAATCGGCAATGGATTAAGCAGGCCGCCGTCGACCAACACTTGATCGCCCTGGTGTACCGGGGTAATCACCCCCGGCACGGCGATGGACGCGCGGATGGCACGCAACAGCGAGCCCTTTTGGAACCAAACCTCACGCTGGCGCACCAAATCAGTCGCCACGGTGGTCACCGGAATCGACAGGTCTTCGATCTGCATGTCACCCACCAGGCTTTTGAGCTTCTCCATCACCTTGTTGGCGCGCATGGCGCCCATCGGGCTCCAGGTCACATCCACCAATTTGACCACGTCAAGATAATCCAGCTGACTTACCCAATCGCGGTACTCAGGCAGCTTTCCCGCCGCATAAACGCCGCCAACCACGGCGCCCATTGAGCAGCCGGAAACGGAGATAATCTCAAAACCGCGTGCCTCTAACGCGTCAATCACCCCGATATGGGCGTAACCCCGCGCACCACCGCTGCCTAGCACCAACGCGACTTTATTGCCCGAACGCGCCGACACTGATTGGGTCAGTTCATCCATGCCTCACCCCCTGATGTTCATGGCGTGCCGTTGTTTGCTGAATGGAAGTGTACTGAATGATGGTGTCCGCGACGGACGCCACCGCTGCCGGTTCCAGATGCAAATGATGCCCTCCAGCCAGTACCTGCCGAGTGAGCGTCGGCACTGCCTGGCGGGCTTTTTTTGCCCACGCACGCTCGCCTAAAATGCCGCCTTCGCCTTCGACCAACAGCACCGGGCAACGCATATCGCCCAGCATCGACAGCACCTGCTCTGGGGTAAAACGCACCAGCGACGGTTTGAGTAGCCGACCATCGGTGCGCAGTAACACATGGCCGTCGCCATCAGGGCGGCTGTTGCGTGCCACCAGCGGCCGCGCCGTATCCGCATCAATCGGCGTAACGCCCCCGGCCACGCGCGCGGCCACGGCACTTTCGATATCCACATAGCGCGGTGGGTTTGAGCGCGGGCGCCGGTGGGCCATCAACCCCTTGCGCAGTTGCGCGGCCGTCTCTTCCGGCGCCGTGGTGATCGCCCCAAGACCATCGATAAGCAAGAGCTGTGTTACCCGTTCAGGCACAGAAGCAGCGAGCAGGCAACTGACGGCTGCGCCCATGGAATGCGCCAGCAAGGTGGTTTGCGACAGCGCCAATTCATCCATGGCGTCGAGCACATCGTGGCAGTAATCCCAGAGGGCATAATCGTGCTGAGTGGCTGCTTCGCCTGGCGACTCACCGTGTCCACGGAAATCGATCGCCACAATGCGAATATCCAGTGCTTGCACCAAACGCGGCGCCAGCCGGGAAAAACTCGCGGCGTTATCCAGCCAACCGTGCAACGCAAGCCACACGGGCGCATCGCGTCGCCCCCAGCTCAACGCCGCCAAGCGCCCGTTAGCCAAACGTAGCGGCTCGGCGGGCAGCATAGTGTCTGCTGTTTGTGTTTTTGACGCTGTTGTCATCTCAATTCCTTCACCCGATAGGCGTAAGTCGCTACCATCACAACGCTTCATCCGTCATATCGCTAGCGATATTGGCTCCTACTCCCGCTGAGATTACAAGAGGCCGACATGAAACCCCACCGCGATACCCGCACCCGTAACTGGATCTTTTTTATCACTGTTGTGAGCGCCGTTGTGGTAGGCATGTGGCTTGCCCGCTAGCGAGACTGGCATCGACTATCCAGTAAAAGCCGGAGCCGATGTCTTAAGCGCGTGTCATGACCGGGCAGGGGTAGCCAGTGCCTGGCGCAAGCGCGGGCTCAGCCCCTCACCCACGGCAACCATCACCACCAGAATCGCCAGCAACCACGGCCAGTGGGCCGCGAAGGTTACCGAATAAATCCCGAGGGCATCGGTGAACACCACCAGGATGCCCAGCGGGCTTACATAACGCACCATGGTCAGCCACAGCGTGTAAGGTAGCGGCGACAGCCCCAGTTCCTCTCGAAAGGCGTCAGATTTGAGCACAAAACCGGCCAGCACCACTGTACCCAATCCGCCCAGCGGCATCATCCAGCGCGCGGTGAGGTAATCGAGCCAGTCGAACACGTTTTTCCCCGCTAGCGTCCAGTCAGCCCCCAGGTTGAACGACAGCATGGCCAATGTGCTAACCAGCCACAGCACGATACCGGTACCCCACGCTGCCGCCCGGCGGGAAAGCCCTTTGTTATCGCACAGCCAGGAAACCGTCGCCTCGACCATCGAGATCGACGAGGTCAGCGCCGCCATGGAGAGCATGGCAAAAAACAGAATACCAAACAGCGTGCCTAGCGGCATGGCGTCAAACGCCAGCGGCAGGCTCATAAAAATCAGCCCCGGCCCTTGGCTCGGGTCCATCCCGTTGGCAAAGATGACTGGAAAAATCGCCAACCCTGCCATCAACGCGACCACGGTGTCAGCCGCCGCCACCCCCAATGTGGTACGGGCAATGGAGGCTTTTTTGGGTAGGTAGCTGCCGTACGTCAGAATGGCCCCAGACGCCAGCGACAAGGTGAAAAACGCATGGCCTAACGCGGCCAGCATCCCCTCGCTTGAGAGACTCCCCGCGTTAAAGGAGAAAAGAAAAGTCACCGCCTCACCAAAGCCACCGGAAAACATGCCGTAAACGATCAGCACCAGCAGCATAACCACCAGCCCCGGCATCATCCAGCTGACGTTTTTTTCGATCCCTTCTTGCACGCCTCTGCCCACGATCGACATGGTAAGCAGCGTCACAAGCGTGCTCCAAAAACCCAGATTCAGCGGGTTTTCGTTATTGGCAACAAACACCGCCACCATGTCATCCACGTTCTCGCCGCTTAAGCCACCGCTAAGCATCTTCCACAGATAGGAGAATGACCAGCCCGCTACCACGACATAAAACGACAGAATCAAAAAGCCGCACAGCATGGCCATCCAGCCGATCAGCGACCACGCCGAGCTGCCGCCGGATTCATTAACCACACGACGAATCGCATCAATGGGGCTACCGCGCCCGCGGCGACCAAAGGCGATTTCCGTCATCATCACCGGTACACCCACGGCCAAGATACAGGCCAGATAGACCAGCACGAAGGCACCGCCGCCGAATTCGCCGGTGATGTACGGGAATTTCCAGATATTGCCCAGCCCCACGGCGGAGCCCGTGGCGGCCAGCAAAAAGCCCCAGCGGCCAAGCCACTGAGTTCTTGGTTGAGTGGCAGAGTTCATGGTTCGTTCTTCCTGTGGGAAAAACGCGTCATGCTAGTCGATTTTGGCGCAAATGCCTAAGCCCAGCGGGAAAAATTGTCGTTCAGCCGTAGGTTGTTGCTTTCGCTTCGGCGTCTAAACGCTGCGCGGTTTGATCCACTACGCGTAACCACGCTAATAGCGCCGCCCCTAGTGCGACAAAACCGCCCGCGAGCCACAACCCAATGCCATAGTGGCCGGTCATTTCGGCGAGCATTCCCGTCAGCGCCGGCGCAATAATCTGCGCTACCCCGTAGGCCAACGTCATCCGCCCCATCAACCGCGCCGGGCTTGCCGGGTAAAGCCGACCTGCCATGGTCAACACCAAGCTCACACAGCCCAGGAAGGTACCGCCGTAAAGCACCGCGCTAAAGAGCACCGCAGGCAGGCTAGAGGTCACCGCAGGCAGCACGATGCCCACTACCTGCAGCAGCATCGCGGCAATCAGCGCGCCCAAATAGCCAATACGCCGTGCGATTAAATCCCACCACATCACCGCTGGCGCCGCCGCTAACCCAACCAGCGCAAACGCCCAATTACCCGCCCCCGCCAAAAGCGGCTCGCGTTCGACAATTGTGACGATAAAGGTGGCGCTGATGACATAGCCGTAACCGGCGCAGAAGTACGCCGCCATCATCAGGCGCATAAAGGTACGACTCGGCGGCTTATTCTGCTCAGCAGAGGCAGACGCCCCGCCTGCCACCGGCTTAACTGGGCGCGGCAACCAACGCCATGCGGGGATCAACAGCAACACCGCCAACGCACTGAAGCCCCACCACTGAAGCTGCCAACTCATGGAAAGGCGCAGCATGACTTCCACCGCCACGGCCGCCAGCAGAATACCGACGCCGACACCGGCAAAATGGATGCCCAGCTCGCCGCGCTGGCGGTGCTGAATCAACCAGTGCAAAATCAGCCCCGACGCCAGCAGCATGGAAGCGCTACTGGCCAGCCCGGCAAAAAAGCGCAGCCCCGCCCATAGCCAGAAGTGCTCGGTCAGCGCCATGCCCGCCGTGGTGACCACGGCAAGCACAAGCCCGATGCGATAGAGCCAATCCTTTAGATAAATACTGCGAATTGACGCGGCCAGCACTGCGCCGAGCATATAGCCTGCGTAGTTAAGGGCCGCTAGCCATCCACCGTCCGCATCACCCAGCCCCGTTTGTTGCTGCATTACCGGCAACAGCGGCGTATAAGCAAAGCGCGCCACGCCGATACACAGCAGTTGGCTGAACACGCCAGCGAGCAAGACCTTAAAGCGCTTTGCGCGCAGCTCTGTTCCCGTCACCCTTGGCTCCTTATGCATCACCGTATTTCGTTATGTCGTTATGGTGTCTCGCTTTATCCTACGAGGTTTTGGCCCCTTGCGACTACACGACCTACGCACAAGCCTTCCGCTTCTGGCAAACTGTGTACAAGAACGTACAAGTTGTTAACCACTCGCTGTTAACATGGGTTTTTTATAGCGAGTGGTTAACACAGACTTTTATCACAGCACCATCAAGGAGCACCTTTAATGAGCGATAGCACCCCCTGGAGCCAGCCAATGCCCGACGCACAGTTCAAACTGATGCGCGATATTCTGGCCGCCCCCAGCCCCGTGGGCTTGGAAGCCGCGATGACCTATGGCGTGCTCAAGCCGCATTTCGACAGCTTTGCCCCCAAGAGCTGGCACCTGCACCAGTTCCGCGGCAACGCCGGTGTGGTGCTCGACACCCACCCCGGCCGCGACGATATGTTCAAGCTGATGATCATCGGCCACGCGGACAAGATCCGCATGCAAGTACGCTCGATTGGCGAAGACGGCAAAATCTGGATCAACACCGATTCTTTCTTGCCGACCGTGCTGATCGGCCACGAGGTTAAACTGTTCAGCGAAGACCCGGAGGCCCCAGGCAGCTACCGCAGCATTGAAGGCGGCACCGTTGAAGCGCTCGGCGCCATTCACTTCTCCGACCCGGCGATGCGCGATGGCAGCAAAGGCCTCAAGAAAGAGCAGATCTACCTGGATTTACAAATTCACGGTGAGAACAAAAAGCAGCAGGTGCTGAATCTAGGCGTGAAGCCCGGCGATTCGATTATCTTCGACCGCCCGATTCGCCACGGTTTTAGCCCCAACACCTTTTTTGGCGCCTACCTGGATAACGGCTTAGGCTGCTTTGTTACCAGCGAGATTGCCCGGCTCATTGCCGAAGCAGGCGGCACCGAGCAAGTACGCGTGATGTTTGCGATTGCCAGTTACGAGGAGATTGGCCGCTTTGGTAGCCGCGTTTTCGCCGGCGAACTCAAGCCGGACGCGCTGATTGGCGTCGATGTGAACCACGATTACGTAGCGGCCCCAGGCATCGGTGATAAGCGTATGCAGCCGCTGGAAATGGGCAAAGGCTTCACGATGGCCGTCGGTTCTATCGCCAGCGAACAGTTAAACCGGGTTATCGCCCAAGCCGCAAAAGAACACGACATCCCCATGCAGCGCGATATCGTCGGCGTGGATACCGGCACCGATGGCATGGCGGGCGTATTAGCCTCGGTGGATAGCGCCGCGACGTCTATCGGCTTCCCGATCCGCAACATGCACACCATCTCGGAAACCGGCAACACACAAGACGTTCTCGCCGCCATTCACGCGCTCACCCACACCATCCAATCGCTAGATAAACTGCCGGATATTAAGCGCGAGTTTCTCGATAACCACCCACGCCTCGATCAAGCCAGCCCGCTTAGCCACCAAGGCAGCGAGAAACCCGAAAGCGAAAAAGACGACGATAAAGACAGCTAGTCATTAGCGACTTGCTTATCTTCTATCTACAAAAACCCCCGCTACAAAAAAGCCCCGTTCAAAACGGGGCTTTTTGCGGTTATGACAACGTTAACCCGTACTAAGCGCGTTCGAGCCACGCAATCAGTGCTTCCGCCGTCGGCGCTGAAGACGGCGGATTCTGGCCGGTAATCAGCTGACCATCTTCACGCACGTAAGGGACAAAATCATCTGCCTTAGTGTATTTGCCGCCACACTTTTGCAGCGCATCTTCTACCAGATGCGGCACGACCTGTGTGAGACCTACCGCCTCTTCTTCGCCGTTGGTAAAGCCGGTCACGGCACGCCCTTTGACGAGTGGCTCACCCGCAGCGTCTTTGGCGTTAATCAGCACAATCGGCGCATGGCAAACGCTTGCTACGGGTTTGCCCTGGGCGATGAAGGTTTCAATGAGACGAATGGAATCCGAGTCATCGACCAAGTCCCATAACGGACCATGGCCGCCAGGATAAAAAACCCCGTCAAAATCATCGGCCTTCATATCGCCCAACCGGTGGGTCGCCGCCAGCGCCGCTTGCGCCTCTGAGTCTTTCTTGAAACGACGCGTATCGTCGGTTTGGCTCTCTTCTGCATCGCTGGTTGGGTCTAGCGGTGGCTGCCCACCTTGAGGCGAAGCCAGGGTAAGTTCCGCCCCGGCGTCTTTAAACACATAGTAAGGCGCCGCGAGCTCTTCCAACCAGAAGCCCGTTTTATTGCCGGTGTCACCGAGTTGATCGTGCGAGGTCAGTACCACGAGAATACGTTTGCTCATTGAGAACTCCTGTTCGGTATAGGCATGTCAGGTTGTTTCGCATTGTGCCCTATACACGTAGATGGAGACGTGAAAGGAAAATACAACCATGACCCTCACCGGGTACTTCCGTTTTGGCGAGACGGCGTTCACGTGGCATGCTAAGAGACGATGAATATAAAAGGACATGAGCCGTGAAACTGAGAGTTTTATCCGACCTGCATCTCGAGCATTTTGATCAAGGGCGCGAACTGCCGGATGTGCCAGCCGATGCCGTGATTTTGGCCGGCGACATCCACGAAGGGACACAAGGTCTCACCTGGGCGGCTGAACACTTCCCCGACCTGCCGATTATCTATGTGCCCGGTAATCACGAATATTACGACCACTGCATGCCCGTGCTACTCAAGCAATTACGCGCAGAGGCTCAGCGTCTTGGTATTCACCTGCTGGATAACGACAGCGTAGTCATAGGCGGCGTTAAGTTTATTGGCAGTACGCTCTGGACGGATTTCGCGCTCTACGCCAACGAACCGATTGATACTACCGAGCAAACCTACAAGAAAGCGCTCTCGCACATGCCGGATTTTCGCATCGTCGAACAACCCGAAGGCGTCATTTTCTCCCCGGAAGAGAGCCAGCGGCTGCACAGCGATGCGGCTACGTGGTTAGCGCAAGAACTCGCCGCCCCCTTTAGCGGACCCAAGGTCGTCATCACCCACCACGCACCGCTTGCCGCCTGCATTCCCCCGCGCTATCAAGGCGATACGCTCTCCCCGGCGTTCGCTTCCCACCTCCCACACCTCATGGGAAGCGCCGACCTCTGGATTCACGGCCACGTGCATGAAACGGTTGACCTTGAGGAAAAAGGAACGCGAGTGATTGCCAACCCTGGCGGATACCCAGACGAATTCGACACACCCTGCTTCGAGCCGAGTCTGGTCATAGATGTGCCAACAAATGGCGGTAAGGTTTAACGGATGTAACAGGCGTCCCTGGCAGGATCAAAAAAAAGTAATCTCATGATTTTAAAATATTTTACGTAGAAACTAAAAACACAACATACCACTTCGTATACCACCGACTTCATCTGCAACCCGCTAACGGCACCCGTCGGATATCATCAAGCACTGGCGGTTGTGTCTGTGGCAAATACGGGCTGCTTACGGCCAGGATCGCTATTTTAGGTAGTGCTGATATAACGCCTGGGCTCACGGGCGCGCAGCGAAGCGGAGCGTCCCGTGGAGCCCATTGTTATGTGAGATTCTTTACCGCAAAGGGCTCTAGGACTCCAAAACATTTTCCCAAACCACCAGGTAATATCGAAAGAAACGAGCTCTTCAGGCCTTCTTTGATTCCGTCCATAATTCTTGAATTACTGACGCCGTCTACGTCTTTTCCGGACTTCAACTCACGGACAATTATTTGGACTATTTCTTCGGGAAGGTAGTCCTTGCTGTTTTTCGCTATTTTTGAAAGCTTTATATCTAATGCTTTATCTGCATCGATGTAGAAAACTCCCTTCCTTATTCTGTAGGGAACCACCAACAAATCGGTCCCCCCCGAATAATTCCACCTACCATTTGAGAAGTTTTCAAACTCGGTTTGTACCCTAGCGAAGTCAGAAGGTGAAAAGTACCAACGCTTCCCATCGCCGAATAAATCAGAAGCAACTTCTTTTCTGTAATCCATTGCCTCCTTATCCAGGAAGCCGACGAAATAAAAGTGAACCTTCTCCCCTGTTAGCTCGTGCAGATAATTTAGGCTTGGCGTTATTATTTCTTTACATATCGCATCCTCCGGTCGCGTAAAAACCACGACCCCAAGGCGCCAAATATTTGGCCAATCCGCGTGAATAGCATCGTAGTCCGCAATACGTAGCTTATAGCCATCGAATGTCATCATGTCCATTGCCTCATTGCATTCACATAACGCGAAGGTAACCGACGCCGGAGCGCCAGCGGAGGGAACCAGAAGCGGCACGCTTTTGGCGTCCGGTTGACCGCCTTGTTACGTTTTGAGCTTGGCACGGAGTTCGTCAGCTGTGTAGGTGAGAGACTCTTGCCCGTAGCGGGGCGAAGCCAAGACATCGACGATTTGCAGGCTCGACGAACCCAACCAGTCAGCGCCCAGGAAGTTGCTCATCGGTACGAACACCGGGGACAACCCTCTTTGGTTCAAGTTCTCGGCGAACACTTCTGCTTTTTCTGCTGACGACCAAACAGGAAGAGCCCTGCCACCCTCTGCTGGTAACGCATAAAGTGATTGGCCTGCCATTAGCACCCAAACACCGTCCTGCCCCTGAACAGAGGTGATAAATTCACGATCACCGATGATTTCTACACTCATTCAAATACTCAATGTATTGTCAGCGACGAAACGTAACAGCTTTATTCATGCGCATGCGCGTTTTTCTGGGAAGCCCCACCTTGCCGAAAGGCTCCTAATCTACTGATAGAAAAGGGATAAAGACTATTTTCTCCTCGTAAGGCTCGTTAGAAAAATGCGCATGCGCGGTAACATTATCACCAGTCTCATAAAATTGCGCATAAGCATAAAACACCTGATCATAAGCAATTGTTTTATATGTACTTGCAAGATTATCCTCCGGCAATACAAGCATTCACGTTACAGAACTGACTAGAAAAAACGCATTGTGAGCCAGGGGCTCCTATTCTGCGGATGACCGCTTTAGCTCGATAGCTGACCTAAAAATCGAGTGCAATGATTGCAAGCTGATTAGCACTCATCGGCCACATATCCCGCTTCATGATATTTAAGCAGTATTCATCATTTCCCTACGACCTTACAACCCGGTCACCTGCGACGTTAGACCACTTTGTGCCGTCTCTCGCTGAAACGCCTCGGTGCTGTCAGGAATACCTTTCTCAATTTTAGCCGCCGCTAGGCGGTATGATCTGCCTTTCACGTAGCTAGCCATCACCGTAACCTCCATTGTTCCGTTCCCTGCCTTCACTCATTCAGCAGCATCTCCGACATGCCATCCAGCCGGTGCTTTACGGCTTCCCAATGCGGCATGGCATGGCGTAATAGGTCATAGAAGCGCGGGCTGTGGTTGTGCTCTTCCAGATGACAGAGTTCATGCAGAATGACGTAGTCGATGCACTCGGTGGGCGCTTTGATCAAGTGCGGGTTGAGCAGAATATCGCCCTTGGGCGAGCAGCTTCCCCACTGGGTTTTCATCTCCAGTAGCCGCCAGTTTGGGCGGGTTTTCAGCCATGGCAGTGTTTGTTCTACATGAATCAAACGGCGCTGAAAGACCTCCTTGGCTCGGGTGCGGTACCAGGCGCGCAGGTCGGCTTTTACCCGCTCGCGGTCGAGGTCCTTCCCCGTGACCTGAACCTGTCCTCTTATCATTTTCACGTGGCGCTCACTGTCGCTGTGAAGGCGTTTGAGCACATAGCGGCGCCCAAGGTAGAACAGCGTCTCGCCGCTAACATAGTCACGCGGCAAAACGTGTCGCTGTCTTTCTTCGATGCCTTGTAAGTGACCCGCCACCCAGCGAGCGCGTCTCAGCAGCGCCTGCTTGGCGTCTTTCAGCGACGTGCCTTCCGGGGTCTGCACTTCCACTTCCCCGTTGGGGTGAACGTGGATAACCGCTTTACGCTTGGCACGGGCGGGCTTGGCGCCTTGTGTCCAGGTGAATGCCAGCGTGCGCTCGCCATAGCGCACGGCGTACTGCGCGGCAGGCCTTTCCGGCTGGATATCGCTCATGGGCGCTTCCGTCCTACCCGCACAATATGAATGACTTCATCGATGATGGCATTGGCCTGCTCCATACCGAAGCGCTTATAGAGCGTTGGCAGCAGCGCCTGACGAATCCCGGCTTCAACGCCTTGGGGGTTCAGTGTGTTCTCGGCCACCTGCTGATCCACCAGCGCATCGATGGCCAGGGCGTCGTTGATCAGCGCTTGATGCGCGTCTTCCGGCATCGCCTCCACGGTGGCGTCGCCCAGCTGCAGGCGGAACACGCCGTAGTAGGCCCGCGCGTGGGGGTTATCCTTCAACTTAGCCGGGATGCCGGGCACGCTGCGCTCGCGTACCTGCTCTTCGACTTCCTTGAGCAGGGCGTACTGCTTGCCGGGGTAATCAAAGGCGGCGTCTGCGGCGGCGATGGCGTCTTTGAGCAGTTCGGAGAACACCTTCTGCGCGTAGGGGTCATCCCCGAGCTCTTCTTCAATGGTTTTCTTGGTGCGGGTGCGAATGCGGTCGGCTTCGTTGCGGGTTTTCTCGTCACTCCATTCGTCTTCCGGGGCCTGGCCCAGCCGATCAACGACGTACATGCCGCCGCTTTCACGGATGTGAGTCGCCGTGACATCGTCATCTACCAGCTTGCGGATCTGTTTTTCATAGGCGGAGTAGTCAATGGTTTCCTGGGCATCCTGCTTGGCGATCTGGCGTAGCTTCACGAACCAGCGCAGGTCGCGTTTATAGGTCTCGATGGTCGCCTCAGAGAACGAGGCATCTTCAAAGAAGCTTCGCGATGACAAAGCCAGCTTGAGGCACATGCCGAAGTCCGTCAGCGCGGCATAGAAATCCTCGCGCAGAGACTGGTTGGCATCATAATCGTGGCCGTCATCATCTTGCTGGTAGCGCGGCATCAGCACGCGGCGGAAGGCTTCCTGGTCGGCGGTATTCTTAACGTCACGGAAAAATCCCCATAGCCGCTCATGCAGCGCCGGGAGGCGTTTATATTCCGTGTCGATGTTGTGGTAGAGGCCGTCGATGTCCTCAATGTCGTAACCCGCCTGGGTTTCGTCTTCCAGGTCTTGGTAGTCCTGAATGGCGGTATCCAGCGCCTTGAGGATGCCGCGATAATCCACCAGCAGGCCAAACGGTTTTTGTTCGTGCAGACGGTTGACCCGCGCAATAGCCTGAATCAGGTTATGGCCCTTGAGCGGTTTATCGATATAGAGCACCGCATTGCGCGGCTCATCGAACCCTGTGAGCAGCTTATCGACAACAATCAAAAGGTCTGGGGCGCCGTCGGTGCCGAAGTCTTCGATTGCCTGCCGTTCGTACGCCTGGGGGTCGCCGGTGACGTTGGCTTTCCACCATTGCTGCACTTCCGGCGAGGTGGCTTCGTCGATGTTCTCGTGCCCTTCCCGCGTATCCGGTGAGGAGATCACCACGCGAGAGGTCACCTTGCCGATTTCATCCAGCTCACGCTTATAGCGAATGGCGGAGAGCTTGCTGTCGCAGGCCAGCTGCGCCTTGAGGCCACTGTCGTCTTTCTTGATGTGCTGCTCGACGTGTAGCGAGATATCCCAGGCGATCAGCTTGATACGCCGGGCCGCGCCGTAAACGGCCCCACGCTTGGCATATTGCTTTTTGAGGTCGGCTTTTTGCTCATCGCTCAGGCCCTGGGTGATCTTTTCAAACCAGGCATCGATAGAGGTCTCGTTGACATCAAGCTCGGGGCGGCGCTCCTCATAGAGCAACGGCGTGACGGTGCCATCCTCAACCGCCATGCGCATGGTATAAGCATGCACAATCGGCCCGAAACGCTCCTCGGTGGTCGCCTTGTCGTCCTTGATCAGCGGCGTGCCGGTGAAGGCGATAAACGCCGCCTTGGGGAGAGCGTTGCGCATGCGGATATGGTTCTCGCCGCCATGGCCACGGTGGCCTTCGTCTACCAAGACCAGAAAATTCTCGCTGGGGTTGTAGCACTCGGGGTGCTTCACCGCGGAGCGGAACTTGTCGATCAGAGTGAACAGCACCCGCTGATTGCCCTGGCCGATTTCATGGGCCAGCTCGCGGCCGCTACTGGCGCGTGCGCGGTTGGCGATCTGGCCGCCACCAATGCTCTGTAGGCCCAGCGCGCCGCCTTCGGCAAACGTATTGGAAAGCTGCTTTTCCAGGTCCACCCGGTCGGTGACTACCAGTACGCGGCATGCTTTGAGCGCCGGATGCAGGATCAATGCCTGGCTCAGGAACACCATGGTGAACGACTTCCCCGAGCCGGTGGTATGCCACACCACCCCGCCCTGGCGGCTGCCGTCCCGCTCAAATTGGGTAATCTGCTCAATCAACGCCTCGATGGCGAAAAACTGCGGGTACCGCGCCACGATTTTGGTGCCTTTGCTGAACAGCACGTAGAAACGGATCAGTTTCAGTAGCCGGTCGGGGCGCAACAGGCTGATCAGCATGCGGTCCTGCTCGGTGGGCAGCACCGGCTGTGACCACAGCGCCTCAAAGTGCTCGCGAACGCTAGCGTCTTTGTCGGCGAACAGGGCGATTTTGTCGTCATCGGCAAGCGGCTGATTCTTGATGGCGTCGAAGGTCGCTTCAGGCAGCTGCTCTTCTACCCAGCGCATCCAAAACTTGGCCGGCGTGCCAGTGGTGGCGTAACGCCCTTCGGTCAGGCTGATCGCCATTACCAGCTGGCTGTAAGCAAACAGCAGCGGGATCTCATCGACCTTCTGGTTGCGCAGCGTTTGGCTGACGCCCTCGTCGATCATCGACTTGTTGGGGTTGCCCGACGCCGCTTGCTTGGCCTCGATGACCACCACCGGAATACCGTTGAGAAAGCCCACAACATCAGGGCGACGGGTATGGGTGCCATGCGCCGATAGCACCTCGAACTCTTCCGCGACGTGAAAATGGTTATTCTCGACGTGATCCCAGTCCAACAGCGGCACCGTCACGGCATACTTCTGGCCGTTAGGCATGAACTCAGTCACCGTCACCCCCAGCGTCAGCCGCTCGTGCAGGCGCTGATTGGCCGCCATCAACCCTTCCCCCAAGCCGAGCGAAGTCACCGCCTGCATCACCTGCTGAACCCCGTCTGCCGAGAGCGGATACCGCTCGCCCCGGTACGAAAAACGGTAATCACGCAGAAAGCCTTCCAGCAAGGGCTTGAGCACCACCTCGCGGTTGGAGCGCCGCCGCGTGGCCACCGCCGTCGGCGAGAGATAGGTCCACCCCGCGTTGATCAACGTCGCCAACGCCGGAATGTGCGAGGCATAAAGTTCGGTGGTGTTGGGCAAGTAGTGAGGCGACATGGCAATCCCTATGGCCGGTGGTGGTAACTAGCAAGATCGCTATCCAGCGACCAGATAAACACTTCTGACATGGCAAAGCGCCGTTGGCACTTTTCGTATTCAGCGATGATGCTCAGATCACCGAAACTGGTGCCCTCGCCGATTCGGGTCGGCGACTTGTTCTGTCCCGCCAACACCGGAAAACGCTCCAGCCACTGGGTCACCTCCTGGATGCTAGGGAATTCACTCGGTCGCCAAGGCGGATTGTTCTCGGTGAATGAGGCGCGAACCATGTCGCAGAAACGTACAGCCGTCTCCCGTCGGAGGGCACCATTACCGTTCTGAGCGATATGGTTACCCGTTTCAAGAATGGTCGCCATGGGCAAAATGAACGTAGCCCCCAGCTCAGTGTAATGGCAGTAGTCGGCGGTCACTTCCTGCACTTGCTGATTGCGACCGGGGACATTGAGGAGATTAAGCAGCACACCAGTATCGATCAGGCAAACGCAGCTCATGGCTCGCCTCCCTGCATGCGCGCCAGCCAGTCCAGCGCTTTGGCCTTCTTCTGTTCAGGCGACACGGGCGATTTCACAAACCGGTCCACAACGCCGCGTGTCACTAGCTCCCCCAGCGGCCCCTGAGCCACCAGGCCCGGGTAGTCATCCAGATCGGCCAAGCGCACCAGGCGACTATCCCCCTCTTCCGGGTCGCGGTAGCAGAACACCACATCGCCCAACGAGGCGTCAGGCAAGGCATCCATCAATGCCGGATTATGGGTCGAAAGCAGCAAACGCAAGCGGCGCTGTTCGGCCAGCTGGCGTAGGGTCTCCATCAACTGGTAAGCCCGAGAGGGATGAATGCCGTTATCGACCTCCTCTATCACGACAACAGCCCCCTCTGGTGCCGACAACATGGCCGCCGCAATGGCCAGCACCCGCAGGGTGCCATCAGACAACACCTCGACTGACCATTCCCGCTCTTGATGACCAAAGCTTTCCACCAGAGACAACGCAACACGTCCTTTGCGATCTTCGAAAAAGCGCACATCGGTCACGTTTTGTTCTGGCAGGCTTTTGATGAAATCCAGGATACGTGGCCGATTCGATTCAGACTGCCACAACTGGTAAAGCACCCCTGAGAGATTGGCCCCATCCCCGCGCAGCGTGCGTTCAGGATGGCTGTCATCGCGCATCAGTGAAGGCACGGGATCGAGAAATAGCGTGGTGACCAGCTGATCCTGAAATGCCTGGGTTGTGGGGGGGATAACGTGGCGCGCCTTGTCATGCCCCTCCTGAAACATCGCCGAGCTGGCCAACTGGCACATCACAGCGATCTGATCAGTGCACGTCACCTGCGGCTTACGACCGCCACGCGCGAAATTGTTGTAGGCCACGCGGATATCGGTTCCCAGCCCCTGCGATACCTGCTCAATCTGATACAGCGGAAACGTTTCATGGGGTGCAGAGATGGCTTCCTGAGTGATGTGTAGCTCGCTGTCGCGCTGGGTAATTTCAATATCCAGCTGTTGCCAAGTGTCACTGTCGCGTAGGCATCCTAATCGGAAAGCCTCAGCGCCGAGGTAGCCCAGATCGCGTACCTGCCCTCGCAGAATCTCTTCAGAGTCATCGACACGGTGCTTGAGCACCGAGAGCTTTTGGCCCTGGCCTAGCCAGCATAGGAATCGGAAGGCTTCAATGGCATTACTTTTACCCGAGGCGTTGGCACCGATCAGCAGGGTGAGCGGTGCCAGCGGCAGCGACTGGCGTCGATAGCTTTTGAAGTGATCAATCAATATTCGTGTCAACATACGGCTTCCTCGGTGGAGGAGACAGCGTCACCCTTAACCCGTTGTTTGCCGGTCAGGAGCTGCTGCATCAGGGCCTTCTTTTCCTGTCTGAGAAGATTAAGGCGTCGGGATATCGCTTGAATCTCTTTGTCTGAACAAGATAAAACATCAATGATCAACTGCTGTTCTTCCAGAGACGGTAGTTTGATACGCATGCCTGTAAACACCGGCATGCGTAAAGAATCTACGGTTGCTTTCACTGAGTTCTTTATGACTTCGGCTTTAAAGAATCGCTTGAGGTAGTAGTAGATGAAGAGACCCAGCGCTCCTTTAAAATCACTAAGCTTGTAAACACGTTGGTGGAAACCGAACCTCCCATTAATGTAGTGAAAAATCTCCCCAACTCGACCATCTCCAGGGATTAGAATTGCTTCTCCATCGAAGGAATAACTATCAATCCTCTCAATATTGCTAGACCGAACGAAAAACGGGTATTCGCCGTCTTCTACCTTGTTCTGTAGATCTTTATTGCCAGTAACGACGGAGCAGTGTTGTGTAAGTGTTGAGTTCTCCCACTCCCCCTCAAACCCCGGCAGACGCTTCTTCCCAGTCAGCAACTGCTGCATCAAGGCTTTCTTGCGCTGCTGGCTGTTCTCAAGCAGGTGCTCGGTGGCGGTGATGGTCTGATCCCAGGTGGAGAGGATCTTAGCGATTTTCTTTTGTTCGGAAAGAGGGGGGACTAAAAACAAAAAATCCCGCATATCTCCCAAAGAAAGATTCGGCCGGGCTGATTCAGTTTGAGTACCTAGTAGCTTATCGATAGTCGTAGGGAGCTGAAGATACTGAATAATATACTCAGAACGTACTTGAGGATTTGTTCTAAACAAGCAGACGGCCTGATTGATGTTGGCATGTTCTACATCGAGATCGAACATACAACTCCTGCCAATAGAGGCACCAACAATGTTGATCAGTAAGTCCCCTTTTCGCAGCTGACTTCCTTTCAGCTTCTTATTAAATGCGATGGGAAGGTATTTCGGCTTACTGATGTCGAGATACCCCTCTCTCACATTTTCACTCGTAACGAAAAGAGTTCCGTGATCCTGATAGTCAAAGCCTTGCCACTTAGGCGATTGGCCTTTTGTGATTTTTTCCGCGATATCTTCGCCAGAAGCGCGCTTCCACCCCTCAGGCACCATAACCCAACTCCTTCAGATCGCCGTCCATTTGCTCGTTCTGCTTTGCAATCCCGAACCCTGTTGCCGGGCGCGACGTTGCATGCCAACGTGAAACCGCGTCAGTCATTTGTTTCTCCCAGCGTTTTGGCCTGTTCAATCTGCTGCTGTACCAGGCTCCGCTCGCGTTCCAGCTCTCGGCGCAGCTCTTCTTCTGTCGGCAAGTAAGGGTGGTACTTGGCGGCAAACATCTGCTCGCTGTCGGTGAGTACCGAGTATTTCACCACCGCTTCACTCTTCTGGCTGCACAGGATCAGGCCAATGGTGGGGTTGTCGTCGTCGCCCTTATAGTGCTGATCGTAGATGCGGATATAGCTGTCCATCTGCCCCACATCCTGATGGGTGAGCTTGCCCAGCTTGAGGTCCACCAGCAGAAAGCATTTGAGTTTGAAGTTGTAGAACACCAGGTCGATATAGAAATCCTGGTCGTCGGTGCTGATGCGCTGTTGCCGAGCGACAAAGGCAAAGCCCTTGCCCAGTTCCAGCAGAAAGGCCTGCAGGTTATCGATTAGCCCCCGCTCCAGGTCGGCTTCCAGATAGCGCGCGGCGGGCAGGTCGAGAAAGTCCAGAATATAGGGGTCACGCAGGTAGTGCCGGGCGTTGTGTTCGGCTAACGGGCGCGTCTGGTGCTCGGCCTCCTGCTGCACAGCGGCTCGATCCTGGCTGCTCAGCAACCGCTCGTAATAGAGCGTGCTGATCTGCCGCTCCAGTGCCCGGCTGCTCCAGTGCTGGCTCGCCGCTTCGGCCATGTACCATTCTCGTGCCTGAGGGTTTTCAATCCGAAGCAAGATGCGGTAGTGGGTCCAGCTCAATTCGGGACGCAGTGCGTCTCGTTTTGGGAACACCTCATAGAACCGCCGCATATTGCGCAGATTAGTGACATCAAAGCCCTTGCCGAACTCGCGGGTCAGCTCGCCGGAGAGCCGTTGCAGCTGCTGCTTGCCGTAGGTCGCGCGGGATTCGCCTTGTTGTTCCTCTTCCACAATCAGACGACCGATATGCCAGTAGGTCTGCACCATGGTGCTGTTGACTGTCTGTACGACTTGCTGGCGAGCAGTGGCAATCAGCTCCCGAATCTCCGACACCAGCCGGGGGCTGGGGTCTCGGGCCTGCGGCGTCTTGTCGGTATCAGACACCATAACCCAACTCCTTCAGGTAGCCGTCCATCTGCTGGTTCAGCTTGGCCATCTCGGCTTCGATCTCTTTGCGCTCCGCTTGCACGGCCATCAGGTCGATCTCTTCTTCTTCCTCGAAGGTATCCACGTAGCGCGGGATGTTGAGGTTGTAGTCGTTCTCCTGAATCTCCTCCAACGTTGCCAGGTAGCTGTACTTGTCGACCGTCTCGCGGTCGCTGTAAGTACGCACGACCTTGGCGACATTCGCATCGCTGAGCTGGTTTTGGTTTTTGCCCGCCACGAACTCTCGGCTGGCATCGATGAACAGTACCTTGTCGTCACGCCGGTCCTTGCGGAACACCAGGATCGCCGCCGGGATGCCGGTGCCGTAGAAGAGTTTCTCCGGCAAGCCGATTACGGCATCCAGCAGGCCTTCATCAATCAACTCTTTGCGGATTTTGCCTTCGCTGGAACCGCGAAACAGTACTCCGTGGGGCACCACCACGCCCATGCGGCCCCCTTGCTTGCCAGCACCAGAGGGCTTAAGGGTTTCGATCATATGCAGGATAAAGGCGTAATCGCCCTTGGTCTTGGGCGGTACGCCACGGCGAAAACGGCTGTAGGGGTCGCTGCTCGCCGCTTCATGGCCCCACTTCTCCAGCGAAAACGGCGGATTGGCCACCACTACATCAAAGTGCTTGAGCTTGCCCTCGCCATCAAGGAGCTTGGGGTTGCGCAGCGTGTCGCCCCACTCGATCTTGTGGTTGTCGATGCCATGCAGAAACATGTTCATCTTGGCCAGCGCCCAGGTGCTGCCGATGGCCTCCTGACCGTACAACGCAAAACGCTTGGAACCCTCGAAAGCGTGACGAATCTGGTTCGCGCACTTTAACAGCAGCGATGCCGAGCCACAGGCTGGGTCGCAGATTTCGTCATTCTCTTGAGGTGCCACCAGCTCGGCGATCAGTTCGGAGACTTCCGGCGGAGTGTAGAACTCGCCGGCTTTCTTGCCTGATGACGCCGCAAACTGCTTAATCAGGTATTCGTAGGCGTTGCCGATAATATCCAGCTTGCCCACGCGACTCGGCCGCAAATTGAGGTCGTCCGCAGCGAAGTCTTCCAACAGCGCTTTCAGAATTTCGTTTTTCTGCTTCTCGTCGCCTAGCTTGGTCGAATTGAAGCTGATGTCTTGGAACACGTCGGCCAGTTTGCCGGTGTTGGCCTCTTCGATTGCATGCAGTGCCTTGTCGGTACGCTCGCCGTTGCCGGGTTCATGGCGTGCCTCATACAGCGCGTAGAAGTTAGCCGCCGGGGGGAGCACGAAGCGTTCGTTCTGCATCAGTGCTTCGATTAGCTCTGGCGCATCGCCATGCTCACGGGCGTATTCGTCGTAGTGATCCTGCCAGACGTCTGACAGGTACTTCACGAACAGCATGGTGAGCACGTAATCCTTATAGATGCTCGGGTCCACCGTACCGCGGAAGGTGTCGCAGGCATTCCAGACGGCCTTATTGATGCGCTCTTGCTTGATGCTCTCACTCGGTGCCGAGCGGTTGTCGGTCGTGTCTTGCGACATGGATATCTCCTTGAAGTAAAACGGCCTGCGACGGCACTGCCCAGCGCTCGGATGTCTTGATCACGGTTGACGATCAACGCCTGTAGTGCGTCGGCCTCTTACCGCGCAGCTTATTGGTCGTACGTCCAGCAGGTATCCCTACGCCGGGGGGAATCCACACTACCGTTTAAAAAGTGATTATTAACATTTGAGAATGTTATTTATTGGCGCATGAAACCTTAGCCTTTGGTCGTATTATCGTCTTGATTCTTCATCATCATACAAGGAATGGGGTATGCAGTATGGGCATACCCGCGTTTAATAAATGCCACTATCTCCTCGCTTCAGTTAGCCAATTCCTTTGACGATAATAGAACGGTAAAGCTATGCCTTATGTCCATGACACGCTTGAGCGTCTACGCAAAAGCAGCCCAGCGCAAACAGAATTCTATCAAGCCGCTGAAGAAGTGATGGAGTGCTTACGTCCACTATTCGAGCACAGCCCCTACTATCACGACCACAACATCATTGAGCGCATTGTTGAACCTGAGCGACAAATCATGTTTCGCGTCTGTTGGACCGATGATGATGGCAAGGTGCGCGTCAACAAAGGGTATCGGGTACAGTTTAATTCGGCGCTCGGCCCATACAAAGGCGGACTGCGCTTTCACCCGAGCGTTACCTCCGGCACGATTAAATTTTTGGGCTTTGAACAAATTTTTAAGAATGCTTTGACTGGCCTTCCTATTGGCGGCGGCAAAGGCGGCTCCGACTTCGATCCCAAAGGAAAATCAGACAACGAGATCATGCGCTTCTGTCAGGCGTATATGTCAGAGCTTTATCGGCACATCGGCCCGACAAGCGACGTGCCCGCAGGAGATATTGGCGTTGGCGCACGAGAAATTGGTTACCTATATGGTCAGTACAAGCGACTAACAGGACGCTACGAAGGCGTGCTAACCGGCAAAGGCTTGGATTGGGGCGGCTCTGTTGGTCGCAAGGAAGCTACTGGCTATGGCGCAGTTTACTTTGCCCAAAACATGCTAGAGGCACGCAATGAGAGCATTGAAGGCAAAACCTGCTTGGTTTCCGGTGCAGGCAATGTTGCTCTTTACACTATCGAAAAACTCTTTGAACTTGGCGCCAAGCCCATCACCTGCTCAGATTCACGCGGCACCCTCGTAGATAACAGGCTCTTCGTCGTTTCATGTGGATTTGGCCTGATCAAGCATGCGCCCGACTGGGCTACCGATCAGGTAGATCATGGCGATGAAGTTGGCCTCGTTCCGGTAGCCGCGTGCACGTGATCTG
>NZ_JACCDF010000008.1 GCF_013415105.1 Vreelandella salicampi
TCCAAGCCCAGGCCGAGGGTCAAAATCTGTGTGCCGTCCATGCCATGCCTCCTGTCGTCGTGGAGGTCATATCCTGGCCCAGATCAGGGGGTGAATTCCACACCCAACGACGAAGAGCCCAAAAAATCCGCACTGAAGTGGGCATGGTATTTCAGCAGTTCAACCTGTTCCCCCATCTCAGCGTGATCGACAATATTTCGCTTGCACCGATGAAGGTGCGCGGTTGGAGCCGGGCTGATGCCGTCGAAACCTCCAAGCGCCTACTTGAGCGTGTCGGCATTTCCGATCAAGCGGATAAGTACCCGGCACAGCTTTCAGGCGGTCAGCAGCAGCGTGTCGCCCTTGCCCGCGCCTTAGCCATGGAACCCCGGTTAATGCTCTTTGACGAGCCTACGTCAGCGCTTGATCCGGAGATGATCGGTGAAGTGCTCGACGCCATGCGCGAGTTAGCGAAAGAGGGCATGACGATGGTGATTGTTACCCACGAAATGGGCTTTGCTCGCGAAGTCGCCGACCGGATAATCTTCATCCACCAGGGGGAAATTACCGAACAAGGCCCACCCGAGCAGCTGTTTGATAAACCCCAGCACGAACGTACACAGTCATTTTTGGCGCGTGTTTTAAAACACTAGATTCGCCACATTAGCGCTAAGAAAAGCGCCAAAAATCGCTCTATTTCATTGCCTGTCCTCGTGACAGGCTTTTTTTTGCCTGTGGATACTATTTTTTTCACGCCTTCATGTATCAGCCTCAAACGTTGGCATGCCGGTGCTTAATCGTCATTGTGGAGAAACCCCCGGGTTGTTCACAGCCACGGTAACAAGTCAGGTACGCAGCAGTGGAAAAGCCGTCAGTAATTTGTCCTGTGGGTAAATCGCGTTTCCATCCACAGGCTCAACACCGTTTGTACGCGTCTAGTACGCGCTTTCTTAACATATCTGCCCACATTGCAACCAATTGATAGTAGATAAATAAATACTCTTTTCCACAGATTTTATCCACACCAATAATTACAACAACAACAGAACTTCCTTTATTTATATATATGTTGTTATTAATAGTGAGTGAAATGATGAAATCCGGATGTGGAAAAACCTGACGGTTACCCACAGGAGGTTTATACTGCCGGGCTTACTGATGCATGCTGAATAAAGTCGCGCTAAAACGCGCAAGACGAGGTGTCATGAATTATCCCGACCGCTTTGACGTAATTGTCATCGGCGGTGGCCATGCGGGGACCGAAGCCGCGCTGGCCGCTGCTCGCATGGGCTGTCAAACTCTGCTGCTCACCCACAACATCGAAACTCTGGGCCAAATGTCGTGTAACCCCGCCATCGGCGGCATCGGCAAAAGCCATTTGGTCAAAGAAATCGATGCCCTTGGGGGTGCGATGGGGCTAGCCACGGACCTGGGTGGTATCCAGTTTCGTGTGCTTAACGCTCGCAAAGGACCGGCGGTGCGCGCTACCCGTGCTCAAGCTGACCGGGTGCGTTACAAAGCGGCTATCCGCGGCATGCTGGAAAACCAGCCGAATCTGACCATCTTCCAGCAAGCCGCGGGCGATCTGATCGTGGACAACGACACCGTTCGCGGGGTGTTAACTGAAACAGGGATTCGTTTTCACGGCGAATCCGTCGTGCTGTGTACAGGAACCTTCCTCGGTGGCGTGATTCACATCGGACTTGATCAAAATCGCGGTGGACGCGCAGGGGATCCACCCTCCAACGCCCTAGCCGAACGATTACGCGCGCTGCCGTTTCACGTTGACCGGCTAAAAACCGGCACGCCGCCGCGTCTTGATGCCAAAACCGTAGATTTCTCTCACCTTGAAGAGCAGCCGGGGGATTCGCCCACGCCGGTGATGTCGTATCTCGGCAACCGCGAAATGCATCCGCGCCAGATGAGCTGTCACATTGCCCATACCAATACGCAAACGCATGACATCATTCTAAAAAACCTGGATCGCTCGCCGATGTATTCCGGCGTGATCGAAGGCATCGGGCCGCGCTACTGCCCGTCGATTGAGGACAAGGTCCATCGCTTTGCGGATAAATCGAGCCACCAGATTTTCATTGAGCCGGAAGGTTTAGATACCAACGAGCTGTATCCCAACGGAATCTCCACCTCGCTGCCGTTTGACATTCAGCTTCAGGTAGTGCGCTCGATCAAGGGACTGGAAAACGCGCATATCACGCGGCCAGGCTATGCCATCGAGTACGATTTCTTTGATCCGCGCGATCTGAAACACTCGCTGGAAACCAAATTTATCCACAACCTGTTTTTTGCCGGGCAAATCAACGGCACTACCGGGTATGAAGAAGCTGGCGCTCAGGGGCTACTCGCCGGCTTGAACGCCGCTCGCCGCGCGAAAGCATTGGAGGCCTGGTGGCCGCGCCGCGATGAAGCGTATTTGGGCGTGCTGGTCGATGATCTGATCACCATGGGCACCAAAGAGCCCTACCGCATGTTCACCTCGCGCGCCGAGTATCGCCTACTGCTGCGCGAAGACAACGCCGATTTACGCTTGACCGAAACCGGCCGTAAGTTGGGCTTGGTCAGCGAGTCGCGCTGGGATGCTTTCAGTCAAAAGCGCGACGCCATCGAGCGGGAAAACCAGCGGCTCGCCGCCACCTGGGTGCAACCGCATACCCCAGCGGCTGAACGCCTCGCCGAGAAAACGGGTAAAGCCTTAGCGCGGGAGTATCGCTTAAGCGATCTGCTCAGGCGCCCCGAGCTTACCTACGCCGATATTGCATCGTTGCCAGGTATCGAAGGCGAGGCGGTAGACAACGACGCGGTTACCGAACAGGTACAAATTCAGGCCAAATATCAGGGCTATATCGACCGTCAGCAGGACGAAATCGACAAGCTAAAGCGCCATGAAGCGACGCCGTTACCCGCTACCCTGGATTACCAGCAGGTCGAAGGGCTTTCCAACGAAATACGCCAGAAACTCATCGAGGCGCGCCCAGCGACACTCGCCCACGCGGCGCGTATTTCCGGGGTGACCCCGGCGGCGGTATCGATCTTGCTGATTCACTTGAAAAAGCGCCGGTTGGTGGAAAAGAGCGAGGTCGCCAACGGATGAGCACGCTGGCAACCTTGACAGCATCGTTACCGAATGGAATCGCTGAACGCTTAGACCAAGGGTTTGGCGAGCTGGGTCAATCGATTTCGGATGAACAGCGGACGCGCTTACTGGGGCTTTTGGCCCTATTGCACAAGTGGAACCGGGCTTATAACCTCACCGCAGTACGTGATGTAAATGACATGGTAACGCGCCATCTTCTTGATAGCGCTGCGGTAGCGCCGTTTGTGCACGGGCCGCGCGTATTGGACGTGGGGGCCGGTCCGGGGCTTCCCGGCTTGGTGCTCGCGATTCTCAACCCGGCGCTTGACGTCACGCTGCTCGATAGCAACGGCAAAAAAGTGCGCTTTCAGCGTCAAGCCATCATGGAGCTTGAGCTTGAAAACGTCACCCCGGTACAAGCCCGTGTTGAGCAGTTTGACGCCGACAGTTTTGATCAGGTGATTTCGCGCGCCTTTGCCAATCTGGTCGACTTTGTCACGCTGACACGTCAACTGCCCGCTACTCACGGCGAGTGGTTGGCGATGAAAGGCCCCGGCGCCGATGACGAGCTGCAAGCGTTGCCCGATGACATCACGATGAAAGCGCGGCATTCGCTTAAGGTACCTTTTGAAGCCGCCACGCGGCAGCTACTGATCTTGTCCCCGCGGATTTGATACCGCCATGGTAAACCCACAAGGAGTTGCGTAAGTGAGCCAGATCATCGCCCTGACCAACCAAAAAGGCGGCGTGGGCAAAACCACCTCCGCCGTCAACCTGGCGGCGAGTCTTGCGCAGCTTGGCCGCCGCGTGCTGCTAGTGGATCTGGACCCGCAAGGCCACGCCAGTATGGGCAGCGGCATCGACAAGCACGAATTAGACGTTAGCGTACTCGATGTGCTGTTAGGCGAAGCTAAGGCAAGCGAGGTGATCGCGCGAAACCTTCCGGTGAAGTTTGATGTATTGCCCGGCAACGGCGATTTGACCGCAGCCGAAGTTGAGCTCCTTGATAGCAAAGCGCGTCAAAGCCGTTTATCGTCAGCGCTTAACGAAGTGCGCGCTAACTACGATGTGGTACTGATTGACTGCCCGCCGTCGCTCAACATGCTAACGGTGAATGCGCTGACCGCCGCCGACGGCGTGCTCATTCCGTTGCAGTGCGAATTTTACGCGCTTGAAGGACTTTCCACCCTGTTGGATACGGTTGAGCAAATCAAAGAGAACATTAATCCGGCGCTTAGTGTGTCGGGTATTTTGCGCACCATGTACGATAAGCGCACCAGCTTGACGCGTGAAGTCGATAAACAGCTGCGCGACTTTTTTGGCGATGCGCTGCTGAAAACCACCATTCCGCGTAATATCAAGGTCGCAGAAGCGCCTAGCCACGGCCTGCCGGTTACCCAATATGCGCGCTTTTCACGGGGCAGTCAGGCGTACCGCGTGCTGGCTAAAGAGTTGATTCGTCGATTAACGCTGTAAACAGACGCTGTTGGCAGACGTCGTTTCACGAGGGAAAACAATGACGCGTAAACGTGCGCTAGGACGCGGCCTCGACGCCCTAATCGGCGCCGGCGCCCGCCGCCGAGACAGTTTAGACATCACCATAGGCGATCCCGTACCGGTCGATTCCGAGTCATCGGTTCCCACGCCAGCAAGCGCGGAAGCGGGCTCAAGCGAGCCAGAACGCCTAGAACGCTTGCCGCTGGGCCAACTGGTTCGCGGGAAGTATCAGCCTCGGCGCGACATTCAGCCTGAAGCGCTGGAAGAACTCGCCGATTCGATCCGCGCGCAGGGCGTGATGCAGCCCATTGTGGTGCGCCCGGTGGCGGAAAACCGCTATGAGATTATCGCCGGTGAGCGGCGTTGGCGTGCCGCCCAACTGGCTGAGCTGGACGTTATTCCCGCGGTTATTCGCGAGGCCAGCGATGAAGTGGCTCTGGCCTTGGCGCTAATTGAAAACATTCAGCGCGAAAACCTGAACGTGGTGGAAGAGGCCATCGCGCTCAAACGCTTAGGCGAAGAATTCGAGCTAACCCAGCAACAAATTGCCGATGCGGTAGGCAAGTCGCGCACACAAGTGGCGAATTTACTCCGCTTACTCGCCCTCGACCCGGAAGTGCAAACGCTACTTGAGCGCGGCGATTTGGATATGGGCCATGCGCGCGCGCTACTTTCACTCAAAAGCGCCGAGCAGCGCCAAGTAGCCCACGACGTGGTCAATCATGACCTTACCGTACGGGCGACAGAAGCCTTGGTAAAAAAGCGCCAAACCCAAGGCGAGCCTGCACGAGCGAAAAGCCGCCAAGTGCCGTCACCGGATGTTGCCCGGTTGGAAACGCGCTTAAGCGAGCAGCTTGGCGCGCCGGTATCGATTCAACACGGTCAAAAAGGCAAAGGTAAGCTCACCATTCGCTACACCAGCCTAGAAGAGCTCGATGGCATACTCGGCCATATTCAGTAGGTAAATAACCAGACATTGTAGGTAGAATATTGATAATCCTTCCCCCTTTGGTCGCAAGACGCCGGTATCACGGGCAAAAAGCGAATGACTTTGGTTGAAGGGGCGATAGCGCTTCCCTATAATCGCGCAAGATTTGTGCAGGCTGTGAACGTAGGGTTGCTTAAGGCGCGGTTCACGACGAATCACAATCACCGTGCAAGAGTAACGATGAAAATGCGGCAACGGCGAGAAGTCACACGACGACAGGTGTATATACGCCGGCTGAGTACGATACAAGCAAGTGTTGCGTTTATCAGCGTGCTACTTGGATTTGCCGTATCGGGAAGCGCAGGTGCTTTATCGTCATTACTGGGTGTGGCACTGGCGGTAACGCCTAACGGTTTGTTTATCGCTCGCTCTGGTGTGCTCAATCATCAGATTCGCGCCTCGCAAAGCGCAAAGCGACTTTTTCGTGCTGAAATGGGTAAGTTCGGTTTGACGGTGGTGCTGTTTATTACGGTGTTTCTGGTAGTGCCCCCCTCAAACCCCGCTTTCTTTTTTTGTGCTTATGTAGCGGTTGTACTGACACATTGGCTGGCACCTTGGCTAATGCCCAAACACCGCCCAACTAATTGAGGTAATAGTTCCATGGCAGCAGGAAACGAAGTCTCGCCGGCTTACTATATCCAGCACCACTTGCAGAACTTAACGTTTGGCAAACACCCGGAAAACGGTTGGTCGCTGGCCCACTCTGCAGAAGAAGCGCGCGAAATGGGCTTCTGGGCAATTCACCTCGATACCATGGGGTGGTCGATTGCCATGGGTCTGTTGTTTATTTGGTTATTTCGTAAAGCGGGTAAAGTGGCGACTACCGGCGTTCCGGGGACACTGCAGAATATTGTCGAAATGGTTTTCGAATTCATCGAGAACACGACCCGAGCGACCTTTCACGGTAACAACTCGAAGATTGCACCTCTCGCTCTGACGCTATTTGTTTGGATTTTGTTCATGAACACGCTCAAGATCCTTCCGGTTGACTACTTCCCGGAGCTGTTCAAGCGATTGGGCGTGGACTACATGAAGATCGTTCCCACGACCGATCCGAATGCTACCTTGGGTATGGCCTTTGGTGTCTTCTGTTTGATCATTTATTACAGCATCAAGATCAAAGGGGTGGGTGGTTTTGCTAAAGAATTATCGTTTACCCCGTTTAACCATTGGGCGCTAATTCCTTTCAATCTTCTCCTTGAAATCGTTGCGCTGCTGGTAAAGCCTTTCAGTCTCGCTATGCGACTTTTTGGTAATATGTTTGCCGGGGAAGTTATCTTCATCCTGATTGCCCTATTGCCGTTCTGGGCCATCTGGCTGTTGGATGTGCCGTGGGCGATCTTCCACATCCTTATTATCGTTCTGCAGGCATTTATCTTTACCGTGCTGTCCGTTGTGTATCTAAGTGCTGCACACGAACATCACTAACTGAGCAACGCCTTAACCCCAACCTTCAACCTTAACGTGAAAAACTAGGAGTACTACCATGGAACTCATCTACATCGCCGCTTCTATCATGATCGGCCTTGGTGCCCTGGGTACTGGCATCGGCTTCGCTATCTTGGGTGGCAAGCTTATCGAATCTACCGCTCGTCAGCCGGAAATGAGCGATCAGCTGCAAACCAAAACCTTCCTCATGGCCGGTCTGCTTGACGCCGTTCCGATGATCGGTGTTGGTATTGCGATGTACCTGATCTTCGTTGTTGCCGGTTAATAACAGCTTTGCCGGGCGGCTTTCCGCTCGGTTTTGCCACACCCCGGTCGCCACGAATACAGTCAGAGGTACATCCCTGTGAATATCAACATGACGCTTATCGGGCAGACGATCGCCTTCGCGATCTTTGTCTGGTTTTGCATAAAGTACGTGTGGCCACCCATCAGCACTGCGCTCTACGAGCGCCAGAAAAAAATTGCTGACGGCTTGGACGCGGCAAGCCGCGCTTCCCGTGACCTTGAGCTCGCTCAAGAGCAGGCGTCGAAGACCCTGCAAGAGAGCAAAGAGCAGGCTTCTCAAATTCTGGAACAGGCAAATAAGCGCTCTGCCCAGATCGTTGAAGAAGCTCGGGAGCAAGCACGTGCTGAAGGCGAACGTTTGCTAGTAGGTGCACGTGCCGAGATTGATCAAGAAATGCAGCGTGCGAAAGAAGATTTGCGTGCGCAAGTTTCTCATCTAGCGGTTATCGGTGCTGAGCGAATACTGGAAGGCTCCGTTGACGAAAAAGCGCACCGCAAGTTGCTTGATGAGCTTGCTGCTGAACTGTAAGGAGGTGAACTATGGCGGAACTACTCACCGTCGCTCGTCCTTACGCTAAGGCGGCGTTCGAATATGCGCGCGATCACGATGCGCTAGATGCCTGGTCTTATGCCCTTGGCTTTTTGGGCTATGCTGTTGCAGACGACAAAGTGCGTTATCTGCTGGGTAGCCCAAAGCTTGAAAACGAAAAGAAAGTATCGATCTTGACGGGCATGTTGCCCGAAGAGCAGAACGATGCCTTTGAGCGTTTTCTGACGAATCTAGCGCACCAATATCGTCTCGTAGCGCTGAAGGCGATTGCCGAGCAGTTCGAGCAACTTCGCGCGGAACACGAACAGCGTATCGACGTAAACGTGACGTCAGCCTTTAAGCTCGACAGCAAGCAGCAGACCAAGCTGACTAACGCGCTTAAAAAACGTCTGAATCGCGAAATCTCCATTACCACTCAGGTGGATAAGACGCTAATTGGTGGTGTCATCCTGCGTGCTGGCGATACCGTTATTGACGGTTCGGTACGCGGTCGATTGAATCGCCTTTCTGAAGCGCTGACCACTTGAGTTTGAGGGACATGGCATGCAGCAACTGAATCCTTCCGAGATCAGCGACATCATCAAGCAGCGAATTGAAAAGCTTGACGTCGCATCTGAAGCCCGTAATCAGGGCACCATCGTCAGCGTTTCCGACGGTATCGTGAAAGTTCACGGCCTCGAAGACGCAATGTTTGGTGAAATGATTGAATTCCCCGGCAGTATCTTCGGCATGGTACTTAACCTGGAGCGCGACTCCGTGGGTGCCGTTGTGCTGGGTGACTATCTGCAGCTCGAAGAGGGCATGACCGCTCAGTGTACCGGTCGCATCCTCGAAGTGCCGGTAGGCCCGGAACTGATCGGCCGTGTAGTCGATGCGCTGGGTAATCCGATTGACGCCAAAGGCGATATTAACGCCAAAATGACCGACGCCGTCGAAAAAGTGGCGCCCGGTGTTATCACCCGTCAATCCGTCGATGAGCCGATCCAAACCGGTCTGAAATCGATTGACTCGATGGTGCCGATCGGCCGCGGTCAGCGTGAGCTGATTATCGGTGACCGTCAGATCGGTAAATCCGCCATTGCCATTGATGCCATCATCAACCAAAAAGGCAAAGGCGTTACTTGTGTTTACGTTGCTATTGGTCAAAAGCAATCGACCATTGCCAACGTGGTGCGCAAGCTTGAAGAACATGGCGCGATGGAACATACCATTGTCGTCGCAGCGGGCGCCGCTGACCCGGCACCGATGCAGTTCCTCGCCGCCTATTCTGGCTGCACCATGGGCGAATATTTCCGAGACCGCGGCGAAGATGCCATGATCGTGTATGACGACTTGTCTAAACAAGCCGTTGCCTACCGTCAGGTATCGCTGCTGTTGCGTCGTCCGCCGGGCCGTGAAGCGTATCCGGGTGATGTTTTCTATCTCCACTCGCGTCTGCTTGAGCGCGCTGCGCGCGTCAACGTCGACTACGTCGAGAAGTTCACCAATGGCGAAGTGAAAGGCAAAACCGGTTCATTGACCGCGCTGCCGATCATCGAAACCCAAGGCGGTGACGTTTCCGCGTTCGTTCCGACCAACGTGATCTCGATCACCGACGGTCAGATCTTCCTTGAGACGAACCTGTTTAACTCGGGTATTCGTCCGGCGATCAACGCGGGCCTTTCGGTATCGCGTGTCGGTGGTTCGGCACAAACCAAAATCATCAAGAAGCTGGGCGGTAGTGTTCGTCTAGCGCTGGCTCAGTACCGTGAACTGGCGGCGTTCTCGCAGTTTGCCTCGGATCTTGATGAAGCCACGCGTAAGCAGCTTGAGCACGGTGAGCGTGTTACTGAGTTGATGAAGCAGAGCCAGTATTCGCCAATGTCGGTTGCGGAAATGGCCTTGACGCTGTTCGCCGCTAACGAAGGCTATCTGGATGATGTTGATGTTAAAAAGGTGCTGGACTTCGAAAGTGCGTTGCACGATTACATGAAGTCTGAACACAGCGACCTGCTCGACAAGATCAACCAGACTGGCGACTACAACGACGAGATCAAAGACGGCTTGAAGTCGGGTCTCGAACAGTTCAAGGCGACTCAGACTTGGTAATGCCTATGGCCTGCTCTCGGGCGGGCCTGGATGCTTTTCTGAGAGCCACGAACGAAAGGTAGATCGCTATGGCAGCTGCAAAAGAGATACGCACCCAGATCGGGAGCATTAAAAATACGCAGAAGATTACCAGCGCCATGGAAATGGTGGCTGCATCGAAGATGCGTAAAGCGCAAGATCTGATGAAGGCCAGTCAGCCTTACGCCAAGCAGATCCGCAACGTGGTCGCCCACATTGCCGATGCCAACCCCGAGTACAAGCACGACTACATGGTCGAGCGTACCGAGGTGAAACGCGTTGGTTATATCGTGGTGTCCACTGATCGCGGCCTCTGTGGCGGCTTGAACCATAACCTGTTCAAGGCCGTGTTGAAGGACGCCGCCGCTTGGCGTGACCAGGGGGCAGAACTTGAGTTCTGTGCGCTGGGTAGCAAAGCGAGCAGCTTCTTTAACAAGTATGGCGGTAAGCTGGTGGCGGCAAAAAGTGGCCTGGGCGAGGCGCCCACGGTCGAAGATCTAATTGGTAGCGTAAAGGTCATGCTCGAAGCGTATGACGAAGGACGTTTGGACCGCTTGATCGTGGTGCATAACGAATTCGTTAACACCATGACGCAACAGCCGGTGCTGCGTCAGCTTCTTCCGCTGTCGCCCGATATGGGCGCCGACGAGCAAGACGATGAAAACGCCCGTCCCGGAAGCTGGGACTACCTGTATGAACCGGATGCAAAGGCGTTACTTGATAACTTGTTGGTTCGCTTCGTTGAGTCACAGGTTTATCAGGCAGTTGTGGAGAACGGCGCCTGTGAGCAGGCGGCACGCATGATTGCGATGAAGAGCGCCACCGACAACGCTGGCGACCTGATCGACGATCTGGAAATGGTCTACAACAAGGCCCGTCAGGCCGCCATTACCCAGGAAATTTCTGAAATCGTCGGCGGCGCCGCTGCCGTATAACGCCTAGGGAGCCTCCTCTTGCAAGGGCGCTCCCAGCAGACAGGTTTCATTTGCAGGTTTTTGAGAGGAACCAAGATGAGCGGACGTATCGTACAGATCATCGGCGCGGTGATTGACGTAGAGTTTCCGCGGGACTCAGTGCCCAAGGTCTACGACGCGCTGAATATTTCGGGAGCCGAGACGGTTCTGGAAGTCCAGCAACAGCTGGGCGATGGCGTGGTGCGCACTATCGCCATGGGCTCTACCGAGGGGCTCAAACGCGGCATGGATGTTACTAACACAGGGGCGGCGATTTCAGTCCCCGTGGGTAAAGCCACGCTGGGCCGTATCATGAACGTGCTTGGCGAGCCTATTGATGAAGCGGGCGACATCGGCGAAGACGAACGTATGCCGATTCACCGTAAACCACCCGGCTATGCTGACCAGGCAGCGTCTGAAGAGCTGCTGGAAACCGGCATCAAGGTTATCGACTTGGTTTGCCCCTTCGCGAAAGGCGGTAAAGTCGGCCTGTTCGGCGGTGCCGGGGTAGGTAAAACCGTTAACATGATGGAGCTTATCCGCAACATCGCCACCGAGCACAGCGGGTATTCCGTTTTTGCTGGTGTTGGTGAGCGTACCCGTGAGGGTAACGACTTCTATCATGAAATGACCGATTCCAACGTTATCGATAAGGTATCGCTGGTATACGGTCAGATGAACGAGCCCCCGGGTAACCGTCTGCGCGTAGCGCTAACCGGTCTGACCATCGCCGAGAAATTCCGTGATGAAGGCCGCGACGTGCTGCTGTTCGTCGATAACATCTACCGCTATACCCTAGCGGGTACCGAAGTATCGGCCCTGTTGGGTCGTATGCCATCGGCGGTAGGTTATCAGCCGACCCTCGCCGAAGAGATGGGCGTTCTTCAGGAGCGTATTACCTCGACGAAAACCGGCTCGATCACCTCCGTACAAGCGGTTTATGTACCAGCGGATGACTTGACCGATCCGTCACCGGCGACCACTTTCTCGCACCTGGACGCTACCGTGGTACTGGCGCGCTCCATTGCCGAGCTAGGTATCTACCCGGCAATTGACCCGCTGGACTCTACCTCGCGCCAGCTAGATCCGTTGGTAGTGGGTGATGAGCACTACAACGTGGCTCGCGGTGTGCAGGGTGTTCTACAGCGCTACAAAGAGCTCAAGGATATTATCGCGATTCTGGGTATGGACGAGCTGTCGGATGAAGACAAGCTGGCCGTTTCCCGGGCACGTAAAATCCAGCGCTTCTTGTCGCAGCCGTTCTTCGTCGCCGAGGTGTTTACCGGTGCGCCGGGTAAATATGTGTCGCTGAAAGATACGATCAGTAGCTTCCAGGGCATTCTCGCTGGCGAATACGACGACATGCCGGAACAGGCCTTCTACATGGTCGGCACCATCGACGAAGCCGTCGAGAAAGCCAACCAGATGAAGAAGTAATCCCGTCTACCAGGGGGATTCGCTATGGCGAATAGCTTCACTTGCAATATCGTCAGCGCAGAGGCATCCATCTTCTCAGGCTCAGTAGAGCAGGTGATTGCTTCTGGCTTGATGGGCGACCTCGGTGTACTGCCGGGGCACGCTCCATTGCTGACTGAGCTTCAGCCGGGCCCGATCCGTGTCATTTACGACGGCGGCAAAGAAGATAATTTCTTTGTCTCCGGTGGCTTCATGGAAGTGCAGCCGAACGTCGTGACCATTTTGGCCGATTCTGCCGCGCGCGCTGCCGATCTTGATGAGGCAGCGGCTCAGGAAGCGCGTCAGCAGGCACTGCGTGCCTTCAACGACAAATCGTCTGAACTGGATTACACGCGCGCCGCCGCTGAGCTGGCTGAGGCGGTTGCCCAATTGCGTACGATTCAGCAACTGCGTAAAAAGGCAGGTAAAGGCTAAATCCACGTATTTGGCGTAACTCACGCCCCTTAAGCCCCGCATTGGGTTTAAGGGGCGTTTTTTTTGTCTGGTATTATGGCGTACAAAGGCAGTAACGACGTCCATCACCACGCGTGTGGACACGTGTAACGGCGACACAAAGGGGGAACCACTATGTCGCTAAATGATGAGTCCCTACAGGCATTAAAAGCCGAACTGCTTGACGAGTTAGCCAAGGAAGCGCCGAGTAAAACGCTGCTCTCGTTGCGGCTGGCCGAAAACCGCTCAGCGGATATCGGCGAAGTACTCGAAGAGCTAATCGAAGACGATGAGGAACTGCCCGCCGCGCTTTCTCTGCTGGATATTCTCTCGGCTGAGCGGGCCGCTAATGTATTGGGCTATTTGCCCGGTGAGAGTCAGCTTGAGGTGGTAAAAGAGCTGGATGATAGTCAGCTACTCAAGCTACTGGAAGAAATGGGCTCTGATGAACGCGCCGACCTATTTAACCTGCTCAGTGAAGACCGCCGTGAAGCGCTGCTGCGTCGTATGGCCCATAAAGAGCGCGAAGACCTAAAGCGGCTTGCCAGTTACGAAGAGGGCACTGCCGGTGCCATTATGACCTCGGACTACGTGCCCATCGCCAGTGGTATGACGGTGTCCCAGGCAATGATGCGAGTACGTCAGACCGCGCCGGATGCAGAAACGGTCTACCAACTCTACATTCTTGATAGCGACGGGCAGCTAATCGGCACGATGTCGTTGCGTCAGCTGATGGTGGCGCGCCCCGGCGCCATTGTCGATAACATCATGATCAAAGATGTGATCAAAACCCAGGTCGATAAAGCGCAGGAAAAGGTCGCCCGCAAAGTCGCGCGCTACGATCTGCTGGCGTTGCCGGTGATCGATGCAGATGGCCGTATGGTGGGCATTGTGACCCACGATGACGCCATGGACGTGGCTGAATCCGAGGCCACCGAGGATTTCCACAAGGGGATGTCGATCGGCCAACTAGAGGATGGCGTTAGCCGCGTACCGCTGTGGAGCCTCTACCGTAAACGGGTGCTGTGGCTGGTGCTTCTGGTATTTGCCAATCTCTTCTCGGGGGCGGGGATCGCTTATTTTGAAGACACCATCGCCTTGGAAGTCGCGCTGGTGTTTTTCCTGCCTCTGTTGATTGGCTCAGGCGGTAACGCCGGCGCGCAGGCGGCCACCCTGATGGTGCGCGGCATGGCAACCGGTGACGTTGGGGTAAAAGACTGGGGCAAAATGCTCGGACGCGAGTTGTTAGTGGCGGGCGCCCTGGGTATCACCATGGCGGTAGCCGTGACACCGATAGGCATTATGCGTGGCGGCGAAGCAGTAGCGATGATCGTGGCGCTGAGCATGGTGACCATCGTGCTATTCGGCAGCCTTATCGGTATGTGCCTGCCGTTTGTGCTGGAACGCTTCAAAGTCGACCCGGCAACCGCCTCGGCTCCGCTGGTGACGACGCTTATCGATGCCTCTGGCGTGGTGATTTATTTCAGCATCGCCTCAGCAATTTTGGCGGGCGCCTAGCCCACTAGCGCGACGACATATTGCTGGTCGCGCGGGTGATAAACATCACTTCGACGTTGCCAAGCCATTCGATATCGCTGGCCTGCGCTTTTAGCTGGCTAGCGAGGCACTGAGGGGGCTGGTGGATGGCATCGCCAACAATTAATGAGACGGAAATTTTGCCGTCTAAGTAATGTAGCTGGAGGTCAGTGAGCGTGCGCCACACCGGGTGCTTGTACCAGCGCTCGTTCAGCACGGCTTCCACTTCCGGACGCAGCGGTAAACCGGGCAGGCGGCTGGGGTCGCCTTCTCCGGCGTCGTCTTCTGGATCAATGTGGAAAATCACATCGGTAAGCGCGGGGAAGGCGCGTCGCAGACGGCGGCTTACTTCGTTACCGATTTCATGCGCTTCGGACACGCTAACTTTCGGCCCCACGACTACGTGCAAATCCACCATCACCCACCCGGCGGATTGGCGTGTGCGCAAGTCGTGGACGCTATCCACGCCGGGCACGCTTTCCGCCACGGCGTGCATTTGCTGCTGTGCATCTTCGGGTAGGGCGGTATCCACGAGTTCGCGGGCGGAATCCCACAGAAGATCCCAGCCAACTTTGCCGACGAGCAAGCCGACAATGACAGCCGCGACCGCGTCAAGCCAGCCTAGGCCAAACTGCGCCCCGATCAAGGCCACCAACACCACGGCGGTGGAGAGCGCATCACTTCGCGAGTGCCAGGCGTTGGCTTCCAACAGTTTGGATTGCACACGTTTGGCGACGCGCATGGTATAGCGGAAAATCCACTCTTTACTCAGTAAAGCGAGCAAGGTGATCCCGATCGCCACCCCTCCTGGCGCGTTAACCTCTGTACCGCTAAACAGCCGGTCTAAACTCGACCAGGCGATACCTCCGGCCACAAAGATCAGTACGCTGCCCAAAAGTAGCGTTGTGAGGGTTTCGATACGGCCATGGCCGTACTGGTGATCATCGTCAGGCCCTTGGCGTCCGTAATGAATCGCCGCGAAGACAAACCCGTCGGTGATTAAATCAGACAGCGAGTGAATCCCATCGGCGATGAGCGCGGCCGAGCCGACCAGCAAACCCACAACAACTTTTATCGCGCTCAAAGTGCCGTCTAGCCACGCACCAACGGTGGTGACACGCTTCGCATCACGGCTGCTTTCCGCGTGAGACGGCTCTTGAGGTGTTTGGGCATTGGGTGTCATGGGTTACCTTGCGAGCACGCTGGCAATGAGGTGCTATTGTAGCGCATTGCAGCAAATTGCCCCATAGGCCAAGCCCTTAGGATGCGGACAAGCGATAAAGCGGCGTGTATCCTTGAACGCCATTGAAGGCTCGCTTTTCCATCACGATGGTTATCAAACATACGTTTTAATACGACGGATCTTTAAATGGATTGGTTACAGGTTATTGTGCTGGCGGTGGTGCAAGGGCTAACGGAGTTTTTGCCGATTTCAAGCTCGGCCCATTTGATTTTGGTGCCGGTACTCACCGATTGGCAAGATCAGGGGCTTGCCTTTGATGTCGCACTGCATATCGGGAGTTTGACCGCGGTGGTGGTCTACTTTCGCCGCGAAGTGTGGGGCATGGTGGCCAGCAGCTTAGCAGCGCTGCGCGGACGCGGAGTGGATCGTGAGGCGACGCTTGCGCTATGGGTGGTATTGGCCACGTTGCCGGTATGTGCCGTGGGCTTTGTCCTTCACGATGTAATCGAAGGTTATATGCGCTCGACGCTGATTATTGGCCTAAGCTTGATTGGGTTTGGCATGCTTCTGGGGTATGCCGATTGGAATCAGCGCGGCACGCGTAGCGAGTATCACATCCGCCTAAGCGATGTTTTGGTGATTGGCGCAGCCCAGGTGTTGGCGCTGATTCCCGGTACCTCGCGCTCGGGTATTACCATCACCGCTGCGCTTTTGGTCGGCATGAGCCGTGAAGGCGCGGCGCGATTTTCGTTTCTGCTCTCCATTCCGGTGATTGTGCTGGCAGGCGGTCTTGAAGCCGTCGGGCTAATTCAGCAGCCACAAGCGATTGATTGGCCTGTGATGGCCATGGGTTCGCTCCTTTCGGGTCTAAGCGCGTATTTGTGTATTCACGTTTTTTTGCGCTTAATAAAACGCTTGGGGATGCAGCCCTTTGTGCTTTATCGCGTGATTTTTGGGGCCTGGCTACTATGGTTTTTTCATTCGTAAACGGAAACAACGGGAACATCAAAGTGCGAACAAGTCCTCTCAACACCGTTTTTGGCCTGCTGGTTATCAGCGCCTTCGCCTTAGTAGGCTGCTCGTCTGAGAGCGAACGCCCGCTGGAATCGCCGGTAAGATTAGACGGCCCCATCTTTGGCAGTTTTTATCAAGTCACTATCGCCGATGCGCTCACCCAAGGCGAAGCGAAAACGCTGGAAGAGGGCATAAAAGCGCAGCTTGATCAGGTTGACCAGGCCATGTCGACCTACCGCGATGATTCCGAACTGATGGCGTTCAACCAAGCGCCGCTGGGGGAGTGGCAGCCGCTCTCCAATGCGCTTATCGAGGTAATGGCGATTAGCCAGTCGGTTGCTGAGGCCAGTAACGGCGCGTTTGATGTCACCATTGGCGAGTTGGTGAACTTGTGGAGCTTTGGCCCCGAGGCACGTCCCGAGGAAGTGCCGTCTGAAGCTGTGCTAAACGAGCGCCTTGAGCAGGTGGGGTTTGATGCGCTCAAGGTCGATACGCAATCCATGCAGGCGCAGCGCACGCGCGATGTGTTTGTCGATCTTTCCGCTGTGGCCAAAGGTCACGCAACGGACCGCGTGGCTGCGTATCTTGATCAGCAAGGCGTGGAACACTATTTGGTCAATCTGGGCGGCGATCTTATCGCACGGGGCTACCGTGATATTGATGAAGAAACCTTGTGGCGCGTGGGTATCGAAGTGCCCGAAGATGGCCCACAAACCGCGCAGCATGTCATCCCGCTGGAAAACTTGTCGGTGGCGACTTCGGGCGATTATCGCAACTACTTCGAGATAGAAGGGACGCGCTACTCGCACACCATCGATCCGCGCAGCGGTAAACCCATCACCCATGGGCTTGCCTCGGTGTCGATATTTCACCCCTCTAACGCTTGGGCGGATGCGTGGGCAACCGCCCTGCTCGTAGCCGGGGATGAAGCCGGTATGGCGTTGGCGCGCGAGCACGATCTTAGCGTTTTAATGCTGATTCGCGACGGTGAAACGTGGCGTAGCCTCGCGAGCCCAGCGTTTGCCCGGTTCTTCGGTCAAGCACTGTTGGAAGAGCTAGGGATTGACGTTGCCACTGCGGAGGAAACTGTGATTGATGAAAAAGGATAACGCGATGCACGCCGAACTCGATATTGTCATTCTGGCCGCTGGTAAAGGCACCCGTATGCGCTCGCCACTGCCTAAAGTGCTGCACACATTAGCGGGCAAGCCGATGGTGCGTCATGTGCTGGATACCGCCGCGACGCTCAACCCAGCGCGTACCCACGTGGTGATTGGCCATGGCGCCGATGCGCTGCGCGATGCCTTGAGTGATCGGCACGTTGATACGCCGGTACGGTTTGCCCTACAGGCAGAGCAAAAAGGCACCGGCCACGCCGTGGCGCAAACGCTTCCCCAGCTGGGTAGTGGCAAGGTACTGATTCTTTACGGCGATGTGCCGCTGATTCGCCGTGAAACGTTAGTCGCCCTGTTGGAACGCGTCGATGAAAAGCACCTGGGGCTTTTGACCGTCACGTTGGAGGACCCTTCAGGCTATGGGCGCATCGTGCGCAACGACGCCGGTGACGCGGTGGCGATTGTCGAGCAGAAAGATGCCAGTGACGACGAGCTCGCCATCCGTGAATGCAATACTGGCATCATGGCGCTCACCGGTGCACAGCTAAAGCGCTGGCTGCCGAAACTCTCGGATGACAACGCCCAGGGCGAATACTACTTAACCGACGTGATTGCGATGGCGGCTGACGAAGGCGTTAGCGTGGCCACCGCGCAACCCGCCACACCGGTTGAAGTCGAAGGGGTGAACAACCGTGCCCAAATGGCGCGGTTAGAGCGTGCGTATCAAACCCAACTGGCTGAGAAGCTGATGGCGCAAGGCGTCGCCTTGGCTGACCCGGCGCGGTTGGATGTTCGCGGCACGCTTACGTGCGGACACGATGTGTTTATTGATGTCGGCTGCGTGTTTGAGGGCGATGTCGAGCTAGGCGAGGGCGTGAAAATCGGCCCCTACTGCGTAATTAAAAACGCCACTATCGGCGCTGAAAGCGTGGTCGACTCTCACAGCGTGCTGGAGCAATGCGTGGCGGCCGGGCGCAACCAGATTGGGCCCTTTGCCCGCCTGCGCCCTGGTACGCGATTGGCGGTGAAGGCCAAAGTGGGCAATTTCGTTGAGACGAAAAACGCCGATGTGGGTGAGGGCAGTAAAATCAATCACCTAAGCTATGTCGGCGATGCGCGTTTAGGGCGAGAAGTTAACGTGGGCGCGGGTACGATCACCTGTAATTACGATGGCGTTAACAAACACCGCACCGAGATTGGCGATGGCGCTTTTATCGGCTCCAACAGCGCGCTGGTCGCGCCGGTATCGGTCGGCCTTGGCGCCACTGTGGGTGCCGGATCCACCATTGGTAAAGATGTACCCGACCACGCCTTGGCCGTCACCCGTGGCCGCCAGGTCGAAAAAGCCGATTGGCCGCGGCCACAAAAACGCAGCGATTCGTGACGGTAAAAGCAGGGATTAAGATAAAAAGTATCCAGGTAGTCAGGGCCAAGGCGAAATAGGAGAGAAGCTATGTGTGGCATTGTCGGTGCTGTAGCCCAGCGCAACGTGCAAGGGATTTTGCTCGAAGGCTTAAAGCGCCTGGAGTATCGCGGCTACGATTCCGCTGGAATGACCGTGATGCACCAAGGAGCGCTCACCCGCCACCGAGCGGTGGGTAAGGTCGCGGCGCTTGATGCCCGCGTTGCCGAAAAGTCGCTACCGGGCGTTATCGGCATTGCCCACACCCGTTGGGCTACCCACGGCAAGCCCTCTGAGGCTAACGCGCACCCTCACCACAGCACTGATCGCGTCGCTGTAGTGCATAACGGCATTATCGAAAACCACGAGCGTACCAAAGCACGCTTGCAAGCCGCCGGCCATGTTTTTACCTCGGAAACCGACACCGAAGTCATCGCCCACTTACTCAACGATGCATTGGATGATGCCAGCGATGAGCGCGGCGCCTTGTTTGCCGCTGTGCAACACATCGTGAACGATTTAGGCGGTGCTTATGCGCTGGGCGTGATGAGCGTGAGTGAACCTGATGTGGTCATCGGTGCGCGCCAAGGTAGCCCGCTGGTCGTGGGTGTGGGTATCGATGAAGCCTTTCTCGCCTCCGACCCGCTGGCGCTTTTGCCGGTCACCGACCGTTTTATTTATCTTGAAGAGGGCGATGTGGTCGAGTTACGAGACGGCGGCCATATTCGCATCGTTAACCGCGTTGGCCAGCCGGTCGAGCGCCCGATTCATGTGTTTGAGCACGGCGATGGGGCGGCGAGTAAAGGCGAATACCGCCACTTTATGCTCAAAGAAATCTATGAGCAGCCGGCGGTGATCAGCGCGGCGTTAGAAGGACGGTTAAGCGATACCGGTGTGCTGGTGGAAAGCTTTGGCCCCGAGGCGGCAACATTGTTTGCCCGTACCCGGCAAATTCATATTATCGCGTGCGGCACGAGCTACCATGCAGGCTTAGTGGCGCGCTATTGGCTAGAGCGCTACGCTGGCGTGCCGGTGCAGGTCGAAGTGGCGTCTGAGTACCGCTATCGCCACCCGGTGGTGCCGGAAGACACGCTGTTTGTCACCCTTTCTCAGTCGGGCGAAACGGCCGATACGTTGGCCGCGCTGCGCTACGCCAAAACGCTGGGCTACATCGGCGCGTTGGGTATCTGCAACGTGCCGGGAAGCTCCTTGGTGCGCGAATCCGATCTTACGTTGATGACCCGCGCCGGCCCTGAGATTGGCGTCGCCTCTACCAAAGCGTTCACCACGCAGCTTATCGCCCTGATGCTGTTTACCCTGGCGCTGGCTAAAAGCCGTAGCGATGCGCCGTTAGACGCGGGCGAGCAGGGGGAAATCGTCCAGGCGCTTAAGGCGTTGGCACCGATTTGCCAGCAAGTGCTAGCGTTAAATGACGAGATAGAAGTGCTCTCCCAGGCTTTCGCCGAAAAGCATCACGCGTTGTTTCTTGGCCGCGGCGCCCATTTCCCTATCGCGCTGGAAGGCGCGCTCAAGCTTAAAGAGATCTCCTACATCCACGCCGAAGCCTACCCTGCTGGCGAGCTCAAGCACGGGCCGCTGGCGCTGGTGGATAGCGAAATGCCAGTCATTTCGGTCGCTCCCAACGACGACTTGTTGGAGAAACTGAAATCCAACCTGCAGGAAGTGCGCGCTCGCGGCGGTCAATTGTTTGTCTTTGCCGATAAAAACGTCGGCATCCACGCCCACGATGACACGCAAGTGCTGCACCTGCCGCACATTCACGAAGCGCTTGCACCGCTACTATATACCCTGCCGCTGCAGCTTTTGAGCTACCACGTCGCGGTACTCAAAGGCACCGACGTGGATCAACCGAGGAACCTAGCCAAGAGCGTGACAGTGGAGTAGTGCAGAAAATAGCCGATAAGTGCCATACGTTGCATTTTCCAGCGCTTGGGGATGTCGGTATACTAGTTTCATCCGTAATAAGTACGTCTTGCGGCCCGGTAGCGCTTAGCCGTTTTGGCGCCGCCGCCCGCGGAAGTGACGATAACTTCGATAAAAACTCAAGAGGTGGTGAGAGTGAAATTTAAGCTGATCATGAGCGGGCTGGCGGCCTTTGGCGTCATGGCAGGCACTTCAGGTGCTTTCGCCCAGGAAGATGCGGTGCATGATGCAATGGCTGAGCGCTTAGAACCCGTTGGGCAGTTGTGTCTAGAGGGCCAGGATTGTGGCACGGCTTCCGCCGCGCCGGCGGCAGCCGATAGCAGTGGCGGTGATATCGACGGTGAAGGCATCTACGCCAATGTATGTAGTGCTTGCCACGAGTCCGGCGCTGCGGGTGCCCCTGTGCGTGGTGACGAAGCCGCCTGGACGGAGCGTACCGGACAAGGTTTCGCCACGCTGTTAGATCACGCTATTAATGGTATTGGCGCCATGCCGGCGAAAGGCGGTAACCCCAGCCTCTCCGATGAAGAAGTTGAAGCGGCGGTCGCCTATATGGTTGAACCCGTTATGGAAGTGCCTGAATTAGGTGGCGGCGACGAAGCGGCTTCTGAACAGGCAGCATCCGAAGAGGGAGCTGCTGAAGAGACCGCTGCGTCTGAAAGCGAAGCGGCAGGCGACGAAATGGCTGCTAGTGAAGGCACTGCCAGTGGAGAAGAAGCGAGTGGCGGTAGCGACTTAGACGGCGAAGCACTTTACGCAAGCGTTGGTTGTGCAGCCTGCCACGCAGCGGGCGTCGCCGGTGCGCCTAAGTTAGGCAACGCTGAAGCTTGGGGCCCGCGTATTGAGCAGGGTAACGATGCGCTTTACCAGAGCGTCTTCAACGGTAAAGGGGCGATGCCGCCGCGCGGGGGTAGCAGCGCTTCGGACGAAGAAATCATGGCCGTCGTGGACTACATGGTTTCCCAAGCGCAGTAATGCACCTCCGCCCGGTGATTCATATGACTGGGCTTAAAATGCTAAAGCAATCTATCCACAGGTGGGTTTTTAAACCCCCTGTGGATATTTTTTTGTGTATTTGTCCCAGCCGATATCGCTCAGCCCAATAGCGAGCGCAATCCGGCGATGGCGTCTTTACCCCGGGCCTGCTTTTTCTCTGGGTCTTCTTTATCGGCGCGGCCCTCCCACTCCAAATCCTCGTCGGGTAGCTCGTCGAGAAAACGGCTGGGTGTGCAGTCCAGCAGCTCGCCGTAAGCCTTGCGCTGGCGGGCGAGCGTCAAAGTGAGCGTGCGCCGGGCACGGGTAATGCCCACATAGGCTAACCGCCGCTCCTCCTCGACCGTGCCCACTTCGATGGCGTTGCGGTGGGGCAGTAAATCCTCTTCCAGACCCATCAAATAGACGTGGGGAAACTCCAACCCTTTGGAGGCGTGCATGGTGAGAAGCTGCACCCGGTCGGAGTCATCCTCTTCGGCCTGTTGTTCGAGAATATCGCGCAGCACCAAGCGCGATATCGCCGCTTCGACGCCATCGGTTTCGGTTTCAGTGGACGATGTATCGTCTTCAGGATCGCGGTTCAGTGACTTCTCTAGCTGGTCGATCAACATCCATACGTTGGCCATGCGCCGCTCGGCGACGGTCGGCGCGCTGGCGTTTTGATACAGCCATGCCTCGTAATCCATATCGCGCAGCATATCGCGGATGGCGGCAATCGCATCGCCTTGATCCATTCGCTTGCGCACACCGTCGATAAAGTGGGTAAAGCGCCCCAGGCGTTCCACGGCGCGAGTGGGTAGCTGTTGTTCCAGGCCGATCTCATGGCAGGCGGCAAATAGCGAATTCGAGCGCTCGGTGGCATAATTCGCCAATTTTTCCAGTGTGCCGGGGCCAATTTCCCGGCGCGGCACGTTCACAATGCGTAAAAAGGCGTTATCGTCGGCAGGGTTAATCAAAAGGCGCAGGTAAGCCATAGTGTCTTTGACTTCGTTGCGCGAGAAAAATGACTTACCGCCCGAGAGTTTGTAAGGAATTTGGTAGTGCTGCAGCTTGAGCTCTAAAAGTCGCGCCTGAAAGTTGCCCCGGTAAAGCACGGCAAAATCACGCCACTCGGCACGCTCCTTGATCCGCCGGGTGAACATTTCGCTGGCGACCCGCTCGGCCTCGGCTTCTTCGTGGCGGTTGACGATCACGCGAATCGGCGCGCCATCGCCCATTTCTGACCACAAGGTTTTTTCGTAGACGTGAGGATTATTGGCAATCAGCGTATTGGCCGAGCGCAATATGGTGCCGGTGGAGCGGTAGTTCTGCTCTAGTTTGATCACTTTCAAACGCGGGAAATCATCGCCCAGAGTGATGAGGTTTTCCGGCCGCGCGCCGCGCCAAGCGTAAATCGATTGGTCATCGTCGCCGACCACGGTAAAGGTCGCCCGCTCGGCCATTAATAGCTTCACCAGGAGGTATTGAGAGACGTTAGTGTCCTGGTACTCATCCACCAGCATGTAGTGAATTTTGCGTTGCCAACGGGCCAGGGCCTCGGGGTCGCGTTGCAGGAGGACCACTGGAAGCAGAATCAGGTCGTCAAAATCCACCGCGTTGTAAGCTTTTAAATGGCGCACGTAGGCTTCATACACCCGCGCGGCAAAGTGCTCGTTGTCATCGGCGGCAAACGAGAGCGCGTCACCCGGCAGTACCAGGTCGTTTTTCCACTGCGAAATTTGGCTTTGCACGGCGTTGATTTGCTCGGCGTCGACCTGGGCGTCCTTGTTCATCAAATCGCGCAGCAGTGCTTTGGCATCTTCCGGGTCGAAGAGCGAAAAGCCGGGTTTATAGCCTAGGGTTTTGAGCTCCCCGCGAATAATGTTCAGCCCTAACGTGTGAAAGGTCGAGACCGTTAGCCCGTGGCCTTCTTTGCCTCTTAGCATCAGCCCCACGCGCTCTTTCATCTCCCGGGCGGCCTTGTTGGTAAAGGTCACCGCCGCGATTTTGCGCGCGCTCATCCCGCACTCCTGCACCAAATAGGCAATCTTGGTGGTAATCACGCTGGTCTTGCCCGAACCCGCGCCGGCGAGCACCAGGCAGGGGCCGTCGATATAGCGCACGGCCTCCTGTTGACGCGGGTTCAAGCCGTTAAGACGTTGGGCGATGCTCGGGTTCATGGCAGAATGCGTCCTTTACGTGTGGAAGGCAGACCGATGTTCGAAATTGCGCTGTTCGAGCCTAAAATGGCGCCCAATACCGGCAATATCATGCGTTTGGTGGCCAATAATGGCTGTCGGCTGCATTTAATTGAACCGCTGGGCTTTGACCTGGAAGAGAAAAAACTGCGCCGTGCCGGGTTGGACTACCGCGATTTGGCCAATGTGACGCGCCACGCGAATTTTGCGGCCTTTCTTACGGCAATGCAGGGCCGCACGATCTGGGCGTTGACCACTCGCGGGACGCGCCCTTATAGCGAGGCGGTCTTCGCGCCGGGCGATGTGCTATTGTTCGGCTCGGAAACCGGCGGGCTCTCCGCCGAGGCGCATGCGCTTATCACGCCCGAGCAGAAGCTGTTAATCCCCATGCAACCTAATAATCGTAGTATAAATCTGTCCAACGCGGTGGCGCTGGTGAGCTTTGAAGCGTGGCGCCAGCAAGGCTTTGCCGGCGCCGCGAGCGACTAACGGCGACGATTAAACCCCGTAACGGGTCCGGTAAGCGCGGATTGCCTCGGCGTGGGGCTGCATCTCGGGCCCGGCGTGCGCTTCCAAATAGGCGAGTACCTGTGCCAATGTCACAATACTCACGACGGGTATGCCGTAGGTGGTTTCCACTTCTTGGATCGCGCTCTGTTCGCCCTGGCCGCGCTCTTGGCGGTCTAGCGCGATAATCACCCCGCCTGCGCGGGCGCCGCTTTGCTCGATCAGCGCCATTACTTCGCGGATGGCGGTGCCAGCGGTGATCACATCGTCGATGATCAGAATATCACCGGCAAGCGCCGCCCCGACGATGTTGCCGCCTTCGCCATGGGTCTTGGCTTCTTTGCGGTTAAACGCGTAGAGCATATCACGGTCGTGGTGATCGGCCAGTGCGGCGGCGGTAACGGCTGCCAGCGGAATGCCTTTGTACGCCGGGCCGAACAGCACGTCGGCGTTTACACCGCTATCCACAATCGCTTGGGCATAAAAGCGACCGAGCTTGGCAAGCGCACGGCCGGTTTGAAATAGCCCGGCGTTGAAGAAATAGGGGCTCACACGGCCGGATTTGAGCGTGAATTCGCCGAATTTCAACACGCCCTGTTCGATAGCGAAGGCGATGAACTCGCGTTGATACGGTTGTAAGGGGATTGTCACAGTGATCCTCGCGATTTTTCGTGGGGGATTTACCCAAACGTCGAAACGTCGGGTATCATACAGCAGCGACGCAAAAGGGACGATTTATGAAAATTGCCAGCATCAATGTCAATGGTATTCGTGACGCCGTCGATCGGGGCTTCCTGGACTGGCTGGCTCAGCAGGATGCCGACGTGGTCTGCGTGCAGAACATTAAGGCAAAAAGTTTTGAATTGGGCGACCATATTCTCTACCCGGAAGGCTATGAAGGCTATTTTCTGGATGCCGAAGAGGAGGGTTTCTCCGGGGTCGCGCTCTATTGCCGTAAGATTCCCAAAGCGATTATGTATGGCTTGGGCTTTCCGCAGTGCGACCACGAAGGGCGCTTTCTGCAGGCCGATTACGACCGCTTCAGTATCGCCTCGTTTTTGATGCCCGACGGCAGCGACCAGAAAGCCAAACATGCATTTATGGAGCAGTACCAAGAGTACCTGAGCAAGATGGCGCGTAAGCGCCGCGAGTATATTATCTGCGGTACCTGGCACGTTGCCCATAAGACCCTCGACTTGGTCAATTGGTCCGATAATCAGCTGACTTCTGGCTTTCGCCCGGAAGAACGCGCGTGGATGGACCAAGTGCTGGGTCCCATCGGTTTTATCGACACCTTCCGTGAGATCAACCGCGACGCGGGTGAATATACCTGGTGGCCAAAGCTTGACCAAGAGGTGCCGCGTGAGCGCCAAGAGGGCTGGCGCATTGATTATCAGCTCGTCGGACCCAACTTCCGCCGTCACGTGGTGGATGCGTGGATCGATTACGACGCGACTTTCTCTGAGTTCGCGCCGCTGATTGTTGAGTACGACCTCGACCTATAGCGCCCGTTTTTTTACGCTACTTTCCCGCGTCGTTGATACCCACAGGCCGGCTGAAAAGCGGACCTGTGGCGTTCTAGCTAACGGCAAGGGTGACGTCAGCGCTTAACTGCGAATTTCCAGTGACTCACGCTGGTGCTGGGTCAGCGCTTTGCCTGTCTGCTCGGCCAAGTCCAACATGGCGTTAAGCTCAGTGCGGTTAAACGTGCCCGCCTCAGCGGTGCCTTGCACTTCGATCAGCTCGCCGCTTTCGGTCATTACCACGTTCATATCGGTATCGGCTTGGCTATCTTCCGGGTAGTCCAGATCCACTACCGGCACGCCTTTGTAAATACCCACCGAAATTGAGTTCACCAGCTGTATCAGTGGGTCGCCTTTGATTTTCTTTTCCCGCTGTAGATAACGAATCGCATCCACCAGCGCCACGCATCCGCCGGTAATCGCCGCCGTACGCGTGCCGCCGTCGGCCTGAATCACATCGCAATCCACGGTGATAGTGAACTCACCAAGCTTTTTCAAATTCACCGCCGCGCGTAGGCTACGACCGATCAAGCGCTGAATTTCTAACGTGCGCCCGCCCTGCTTGCCTCGGGTGGCTTCACGGCCGCTGCGCGAGTGGGTCGCGCGGGGCAGCATCCCGTATTCAGCGGTTACCCAGCCTTGGTTTTTGCCCCGCAACCAGCGCGGCACACCCGTCTCAACGCTCGCGTTACATAGCACTTTGGTATCGCCAAACTCGACCAATACTGAGCCTTCGGCATGGCGGGTATAGCCACGGGTTAAGCGGACTTCGCGCGGCGTGTCAGCCTCACGGCCACTTGGGCGAATCACCTCAGGACGCATAGCACCTCTCTTGATCAACATTAGGGGAAAGGCGTCATTGTACACGTCTGAGCCCCCGGCTTTTGCGATATCGGGTAGACTGACTAATCCAATTAATCCCGCTAATTACTCCAGGAGCCCGCATGGCCACCGCACGCCGCGTACACAGCATGACCGCTTTCGCCCGCACCGAGCACGCCTACCCGTGGGGCACGCTGCAGGTGGAAATTCGCTCGGTGAACCAGCGCTACCTGGAGCCACATTTTCGCTTGCCCGACGCCCTGCGCGAGCTGGAACCGCTACTGCGCGATGCCCTTCGTAACCGTTTGGCGCGCGGCAAGGTCGAATGCAGTCTGCGTTTTGACGCCGCTGAGGAAAGTCAGGCACCCGCCGTCAATACTCAACGGCTGGCGGAAATCGCCGAAGCGCTGAGCGTGGTGCACCACCAGGTTCCCCACGCCGGCGTGCCCACCACCCTCGACCTTTTAAATCAGCCCGGCGTGTTGGAAGCTCAGCATCTCGACCAGGAGGCCATCAAGACCGCTGCCGCCACGCTGTTTGAGCAAGCGCTGGACGAGCTGATTGACGCCCGCGCAAGAGAGGGCGCAAAGCTCGCCGAGATGATCACCACCCGCCTGGACGCCGTGAGCGAACAGGTCGCCACCGTGCGCAGCCTGCTGCCACAAATTCTGGAGCGCCAGCGCACCTTGCTGCTGGAGCGCTTAGAAGCCGCCAAGACCGAACTTGACCCCCAACGCCTGGAAGCCGAGCTGGTAGTGGTGGCACAAAAATCTGACGTCGACGAAGAGCTCGACCGCCTCACGGCCCACGTGGAAGAAGTACGCCGCCAACTGGCCCAGAAAGGCCCCAAAGGCCGCCGCCTGGACTTCCTGATGCAGGAGCTCAACCGCGAGGCCAACACGCTCTCGTCAAAATCCGTGGTGGCAGAGACGACCCGCTGCGCGGTGGAGCTTAAGGTGCTGATAGAGCAAATGAGGGAGCAGATTCAAAATATTGAGTAGTTTTTCAGTGATGATGCTTCAGGAGAGCGTTGTGGTTGTGCCAGGAAATGTGGGTAGCGTCATTGTGAGGCTTTACCCTTATCGAAGTACCTTATCGCCATCGACTTAGCCGTTGATGGCATTCGTTTTCCGGTAGCCTGGCACCCGCTTTTAGCATCGATTCCAAAGCGTCGGCCAGTTGGCTTGGCGAAAGAAGGGCATGAGCTTCCAGCTCATCTAATATCCAAAGTACACCACGAACCTCTAATTTGCTTTGTTGCCCTGATTTCCTGAGCGCGCCGTCATTGGTCAGCAGCGTCCAGCCTCTTTCCTTTGCTAGGAAGTAGCACGACACATCCGCTAGTGAGGAATTACCCAATGTTTGGCGTAGCGTAAAAAGCGTTGCAACTTCCTCACCACTGAATGCTTCAACCACAAGGCCTAATCCCGTTAACTCTTGGCCAGGGGGCTTTTTCAGCTCCCGCCACACAAAGTCGGTGGTGACGAACTGGTGAGGTAGGGCAAACACGGTTTCAAGCAGGCCACTGCGGTGAAGATCTATCCAGATATTGGTATCAGAGACAAGAATTTTCGCTGACATGTTCACTGTCACCTGCCTGTCCGTTTGCCATGATTTCCTCAATTTCTCCAAGGCTTACACTGAGTAACTCCGCTGCTCTTGAAGGAGTAACTAGTCCTTCAGCCAGCGCCCTGTAAACCAATTGCTTCAGGCGATAGGATTTTTCAGGCTCTTGTCGACCAGGTTCACTTTTTCGAAAACCCTTCATCGACCATAGGCGAAAAGTGTTCTGATAGAAGCTCGAACTAACGATATCCAGGTCATATAACCGGCGCAAAGTGGCTTGAATAGAAATGCCCCACTCCTCCTTGGCCAAAAGAAACTCTTGGAACAGCACCCGTTTGCGGTGCTCACCAAAGGTGACGCGCACTTGATTTGCCGGGAAGAGAAACGCCCCAGCAAAGCGGTGGCACCAGTTTTCTTCATCCCGAGTGCCATGAAGCTCCTCAGGTAGTGACATAACCAAATGTCCTAGCTCATGGGCGAGATTAAAACGCTGACGTTCTCCAGGACGCTCAGTATTACTGACAATAACGGCATCCGAGCCATCGTTGACGAGAGCGCAAAGCCCATCAAATTTCTCGTGAGCCTGAAGACTGACGACTTTAATGCCGTTTTCTTCCAGGGTTTCAGTCAGATTGGCGATAGGGTTTAGCCCAAGCTGCCATTCTTCACGGAGTTTATTAGCTGCCTGTTCGACCTCATCGATACTGGATACGGAAAAACGCTGATGCCATTTGGAAAATTCATCAGGTGATTGGCCGGTTTGGAACAGCCTTTCTGCTGCTAAATAGCGCTCAAGGTGCTCACGCACTTGCTCCTTGACGGCTTCTTGCTGGCGTTTTCCGAAGGCAGAGTGCTTACGGAAGTCTACTTTTCCCAGCTCTACTGAGTCTGAACGGAAAAAATACTCAGGGTTAACCCCAAGCGCATCCGCCAGTTGGATCAAGCGAGTCGAATTGGGCGCGTCCTTGCCCTGTTCATATTTCGACAGAGCTTGCTTGGTTATGCCCCCCAGCAGATCGGCTAACTGCTGCAAGGTCATATTCTTGAGGACACGCGCACGATGTATACGATCATGCAGCATGACTTTCTACCTTGTTTTAAGGTGGTTTAAGTTGACAATATGGTGATTGGGTTGACACCTGTCAACCTGATATGTAGATTTAGATATAGGAGCACTACATGTAGTGGCTTATTTCTTAGAGAGATACTTCTCTCGTTCAACCGATGGGTGATCAGCTCGATGGTGCTGGTTTTCACACCAAGGTCTTTTGCCACAGCCGGGAAGGTGCAAATAACGTCCGTGATCTCCTGAACGTAAGGTTGAGCCTATTTCCCAATAGCTTTATGACCGTATTCACGGCTTGGCTCCCTCCTCAGTTGCCTCGCTCAAAGCCCCAGCAACTCTCCAACCGGCAAGTGGCTTGTCGTCTTCATTTCCCGTAGGGATATATTAGAGCGGATGCTCGATACTCCCGGCAGCTGGCGTAGCACTTTTTCCACGAAGCGGCTGTAGTCATCGAGGTCCTGGGCGATGATCTGCAAGAGGAAGTCTGCCTCGCCGGTGGTGTTATGGCAGCTGAGCATCCGGGAACTGGCCTGGATAATGCGTTCAAACTCCGCGGTGGCCGCCTCGCTGTGCTGAGTACAGGTGATCTGCACAAAGGCCAGCACGTTGCCGCCGAGCTTTCGGCGGTTCAGCGTGGCTTGGTAGCCTTCGATCACGCCCAATTCTTCCAGGCGTTTATGGCGTCGCCAGCAGGTGGCTTCGCTCATTCCTAGCCGCTCGGCCAGCTTGGCGATGGATAGCCGACCATCGGCTTGAAGGCTATCGATTAGTTGGGCGTCTATTTTGTCTAATTGACTCATTTGAAAAGGATATTTCATTTTTATGCACTTAGAAGCAAGAATGCTTCAAAATTAGCATGTGTGTCCATTTATCAGAAAAGTAATTTCAGGCGCGGTTGGTTATATTAAAAAACAATTGATACCGCGCAGGAGTCGTTTATGAAAGCCGTTGTTTTTGAGCAATTTTCCGCCCCTCCCCAAATACAGCAGTTACCTGATCCGACGCCTGAAACCCACGGTGTGGTGGTGAAGGTGATGGCGAATGGGGTGTGCCGTAGCGATTGGCATGCCTGGGTAGGGCATGATACCGATATCCAGCTCCCTCATGTGCCGGGCCATGAGCTGGCAGGCGTTGTTGAAGCCGTGGGTAAAGACGTCAAACAGTGGCGCATTGGCGACCGCGTCACGGTTCCGTTCGTTGGCGGTTGTGGTACCTGCCCTGAGTGCCACTCCGGCAATCATCAGGTGTGCGATAGCCAGTTTCAGCCCGGTTTCACGCACTGGGGCTCCTTTGCTGAGTATGTGAGTATTCACTACGCTGATGTGAACCTGGTTGCATTGCCGGAGACGCTCGACTTTGCCACGGCGGCAAGCCTGGGCTGTCGTTTCGTCACCTCGTTTCGGGCGGTGGTCGATCAGGGCCAAACCTCGGCCGGGCAGTGGGTGGCCGTCCACGGCTGCGGTGGGGTTGGGCTTTCTGCCGTGATGATTGCCAACGCCGTCGGCGCCAACGTGGTGGCCATCGATATTTCTGAAGGCGCTCTTGATCTGGCTCGCCAACTGGGTGCCACTGCCACCGTGAATGCTGCCAAGGTACCCAATGTGGTCGAAGCGGTGGCGGAGATAACCCGGGGAGGCGCTCACGTATCGCTGGATGCGCTAGGGCATCCGACGACCTGCTTTAACTCGATCAGCAACCTGCGTAAACGTGGCAAGCATATTCAGGTCGGGCTGATGTTGGCGGAGAACAGCACACCGGCTATTCCCATGAGCCAGGTGATTGCCAACGAGCTTGAAATATTGGGCAGTCATGGCATGCAGGCCCACCGTTACGACGCCATGCTGGCGATGATCGAGTCTGGAAAGCTGGCGCCTGAAAAACTAATCGGCAAACGAATCAATCTTGAGCAGTCGATTGATGCGCTGATGAACATGGATAAGTTCGAAGGGGCGGGGGTGACGGTGGTGACCGAGTTTTGAGGAAACCGCTGATTAACTATTGCGCTTGACCATACGGCGTTAAAAATCGCCTCGTGCGCGAGTCCGATCCGCCTTTTCGTTGATTTTTGCCTTGTCTGGTCTGCGCTCATCACGTTAATCAGAGCCTCTTTGAGACGCTTGGTAACAATTTCCTTCAACGAAACGAGGCAAATTATTCGCTCCTCATCAGCGGGTTGAGGTTTTACGCTGGTCGTATTGAAAAGGAGTAAGTTATGCCATCAGACACTATCCAATCAGTCCGCCGCGTGATCGCCCAGCACCCGGCCAGGCGCGACGATATCGGCGATCTGGTCACCCGGCGGCCATTGCCGGGACCGCAGCTTGAGCAACTCGATCCGTTCCTGTTTCTTAACCACCACGGCCCCCAGGCGTATCCGGCCAATAACCGTGGGCTGCCGTTTGGCCCGCACCCACACCGAGGCTTTGAAACGGTCACTTTTATTCTGGAAGGCTCGCTGGCCCACGCCGATAGTACTAAGCATCAAAGCGTGATCGATGCGGGCGGCGTGCAGTGGATGACCGCAGGCAGCGGCATCGTGCATGCGGAAATTTCGCCGCCAGAGTTTCTGCGCGACGGCGGTCCGCTGGAAATTCTGCAGCTGTGGGTCAACCTGCCTGCGCACTTAAAAATGACCGAACCTCGCTACGTGGGTCTGCAGCAAACATCGATACCTACCATCACGCTGCCAGGCGGTGGTGAGCTGAACCTGATAGCAGGGCAATGGCAGGATGACGTTGGCCCTATCGAGACGTTGACGGGAATATTCATGTCAACGCTACGGCTGCCTGCCGGTAGCCACGAGCAGCTGACCGTGGCACCAGGGCGGCAGGTGTTCCTCTACGTGGTGGAAGGCGATGTCACCGTGGGTGGCGAGCCCGTTAAGGCCCACCACTTGATCGAAGTGGATCGCGATGGCGCCAGCCTCGAAATCGAAGCCAGCAGCGACGCACGCCTGCTGTTTGGCCATGGCGAGGTGATCGATGAGCCGGTCTATTCCCACGGGCCCTTCGTGATGAATACCCGCGAAGAGATCGTTCAGGCGGTCGATGATTATCAGAACGGCAAATTTGGCGGGCTCGACGCCTAAAGTTTGTACAGAAAGTCGCTATAAGGGCTCGCCGCGGTAGTAGTGACGCAGAAGTACCAGTGCCACAAATAGCGAGCCCACGATAGGCGTTGACTTTAAAATCCGAAATCTTCAAACTGGATATAAATGGACTGGGAGTGCCCGGTCGGCGTCTAAACCTCGGTGAGCTTCATCGGGGTTTTTCGCTATCTAGGGGAAATGCTTTAGCCCCCACTGATCATAGCCATCCCCAACCGCCTGTCGGCCTCCCTCGCAATAAAACTTGTGCTTGAGAACTTCAAACGCTTGATTAGGCTGATTTGGAGCCAATACATGTCGACCGATAGGTCGCGCCACTAGATCCGCAAGCTGCAACCCGGCTGAATTGCTCGCTTTCGCCGCCATACGAATTTTAAATGGCAAGTCGCGCTGGTATTTATTTTCGCCATCACAAATACGGCGAAACTCTAGTTCGAGCTCGTCATCTTCCTTCGCTCCCCGCTTTTCAACGATGACATGTGTTTCCAGCGATTCTTGTCCTTTTTCTTTGACGAGATCGAACAGCGTCTCCAAGCAATGTCGCAACGCTAGGTGGTAGGGGTTCGACATCTCTTCACGGCTGGTCAGCCTGTGTTTGTCGATCACGCATGATGCAAGAATGAAGTTACTTTCGTCGATCAAATGGCTCAAACGCCCCATGAATGCCTGCTTTTCAGCTCTATCCTTAAACACCCTAAAATCGCCTTTCTCTTTGCGTATTTCATGCTCATGGAAGATAACGAGGTCGTGGCCGAAGTAATCGAATTTTAGCTGCTGAAGTGCGGGCACTACCTTTGCCATGTAATGCTGTTTATAGAATATGCAGAAAGCCAGCACAAAAACCGGATAGTTGGGGTCGATATTAAGCAATCCGTGATCGCCACTTTCATCGACATACACCACAAAGTCGCTGAATCCACGCTCTTGACCAGTATTTGCCTCTATATCGCTAGTAGCCATTATGTTATTTCCCTTCTACTTCTGTGCCATGCTCGGCTAGCCCTAGCTTGAGCGTCTCGTTATCTGGCATTGATGATCGTTAATGTTAGAAGAGGCGTTGGCCCCTTCGTGATGAATACCCGCGAAGAGATTGTCGAGGCAGTCGAGGACTATCAGAACGGCAAATTTGGCGGGCTCGACGCCTAAAGTTTGTACAGAAAGTCGCTATAAGGGCTCGCCGCGGTAGTAGTGCCACAGAAACAGCGACCCCACGCTGCGCCAGGGCGCCCAATGTTCCACTAACTGGCGGGCATACTTGGGCGTGGGTTTGTCGTCCATGCCTTTTAAGCGGCCTAAAGCGACACGCAGGGCGAGATCGTCGGCGGGAAAAATATCGGGACGTTTCAGCGAGAACATCAGATAGATCTCGGCACTCCAACGGCCAAAGCCGCGTAGCTGGGTAATGGCGGCTATGGCTTCTTCATCGCTTAGCTGTTCAAGCCCCTCGGCGCTAAAAGTGCCTGCCAACTCTGCTTCTGCCAGTCCTTTAGCGTACTCGATCTTGCGCCAAGAGAGTCCCGCATCGCGCAGCGCCTGGCCTTCAACGTCGATTACTGCGTTGGCATGCAATTCGGGCAGCAGCTCATTGACGCGGCCCATAATGGCGCTGGCCGCTTCGGTGGATAGCTGTTGGCTGACGATGGTGGAGAAGAAGGTCGCAAAGCCTTTATCGCGCTCGCGAGGCGAGGGTGCGCCCACCAGCGGGTAAGCGCGGGCGATATCGGGGTCGGCGTTGGCCAGTGCCTGCATGGCCTGTTCGATGGTGTCGGGCGTCATGGCGACCTCGCGCTGCTAAATTGAGCCGTATTGTGCGCAGACTCGTCATTAAAGCTCAAACCGTGGCCGGATTCCTCAATAAGCGTTACGCATTCTCTTTGCCCGCTAACTTTTTAAGTGTTGCGTATTTATACCTTCGTCTAATCCTGCGATCATTCACCTCATAAAAGCCGGTTTGTTAAGCAGGCGCTAAAGGTGCCTTGGGGAACATTATGCAGGAATCGTCATCTGGGTTGGCGCGTAACCCGCGTCTGGCCGAATTTGTATTGGCGCTGGGTGGCTTTGGGATCGGCACCAGCGAGTTTGTCATTATGGGGCTGATGAACCGCGTGGCGGGCGATTTAGCTGTAACGGAGCCCCAGGTGGGTTACGCGATTAGCAGCTACGCTTTGGGCGTGGTGGTCGGCGCGCCGCTGATTTCAGCGCTGGCCGCGCGGGTGCCAAGGCGGGCTTTATTAATTATATTGATGCTGGTGTTTGCGGTGGGCAATATCGCCAGTGCCATGGCACCGGGGTTCTGGTCCTTCGTGGGGCTGCGTTTCCTGGCTGGCTTGCCACACGGGGCTTATTTTGGCATCGCCGCGCTGGTGGCGGCGGGAGCCGTACCGATAGACCAACGGGCACGGGCTATTTCCCGGGTGATGATGGGCCTAACCGTGGCAATTCTGATAGGCGCACCGCTGGGCACCTGGGCAGGCAATGTGTTTGGCTGGCAAATCGCTTTTGCGGGTGTCGGAGGCATCGCGCTACTTACCGCCCTGTTAATTCGGTTCTATGTGCCGATTCAGCCCGTTGATACCCTGGCGAGCCCTGTGCGCGAGCTATCAGCGCTGCTTAAACAACGCGTATTGGTCACCCTGGCACTGGCGTGTATTGGTTGCGGCGGCATGTTCGCTATTTTTAGCTATGTGATGCCGACGTTAACCCAGCAAGCGGGCATGAGCGAAGCACTGGGGCCGCTGGTCCTGGTGATCTTTGGCCTGGGCTCGATTGCGGGTAATTTAATCGGCGGGCGCATGGCGGATAAAAACCTGATGCGTGCGATTCCAGCTATTTTGCTCTGGTGTGGAGTGATCCAGGGACTGTTTTATTTTGCCGCCAATAATGTCTGGACGGGGCTGTTATTCGTCGGTTTGGTCGGCACCAGCATGGCATTGGCACCGTCGTTGCAAACCCGTTTGATGGACGTGGCGGAAGATGCTCAAACCATGGCGGCCTCGCTCAATCACGCGGCCTTTAACGGCGCCAATGCCCTGGGCGCGTGGCTTGCTGGGCTGGCGATCAGCGCAGGCTTAAGCTGGTCGAGTACCGGGCTGGTGGGCGCTGGTTTAGCAGGCTGCGGCCTGGTGATTTTTGCCGCTGGGCGCTGGTTGGAAAAGCGCAGCCAACCGGCCGCCACACGCTGTGCTCGCCCTTAACCCTTAACCCAAACCCATGAATTGCTCTAGCGGCACAGTGCGAATCGGCGCATGCCCATATGAAAATGATCGGCATGCGCGGCGTTGTAATCGGGCCCTAGTACATTGCCGAAGGTATCGCAGGCCCCGTCGCGCGCGGCGCGTAAAAATTCTCCCGCTTCGCCTTCATCATCCCAGTGGTTGATAAGCGTAATGCGCTGGCCGTTCTCAAACTGAAATCCCACCACATCCAATGCTTCGGCGGTGGCATGTTCGCTGCGCCGCCCGCTTTCGCGGCCGTACACGTTGCGGCAGGCAAAGCTACCCACGTGGTTCACTTGGCTGACCCGGCTGCCGATAATCTCCTCGGCTGCAGGTTGCAGTGCATGGCGCTCATACATCACCCATGCCAGCGCCAGCGGGCAGGACGCCACGAAGCTCTGGTTGAACGCGACGCCGCTTGACTGCATACGCACCATATTGGAAAGCGGGCAGTTAGCGGTAGGCGAGTAATCGGCCAGCGGCGTGTAGTTAAGTTCGCCCTCGGGGACGGTATCTAACGCAGCTAAACAGCCATTGCGGTCATCCGCTAAGCGGCTTAGCTTAAGCTGAGTGACGGGCGTGACAGGGTCGTCAATGTGTAGCGGTGCCCAAGGCGCCCAGTGGCGTGGGATCTCGATAAGGCCTTTTTGTAGGGCCACGCCTAGGGCAATCAGGCCGATGATAAAAAGCGTACGGCGCATCCTGGTCTCCCGGTAAGGCGAAACGCTACAGTCGAGGCAATGGGTGTGCGATACTGCGGCCCTTCCGTACACTGCTCTCGCACGAGTTTACTTCGCCAACAAGGGAAGCGCGTATGTCCCAAGGTACACTGTTTGTTGTTTCTGCGCCGTCGGGGGCAGGTAAAACCAGCTTGGTTCGCGAGCTGATTGAGAGCCTGGATGGCATTCAGGTCTCGGTATCGCACACCACCCGTGCCCAGCGCGATGGGGAGGTCGATGGCGTCAACTACCACTTTACCGGCGTGGCGGGCTTTGAGGCGATGATCGCGCGCGGTGAGTTTTTTGAGCATGCCAAGGTGTTCGATAACTATTACGGTACCTCGCGTAAGGCCGTGCAGACGCTACTCGACGTAGGGCAGGACGTGATCCTGGAAATCGACTGGCAGGGCGCCCGCCAGGTACGCGAGCAGATGCCCGAGGCGGTGTCGGTGTTTATCCTGCCGCCCTCACGCAGTGAACTGGAACGTCGCTTGGCGAGCCGAGGCACCGATGAGCACGCGATCATTGCGCGGCGCATGCGCGACGCGATCAGTGAAATGTCGCACTATGACGAGTACGGCTATCTCGTGATTAACGATGATTTCACCACGGCCCTTGAAGAGCTTAAATCGCTGGTCATTAGCCGCCGGATTACCCTGGCTTCCATGCGTGAACACCACGCGCCGCTGCTGGATGCGCTCTTGTCACAGGCGCCTAGCGTCGAGTAATCTATCAGGTTCTGGAAATCCTCTTTTTTGCTGGGCCGGCTCCGTTAGCTAATCTTGACGGCGTCGGACCGGTGCCGTCATTACAGGAAGGCCCCCATGGCTCGAGTTACCATCGAAGATTGCTTAGATCACGTTGAAAACCGCTTCAAGCTCGTAATGATCTCCACCCATCGTTCACGCCAGCTCGCGCGTGGCTCGCGTGATGCCCTGCTGTCTTGGGAAAACGATAAACCCACCGTCATGGCGCTGCGCGAAATCGCCGCTGGCCTGGTCGATCACACCGTGCTGGATGAGCCAGTGGAAGCGCCGGTACGCGCCCGCCCGGTAGCCGCAAGCCTCCCGGTCGACGACTGATAAGCGAACCTTACAGCGATAGAGGCGCGTAAATGTTTACCATTGATGACCTAGCGGATCGACTTGGCGGCTACCTTCCTCCGGATGAGATTCAGCAGGTTAAACGCGCCTTCTATTACGCCGAGCAGGCCCACGATGGCCAGCGCCGCCGCTCCGGCGAGCCCTATGTGACCCACCCGCTGGCGGTGGCCAATATTCTGGCCAATATGCACATGGACCATCAGAGCCTGATGGCGGCCATGTTGCACGATGTCATCGAAGATACCAGCGTGGCTAAGCCCGCGCTGGAAACGCAGTTCGGCAAGCCCGTGGCCGAGCTTGTCGATGGCGTCTCTAAGCTCACCCAGATTACGTTCGAAGATAAAGCCGTCGCCCAGGCGGAAAACTTCCAGAAAATGGTGTTGGCGATGTCGCGGGATATCCGCGTGATTATCGTCAAACTGGCGGATCGCCTGCATAACATGCGCACGTTAGGCGCCCTTCGGCCGGATAAAAAACGCCGGATTGCCCGTGAAACCCTGGAAATTTACGCTCGCATTGCCGGGCGTTTGGGCATTAATACCATTCGCGTTGAGCTTGAAGATCTGTCGTTTCAGGCCATCTACCCCATGCGCGCCGAGCGCATCAAACGGGCGGTGGCCAGCGCGCGCGGTAACCGGCGTAGCGCTATGCGCGAAATTCAAGTGTCATTACAGCAGAGCCTGGATGACGAAGGGCTCAGCGGTACGGTGATGGGGCGCCAAAAGCACCTGCTGTCGATTTACCGCAAAATGCGTGATCAGCGTAAGCCATTCGCCGAGATCATGGACGTGTTTGCCTTTCGCATCGTTACCGAAGATGTCGCCAGTTGCTACCGTATTTTGGGCGTGGTGCATAACCTGTATAAACCCGTGCCGGGGCGCTTTAAGGACTATATCGCGATCCCGAAGGCCAACGGCTATCAAAGCTTGCACACCACGCTTTTTGGCTTTCGCGGGATGCCCATTGAAGTGCAGATACGCACCCGAGAGATGGAAGCGATGGCCAATAACGGCATTGCCGCTCACTGGCTGTATAAAGCGGGCCAAACCGAGCATCCTATTGCCGAGGGCAGTCGCGCCCGCGCCCGCGCTTGGGTGAAAGGCCTTTTGGAGATGCAGCGCCACGCCGGCGATTCGCTCGAATTTATCGAACACGTTAAAAACGATCTTTTCCCCGACGATATCTACGTGTTTACGCCTAAAGGCGACATCATGGAACTCCCCCAGGGCGCCACCGTGATTGATTTTGCCTATACCGTGCACACCGATATTGGCAACAACTGCATCGCCTGCCGGATTGACCGTCAGCTGGCACCGCTCTCTACTCGGCTGGAAAGCGGGCAGACGCTGGAAATTATCACCGCGCCGGCGGCTCGCCCTAACGCTGCTTGGCTGAATTTTGTCAGCACGGCGAAGGCGCGCTCGGCGATTCGTCACGCGCTTAAGCATCAACAAGAGGCCGAGGCGATTCAGCTGGGCCAGCGGTTGCTTAACAAATCACTTTCAGTGTTTGAAACCAGCCTGGAAGAGCTGGATGCTAAGGTCATCGAGCGCGCGTTAAAAGAGCTTGACGTAAGCGACCAAGATACCCTGCTGGAATCGATAGGCCTGGGTACGCGGGTCGCGCATGCGGTGGCAAGACGCTTAGTGGATTTAGCCGATGGTGGTAACGCCGTCCCTGCGCAGACAGCGAACAGCCAGCCGGTAGTGATCAGCGGCAGTGAAGGCATGGTGACAAGCTTTGCCCGCTGCTGCCATCCGCTGCCCGGTGATGCCGTGGTGGGGCATCTCTCAGTCGGAAAAGGGCTGGTGGTTCACCGCGCAGAGTGCAACAACGTGGTGGATAAAACCGACGCGGAAAAGCTTTTCGCGCTGGAATGGTCAGAAGATACCGATGCCGACTTCCCCGTCGCGCTGCGCATCGAAATTGAAAGCCGCCGCGGCCTGGTGGCAGAGCTTGCTGGCTTGGTGACCGATGCCGATGCCAATATCGAGCGTATCGGTATTGAGGAGCGCGATGCCCGCCTCTCGACGGTCAATATCACCTTGGCGGTGAAAGGCCGTGTTCACCTCGCGCGCATTATCAAGCGACTTCGCAATCTCCCCAACGTGGGCAAAATCACCCGCTTGGGTAAGTAATTTCTCTTACACCCCTCTTATCTTTTCTTTTATCCATAAGGAGTGCTCATTATGAGTAATAAGGCTGTTATTAATACCGAGAAAGCCCCAGCCGCGATTGGCCCGTATTCACAAGCGGTTAAAGCGGGCAATACCGTGTATATGTCAGGCCAGATTCCGCTTGACCCGGCCACCATGGAGCTCGTTTCGGACGACTTCGAAGCGCAAGCGCGCCAAGTGTTTACCAACCTGCAGGCCGTGTGCGAAGAAGCGGCGGGGTCGCTTGGCGATGTCGTTAAGCTTAACCTCTACCTGGTGGATCTGGAGAACTTCGCCATCGTTAACCGCGTGATGGAGGAGTTCTTTGCTTCGCCTTATCCGGCTCGCGCCGCCGTCGGCGTGAAAGCGCTGCCCAAAGGCGCTCAGGTCGAAGCCGAAGGCGTGATGGTGCTAGGCGACTAAACGCCCGGGTGAATATGGCGTGTCACCTCGGCTTAAAAAGCCTGGGGTTACGTCTTCTGCGCAGCTAAAAAACCGCCGGCTTTGAGTACCTGCATATACCCTTCGCGAAAGCTGGGGTAGCGAAAGGTGTAGCCGGTACCCAGCAAGCGTGTGTTATCGCAGCGTTTGCTGGTGCGGCGGCGCAGCGGTGACTGCATGGTCTGGGTAGCCTCAACCTTGAGCTGTGACGCAAGCCACATCATGACGTTGTGTAACGCTGCCGGTTCGCAGTCGCTGGCAAGGTAAAGCGAATCCAGTGGCTGGTTTCGCTCTTGGCAGTCGATAAAGTAGGTCAAAATGCCCACGCAGTCGTCGCGGTGAATGCGGTTGGAGTAAACCGTCGGCGTTATGGCGGCTACCCGACCTTCCACCACTTGGTGAATCAACCGGTCGCGGCCCGGCCCGTAAATCCCCGAAAAGCGCACCACCGTACCGGGAATGGGGTGGTCAATCAGCGCTTGTTCCGCCTCGCGCATCAATACCCCGGAAAAGCTAGTGGATTCCGTCGGGCTCTCTTCGTTGACGAGTTCGCCCTCTTGCTGGCCGTAAACGCTGGTAGACGAAACAAACAGCACGCGCTTAGGCGCGGTTTTATGCTGTTCAAGCACCTTGAGGACGTTTTTAAGCCCGGCGGGGTAGGCACTGCGGTAGGCGCTCTCTTCAAAGTGGTCGGCGCTAACGGTGTAAATCACGTAGTCCGCCTGGGGCAGTGCGTTGGCGTCAGCGTCATCAAGCGTATCGAGATCTAACGCCAACGGTTCAATCCCGGTACCTTCTAGCACTTCAACGTGGCGGCGCACGCCAATCACGCGGTGGCCTTTGTCTAACAGCTCGCGCCCTAAGGTGATGCCGATATCGCCACAGCCAATAATCAGTACGGTTAATGCCATGTTGCTCTCCTCGCAATAAATAATCCCTATTAGCGGCCGCTTCCCTCCTTTAAAATGCACAAAGGGCTGGGGCGTTGGCAGGCGTTGGGCCAGCCAGTCGAGATCGGCCCCCGTCGAAAACGAACCCCGTCGCACGGGTGACGACGACACACCGGTGACTAACAGAGGATGCCACGGCGCCGCTATGACTCTAACAGAACTGCGCTATATCGTAACCCTTGCCCAAGAACACCACTTTGGCCGCGCCGCAGAGCGCTGCCATGTCTCTCAGCCCACGCTTTCGGTGGCGGTGAAAAAACTCGAAGAAGAGCTAGACGCCGCGCTGTTTGAGCGTTCGAAATCGACCGTCCAGGTCACCCCGCTGGGGGAGAAAATCGTCGCCCAGGCGCAGCGTGTGCTAGAGCAAAGCAGCCAGATTTATGCCATGGCAAGCGAAGGCAAAGACCAGCTCGCGAACCCCCTGCGCATCGGTGCGATCTACACCATCGGGCCGTATCTGTTTCCGCATTTGATCCCGGCGCTTGCCAACGCGGCGCCGCAAATGCCGCTTTATATTGAAGAAGGGATGACCGCAAACCTGCGCGGCAAGCTCCGTAGCGGCGAGTTGGATGTGATTATCGTGGCGCTGCCGTTTACCGAAACCGACGTGGTGACCAAGCCGATCTACGAGGAGCATTTTGAGGTGTTAATGCCCGCCAGCCACCGGTGGGTTGAGCGTGAGACCATCCATAAAGAGGATTTGCTCGAAGAGCGCTTGCTGTTACTCGGAGAAGGACACTGTTTCCGTGACCAGATTCTTGAAGCCTGCCCGGCGATCACGCAGAAGCTCAATAGCCCGCACAACACGCTGATTGCCGAAGGCGGCTCGCTAGAGACGATTCGCCACATGGTGGCCTCCAAACTGGGGATTACCGTGCTGCCCCAATCGGCGCTGGGTACCGATGCCTATGAAAACGCCATGCTGGTCAGCCGCCCCTTTGCGGCGCCCTCGCCGTCGCGCACTGTGGCGATTGCCTGGCGGGCGAGTTTCCCACGGCCCAAAGCCATCGATGCGCTGATTCAGGCGATTTCCCAATGCCGTCAACCGGTGCATGGCCAGCCCATCGATGAAGAAAGCGTCGTCTCATGAGCACGCTTAACGCCCCGATCACGGCGCTAAAAGGCGTCGGTGAAGCGCTGGCGTTAAAGCTTGCGCGCCTGGGGATTGAGCGGGTCAGCGATGTTCTCTTTCACTTGCCGCTGCGCTACCAAGACCGCACGCACCTCACTCCCATGGGCACGCTGCGCGCCGGGCACGAGGCGGTAGTCGAGGGCGAGGTTACCGCCTCTGACGTGGTCAAAGGGCGCCGCCGTAGCCTGCTGGTGCGTCTGCGCGACGCCAGCGGCATTATCAGCCTGCGCTTTTTTCACTTTTCGCCCGCCCAGCAACAACAGCTTCGCCCAGGCGTTACCGTGCGCGCCTTTGGTGAGGCCCGCGCGGGGGCGACGGGCTTAGAGCTTTACCACCCTGAATACCGCGTGACGACCCTAGGTGCGGCGCCGGTGGAGGAATACTTCACGCCGGTGTACCCGACCACCGAGGGCTTGAATCAAACCCGCCTGCGCGCGCTGGCCGAACAAGCGCTCGGCCTTCTTGATAGCGACTCCCACGCGCTGCCGGATGTGATACCCGAGGCGCTATTGGCGCGCTTTCGCCTACCCGGTTTGCACGCCAGCTTGCACCTACTGCACCAGCCGCCCCCCGATGTGAATATTGAGCAGCTGACCGACGGTCAGCACCCGGCCACGCGGCGGCTGGCGCTGGAAGAGCTGTTGGCGCATCAGCTCAGCCTGCGCGAGGTGCGGTTGCGCATTCAATCCGATGGCGCACCGGCGTTGCCTTCCGGGCGTAGCCTGCAGGCGCGCTTTCTCGCCCAGTTGCCGTTTGCGCTGACCGGCGCCCAGCGCCGCGTATTCGAGGAAATCGGTCTCGACCTGGCCCGAGCTGCCCCCATGCTGCGCCTGGTGCAGGGCGATGTGGGCTCGGGCAAAACCGTGGTTGCCGCCATGGCGGCGCTTTCGGCGCTAGCGGGCAACTGCCAAGCGGCGATCATGGCGCCCACCGAAATCCTCGCTGAGCAGCACTACCGCGCCTTCAAAACGTGGTTTGAACCGCTTGGGATCGAGGTCGCGTGGTTGGCGGGTAAACTCAAAGGCAAAGCGCGATTGGACGCCAAAGCGGCGATCGCCGATGGCCGCGCGCGCATGGTGGTGGGCACTCACGCGCTGTTTCAGGACGATGTACATTTCCAGTGCTTGGGCTTGGCGATCATCGACGAGCAGCATCGCTTCGGTGTGCACCAGCGCCTGGCGCTGCGCGAAAAAGGTGAAGCGGGTGGGCTGACGCCGCATCAGCTGATCATGACCGCAACGCCCATCCCGCGCACCTTGGCCATGAGCGCTTACGCCGACCTGGATGTGTCGGTGATCGACGAGCTGCCGCCGGGACGCACGCCAGTGAAAACCGTGGTGGTGTCTGATGAACGCCGCCCCGAGGTCGTCGAGCGTATTCGCCGCGCCTGCGGTGACGGCCGCCAAGCCTACTGGGTGTGCACGCTGATCGAAGAGTCTGAGGTGCTGCAGTGTCAGGCGGCGGAAGTGACCCGCGACGAGCTGACCGAGGCACTGCCCGAGGTAGCGATTGGCCTGGTTCACGGGCGCATGAAAGCCGCCGAGAAAGCCGAGGTGATGGACGCCTTCAAAGCCGGGGAGCTGGATTTGCTGGTGGCCACCACGGTGATAGAGGTGGGGGTAGATGTACCCAACGCCAGCCTGATGATTATCGAAAACCCTGAGCGTCTGGGGCTTTCCCAACTGCACCAGCTGCGCGGGCGGGTAGGGCGCGGTAGCACCGAGAGTTTTTGCGTACTGCTCTACCACCCGCCGCTGTCGAAAAGCTCCCGCGAGCGGCTCGGCGTCATGCGCGAAACCACCGACGGTTTTCGCATCGCCGAAAAAGACTTGGAACTGCGCGGCCCAGGTGAAGTGCTTGGCACTCGCCAGACGGGCCTGGCGCAGATGAAAATCGCCGATCTTGAGCGCGATGCCGATCTTTTAGAGCGCGTCACCGCGCTGGCACAAGCGCTACAGGGTGACAACCACGCCACCGCTGTGCTGGTGCGCCGCTGGCTCGGTGACGCCGCCGGGCGTTACGGCCAGGTGTAGAGTGTCACCCAGTTGGTGAAGAGGGTGGTGAAGACGGTGGCGCTGGAGATGCCGATGGCGTCTTGATCGCAATCAGCCGGTTGGCTGCATCGGCCAGCGGCGTTAGCTGCTCGGCGATTAAGCGCAGCTGGCTTTGCATGGGGCGGTATAGCGTCACCGCCTGTTCTTCCCGTGCTGTTGGCGTTTCCAGCTGGCGCAGAAACGTCGCAACCTGCTCGGTAAGGTCATCCGTAGGCTGGCGGTTTCGCAGCCGCTCGGCAAGCTCACCGAGAAGGGCGCTGACGTGCTTGCCCACTGGCACCAGCGTGACGTCGTCTTCGTCGTCAGTCAGGCGGTGGCGGTGGGCGCCAAGGGCCGAAAGGTGGCTGAGCAGGGTGTTCGAGAGCACCAGAAAGCGCAGGCCGTGTTCCGTTTCCTGTTGGCGGTAGTACGCCGGCTCGTGGAGCATGTTATTCATCTGGGTCGAGAAAGCCGCGTCGCTGTTGTGGGCATTGCGCCGCGCCAGCCGATAGGCGAGATCGTCCTTCTTGCCGGTTTCGTACTGGTGAATCACCTCGTCGAGATAGCGCCGCTGGCTATCGAGCACCTTCGCCGCTTCGCGGTAAAGCTTGCGGCCTTGCCAGTCGGGCAGAATAAAAAACACCGCGAGCCCGGCAATTAGCGCGCCGATCAAGGTGTCAAACAGCCGCGGCCAGATCAGATCAAAGCCATCGCCTACCTGGTTGAAACTGCACAGCACCAGCAGCGTGATCGAGGCGGTGGCTATCATGTAGTGCTTCTCGCGGGTGGCGAAAAACGTCACCCCGGCCGCGATAGCGATCAAACTCTGCACGCTGGGCTGCGGGAAAAGGCTAATCGACGCCCAGCCCACGAAAAGCCCCAGCACGGTGCCAAGGATACGCTTGACCAGAAAGCGGCGCGTGGTGGCGTAGTTGGGGCGACAGACGAACAGCGTGGTGAGCAAAATCCAAAAGCCCTGCTTAGGGTCGAGCCATTGCAGCAGCAAATACCCCGCCAGCAGCGCCACCGAAAGGCGTACCGCATGGCGAAAGGTGGGCGAGCCTAGGGTTAAATTGATCCGCACGCGCCTCCACGCCTCGATAAGACTCCCCGGCGAGCGGTCAAGCAGGGCGGTATCGCGGCGCGGTTCGCTGGCATCGGGTGTGTGGGCGCTGGCAATCTGCGCTTCCAAGGTGGTGAGGTTATCGGCGAGCGCATTGAGCGGCTGAATCAGCGGGCGCCACTCAGGCTTATCACGGTCGCGCAGGTTAGCGATGGAGGCGCGCAAATCCGCCAGCGCTTCTTCGCTTTGGCGGTGGTCGAAGGCACGGTCGAGCAGCAGCGATTTCGCCAGCCGGCGGCAGGCCAGCCCCTGTTGATCCAACAACCGCTGGCAGCGAAACAGCACGTCATGGTGAAAAAACGCCTCGGTCAGCGCGCTATAGGGATAGTGGGTGGAGCTGGCGCGTTCGTGGATGTCCTGGGCGATGAAGTAGATCTGCAGGTAGCGATTGAGCTTGCGGTTGCCGCGCTGTCCTTCCATGCGGCGCAGGAGTATCTCTTTGGCGTGATTCAGCGCCGCCACGACTTGGCCGTTTTGGCGCGCCAGCGCCACGCGCCGGGCGTGAATATCGACGCCCCGTACGGGCTCAAACAGCGCCGATTTCAACACCAGGTAGCGGCCGAGCGCTTTATACAGCCGTGCCATGCTCTGCTTGACCGGTTGGCGCGAAAACAGCGCGCACCACACCACCGAAATAAGCCCGTACCAAGCCGCACCAATCAGCAGCAATAGTTGGCGAAAGGCGACATCCTCGTCCACGCCGCCGTGCTGCGCGATATTGATCATGACGTAAAGGGAGAGGATCAAGGTGCCGGAGGCGATGGTGGCGTAGCGCTGGCCGATGGCGCCGAGCATAATCAGGCCAAAGGCGGCACTCGGCAACCACAGCGCCAGCAACCACGGCCAGGGAAAGAGCTGCTGCACTATCAGCGAGACAAGTGTAAAGCAAACAAGCGTTACGATTAGGGCCTGTAACCGCCCCTGCCAGCTATCGTCGGTCTCGGAGAGGGCGCTGGCGATAATGCCAAGAAACAGCGGAATGACAAAGCTAATGTTCCCCCACAGCGTGGCAAAAGCCAACGCACCGCTAAAGGCGAGAAAAACGCGCAGGCTGTAGGCGAATTTATCCAGGGTCCAGAGACGCCGCAGGGGCAAGGCGATAGGCATAGACGCTCTTATCAGTGAATTGTTTTAGACTTTAGTATAAATACTGACGAGGCAAGTGGCTATGGCGGTGGCCGATAAAAGAAACGCCCCGCCGCGGTCAGGCGGCGGGGCGAGCGATAGGCTAGCAGCGGCTGGGTGAATAAGAATTACAAATACTTCAGCAGTTTTTGCAGCTTATCCATATCGGCTGAGTCGCCGACAATGCGGACATCACCCGCGACCATGCCATCGAGAAACGCCTGCTGGGTGGGCTTTTTGAGTATGCGTAGCGCGCTATCCTGATCGCGAAAGCGTAGCTCAAGGTCTAAGTCCACCGGTAACCCTTTACCCGTCGTGACACTTTTGGGTGTCATTCGGTAGTAGCGGGCGACCTTCAAGTCTTCGGTGGCAATCCCCCAATCCAAGCCGCGCATGCGCTCAAGCTGCTCGCGAAAGCGCGGCTTGCGCCGCAGAGCACGCTTAAGCAAAAAGCCGAGTAACCACAGCGTCAGCTTAAGCTTCATTAGGAAACCGCATCCTTCAGCGCTTTACCTGGCTTGAAGGCCACGTTCTTGCTCGCCGGGATTTGTAGCGGCTCGCCCGTTTGCGGGTTTTTGCCGGTGCGGGCGGCACGTTCACGCACGGTGAAGGTACCAAAACCGATCAGGGAAACATCGTCACCTTTGGCGACGCTGTTGGTGATTTCATCGAGGATCACGTTCAGTACTTGGCCGGCTTTGTCTTTGGATAGATCGGCGCTTTCGGCAATGGCGGCGGCGAGTTCAGGTTTGCGCATTAGGTATCTCCGGTATTTTTAGCTCGGGTGTTAAGGCGTTATCAAACGCTATTTTTATACACTGCTCAATACAACATCGTTCAAAAATCGGCTGCAAGCCAGCGTCATAAGCGTAGCGCGTAAGGTAGTGGAAATCAGCCTAGCAGCGCAGGGGCGGCTCTGGAAAGCTCCACTTTCCTTCTCACGCAGCCGCCTGTCAACGCAAAACCGATCAAACGTCCGTCTATATCTTCGGCCAGCGCGGTCATATCCGCGCCGTCTGCCTCGATGCGCCAGCGCTCTGGCGTGGCCAGGGGCGGGTAGGCCACCACCGGCAACAGCGGCGTTTTCACTATCACCGGCCAGGCCCCGAAGTGGACCGGCGTGGGCGTGCCGGCAAGCGTCTTGGCCAGGGCTTTGGCGCTGGCTTGGAGCGGCTGCACGTACATGGCGTTCACGCCAGCTACGCAAGCCGCGTCACCGAGGGCGAAAATACCCGGGTGCGAGGTTTGCAGGGTGCGGTCAACCGCAATACCGCTGGCGGAGACCTCAAGCCCGGCCGCGGCGGCAAGTGCTGTGCGTGGCGCAAGGCCGGTGGCCAGCAGCACAAGATCCGCTTCGACGGTGTCATGGTTATCCAGTGTGAGCACTACGCTCGAAGCGTCACCAGGGGCGATACGCTCAAGGGTGCGCCCCAGCGCTAGCTGTATGCCGGCGTCGGCAAATGCATTCCCCAGCGCGTGGCCGAGTGGCTCAGGCAATAGGCGCGGTAGCGGGGCGCTCTCGGGGGCAATGAGGCTGACGCGATGGCCGCCGGCGTGCAGGTCGTTGGCAAACTCGCAGCCGACTAACCCGGCGCCGACCATCGCCACGCGAGCGGGGCCATGGCCGAGGGCTCGGTGAAAGCGGCGGTAGTCATCAAGGTCGTTAATGCTAAAGCAGTGCGCTTCGCACTCGCTGGGAATGGCAAAGGGCGTGCGTGGGGCAGCCCCTGTGGCCAGCACGAGTTGGGTGTAGGCGTATTCGCTGTCGCCTACCAGCGTTAGCCGCTGCGCCTCTGGGTCGATGGCAGTCACCGGCGTGTGGGTGAGCAGCGTGGCGTTAAGCGCTTCGGCGAGGGAACCGGCGTCGCGCTGGGCAAGCCTATCCGGGGCCAGCCGTTTGGCAAACCCGGTGGAGAGCAGCGGTTTGCTGTAATCGTAGCCGCTGTCGGCGCTAATCAGGGTGATGCGGCGCGTATCGCCTTCACGACGCAGCGCGCGTGCCAGCCCAACGCCGGCCATGCCGGTGCCAATAATGACTAAATCGGCGTGGGGTATCGACATAAGTTACCTATCCAGCTAAAAAAAGGCGGAAAAAGCCAATCATACCGGCATGGTACACTAGCGGGCTTTCGCGTGGTGGGAGCAATCGTCGTGATTGGCCGCATTTGTGGTTTTCTAGGGAGAAGCGGGTTTTGCAGCATACTGGCTTAACGCATACTCACGGGCTCAGTTGCTCCATGGCGCGCTGGATGCCGGTTGCGGCGGCGCGCCCGGCCATGTCGCTCCCTTGGTGGCGCTGGCTAGCGTCTACCGACTCGCTGACCGCTCGGCTGATAGCGGCCGGTGAAGGGCGTAAATTTCAGGTGTGCTTGCTACGCCAGAGCGTGGGCGATGTGTTTGCCGATGAAGCCATGGCGCTCGGGATTGGGCGCCGCCGCTATGCGTGGCGCCGCGAGGTGGCGCTGTGCCTGGATGGCACTCCCTGGGTGGTGGCGCGCTCGGTGGCGCCGCTGACCCAGCTACGGGGCCAGCGCTTGGAAGCGTTGGGCGAACGCTCCCTGGGTAGCTGGCTGTTTCAGCAGCCAAGCCTAGTGCGTGGCCCGCTGGAAGTGAGTACTCAGCCACCGCGCTTTACCCACGTTGAGACTCTCTGGGGGCGGCGGTCGCGGTTTCAGCACGCTGGCATGTTGCTGCTGGTGCAGGAGTATTTTTTACCTGCCATGGCGGATGCGTTGGCGCTACCTTCGCGCTAGGCTAGCCGGATTAGCGTTTGTCTTTATATGAGGTAAGCATGGATCGTTCTTTACTGCGGCCGATAGGCTGGGCCCGCGTGCCCGATTTTCTTCACCTGACCCGGTTAGACCGACCGATTGGCACCTGGCTTTTGATGTGGCCAGCGTTGTGGGCGCTGTGGATCGCGGCCCAAGGCTTGCCCGGGCGGGATGTGCTGCTGATTATCGTATCGGGGGTTTACGTTATGCGGGCGGCGGGCTGTGTGGTCAATGACTACGCTGATCGTCATTTCGACGGACACGTCAAACGCACCCAAGACCGCCCGCTGGCCAACGGGCGCATTAGCGAGCGTGAAGCTCAGCTTTTGTTTGTGGGGCTGGTGGCTATCGCATTTGTGCTGGTGCTGTTTACCAACCTGTTCACCATTTTGCTCTCGCTGGGCGGGCTGGTATTGGCGTTTATCTACCCGTTTATGAAGCGCTATACCCATTTTCCGCAGGTGTTTTTGGGGGCGGCGTTCTCCTGGGCGATCCCCATGGCGTGCGGTGCGGTGCTGGGGTACGTGCCGCTGGAAGGCTGGATGCTGTTTTTCGCCAACGTGCTGTGGACGGTCGCTTACGACACCGAATACGCCATGGTGGATCGTGATGACGATCTTAAAATCGGGATCAAATCCACCGCCGTGCTGTTTGGCCGCGCGGATCGTTTGATCATCGCTTTGCTGCAGCTCGCCACCCTCTTGCTGCTCGCCGCAGTAGGCTGGCGCTTGGCGTTGGGAGGCTTCTTCTGGCTAGGGCTCGCCGCTATGTTGGCAACCTTCATTCACCAGCAAGCGCTGATTCGCCACCGCGAGCGGCAGCGCTGTTTCCAGGCCTTTTTGAATAATCACTGGTCAGGGCTGGTCGTTTTCGCCGGGATTGCCTTGAGTTTATGGCCCAATGCGGGGTAAAACCCCGGGTGTCACGTAATTGTCATCAAGTCATGGTGTGATCGTCATAGAAATGTCTTGTTGAACTTTTTCGTCTTAAGCACCGTGAGGCTCTGGAATGACCGCCAAGACCGTTTTGATCGTCGATGATGAGGCGCCGATTCGTGAAATGATCGCGGTAGCACTGGAAATGGCTGACTATCACGTACTCGAAGCGGATAACGCCCAGGATGCTCACTCGATGGTGGTAGATCACCAGCCCGATCTTTTGCTGCTTGACTGGATGATGCCGGGCACTAGCGGCATTGAGCTAGCCAGGCGCCTAAAACGTGAAGAAACCACCGCTGAGTTGCCGATTATTATGCTCACCGCCAAAGGCGAAGAGGACAATAAAATCCAGGGCTTGGAAGCCGGCGCCGATGATTATATTACCAAGCCGTTTTCCCCTCGTGAGCTGGTCGCACGGCTCAAGGCCGTACTGCGCCGAACCACACCGCGCGGCGTGGAAGATCCCATTGAAATTGAAGGGCTACTGCTTGATCCTGCTAGCCACCGTGTGAGTTCCTACGGTAAATCGGTCGATATGGGGCCTACCGAGTACCGGTTATTGCAGTTTTTCATGACCCACCAAGAACGCGCCTACACGCGTGGCCAGTTACTTGACCAAGTCTGGGGCGGCAATGTCTATGTCGAAGAGCGTACCGTGGACGTGCATATTCGCCGGCTGCGTAAAGCGCTGGGTGAGCATAACCGGCTCATTCAAACGGTACGCGGCACAGGCTACCGCTTCTCCGCGCGAGGGTAACCGTGCGCCTGTGGAGCCGTGAAATTTGGCGTCTAGTGTGGCTCTCGGTCGTGGGCGCGGCGCTGGGGGCGATTTTAGGTGTGCCGGGTTTGGGGTGGGCCGTTGGCCTTGGCGTTTGCCTCGGGTATCACCTTTATCACCTGCGCGCGCTTTACCGCTGGCTGACGCGCTCCCCCCACGATGAGCCGCCAGCCGCCCCTGGGCTTTGGGGCGAACTTTTTGACCGCCTTTACCGCTACCAAAAAAGCCAACGCCTCACACAAAATCGACTGCGTGCGACGCTCGCCAGGATTCAAGAATCCTCAGAAGCCATGCGCGATAGCGTGGTGATGCTCGACCGGCATGGGGATTTGGAGTGGTGGAACAGCGCCGCCGCTAAGATGTTAGGGCTAAAAATCGAACTTGACCGCGGTCAGCACATCACCAACTTTCTACGCGACCCGCGCTTTATCAGCTACTTCAATTCCCGCGATTACAGTGAGCCGCTAACACTCTCCTCACCCATCGACGAACGGCGCATTCTGCAGTATCAAATTACCTTATACGGCGACGATGAGCGATTGGTGATGGCCCGCGACATTACCCGTTTGCATCGCTTAGAGCAGATGCGCCGCGACTTCGTGGCCAATGTCTCGCATGAGCTGCGCACACCGCTGACGGTAATTTCCGGCTACTTAGAAACCTATAGCGACTTAGCGGAACAGCTGCCGCCGCGGTTGGGCCGTGGTATTGAGCAGATGCAGGCGCAGACCACGCGGATGCAGAACTTGGTCAACGACCTGTTGCTGCTCTCGCGCCTGGAGATCGATCAGGGCGGTGAAGATCACCAACCAATCGACGTAGCGGCGTTATTGGAAGGCGTGCGCGAAGACGCACTGGCGTTGTCAAAAGGCCAGCAAACCATTGATGTCGACATAGCGAGCGATGCCAAGCTTAGCGGTAGCGAGCAAGAGTTACGCAGCGCGATCTCTAACCTTGTGTTCAATGCCGTGCGTTACACGCCACCCGATAGCCACATTACGCTGCGCTGGCAAATGGGTGAGCGTGACGCTTACATCGAAGTAGAAGATGATGGTGAAGGGATTGATCCGGTGCATCTTCCACGCCTCACCGAGCGCTTTTATCGCGTGGATAAAGGGCGTAGTACTGCGACCGGCGGCACCGGGCTCGGGCTTGCGATCGTCAAGCACGTGCTGCTGCGCCACGACGCGCAGCTCGCGATTGACTCCCACCCCGGGGAAGGCGCCCGGTTTCGCTGCGTGTTCCCAAAAGAGCGACTTGCCTGCTAATCCCTAACCGGCGCTTTAACGCACGATAGCGCCGCTTGGCGTGGGTTCTGTGCGGTAGTGGGCATCCCACATCAATACCGCGCCAGCCACTGCACCAGGGAGTAAGAACAGGTTCGCCAGCGGTATCCAGGTAATCAACGTCACCAGCCCGCCGTAGCTTACGCTATGCCACCAGCGGCTAGAGAGGCGTCGGCGCATATCGGCAAAAGTGACCTTGTTGTTATCCATGGGGTAGTCCAAGTAGGTAATGGCGGCCACCCAGGCGGAAAAAAGCGCCCACAAAAGCGGGGCAAAAAGGTTCAAGCCCGGAATCCAGCTGATGACAAACAGCAACATAGCGCGCGGCAAAATATAGCCGAGCTTAACCAGTTCACGCCCTAAGGCATCAATCGCGGTTTTCGCTAGACCACGGTCGTCGAGTGGCTCACGCCCGGTGGCGTTGACCTCCACCTTAGCAGCAAGAAAGCCGTAAAACGGTGCGGCAATCAAGTTCGTCACCACGGTGAAGGTAAAAAACACCACGGCAACCAAGCATAAGAAAAATAGCGGCCAAATCAGCCAGGCAAGCCAATCTAACCAGCTGGGTACCAAGCTCATCCAGTAGCCAAGCCACCCTTCAAAGCGTTGCCACACCACGCTTAGGAGCGTCGCGTAGACGAGAAAATTGACCACAATGGGTAAAAATATATAGCGCCGCATGCCGGGGCGGTAGACCCAGCGGGTGCCCTGGGCGATGGCGGTAAAGGCGTTCAGCATAGAGGGCGTATTCCTGGCAACAAAATGGGCCGCAAAGCGGCCCATAAGATACGCGACATGACATTAATGGCAATAGTGTCATGCGGGTTATCTGCTCTGCTCCATTTGCTGGTCGAGCGTTTCATGGTTTTGGTGACGAATATCGAGCCCTTTGACCAAATACACCACGTGCTCGGCGAGGTTGTCAGCGTGGTCACCGACCCTCTCTAGTGCACGCAGAACCCACATCACGCTAAGTACCGGTGAAATGGAGCGGGCATCTTCGGCCATAAAGGTAACCAGCGAGCGCATGGCGCTGCTGTACTCGTCGTCGACCAGTTCATCTTCGCGCACGACTTCAATGGCCAGGTTGGTGTCAAAACGGGCAAAGGAGGTCAGCGCGTCGCGCAGCATTTTACGCACGTGCTCGCTGATGTGGCGCACTTCCACCAAGCCGCGCACGGCCGCGCCACTCTCGCTTAAGGTAATGGCGTTGCGCGCGATCTTGCTCGCTTCATCCCCAATACGCTCAAGATCCGACGAGGCGCGGATGACGGCGACGACCAGACGGAGGTCAGAGGCGGCGGGTTGGCGGCGGGCCAGCACGCGGGTACATTCGTCGTCGATCTGAAGCTGCAGATCATTAACCTCGCGGTCGCTGTCGCGCACCTTGATGGCAAGCTTGGTGTCGCCTTCAAGCAGCGAGATAACGGCGTCGTTCACCTGCTTTTCCACCAGGCCGCCCATGGCCATAAGGTGGGTTTTTAGCTCTTCCAGTTCTTGGTTGAACTGGCGAGAGATATGTTGGCTATGGCTGTCGCTGGTGATATCCATGGAATGCTCCTTATCGTGGTGCTCGGGGGTATAGGGGGTTGTCTGCCGTGGTGTCATATCATTCGGCCGGTAATGTAATCTTCTGTCCGCTGTAAGTGCGGGTTGGTGAAGACTTGGTCCGTCGGGCCGTATTCAATGAGTTTGCCGTCGTGTAAGAACGCGGTGTAATCCGACACGCGCGCGGCCTGCTGCATATTGTGGGTAACCAGTATTAAGGTTAGCTGAGATTTTAAGTTACGAATCAGCTCCTCGATTTTTAGCGTTGAAATAGGGTCAAGTGCTGATGCGGGTTCATCAAGCAGTAAAATGTCGGGTTGAACGGCGAGCGTGCGAGCAATCACGAGGCGCTGCTGTTGCCCGCCGGAAAGCTGCCACGCGGATTTGTGTAAGCGATCCTTGACCTCATCCCAGAGTGCCGCCGAAGTGAGCGCCCACTCAATGATGTCGTCGCGTTTACGCTTAGACATGCGTTTTTGCAAACGCAGCCCGAAGGCGACGTTTTCATAAATCGACATCGGAAACGGATTCGGCGTTTGAAACACCATGCCTATACGCCGGCGCAGTTCAGACACATGCATGTCATCGGCATAAATATCCTCACCTTCAAAGGCGATACGGCCGCTGTGAGTGGCGCTTTCGTTTAAATCGTGCAACCGGTTGATAGCGCGTAAAAGTGTCGACTTGCCACACCCTGAGGGGCCGATAAACGCCGTTACCCGGTGGCGCGGCACGCTAAGCGTTAACTCACGCAACGCGGTTTTCCCCGCGTAAGCGAGGCTAAAGTGCTCAATATTGAGGCAGCTTTGCTCTGCGCTAAAGTGCGTCAGGTAAGCGGCATTTAAAGCGTGTGGCGGCGCTAACATGACTGTCCCCGTTGATGACGTAAATGATGACGCAGAAATATGGCAGTTAGATTAAGCACCAGCACAATAACGACTAACAGCAAGGCGGTAGCGTAGACCAACGGGATAGCGGTCTGCATATCTTCGCCGTGAAAGGCTGTATCAAAGAGATGATAGCCCAGGTGCATAAATTTGCGTTCGACGTGTAAATAGGGGAACTCGTCATCCACCGGCATTTGCGGTGCCAGTTTTGCCACGCCCACGAGCATCAGCGGTGCGACTTCACCCGCCGCGCGGGCGACCGCTAGAATCACCGCGGTGAGCATCGCCGGGGCGGCCATGGGCAGCACTACGCGCGTCAGCATTTCAAGGCGTGTTGCACCGAGGGCGACGGCACCTTCGCGCTGGGCGTCGGGGATGCGCGCTAGCCCCTCTTCGGTGGCGACAATCACGACCGGCAGGGTTAACAACGCCAGCGTCAGCGACGCCCATAAAAGCCCGCCGGTGCCAAAGGTGGGCGAAGGCAGCGAATCGCTAAAAAACCAGGCGTCCAGCGAGCTACCGATGCCGTACACAAATACGCCCAAACCGAATACACCATAAACAATCGACGGCACGCCCGCCAGGTTGCGCACACCAATGCGCACAAGCCGAGTAAGGCGGCCCTGATGAGCGATTTCGTTTAAGTAAATCGCGGCTAGCACGCCAAATGGCATGACGATCACCGACATCACCATCACCATCAGCACGGTGCCAAAAATAGCCGGCCAGACGCCACCGCCGGTATTCGCAGCACGTGGCCCCTCGCTCAAGAACTGCCATACGCCTTGAGACCAGTAGCGTGTTTTTTCCCACCACGACATGGCGTTAGGGCGATGGGCGCGGTAAATCTCATTGAGTGGCTGGCGTAGCATCTCCCCGGCAGCGCTTTGCAGCACGAGCGTGGCACTCGGGCGCTCGCGGGTCGGGTGGGCAAGCGCTGCCGTCAAGGCGTGCCAGGCGGCATCGCCTTCTAGGCGTTCGCTCGCTGACTCAAAGGCAGAGAGGTAGCCGATAAAATCCCCCCAGGGGCTACGCTCCAAACGCACGAGCGTGCGTGGCGCGCCGCGCTCGGCGATGTGGTCAATCGCCACCCAGCGCCAACGGTTACCATCCAGGTCGCGGTTGCCGGTGAAGTAAAGCTGCTCTTCGCCGTCGCGATGCGGCAGCGGCGTTTCACGCACCGCCTCGCCGGCGATGATCTCGCCCGAGTCCAGCGTGACGCTTTCCAACGTCGCCGGCCAAAAGTGGCCCAGGCCACGTGTTAGCAGCAGTGTCAGCAGCGCGGCAAGCATCAAAAGTGAGAGGGCAACACTTGCAGCGCATAGCCAGGGCCACAGGCGGCTCATCCTCTATCTCCCATGCGGCTTAGGCGAGTACGCAGCCGTAAACGCACCACTTCGGCCAGGGTATTGACCAAAAAGGTAAACAAAAACAGCACCAGCGCGGCAAAAATCAGCACGTGGTAGGTGCTACTGTCGGGGGTGGATTCAGGGAGTTCAATGGCAATGGCGGCGGCGATGGAGCGCATGCCTTCAAACGGACTAGTGCTGAAAATGGCAGTGTTGCCGCTGGCCATCAGCACGATCATGGTTTCGCCGACGGCACGGCCGGCGCCGATCATCACCGCCGAAAAAATCCCAGGCCCGGCCGCCGGCAGGGCGACTTTCCACAACGCTTGCCAGCGGGTGGCGCCGAGCGCTTGCGCGCCTTCAAGCAGCGAGGTGGGCACATCGGCAAGAGCGTCTTCGGCCAATGCAAAAATGCTAGGAATCACGGCAAACCCCATGGCCATGCCGACAATCATGGCGTTGCGCGTGGCGTAATTAACCCCCAACTGCTGATCCAGCCACTGGCGAAGATCGCCGCCGATCAGCACGTGCTCGACGCCAGGCGTCGCCCAGAGCGCGATGAATGTCATCGCGATGAGCCAGGGCGTAAGCCATAGCCCCGCCCAGCTGAACGGTAAGCGCTTGCGCAGAGACTGTCGCGCGCTATGCCATAACACCCCAGCCAGGAGCGTGCTTAGCGGCAGCCACACCAGCAAAACCAGCGTGCTGGCTAAATGACGCTCAACCCATGGGGCTAAGATCAACCCGGCGATAAAACCCACCACGACACCGGGTATCGCCTCCATCATTTCCAGTACGGGCTTTACACGACTGCGCAGCCGCGGCGGCATGTAAAGCGCGGTATAAATCGCCGCGCCTAGGGCGATGGGCAAGGCCAATAACATCGCCGCCAGGGCAGCCTTTAAGGTGCCCCAGGCTAACGGCGAGAGCGTTTCTAGGGTAAAGGTCCCCGCCAAGGAAAGCAGGGGGAGGCTTTCCCAGAGTAAAAAAATGCCGATGGCCAAAATCGCGGCCAAAACGGCAAATGCGCCCACCGTGATGGACGCCGTTGCGAGACGGTCGAGCCGTTGGCGCCCCGGGTCTGTAGAACTCGTAAGCGCTGAATATGTGGGCCGAGATGGCGGGGTCATGGCAGTGGAATAAGGCTGTAGGGAGTGTGAACATCGCGCATGGCGCTATCTCCTGAGAGTCGCTTAGCGTAAGACATGTTTGTGACATTATCGTGACAGTAGCTGCCAGCGCGCTTGCTGCTGGCGTACTGTCTCTGACAGTGGCACAAAGCCGGCAGCACGGGCAATTCTCTGCCCTTCGGGTGAAAATATCAGCGCTAATAAGTCTCGCTCAGCTGGCGGCAATGGTTCACCGGGCGGGGCGTTAACGTAGAGGTATAAATAGCGTGATAACGGGTAGGCCCCGGTTTGAATGGCCTCTTCGCTGGGCGCGATGGTATTGCCGTCATCGTCAAAAATACTCAAGGCTTTCACTTGTGCGTTTAAATGCGAATAGCCTACGTAGCCCATGGCGCCGGGGGATTCGCCTACCGCAGCGACCACTGGCGAGTTGCCGGGGTGCTCGCTGATATCGCGGCGAAATTCGCCGCCGCAAAGCGCGCGTTGCTGAAAGAGCTCGTGGGTGCCCGAGGCGGTGTTACGACCATGCAGGACAATATGACGAAACGGCCACTCAGTCGGGTCCAAAAGCGCTTCCCAATGCGTGATAGGGGCGCTGGCACCGCACTCACGGGAGGTCGAGAAAATGGCATCCACTTGGCGCTGCGATAATGTTTTGAGTGGATTATGGCGATGGACAATCACCGCCAGCGCGTCGCGGGCGACTTTTAGCTCCCGCGGGGGGTAACCATAGCGCTTAGTAAACGCCTGTTTTTCGTCAGGCGTCATCTGGCGTGACATTGGGCCTAGTCGGGCGGTGCCAGCGATGAGCGCCGGCGGCGCATTGGCTGAACCGGCGGCTTGGAATTGAATCGTAACCTCAGGGTGGCGCTGCTTTAGCGCCTCACCCCAGCGCAACACTAAGCCTGCCATGGTGTCAGAGCCGACAGCCCCTAAGGTGCCGCCCACCGGCGACGCCTGGGCATCGGTGCGTGTGAACGCCAGCGCCAGCAGGAGGAAAAGCCACATGAGCGCTGCTCTACGGCGTAAAGATAAAACGCTACTATTCAAACGCGCATCCTCTTATGGTTAACTGCAGCAAATTATTGCGACGCAGCAATGATTTTGCTGTGGATAAAACGTAAAAACTCAGCTTTCCTATTTCACAACAATAAACACAAGAAGCGACGCGATTATGACTCTTTCAAATAACGAGGCTCTTTTGCATAACGAAGTGGATGACATCCCCACCCCCACGGGCCAACTAACGCTTAAGCTATTGGCTTCGCGCCAGGATACCAACCTTTACGGCGATATTTCCGGTGGCTGGCTGGTCAATCAGATGGATCAAGCCGCCGAGCTGGCGGCCGGTCGTGAAGCTGGCGGCCGTACCGCGACGGTGGCGATTGAGGCGATGGATTTTCTCAGCCCGGTGCGTGTTGGGTCGATGGTGAGTGTTTACACACACGTGCGTGAGATCGGCCACAGCTCGATTAAGATCAAGGTCGAAGTCTGGGTGCGTCCGCCCCATGGTCAAAGCCTAAATGAACGGCAAAAAGTCACCGAAGCGTATTTTGTGATGGTGGCGCTCGATGATAACGGCCGCATTCGCGCCGTACATGGTAGCGATTGTTAAGCGGCCTTGAACCTAGCACCCCACCGGGGAGGGTAGCCGTAACCCGGTGGCGTAAAGCGTCAACAGTGCGTTTAGGCACCAACGTTTGCGCGGGCTTTTAGGTAGGTGAATAAGCCGCTGTCCGTCGAGGGACGTACCGTGTCCTGGAAAGCGCGGTAAGAATCGTACACTTTCTTGGAGTCGGCATCGTTTTCGGTTTGCTCGCGGATCACTTCGTTGGAGGCTTCATAAAGTGCTTGCATCACGTCTTCCGGGAAGGCGCGAAGCTTAACGTCGTGCTCGTTAACCAGCGTCTCCAGCGCCTGCGCGTTGCGAAAGGTGAACTCGCTGATCATTGAAAGATTAGAGGCACGGGCGGCTTCAGTAACCACAGCTTTCAAATCGTCGGGCAGGGCATTCCAAGCGTCTAGGTTGACGGTGCCTTCGAGTATGGCACTTGGCTCGTTCCACGCTGAGGTATAGTAGTAATCCGCCACTTGGTGCAGGCCGAAAGCCAAATCGTTATAAGGGCTTACCCAGTCGGCCGCATCCAGTGAGCCGGTTTGCATGGCGGTGAAAATTTCACTACCGGGCATGTTAACGGTCGTCACACCGATGCGGTTCATCGCCTCGCCCGCGAGCCCTGGTAGGCGCAGTTTAACGCCCTGCAGGTCATCCAGTGAGTTGATCTCTTTTTTAAACCAGCCGCCGGGTTGTGTCGTAGTGTTTCCTACTGGGAAGGGCTTGAGGTTGTGCTTGGCGTACACTTCATCCCAGAGTTCTTGACCGCCGCCGTAATACAGCCAGGCGTTGGTTTCTTGAGTCGTCATACCGAAAGGCACGGCGGTAAAAAACTGCGACGCCGCGACCTTGCCGCGCCAATAGTAAGAGGCCGAATGGCCCATTTCCGCCGTGCCCGCGGATACGGCATCGAAAACTTCGAGCGCTGGGACCAGCTCGCCCGCGCCATGAACGCGCACGCGCATGCGTCCGCCGGAGAGCGTTTCAATGCGCTGAGCAAATTCGTTGGCGCCAGTCCCCAGCGCGGGAAAGTTTTTCGGCCACGAGGTGACCATGTTCCAGGTGATGGTCTCTTGTGCCTTGGCGGTGGAAATAAACGGGGCGGCGGCGACACCGGCAGCACCCAGGCCGGCGGTTTTCAAAAAGTGGCGGCGTTGCATAATGAGCAAAACTCCGAACAGTATGTTTTTTATGTAAGCGCAAAAGCGCAGTGTCCGTAAGCCAGTATGCGTTAAAGCGTTTTTTGCTCGCAAGCTTTCTAATTACTCACCGGAGGCATCTTTCATGCGATTGGCATGACGCACCAGCCAATAGCAGCCCCCCAACGCCAACACCGCCGCAGCTAGTGCGCCAATTTGCCAAGGATCGATGACTTCCATATCCAGCACCATGAACTTGCGCACCAACGCCATAATGGCAATCAGGACCACGATTTCGACGTGAATAAAGCCTTTCCCGCTGGTCATTGTGCGGATGATGGAATTGTTGAATTCCATCGCAATAAGCACGGTGAGAATCATGTCGAACAGGGCTTGGAACACGCGGTAGTCGAACGGGTCGCGGCTTTCGATGAACAAAAGCTGCACCACATGAATCACCAGATAGTACATGGCAACCAGTACGGCACCGGCAATGGCAAAGGAAAGCACCAGCGAGACCAAGCGTTCAAAGCGATGGTAGCCACTCAGCTCGCTCCAACCGTTACACACTTCTGGAAATAGGCGTTTTAATCGTTGCTTCATCATGCCCTCTCTACGGCGAATCGCGTAACGGTGTATGTAGTGGTCATTTTGAGTGCGTCACTAGTGGCACGTGAGGGTGTGCTGTCTACAGCGGTGTCAGCTTAGCAAACCCTAACACCAGCCATTTAACGCCTTCGCCTTCAAAGCTTACCTGCACGCGTGCACGGGCGCCTTCGCCCTCGGCGTTGAGAATGATCCCCTCGCCGAATACCGGATGCTCCACCATTTGGCCGACGTGTAGACTAGGTAAGTCGTCGTTGCCTTCCACGCGCTGTTGCGCAAAGCTTGGGCGCGTTGCGGTGACCGGCCGCGACACCTGGCCACGCAGGCGTACCTCCTCCAACAGATGCGGTGGCAATTCGCGCAAAAAGCGCGAAGGGCGAGGGAAGACTTCCTTACCGTGCAGGCGCCGGGTTTCGGCGTGGGTGAGGTAAAGCTTTTGCATCGCGCGGGTGACGCCGACGTAGCAAAGTCGACGCTCTTCCTCCAAGCGCCCCGGTTCCTCCAGCGACATCTTGTGCGGAAACAGCCCTTCCTCGACGCCGGCGATAAATACCACCGGGAATTCCAATCCTTTAGCCGAGTGCAGGGTCATCAGCTGCACGCTGTCCTCGAACGCTTCGGCTTCGTGGTCGCCCGCGTTGAGCGCGGCTTCGGAGAGAAACGCCTCCAGCGCGGCCATGCCCTCGCCGGCCTCTGGGGCGTCGAATACATCGCCCTGGGTAAAGGCGCGAGCGGCGTTGATGAGCTCTTCTAAGTTTTCCACCCGCGCTTGGCCTTTCTCGCCCTTTTCGCTTTGATGGTGCTCAATCAAGCCGGTGCGGGCGATGACGTGATCGATAATTTCATGCAGCGAAAGCCCAGCGGCGTCGTTATCGAGCTGCTCGATAAGGTTGGCAAACGCTTGCACGGCATTGGCGGCGCGGCCTTTGAGCGTGCCGCCTTGGGCGGTGTCGTGGAGCGCCTGCCATAGCGAGACACTGTGCTCGCGGGCGTGCTGACGGAGTATTTCCACCGTGCGCGTGCCGATGCCGCGGGTGGGCACGTTGATCACCCGCTCCAGCGAGGCGTCGTCGTCGCGATTGAGCAACAGCCGCAGATAGGCCAGGGCGTTTTTGATCTCCAAACGCTCGTAGAAGCGATGGCCGCCGTAGATACGGTAGGGCATGCCCTGGCGAATCAGCGTCTCTTCGAGTAGCCGTGATTGAGCGTTGGAACGGTAGAGAATCGCCATATCGCGGCGGTTAAAGCCTTCGTCGACTTTCTCCTTGATGGTATCGACGATAAAGCGCGCTTCTTCGAGATCGTTAAATCCGGCGTAAACCGAAATCGGCGCGCCCTCGGCGCCTTCGGTCCACAGGTTTTTGCCCATCCGTTCGCTGTTGTGGCTAATCAGCGTGTTGGCGGCTTCCAAAATCGCGCTGGTGGAGCGGTAGTTCTGCTCCAAGCGCACGGTTTTGACCTGGGGAAATTCTTGCTCGAAGCGGCGGATGTTTTCCACTTTAGCGCCGCGCCAGCCGTAGATTGATTGATCATCGTCGCCGACCACGGTCATGGGAATTTCCATGCCGGTGATCAGCTTCAGCCAGGCGTACTGCAGGGTGTTGGTGTCCTGAAACTCGTCGACCAGCACGTGGCCAAAGCGCGCACGGTAGTGGGCGAGCAGGGCCGGGTTGTCGCGCAAAAGCTCCAGGCTTCTGAGCAGAAGCTCGCCGAAATCGACCAGCCCGCCGCGGTCGCAGGTCAGCTGGTAGCGCTCGTAAAGCTCGACCATCTGCCCCATGTAGGCATCGCCAGCAACATCGACCTGATGCGGGCGCAGCCCTTCTTCTTTGCAGCCGGAGATAAACCCCTGCACTTGGCGCGGCGGAAAGCGCTCATCGTCGATGGAGAAGTCTTTCAGCAGGCGTTTGACCAAGCGCAATTGGTCGTCGGAGTCGATGATCTGAAAGTGCTGGGGTAGCCGGGCGTCCTGCCAGTGGGTGCGTAAGAGCCGATGGGCGATTGAGTGAAAGGTGCCGACCCAGACGTGGCGCAGCGAAATGCCGAGCAGAGCCTCTAAGCGGGTGCGCATTTCGCGCGCGGCCTTGTTGGTAAACGTAACCGCCAGGAGCGCGTAGGGCGAGAGCCCTTCGGCCTGCATCAGCCAGGCGATGCGGTGAACCAGTACGCGAGTCTTGCCGGAGCCGGCGCCCGCCAGCACCAATAGGTTGCCTTGCGGGGCGCTTACCGCTTCGCGCTGATCGCCGTTGAGCTGATCAAGAATCGCCGTGACGTCATCCATAAAAGCCGCTGCCGGGGTCGAAAAATGGTCGCTCAGTCTACCACAGAGACGCTAACCATAGGCGTCGTTAGCCCTCTTCGGGAAAGCGCAGCGGGTTGAGGCTCTTTTTCACCGCTTTGAGCTGCTCGGCAAGCTTGGGGCCGCGGGTTTTGGCGACGCCTACCGCCAGCACATCCACCAGCACCAGGTGAGCAATCCGTGAACTCATCGGGGTGTAGATTTCGGTGTCTTCGTGAACATCGATATATAGCGGCAGGCTCACTTCATGGGACAGCGGCGAGTCGCTGGGGCATAAGCCAATGACCGTGGCCCCAGCTTCGCGGGCCAGGCGCACGCTGGCGACCAGCGCCTTGGTGCGGCCGGTCTGCGAGATCGCCACCACGACGTCGCCCTCTTTGAGTGTCACCGCCGACATGTTTTGCATGTGCGGGTCGGCGTAGGCGGAGGTGGAAATTTGCAGGCGAAAGAACTTGTGCTGGGCGTCAAACGCTACCGCACCGGAGGCGCCAAAGCCGTAAAACTCCACCCGGTTGGCCATCGCCAGTGCATTGACCGCTCGTCCTAGGGCGTTGTTATCCAAACGGTCGCGCACCGAGAGCAGCGTGCCGACGGTGGAATCGAAAATGCTGTGGGAGAACTCGGCGACCGAGTCGCTATCGTTCATCGAGAACTGTGCAAACTGGGTACCGGTCGCGAGCATCTGCGCCAACTGGAGCTTGAAATCCTGAAAGCCGTTGCAACCTAGCGCACGGCAAAAACGCACCACGGTGGGCTCGCTTACCTTGGCTTCAGTGGCCAGGTCCACGATGCGCATGTGGATCACTTCTTCAGGATTGCGCAGCACAAAGCGCGCCACTTTTTGCTCGGAGCGGCGAAAGTGCTCCATGCGGCGTCTCATTTCATCGAACAGGGCGCGGCTCACGTTCAGCTCCTTCGTTATTGATGCGTGCGAGGCAATAGTATGCCTGAGTCACGGGCAAAATGGGCAGTCTCGCGTTTGTGTCGGGCGGTGCGTTTAAAAGGCGTGGACGGTTTTTTGTCGCGGCCTTCATCATTTTGTCAACTGCGGTATAGTAAAAATAGCAGTGCCGCACTGCATCATCGCGGGAAAGCGGGATGCAAACAGGCGGGAAACGTCACTGTGGATATGATCCGCTGTTCACAACAGCCGCCCGAAGGAGCGTCGATTATGCGAAATGTCGAACGAGTCACCTCGGTTAAAAGCGAACTGCTCGATATTTTTATGAGCATGGAAGTCGATAAACATACCCAGCGTAAGCGCGCGTGCGCACAACGCAACCTGCGTGCCCGCCGTGGCATCGAGCTGCACCGCGAGTTTCAAAAACTCTCGCAAGAGATTGCGGATTTGCCCGAGCACGATGACGAACCCATCGAGCACGAACTGCACTAAAGCTGAAATCCCGCGCTAAGCGGCCGCGCGGTTCGCCAAATAAAAACGCCCTGCCATTGTGGCAGGGCGGCGGGGTTATCGTGGTAGCGCCGGTTTTTACATAAAGCCGGTGACAAATACTGCGATAACCCCAATGGGTGCGATCACGCGCGCGATGATATTCCACACGCTAAGCCCGGTGGCAGAGAGTCTAAGCTCTTCTTCCACGCTCTTACGATCCAAGCGCCAAGCAACAAAGACGACGGCGCCCAAGCCAGTCAGCGGCAGCAGGATCTTCGCGGTGAAGGTATCTAGAAGGTCGAAGATATTGAGCCCGAAGATCAAAAACTCGGACCAAGCGTTAAACGATAGCAGTGCCGCGATACCCAGTAGCCAAACGGCAACACCGCTGACGATCGTGGCTGTAACACGCGGTAGCGACGTACGTTCTTCTAGCATCTCGACCGTCGGCTCCAGCAGCGAAATCGCCGAGGTGAGCGCGGCAAAGGTAAGCAACAAGAAGAACATCAGGCCGAGAATCACACCGCCGGTCATGCTGCCAAAGGCATTGGGTAGCGTGATAAAGATCAGCCCTGGGCCTTCTCCGGCATCTAAGCCGTTGGCAAACACGATGGGGAAGATCGCAAGACCGGCAAGCAATGCAATCGCCGTATCGAGAATAATCACCGTACGCGCTGTACTGAGTAGGTTGACGTCTTCGCCCAGGTAAGAGCCGTAGGCCATCATAATGCCCATACCCAGCGAGAGCGTGAAGAACGCTTGCCCCATGGCTGCCAATACCACGCCGCCATCCAGTGCGCCCCAGTCAGGGCTGAACATGAAAGCGAGCGTTTCGCCGAAGTGGCCGGTGGTCATGCCATAGCCGACCAAAATCAGCATCAGGACCACAAGCGCCGGCATCATGGCGCGAACCGCGCTTTCCAGGCCCTTGGTAACGCCGCGGGCGACAATGCCAATGACCAGCAGCATAAAGGCCGAGTGCCACAAAAGCAGCGTACCGGGGCTTGCCAGCATGCCGGTAAAGATCGCACTGATACTGTCCGCATCCTGGCCGTTAAAGGCGCCAGTCACCGCGCTTAAGGTGTAGTTGAGCGACCAGCCGCCGATCACGCTATAAAACGACAGGATCAAGAACCCTGCCAGCATGCCGCTGAAACCCACCAGCGCCCAGGCTTTCGTTTTGCCGCTCTTTTCGGCGATCTCCGCCATGCTGTCGATGGGGTTTTTCTGCCCGCGACGGCCTATCATCCACTCGGAGATCAAAATCGGCACGCCCACCAGCGCCACGCAAGCGAGGTAAACGAGAACGAATGCTGCCCCGCCGCTCTCACCGACAAGGTAAGAGAAGCGCCAAATATTCCCTAAGCCGACTGCGGAACCCGCAGCCGCGAGCACAAATGCCATCTTCGATGACCATTGCGCATGCGCAAGTTTTGCCATACATCACCTGTTATTGGGTTACGTTGTAGTACTTTGTTTTGTTGATGCATTAATGCACCGTTTCGGAATGTGACGTACGAAAACAGCTAAAGATAGCCGCATTCGTATGTCGAATTGCCAGCATTTTCCGAAAGTAAGGGCAATTTATCTGATCAAACGCGCGCATGCCAGTCGGGTTAGCTGATAAAGGCGTTAAAACAGCGGGGCTTGCTTTACCGCTGCAAACGCAGCGAGCTCGGATAGGGGGGTGCACTCAGCAAGCTGTTGATATAGGTGGCGGGCCAGCTCCGGCGAGCGGCGATTATCCGCAGTATGCACAAATAAGAAAGGGGTTTTCCCCTGATTTATCCACAGGCTTAGCTTCTTTTTCCACGGCTCGAAATAGCCGCTGTTAATCTGTTTGTCAAGATGCCCAATGTAACGAATTACTGGCTGATCTGCCGTGGAAAGCACGTGTAGCGGGAGTTTCGGCTTTTCTTGCTGAGCGTGTGCAAGGCCTGGGTAGCCTTGGGGCGGCGTGGAAAAAAGGGGGCGTACATCTAGCATCACACGGTTAGCATGGAAAGTTATCAACAATTGGTTGAGGTCGCGCTCGGCGCTCCCCTTGTGGAAAAATTCCGGGTGGCGGACTTCCACTGCGCAGGGTAAATGGGCGGGCCAGGCAGCGAGCAATGCTTCTAGTTTGGGTAACTCGCGAGGGCCAAAATCACGCGGCAGTTGCACCATAGTCGGGCCGAGTCGGGAATGTAGCGGGGTGAGCGCGTCTAAAAAGGCCCACGCTGCGTCTAGGCGACTCAAGCGTTGCTCGTGAGTCATGTAAGCCGGCAGTTTAAAACAAAAGCGAAACGTGTCGGGTACTTGCCTTGCCCAGGCGCTGACCGTTGCGGCGTTCGGGGCTCCACTATAAAACGTAGTGTTACCTTCCACGCTGGAAAAAACGGCAGCATAGTCGCGCAGCAGCTCGTTTTTGGCATGGGGCGGGTAGAGGGTGCCTTGCCAATCAAGGTTTGCCCACATCGGCAGGCCTAGGTAGAGCGGTGGAGTCATGGCGTGGGAATCTAATGTTGGAGAAATAGCATGTTAACAGTGACAGGCTTGATTGGTGTGATGTTCGGCGGGGCTGCAGGTGCCATGCTACGCCTGTGGGTGGGTAATGTGGTTTCGCGCCGCGCGGGCACGCGCTTTCCTTGGGGTACGCTTACGGTGAATTTATCGGCGGCGTTTTTGCTTGGCGCTGCATTTGGCGCTTGGCAAGCGTTTACAGTGTCGCTCGATGGCTTAGGGTGGGGGATCGCCGCAGTGGGGCTTCTAGGTGGCTACTCCACGGTGTCGTCGTTGAGCCTACAAACGCTCACGCTGTGGCAGCAAACGCGTCGGCAAGCGTCAGCGGGCTATCTGCTAACCAGTGTGGCGGGCGGTATTGCCTTAGTAGCCTTGGGCTATGTAACGGGCTCTGCGACGAGCGATATGTTCATGCAGGTGCTGGGGTAACGCTATGACAGCCCGTAACAAAGGTAACAAAAATACACTCAAAACCTATGCCGCCGTCGGCCTTGGCGGAGCGCTCGGCGCCGGGTTGCGCTATGTGATCGGGATGGGTGCCCTGCAAACGTTGGGGCCGCTTTTTCCCTGGGCGACGCTCGCCGTCAATGTGATCGGCTCGGGGCTCATCGCCTGGCTCGCGACTCAGGCCCGCCAACATCCTCAAGGCCACGTTTCCCGCTGGCACCACTTTTGGCTTGCCGGTTTTTGCGGCGGTTTTACCACCTTTTCGCTTTTTAGCTTAGAAGCGCTGCTGCTATGGCAGCGGAATCAGGCAGTGTTGGCGCTGCTTTATGTATTACTAAGCGTTAGCGGTTGGTTGATCGCGGCCTATATCGGGCAACGCCTTAGTGCGTCAAAAACGTAAGCCTGACCCTCGCGAATACCAGAAGGTTGATCTAAGTTAAGGATTAAGTCAGCTTTAAGGCTTAAGCTGCGTCAAATAACCACAGGCATGCTATTTAATTAGCCGCTTCCGCATAAAAGTGGAGTTTTGTCATCAGGGGGAGAAAAAATGTCGGACAGCAATAGCGGTATGGCGAATGATAATAAATCACTTAAAGCGAAAGAATTAAAACTCTTCTTATTTATCATTATTCTGCTCTTTCCTATCTTGGCCGTCGGCGTAGTGGGCGGTTACGGCTTTGCCGTGTGGATATTTCAAATGTTTGCCGGCCCGCCTGGGCCACCGGCATAAACGGGAATACGTATCCGTACCGCCGTTTTATGACGGTGCGTTAAACATAAAGTGACGAATAACACGAACTCAATAAACAGTCACTAAAGCGGATTTATTATCATTCCACTATTTTGAACGCACGTTTAAGGAGCGTTGGTATGCGCTTGCATAACCACGGACATAACAATCAGCGGCGCCAATTGTTTCGCTCTTTAACGGGTAAAGCGAATGTTAAACGCCCACCTTGGGCACGGGATGATTTTCTTACGGTGTGTACGCGTTGCGACGCCTGTATTACACAGTGCCCTGAGAAAGTGTTAGTGCGTGGCGGTGGGGGGTATCCCGAAATCTCCTTTGCCCAGGATGGCTGCACGTTGTGCGGTGAATGCGCCGAGGTGTGCGAGCCCGAGGCGCTTTTGCCGCCTAAAAGCGGCGCGGTCAATGCCGCCGCTTTTCCCTGGCGCGCCGAGATTGCGCCGCACTGCTTGGCGCTTGGCGGGATCCACTGCCAGAGCTGCCAGGATGCTTGCGAATGGCGAGCGATCGCGTTTCCGCTGGTAGCGGGCGGTAAGCCGCCCACACCGGTACTGGATAGCGAGCGCTGCACCGGCTGCGGGGCTTGCCAGCCCGCCTGTCCGAATGACGCGATCACCATGGTTAACCTGCACCCAGCAGGAACATAAAGGGAAACGCTTATGCTGGATAACTCGCTGCATATCGTGAGTTTTATTGTTCACGTAAAGCCTGATGCACTGGCCGCGACGGCGCAGTGGTTGGCCGAGCAGCCCAATTGCGACATCCGAGGCGAAGACGAAGCGGGAAAGCTCGTCGTTGTCGCCGAAAACAGCAATGAAAAAATGCTGCTGCGACTGATGGATACGGTACGCGAGCAGCCAGGGGTTTTGGATGCGGCGCTGGTGTACCACGAGGTGTTAGCGGCAGACACCGCTGATGAGCCACAAGACTAGCGACTCAAGACAAAAAAAAGGAAAAAGGGGGAGAGCCATGAAGCTAACACGTCGAGAGTTTGTTAAAGCCAACGCGGCGGCGGCTGCGGCGGCAACGGCGGGGATGAGTATCCCCGCCGGCGCGAGTAATTTGATTACGAATTCCGAGCTAACGCAGCTTAACTGGAACAAAGCCCCGTGCCGCTTTTGCGGGGTTGGCTGCAGCGTGATGGTGGGAACCTACGACGATAAAATCGTCGCCACCCATGGGGATAATCAGTCGGAGGTCAACCGTGGCCTCAACTGCGTCAAAGGCTACTTTCTGTCCAAGATTTTGTACGGCGAAGACCGTTTGACCCAGCCGCTATTGCGCAAAAGCAACGGCGTTTATGACAAAAATGGCAATTTTGAGCCGGTTTCGTGGGACGAAGCGCTCGATATCATGGCCGATAAGTTTAAAACCGCCATTCGTGACCACGGCCCGGATAGCGTGGGCATGTTTGGCTCAGGCCAGTGGACCATTTGGGAAGGCTACGCCTCAAGCAAGCTTTTCAAGGGCGGGTTTCGCACCAACAATATCGACCCTAACGCGCGCCACTGCATGGCGTCTGCGGTGTTCGGTTTTATTCGCACATTCGGTTCGGACGAACCGATGGGCGTCTACGACGATATTGAGCACGCCGACGCCTTTGTGCTTTGGGGCTCCAATATGGCGGAGATGCACCCGGTTCTTTGGACACGGGTGACCGACCGCCGACTCTCTTTCCCGGATACTCAAGTCGCCGTGCTCTCGACCTTTGAGCACAGAAGTTTTGATTTGGCCGATATACCCATGGTGATGAGCCCCCATGCGGATATCCCCATTCTTAACTACATCGCCAATCATATTATTCAAACCGACCGTGTGAACCGAGACTTCGTGGATCGCCACGTTAATTTTGCCCGCGGTACCGAGGATATTGGCTACGGGTTGCGCGATGAGCACCCGCTGCAGCAGGCGGCCGCCAATGCGGATAATGCCAATAGCTGGTCGGAGATGTCGTTTGACGAGTTCGCCGAGTACGTCAAACCTTATACGCTAGAGCGTGCGGCACGTGAATCCGGCGTATCGGAGAGCCGCCTGCAAGCGCTTGCCGAGCTATACGCTGACCCCGACAAGAAGGTGATGACGTTCTGGACCATGGGCGTCAACCAGCACACCCGGGGCGTGTGGGTGAATAACCTGATTTACAACCTCCACCTTTTGACCGGCAAAATTTCGGAGCCTGGCAACAGCCCCTTCTCGCTGACTGGTCAACCCTCCGCCTGCGGAACAGCGCGTGAGGTCGGCACCTTCGCCCACCGCTTGCCCGCCGATATGGTGGTGATGAACCCCGATCACCGTAAAAAAGCTGAAGAGATCTGGAAACTGCCGGAAGGCACGATTCCCGCCAAAGTGGGCTTTCACGCCGTGGAGCAGAGCCGGCGCTTAAAAGATGGCGATTTGAAGGTTTACTGGACGCAGGTGACCAACAACGTCCAGGCCGGCCCCAACTCCATGCAGGAGATTTTACCCGGCTGGCGCAACCCAGAGTCATTCGTCATCGTTTCGGATATTTACCCCACTGTCTCGGCACAAAACGCCGATCTCATTCTGCCTACTGCCGGCTGGGTGGAAAAAGAGGGTGCGTTTGGTAACTCCGAGCGGCGCACGCAGTTCTTCCACGAGCTAGTGCCGGCCCCGGGTGAGGCGCGCTCCGATCTATGGCAAACGGTAGAACTCTCTAAGCGCATACGCGTTGATGAGGTGTGGCCCGAGGAGCAGCTCAACAAAGCCCCTGAGATGCGCGATAAAACACTGTTTGAGGTGCTGTTCGCTAATGGCCAGGTGGATCAATACCCGCTTTCCGATATTTCCGAGGGCTATAACAACCACGAATCGGAGGATTTTGGCTTCTACATCCAGAAGGGGTTGTTCGAAGAGTACGCCCGCTTTGGACGCGGTAAAGGCAAAGATCTGGCGAACTTCGATGTGTATCACGAAACCCGCGGGCTGCGCTGGCCGGTTGTCGATGGCGAGGAGACCCTATGGCGTTATCGCGAGGGGCGTGACCCCTACGTCGAAGAGGGAACGGGCGTGCAGTTCTACGGCAAGCCGGATAACCGTGCGCTGATTTTTGCGCTGCCGCATGAGCCGCCCGCAGAAGTGCCGGATGACGAATTCCCCTTCTGGCTCTGCACAGGCCGTGTGCTGGAGCACTGGCACACAGGCTCCATGACGCGACGCGTGCCGGAGTTGCATAAAGCGGTGCCGGCGGCGCTGGCATATATGCACCCAGACGATGCCCGCAAGCAAGGCTTTCGCCGCGGGAGCGAAATCAACGTCGCCAGCCGCCGTGGCGAGGTGCGTTTGCGCGTTGAAACCCGCGGTCGCGTGAAACCGCCCCAAGGGATGGTTTACGTGCCGTTTTTCGATGCGTCGCACCTGATCAATAAAGTCACACTGGATGCGACCGACCCGATCTCTAAGCAAACCGATTTCAAGAAGTGCGCTGTGCGTCTTGAACTTGTCAACTTGGCGTAAGCGCCATAAGGAGCCTTGTGATGAAACGGTTAATGGTTTCCCTGCTTAGTGTTTTCTTTGTACTGGTTGCAGGCAGTGCGGCAGCACAGGAACGCCAAGACCCGGCCGCGCCGGATGGCCTACGCGCAGGCGGCACCGCCAGCCAAACATTGTCGGCCGATCCCATCGCCGGCCAGCCCAAGCAAGCCGGGCGCGAAGTGCTGAACTATCCCGAACAGCCGCCGGTAATTCCGCATACGATTCGCGACTACCAGGTCGACAAGCGCAGCAACCGCTGCTTGACCTGCCACAGCCGCGAGGACGCGGTGGACGCCGGGGCACCGATGGTGAGCATCACCCACTTTATGGATCGCCATAAGCAGGTGCTGGCCGCCGTCTCGCCGGATCGTTACTTCTGCACCCAGTGTCACGTGCCGCAAACCGACGCCAAGCCGTTGGTGGAAAATCAGTTCCGCACCGTGGATGAAGTGCTGACAGAGGCGATTCGTGAACGTGAGGGAGGTGAGCCATGAAGCGATTTCTCGCCCGTTATTGGCACATTTTCACTCGGCCGAGTGTTCACTACAGCCTGGGTTTTTTGACCCTAGGTGGCTTTATCGCCGGAATCATCTTTTGGGGTGGCTTTAATACCGCGATGGAGGCGACCAACACGGAGCAGTTTTGCGTCTCCTGCCATGAGATGCAGCAGCCCCTAGAGGAGCTTAAGTCGACCATCCACTACACCAACCGTTCCGGCGTGCGCGCGATTTGCTCGGATTGCCACGTGCCGCACGACTGGACCGACAAAGTGGCGCGCAAGATGGAGGCGTCAAAAGAGGTGTGGGGTTGGATTTTTGGCACGATTGATACCGAGGAGAAGTTCGAAGCCAAGCGCCTGGAGCTCGCACAGCGCGAATGGGAGCGACTAGAGGCCAACGACTCGCTGGAGTGTCGTAACTGCCACGAGTTTGACTCGATGGACTTCACCCAACAGAGCGAGCGCGCTGCTCGTTCTCACTCCACGTCGTTAGCTTCAGGGGAAGAAACCTGTATCGACTGCCACAAAGGCATTGCCCACGAGCTACCGGATATGCCGCCGGGCCACGAAGCAAACCTGCGCCCCTCGGACGATATCGTCTCTTGGGCGGCGAGCTTGGAGGATGATCCCTAAACTTAGCCATGATGTAAACAGACGCTGATAAACGGATCTTGGGAAGACTCAAGATCCGTTTTTTTTATCCAGAGCGCTGGAGTGGGCGTAATTTTGTATCATGGTGGGACGTTAAAGGAGAGCAACCGATGCAACAAAAAATCTTGGTGTTACATGGGCCGAATCTGAACCTTTTGGGCACGCGGCAGCCGGAAATCTACGGCGATGAAACGTTGCAGGATGTGAACCACGCCCTGCACGAACGAGCCCTGCTCGCCGGTTGGGAGCTGGTTTATCGCCAAAGCAACCACGAAGGTGAGCTCATCGATGCCATCCATACGGCGCGTGATGACGGTACCGGCGCGATTATTATCAACCCGGCAGCCTATACGCACACCTCCATAGCCATTTTGGATGCGCTTAACGCCTTTGATGGCAAGGTAATCGAAGTGCATATCTCCAACGTTCACCAGCGTGAAGCGTTTCGACACCACTCCTACGTGTCATTGCGCGCCGATGGGGTGATCGCAGGCTTGGGCACCCAGGGGTACCACGCCGCGCTGGAGGCGATTATGCGTGCGGCGAATTAAAAAAAGCGGGTGCCCGTTGGGCACCCGCCTATGCGCGTTGGTGAAGCATGCGTTTACGACGTGGTAAGCGCTAAGCGCTTTTTTTCGCGTCGCTTTTCGTTGCTTTTTTGCTGGAAGCGCCAGCGTCTGAAGCACTGCTATCGCTAGGCTGCGGTAGCGAAGGCAGCGATTTCGCCAGCATTTCCACGCTGTGGCGATAGTAGAGCTGGCTCTTATTATGCTCACCTAAGCTTGCGTATAAACGCGCCAGTTCCGCGCATACCACGCCGTTGGGACGCTGACGCTGGCTAGTTTCAAAATACTCTTGCGCTTTGCTCCACTGGCCGGTGCGTAGCGAAAGCCGCCCGCAGGCAAGCAGAAGTTCAGGGTCATTGGGGCGCTCTTTCAACCACTGCTCGGCTTTTGTTAGCTGACGGCGCGCATCGACATTGAGCAGGCCGTAGCGTTTCACCAGGCGAGCATCCCAGTGGTGGTCGAGCGAGTGACCCAACAGGCGCTCGGCAATGGGCTCTTCGTTTGCCTGCACCAGCGCCTCGGTGTAGAACACAATTAGCTCGGTGTTGGCGCGCAGGTAGTCGGGCATGTCGGCCCAGAGGCTACGCACACGCTCAACGTCGCTGGGGTTTTTGCTTTCAAACACAATGAGCTCGCGGTAGGCGCGGTATTCAAGCTGCTCACGCTCGGTGGTCGAGATCAATTTTTGCGCCGCGAGACGCGGAACCAACCGGCGTAAGCCGTCCCAATCGTTGACGCTTAAATGCACCTGCTTGAGTAGCTTGAGCACTTGGGGGTGATTGGTCAGCTTTTTATCCAGACGATTAAGAATCGCCAAGGCTTCTTCCGGCTGCTGACGATCAATCATCAGCTGCGCCTGCATCAAGCCAATGGCGGTGTCAGCGCCTTCGGTCGTGAGCTGTGCTTGGTTCAAGTGCTCTTGCGATGTCTCGTAGTCCCCTTGGTAATGCGCAGCAAGGGCGGCGGAGAGGTAGTTGACCAGCGGCGTGCTGGAATCATCCGCCGCGCGTACGAGGGTTTTCTCGGCTTTTTTCCAGCGCCCGTCGGTCAACGCGACGAGCCCGCGTACAGTGCGCTTCATGGCGCGGCGGTTGCGGGCGCGGCTATTCCAGGTGCGAAAGCGGCCGACCGGGCGAATAATGCCGCCCAAAAGGCGCAGCGCAAAGTGCAAGACGATAAACGCACCGAGCAGCAGTACCAAGCCGAACCAGAACGAGGTTTGTACGGAGGTGTCGCCGACCCGTATCAGCCAGTAGCCGGGCACGGACATCATCAGGTGCCCGAAAAAGGCACCGACGGCCAGCCCGACGATGATGAGGAGAACGAGCTTTCTCATGCCTCACCTCCGTTTTCGTTGCGCGACTCATAGCGGTTGTCGATGAACTCGCTAAGCGCTTGCTGAGAGCCGCTGATATCGGGAAGTTCCGGCGTTACCTGAGTCTGCTTGAGCTCTTCTAGGCGCTCGATAACGCTTTGGGTTTCGCTGCGCGAAGTGTCGTAGTAGCCGTTAAGTAGCGTCAGTGCTTTATCGAGGCTGGCTTCAAACAGTGCTTGCTCCTCTTTGAGCAGGGCCAACTGCGATTGCTCAAGGATTAAGCGCAGGCTCTGGCGCAGGTACGACTCTTGCTCTGGCGTGATCAACGCCTCAAGCGCTTCGTCGTGTTCGCGGATGACTACCAGCTCTTTGAGCTCTTCGCCAAAACGTGCCAGCTGGCGCTGGAAGGTGCCGGTGGGCGGCTCTTCTATCTTAGACGTAACCGGCTCAGCGTCGACGACTTCTTGGTCTAAACGCAGCGTGGCGATACGCTCTTGCTGCGCATTTAGCGCCAGGTAAATACCGGTACGGTCAACGCGCGGCACGGCGTCGAGTGCGGCCAGTTCACTGGCAATTTCGCGACGAATCGGGGTGAGTGCCGGGTTGTCGGCATCGGCTAAGCGCTCGTCGGCGGTGCGAAGAAGCGCGGCGGAACCTTCGACATCGCGCTCAAGCTGCAGGCGCTGATTGGCGAGGCGCAAAAGATAGGCCGCTTCGGCATGTAGCCACTCGCGTTCGTCGGTATCTTGCTCTTGAGAGAGCTGGCTGAGCACGTCATCCAAGGTGCCGTTGACCTCTGAGCGATAGCTTGCAAAGTCGTCACGCAGCTCGCTAACGGTATCGTCGAGCGTTTGGTTACGCTGCTCTTCGGCGCTTTCAAGGCGCGATTCGAGTTCGCTGAGCGCATCTTGCGAGGCGCTGTTACTTGCCTGTTGAGAGATCTCATCAATACGCTGCTGCTGGCTCTCCAAGCGCTGCCAACCTTGCCAGGCGAGCCACGCCAGGGCAATCGCTAGGAGAATCACCAGGATGATCGCCACGATACCGCCTTTGCCGCCGCCACCGCTTTTGCTTTGGGGGGAACTGGCGGGGGGCGGTGTGCTGCTTGAAGCGCTGCCGCTGGTTTTATTGGCTGACGCTTGGCCTGATGCACCACTTGCAGGAGCGGCTTTCGTGGGGGGCTTGGCGGCGGCGTTTTTGTCGCTAGCGCTGCGCTGCGCTTTATTATCCGCCTCTTTGCTATCCGGTTTATTGCCAGAAGGGCGCGCGCTTTCCGTATTTGAGCTCGTATTATTGGCTGAGCTCGAGGTGTTGGACGCTGGCTTATTTGAGCCCGCGCTATTTTTACTCGAGTTATTGGCACCGGTTTTGGCCGTGTTGGCGCTTGCCGTATTGCCGCTGTTCTTAGCGCCACCGGCTTTCGGTTGGCTGTTCGACGACGCGGCGGACGCCTTCTGCGTATCGTCCTGATCGTTAGGTTGTTTGCTCATCTGTCGCTAGCCCTTGTTAAGTTCCTTGATCGACATCGGTCCCCGGCGGGTTGCAGGCCCGAGCCAACGCGGCTGTCAGCGCAGCCGGTGTTGCTCCTGACGCTACCGTAGGGGCTCGAAAGCCCAGTGTTTCAGCCAGTGTAGCCAAACGGCGACTGGAAACGATTAGCGGTTGGTTCAAGGCTGCCTGATTGCACCATTTTGCCAGATGTTGCAGCTGTTCGCCGCTGGTAACAATCAACGCCTGATAATTCCCCTGGGTTAGCCGCGTTTTTCCGCTGTTATCAGGCGGTGCATAGACGCGGCGGTAGACGCTTGCACGGGTGACATTGGCACCGCGCGCGCTGAGCGTATCGGCCAGCAGTGCCCGACCGCCATCCCCAGCGACGATTAACACTTTTTGCCGGTCAACGTGCTGTAGTGATGGCAGCGCGAGCAGTGCCTCGCTGGTATCTTCTCCGCTGTTTGCCGGTACATGGACCCGCACGCCTAGTTTCGCGTGAAGCGTTTGCGCCGTGGCGCTACCGACACTGTAATAGTCAATGCCGATGGGCAGTTGAGGCCAGTAGCGGTCAAGCGCGGCACTTAAGCAATCAGCGGCGAAGGGACTGACGACGATGATTTTTTGATACTGATCAATATCTAGCCACAAGCTTCGTAACGCCGGGTCTTCGGGCAGCGCTTCTAGCTGTATCACGCCAAGCAGCTCCACGGCGAAGCCGCGCTGCTCAATCGCGTCAGCGAGTACCGCGCCGCGCTCGCCGGGGCGAGTGATCAGTACCGGTGGCATCACTGGCTACCGTAAACCTCAGCAAGAATATCGCCCGCGCCGAGATCGAGTAGCTCATCCGCCACGCGAATACCCAGCGCTTCCGGCTCGTGCATAGAACCTTTGCCTTCGGCGCGCAGCACCTCGGTGCCTTCTGGGTTGCCGACCAAGCCGCGCAGCCACAGGGTTTCACTCGCTTTGTCCAGCACGGCATGGCCGCCAATAGGCACCTGGCAGCCGCCTTCGAGGCGGGTGTTCATCGCCCGCTCGGCGCGCACGCGGGTGGCGGTGTCGGCATCATCGAGCGGGGCGAGCAGTGAGGTCAGCTCCGGGTCGTGCAGGCGGCACTCAATACCTAGTGCCCCTTGGCCGCACGCGGGCAGGCAGATTTCCGGCGGTAGCGCTTGCGCAATGCGTGCTTCAAGCCCTAAGCGTTTAAGCCCGGAGGTAGCCAGAATAATGGCGTCAAAGTCGCCGGCGTCGAGCTTGCCTAGACGGGTTTGCACATTGCCGCGTAGGTTAAGAATCTCAAGGTCGGGGCGCGCCTCGCGAAGCTGTAGGCCGCGGCGTAGGCTTGCGGTGCCGACACGCGCGCCTTCGGGCAACTCATCGACACTTTTATAGTGGTTGGAGACAAACGCATCGGTGGGGTCGGCGCCTTCGAGGATCACTGAAAGACCCAGCCCCTCGGGGAAGTGCATCGGCACGTCTTTCATCGAGTGCACGGCGATATCCGCGCGACCATCCAGCATGGCTTCTTCCAGCTCTTTGACGAACAGCGCTTTGCCACCGATTTTGGAAAGCGGTGTGTCGAGAATTTTATCGCCCTTGGTGGAAAGTGCGATCAGCTCGACTTCAAGCCCAGGGTTGGCGGCGATTAAACGGTCACGCACGTGTTCGGCCTGCCACATGGCCAGTTGGCTTTTTCGTGTGGCGATACGCAGCTTAGTGATGGATTGCACGTTATTCTCCCTTCGCCGCTATCACGGCCCGATAAACTATGTTAGTTCTCATCATAAAGCACCCGGCCACACAGTAAAAATTAGCGCTACAAAAACATCGTTGGCCGGCGTTGCCCTTCCCCGCTAGAACAACACAATTTTATTAGGATGCATTATGGCCCGAGTCCCAATCCCTGGGCAGCTAGCGCAATTTTTTACCCTGTCCCATGATCTGTTTTGCTGCGTGGATTTAGCTGGCTATTTTTTGCAGGTTAATCCTGCGTTTTTAGCCTTGCTTGAGTACAGCGAAGGCGCTGTTATAACGCACCCGTATACCCTCGTGGTTAGCGAAGCGGATCAGCCGCTGGTCGCCGATATTTTAGCGCGGCTAGCGCAAGGGAACGAGGTGGAGGTGTTTGAGCTACAACTCGTCAGCGCTTCACGCCATCGCCACTGGGTAGAAGTCAGTGCCTCGCTAGGCGCGGATCGCATTATTTACGTGGTTGCACGCCAAATCACCGAGCGCAAGCGATTGGAAGCGCAGTTGCAACATAATCAGCGGCTTTTTCACATTGCCGGTGACACCGCGCTGATTGGTGGCTGGTACGTCGACATGCGTGACGGGCTGCCGGTCTGGTCCGATGAGATATGCCGTATTCATGGCGTCGAGCCGGGGTATCAACCCACGATAGAAAGCGCTATCGATTTTTATATGCCCAGCTCGCAAGCGTGCATTCGCCACGTCTTTACCCAATGCAGCGAAACAGGGGAGGGCTTTGATGAAGAATTAGAAATTCTTACCCGCCAGGGGGAAACGCGTTGGGTGCGGGTGGTGGGGCAAGCCGTGCGCGACGAGATTGGAAGGATTGAGCAAGTGCAAGGCTCTACTCAAGATATCCATGCGCGCAAAGTGGCCGAGGGGCAACTTAAGCTGCTTGAGCGCGGTGTGGAATCGAGCGTCAACGGCATTGTGATTGCCGATGCCAGGCAGCCCGACTTGCCGATCGTGTACGTTAACGCGGCCTTTGAGCGCATTACCGGTTACTCCCGTGAGGGGCGTAACTGCCGCTTTTTGCAAGGGGACGAGACCGACCCACAGGCCGTCAGGGTGTTGCACGAAGCCATTGATGCCGAGCGTGAAGTGCACGTGACGCTGCGCAACTACCGCCGCAATGGCGCGCTGTTTTGGAATGATTTGTATATTTCTCCAGTGCGCGATGAGAGCGGTGCGGTAACGCACTATATCGGCGTGCAAAACGATATTACCGAGCAGCGCGAATATCAGGCGCAACTCAACTACAACGCCAACCATGATGCGCTCACGGGGCTGCCGAATCGCACCTTGCTGGCGCAGCGCCTAGAGCAGGGCTGCCAAATTGCCCAACGGCATCAGCGTTATTTGGCGGTGCTGTTTATTGATTTGGACGACTTCAAGCCGATTAACGATACCCTGGGGCATGAGGTGGGCGATTTTATTCTGGTCGAAGTCGCCAAGCGGCTGGAGGCCGTTTTGCGCCCGTGGGATACCGTGGCCCGTTTTGGCAGCGATGAATTTGTGGTGGTACTGCCGGATATCGCCGATGAAAGCGATGCACTCTACGTCGTTGAGCGGATGCTGCGACAGCTGGCCTCCGCGTATTGGCATAACGGCAGTGAGATGCGCATCACTGCAAGTATCGGGATTGCCACCAGCGACGGCAAAACCGACCGCCCGAAGGCGCTCATCCAGCAGGCGGATTTGGCGATGTACAAAGCCAAACGCCAAGGGCGCAACACCTATCAGTGGTACACTGAGGAGCTTAACCAAAAAGTCAGCGCCCGTGTGGCGTTACGTAGTGCCTTACAGCAGGCCATTGAGCAGAGCGAGTTTGAGCTGCATTACCAGCCGCAAATACATAGCCCCAGTGGCCGTGTGATCGGTGTTGAAGCGCTGCTACGCTGGCATCATCCGGCGCGTGGCTATATCCCTCCCGGTGAGTTTATTGGCCTGGCCGAAGACACCGGTCAGATCATCCCCATCAGCGACTGGGTGTTGGCGACGGCCTGCCGCGACGGGCAGCGGCTCAATGCGCTCGGCGTTGGGCGCACCAGCATGGCGGTGAATATTTCCCCCATGCAGTTTCAGCGCCCCGGTTTTCTTGAATCGGTTGAGCACACCTTGGAAGCCAGCGCCTTCGATCCGACGCTTTTAGAGCTTGAACTCACCGAAGGCGTGCTGATGGAGAGCGCCGAGCGAGCGATTCATGCGCTGGATGCGCTGCGTGAACTCGGTGTGCATATCGCCCTAGATGACTTCGGCACCGGCTTCTCTAGCCTGAGCTATCTCAAGCGGCTGCCGATCAACAAGATAAAGATCGACCGTTCCTTTGTGCGTGAAGTGATCAGCGACCATCGCGACGCCGCGATCATTGAAGGCGTGGTCACCATGGCGGCCAAAATGGAGCTTGAAGTGCTGGTAGAAGGCGTGGAAACCGCCGCCCAGCACGCCTTTTTACGCAAGCAGCTATGCGATACCTTCCAGGGATTTTACTTCGCGCGGCCCATGCCGTTTGACGATTTGGTTCGCTTTATGCGCGAGCAGCGCCCGGTGGTACCAAGGGTTACGGACGTCGAGGGCGAAGGGGGGCGTACGCTGCTATTGCTCGATGACGAGCCCAATATTCTGCGCGCGCTTACCCGCGTACTGCGGCGTGATGGCTACCGGATTATCGCCGTTGAAAAACCCAAGGACGCGTTTGAGCACATGGCGATGAACGACGTAGACGTGATTCTCAGCGACCAACGGCTGCCTGAAATGAGCGGCACGACGTTTTTGCACCGGGTGAAAGAACTTTACCCCGATACGGTACAGCTGATTCTTTCCGGCTATACCAACCTGAAAACCGTGACCGATGCGGTGAACCAGGGTGGTGTGTATAAATTTATCACCAAACCATGGGACGACGACGAACTGCGCGCGCTGGTGCAAGAGGCATTCCGCCATGCCGAGCGGGAGCGACTGCGCCACGGGCAAAAAAGACGTCGTCCCGCTGCTGAGCACTAAAGCACGGCAGGGCGAAATCGCAAATCGCCGTGCCGCTTGGTAGGGCGACTCTGGTACACTTTGACCAACGATTTTTTTAATGTTTACGCAGGATACATGTTGTCATGAGTCAAGCTACCAACCAGTCCTGGGGCGGCCGCTTCAGCGAACCTACCGATGCCTTCGTCGAGCGCTTCACCGCCTCGGTCAGTTTTGACCAGCGCCTGGCGGCGCAAGATATTCGGGGCTCGATGGCGCATGCCACCATGCTGGCGCGGGTGGGCGTATTGACCGATGATGAACGCGAGGCAATCGTCACCGGCCTCAGCGAAATCCGCGACGAAATTGAGCGCGGTGAATTTCAGTGGTCGGTGCCGCTGGAAGACGTGCACATGAACATCGAAGCGCGGCTGACCGATAAAATCGGCATTACCGGCAAAAAGCTTCACACCGGCCGCTCGCGCAACGATCAGGTGGCCACCGACATTCGCCTGTTTATGCGCGATGCCATCGATGCCATCGAAGTCGAGCTGATTCGCCTGCGCGAAGGCATGGTCGCGCTTGCCGACCGCGAAGCCGACACCATCATGCCGGGGTTTACCCACTTGCAAACGGCGCAGCCGGTGACGTTTGGCCACCACTTACTAGCCTGGCAGGAAATGCTTGCCCGCGATCACGAGCGCCTGCTCGATTGTCGCAAACGCGTTAACGTCATGCCGCTGGGCGCCGCGGCGCTGGCGGGGACGACCTACCCGATTGATCGCCACGTTACCGCTGAGCTTTTGGGCTTTAATCGTCCGGCGGAGAACTCGCTAGACGCGGTGTCTGATCGCGATTTCGCCATCGAATTCGTCAGCTTCGCCAGCATTTTGCTCATGCACATGTCGCGTATGAGCGAAGAGCTGGTGCTGTGGACCAGCGCGCAGTTTGATTTCATCGACCTGCCGGATCGTTTTTGCACCGGCTCCTCGATCATGCCGCAGAAGAAAAATCCTGATGTGCCCGAATTGGTGCGGGGCAAAACCGGCCGCGTTTACGGTCACCTGATGGGGCTTTTGACGCTGATGAAATCGCAGCCGCTGGCCTACAACAAAGACAACCAGGAAGACAAAGAGCCGCTGTTTGACGCCGTGGATACCGTGGGCGATTGCCTAAAAGCCTTTGCCGATATGGTGCCGGCCATTGAGCCGAAAAAGGTCAATATGTTCGAAGCGGCGCGCAAGGGCTTCTCCACCGCCACCGACCTTGCCGACTACCTAGTGCGCAAAGGCGTGGCTTTCCGCGACGCTCACGAGATTGTCGGTGAGTCGGTGGCTTACGGCCTAAAAGAAGAGAAAGACCTCTCCGAGATGTCGCTCGACGAGCTGCGCCAGTTCTCTCAGGTGATCGAAAGCGACGTCTTCGAGGTGCTAACGCTAGAAGGCTCCGTCGCGGCGCGTAATCACATTGGCGGCACCGCGCCGGATCAAGTCCGCGCGGCCGCACAACGGGCACGCGAAGCGCTCGCCGTGCTTAAGGATCAGGCATGAGCGTTAAGAGCCTATTATTCGGCGTCGCCGTGATGTTGCTGCTGGCAGGCTGTGGCCAAAAAGGGCCGCTCTACTTGCCCGATGACGCCGCCAATGCGAATGCCGCCGAGCAGGAGGGGTAAATGGATCACTTTAACTACCGCGACGGCGTGCTCTACGCCGAAGACGTGCCGCTATCGCGGATCGCCGCTGAGCACGGCACACCCTGCTACGTTTACTCCAAGGCGACGCTTGCGCGCCATTTTCGCGCCTATACCGAGGCGCTGGGTAGCCAGTCGCATTTGATTTGCTACGCCGTGAAGGCAAATTCCAACCTTGCCGTGCTGGGGCTTTTGGCCAAGCTCGGCGCGGGCTTTGATATTGTCTCGGTGGGCGAACTTGAGCGCGTCCTCAAAGCGGGCGGCGACCCGGCGAAGGTCGTGTTTTCCGGGGTGGCCAAGCAGGCAAACGAGATGGCCCGGGCGTTAGAAGTCGGCATCAAATGCTTTAACGTCGAATCGCGCCCCGAGCTTGAGCGCTTAAATGCCGTGGCCGGTGAATTAGGCAAAACCGCGCCAGTGTCGCTACGCGTCAACCCGGACGTGGACGCGGGCACTCACCCGTATATTTCCACCGGGCTTAAGGACAACAAGTTCGGTATACCGGTGGATGAAGCACTTGCGGTGTACGAGTTTGCGGCAAGCCTTTCACATGTCAAGGTGGTGGGATTGGATTGCCATATTGGCTCGCAGCTGACCGAGACGGCGCCGTTTCTGGACGCCCTGGAGCGCCTGCTGGTGCTGATGGAGCGCTTGCACGAGCGCGGTATCGAGATCGAGCACCTCGACCTCGGTGGTGGTCTTGGCGTGACCTATCGCGATGAAAAGCCGCCCCAGCCGTTTGATTACGCCAGCCAGTTGCTCTCGCGTCTGTCGTGCTGGGAAGGTGGTAAAAAACTCACTTTGTTGTTTGAACCGGGCCGCTCGATTGCCGCCAATGCGGGCGTCATGCTCACCCGCGTGGAGTTCTTAAAGCCGGGCGAAGGCAAGAACTTTGCCATCGTCGATGCAGGCATGAACGACTTGATTCGCCCCTCGCTCTACCAGGCGTGGCAGGCGATTGTCCCGGTGGATACCCGCGAAGCACGCGAGAGAGCCGTCTACGACGTGGTCGGCCCGGTGTGCGAAACCGGCGACTTTTTAGGCAAAGAGCGCGAATTGGCGATTGCCGAAAATGATTTGCTCGCCGTGCGCTCTGCCGGCGCCTACGGCTTCGTCATGGCCTCGAACTACAACAGCCGCCCGCGCCCGGCAGAGCTTATGGTCGATGGCGACGCCTGTTATGTCGTGCGCCGCCGCGAGAGCGTTGAGAGCCTGTGGGCCGGCGAAGCGCTACTGCCCGATAGCACCTTGGGCCAGGCAGAGGAGCGATAATGCTGCTGCACTTCACCAAAATGCACGGCCTGGGTAACGACTTTGTGATGGTGGATCTCGTCACCCAGCGCGCGCGCCTGACCGATGCCCATGTCCGCGAGCTTTCCGACCGCCGCTTTGGTATTGGTTTTGATCAGTTGCTGGTGGTGGAGCCGCCTCGCGACCCGGATATGGATTTTCGCTACCGCATCTTCAACGCCGACGGCAGCGAAGTAGAGAACTGCGGCAACGGCGCGCGCTGCTTTGCCCGGTTTGTGCGCGACCAGCGCTTGACCCATAAAAACGAAATTCATGTCGAAACTAGCGGCGGCCCGCTGGTGCTGACGATTCAGCACGATGGCCAGGTGCGCGTTGACATGGGCCGTCCGCGGTTCACGCCGTCTGCGCTGCCGTTTGACGCCCCCGGCGATCAGCCCTTGCATGAGCTGAACGTTGACGGTGAAGTGTTGGAAATCAGCGTGGTGTCGATGGGCAACCCCCACGCGGTGCTAGAGGTCGAGAACGTCGAGAGCGCGCCGGTAGCGCGTTTGGGCCCCTCGATTGAGGCGCACCCGCGCTTTCCCCACAAGGTGAATGTCGGCTTTATGCAGGTCGTTTCCCCCAGCGAAATTCGCCTGCGCGTGTTCGAACGCGGCAGTGGTGAAACGCTAGCGTGCGGCACCGGGGCCTGTGCTGCGGTTGCTAGCGGCATTCGCCAGGGGCTTTTGAAAAGCCCGGTTAAAGTCCACCTGCCTGGTGGTGAGCTCTCCATCGAATGGCCCGACCCGGAAGCGTCGCTCATCATGGTTGGCCCCGCCACGCGCGTGTTTGATGGCCGCGTCGCACTGAATTAAGCGCATTGAATTATTCGTACTGATGAAAACCCTCTAGGGAGAATGGCGATGTCTCAAGCCCCCGAACCGCGCAAGACGCTCGACCCCGATCAAGTAGCGTTCTGGTTGGCCCGCCATCCCGATTTTTTCGTCGGTCGTGAGGGGCTGCTCCAGCAGCTCAAGGTGCCGCACCCGAATATCGACGGCGCCGTCTCGCTGCTGGAGCGGTTAGTGATCGACCTGCGTGCCCGCGCGGAAACGGCGGAGGGGCGCCTAGAACAGCTGCTCGACGCCGCGCGGCATAACGAGGCGCAGTATCGCCGCCTGCGTGAAACATTGCTGGCGCTGGTTGAAGCTGACGACCGCGACGCGTTGGCGCAGGCGCTGGCCACGCAGATGAGCGAGCGTTTCGACACGCCGGCGCTGGCGCTCTGGTGCCCGCCCGAATTGAGTGACGCCGAACCTGCCCCGCCGCAGCCGCCGCGCCATGTGCTCAACCAGCACGCAAGCGCTAGGCTGGCGGCGCTTTTGGATGGCCGCACCAGCCGCTGCGCTAAGCTGGGTGTGAGCGACTGGAAGTGCTTACTGCCCCACGTATCGCCACCTAAGAAAGCTGGCTCCTGCGCAGTGACACGCCTCTCGGCGGGCGAGCCGCTCGGCTATTTGCTGTTGGCAAGCCCCGACCCGGAGCAATATCGCGCCAGTATGGATACGCTATTTACCGAGTATCTGGGGGATATTACGGCCCGTCTGCTGATTCGCCTGTCGCCCCATGGCTAACGCGCCGACTGCTGAGCTGACGACCCAGACCGAGGCGTTTCTCGCGGCGCTGGGCCAGCACGCAAGCCCCGCCACGGTCGCGGCGTATCGTCGCGATTTGGTGGCGCTTTGCACGTTTGCCGAGGCACGCGGCGTCGTTGCCACCAGCGAGTTGAATGCCACTTTTTTGCGCGCGTTTCTCGCCAGTGAGCGAAGCCGCGGGCTCGCGCCGCGCAGCCTAGCGCGGCGGCGGGCGGCGTTATCACGCTTTGCCGATGATTGTGTTTCGCGTGGCGTATTGGCGGATAACCCGGTCACGCTTTTGCGCACGCCAAAGCAGCCAAGCCACCTACCGCGCCCGTTGGATGTGGATACGTTGGCCCATTTTCTCGATACGCCCCACGATGGCTCGCCGCTGGCGCTGCGGGATCAGGCGATGTTGGAGCTTTTATACTCCAGCGGGCTGCGCCTAGCGGAGCTTGCCGCGCTGGATATGACCGACCTAGAGCCGCAGCGCGTGCGCGTGATCGGCAAGGGTGCCAAACCCCGCCAGGTGCCGGTAGGGCGGCGCGCCCGCGATGCACTGAATGCATGGCTGGCGGCGCGGGCACAATTCGCCCCGGCGAGCGAAGCAGCCCTGTTTCTAGGCCAGCGTGGCCGCCGCTTGGGGCACCGCGCGATTCAAAAACGCTTGGCTACGCTTGCCATCGAGCGTGGGTTACCCGAGCACTTGCACCCGCACCGGCTGCGCCACTCGTTTGCCAGCCACCTGCTGGAATCCAGCCAGGATTTGCGCGCGGTGCAGGAGCTTTTGGGCCACGCGAATCTTTCCACCACGCAGGTGTATACGCGGCTGGATTGGCAGCACTTGGCCGAGAGCTACGATGCGGCGCATCCGCGCGCACGGCGCCGAGCGTCGACAACGTCTTCTGATTTACCACCCGAGTCATAGCCATGCGCCAAATTGCCACGCTGCAAGCGATTACGTTTGATCTCGACGATACCCTATGGGACAACCAGGGCGTGATGGCGCGCACCGAAGAGGGCCACTATCGCTGGCTGCTCACCGCGTTTAACGTTTGGCGGGCTGAGCGCGGTGAGCCACCCTTGGCGCTGACCTATGAAGACGGGCTGCAGGATTACGTGGCGCGCCGCCAGCGCCTAGCCAGTGAGGTGACCGAACGGCGCGGCGATTTTACTTGGTTGCGCCTACGTGCCCTAGAGGAGCAGCTTCAAGCCCAGGGGGTGGTGAAGAGTACCGCATTAATGTGGGCGGCGGCGGCGATGAACGAGTTTCACCGCCTGCGCGTGCAGGTAACGCCGCATCCGGAAGTCGACGCGCTTTTGCATGAACTACGCAGGCGCTACCGGCTGGCGGCGATCACCAATGGCAATATTCACTTATCGCGGCAGCCGCTGGCGCACCACTTCCCCGTGGCCATTGCGGCGGGCGAGTTACTCGCTCCCAAGCCCGATCCCACGCCCTTTCTCACCGCGCTGGCAAAGCTTGATGCGGTGCCCGAACGGGCGATGCACGTGGGCGACTCTTGGGAGGAGGATGTGCTGCCGGCGCAGCAACTGGGGATGCACGCGGTATGGATCAACGCAACGGGCGATCAGGCGTTGCCTGAACGGGTGACGCGGATCGCTCACGTAAAAGAGCTGCCGGATGTGCTGGCGTGGTGGGAAAAATAGAGGCACAAGGGCGTAGTCGAGGTGCGGTTAGGCCCCGTCGGGAAGCGTTAGCCACTGATCCAGGCGCTGAGAGAGAGGTGCTAGTCCGTCTTTTTTCAGCGCCGAAAAGAGCTGAACGGAGACTAAGTCGTCCCAGTCGCTTAGCTGGGCGCGGACTTTTTGCAGAGCGCTACTGGCCGGGCCTTTCTTTAATTTATCTGCCTTGGTCAGCAGTATCTGCACCGGCATATCGCGTTCATCGGCAAAGCCCAGCATCATCTGGTCAAACTCGGTGAGTGGATGGCGTACATCCATTAGTAGCACCAGCCCGCGAAGGCTTTGGCGGCCGCGCAGGTAGTCGGAAAGATGCTCTTGCCACTCGCGCTTTACTGCCTCGGGCACTTTGGCATAGCCGTAACCGGGCAGATCTACGAGGCGTTGTGAGGTAGTATTCATTAAGCTGAAGAAGTTGATCAGCTGTGTGCGACCCGGTGTGCGCGAGGTGCGCGCTAACGCGTTTTGCCGTGTTAGGGCATTGATAGCGCTGGATTTCCCCGCGTTCGAGCGCCCGGCAAAGGCGACTTCAGTGCCGCTATCTTCTGGGCACTGGGCAAGCGAAGGCGCGCTGAGCATAAAGCTTGCGGTGGAATAATTAAGAGCCGGGGCGGTGGCAGGTGTTACGGTCATCGGTGTACATCCTGGCAAAATAGAGCAAAAGTAGGCGCGAAAGCGCGCTGGAATTACCCCTAAAGCAGGCGTGGTATTGCATTCCCGCCGGTGGGGTGATTCGTTATAATACAAGTGGTTTATAACTGCGACCTGGGGCGCTAGTGTACCATCGCGCTCTATACGTCAGCGACAATTCGCGCTTTGTGTGGGTTGTTTGCGGCGCCCAGAGCTGACCCTGGTAATTTGCTGAACCTGGGCAGCGCCCAGGGTGCGTACCAGTCACCAACTAACGGCATAGTGGATTAGCAATGAGAAAGTTACTGGCAAGCCTGGCAATTACCATGGGTGCCGTTGGCACCGTTCACGCTCAAGAAGACCTGCAAGCCAATGCAGACCCGAATGCTGGCCAAGAGCTGGCTGGCTCGTGTGCGGCCTGTCACGGGCAAAACGGCATTAGCTCGGTGGGATCTTTCCCCAACCAAGCCGGCCAGCAGATGTCCTACCTCGCCAAGCAAATTATGGATATCCGCGACGGAGATCGTGAGGTGCCACAAATGGCTGGGCAGGTTGACGATTTCTCCGATCAAGACGCCTGGGACGTCGCGGCTTACTTTTCCAATATGGACCCCAACATTGGTCAAGCTAAAGACGATGAAGCGTTGCTCGCCCGTGGAGAGGAACTCTACCGTGCTGGCGATATAAATAAAGGCATCCCTGCGTGTTCGGCTTGCCATACGCCGACGGGGCAGGGTATCGGCACGGCGGTGTACCCGGCCCTTTCTGGGCAGCATTCGGAGTACACAATTTCGACACTGCAAGACTTTGCCGCCGGTGAGCGTCACAACGACCCCAACGCTATCATGCGCGATATCGCCTCTAAAATGAGCGATGCCGACATGGAAGCGGTTGCCAACTACGTGCAGGGGCTGCACTAAGCACTGTTGATGTCCCGCTCAGCTCCTGCCCTTGGCTGGCCCGGCGTTTGCCTTTTTCGTTAGGCAAAGTGTGGTTAGAGGACGCGTGGCTAGAGAAAGCGTGGTTGGGAAAATGTTATTAGGGCAAACGCTGTGGCTGGCAAAGGAACCATAAGGCTGTGATAGTAGTCTTATGGTTCGCTATTTTTTTGGTGCCCATCTTTTATGGGCCTGCTTGACGTGGAGAACGCCCGATATGTGGAAAGCACTAATGGTTGCGGTCGCAGGGCTTACGCTCTCCGCCGTGGCGAGCGCACAGGAGTTAGTAGAAGGTGAACACTACGAGCGCCTGGAAACGCCGGTAGAGACGCAAGTGGATGATGATAAGATCGAAATCACCGAAGCGTTTTGGTTCGGTTGCCCTCACTGCTATCGCCTGCAGCCCGAGGTCACCGAGTGGTACGAAACGCTAGAAGACGATGTGCGCGTTGTGCACCAGCCCGCCACCATGGGCGGTGACTGGAACACCCACGCCACCGCGTTCTATGCGGCAAAATCGTTAGGCATTGAAGACGCGCTGCATGCCGATTTCTTTCATGCGATTCACGAAGAAGGACGATCGCTTACAGACACCGACGAGTTGGCGGAATTCTTTGCCAACTATGGCGTGAGCGAAGACGAAGCCCGTGAAGCGCTGACCTCCTTTAGCGTGCGCAGTGACGTTAGCAGTGCCAATAGCCGCATGCGCGATATGCAGCTAATGGGCGTTCCGGCACTGATGGTCGATGGCCGCTATCTCGTCACCCCGAGCAGTGCCGGTAGCTTGGCCAACATGCCACAAATTGCCGACGCGCTGATTGAACGAGTCCGCGAGGAGCGCGCAGAGTCGTCTCGCTAATTTGCTTTGATGTACGCTGCTTGGAAATACACCTATGAGTCACCTGGATGCCCGGTCACCGCTGTTGGCGGATGGCCACCTGCGTTTGCTCACGTTCAATTTGCAGGTGGGCATCCAGACCTCCGCCTACCACCACTACTTCACCCGCAGTTGGCAGCACCTTCTCCCGCATCCCGAGCGTAGCCAGCGCCTAGATATCATGGGGAAGGTGATGGGGCGTTTCGACGTCGTCGGCCTGCAAGAGGTCGATGGCGGCAGTTTTCGCACAAGCCGCGTTAATCAAGTCGAATACCTTGCCGCTCGCGCTGGGTTTGCTCATCATTTTCAGCAGCTTAATCGCAACTTAGGCCGTATTGCTCAGCACAGTAACGGCTTGCTTTCGCGGCTAGCGCCCACTCAAGTTGAAGAGCACCGTTTGCCCGGTACCTTGCCCGGGCGTGGGGCGATTCATGCGCGTTTTGGAAATGGCCCGGATGCCCTACACGTTTTCGTGGCCCATTTGGCGTTGAGTCACCGTGGCCGCGCGCGCCAGTTAGACTATTTAAGCGAGATTATTCGCCCGCTACGCCATGTCGTCGTGATGGGTGATTTGAACTGCACGCCGGAGCAGATTCACGCTCACGCACGGTTCAGTGATTCGCTGCCGCTGCATCCGGTAAAGCCGCTTCTCAGCTATCCTTCCTGGCAGCCGCGTCGCGCGCTGGATCACATCCTGCTCTCGCAAAGTTTGGACGTCTCCGAGGTGCGGGTGTTAGATCATCTATTCTCGGATCACTTGCCCATCGCCGTTGATCTTCCGCTGCCGGACGCTTGCCTCACTGCGTTGCGCGACGCACAAAACTAAAACGTTCAATTCGCGTGAGTGGTCAGCGCTGCATTGTCTGGGAAGATGCGCTATTGTCTTGGACCTTATGTTCTTCTTTCAGTCGTTCGATACGAGACACTCCCCATGTCGCAACAATCACAACTACCGCCTTTGATCGGAGCGCTGGATCGCGCCTCCGAGTGGTTAGGGCGCACGCTCTCCTGGCTGATCATCATCATGATGCTGATTCAGTTTTTGATCGTGCTCCTGCGCTACGTTTTTTCTATCAACAGCATCTTCATGCAAGAGCTGGTGATGTACATGCACGCGGCGGTCTTCATGCTCGCCGCAGGGTATACGTTTCGCCATGATGGCCACGTCCGGGTCGATATTTTCTATCGCAAAATGTCGCCTCGACGCCAAGCGCTGATCAACTTGGTCGGCATTTTGGCGCTTTTAATGCCGGTAATGGTGTTCATCATTGCGACGAGTATGGGTTACGTCAGCATGTCGTGGCAGATTTTGGAAACCTCGTCCGACTACGGCGGTATCCCGGCGGTGTTCGTGCTCAAAACCATGATCCCTTTATTTGCCGTTCTCATGCTACTGCAAGGCGCCGTCGAGGTAGTGCGCAATATGTATATCCTGACAGGGCGAATCGCGCCACCATCAGAGGATGAAGGCCACTTGGAGGAGCGCATCTAATGCTGGAATTCATGCCTCTCGTTCTGTTTGCCGTTATCTGCATCGTGCTGATGTTTGGTTTCCCGGTGGCGCTCTCGCTGTCGGGAACCGCGCTACTCTTTGCAGGATTCGGTCTTGGCCTAGAAGCGCTCGGTGTCGATGCCAATTTTGATAGCGGTTATTTAGCTGCACTGCCTAACCGCCTGTACGGCATCATGACCAATACCACGCTGTTAGCGGTGCCACTTTTTGTGCTCATGGGCGTGCTCTTGGAAAAATCCAAGGTGGCGGAATCGCTGCTTGATGCAATGGCGCTGCTGTTTGGTTCGCTTCGCGGCGGCTTGGGACTTTCGGTGACGCTGGTGGGCATGCTGATGGCTGCCTCGACCGGCATTGTCGGCGCAACGGTTGTCACCATGGGGCTGATGTCGCTGCCTACCATGCTCAAACGCGGCTACTCTACCTCGCTTGCTACCGGCACAATTTGTGCTACCGGCACGCTGGGGCAGATTATTCCGCCGTCCATTGCGTTGGTACTGCTGGGGGATGTGCTGTCCTCGGCGTATCAGCAAGCGCAGCTGGACATGGGGATTTTCAGCCCTAAAACGGTATCGGTCGGTGATCTCTTTATGGGGGCGCTGGTACCGGGGCTGCTGTTGGTCGCGATGTACATGGTTTACGTCGTGGTGATTGCGTGGCTGCGCCCCAAAGCCGCGCCAGCGGCTGACCGCCAAGAGCTAATGGAAGAACTAGGCCACACGTCGGGCATCGGCATGCTGCTGCTTAAGGGCTTGGTGCCGCCGGTGGTGCTGATCGTGGCCGTATTAGGCTCGATTCTCACTGGCTTTGCGACACCCACGGAAGCCTCAGCCGTGGGGGCATTTGGCGCGCTAGTGCTCGCGCTGGCCTACCGCCAGCTAAGTTGGTCCACGCTCAAAGAGGTGCTGCGTTCGACCACCAACGTCACCACCATGGTGTTTTTGATCTTGATCGGCGCGGCGCTGTTCTCGCTGGTCTTCCGCGCCTATGGCGGCGAGCACATGGTCACCGATCTGTTCGAAGGTATGCCGGGTGGTGTCGTCGGGGCGACATTGATTGTGATGCTGGTGATCTTTCTGCTCGGCTTCATCCTCGACTTTATCGAAATCACCTTTGTCGTCGTGCCAATTGTCGGGCCGATTTTGCTGGCGATGGGCCTCGACCCGATCTGGTTGGGCATCATGATCGCCATCAACCTGCAAACGTCCTTTTTGACGCCACCGTTTGGCTTCGCGCTATTTTATCTACGCGGCGTGGCGCCTGAATCGGTGCCGACCTCAGCGATTTATCGCGGTGTCATTCCGTTTATCTTGATTCAGCTGGGTATGTTACTGCTGCTAGCCTTTTTCCCCGGTCTGGCGACGTGGCTTCCCGCCCAGTTTGGCTAGCCTATTAGTTGAAAGTAGGGGCTGCTATCAACGCTTGCGCGTGGCAATGTAAAACGTGATAGGAAGAAGATCACGCTTACGCGCGAGCACCTTCCCAAGTAAAAACAGCAACAATAAGGGGTTATATGAAAATTAAAACGCTATCCGCTGCCATCGCCATGACCACGGCCATGTCGGCTGGCCTGTTCGCCGTTTCAAGTCTGGATAACCCGGCACAAGCCCAAGAAGAAACCTATAGCTGGAAGATGGTTACTTCATGGCCGAAAAACTTCCCTGGCGTAGGCCAAGGGCCTGAGCGTCTTGCTGAGCTGGTTGACCAGATGTCCGATGGCCGTTTGACCATTGAAGTCTTTGGTGCCGGCCAATTAGTCCCGGGGTTCGAGGTGTTTGATGCGGTCTCCGAGGGCACGGCTGAAATGGGCCATTCCGCTTCCTACTACTGGAAAGGCAAAGCGCCCGCAGCACAGTTCTTCGCGGCCGTACCGTTTGGCATGAACGCGCAAGAAATGAACGCGTGGCTGCACTTCGGTGGCGGTATGGAGCTGTGGAACGAGCTCTACGATGATTTCGGCGTGGATGTATTGGTGGCGGGTGCTTCAGGCGTGCAAATGGGCGGCTGGTACAATAAAGAGATCAACTCGGTTGACGATCTCGATGGCCTCAAAATGCGCATGCCGGGCCTAGGTGGTGAGGTCATGAGCCGCATGGGCGTTGCTATCGTCAATATGCCGGGTGGGGAAATCTTCACTTCGCTGCAATCCGGCGCGATCGATGCCACCGAGTGGATCGGCCCGTATAACGACTTGGCCTTCGGTCTGCACCAGGCAGCGGATTATTACTACTATCCCGGCTGGCATGAGCCGACCGTGATGTTCGAAGCCATCGTCAACGAAGAAGCCATGGCCGAGTTGCCTGCGGATCTGCAGGCGATCCTAAAAACGGCCGTGCGCGACGTCAACGCCAACGTGCTAGACGAGTATACGGCGCGTAACAACGACGCCTTGGAAACGCTTGTTAATGAACACGACGTCGAGCTGCGTCGCATTCCTGACGACGTGTTAGCACAGGCGCGCGAGCATTCGGAAGATGTGGTCGCCGAGCTAGCGGAATCCAGTGATATGGCCACCCGTATTTATGAGTCATATCGTGAGTTCCAAGAGAAAGTGGAAAACTACCACGCGATCTCTGAGCAGGCATACTATAACGCCCGCAACCCGGAAGGGGATACCACGGAGTAATATCGCCTTTCGCTAGACTAAATGGCCGCCTTCGGGCGGCCATTTGCGTTTAAGTCAGCCCAATTGGAGAGTTCATGACATGCGATTCGAAGAGCACTCTTAGTCCAGTTCGAACCCCAGGCAACGACTGCGCTATAACCGTTAATTTTTATCTTGCCTGCTTAGCGCATCGTCAGATCCGCTAGAAAGTTCTATGCTGTGGCTACATTGGGCAAGGAAAAAGTGATGGCCATTCCAAAGATTGTAATTGTGGGCGGCGGTGCGGGAGGACTCGCTCTCGCGACGCGTCTGGGGCGTAAGCTGGGTAAGAAAAATCGCGCCAGTATTGTGCTATTTGACCGTAATGCGACCCATGTATGGAAACCGCTACTGCACGAGCTGGCTACCGGCGTATTGAACTCCAGCATGGACGAAGTGGATTACCGTGGACACTCCTCCGCCCACCATTATCGCTACCTGCGTGGCTCTTTAGACGGCTTGGATCATGAGAAAAAGGTGATCCATCTAGCGCCGATAATGGATGAAGACGGCATTGAAGTTCTGCCTGCCAGGGAGGTTAGCTACGATTATCTCGTGTTGGCGCTGGGTAGCGTCTCTAATGATTTTGGTACCAAGGGGGTGGCAGAACACTGCCACTTTATGGACTCACCCCAGCAAGCTAAGGCGTTTCAGCACGATATGATCAACACCTTTTTGCGCTACACCGACCCAGCCCTGCGCCAGTATAAGCAACTGACGATTGGCATTGTCGGCGGCGGTGCTACGGGTGTAGAGCTTGCGGCAGGGTTACTAGACGCTACCAAGTTGCTCAATGCCTATGGCGTCATGGTCGAAGACCACCAAAGCATCAACGTGCACCTCATCGAGGCAGCCCCGCGCTTGCTTCCCGGTCTCTCCGAACGTATCAGTCAAACCGTACAGCAAGAATTAGAGGAAATGGGTGTCACTGTTCATGTCAGTACCTCCATCCAAGAAGCTCAGGCGTACCAGTTAGTGACCGGGGACGGTGAGGTCATCGAAACGGACCTAAATGTATGGGCTGCAGGCATTAAGGCGCCGCCTTTTTTGGCGGAGCTTGGCCTGACTACCAATAAGAAAAACCAGATTAACGTCAATCAAACCCTGCAGAGCGTGGACGACAAGCACATTTTTGCTATGGGGGACTGTGCCAGCTGTCCGCAAGAGGATGGTAGTACGGTGCCGCCCCGTGCTCAGGCCGCCCACCAGCAGGCAAAAGTGCTGGCCAAAAATCTGATCCACGCGCTAGATGAAAAACCACTGCAGAACTTTAACTATCGCGACCATGGTTCGCTGGTATCGTTGGCCCACTACGATGCGGTGGGCAGTTTGATGCGCAGCTCCGCTTCACGCGGACTATTTCTAGAAGGCTGGCTGGCGCGCCAGTGCTATGCATCACTTTACCGCATGCATCAGCTCGCCATCCATGGCGCGGCAAAAACAGGGCTTTCGTGGCTGGTAGATAAATTGAGTCGCTATCTAAAGCCCCGTATGAAGCTGCATTGAACGCGCAATTTTGGGTATCCTAATGCCATTGGCCTATTGGCTGCCGATGCATTTGTTGAAAAAGAGGCCTCATGTCTACCGATACTCGTGTGCGTAATGTGCTAACGATCGCTGGCTCCGACCCGTCTGGGGGTGCTGGCCTGCAGGGTGATCTCAAAACCTTCTCGGCGCTCGGGGTGTACGGGACCAACGTGATTACCGCGGTGATTGCCCAAAATACCTGTGGCGTAGCCTCGGTGTACCCGGTGTCGCCTCAGGCGATTCGTGAGCAGCTAGACAACTTGCTGGATGACGTCGAGCTGGATGCGGTCAAAATTGGCATGGTCGCCAGCCGCGACGTCGCCGAGGTGATTGCCGACGTGCTAAGCCAGCGGCGACCACGCTGGATTGTGCTCGACCCGGTGATGGTGGCTAAAAGCGGCGATATTCTGGTTGATAATGAAGGCATTCACGCGGTACGGGATATTCTGGTGCCGCTCGCCGATGTGATAACCCCTAACCTGCCCGAAGCCGCCGTATTGCTCGATTCGACTACGCCTGCCAGCTTGGATGCCATGGAAGCCATGCTGCCTAGGCTAACGCAGCTCGGTGCGCCTTACGTGGTGCTCAAAGGCGGGCATCTGGAAGACACCACTTGCCCGGATCTACTGGCGACCCCGCAGAGCCACGAATGGCTGCCCGCCTCGCGCATTGATACTGATAATCTTCACGGCACTGGCTGCGCGCTCTCGTCCGCGATTGCCGCCTGCTTGGCCAAACTGCCGGGTGATGCCACGCCTGAAGCGAGCGTGCCGGCCATACGGGAAGCCAAGCAATGGCTGCACGCGGCGTTAGAGGAAAGCCGTCGCTTAAACGTGGGTAAAGGCCGTGGGCCGGTGCATCACTTTCACGCCTGGTGGTAAGCGCGTTTGCGTTGGCGGCCTTGCGCGACGGGCAGAAGCGCACCATGCTGAGTAGAAGTGAGTATTGCTCATTACGCTTGGACGCTGCGAGGAGGCCACGCCATGACGCGCACGCTGCTGTTTGCCACCGACCTTTCTGCGGATAACCGCGCGGCGTTTGCCCGAGCGATGCGCTTAGCCTATGCCCAAGGCGCGCGGCTCGATATTCTTCACGTCATCGACCCGTACCTACCCCGGCGGATGCTGCATGATCTAGAAGCCGCAGTGGTGGAAGATATCACCACTACGCTGACCGATCTGCGCGAGGATTATGCCTTGGAGGCCCCGCAAACGCTGATACAGACGGTCACTGGGGCAGCTTATGCCGAGATCGTACGAGAAGCCCACGAGCGCAGCGCCGAGCTGATTGTGTTGGGGATGCACCGAAAGCGTGGGCAGAAAGACCTCCTCACAGGGACGACCGTGATGCGCGTATTGCGCAGCGCGCCGTGTCCGGTTGTCGTGGCCTCTTATCTACCCACCCAGCCGTGGGAGCATATTGTGCTCCCCATCGATTTCTCACTGACCACGCGGCATACGCTAAAAGAGGCGCTGACGCGTTTCCCGGAGGCCAAGCTCACGTTACTGCACGCTTGGGCGCTACCGGGTGAGCGAGAGCTGGGCTCACAGCGCGGCTATGCCCAGTGGCGCGAACGAGAAGTGGCTGCACTACGTGCTCAGCTCGAAGAAGAAGTCGAGACGTTGATGCGCGAGCTTGATGGCGTGCCGGAGGTAGAGCTGCTGTTAGAACCAGGGTCACCCTGTGACGTCGTAAACGACTATATGAAACGCCATACGCCCGATTTGATCATGATCGGTAGCCGCTGCCAGCCGCACTACGCGAGTCAGCTCACCGAGATGTTGTTAAGCGAACCCCACTGCGACATCATGCTTTGCCGCACGTGGTAAATAAGCGTCGCAGGATTTATTTTATACGGAACCTCTACGCATTGTGATGGTAGGTATAGTATGTGTGCCATCTGATGAGGAGGTTGTATGTCTGCATATCCCATACGCGCTTTGCCGCTGGCAATGGCGCTGCTGGTGACGCCGCTTGGTCACGCTGAAACAAGCGTTAGCGAAAATGGTGAATCTTTTTCCCCGACGCTTGAGGCGCATGGGCAGCACTATGAGTTGATCGGCAGCGGCGTTTTTACCTATATGATCTGGACCGCCTATGCCGGCGCTTATTATCAAACGGAAGGAGAAACCCAGCCACAACCGCTTGGCGATGTGCCCCGCCTGTTGGAGCTGGCTTACTTCCATGATATCGAAGCGGCTGACTTTGCCGACGCCACCACGGAAACGCTGGAAAAGTCACTCACCCGCTACGAGTTCAATCAGATCAAAGAAGACATCGATACCATCAATCAACGCTACCAAGACGTAGCACCGGGTGATCGCTATCGACTTAGCTGGGACAGCGATACGCTGCGATTGGCGCTCAACGGCGAAGTACTATACGAAGGCGGCGACAGCGAAACCGCCAGTGCGATGTTTGGCATTTGGCTAGGAGAAAAGCCGCTGGACGAAGCGTTCCGCGATGCCTTGTTAGGCAAAGCGTCATCGGAAGAAAATTAAGCCGAAACACGTAAGGACAGGAGAAAGTGGCACAATGAGAGCACTGATTCAGCGGGTAAGCCGCGCTAGCGTCGAGGTTGAGCAACATACGGTCGGGGCTATCGATCACGGATTGCTTGCGCTGGTGGGGGTAGAAAAAGACGATAGCGAAGCAAGCGCTGACAAGCTGCTGCACAAGTTGTTGCATTACCGCGTTTTCAGCGATGCAGACGGAAAGATGAACCTCAATGTGCAGCAGGCCGGTGGCGGTGTGTTACTGGTGTCGCAGTTCACCTTGGCGGCTGATACGCGCAAAGGGTTACGGCCGAGCTTTTCCAGCGCCGCGCCTCCTGCGGAGGGCGAGCGCTTATTCAACTACCTTGTCGCGCAAGCCCGCCAATACGACATTCCCCTCGCCACCGGTGAATTTGGCGCCAATATGCAGGTATCTCTCACCAACGACGGCCCGGTGACGTTTTTGTTGGAAGCCTGAACACCCCTTAACCGTTTTCGCTGGCGAGTAACTCGGCTTCCATCGCTTCCAGTTCTTCTTCGGCAGCGAGCCACTGCGCTTCGGCGTCGTCGAGGCGGGCTTTGATATCGGCTTGGCGCGCTAAGGTCTTGGTTAGCTCAGTTTTCCGCGCATCGTTGGTGTAAAGCTCTGGGTCGGCGAGCACTTCTTCCACTTTGGCCAGGGCAGCTTGCTCGCGCTCCATGGCTTTTTCGGCTTGATCGCGCTGTTTTTTCAGTGGGCGCAGCTTTTCGCGCATCTCGGCGGCGGCCCTACGCGCGGCTTTTCGTGCTTCGCGGCTGTCGTCATTTTGCTGTGCGTTCTGGCGCTCGCTTTTTTCGCTGCGGGTATCGCGCCGCTCGGCCTCCAGGCGCTCTTTCAGCCAGGCGCGGTAGTCGTCTAGATCGCCGTCGAAAGGAGTGACGCGGTGGTCCGCCACGCGCCAAAATTCATCCACTGTGGCGCGTAAAAGGTGACGGTCGTGCGAGACCAGAATCACCGTGCCCTCAAAGCTGGCGAGCGCCTCGGTCAGCGCTTCGCGCATCTCCAAATCCAGGTGGTTGGTGGGCTCATCGAGCAGCAATAGATTCGGCTTTTGCCAAGCGACGAGAGACAGCGCCAGGCGCGCTTTTTCACCGCCTGAAAACGTCGCCACTTGACTGAATGCATCGTCGCCTTTAAAGCCAAAACCGCCAAGAAAGTTACGAATCGCCTGGTCGCTGGCGGTGGGAGAGAGCCGCTGCACGTGGACAAAGGGCGTAGTCGTAACATCCAACCCTTCAAGTTGATGTTGGGCAAAGTAGCCAATCGCTAAGTGCTCGCCGGGCACGCGTTTGCCGGAAAGCAGCGGCAGTTCGCCGATAAGCGATTTGATCAGCGTGGATTTGCCCGCCCCGTTGGGGCCGAGTAAGCCGATGCGCTGCCCAGGGAGCAGCGTGGCGTTCACGTGATCAAGCTGCACGGTATCGCCCGCGTCGCTGCGATAGCCTAGCTGGGCTTGATCCAACACCAAGAGCGGGTGCGAGGTTTTGTCCGCGGCAGGAAGGCTAAAGTGGAACGGCGAATCGACGTGGGCAACGGCGATATCTTCCATGCGCTCCAGCATTTTGACGCGGCTTTGTGCCTGCTTGGCTTTATTTGCCTGGGCGCGAAAACGCGCGATAAAGCGCTCAATTTCCTCGCGACGGGCCTGCTGCTTGGCGGCTTCGGCCTGTTGCAGGGCGAGCTTTTCGGCGCGGGTACGCTCAAAAAGCGAGTAGTTGCCGCGGTAAAGCTCGACCGTCTTGTGGTGCATATGCACGATGTGATCGCACACGGCGTCAAGAAAGTCGCGATCATGGGAGATCAATAACAGCGTGCCGGGGTAGCGGGTGAGCCACTGCTCCAGCCACAGCAGCGCATCGAGGTCCAGGTGGTTGGTCGGTTCGTCGAGCAGCAGCAGATCAGACGGCATGAATAGCGTGCGGGCGAGACTGACACGCATCCGCCAGCCGCCAGAGAAATCTGACAGGGGGCGGGTGAGATCCGCTTGCACAAAGCCTAAGCCGACGAGCAGCTGCGCGGCGCGGGATTCCGCGCTGTAGCCGTCCAATGTTTCAATCAGACCGTGCAGCTCTGCCTCGCGGTGGGCGTTATCTGACGCCTGAGCAGCGGCAAGGTCAGCCTCGGCTTGGCGTAGGGCGTGATCGCCATCGAGTACGTAGTCGATAATCGCCCGGTCCAACACATCGATCTCTTGCGCCATGTGCGCGATACGTTGGCCACCGCTGAGCTCAATTTCACCCTGATCGACGCCTAGCTCGCCTAGCAGCAGCTTGAATAGGCTCGATTTGCCCGCACCGTTAGCACCGATGATGCCGGCTTTGACCCCGTTGTGTAGTGTTAGATCGGCGTTTTCCAGCAGGGCTTGCGTGCCGCGTTGCAGGGCGACTTGGCGCAGTGCGATCATGCGTTCTCCCGAGAGTAAGGTGGGCAGTGTAATGTGCAATTCTACCCGATTGGCCGCCCTCAAGCAGAATCCACTGTGGGATTTCGCGCTCGATTTCTACACTCGGCCCGAGGTCGAGGCCGCGTGCCTGTGCCTGCAGGACGAGGCGAAGGTCGATGTGTGTGAACTGCTGTTTCACGCTTGGCTCTATTGCCATGGACTTGAAGCCGAGCCCGAGGCGTTGGCGGATGAACGTCAGGCGCGAACATGCTGGCAGCAAGAGGTCACCGCCGTCTTACGCGGTCTACGCCGTGCATTGAAAGGCTCGGCACAAACGAACGAGGGGGTAGCTGAGCTGCGAGCGACACTAAAGAGAGCCGAACTGCTCGCCGAGCGTGAAAACCTTCAACGCTGGCAACAGTGGGCGATTTTGCCTGAAATAAGCCTGCCTCGGCGCTTAAAAGAAGTCGCTCAGTGGCCCTGTAGTTCGGCATATTGGCTGCAATTACAGATTTTTTCGCCGAATTTTCACTCACTTAGTGAAGACGCCTGTGAAGAGCGATTATCAGTGAAATGCGCCTGGAAGGTATTGGGTGACCAGCTTGACCGCTTCACTCGAGCGCGCTAGCCTGAATTTTAACTGCTTCTTAAATGACCTTAACGTCGCATCTGATGACACCCAGCGACGACAACCTCACCAGACAAGCGTTGTTTGGTGACAGCGGATGCAAAAGGTCATGGCAGGTTCTGCGCATCTGTTCAGCGCTTACCACTGCAAGAGGAATAACGCATGAAGACAAGCAAGTCTGTTTCTACCAAGCTGCTCACTACGGCGAGCGTTAGCGCGCTGCTGCTAGGTCTTTCCACAGCCGCTTCAGCGGACAATTGGCGCTACGCTCACGAAGAGTATGAAGGTGACGTACAAGATGTCTTCGCATACGCGTTCAAAGAGCATATCGAAGACAACTCTGACCATAGCGTTCAGGTTTACCGCTTTGGTGAGCTAGGCGAGTCTGACGACATCATGGGGCAGACGCAAAGCGGCATCTTGCAGTTTGTTAACCAGTCGCCGGGCTTCACGGGCTCGTTGATTCCCGAAGCGCAGATTTTCTTTATTCCTTACCTGCTTCCGACCGACGAAGAAACCGTACTTGAGTTCTTCGATGAGAGCGAAGCCATCAATGAGATGTTCCCGAAGCTCTACGCTGAGCAGGGTCTTGAACTTCTCAAGATGTACCCGGAAGGCGAAATGGTCGTGACCACCAACGAGCCCATCAGCTCGCCAGAGGATCTTAACAATAAGAAGATCCGCGTGATGACCAACCCGCTGTTATCCGAAACCTATGACGCCTTCGGCGCGACGCCAACGCCGCTGCCGTGGGGTGAGGTTTACGGTGGCCTGCAAACCGGCATTCTGGATGGCCAAGAGAACCCGATTTTCTGGATCGAGTCCGGTGGTTTGTATGAAGTATCACCGCATCTGACCTTTACCGGTCATGGCTGGTTCACCACCGCGATGATGGCCAATCAGGACTTCTTCGAAGGCCTGTCTGAAGAAGATAAGCAGCTGGTGCAAGAAGCCTCCAACGCCGCTTACGACCACACCATTGAGCACATCCAAGGCTTGGCTGATGAGTCACTCGCGAAGATTCAGGAAGCCTCCGATGAAGTGACGGTTAACCGCCTTAGCGAAGAAGAGATCCAAGTGTTCCGTGAGCGTGCACCGCAGGTTGAGGAAGCCTTTATCGAAATGACCGGTGAAAGCGGCAAAGAGTTGTTGAACCAGTTCAAAGAAGATCTCGAAGAGGTTCAGAGCGATAACGAGTAATCGCTAACGGAGTAGGCTCCGTGTTCGCGGTGCATTGTTTTTTTGCGACCTGTTTATCACAATAGGTGAATTAATACGGTGCTCGCGATAACCGATAAGGGGCAGCATGGGCTGCCCCTTTTTTAGTCCTGAGTCAGTTGGTTTTTAAGCAGATAGCAAAAATTTGGCCTTTCGGCCTAGGAAAACCAGGGCGTAATAAAAGGAGTCCGGCGATGTCTGAAGACGAATCCGAAAAGAATTATCGCTCCGGTTTGCCGGGGTTTCTGGGGGTCATTGATACCTTTCTCAGCAAGCTTGAGGCGGTGATCCTGGCGCTTGGGGTATTGCTGATGGCGCTGAATACGGTCACCAACGTGATTGCACGGTTTGTCTTTGGCAACAGCATCATGTTTTCGGGTGAGTTGAACCGTATTCTGATCATCATGATTACATTTGCTGGCATTGGTTATGCGGCGCGCCATGGGCGCCATATACGTATGTCAGCGATTTACGATGCGCTGCCTGCCGGGGGGCGCAAAGTATTGATGATATTTATTTCGCTGTTTACCGCCGCGGTGATGTTTTTCCTGTGTTACTACTCGATTATTTATATCCTTGATCTGCAGAGCCGGGGCCGTGTGCTGCCTGCCTTGCAGATGCCGATCTGGATCATCTATGTCTGGGCGCCACTGGGGTTATTCATCACCGGCATTCAGTATGTGCTCACCGCGGTCAAGAACGTCACGTCGCGGGATGTTTACCTCTCGACCACGACACTAGATGGCTATAAAGACACGGAAACCGAAGTCTGAGTAGCAGGGCTTTGCAATAGAGCTATGCACCAGGGTTTGACACCAGGGTTTGACACCTTAGGGGAACGGCTATGACGACCATAATGGTAGGAACCATGATCGGCCTGCTGCTGCTGGGCTTTCCGATGATGATCCCGCTGATCACCGCGGCAGTGATCGGCTTTTATATGATGTTTAATGGCCTGGATCAAATGACTACGCTGATCCAGCAGATGATGGCAGGGATTCGCCCCGCCTCGCTGATTGCCGTGCCGATGTTTATTCTGGCCGCCGATATCATGACGCGCGGCCAGTCAGCCAACCGCTTGATTGCGATGGTGATGTCGTTTATCGGCCATGTAAAAGGCGGCTTAGCAGTGAGCACTGCTGCGTCTTGCACGCTATTCGGCGCCGTTTCGGGTTCGACGCAAGCAACGGTTGTGGCAGTAGGTTCGCCGCTGCGTCCGAAGATGTTAAAAGCGGGTTACTCTGATCCCTTCACGCTGGCGCTGATTATCAACGCCAGCGATATCGCCTTTTTGATTCCGCCGAGTATCGGCATGATCATCTACGGCGTTATTTCGGGAACGTCAATTGGTGAGCTGTTTATTGCCGGTATTGGGCCAGGGCTTTTAATTCTTTTGATGTTTTCGGCGTACTGTGTGGCCTACGCCATTATCAAAGGGGTACCCACCGAGCCGAAATCGACCTGGAAAGAGCGGGCTAAAGCGGTACAGCAGGCACTGTGGCCGTTGGGTTTCCCGGTCATTATTGTGGGCGGGATTTATGGCGGTATCTTCAGCCCCACCGAAGCGGCGGCAGCCTGTGTGCTATATGCCGTGCTGCTTGAGTTTGTGGTGTTTCGCGCGCTGAAAATGACTGATATTTATGCCATCGCCAAGTCTACCGGCTTGATCACGGCGGTGGTCTTTATATTGGTCGCTGCCGGTAATGGTTTCTCGTGGATTATCTCGTTTGCGCAAATTCCCCAAGCGATTCTGGAAGCGGTCGGGGTGAATGAAGCTGGGCCCACCGGGGTGCTGATTGCGATCTGTATCGCCTTTTTCGTGGCATGTATGTTTGTCGACCCCATCGTGGTGATTTTGGTGTTGACGCCGATTTTCACCCCGGCTATTGAGTCCACAGGTCTCGACCCGGTATTGGTGGGTATCCTCATTACGCTGCAAGTCGCGATAGGGTCGGCAACACCGCCGTTTGGGTGTGATATTTTTACCGCCATCGCGATCTTCAAGCGTCCGTACTTAGAAGTGATTAAGGGAACGCCCCCGTTTATCTTCATGCTGATTTTGGCGGCCGCATTACTGATTATGTTCCCGCAGATTGCGCTGTTCTTGCGTGACGTTGCTTTCCGCTAAGCCGCTATACCAGCCACAGGAGATAGGCTTATGTTTAACCGCATTTTAGTTCCGGTAGATGGCTCTAAGGGAGCTTTGAAAGCACTGGAAAAAGCGGTGGGATTACATCTGCTCACCGGCGCGGAAATCTACTTTTTGTGTGTGTTTAAACATCACAGCCTGCTTGAGGCGTCGCTTTCAATGGTACGGCCGCAAAAGTTGGAATTGCCCGATGATGCGTTGAAAGAGTACGCCACCGAGATTGCCGTGCACGCCAAATCGCATGCGATTGAATTAGGCGCTGACAGTGCTCGCGTGCGCGCCTTCGTTAAAGGCGGTCGTCCTTCGCGGACGATCGTACGTTTTGCCCGCAAGCGTGAGTGTGATTTGATCGTGATTGGCGCACAAGGCACCAATGGCGAGAAAAATTTGCTACTCGGGAGCGTATGTCAGCGCGTGGCAGGTGCGGCCCACTGTCCCACCATGGTGGTGTAGGATGGCCTAAGCACGCGTTTCTATCGGCAATGTTACATGATGGCGTGGGCACCCGCCGTTTCAGGTTGATGCAGCCTGAAGCGGCGGGTGTTACGCTTTCTGTCTAATTATTTTCCTGATGTAAGGGTTCAAATTGATGAAAACACTTCTCTCTTCCACTGCGCTGATTGGCGCGCTTCTGATTGCACCTTATGCCGCAGCGGCGCCGGAAACCGACGACGAGCGCCTAGCGTATAGCCTCGGCGTGACCCTCGGTGAGAGCATGCAGGCCGATGTGGAGGATCTCGATATCGATGCCTTTACCGATGGTATGCGCGACGTATTTGCCGGTAATGAGCTGGCATTGGGCGAAGATGACATCGCCCAAGCGCTCACGTCGTTCCAAGAGCGCGCCATGCAGGAGCGTGAAGCGGAAACGGCAGCGATTGCTGAGGCGAATAAAGCGGAAGGCGAAACATTTTTAGCCGAAAATGCCCAGCGCGATGACGTCACCGTGACCGACTCAGGCTTGCAGTACGAAGTGCTCGAATCCGGCGACGGGGCATCTCCCGGTGCGCAGGATAGCGTCGAGGTGCACTACGAAGGCACTCTCCTTGATGGCAGCGTATTCGATAGCTCGCTAGAGCGCGGCGAGCCGGTCACGTTCCGTGTCAATCAGGTAATCGAGGGCTGGCAGGAAGCACTGCAGCTGATGAGCGTTGGTGATGTATGGAAGCTCTATATTCCCTCAGAGCTCGCGTACGGTGAGTCCGGCCAAGGCCCGATTGGTCCCAATGAAGTCCTGATCTTTAACGTTGAATTACTGGACGTCGAATAACCATGCTGACTACCGCCAACACCCTCGCGTCGAAAGCGTCTCTGCTACTGCTTTGCGCGGGGCTGAGTGTGCCGCTGACGGCGATGGCCGATAGCGCAAGTGACCCCGTCACCTTACCCGCGCTGAGTGCAAGCGAGGCGCAGAACAGTGTGGTGGGTGTTTCTTCAGGCGGCTATATGGCGCTGCAATTGGCCATTGCTTGGCCCGAGCACTTTAGCGGCGTGGGCGTGCTGGCGGCCGGGCCGTGGGGATGCGCGCAAGGGTCACTGAGTTTAGCGCTTAATCAATGCATGATGACGCGCAGCGGTGAGCCATCGCTTGCCACGCTCGACGCACGCTGGGCGCGTTACGTGGGCGAGGGGCAGGTAGGTGATGAATCGGCCAGAAGCGACCTGCGCGCTTACGTGTGGCACGGTGAAGCCGATGAGGTCGTTAAGCCGGTACTTGGCGACTTGCTGGCTGAGCAGCTGCGCCAGTGGCTTGCAGATGAAAGTCAGCTGAAAGTGGCGCGCAGCGAAGAGACCGGCCACGGCTGGCCGGTCCGACTGCCAAACGACTCGCGTACCGCCCCCGAAGCGCTGGGCGACTGCCGCCAAGGTGGTGGTAGTCACGTGCTTGCCTGCGATGAAGATATTGCCGGTGAGATGCTCAATTGGCTCCACCCGGAGCGAAGTCAGTCCTCGTCTAGCACCGATGGGGAGCTGCTGGCATTCGCGCAAGGGGAATTCGATGCCAAAGGGTTGGCAGATACCGGTTACGTCTATGTTCCCGCAAACTGTGAAGCAGGGGAATGCGGTGTCACCGTGGCGCTGCACGGCTGCCAAATGAGTGTAGAAGCGATTGGTGAGACGTTCGTGCGCCAGACAGGGCTTAATGCGTGGGCCGATCAGCATCAGCAAATTGTGCTCTATCCTCAGGCCGAAAGCAGTATGGCCAACCCACAAGGCTGTTGGGATTGGTGGGGTTTCGCCGAGAGCACTTGGCAGCTTAGCCCGCTGCACGATACGCGTGAGGGTGAGCAGGTGAGCGCTTTAATGGCCATGCTAAAGCGTTTACAGGCGTCATCGCTTCCCGAGCGATAACCTGTTGTAATAATTAGCCTTTTAAGTGTGTTTTTAAGGCGCTCGTTAACGCGCCTGCGGTGGGGGAGTACAACACGCGCTGCACGATGTCACCTTCGCGGTTGACCAAGTAAAGCGATGCGCTGTGATCGATGGTGTACTCCATGGCAGAGCCCTCGGCTTCAGCGCGGCGCCAAATCACCCCGTAGCGCTCGGCGATATCTTCTAGCTGCGCTTGGCTACCGGTGGCGCCGATAAAACGTTCGCCAAAAAAGCCGGTATATTCTCGCAAGCGCTCGATGTTATCGCGCTCGGGGTCAACCGAGATCATTAGCGGTACTACGCGTTCGCGCTGCTCTGGCGTTAACTGCGTGAGTGCCTGCTTTTTTACTGCCTGGTTCATGGGGCACACATCCGGGCAGTAGGTGTAGCCAAACGATACCACCGCGAGCTGGTCTTCCTCAAGCTGTGTGAGCGAGAAATCGCCCTGCGTTGAAGGGAGCTCAATGGGCCCGCCGATAGGCTCACCGTTTTGATCGGGCGCCACCGTATAGCGGTAAAGCCCAAACGCGCTGACAAGCAAAAGCAGCACAAAAAGCGCGCCACCTATCCAGAGGGGCGCGCTTTTTGTTGCTCTTTTTTTTGAAGCAGTGTTTTTAGAAGCCATGTTTTTAGAAGCCACATTTTTAGTGGCGACGCGAGAGTTGGCCATGGTGTTAGCTCCGGATGACATCAAAATCAAACCAACTGCCGATTCTACCGTCAGGCGTATCGACAATAACCCGTGCGCGCCACGGCATGACGGCTTGGGTACAAATACTCACTTGCCCCTGACCGTAAAAGCGTCCCTCGCTTGTGGCGTCTAGCGTAAAGCGGTGCAGCCCCATGTCCATATCACGGCCGATAAAGTCGACCTTCACCGTGTTTGCCTCAACGCCTTCAACAGTGACATTAAGCGGCAAAATCTTCAGGGCCTCAATACGTGCATCTACATCAACCGCAAAGCTCAACTGGCCCTTATCCCCGAGCGTGGCCGAGCAGGGGGCGTTATGCAAATCGCAGCCAGGCGCCGGTGAGTACCAGGTAACATTCGCATCGTCGCGCAGCCAGTGGGAGAAGGCATACCAGCTAAGCGCCGCCAGCGCGAGCACGGTGACCAAAATAAGCCCCTTAAGCACGGGGATTCGTGCGGCATCAGCAGGTTCTGAAGTTGGTTTCATGGCAAAATCATCGCGACACAAGCCGTCAAGTGGTTTAACAGCTTACTTTAACAGCTAATCCGCCGACGTCCCTGTGCTGGGATGTCGCAGGTGAGGAGATGCGATGCAAGGGGTTGCAGGTCAAAGCATAACCGGTGCGTTAGGGCCGCTTTTTTTGCTGATTCTATTTGGCGCGGTGCTGGGGTATCGCCGCTGGCCTAGTGCTGAGTTTTGGGCGCAAATGGAGCGGGTGATTTATTTTGTTTTGTTTCCGGCGATGTTGGTGGCGACGCTGGCGACGGCAGATGTGTCCGAGGTGCCCGTTGCCCGCTTGGCGGTAGTGCTTCTGGGGGCGATAAGCGTTTTTGCGCTGCTGCTTTGGCGCGTGCGTGGCTGGCTGGGGTTGGACTCCGCGGCGTTTACCTCCGTTTTTCAAGGTGCCATTCGCTTTAACACCTACGTCGGTGTGGCGGGAGCAGCGGCGCTGCATGGCAGTGCCGGGGCGACCACGGCGGCAGTGGCGGTGGCGCTGATGGTGCCGGTGGTTAATGTCATGTGCGTGGCAAGCTTTGTCGCTGCGGGTACGCTGGGGCGGGGGAGCCTGGGGAAAAGTATCGCGGCGCTGGTGAAAAACCCGCTGATTCTTGGCTGCCTGGTGGGCATTGGTTTGAACCTTTCGGGCATTGGTTTACCCGGCTGGAGCGAAGATAGCGTCTCGCTTATGGGGCGTGCTGCACTGCCGCTGGGGCTTGTCGCGGTGGGCGTGGCGCTGCGCCCCGCCGCGCTTTTGCGCTTTGATCGTGGCGTGCTGGCTACCAATAGCGTGAAGCTTGCGCTGCTTCCCGCACTGGTATTGGCCCTGGCCTGGCTTCTGGGCTTGGATAACGTGACACGTGACGTCGCCCTGCTGTTTGCCGCTCTCCCTACGGCCACCTCGGCGTATATTTTGTCGCGCCAGCTTGGTGGTGATGCTGAGCTGATGGCGGCCATTATCACCGGTCAGACGCTTATCGCCATGCTGACGCTACCGCTTTGGCTGCAACTCATTGGGTAGAAGAAAGTAAATAAAAAATATTCGCATTAGTGTTGACGAGCTAAATGAGAATGATTATATTGTGATTGTGGCGTTGGATGAGGCGCCACAGCCAAGGCAGAATTTGGTGAAGAAAGTACCCGCCAGTTTCCTGCCATGGTTTCTCCCTCTCATTGCTAGTCACGGTCTTTTTGCCGCCCCACTCGGGCGGCTTTCTTTTTTCTGCCGCCGTATAATCGATGGCGCTAATTGCACTTTCCCCGTCTGCCTTGCATGCTGTGAGAGTTCCCTATTGCGCAAGGAGACCACCATGCCGCCTTCTCTCACGCTTTATCTCAATACGTCATCGCCCTACGCGCGCGTTGTGCACGTATGTTTGCATGAAACCCGCTTAATTGAGCAGACCGAGCTATGCTGGTGCGACCCTTGGGCTACCGACAGCGCGCTTGTGGATATTACCCCACTCAGCCGTATACCGGCGCTTGTGACAGAAGACGGGCAGGTGCTGACAGAGTCGCTTTTAATTGCCCACTACGTGGACAGTCTCAGCGAAAACGTGCCATTGGTGCCGGAAAAACAGCGTGAGGCGGTGCTCTCGCTTGCGGGGTTTGGCCAGGGGTTAATGGAGGCGGCTTTTCAGACCGTCATCGCACGCAAGCACCAAGGCAGTGAAGCCGATACCAGTGTGCTGGGTATGCGCCGCGTGAGTGCTATCGAGCGCACCCTCGCCACGCTGAACGCCCACCCCGGCATTGAGGCGCCGCAAACCGAGCGCACCTTGGGCGCGATTGTGGTGGCGGTGGCCCTGGCGTACCTGAGCTTTCGTCTGCCGGCGTTTGATTGGGAGAACCGTTTCCCTGCATTACAGGCGTGGTACGCCGAGGTGACCGATAGCGAGAGTTTTGCGCTTACGGCGTTTGAATAGGCCGTTTTACTCAGGCTTCTTATTCAGATTCAGGCTCAGGCTTCCCGGCGGTAAATCAAATCCCACACGCCGTGACCGAGTTTTTCACCGCGCGCTTCAAATTTGGTCAGCGGGCGAAACTCGGGCCGTGGGACAAAAGGCGCGGTATTGGCCGTCGCCGTATTGGTATAGCCTGGGGCGGCTTCCATCACCTCCGCCATCCACTCGGCATAGGCTTCCCAGTCGGTGGCCATATGGAAGGTGCCGCCCGGTTTTAAACGCGTACGGATCAGCTCAACAAAGGCGGGCTGCACGATGCGTCGTTTGTGGTGTTTTTTCTTTGGCCACGGGTCGGGGAAGAACAGCTGCAGCGTATCCAGGCTGCCTTCCGGGATGCACTGCTCCAGCACGGCGAGCGCGTCTTCGCGGTAAACGCGCAGATTCGTTAGCCCGCGCTTGTCGGCTTCATCTAGTAGTTTACCCACGCCGGGGGCGTGTACCTCGATGCCGATAAAGTCGGTGTCGGGGTGCGTCTGGGCTTGCTCAATCAGCGATTGGCCCATGCCAAAGCCGATCTCTAACACCCGTGGCGCTTGGCGGCCAAAAAGCGCGTCAAGCGCTTGTCGACCCTCGGCAAGGGTTAGCCCCAAGCGCGGCCATACGTCTTCCAGGCCACGGGTTTGCGCCTGGGTCATACGCCCAGCGCGAATCACATAGCTTTTGATGCCGCGACGGTGCAGCGGCGCCTCGGCGTTTTCGGGGCCGGTAGTTGGCTCAGTCGAGTCGGTCATGGAGTCTCTGTGATGGTATCTCTGTGTCAGCCGTTGATACGGCCAGCAAAAGGGGTAGAAGGGTCTGCGCTTTGGCGCCGCGGCATACGCCCGGCCAAAAACGCATCGCGCCCGGCTTCAACAGCACGTTTCATGGCACGCGCCATGCGCAAAGGCTCGCGGGCGTGGGCAATGGCGCTATTGAGCAGCACGCCGTCGCAGCCTAACTCCATCGCCATGGCAGCGTCCGACGCGGTGCCGATGCCGGCATCCACTAACACGGGTACTTGGCTTTGCTCAACAATCAAGCGCACGTTGTACGGGTTTTGGATGCCGTGACCGGAGCCGATCAGCGAGCCCAGCGGCATGATGGCGCAGCAGCCCATGGCTTCGAGTTCGCGTGCCACAATAGGGTCGTCGCTGGTATACACCATGACGTCAAAACCATCGGCGAGTAGCGTTTCTGCAGCTTTGAGCGTCTCGACCACGTTGGGGTAAAGCGTGTGATCATCGCCGAGCACTTCCAGCTTGACCAGGTTATGGCCATCAAGCAGCTCCCGCGCCAAGCGGCAGGTGCGCACGGCGTCTTTGGCGGTATAGCAGCCGGCGGTGTTGGGCAAGAGCGTATAGCGCGCAGGCGACACGGTATCCAGCAGGTTGGGTGCGTCCGCATCCTGGCCGAGGTTGGTACGGCGTACGGCAAAAGTGACAATCTCGGCGCCGCTTTCGGCAATCGCCGCACCGGTTTCGTCGACGTCTTTATATTTGCCGGTGCCAACGAGCAGGCGAGAGTTGAACTCGCGGCCGGCAATTGTCAGCGGCGTGTCGATGAGCTGTGTCATGGTGAACTCCTTAAAAGTGAACGCTGCAAAAACGCTAGCCGCCGCCAATGGCGTGGACGATTTCGATCTCATCGCCCTCGGCTAAGTGTGTCTCGGCGAGCTGGCTTTTGGGCACAATCGCTTCGTTAATTTCGACAGCGATGCGGCGGTCGCTAAGCCCCAACTGCTCAACCAAGTCAGCGGCTGAGGCAGGGGTGTCGACGGTACTTTCAAGTGTGTACGGCTCGCCATTGAGGCGAATCTGAATAGTGGACATGGCGTTGGGCACGAGTTGGCGGGTGCATGTATCCGTTAATATGGGCGCTATTGTAGCGGTTTCAACGCGGTCAAACAGCTATAAAACACCACACAAAGGCAGATGAGGAGATAATCGGTGCAGCAAGTGAATAAGTGGGCTTGGGTCGGCGTGGCGCTCTCCGGGGCGATAACGGTGGCGCTAGGCGCTTACGCCGCCCATGGGCTGAGTGCTCGCGTCAGTACTAATCTGGTCAGCGCGGTGGAAACCGGTGTGCGCTATCAAGCGTGGCATACGCTTGCCATTATGGTGCTTTTGGTGTGGCAAAGCGTGCGTCCGCTCGCCGGGCAGCGTTGGGTGATAGCTCTATGGGCGCTCGGCGTTGCGTGTTTTTCTGGCTCGCTTTACCTAATGGCGTTGGTCGGGCTGAATTTGGGAATTATCACTCCCTTCGGCGGATTGCTACTGATCGCGGGTTGGTTGACGCTTGCAGGTACGGCCTTGTTAAGTGACCGCTAGCTGGCGGCTTTATTCACGACAGCAGCATACGCAACGGCATCCATAGCCCCATGGCAATCATTATTAGGTTTTCAGTGAGCGAGACAAAGCCTAGAGGCACGTTGCTGTTGCCGCCTACACAGGCGCATTTGAGCTCGCGCTTATCAATATATACAGCTTTAAAGACGGAAACGGCCCCCACGGTACCGACAAATAGTGCCAAAGGGGCGGCGATCCAGATAAGAGCGCCTGCCACCATGAGAACGCCAGCCAGCGTCTCGGCATAGGGGTAAACGTAGCTATAGGGGACGTAGCGCTGGGCGAGCAGGTCGTAGTTGAGAAACATATTGCTGAAGCTTTCGACATCTTGCAGCTTCTGCAGGCCTAACAGCGCCATGGCCGTGGCGATGGCGTACTCTGGCATACGGATGGATAATAGCGTGCCTTGAGCCGCCCAGCTGATGGCCAAACCGATGAACAGCGCCGTGGCAAAAATCGCGATAACCGGGCGATAGGTGGTGGCATCGGCATCCGGAACACCCATCCCCAAATACTCGCGGAGCGCTTCGTAGCCGCCGACATGCTCATCGCCGACGTAAACTTGCGGGGTGGTATCGACGTTTTCCCGCTCTTTAAACGCCTCGATTTCTTCCCGCGAGGTCAAGGGGTTGTCCTTTACTTCAAAGCCTTTGCGCTTGAGTAGATCGACGGTCTTCATACCAAAAGGGCAAAGATGATCGGGCGTTTTCATCCGGTAAACATGCGCAATAGGGCGATTGCTGGATTCCATTTTCAGCCTCCTTGAGGGGTATTCCTTGCGATTACGACTCCTTTTTCAGCTTAGTCGCTGGTGCCGCCCTTAGGTCAAGTTTTCGCGATGGCCGCCCGGAGGCTAAGCCTTATCCGGCAGAACGTAGCTTGCCGTGACGTGGATCACCGGCTTGGACTCATCGGCGGCGGAGACAATCAGCACTTCGCCTACTGCGAGGCGGCGGCCGAGTTTGATGAGTTTGGCGTGGGCGATGATGTCGTGTTCACCCGAGGCGGCGCGCAGAAAGTGGCAGTTCAAGTCGCTGGTCACGGCCATCGGCTCGGGGCCGATTTGCGCCAGAATCGCGACATAAAGCGCGACATCGGCGAAGCCCATCATCGTCGGGCCGGAAACCCGGGGGCCGGGGCGCAAATGCTCATGGCCGATGTTGAGCCGCATGGTGGCGCACATTTCACCCACGCTTTCGATTTTGCCCATGTGCTGGGGGAAGACGTCATCGAGAAAGTGCTCGATTTGTTCAACGGTCATGACGGTCATTGTTATTTTCCTTTCATTGTTCTTTGTTTCTTACTGGAACGTAAACGTTAACTTTGCCCTAAGCTAAACAAAAGCCCCTTAAGGTGCGAGGCCTTAAGGGGCTGATAGCGACTATGGTCTAGTGCGCTCTGTCGGGCCTAGCGATTACTTCGCTTTGTGGACCTGGCGCCATTCGTGCAGCAGCGGCTCTGTGTAGCCGGATGGCTGTACGCGGCCTTTGAAGATCAAATCCGAGGCGGCTTTAAACGCCGTGGAGTCGTCAAAGTTAGCGCTCATGGCAGTGTACGTCGGGTCACCGGCGTTTTGCTCATCGACGACTTTGGCCATACGCTTCAAGGTCTCTTCGACGCGCGGTGCATCCACGATGCCGTGATGCAGCCAGTTGGCAATATGTTGGCTTGAGATACGCAGTGTGGCGCGGTCTTCCATCAGGGCGACGTTGTGGATATCTGGCACCTTAGAGCAGCCCACACCGTGCTCAACCCAGCGCACAACATAGCCAAGAATACCCTGGCAGTTGTTATCCAGCTCTTGCTGAATCTCGTCATCCGACCAGTTGGTGTTTTCCGCTACCGGTACGGTGAGCAGGTCATCCAGGTAGTCCGGCTCGCCCAGGCCTTCGAGCTCGCGCTGAACGTCGGTGACGTTCACCTGATGGTAGTGCAGCGCGTGCAGGGCCGCCGCGGTGGGCGACGGCACCCACGCGGTGTTGGCACCGGCTTTCGGGTGGCCGATTTTCTGCTCCAGCATGTTGTGCATCAAATCGGGCATCGCCCACATCCCTTTGCCGATCTGGGCGCGGCCACGTAGACCACAGGCGAGGCCAACCTGGACGTTGTTCTTCTCATAAGACTGAATCCACGCGGCGCTTTTCATATCGCCCTTGCGCACCATCGGGCCGGCTTCCATCGCGGTGTGCATCTCGTCGCCGGTGCGATCGAGGAAGCCGGTGTTGATGAACACCACGCGCGAGGTGGCCTCGGCGATACACGCCTTGAGGTTGACGGTGGTGCGGCGCTCTTCGTCCATGATGCCCATTTTCAGGGTGTCGCGGCTCATGCCGAGGATATCTTCCACACGACCAAAGATCTCGTTGGAGAAGGCGACTTCTTTGGGGCCGTGCATCTTGGGTTTGACGATGTACACCGAGCCTGTACGCGAGTTGCGCGGTTGGTCGGCATCTTTCTTAAGATCGTGCAAGGCAATCAGCGAGGTCATGACCGCATCGAGCAGGCCTTCCGGCAGTTCGTTGCCGTTTTCATCCAAAATCGCTGGCGTGGTCATCAAATGGCCGACGTTACGCACGAACATCAGCGAACGGCCAGGCAAGGTAACGCTGCTGCCATCGGTGGTTTGCCAGGTGCGGTCGGCGTTGAGCTGACGCTTGAAGGTCTTATCGCCTTTCTCGATATTCTCTTCCAGGTCGCCCTTCATCAGGCCGAGCCAGTTGGTGTAAACGCCAACTTTGTCTTCTGAATCCACCGCGGCGACGGAGTCTTCGCAGTCCATGATGGTTGTCAGTGCCGCTTCGACGACGACGTCTTTCACATGCGCCGGGTCGGTTTTGCCGATTGAGTGTTCCGCGTCGACCTGAATTTCAACATGCAGGCCGTTGTTGGCCAGTAGGATCGTGTCGGGCTTGGACACTTCGCCGGTAAAGCCAATCAGCTTACCCGGGTCTTTCAGACCGGTTTCGCGGCCGCCTTCCAGCGTTACGATCAAGTGCTCGTCGCGGATGGCATACTTCACCGAGTCACGGTGCGAGCCGGTGGCCAGCGGTGCGGCGCGGTCGAGCACGCCACGGGCGTAGGCGATGACTTTTTCGCCGCGCTTGGGGTTAAAGCTTGTCCCCTTCTCGGCGCCGTCTTCTTCGGAGATGGCATCGGTGCCGTAGAGCGCGTCGTACAGACTGCCCCAGCGCGAATTGGCGGCGTTCAGGGCGTAGCGGGCATTGCTCACCGGTACAACCAGCTGCGGGCCAGCTTGCACGGCGATTTCCCGGTCAACATTGGCCGTGGTGGCCTTAACGTTGGCGGGGGCGTCCGTGAGATAACCTATCTCTTTCAAAAAACCGCGGTAGGTCGGCATGTCTTTCACCGGGCCGGGGTTTTCGCGATGCCAGGTGTCGAGCTTTTCTTGTAGCGCGTCGCGTTCTTCAAGTAGCTGCTGATTTTTGGGGGTCAAATCGTGAAACAAGGCATCCACGCCAGCCCAGAAAGCGTCTTGGTCGACGCCGGTACCCGGCAATGCTTGTTCGTTGATGAAACGGTCTAGATCGGTTGCCACCTGTAAACGGTGGCGCGTGATACGCTCGCTCATAGGGAGTTCTCCTGTTTAGGGCATTAAGCTTGCTCGTTAGGGCCTACTTAATGCGGTAGAATGATTTATGGAAAATACTTCCACATCTGTGATGGCATGTAAACAGCGTAGACCGTAAAGCGCGACGATGCTCGACCAAAAGATAGGGCTTGACCCAAAGATCGGTCAGGCAGCGTTGCCAAACGAAGCCGTGGGAGTAGCGAAAGCGTGAACATGCACGATTTTCATCACCTGGAAGCGCTATTTCGCCGCGCACCAGGAGAGGCGACGTTATCTCGGTTGCAGCCGGGCGGCGCTTTGGCACAAGCGCTGGAAGGTTACTTTTGCCATTACGGGCTGAGTGCGCTACTCAGCGATACCCGCGAAGTGCACGCCGGCTTTCTGGATACCGGGCGCTTTTCGCTCTGGTGCCAGGTGTGGAGCCCGCCCGAGCCAGTGGGCACGGCGTTTGTGGTACACGGCTACTTTGATCATCTGGGGCTTTACCGTCATCTGCTGGAACGCTTGTTAGCGCAAGGTTGGCGTGTGGTGCTGTGGGATCTGCCGGGCCATGGACTTTCGAGCGGCGCTCGCGCCTCAATCGACGATTTTGCTGACTACCAACACTGCTTAACGGCGCTGCAGGCCCGCTTGCGCGAGGAAAACCTAGCGCCAACGCCGTGGTTAGGGGTGGGGCAGAGTACGGGAGCGGCCATTTTAGCGACCCATGCGTTAAGCCAAGGGGAGCCTTCTCCGTGGGCGGGGCTGGTGCTATTGGCGCCGCTGGTGCGGCCTTGGGGCTGGCATCAATCGAGTTGGCTGCATTTGATCGCGAGCCCGTTTGTTAAAGAAATCCCACGTAAGCACCGGGCTAACTCTAACGATGAGGCGTTTACTGTCTTTTTACGCGATCACGACCCGCTTCAACCCGACAAGCTCAGTGTGGCGTGGATAAGCGCGATGCGCCGTTGGATGCCGCAGCTTTTGGCGCGAGAACCGGTCTCCGTACCGACGCTTATCCTGCAGGGCGAACAGGATCTCACCGTCGATTGGGCGTGGAACTTGCAGATTCTGGCAAAGAAATTTCCTCAAGCAGAAATTCACCGTCATCCTGCGGCGCGCCACCACTTGGTCAATGAGACTGAACTTATCCGCGGGGAGTTATTTGTCGCCATTGACGTCTTTGTCGACAGGCTATCGCGACCATAGTTTGTACAACCGCTGTCGGTGACGGAAGATACCGTGATGTTCTCACCATGATGATGGATGACAAGGAGACAAAAATGGCACAACCGAAAGTGATGGTATTTGCTGGAAGCGCTCGGGTCGGTTCGCTCAACAAACGCTTTGCGAAGCTTGCCGCCGAACGCCTGGACGTGTTGGGCGGCGCGGCCACGTTCGTGGATTTGAACGACTACCCCTGCCCGCTATTCGATGAAGAGATCGAAGCGCAAGGCACACCGGAAAATGTGCTTAAACTGCGTGAGCTGCTCGCCGAACACGATGGCGTATTGATCGCCTCACCCGAATACAATGGCTTTATCACGCCCCTTTTGAAAAACACCTTGGATTGGCTCTCGCGCCCGCATGGTGATACCCCCGGCCTGGCGCTCTTTGCGGGCAAGCCCGCGGGGCTGATTGCCGCCTCGCCTGGGGGCTTAGGCGGTATTCGCGCGCTGCCGGTTGTGCAGCACTTGCTGCACAACCTCAACCTAGTGGTGATTCCGCCCGCGATGTCGCTCCCCGGCGCCGCCGACGCATTTGACGACAATGGCGCCCTGAAAGACGAGGCTAAAGCCCAACAGCTCGACGCCCTTTGTCTACGTCTTATTAAAGCGATGCGCTAACGTCGTTTTAGACTCCGCTTAACCACCCTTCAATAGCCTATCCAGTTGGCGGTAGCCGATGGCTTCGATCAAGTGCGGCTGGGTAGGTTTGGGTTCCCCTTGCAAGTCGGCAAGCGTCAGCGCGACGCGCAGTACGCGGTGGTAGGCGCGGGCGGAGAGTTTGAGTTTTTCGAGAACCCCGGCGAGCCAGGCGCGCTCGTTATCGTCTAGTGCGCAGGCGGCCTCCAACGCTTTGCCGCTGAGCTCGCTGTTGAGCGCGCCACGGGCCATTTGGCGCTCCCGGGCGGCCATTACCCGCTCGCGCACCGCGCTAGAGGGTTCGCCTTCGGTTTGTGCCGTCAGCTGCTCTGGCGGCAGCGCCGGAACTTCCACTTGCAGGTCGATGCGATCAAGCAGTGGGCCGGAAAGCCGCGCCTGATAGCGCTGAATCTGGCTAGCGGTACACTGGCAGCGTTGGCGCGGGTCGCCCAAGTGCCCGCAGGGGCACGGGTTCATGGCGGCAACCAATTGAAATTGGGCGGGAAAACGCCGTTCGTGACTGGCGCGAGCCAAATGAATTTCCCCCGTTTCCAGTGGCTGGCGCAAAACCTCTAACACGTGGCGGGAAAATTCCGGTAGCTCATCAAGAAACAGCACGCCCTTGTGCGCGAGCGAAATTTCGCCGGGTTTGGGCTTTGAGCCGCCGCCGACCAGCGCGGCGGCGCTGGCACTGTGATGGGGTTGGCGAAACGGACGCTGCCCCCAGTGCTCGTCAAGCGATAGCCCACACACTGAACGCACGGCGGCCACTGCGAGGGCGTCTTCTTCAGAAAGCGGCGGCAGAATGCCGGGCAGGCGGCTCGCCAACATGGTTTTGCCGGTGCCAGGCGGGCCAGCGAAAAGCAGATTGTGACCTCCCGCAGCGGCGACTTCCAGCGCGCGGCGCGCCTGCTGCTGGCCGCGGACTTCTGAGAGGTCGGCCATGGGCGCTTTGGCGGTGGGCGGTACACTCAGCCGGTGTGGGGGAATGCGCTCCTGGTCAAGCAGGTGAGACACCACTTCCCACAGCGAATCGGCGGGCAGCACCGGCAGCGATTCACCCGCGAGCGCGGCTTCATCGGCGCAGGGGCGGGGTACAATCAGCGTACGCCCAGCGGCTTTGGTGGCAAGTGCGAAAGGCAGTACGCCGGGTACGGCGCGCAGTTTGCCATCCAGCGCTAACTCGCCCGCGCACTCCATGCCTTCCAAGGCTTCGACGGGGACCTGGCCCGAGGCGGCCAGAATACCCAGCGCAATGGGCAAATCGAAACGTCCGCCCTCCTTGGGTAAATCTGCAGGCGCTAGGTTTAAGGTGATGCGCCGGGTGTTGGGGAAATCAAAGCCCGCATTAACGAGTGCACTGCGTACCCGCTCGCGGCTCTCTTTAACGGCGGCTTCGGGCAAGCCGACGAGCGTGAGCCCCGGGAGTCCATTGGCGAGGTGGACTTCCACCTGCACCGGCGGTGCTTCCAGGCCTAGCCCCGCCCGGGTGGCCACAATGGCTAATGTCATGATGTGCGCTCCTTCGCATTAACAACTTACCGATGCAGCCAACTTAGCCTATTTCGCCTTGGCTGGGTAGCAGAGCAAGCGCAGCAGCGTCAAAACGCCCGAGTGATGGCACTTTAGCGCATTAGTCGTCATGTTGTGTCTCTAGCGCGGTTACCAGCGTACGCGCGAAGCGCTGCGCTGAAGGCAGTGCACCAAAACTCCACACTGGTGGTAACGTGATCACCCTCTCCTCGCGCACGCTTGGCAAGTGCTGCCATAAGCCGCTTTTTGCAAGCTGCTCTTCGACCCCGGCAGGCAGCGGCTTGACCACCACCAGTTGGGCATCGGGGTGCGCCGCTAACGCTTCAATCCCCACCAGCGAAAATCCCCAGGCGTTGGTGGATTGATCCCAGGCATTGGGCAGTTCCAGTTGCTCCAGTACGGCGTTATATAAGCTGTTTTCCCCAAACACCCGCACATGGCGGGCGTCCATGAACTGCACCATGAGTAGTGGTGAGGTCTCCGGCCGGGATTCACGTAGGGTGGCTATCAAGGCTTGGGTGTCTTCGATCAGCTGCTCGGCCTGGGGCTGGTGCTCGGTTAACTCGCCTAACTGGCGGGTCAGCGTTTGCATCTCTTGCCAGGTATCGGTGCCGGGGGAGTAGAGCGCGAATGAGGTGACTGGGGCGATTCGCTCCAGGCGCGGCGTCAAACCGGAAAACATAGGGGAAATCAGCGTCTGCTCTGGGGGCGCCTGGGCCAGAAGCTCCAGGTTGGGCTGGGTGCGAAGTCCCATATCGGTGGTGCTTTCGGGTATGCGCGGCTCGCCCACCCATTGGTGGTAGTCACTCTGCTGGGCGACGCTGCTGACAGGCGCGTCAATCGCCAGCAAAGTTTCGGCAATCGTCCAGTCCAGCGTTGCCCACTGCGAGGATGCCAAACTGCTTTGCGGACCAACTAACATCAACAAAAAGTACGTAATGAAAGCCGGTAAAAGGCGTAACGGCATGCGCATCAAACCATCACCGCCGTGTCGGTCATCCGAAAGCCTGCGGCATTGACGTCAAACATGGTGGCTCTCCTGCCCGTTAACGCAGCGATATGTGGACTCGTTGGCAAGACGGATTCTAATCAAATAAAACTATTTATCAAACGCATTTGTGTATGAGGATGGTTAGCGTTGCCATTTTTAATGGCAGTGATTATCATTTAATACCGAGTAATCACCCACAACGATATCAACAGAGGCCTGCGTCTCATGTTTTACTCTTTGTTCACCGTTGTTTCACCGTCCCCGCAATTAGCACCGCATAAACCGCTGGCCATCGCCATTCGATGGGCGCTGTGCGCCTCAGCGGCCGGTAGTTTTGCTCTTGGTGCGTCGCCTGTGCTGGCCCAAGAGGAGAAGGGAGAAAACGACACCATGGTGGTGGTCGGCTCGCGCACGCCCACCCAGATCAACCAGATCCCTGGCACTGTGTGGATGGTTGACGATGCGCAGCTACAAGAGCAGATCGAAAGCGGCGCCGATCTAAAAACTGCGCTGGGCAAGTTAGTGCCGGGACTCGACCTTGCTCCCCAAGGGCGCACTAACTATGGTCAGAACCTGCGCGGGCGCAGCGTACAGGTGCTGATTGATGGTGTTTCGCTTAATAGCTCCCGAGGCTTGTCTCGTCAATTCGATTCTATCGATCCCTTTAACATCGAACGCGTGGAGGTTCTCTCCGGTGCAAGTAGCCTCTATGGCGGCGGAGCCACCGGTGGGATCATCAATATCATTACACGCAAGGGCGATGCAGGTGGTCCCGCTTGGCGCACCGAGGTCGGTCTCACCACGAGCTTCAATGCCAGCGACGATTTCAATAAACGCATCGCTCAATCCGTCAGTGGTGGCAACGAGCGGGTTCAGGGGTACCTCGGTGTAGCGCTGCGAGACAATGGACGTCATTATGACGGCAACGGCGACGAGATTTTTCCAGACATTGCCCAGACTGATCTGCAGGATAATCGCAGCATTGACGTGCTGGGTAACCTAAACGTGAACCTAGCTGCCGACCAGACACTGGAGCTCGGCGCGCAGATTTATCGTTCACGCTTCGAGGGGGATCGCGGGGTCTACTTCCCCAACCTGGATGCCGCTACCCCCAATCTTGATGACGCTAAGATCCGCGATGGATATCAATCGGATCGTGATCCGGCCACTGATCGCCACATGGTCAACCTGCAGTATCATCACGCCGATCTACTGGGCCAGAATTTCTATCTGCAAGCCTTCCATCGCGAAGAGGAAGCCAGCTTCCAGGCGTTCCCTTACCCGGTTAGCGGCGGTTCCGAGTTTCGCGCGTCTAAGCAAAATACCAAGTTGAGCGGATTAAAGGCGCTATTTGATGTTGAGCTGACCGGCAGCGTCTCGCTCACCTATGGTACGGACTATGATCGCGAGCGCTTCGATGCTAACCAGATGATCTTTGACAAGAGCGACTCGGATGCCACCGGCGGGCTCGTTCAAGACGCTGTCAATGTCGTGCCGCGCTATCCTGATTATCGGGTCGATACGCTCGCGGCTTTTGCCCAGGGTGATTGGCAGGCGACAGAGAATCTCGCACTCTCAGCGGGCGTGCGGCGACAGCACACGGATGTTGAGGTGGGCGACTTCAATGCCATTCCCGGCGGTGAGAACGATTATGATGCCACACTGCTAAACGCCAGCGCCTTATATGACTTCGGCAACGGCCATCAGAATTGGCTGCGCTACAGCCAAGGCTTCGAGCTGCCCGACCCGGCCAAGTACTATGGCAAAAGCGCCGAGGTCAGTGTCGCCGAAAACCCGCTATCCGCCATCGAGACGGACCAGATCGAACTCGGCTGGCGTTACCAGGGCGGCGATTGGATGACGCAGGCTGCGCTTTATTATGCTTGGTCCGACAAGGCCGTCGAAAATGCCCAGGACCTGAGCGTCACGGTGGTTGACGACAAAAAGCGTGATTATGGACTCGAGGGTGCTGTAACCCGCTACTTCGACAACGGCTTTGAAGTTGGCGGCACGCTGCATCTGGTGCGTTCCGAACAAAAAGCCAATACGGGCAGCTGGAAGAAGCGCGATGCCCGCTATGCCTCTCTTTCCTCCGCCACGGCCTTTATCGGCTGGACAGACTACGTGCGCTCGGCGCGCCTGCAGGCCAACCACGCCTTTGATCTGGAAGACGCCGCCGACCGTGAAATCGATGGCTATACCACCCTTGATCTCGCGCTGAGCAAGCAGACGGATGTTGGCAAGTTCAGCCTCGGCGTGCAGAACCTGCTTGACGAGAGTTACTCCACGGTTTGGGGACAGCGCGCCACGATGTTTTATTCGCCCTATTATGGTCCAGAATATCTCTATGATTATCAGGGGCGAGGTCGTACCTACAACGTGACTTGGTCGCTGGCGTACTGAGGCGGCCCGTCGCTATCACTTCTAATCCACGATCGTGATCAGTATACCGCCGCCCGAGCCTTGCCGGGGGCGGTGTTTGAAAGGAATAAGAGTTTGTAGGGAATGAAAAACACTTCATTGTTAATCTAAATAGTAATAATTACTATGTGCGAATTGCCTGGATGGTATCGCCCGCTGCAACTCCTTGTCGTCCCTGAACAGAGGCATGTCCTGATGTCCCCCTCCCGTATTATTGTCGGCTTACACCCGCTGACATTCGCTATTCGCTGCGCCTTCGGTATTACTGCCGCTGGTGCCTTTGCCACCCTACCAATTCAGGCTCAAGCCCAAGAAGAGATAGGAGAAAACGACACCATGGTGGTGGTCGGCAGCCTGGCGTATCGCTGGTGAGTTTGACCCGCGGCACCGTTCGCCAACATACCCCGCGCGATCTGCAGGTCTATGGTCGGCGTTATGGTCTGGAGTACCGAGTGCCAGCACTTTCACTTCAGGCCGATGTACCAGTGTTGCGTGGCGTGGTGCAGGAGCGTGTTTTAGGGCCGGGGATGCAACTGGTCGCCTCCGATGTGGAGGTGTTGCATCGCTACGAATCCTGTTCCCGGACGACGTCTCCGCTATCCATCATCGTCCTACTGGAAGGGCATGCCGAGGTTAACTTGGCGCGCGAAACCCTGGCTCTTACACCGGGCATGGCCTTGAGTGTTCGCCTTGATGCTTATCATGGCTTACAGGCTGTCCAGCCGGCAGGTCAGCGCCTGCGCGCCCTTACCCTGGGGCTCGACGAGACGCGCCTGAACCAGCTGGGCGAGAGGGCTTCAAACGAGCATAACTCGCGCATGCGCTCTTGGCACCTGCCGCCTGCTTTGCGCGAAAGCCTGGAACAAGCCCTGGCAGTGCCTCTGGCAAGCCCAGCGCAGGGCTTGCTTCTTGAAGGCCTTGGGTTGCAACTGTTGGCCCATGGTCTCTTTCCTGGGGAGCCCGCCAAGGGCATTTCGTTTTCAGCCCCCGGTGAGCGTCAGCGCCTGGAACGGGTGCGCGATACTCTGCGCCATGACCCAGCCCAGTCTTACTGCCTTGAGGCCTTGGCCGAGCTGGCCGTTATGAGCCCTGCCAGCCTGAGACGTAAGTTCCGCGCAGCCTTTGGCTGCTCGGTGTTTGATTATCTGCGCGAATGCCGGTTGAGCCTAGCCTGCGGCTACCTTCACAAGGGGTACAGCGTACAGCAGGCGGCGCACTTCTCCGGCTATCGTCACGCTAGCAACTTCGCCACCGCCTTTCGGCGTCGCTTTGGTTACTCGCCAAGTTCCCTGTCGCGTATAAGCTGAGCACCGCGCATAGCCGGTTGAGCATCTTGCATACCTTGTTTGGCCTTCAAAAAGTAACAATTCTCATTACACGCGAAACCCTTTTCACTATGCAGGAAACGTCCCTATGCCGATTCCACGCCCTGTGGCGCTGGCGGTATCGCTTGCCGCTTCAAGTACTGTCCTGACGGCCAACGCCCAACAAAATGACGAACTCGACCCGCTTACCGTCACGGCTCAGGCGGCCACGAAGACTGAGACACCGTTCGTCGAGACACCCCAGACGGTATCCGTGATTGAACGCGAGACCTGGGAGACGAGGGGAGCCGAGACCGTCCAGCGTGCCGCCAGCTACACGCCCGGCGTCTACACCAACCAGATCGGCGCCTCCAATCGTTACGATTACCTCGTCCTGCGCGGCTTCACCGATGGCAGCGTCAGCAACACCTATCTGGATGGTCTCAAGGTGATGAGCGATGGCGGCTCTTTCAACTCGCTAGTCATTGATCCCCACTTCCTGGAGAGCATCGAGGTGGTCAAGGGGCCGGCCTCGGTGCTCTACGGGCGTGCCTCACCCGGCGGCCTGGTAGCCCAGACCCGAAAGCGCCCCGAATTCGAGCATAGCGGCGAGTTGCGGCTTGGCGTAGGTAATAACGACCATCGCAGCGTTGCCTTCGATCTCACCGGGCCACTGGATGCCGAGCGTCGCGTCGCCTTCCGCTTGACCGGCCTCGGCCGCGCCGCCGATACCCAGTTCGGCCCCGCGGAGGAGCAGCGCTATGCCTTGGCGCCACAGCTGACCTGGGACATCACTGATGCCACCAGTCTCACCCTGCACGCTTATCTGCACCAGGATCCGGAAGGCGGGTATCACTCGGGATTGCCCTTCGAGGGCACGGGCGAGGATCGCAACGGCCGCCGGATTGCCAACACCTTCTTTGAGGGCGAAGACGATTTCGATAAGTTTGAGCGCGACCAGACCATGCTCGGCTATGAACTGGCGCATCGCTTCAGCGATAACCTGACCGGCCGTCAGTCGTTGCGCTACACGGAATCTGACGTCGAACTCGAGCAGGTCTATGCTTTCGGCTGGGCCAATGCCACCGAGCTGAATCGCTACTACTCCAGCGGCGACGAATCGCTTCAGGCGCTAGCAGTGGACAATCAGCTTGAAGCGAACCTGACCACCGGCTTTGTGGAGCATACATTGCTGGCTGGTCTTGACTACCAGCAGCGGGACAATGACGTCGTCTGGGGCTCGGGTGCGTTTCCTGCCATCGATGCTTTCGACCCGCAATATGGCGCCGACCCCACTGCCATGTATGCGGACAACCGCCGCCAACGCGAGCTCGAACAAACTGGCGTTTATCTCCAGGACCAGCTGGCCCTGGGCAACTGGCGCCTGAACCTGGGTGGTCGCCACGATTGGGTGGATATTGCCAATACCGATCACGACAGCGGGGCTAAGAGCGAGCTGGACGACACCCAGTTCAGTGGTCGCGCAGGCGTGCTCTATTTATTTGACAATGGCCTGTCGCCCTACGTCAGCTACACCACTTCCTTCAGTCCCAATTCTTCCGTCGACCAGAATGGTGATCTGATAGAACCTTCCGAGGGCGAGCAGGTCGAGACCGGGCTGAAATACCAACCGGTTGGTACCCAGGATCGTTACAGCCTGTCGCTCTTCCACATTACCCAAGAGAACCTGGCGACTAAGCGTGCCAGTGAGACCTTCTTCCGTGCCACCGGCGAGATTGAGTCGCAGGGCGTTGAATTGGAAGCGCAACGCCAGCTTACCGACAACGTAAGTCTGCAGGCCGGCTACAGCTATACCGACGTGACCCTCGAGAAGACCAGTGATGCCAACGAGGGCAATACTGACAACTGGGTGCCCCGTCACAAGGCTTCGGTATGGGGTCAGTACCGCTTCCAGGAAGGTGCCCTCGCGGGCTTGGATGCTGGCCTCGGCGTACGTTACTACGCTGACATCTACGTAGACGAGGCCAATACCGAGAAGCTGCCTGACTACACCCTGGTGGATACCACCCTGGGCTATGACCTGAAAAAGGTGGGTCTTGACGGTGTTTCGGCGCGGCTCAATGTTTCCAACCTGCTCGACGAAGACTATGTAGGCGGCTGCAATAATCTGAACTTCTGTTACTTCGGCGCCGAACGCAGCGTCAAAGCGACAGTCAGCTACAACTTCTGAGCCTAATTAGCGCTCTCAAACGGCCCTTCGGGGCCGTTTTGGCATGTTACTTATCTTTAGAACGTTGGTCTTCAGAACGCTGCTCTTCGGCACGGGAGCTTTCTGGGCCGTTTTCTGCGGTGTCGCTTTCGCTGGGCGTTGGTTCGCTCGTGCGCCCTTCTTTGGCATCGATAGCGGCCTCCAGTGCAGCAACTTGGCCTTCCAGCGCTTCGACGCGAGAGCGGGTGCGCTGCAGTACGTCCATCAAGATGTCGAAATCCTCCCGCGAGACAAGCTCCAGGCGATCAAAAGCGCCGCGCACGACTTGATGCACCCCTTTTTGAATATCTTCCGGCGCTTGCGAGGCGTTCTGCAGGCGGTCGCCGATTTGCTGCGCCAGCTGGCCGATACGGTCGTGAGGCATCATGGCTCTCTCCTTTCTCAGTGGTAAGTCACTCCCGTAAGGATACGCAACCCGGGGCTTTCGCGCATGCTCCCGGCGGTGAATCGGGCAAAATTATCGTGTGGAATTCGCTGCATTGTAATGGTGCAGGGCAGTTGGGGCTTTGCGTTTTTTTGGTGCGTTAGAAAAACATGTGACGCGGCATGGTGCTTTTTATGGCATACACAGCCTAAATGATGGTTTTTATATTTTTGTTTTTGAAAGATTTTTTTTTATGTGGCACGCAATACGCATTAGGCAGGGCAAGCACCTGGCGCAGGCAGCCCATGCTGCTTTTGCCAGCACTTGTTAACCACGCAAGGGAGATACGGGATGAAACTCATCACCGCCATCATCAAGCCGTTCAAGCTCGACGACGTGCGCGAAGCGCTGGCCGATAACGGCGTTCAAGGCATTACCGTGACCGAGGTAAAAGGCTTTGGCCGTCAGAAAGGCCATACCGAGCTTTATCGTGGCGCGGAATACGTTGTCGACTTTTTACCCAAAGTCAAAGTAGAGGTCGCTGTCGATGACTCGCGCCTGGAAACAGTACTCGATGCTATCTGCAGCGCGGCGAACAGCGGCAAAATTGGCGACGGTAAAGTGTTCGTTACGCCGCTGGAAGACGTGATCCGCATTCGTACCGGTGAGCGTGGCGGTGACGCCGTATAAAGCTCGCCAACGCCTCTTTTCTAGTCAGATGGAGAACTTCATATGAATGAGTTTGCTGAGCTGAGTTACGCGCTCGATACCTTTTATTTCTTAATCTGCGGTGTGTTGGTGATGTGGATGGCCGCCGGCTTCTCCATGTTAGAAGCAGGGCTTGTGCGCTCCAAAAACACCGCCGAAATCCTGACCAAAAACGTCGCGCTGTTTGCGATTGCGTGCACTATGTACTTGGTGGTGGGCTATTACATCATGTACTCCAGCAGCGCAGGCGGCTTTTTGCCCAACTTAGGCTTCTTGCTCGGCGGTGAAAATAGCGTCGATGCGGTAACCGCGGGCGGTGACGACGCGCCGTACTACTCTATGCGCGCTGACTTCTTCTTCCAGGTGGTCTTTGTGGCGACGGCCATGTCGATTGTGTCTGGTGCGGTGGCCGAACGCATGAAACTCTGGGCGTTTCTTGCCTTCACGGTGGTGATGACCGCCTTTATCTACCCGGTGTCTGGCTACTGGACTTGGGGTGGTGGCTGGCTCTCGGCCGTTGGTTTCTCTGACTATGCCGGTTCAGGCATCGTCCACTTAGCCGGTGCTGCCGCTGCCTTCGCAGGTGTGCTGGTGCTCGGGCCGCGCAAAGGCAAGTACGGCAAAGACGGCTCTATCCGCGCGATTCCTGGCGCCAACTTGCCGCTCGCGACACTGGGTACCTTCATCCTGTGGATGGGTTGGTTTGGCTTCAACGGTGGCTCTGAGCTGAAAGTTTCCGATGTGTCCTCGGCCAACAACATGGCGCAGGTGTTGGTGAACACCAATGCCGCCGCTGCGGGTGGTGTGATTGCCGCGCTGATTCTGGCCAAGCTGTGGTTCCGTAAGGCGGATCTCACCATGGCGCTTAACGGTGCGCTGGCCGGGCTGGTAGCGATCACGGCTGAGCCGCTGGCGCCTTCTGCCATTGGCGCGATGCTGATCGGTATGGTCGGTGGCGTGATCGTGGTGGCTTCCATCGTGATGCTCGATAAGCTCAAGTTGGACGACCCCGTCGGTGCGATCTCAGTACACGGCGTGGTCGGTATCTGGGGCTGTCTGGCGGTGCCGCTCTCTAATGACGGTGCCAACTTCGGCGCGCAGATCATCGGTATCGTCGGTATCTTCGCCTGGGTCTTCATTGCCAGCCTGATCGTTTGGCTGATCATCAAGGCGATCATGGGCGTCCGCGTGAGCGAAGAAGAAGAATACGAAGGTGTCGATATCGCCGAGTGCGGTCTCGAAGCCTACCCTGAGTTTGGCGTGGGGAAGTAATTTCCTAGCGCTAACCGAGTGAGCTGGCGTGCTCCTCTTGGCCTCCCTTCGGGGAGGCTTTTTTATTCTTGTGCGATGGCGGTGTATGCTTGATAGGTTAACGTAAACGTGTGACTCACAAGCGCTAGAGGACATCTTCCATGAAACTAATTTCTGCCATTATCAAGCCGTTCAAGCTTGATGACGTGCGCGAATCGCTCTCCGATATCGGTGTGCAAGGTATTACCGTGACGGAAGTGAAAGGCTTTGGCCGCCAAAAAGGCCACACCGAGCTCTACCGAGGCGCCGAGTACGTGGTGGATTTCCTGCCCAAGGTGAAGCTGGAAGTGGCCGTGGACGACGACATGGCCGAGCAGGTGATCGATGCCATTACGCAGGTAGCGAATACCGGCAAAATCGGCGATGGCAAAATCTTTGTCATGCCGCTTGAGCAGGTGATCCGTATTCGTACCGGTGAAACGGGCAAAGACGCGGTTTAAATTTGTGAACTGTGAACTGTAAGAAGTGAGTAGGGAGTGGTGAGTAGTAAGTAGGGAGTAGTAAGTAGTAGAAAGTAGTAAGTGGTAGGAAAAAGTAGTACGTAGCACAAAGCCCCTGTGGATCATCTCCAGCAGGGGCTTTGTATGCGTGATGCGATCATTATAGCGGCTAGACTTTTTCTATTCACCACTCACCACTTACCACTCACCATTGACGCCTCACTTCTCGACAAACGCACGTTCAATAACGTAGTCACCCGGCTCGCCCATGCGTGGCGAGATATTCAAGCCAAGCTCATCGAGCAGGGCGCTGGTGTCGTCGAGCATGGCGGGGCTGCCGCAGATCATAGCGCGATCCTGGCGTGGGTCGATGGGCGGAAGGCCGGTGTCTTCAAACAGCTTGCCGGTACGGATATGGTCAGTGAGACGGCCCATGGTGTGGAAATCTTCACGCGTTACCGTGGGGTAGTAAACGAGCTTCTCGGCGATTTCTTCGCCCAGGTACTCATGGGCTGGCAGCTCCTTGGTGATAAAGTCGGCGTAAGCCAGCTCGGAGACTTCGCGCACGCCGTGGACCAGCACGACTTTTTCAAACCGTTCGTAGACTTCCGGGTCTTGAATCAGGCTCAGGAAAGGCGCAAGGCCGGTGCCGGTGGATAGCATGTACAGGTTGCGGCCGGGCAGCAGGTCATCGGTCACTAGCGTGCCGGTGGGCTTGCGGCTGACCATGATTTGGTCGCCCACTTTTAAGTGCTGCAAACGCGAGGTGAGCGGGCCATCTGGCACCTTGATGCTGAAAAACTCCAAATGGTCTTCATAGTTGGGGCTGGCGATGGAGTAGGCGCGCATCAAGGGTTTACCGTTGACTTCCAAACCAATCATTACAAATTGGCCGTTTTTAAAGCGCAGGCTGCGCTCGCGCGTGGTGCGAAAGCTGAATAGCGTGTCATTCCAGTGGTGAACACTGAGCACTTCTTCCAAGGCAAATTTGCTCATAATGGCTCCTCATGTATGCCGCGCTAACGCACCGGCTCAATATGCTTAAAAAGAATAAGAAATAGTTTAAGTGTTGCTGCTAAGTCTAAAAAAGCATGGTATATCTGTTAAGCGAATTATATTGATAACGTTTATCTAGTATATAGATATAGGTCAGTTTTTATGCACTTTACCTTGCGCCAGCTTGAAGTCTTTGTGGCGGTGGCACAGCACGAAAGTGTTTCCCATGCAGCAAAGGCATTGTCGCTTTCCCAATCCGCCGCGAGCACGGCGCTGGCTGAGCTTGAGCGCCAGTTCGATTGCCTGCTGCTTGATCGTTTGGGCAAGCGCTTAAAGCTCAATGCGCTAGGCTTTCAACTGTTACCCAAAGCGGTCGCGCTGCTTGATCGTGGTGAGGAGATTGAAGAGCTGCTACGCGGCCAAAAGGGCGTGGGAGAGCTGGATGTGGGGGCCACGCTCACTATCGGCAACTACTTGGCGACACTGCTGATTAGCGACTTCATGCAGCGCCACCCAGGGAGCCGGGCGCGGTTGGCGGTGCGTAATACCCGCCATATTATCGAGGGGGTGCGCCAGCACACGCTCGATGTCGGCCTGATTGAAGGGCTGTGCGACGATGAGCGGATTATTAGTCAGCCTTGGGTCGAAGACGAGCTGTGCGTGTTCTGCTCACCGCGACATCCGCTTGCCGGACGCGAGCATTTAGAGCTCGATGAGTTACTGCGCGAGGACTGGATCATGCGCGAGGAGGGCTCTGGCACGCGGCTAACCCTGGAGCAGGCCGCCCGCCATCGCCGGGGGCGTTTTAACACCTTGCTTGAGCTTGAGCACACCGAAGGCATTAAGCGGGCGGTGGAGTCCGGCTTGGGGATTGGCTGTATCTCCCGGCTCGCGCTGCGCGACGCCTTCCGGCGTGGGAGCTTGGTACCGCTACCCACGCCGGAGCTCGATTTGAAGCGTCAGTTCACGTTTATTTGGCACCGACAAAAGTACCTCACCACCGGGGTACGCGAGTTTTTGCGCTTGTGCCGCGAAATGACCGCGGGCGCCAAGCGCAGCGATGACATTACACTGCCGCCAATTCCCTAGTCGCCCCAAGGCGTTTAGATTGCGCTAAGCTTTGCCCAGCCATTTCCCCAGACCCAGAGCGTTCTCCAGAGCTGTTCTCAACACCTTCCCCAACGCTTGGCGCCAATGACGCCGGTGAGTGTTGAGCCAGTTTTTGAAATGGATTTTGAGACAGCTTGAAGCTGCTAATGGTGCCCGCCAGGTGATCGGCCTGTTGTTTCAGCTGTTCAGCGGCGGTGGCGGATTCTTCCACCATGGCGGCGTTCTCTTGGGTCATGTGATCCAACTCAGCAACTGCGGTGTTAACTTGTTTAATGCCATCGCTTTGCTCACTGGTCGCGGCGTTGATTTCCTCAAGTACATCGCTCACCCGGGTAATATGCACGACGATATTTTCCATGGTAGCGCCTGCATTTCGCACCAAAGTAGTGCCGTTATTCACCTTGCTTTGAGAGTCTTCAATCAGTTTTTTAATATCGTTGGCGGCATCGCTACTGCGTCCCGCCAATTTGCGTACCTCATCAGCGACTACGGCAAAGCCGCGGCCATGCTCGCCAGCACGGGCGGCTTCCACCGAGGCGTTGAGTGCCAGCAGGTTGGTTTGAAACGAAATACTGTTCATTAACGTGACGATGTCACCGATCTTATCCGACGCGTGGGTAATGTCTTCCATGGTGGTCACTACATTCGCTACGACCTTTCCGCCTTCGTTGGCTACCCCTGAGGCGGTTTGAGAGAGCTTATTGGCTTCCTGTGCCGAGGCAGCGGTGTGTTGCACGGTGCTGGTAGAGGCAGATGTTTTAGCAACAGCGCAGTGACGGCGATAATAGCCAGCAGTGTCATCGACGAGGACTTCACGATGGCGCGCAGGCCGGCGGTGGCCTCGTGTTCGTCCAAGGCCACGCCGAGCTCCCAATTGGTGCCGGCGATGGGGGTTACCGATAGCCGCTTGGTCTGCCCGTCGACCTGAACGGACTCCCAGGCCTCTTGGGTAGCGCTCAGCTGTTCGATAGCGGCGGGGGTCAAGGCCTCGCTGATTTGGCTCAGCGGCTCAGGTCAGCGCAGCGTCGGGGTGAGCGATTAACGCCTCGCCACCGATAACGCCATATAGGTGCCCATCACGCTTCACCGGCGTGGCAAAGGTCACCACCATGCGGCCACTGTTAGCGTCCACGTAGGGCAGCGAGACAAAAGTTCTATCCTTTTCCGTGGCCGTTTGGTACCAGGCGCGCTGGCGTGGATCATAGTCATCGGGCGGTATACAGCCATCAGAAGACAGGTGACTGCCATCGGGTTGACCGTAATAGGCGGCGATAAACCCGCCTGACTGGGCTAACTGTTTGAGGGGGGCGAGTGAGTCATTTTCGATCACGGGCGTGCGAGCCGCTTCCAGCATGGCGGCGCGGGCGGCCACCCATTCTTCGATAGCCAGGGCGTTACCCTGTGCGATGGATATCAGTTGCCGGGTATCTTAGGTCACGTTAATGAAGGACTCATGACGACGCGGGGCCTAAAACAAGGCCTCGGTAGGTGGGAGTGGATTGTTAGCGGTTGCGTGAACCACCGTCGGGGATCAAGTGAAGTGTAATCTTAGCGGCGTGCTTCCGGCGCGGGTAACGCTGAGCCCTGACGGCCCGATTCCAGAGTAAACCCACTGACTAGCTCGGCAAGGTGGTCGGCCTGGTCTTTTAGCTGCTCGGCAGCGGTGGTCGATTCCTGCACCATGGCGGCGTTCTGCTGGGTCATTTGGTCCAGGTCGGTAACCGCCGTGCTGACCTGACTGATACCGTCATTTTGCTCGCTGGCAGCGGTGCTGATGTCGCCCAGCATCTGCGTGACTCGGGAGACGCTATCAGCGAGCTCGTGCATGGCGGCTTCGGCATCGCGCACCATTTTGGTGCCGCTTTCTACCTTACTGGCCGAGGCGTCGATGCGTTGGCGAATGTCCTTGGCGGCGTCGCTGCTGCGTGAGGCCAACTTGCGTACCTCATCGGCGACGACGGCAAACCCACGCCCGTGTTCGCCGGCGCGGGCGGCTTCCACCGAGGCGTTCAGGGCGAGCAGGTTAGTTTGGAAGGCGATGCCGTCAATTACGGAGACGATGCTTTGAATCTCACCGGAAGTGGTTTGAATATCATCCATAGTGGCCACTACCTGCTCAAAGGCCGCATCGGTGCGTCCCGCCAATTGCGAGGCGTTTTGTGAAAGGCCGCTGGCTTCTTGCGAGGCGCTGGTGGTGTGGGCCACAGTACTGCTGATTTCCTCCATGGCAGAGGACGTCTGTTGCAGGCTGGCAGCCGCTTGCTCGCTGCGACGTGATAGATCGCGACCGCCCTGGGTGATTTCATTGGCGGCGTGGTTCACCGAGGCGCTGCTGCGCTGAACGTCGAGCAGGATGGTTTGGATCTTTTCGGCAAACGCATTGAACTGTTCCGCTACCGCCGCGCTTTCGTCGCGGCCATGTACCGGCAAGCGTTGAGTAAGGTCACCGTGGCCTGATGCGATCTCTTGCATACGGCTGGCGAGACGCTTGAGCGGGTGGGCAATACGGCCGCCTATCCACCACAGCGCCAATAGCCCCAGCGCGGTGACGATGAGGCCTACCAAGGTCATGACCATGGTATCGTGCCGACGCTGCTCACTCAGCACGTTTTGCAGGGCGTTAATGTCGGCCAACACGGCTTCTTCAGGCAGCTGTACCATTAATACCCAAGGCAATTCGCTGTCGCCGATAGTGATCGGCTGGTAGCGTTCCATCATGCCGTCGTGCGTCCCCCTTTGTAGGCGCTGTTGTTGAGCCGTGGTGGTCACGCGCTCCAGCACGTTGTCGTCAAGCACAGCCTCGGCATGCTCACCCAACGCCTCGGTGCCTTGGGTGTCCGCCACTAGACCGCCTCGGCCGGCCACCAGCGCCATCCGTCCAGCGCCGTCGTAGAGCGATTGGTTGGCCTCTTCAAGGAGTTCCTGAATGAAGTTGAGTGATAGATCCACGCCTGCAGAGCCGCGAAATTCGCCATCCACTACTATCGGCGCGTTGAAGGAAGTCACCAGTAGCGTCTCGCCGTCGTAGTCGTAAGACGCGGGATCGATGATGCACGGCGCCAGCGTTTCGCGGGGGCAAAGGTAGTATTCGCCTTCGCGTACGCCTGAGGCCATCAGCGATTGGCTTTCCATGGTGTCGCCTAGCGGCAGCACCGCTAACTCGCCGTCGTCGGTGCGGTACCACCAGGGCATGAAGCGCCCGCTGCCGTCGTGGCCGTAGCGCTCGTCACCGGCAAAGCGCTCATCGTTGCCGAAGGCGTCGGGCTCCCAGCCAATGAAGGCATCCAGCAGCGCGGGGTTTTGCGCAACAGTGTTGCGCACCAAGTTGGACAGCTGGCGGCGGCTCAACCACAGCGCTTTCAGGCCTTCATCGTCCTCCTGGCTGATCAGCGCATTGGTGTCGGCCAGCTGGGTGGCCAGCGTCATAGCGTTGTCCAGTTCGCGCCGGATGCGCTCACCCTCAGCGCTGGCCACCGCGTCCAGGCGGGCTCCCAAGGCGCTTTCCAACAGCTCGCTGGTGTGTTGTTCCACGGTCTGCTGGGTGCGCGAGGTGGCGATCAGGTTGTAAACCACCAGGACCACCACAATCGCTAGCAAACACGGACCGGCCAGGGCGAGGACGAAGGTGCGTAACGAACGAAAGTGCATCAACGACCTCCCAATCAATACGCTTTAGGGGCATTGAGTGCTGGCGCTGAATCGCTCTGCGATAGCTTAAAGCGGCTGATGGCATCGGTGAGATGATCGGCCTGATCTTTGAGCTGCTCGGCTGCGGTGGTCGACTCCTCCACCATGGCGGCGTTTTCTTGCGTCATCCGATCAAGATCGGCCACTGCCACGTTTACCTGGCTGATACCGTCGCTTTGCTCGCTGGCGGCGGAGGTGATTTCCCCCAGCACATCGGTCACGCGGGTGATGTGGGTAACGATTTCTTCCATGGTTGCGCCGGCGTTTTGCACCAGCGTGGTGCCATTTTGAACCTTGCTTTGGGAATCTTCGATCAGGTTTTTGATGTCGTTAGCTGCGTCGGTACTGCGTTGTGCCAATTTACGGACTTCTCCCGCCACCACGGCAAAACCGCGGCCTTGTTCACCGGCGCGTGCCGCTTCCACCGAGGCGTTGAGCGCCAGCAGATTGGTTTGGAAAGCGATGCTATCCATCAGCGTGACGATTTCGCCGATTTTCCCCGATGACTGGGCGATGTCTTCCATCGTCGACGTGACCTGCGACACCGCCTGACCGCCTTTAGCTGCCACGTCCGATGCAGCCTGCGACAGCTGGTTGGCTTGCTGGGCGGACGACGAGGTGTGCTCGACCGTGCTGGTAATCTCCTCCATTGAGGCGGAGGTTTGTTGCAGGCTAGAGGCGGTATTTTCGGTACGGCGCGATAAATCCTGGCCGCCGTTGGCGATTTCCGTGGCCGCGTTGTGAACCGCTTCACTACTGGAACGAACATCCAGCAGCACCGCGTCCATGGTGGCGACAAAGCGGTTAAACGCTGCGGCGATTTGGGACACTTCGTCGTTGCCCTCTTCGGGTAAACGTTGGGTGAGGTCGCCCTCGCCCGAGGCAATGCTGTTCATGGCATCGCGCACGGAAAGCAAACGCCGTAGCAGCAACTTGAGCAGCAGGCTAAGCACGACAGCCGTTAAGGCAGCCACAACCACGAGCGTGATGGTGGAAGTAGTGGCGATAGCGCGTAGCCCCGCAGTGGCTTCATGTTCGTCGAGTGCCACCATTAACTGCCAGCCGCTGTCACCGCCGATGTTGCCACCTAGCAGGCGTTTATCGCTGTCTTCAAGTGTCATGGGCGTGGGTTGGTCGGCTTGGGTAATGGCGCGCAACTTATCAGGCGTTAAGGCGCTACTGATGACGTCGGCGCCCTCTAAGGTGAGTTCCGCATTTGGGTGGGCCACCAAGGTGCCATCGGCGGTGGTCAAAAAGGCGAAACTTGAATCCGTCGGGGCGATATTGGCTACGATCTCAACCACCTCGTTAATGGTGATGTCGGCGCCAATCACGGCGGTGAGTTCGCCGTCTGCATAATAAGGTCTGGCAAAGGTCACCACGAGATCGCCGGTCTGTGCATCTACATACGGTGCCGTAATGATGGTGTCCCGCTTGGAAACGGCGGCCTTGTACCACGGGCGCTCGCGTGGGTCGAAGTTACTCGGAGGCTGCCAGCCGTTAAAAAAGATCGTCTCGCCTGTATCGGCGTAGCCAATGTAAGTGGCCATAAAATCGCCGGAGGTGGTGAGCTGGCGCAGGGCGGCGCGTGGATCGTCGCTCTGGGCTGCTTCATCCATGCTTTTGAGCATGGAGCGGCGTGCATTAAACCACTCGTTAAGCGCTTGCGTGTTGCCATTGACGACCGCGTTGAGATTGCGGCTAATTTGGGCGTTGTTGTGATGTTTTACCGTGGAATAGCTAACGATGCCATTGGCGATAAGGGCGAAGGCGACCGCCGCTAGAGCAGCGAGCAGGATGCGGACTCTTAGGGATGCAAACATGGTGGCTCTCAGGATCAGGAGGCAAGAAAAAGCCGCGCGTGTGCCACGCGGCTTTGACGGAAACCCCCTATATCGGCCGAGATGGCCACTTCTTTAGTTGTAAGCGAAAAACGGTTTATGTCATTAACGCAGATCCCTAACAGCGTCTTGAATATTCGCCAGCGAAGACTTGGTTAAGTCTTTTGACAGCGTGTGAATGATGAGCTTTTGTGTGGTTGCGTCGATTTTTTCACGCAATAGACCTAAGAACTTGGGTGGGGCAACCAGTACAAGCTTGCTGATCTGGTTTTCTGTGCGCGCGCTATAGAGACGCTGGGCGACCTCCTTGGCGAATAACTCGTTTTCATGCTGTGACGCGCTACCTTCTTCACCGGAGGAGCGTGAGGTGGAGGACATGGATTCGTGGACATCCGCACCGCGACGGTCGGTGATCAAATCGCCTTCGTGTAGGCGTCCTTCTGCGTGGACTAAGCTCTCCTGTTCTTCTAGCGTTAATGCGTCGCGGGTAAAAATGCGTGCGCGTGCGGCGTCAGCTACCACGATGTAGGTTGTCATCTTACGCTTTCTCCTTTTCTTCGCTCATGCTTACCTTCGTCTCTCTTACCATGGCAAGCGTTTGTAATTTGGTCAAACGTAAGCGAACAGCGCTAATGCAAATTAACCTTACTGTGCTAGGCTCAATGCGTTGAACAATGCTGAGACGCGTCTGACTATGCCCGCTCCTCTTACTCCCGATGCCCCACGTTTACTCGATGCGCTTGCTACCGGTAGCGCGGCGTTACTGCAACGGCGTTTTTGGAGCAACGGGGTGAACCAGCTGTTGGAGGCGCTGGGTGAGGCTTCGGGCGTTAGCCGCGTATGGATTTTTCAGCTGTTAGAGCGCTCTGCTAGCGGCGTGCTCCAAGACTACGTGTTTGAGTGGGTTGCCACGCCTGGCTACCGCCAGTTGACGCAAAAGCGTTTTCGCTTTTTCACCACGGCGATTGATGACCCTGAGTACGCCGATATGGTCACGCGCCGGGCGCGCGGTGATGCCCACACCTGCATAGTCTCTCAACTGCCTAATGGCTCGCTGCGCGAGCACCTAGAGAGCCAGAGCATTCGCTCTATGGTGACGGTGCCCATTATGCTCAACGGCCAGTGGTGGGGCACACTCGGGTTTGACGATTGCGAGCACGAAGTGGCTTGGGAAGGCCCCGGGCTGCAAGCATTAACCATTGCCGCGGAGCTGATTGCCTCAGCGATCTACCGCCACCAGCTCAATAGTCGCAAGCGGCAGGTCGATTTGCTCCAACGTGTTGCCGCCTGCGGCGCCTGGGAAATTAACCCCGCCAGTGGCGCTACTTGGTGCTCTTCGGGACTGTTAGCCACCCTTGGCTACCCGCCGGATTACGCCCGGCTGCCGCTACGGCGGCTTTTAGCTCATATCGTGCCAGAAGACCGTCGCGCGCTATGGATGCTTTTGCGCCACTGCTGCGGTGTGTGTAACAGCAGTTGCCGTTTAGATGTGCGCCTGATCGACCAGCAAGGAGAAATCCGCTGGCACGAACTGGTGCTGGAAGCCAATTACGTCTCCGGCGGGCGGCTCGCGGATATAGCCGGCTTGGCGATTGATATTTCGCAGCGCAAACAAGGCGAAGTGCAGGCGCAGACCGAGGCCGAGTTTGATGAGTTGACCGGCGCGCATAACCGCCGTGGCATGGTGCGTTATATTCGTGAGCTATTAGATAGCCAGAAGTGCCAGCGCCCGTATTTACTGCTGCTGGACATTGATCACTTCAAAAGCATTAACGACCGCTACGGCCACCCCGCCGGCGATGTGCTGCTCAAAACACTCGCCAAGCGCCTCGCCGGGGAACTTCGTCCTGATGACTGCCTGGTGCGCTTAGGTGGGGAAGAATTTGCCGTGGTCGCCGCTGAGCTGGGTGAAGCCCAGGTGCTTCAGCTCGCTGAGCGCCTGCGCAACTGTATTGCCGAGGACCCGTTTGTGCTCAATGCCCTGCCCGGCATTGGGGGCACACTGAATGCTCGCAAGGTCAGTGTGCCGATGACGGTCAGCCTGGGCGTGGCCACCATGATGCCGGGTGGGAGTGTCGGCCACTGCCAATCGATGGCCATCGCCCAAGCGGACCAAGCGCTTTACATCGCCAAAGAGAGCGGCCGTAACCGTGTGGTCGCCTATTGGCAGCGCTAGGCGTAAGTTAATGCCCCAGAATCTGGCTTAAGAACAACTGAGTACGTTCAGACTGGGGGTTATTGAAGAACGGCTCAGGTGCGTTTTCTTCAATGATTTGCCCCTGATCCATAAAGATCACCCGGTCGGCCACGGTTTTGGCGAAGCCCATTTCGTGGGTAACACAGATCATGGTCATGCCTTCCTCGGCCAGCTCCACCATGACGTCCAGCACTTCTTTGATCATCTCGGGATCAAGCGCTGACGTTGGTTCGTCGAACAGCATTACGTCCGGGTGCATGCACAGCGAGCGGGCAATCGCCACGCGCTGCTGCTGACCGCCGGAAAGCTGCCCCGGGTACTTGGTGGCCTGCTCGGCAATGCGAACCCGCTCCAGGTACTGCATGGCCAGTTCTTCCGCTTCTTTGCGCGGCTTTTTCTGCACCCACATTGGCGCGATGCAGCAGTTTTCCAGCACCGATAAATGCGGGAACAGGTTGAAGTGCTGAAACACCATGCCGACGCTGCGGCGAATCTGCTCAATACGCTTGACGTCTTGGGTCAGCGGCACACCGCCCACGACGATGTCCCCTTTTTGGTGCTCTTCAAGGTGGTTGATACAGCGAATCAGCGTTGATTTACCCGAGCCCGAGGGGCCGCACACCACGATACGCTCGCCGCGCTTGACCTCAAGGTAGATATCTCGCAGTACGTGGAAATCGCCGAACCACTTATTGACGTTGTTCATCTCGACCATCAGGTCGGAGGCGTTGGTGGCTGCTTGTGTCATATTGAAATCCTACTCAAAACCTGAAGGTTTAAACGTATAAAAGCGACATTACTGCTTATGACCGGTATTTAGCTTGCGTTCCAGGTACTGGCTGTACCGCGACATGCTGAAACAGAAGATCCAGAACACGAACGCGGCAAAGACATAGCCCTCTATCGAGAAGCCCAGCCAACGTGAGTCGGAAAGCGCCGCTTGCACGATGCCCAACAGATCAAACAGCCCGATGATCATCACCAGCGTGGTGTCTTTAAACAGCGAGATAAACGTATTGACGATACCGGGAATCATCATCTTTAGCGCCTGGGGCATGATGATCAGGCCCATGCGCTTCCAATACGTCATCCCCAGCGCCGCCGCGGCTTCATCCTGGCCTTTGGGTATTGCCTGCAAGCCACCGCGAATGACCTCGGCCATGTAGGCACTTTGGAACAGCGTTAAGCCGATCAAGGCACGTATGAGACGGTCGATGTTAATCTCTGAGGGTAAAAACAGCGGCAGCATCACCGACGCCATGAACAGGATGGTGATGAGCGGTACGCCGCGCCAGAACTCGATGAATATCACACAGAAGGTTTTGACGATGGGCATGTTGGAGCGTCGTCCAAGCGCTAACACAATGCCAATGGGTAACGCGCCAATCATCCCCACGCTTGCCAGCAGCAGCGTCAGCATCAAGCCGCCCCAGCGGTGGGTGGAAACGCGCGGAAGGTCAAAATAGCCGCCGTGTAAAAGCACATAGGCAACAACCGGGAAGCCCAACAAGGCAAACACGGTTACCCAGCGCTTAAACGGCAGGCGCGGAATCACCATCCAGGCAATAATGCCCGCGAACATGGCAAAGACAATGTTGGCGCGCCAATACTCCTCGCTGGGGTAGAGGCCGTAAATGAACTGCGAAAAGCGGGCATTGACGAATACCCAACAGGCGCCCACCCGTGAACAGTCCTCACGGCTATCGCCTATCCAGTCGGCATTAATAAACGCCCATTGGATCGTTGGCACCAACAGCAGATACAGAACATACAAGCCTAATAGCGTGAACAGGCTATTGATGGGGCCGTTGAACAGGTTGCCGCGTAGCCAGCCGATGGGGCCAATGGTGCCTTTCGGGGCCGGCTGCTCAGGTATCATATCTTTGTTGTGAATCATAAAGTCGCCTCCGGCCTAGCGTTCGACCAGCGCAACGCGAGCGTTGAACCAGTTCATGAACATGGACACCAGCAAGCTGATGATCAGATAAACCGCCATGGTCATGGCAATCACTTCGATGGCCTGACCGGTTTGGTTAAGCGTGGTGCCAGCAAACACCGAGACGAGGTCGGGGTAGCCGATGGCGGTGGCCAGTGACGAGTTTTTAATCAGGTTGAGATATTGACTGGTAAGCGGTGGAATAATCACCCGCATGGCTTGGGGAATCACCACCAGACGTAGCACTAACTTGCGCGGCAAACTGAGTGCCTGTGCCGCCTCCGTTTGGCCATGGGGAATGGCCTGGATGCCCGAGCGCACAATTTCGGCAATGAACGACGCGGTGTAGATAGAAAGCGCCAACCACAGGGCTAAAAATTCGGGAATGATGGTGATCCCACCGCCAAAATTAAAGCCGCGCAGTACCGGCATCTCCCAGGTGACCGGTACGCCGGTAACGACCAACACCAGCAGCGGGAGGCCAAAAATAATCACTAGCGACATCCAGAAAACCGGCAAGCGCTTGCCGGTGGCTTCGTGGCGTCGCTTGTTCCAGATAACCAGCGCGATGCTAGCCACGATTGCCACAATGAACGTGGCCGGGATCAACCCGAACCCCGACTCAAACAGCGGTTGAGGTAGGTACAGCCCGCGCACGTTCAGAAAAATAGCCTCGCCGAACGCCATGCTCTCTCTGGCGCTGGGTAAGGTACGCAGGACGGCGAAGTACCAGAAGAAAATCTGCAACAGCAGCGGAATATTACGGAAGGTTTCGATGTAGGCGTTGGCTAGCTTAGCGATCAGCCAATTGGGCGATAACCGCGCAATACCGACGATAAAGCCAATAATCGAGGCGGCCAGCACCCCCAATCCACCCACCAACAGCGTATTGAGCAAGCCAATCACGAAGGTGCGGCCATAGCTGCTTTGGGAAGAGTACTCGATTAAGGTTTGGCCAATACCAAAGCCGGCTGTGTCACTCAGGAAGCCAAAGCCGGTGGTGATACCGCGGGCCTCCAGGTTGGCTTGGGTATTGCCAATAATGTAGATCAGGAAAGCCGCGACAACGGCGACTAAAATGAGCTGAAAAATAAGCGCGCGTTTAGCGCGGTCTCGCCAAAACGGCGGCTTGTGGCCGGCGGGGCGAGCGTCGTTGGGTCGTACAGACATGGGTGGCGTCTCCGCTATACGGAAGGTCAATCAGATGGCCCGCCATGCACTTGAACAAGAGCGGCGGGCCAGGGGTCAAGCGAGACGCTTAGCGAATCGGCGGTGCGTACTGTAAGCCACCTTCGGTCCAGAGCTTGTTGATGCCGCGCTCAATTTCCAGCGGTGAGTCCATGCCCACGTTGCGGTCGAAGCTTTGGCCGTAGTTGCCTACTTGGCTGATGATGTTGTAAGCCCAATCGGCTTCAAGGTTCATGCCTTCGCCATAGTTGCCGTCTTCGCCCAGCAGACGCGCGATATTGGGGTTTTCAGATTCCAGCATCTCGTCCACGTTATCGCTGTTAACGCCTAACTCTTCGGCGTTAAGCATCGCGAACAGCGACCACTTGACGATGTTGAACCAAGTGTCGTCGCCTTGGCGAACCACAGGGCCTAGCGGCTCTTTGGAGATAACGTCCGAGAGAATCATAGAGGTTGAGGGATCGCTAAGCTGAATACGCAGCGCAGCCAGTTGCGATGTATCGGAGGTCAGCACGTCACAGCGGCCGGCTTGGTAGCCACCTACGGTTTGCTCCGAGGTATCAAAGACGATGGGGTTGAATTCCATGTCATTGGCACGGAAGTAGTCGGCCAGGTTCAGCTCGGTGGTGGTGCCGGACTGGATACAAATAGAGGCGCCGTCGAGTTCATCAACACTGGTAATGTTCAGGTCGCTAGGCACCATGAAACCCTGGCCGTCGTAGAAGGTAACGCCGGTGAAGTTAAGGCCCAGAGTGGTATCGCGAGTGGTGGTCCAGGTGGTGTTGCGTGAAAGCACGTCAACTTCGCCAGACTGCAGCGCGGTGAAACGCTCCACTGCGTTGAGTGAAATGTAGTTAACCGCCTCTGAGTCGCCGAGTACTGCTGCTGCTACAGCGCGGCAAACGTCAACGTCGATCCCTTGCCAGTTACCGTCGTCATCCGGTGCAGAAAAGCCGGGCAAACCATCGCTGACGCCACACTGGACGGCACCGCGTTCCATGGTGTCTTCCAAGGTATCGGCTTGAGCGGTGGCGGCACCGGCTAACGTAATGGCACCCGTGGAGGCCAGTAGGACTAGGTGTTTCTTGTTCAACATGGTCGTTCCCCTTACTCGATTTAATGTCGTTATGCATGCAGATGCATGACACTAAAAACTAGCAAGGAATGTGCCAAAGAAGATACGCCGGCGAATTCAGCGGTTTTCAACGTAAAGTCAGCGATGTTGCACGTAGGTATTGTTGCAAAACGTGCATCGGGTGGCTAAGCGCTGCACTTTATTGGTGCGTGTGCGTGCAGCGCGCCGCTGGACTTATTAGGCGAGGGCGTTGCGCATAAAGGGCGGTAACACGAGCGCGCCGCGATGGGCATCACGTGTGTAGTACTGCAGCGGCATGTCGTGATCCGCAGCGGCATCTTCGCGAAAGTGGTTCACATCGGTTTCTTTACCCGCCAGCGTCACACTCCACCAGCCGGAGGGGTAAACCGGCTGAGGGAAGGGCAGCGTGGCCACGCTATTAAAGCCTGCTTCGCGCATATCGTGGCGCAGCTCACGGATGATCGAGCCGCTGTGATAAAGCGGCGACTCACTTTGCTGCACCATCACGCCGCCGTTTTTCAAGATGCGGTGGCAACGTTTTAGAAAGTCGGTTTTAAACAGCCCTTCGGCGGGGCCGACGGGATCAGTGGAGTCGATGATTAGCACGTCGATGCTCTCACCGGGCGCATCGTCGACCCACTTGACGCCATCGGCAAACAGCAGCTCGGCGCGGGGGTCGTCATTTGACTCTACCAGCGACGGGAAGAAGCGCTCGGCGGCTTTGGTGACTTCTTCATCGATATCGATCTGCGTGACGTGTTCAACACCCGGGTGGCGTAGCACCTCTTTTAAGGTGCCGCAGTCGCCGCCGCCAATGATCACCACGCGCTTGGGGTCTTGGTGAGTAAACAGCGCCGGGTGGGCGATCATCTCGTGGTAGAGGAAATTATCGCGGTCGGTCAGCATCACGCAGCCATCGAGCACCATCAGGTTGCCGTAGGTTTCGGTGGCGTATACTTCGAGGTGCTGATAAGGGCTTTGCACGTCGAGTAGCTTTTCGCTCACTTTTAGCGAAAAGGCACTGGCATGGCTGTCGAAGACTTCGGTAAACCATGCGTCATTCGGTAACGGGTTCATTGTGTCGCGATCTCCCGATGATACTGCGGGCTGAGATCATGCAGCGCATCCATAAAGGCGGTGACGTGATCGGGGTTGGTGAACTGGTTAATGCCGTGGCCAAGGTTGAACACATGGCCGGGGCCGGGGCCGTAGCTCTCCAAAATCCGTGCGACTTCGGCGCGAATCGCTGACGGGCGAGCAAACAGTACGTTGGGGTCAAGGTTGCCCTGTAGCGCCACCTTATGCCCCACGCGAGCGCGCGCATCGGAGAGCTCCGTTGACCAGTCTAGCCCCACGCCGTCTGCGCCCGCACAGGCGATATGCTCAAGCCACTGGCCACCGTTTTTGGTGAACATAATCACCGGCACGCGACGACCGTCGTGCTCGCGAATCAGGCCGGCGGCAATTTGCTCCATATAGCGTAACGAAAACTCCAAGTAGGCCGGCGTTGAGAGCGCCCCGCCCCAGGTGTCGAAAATCTGCACCGCCTGGGCGCCTGCGCGGATCTGAGCGTTCAGGTAGTCGGTTACCGCGTAGGCCAGCTTATCGAGCAGCTGGTGCATGGCTTCCGGCGTATCGTAAAGCATGGTTTTCACGTGGCGGAAGTCTTTGCTGGAGCTGCCTTCCACCATGTAGGTGGCGAGTGTCCAGGGGCTTCCGGAGAAGCCGATCAGCGGCACGCGGCCGTTGAGTTCGCGGCGAATGGTTGAGACCGCGTTCATGACATAGTCCAGATCGCGCTCAGCATCGGGCACTTTCAGCGCGTCGACTTCTTCCGGTGTGCGCACGGTTTTTTTGAATTTCGGCCCCTCGCCGGTGACGAAGTAGAGCCCTAAATCCATCGCATCGGGAATTGTGAGGATGTCCGAGAATAGGATCGCCGCATCCAGCGGGTAGCGCTCAAGCGGCTGCATGGTGACCTCACAGGCTAGGTCTTGGTTGCGGCACAGGTCCATAAAACTGCCCGCATCGGCGCGGCTAGCGCGGTACTCCGGCAGGTAGCGGCCGGCCTGGCGCATCATCCACACGGGGGTGCGGTCGACGGGCTGGCGGGCCAGCGCACGGAGAAAACGGTCGTTTTGTAACGCTTGAGACATAATAGGGCTCTTGAAGTCGTGGGGCCTAGAAAGAGAAACGCGAAAAAAATAAACAGTGGCGTCGATTATAGGGCAGCAGGGCGGCCGGATGATACGCCAAGCGCTCATCGTATTAGGCGTTCAGCGCGGCAATTGCTGTCGGTTCCTGCTAAAATAAGCGTCCATTTTGTTAACACGCTTTTCATGTACGGGTGTGCTGATCACCGAGGTAACCTGTGACCATTCGCTTTATTGCCGCTTCCCAGCTGCCCACCCCTTGGGCTACGTTTACCATGCACGGCTTCGAAGACGAGGCGACGGGCAAAGACCATATTGCCTTGACGCTAGGCGATGTTGCCGGTGAGCCGCCGGTGCTGGGGCGTGTTCACTCCGAGTGCCTAACCGGCGATGCTTTGTTTTCCATGCGCTGTGACTGCGGCTATCAGTTACAGGAGGCGCTTAAGCGCATTGCGGCTGAAGGACGGGGCGTGCTGCTTTATCTCCGCCAGGAAGGCCGAGGCATTGGCCTTTTAAACAAAATCCGCGCCTACCATTTACAAGATCAAGGCGCCGATACGGTCGAGGCCAACGAGCGGTTGGGCTTTGGCGCCGATATGCGCCGTTACGACCTATGCGTGCCGATGCTGGACCATTTGGGTGTTACCGCGCTCAAGCTGATGACCAACAACCCGCGCAAGGTCGATGCCTTAACCCGCGACGGCGTTAATGTGGTCGAGCGTTTGCCGATCACCACCGGCTTGAACCCGCATAACGAGCAGTACCTCACCACCAAAGCCGGTAAACTCGGCCATATGATGGTACTAGGCGATTTCACCCAAGCCAGCGATGTGGATATTGAGCGTAAGGAGTGATATTGCGAGGGGCGTTAGATGAGGAGTGCCCTGCGATGAAGATCGAACGTGAAGAACTGGGTGAAGTACCGTGCGAATTCAGTGTTCTTGAAGAGCGCCTAAACAGTATTAGCCACGGTATCGGTGCCGTGCTTAGCCTGGTGGGAATGGCGGTACTCTTGGTAGTCGCGAGCTTAGCGAATCATGTTGACCCGTGGAAGATAGTTGGTCTAAGCCTATACGGCACGACGCTGGTACTGCTTTATACCGCCTCGACGCTGTATCACAGCGGGCCTCTCCAGCGCTGGAAGCGGCATTTTAAGTTACTTGATCACTGCTCGATTTACCTACTCATCGCCGGGACATACACCCCCTTTCTGCTCGTTAATATGCGCAGCACCACGGGGTGGGTGTTGTTTGCCGCCGTGTGGGGGCTGGCGCTGATGGGCATTAGCGGTAAACTGCTTTGGCCCGAGCGTTTCGCGGTATTACGCGTGGTGATCTATCTGCTCATGGGCTGGATGATCGTGCTGGCCGCCGACAAAATGGCCGCCAGTTTATCGTCGACCGGCATTGTCCTGCTGGCCGTTGGGGGAGCCTTCTACACGCTGGGGGTTATCTTCTACGCCGTGCGCGCTATCCCTTTCAACCACGCGATTTGGCATCTGTTTGTGATCGCCGGCAGCGTCTGCCACTACTTTGCTATTTATAACACCGTATTGCCCCACACAGCGGTGACTTAAGCGTTTGGCGGCGACCACCTAAGCGTTCAGCGATGTTTCAGCGTTCAGCGATGTTTTAGTGTTCCGCAGCGGATTTTTCACGATCCATGGCTTTGGCCATCGCCGGGCGCTTGGCATGACGCTCGCGGTAAATGGTAAGCGGCTCTGGCAGGCGGTGTTTCATGCTCGCCGCCCAAGTGAGCGTGTGGGTGAGAAACAGATCAGCCAGTGTGAAGGTGTCGCCGACCAGGTTTTCCCGACCGTGAAAGCACCGCTCCAGCGCTTTCAACGCGCGCTGAAACTCCCAGGCACAGGTCGGTAAAACGGCCGGAATGCGTTTCTCCTGGGGAAGCGCAAATTGGTGCTTGGCCTGAGCCCACAGTGGCTGCTCCAGTTCGGTGACGATAAAGCTAAGCCATTGATCGACCTGCGCGCGGGCGGAGAGGTCGTGGGGTAATAGCGCGCCATCACCATACTTCTCAGCCAGGTAACGGCAAATGGGCACCGACTCGAACAGCGTGAACTCGCCGTCCTCCAGCACTGGCACCTTGCCGTCGGGGTGGCGCGCCAAGTGTTCGGGTGTCTGCCCCTCACCTTTATCTAACGCGACGTGCCGGCAACGGTATTCGACACCGAGCTCCTCGAGCGTCCAAGTGGCGCGTAGCGAGCGGGAGTTGGGGTAGCTGTAAAGCGTGATCATGGTGCCTCCTGCAAGGGGGTCTTGAAAGGGTGTCGGCTAAAAGCGTAGCAAACCCTCAATCTAGCGGCTTCCTTACTGCCTGTCACGCGGGGCTATTCCCGCGCTTTACAAATCCGCTCATAGGCGTTGGCGATTTCGCTGGTGCGCGCCTGCGCCACGTCGCGCATGCTTTCGGGGAGCCCTTTGCCCGCCAGTTTGTCCGGGTGGTTCTGGCTCATCAGGCGGCGATAGGCCTTTTTGATGTCGGCGTCGCTGGCGTCTTCCGAGACGCCGAGCACCTGGTAGGCGTCTTTAAGCGCTTCTTCGCTGGCGCCTTGGGAGTTGGCCGCCGCACCGTGCAGCATCGCTTCGATTTGTTGCACTTCGGTCTCGCTGCAGCCCACGCCCCGGGCCACGCGAAGCATCATCTCGTGCTCGCTGTCGTGCAGCACACCATCGGCGGCAATCGCTGATAGCTGAACCTGCAGGAACACCTGGCGCATGACGGGCTGGTGGCGGGTAAGGCGGTTCACGCTGGCAAGCTCGGCGTCTAGGTCGAAGTCGTCAGCGCGGCCGCGCTCAAACGCCGCGCGTGCCCGCTCGCGCTGTTCACCTTGCAGGCGCATCTGGTCGAATAACTTCTCGGCAATGCCCAGCTCGCCGTCGGTCACTTTGCCGTCGGCTTGGCATAGGCAGCCCATCACCGAAAAAATGGAGTCGAGAAAGCCCTCTTGAAGGCGTTGTCGCGCAACATTCAGACGGCGTTTGAGGCGTCGTCCTAGCCACCAGCCCAGGCCGCCGCCAATCAGCAAGCCAAGTGGGCCGCCAATGGCAAGGCCGATCAGCGCAAACACAATAATCAGAAATAACATGGCAGTCTCTATAAGTCCTTAAAGCTTGGTCAGTTTTGCAACGATCACGCGTTGAAATCGCTAGCGTCGGTGAATCGTATTTGACAACATCTCAGGTTACGGCAGCCGGGCGCGGATGGCACGCTCAATCCCCTCGGCATCCAGCCCACAGTCGCGCAGAAGCTCCGCCGGAGTGCCATGTTCAACGAAGGCATCCGGCAAGCCCAGGTTTAACACTTCTATTTGAACGCCTTCGGCGGCCAGTAGTTCGTTGACCGCGCTGCCGGCGCCGCCAGCAATCACGTTTTCTTCCAGCGTGACTAATAGCTCGTGCTCATCGGCGGCGTGGAGTACCGCGTCGCGGTCGAGCGGTTTGATCGAGCGCATATTGATATGCGTGGCGTTTAAGCACTCGGCGACCTCGGCGGCGGGGCCGTTTAGGCTGCCAAAGGCGAGTAGCGCGATGCGAATGCCCTCGACGCCCTGGGCGCTGCGGCGGATGTCGGCCTGGCCGATGGGGATTGGCTCAAGGTGCGCGGGAATCTCGGCGCCCGGGCCGGTTCCGCGTGGGTAACGTACCGCTGCGGGGCCGGGGTGATGGTAGGCCGCACTCAGCATCGCGCGGCACTCAGCTTCATCCGCCGGTGCTAAAATCACCATGCCGGGTACACAGCGTAGATACGAAAGGTCCATGCTGCCGTGATGGGTGGGGCCGTCTTCGCCCACCAGCCCCGCGCGGTCGATGGCAAACGTCACGTCGAGCTCTTGCACCGCGACGTCGTGAATCAATTGATCATAGCCACGCTGTAAAAAGGTCGAGTAGATCGCCACCACCGGCTTCATGTTTTCGCAGGCCATGCCGGCGGCGAGCGTCACCGCGTGCTGCTCGGCAATCGCCACGTCGAAATAGCGTTCGGGGTATTCCTGAGAGAAACGCACCAGGTCGGAGCCCTCGCGCATTGCCGGGGTAATCCCCATCAGGCGGCTATCCACGGCGGCCATATCGCACAGCCAGTCGCCGAAGACATTGCAGTACTTTTTCTTTGCCGGCGCTTTCTTAGCCTGCGGTTTCTTGTCGGCGGTCGACTTGGCTAGTGGTGCCGGTTGGGCGTCCTCGAGTTTTTCCAGCTTGGTAATCGCGTGGTAGCCAATTTGGTCGGCCTCGGCAGGGAGGAAGCCTTTGCCTTTTACCGTTTTGATATGCAGAAACTGCGGGCCGTCAAGCTCGCTTAGGTGGGTCAACGCCTGAGTGAGCGAGTCCAGGTCGTGACCATCGATAGGGCCGACGTAGTGAAAGCCCATCTCCTCGAACAAGGTAGCGGGGCTGACCATGCCTTTCATGTGCTCTTCGGTGCGCCGCGCCAGCTCCAAAGCACCGGGCAGGTGCGAGAGTACCTTTTTGCTCTCTTCGCGCATCTTGAGATACGGCTTGCTGGACAGCACCCGTGCTAAGTAGGTCGCCATGCCGCCAACGTTTTCGGAGATCGACATCTCATTGTCGTTGAGCACCACCAGCATGTTGGCGTCGACATGCCCGGCGTGGGCCAGCGCCTCGAACGCCATGCCCGCGCTGAGCGCGCCGTCGCCAATAATGGCGCACACGCGGCGGTTTTCGCCCTGGGCGCGAGCGGCGAGCGCCATGCCGAGCGCGGCGGAAATCGAGGTGCTCGAATGGCCCACGCCGAAGGTGTCGTACTCGGATTCGGCGCGGCGCGGGAACGCCGCGAGCCCGCCGTGCTGGCGAATGCTGAGCATCGCTTCGCGCCGCCCGGTCAGCACCTTGTGCGGGTAGGCCTGATGGCCCACGTCCCATACCAGACGGTCTTGCGGGGTGTGAAAGACGTGGTGCAGCGCCACGGAAAGCTCCACCACACCTAAACCGGCGCCAAAGTGGCCGCCGGAGACGCCGACGCTGTACAGCAAATAGGCGCGTAGTTCATCGGCGAGCTGCGCAAGTTGCGCCGCGTTCATGGCCCGCAGTGCTGCGGGATGATCAAAAGAGTCGAGCATCGGCGTGGCCGGGCGCTCGCGGGGAATCTCGTCGAACAGCTTCATGGGCACTCGTTTATCAGATCGCTAATGGTCGCGCTTGATCATGTAATGGGCTAAATCGGCTAGCGGCGCGGCGTTCTCGCCCAGCGGGGCTAGCGCAGCGATGGCCTCGTCGATTAGGGTCCGGGCTTTACGCTGCGCGCCCTCAAGCCCGAGCAAACTGGGGTAAGTGGGCTTTTCCCGGGCCGCATCCGCGCCGGAGGCTTTACCCAGCGTTGCCGTATCGCCAGTGACATCCAATACGTCGTCGTGAATTTGAAAGGCGAGGCCAATCGTGCGCGCGTAGCGAGATAGCGCCTCTAGGCGCGGGTCCGTTTCAGCCACGGCGATCAAGCCGCCTAAGCGCACGGCGGCTTCGATCAGCGCGCCGGTCTTGTGCGCGTGCATGTGCGCGAGGGCGTCAACCTCCGGGTGGCCACCCACGGCGTCTAAATCCAGCGCTTGGCCAGCCACCATACCATCGCGACCGGAGGCGGTGGCCAGCGTGCGCACAAGGCTACCTAAGCGCGGGTGGGGCGTGCTGGCCAACACCTCAAACGCCAGCGTCTGCAGCGCATCGCCAGCAAGAATCGCGGTGGCTTCGTCATAGGCGATGTGGACGGTGGGCTGGCCGCGGCGCAGGTCGTCGTCGTCCATCGCCGGCAGGTCATCGTGAATCAGCGAGTAGGCGTGGATCAGCTCAATGGCGGCCGCCGGGGCATCCAGCGCCTCGTCATCGGCGCCCAGGGCGCGGCCCGCGAGGTAAACCAGAAGCGGACGCAAGCGCTTGCCACCGACCAGTAGACCGTGGCGCATGGCCGCCTCTAACCGCGGGGCGGTGGCCGGACGCGCCTCGAACAGCGCGGAAAGCATGGCATCGACGCGGGCATTGCTCGCGTGGCGCAGGGTTTCCAAAACGGGCACCTGGGTGGCTACCATGGCGGGTTCTCCTCACCGGAGGCGTCATCGTCCGGCGCGTTAAACGGCGTCACCGCCAGCCGGCCGTCGCCATCTTCGCTTAGCGCGCGCACTTTCAGCTCGGCGTTATCCAAGCGGTTTTGTGCCTCGCGGGTAAGTCGCACGCCCTGTTCAAACGCCGTGAGCGAATCCTCAAGCGACAGCGCGCCCGATTCCAACCGCTCAACGAGCGCTTCTAGCTGCTCCACCGTAGCCGCAAAATCCTGCGGGGAGGAAGGTGTCGTATCACTCATCGCCGATGCCTGCCGTCTCTCAAAGCTCACGTTTGTTTAAGACCAGTGTCATGGAAAATGGCCGCTCAGTATACACCGACCACCCCCCGGCGCGTCTGCCCGCGTTTGGACGAATGTCGTTAAACGCTTAGGTGGATGCATCGCGTTCATGCTGAGCGCGTAGACTTTTCATCTGCGCCGCCCCGCGCGAGCGCCGTGGCTGTGCTAATATACGGGCCTTTCGTGAACCGATACACGGCGCAAGCGCCGACTAATGAGGTTGATTCAGCCATGGCTAAAACGTCCCTGGACAAGAGCAAGATCAAGATCCTGCTACTCGAGGGCGTCCACCAAAGCGCGGTGGACAATTTTCATAACGCAGGTTACGAGAACATTGAGCACCTGCCGACATCGCTAGATGAAGAAACGTTGATCGAGAAGATCCGCGACGTTCATTTCATCGGCCTTCGTTCGCGCACGCAGCTCACCGAGCGCGTGTTTGCGGCGGCAGAGAAGCTCGTTGGCGTTGGCTGTTTTTGTATCGGGACCAACCAGGTCGATCTGGATGCTGCCCTCAAACGCGGTATTGCGGTCTTTAACGCGCCGTACTCTAACACCCGCTCGGTGGCCGAATTGGTGCTGGCCGAAGCGATCATGCTGCTGCGCGGTATTCCCGAAAAGACCGCCCGCGCCCATGAAGGTGGCTGGCTGAAATCGGCGAAAAATTCTCACGAAGCGCGCGGCAAGACGCTGGGTATCGTGGGTTACGGCAGTATCGGCGCGCAGCTTTCGGTACTCTCGGAGTCGCTCGGTTTTAACGTCATTTATTACGATGTCATCGCCAAGCTGGGCATGGGCAACGCCTCCCAGGTCGGCAGCCTCGAAGAGCTTCTGAGCCGTTCCGATGTGGTCAGCCTGCACGTGCCGGATTTACCCTCGACTCGCTGGATGATCGGCGAGAAAGAGATCGCGGCGATGAAACCCGGCGCGATTTTCATCAACGCCTCGCGCGGTAGCGTGGTCGAGATCGAACCGTTGGCCGAAGCGCTAAAAGCTGGCAAGCTCAACGGCGCGGCGATTGACGTTTTCCCAGTCGAGCCGAAGAGCAACGAAGAAGAGTTTGAAAGCCCACTGCGCGGCTTGGCCAACGTGATTTTGACCCCGCACATTGGTGGCTCGACTTTGGAAGCGCAGGAGAATATCGGCGTCGAGGTCTCCGAGAAGCTAATCACTTACTCTGACAACGGCACCACCGTGACCTCGGTTAACTTCCCCGAAGTGGCACTGCCCGCTCACCCGGACAAACACCGCCTGCTGCATATTCACGACAACGTGCCGGGCGTGCTCTCCGAGATCAACCGCGTGCTGTCGGAGAACGGCATCAATATTTCCGGTCAGTATCTGCAGACCAACGAAAAAGTCGGCTACGTGGTGATCGACGTGGACAAAGCCTACGGCCCGCAGGCGCTAGAAGCGTTGAAGGAAGTCTCGCACACGCTGAAAATTCGCGCGCTCTATTCGGCGCAAAACAGCTAGCTTGGTCCAAAATGACTAAACGCTGAGTGACTTTCGCTGTCATACCTGACGCCCCACTGATGTGGGGCGTCGTTGTTAATGGTCCGCCCTTTACGGGGGCGACAACCAGGAGTTTTACATGCCACACCCTACCGAAACGCCGCCCATTGTGGTCGCGGCGATGTACAAATTTGTCACGTTGGATGATTTTGAAGCGCTGCGCGAGCCACTGCGCCAAACCATGCTGGATAACGGCGTCAAAGGCACGCTGCTACTGGCTAAAGAAGGCATTAACGGCACCGTCGCGGGCACCCGCGAGGGAGTGGAGGCGCTGCTTGCCTGGCTCACCGCCGACCCACGCTTGAGCGATATTCCCCATAACGCGGCGCACTATAAAGAATCGTACTGCGACGAGATGCCGTTTTACCGCACCAAGGTCAAACTCAAAAAAGAGATCGTGACGCTTGGCGTGCCGGGGATCGACCCCAACGATACGGTCGGCACCTACGTCGAGCCCGAGCAGTGGAACGACGTCATCTCCGACCCGGAAGTGCTGGTGATCGATACCCGCAACGATTACGAGGTCGATATCGGCAGCTTCGAAGGCGCAATTGACCCCAAAACAGCGACCTTCCGCGAATTCCCCGACTACGTGCGCGAGCATTACGATCCTACCCGGCACAAAAAAGTTGCCATGTTTTGTACCGGCGGCATTCGCTGCGAAAAAGCCTCCAGCTTTATGCTAAAAGAGGGTTTTGACGAGGTGTACCACCTGAAAGGCGGCGTGCTGAACTACCTGGAAAAAGTCCCTGAAGAACAGTCATTATGGCGTGGCGAATGCTTTGTGTTTGATAACCGCGTCACCGTGCGCCACGATTTAAGCGAAGGCGAATTTGAGCAATGCCACGCCTGTCGCCGACCGATTTCCGCCGAGGACATGCGCTCGCCGGATTACGAGCCGGGCATCAGTTGCCCGCACTGCATCGATTCGCTGCCGGAGAAGACCCGCGCCGCGGCGCGCGAACGCCAGCGCCAGATTGAGTTGGCCATCGCGCGCGGCAAGCCGCACCCGCTTGGGCGCGACCCGCGCGATACCAAGCGATAGAAGAACAATAAGCGATAGGAGAACAATGATAATGACGCAAACAACCGCGGATACGCTGCTAACACGCGACGATAACCAAGGCGTCGTAACCTTGACGCTCAACGCCCCCAAAAGCTTCAACGCGCTTTCGGAAGCCATGCTCGGTGCGCTGCAAAGCGCGCTCAATGAGATCAAAACCGACGACAGCGTGCGCTGCGTGGTGCTCGCCGCCGAAGGTAAAGCCTTTTGCGCCGGGCACGACTTAAAACAGATGCGCGCCAACCCCGATAAGGCCTACTACCAAGCGCTCTTTACCCGCTGCGGCGAGGTGATGAAATCCATCGTCGAGCTGCCCGTGCCGGTGATTGCCAAGGTGCAAGGCATCGCGACCGCTGCGGGCTGCCAATTAGTCGCGAGCTGCGATTTAGCCGTAGCGGCTAAAAGTGCGCGCTTTGCCGTGTCCGGCATCAACGTGGGGCTTTTCTGCTCGACGCCGGCGGTGGCGCTGTCGCGCAACGTGCCGCGCAAGCGGGCGATGGAAATGCTGATGACCGGCGAGTTTATCAACGCCAACACCGCCGCCGAGTGGGGCCTGGTCAACCGTGTCGCCGAGGACGATAACGTGGATGAGGCACTTGCCGCGCTCACCGACAGTATTCGTGCTAAAAGCGCAGTGGCGGTGCGAACCGGCAAGGCCATGTTTGCCCGCCAGCTCGCCATGCCGCTCGATGAAGCCTACGCCTTCGCCGGTGAAACCATGGCCTGCAATATGCTCGCCGACGATGTCGCCGAAGGGATCGATGCGTTTATTGAGAAGCGCCCGCCCGAGTGGAAGCACTGCTAAAGCAGCTCATATCACTTGTGCCTTTTGTTGGAAAGCGTTTCCGTAAACGCGACAGTCGGCGTTAAAGCGGGTTATCCTGGCGCCTTTTGCGCCGTTAGGAGAAACCAGGGTGAGTGAGGTTAAGCGCAGAGTCGCCGGGCGGCCAGCAAGTGCCGCCAAAGCAAGCGGTGGCCATAGTCAATCGTTGGTACGCGGGTTGACGCTATTAGAATTCCTTTCGCAAAGCCCGCGCGGGCTGTCGCTCTCCGAGGTGGCGGAAATGGCGGAACTTGCGCCTTCTACCACCCACCGGCTGCTGCAAGCCCTGCAAAGCCAGGGGTTTATCACCCAGGAGAACGAGCAGGGGCTGTGGCGCATCGATGTCAAAACCTTCCGCATCGGCAATAGTTTTCTCGAAGCGCGGGATTTTGTCGCCACCAGCCGACCGTTTCTGCGCCGCTTAACCCAAGCCACCGGTGAAACCGCCAACCTCGGCATTCGCGACGGTGCCACGGCGGTGTTTCTCGCCCAGCACGAATCCCCCCAGATGATGCGCATGATCACCCGTTTAGGCTCGCGGGCGCCGCTGCACGCCTCCGGCGTGGGTAAAGCGCTACTGGCGTGGATGCCCGCCGATGAGCGTGCGCAGCTGCTCGAAGGGCACGAGCTGGTTCGAGTCACCGACAACACCCTCGCCAACCCCGCCTCGTTGCAAGATGAGATGGCCCGCATTCGCGCCGTTGGCTTTGCCTGCGACCGCGAAGAGCATGCCATTGGCCTGCACTGTGTGGCTGCCTGCATTTACGACGAGCACGGCAGCCCCTTGGCGGCGATTTCGGTTTCCGGCCCCATGGCGCGGATTCCCGAAGCGCGGCTACAGGAGCTCGGCGGTTTGGTGCAGGCCACGGCGGCGGAAATTACCGCGCAGCTGGGCGGCCACGTGCCAGCGTAGTAGCTCTTGGTTAGCCTGTTTTTTATTGCGCTCGCGAGCGCCACGCTCCTGCCCGGCGGCTCGGAAGTGTGGCTGGCGCGGCAGTGGTGCCTGAACGAGCCCGCGCTCGCGCTGTGGGTGGTGGCTACGTTGGGCAATACATTGGGCAGTTTAGTCAACGTGGGGCTTGGGCGTTACGCTCGCCATTTTCAAGACCGCCGTTGGTTTCCCGCCTCAAAACAAGGGCTCGCCCGTGCCGAGCGTTGGTATCACCGCCTGGGCGAATACAGCCTGCTGCTCTCTTGGGTGCCGGTAATTGGCGACCCACTCACCGTGCTGGCCGGCGTGTTTCGCCTGCCGTGGTGGCGCGCACTTTTATGGATTTTGCTGGCGAAGGGCACGCGCTACGCCCTGGTGCTGGTTTTGGCACAAACATGGCTGTTGCCGCTATGCTAGCGCTCGTTAAGGGCGCGAATATCGCAAAACAGCGTGTTAGGCTATCGCGCTATTAGCTTCTCAATGCTCATATTTGAAGCTCGACTTAATAATTTAGTTATAACGGTTTTTAAAGCTCGATTTTAAAAACCAGGTCTTAAAACTCGTTCTTAAAAAAACCGTCTTAACCCCCAGACGTAAAAACAGGTAGCAATAGGGAGATACAGGTGTGACGCGATTACGATTCTTGCCTTGGCTTAGCGTTTGGCTATTCGCGCTCTTAGCGCTGATGGTGACGCCGGCAATGGCACAAACCGCTAGTGAAGCGGGCAATGGTAGTGAAGTCTCTTTAACGAACCTGGCCGACTTGCTGGAAAATGAGCAGTCGCGTCAGGAGTTGATCGACTTGCTGCGAAGCCAAGCGGCTGATGTCTCAAGCGAGGCTGAAGCCGCTGCGGAAGGCAGCGATATGGTAGCCGAAGACGTCTCGCTGCCGCGCCAGCTAGCCCAGCTCACCAGCCGGGTGGTGAGTGATGTCGGCGGGCAGTTAGAGCAATCGGTGGCTATTGTCAGCGAACTGTTCAGCGGCGCTGGCGCCAGCACGTTTGAACTGTCGGCGTTCACGACGGCGGCGATTAACTTGGGGCTGGTGGTTCTGGCCACCTTTGTGCTTTTTATGCTGTTTCGCCGGCTGTGCAAACCGCTATTTGGCAAGATTAGCCTCTGGTCGCAAAACGGCACCGGTTTAACGCCGGTACTGCGGTTGATTGTGTGCGTGGCCGTGGCCGCGTTGGTCGATGTCCTGATCGTCGCCTTTGCTTATGTCGGTGGTAACCTCATTGCCACTTTTGCGGTGGGCGAGAGCGGCGATCTTTCCACCCGCGCGTCGCTATTTCTCAACGCCTTCCTGATGATTGAGCTGATCAAAGCCGCGGTGCGGATGCTGTTTTCTTCGCACTACGAAGGGCTGCGGTTGCTGCCGATTTCTGCGACCGAGGCCTCCTACTGGAACCGCTGGTTGGCGCGCCTTGTCGGCATGGTCGGCTACGGATTGATGGTGGTCGTGCCGCTGGTGAACTTCTACGTGGCGCCCGCCCTCGGCCAAGCGCTGGGCACCTTGGTCATGGTGGCCGCGTTCATTTATGCCGTGGCGGTGATTTTGAAAAACCGCGTGCGCCTGCGCGACAACTTAACCGTAATGTCCGCCAACGCCAGCTTTACCGCTAGCCGCGTGTCGCTACAGCTCTTTGCTCGCAGTTGGCACTTGTTTGCGCTGCTCTACTTTTTGGTGGTGTTTGTTCTGACACTGACGCGTCCGGGTGATGCGCTGCCCTTTGTGATGTTTGCCACACTGAAAACGCTGGTAGCGGTTGTGATAGGGCTTTTGGCCTCGTCATTTCTCACGCAGACCATTGGACGGCGAATTCAGCTTTCGGCGGATATGCGTCGCAAGCTACCGCTGTTGGAAAAGCGCCTAAATAGCTATGTCCCCAACGCCCTGCGGATTCTACGCACAGTGATCGGCATCGCGGTGATCATGGTGGTGCTCGATGCCTGGGGCGCCTTTGATCTGGCGACCTGGTACGCCTCTGAGAGTGGCGCCAACCTAGTCGGGAATCTCACCAGCGTCGCGGTGATTTTGATTTTCGCGCTGGGCGCGTGGCTGGGGCTGGCTAGCCTGATTGAGCACAAGCTCAACCCGGAAACGGGCTACGGTGAACCGTCCGCCCGTGCCAAAACCCTGCTGAGCCTGTTCCGTAACGCACTAGCGATTGCCATGGTGACCATCACCGGCATGATCGTTTTGTCCGAAATCGGCATCAACATCGGTCCGCTGATCGCCGGTGCCGGTGTGCTCGGTTTGGCCATTGGTTTTGGTGCCCAGAAGCTGGTGCAGGATGTCATCACCGGGATCTTTATTCAGGTGGAAAACGCCATGAATACCGGCGATGTGGTCACGGTGGGCGGCATTACCGGCACCGCCGAGAAGCTGAGCATTCGTTCGGTGGGGATCCGCGATCTCTCTGGCACCTTCCACTTGATTCCGTTCTCGAGCGTGGACACCGTGTCCAACTACATGCGCGAATACGGCAACCACGTGGGTGAGTACGGCATCGCCTACCGCGAGAGCATCGATGACGCCGTGGATCAGCTTAAACTGGCCTTTGAAGACTTGAAAGCCAGTGAAGAGCACGGTCACAAGCTGCTGGATGAACTAACCGTCGCCGGTGTCACGGCGCTGGCAGATAGCTCGGTGAATATCCGCGTGGTGATCAAGTCCACGCCGGGCGACCAGTGGGCCGTGGGCCGCGCCTACAACCGCTTGGTGAAACTGCGCTTCGATGAGGCCGGCATCGAGATTCCGTTTCCGCATACCACGCTCTACTTCGGCGAGGACAAAGAAGGCAACTCACCGGCGGCGAATGTGCGGGTGCTTCAGGCCCAGGGTGATCGCACGACCTCCCAAGCGATCAGCCACGACGATCCGGAGCACGGTGTGCAAACCTCCGCCGAGGATGATCACACCAAACCCACCGACGATGACGTGTCCTAAATCGCCACGTTCGGTACGCAAAACGGGCCGCCCAATGGGGTGGCCCGTTTTGTTTGATGCGCGGTTTGTTTTGGCGTTTATTGGGGAGTTAAGCGTGTGAGCTTGAGAGATAGTTCTCCGAGTGGCGCCCCTCCACGTTGATCGATTCGCCGCCATCGACAAACAAAATCTGCCCGGCCACAAAGGGGTTCTCCAGCAAATAGTGAAGCGCGGCCACGAGATGCTCCGGGTCGCCTTGGCGCTTGGCGGGAATACCGTCGATGCGCCACTGAATATAGTCGCTGGTGCGCTGCGAAGCGGGCAGCACCACCCCGGGGGCGATGCCGTTGATGCGGATACGCGGGGCAAACTCCAAGGCCGCCATGCGGGTCATCTCGGCCAGACTCTTTTTAGATAATAAATACGCTGCATAGGGGTACTGGTGGTAAGCGATTTTGTTATCGATGATGTTGACCACGCAGCCCTCTTCGACGGCCTCGGCAAAGTGGCGCGTGAGCAACAGCGGGGTGAACATATTGACGCGAAACTGCGTTTCCAGCATGCCCAAATCCGTGTCGGCAAGCTTCGCGGGCTCGTACGCCGAGGCGCTGTTAACCAGCAAACTCAAGCCGGTAAAGCGTGTTTTAACGTTTCTTATCAACGTGCCAAGATCGTCTTCGGGGGCATCGCTTAAAAAGTTGCAGGCGAAGACCTCGCACGCGCGGCCTTTGTCACGAATGCCTTGAGCGACCTCGTCGGCCTCATGGCGCGAGCTGTTCACGTGCAGGGCGATATCGTAGCCGGCGTCCGCCAGCGCTTCGGCAAAGTGGCGGCCTAGGCGTGTAGCGCCCCCGGTTACCAGTGCAGCGTTTGCGCTCATGTCAGTGTCCTCATGGCAAATGTCTTTATCACGATGGTTTTATCGTAGAAACCGCTACTCTCTGCGGCAGGATGGCCGTTGTCAATAAGTTGTACAGCACTTTCACAAACAGGGCTTGCACAAAAAAGAGGAAGCGCTAGGCTAGTAATCCAACCATACCACCCGGCCATGCCAAGGATGTTTTTATGCCTCACGCTTCAGCGACGTCTCCCACCTCAATGGCTACGCCGCCGCGGCACGAGTGCGTGATTTCGGTGGGCTCGAACATCGACCCCGAACATCACTACGCGCAGGTGATCGAGATTCTTAACCGAGAGTGCGAGCTGATCGCCCACACCACGCCCATTCTCACCACGCCGGTGGGCTATCAGGCGCAGCCGGATTTTCTCAATAGCGCGGTGCTAGTGGCCACATCGCTCACCCGGGCGGACTTCAAAGCGTATCTTAAGCGCGTGGAGGACCGGCTAGGCCGTGAGCGCGGGCCGATTAAATCCGGCCCTCGGACGATGGATTTGGATATCGTCGCCTGGGATGGCGAAGTAATCGACGATGGCTACTACCAGCACGCCTACGTGCGCGAACCGGTCGATGAGCTGCTAGCCGAAAGCGGCCGCACGCTGAGCGATGGGTGTTGACACTTGATGTTGGTGAGGTGATAGGCCCGTATCTGGCGATCAACGTGGCATTCGGTAGGTGGTCAATAACAGATAGCGTATATAATCGCTAACGTGAACAAAAGAAAAGGGTGATTTTATAAACGTGTTCAGTGGTGCATGCTGAGACTAGGTCTCATAGCGATGGAGCTGGACACATGTTTGGACTAAAAAGCAAGACACCCCTGCAAGCCTCGGAGGACGCGACAAAAGAGCGCTCCTCCACTACCGAGCTTAACCAGCATTACTGGATGCCGTTCAGCTCGAATCGCGATTTCCGCGCCAATCCGCGGGTAATTACCGGTGCGGAAGGCCGCTATTACATTGATGATCAGGGCCGTAAGCTGTTCGATTCGCTGTCCGGCCTCTGGACCTGCGGCGCGGGCCATAACCGCGAAGAGATCCAGAAAGCCGTGGCCGCGCAGTTGGGCAGCCTCGACTTTGCCCCCGGCTTTCAGATTGGCCACCCGCTGGCCTTCAAGCTTGCGGAAAAGGTCGCAAGCCTCACGCCGACCGGTCTGGATCATGTCTTCTTTACCAACTCCGGCTCGGAAGCCGCCGACACCTCAGTCAAGATGGCCAAGGCCTACTGGCGGTTGAAAGGCAAACCGGAGAAGACCCGCATGATTGGTCGGGCCAAGGGCTACCACGGGGTGAATATCGGCGGCACTAGCCTCGGCGGCATTGGCCCCAATCGTAAGCATTACGGCCCGTTGATGGACGTGACGCACCTGCCGCACACGCTCCAGGCGGGTCATGCCTTCACGAAAGGCCAGGCGGACACCGGCGCTGAGCTCGCCGATGCGCTGCTCGATCAGATCGCGCTCCACGACGCCTCGACCATCGCGGCTGTTATCGTCGAACCGATGTCCGGCTCGGCGGGGGTGATCGTGCCGCCCAAAGGCTACCTGGATCGGCTGCGCGAGATCTGCACCGCCCACGATATCCTGTTGATTTTCGACGAGGTGATCACCGCCTTTGGGCGCAGCGGCGCCACCACCGGTGCCGAAGCCTTTGGCGTGACGCCGGATATCATGAACGTGGCGAAGCAGATCACCAACGGCGCTATCCCCATGGGGGCGGTGATCGCCTCCAGCGAGATATTCGACACCTTCATGCACGCGGGCGGCCCCCAGCACGCGGTTGAATTCCCCCACGGCTATACCTACAGCGCCCACCCGGTGGCCTGCGCCTCGGGGCTCGCTGCGCTTGAAATGATGGAGCGTGACAACTTCCCCGCTCAGGTGAATGCCATTGCACCCACCTTTGAGCAGAAGCTGCACGCGCTGAAAGGCCGTAACCATATTGTCGATATTCGTAACTACGGCCTGGCCGGGGCGATTCAGCTAACGCCCCGCGACGGCGACCCAACGATCCGCCCTCGCGATGCGCACATGGCGCTCTGGGAGGCAGGCTTCTACGTGCGCTACGGCGGCGACACGCTGCAGTTTGGCCCTCCGTTTGGCACCACCGAAGCCGAGCTGGAGCGCCTGTTCGACGCGGTGGCGACCACCCTAGATTCGCTGGCATAAATTATTTCGGAGAGTAGAACATGAGTGTTGTTTCCCACCTGATTAACGGTGAGCTGGTTGAAAGTCAGCGCACGCTGGACGTGACCAACCCTTCCACCGGCAAGGTGATCCGCCAGGTGGCGGATGCCGATGCCGCCGACGTGGAACGCGCGATTGCCGCCGCCCAGGCGGCGTTTCCCGCTTGGCGCGATACGCCGCCCGCCAAGCGCGCCCAGGTCATGTATCGCTTCAAACAGCTGCTCGAAGATAACGCCGACCGCCTGGTGCAGCTGGTCAGTGAAGAGCACGGCAAAACCCCGGAAGACGCCATGGGCGAGCTCAAGCGCGGCATCGAGAACGTCGAGTACGCCTGCGGCGTGCCGGAGCTTTTAAAAGGCGAGTACTCCCACAACGTCGGGCCGGGAATTGATGCATGGTCCAACTTCCAGCCATTGGGCGTGGTGGCGGGCATTACCCCGTTTAACTTCCCCGCCATGGTGCCGCTGTGGATGTACCCCATGGCCATCGCCTGCGGTAACACCTTTATTCTCAAGCCGTCAGAGAAAGATCCTTCGGCCTCTCACGCTGTGGCGGAATTGCTGTTAGAGGCAGGTTTGCCCAAAGGCGTGATGAACGTGGTGCACGGCGGTCGCGAAGCGGTAGAAACGCTGCTGGATGCCAAAGCCGTTAAAGCGATTTCGTTTGTTGGCTCAACGCCGATTGCCGAGACCATCTATAGCCGTGGCTCGGCGGCTGGCAAACGTGTTCAGGCACTGGGCGGGGCGAAAAACCATGCCGTGGTACTGCCGGATGCGGACCTGGAAAACGCCGCCAACACGCTGATGGGCGCGGCATTTGGCAGCTGTGGCGAGCGCTGCATGGCGATTTCGGTCGCCGTATGTGTGGGCGACGAAACCGCCAATCGACTGGTGGAAACCATGCTGCCCAAAATCGCCCACCTCAAAGTGGGCCCGGGCACCGAGAAAGGCCTGGATATGGGGCCGCTGGTCACCGCCGAGCACCGCGATAAGGTGCTGGGCTTTATCGAAGACGGCGTGAAAGCTGGCGCGACGCTGGTCGCTGATGGGCGTAAGCTGACAGTGCCGGGCCATGAAGAAGGTTACTTTGTCGGCGGCTGCCTGTTCGATAACGTCACCGCCGAGATGCGCATTTACCAGGAGGAGATCTTCGGGCCGGTGCTGTGTGTTGTTCGGGTGGGTAGCCTGGATGACGCCATGCAACTGATCAACGACCACGAGTATGGCAACGGCACCTGCCTGTTCACCCGCGATGGCGAAGCCGCCCGCCGCTTTACCGATGGCATCGAAGTTGGCATGGTCGGGGTCAACGTACCGCTGCCGGTACCCGTGGCCTACCACAGCTTTGGTGGCTGGAAGCGCTCGCTGTTCGGCGACCTGCACGCCTACGGGCCTGACTCGGTGCGCTTCTATACCCGCCGCAAAGCCGTGTCTCAGCGCTGGCCATCGGCGTTTGAAGCAGTGCATGCAGATTTTAATTTCCCTTCGTAAGCAGTTTAAAAGATGCGGGCTCTACTGAGTCCGCGGTTTATTCAGGAGATGGAGAGAACTTATGTTTGGTTTGCCGACTTCAACATCGTGGTTGGTGCTAGGTGTGCCCATTTTTTGGGTTTTGTACACATTGGGTTTTTTATGGAAAACGCGCAATTGGCCGGGGCTGAAGCGATCTGAAAAAGGAAATATAAAATAAACCAGTCTCCTAGCAGTACAATTTAACAATTAAGGAGCTACTAATGGACTTAACCGTTTTACTTTTCTTACTTCTCTATTTTTTGGGTATGTTAGCTGTTGGCGTTATATCTATGCGCCGCGGCGGAGCAAGTTCAATGGAGGGATATTATTTAGGTGGTCGTAATGTCGGGCCGCTTGTCACGGCAATGACAATGCAATCCACTTCAATGAGTGGCTATATGTTTTTGGGAGCAGGCTCTCTGGGCTATACACAAGGCTATTATGGCTTTTGGTATGCCGCTGGTGATATTGGTGGTGGTGTAGTCAATCTTTCAGTGCTTGGTCGAAAAATGCGTAAGCTATCCCAAATAATGGGTGCCCTTACATCGATTGAATATTTAGAAAAGCGATATCCAAGCAAATGGGTAAGGCTGTTTGCCGCCGTACTATCCGTATTTTTATTAGGCGCTTATGTATTAGCGCAATTTATCGCCGGTGGTAAAGGTTTGGAGTTGGTCACTGGACTGCCTTATGAAGCTGCTTTAGCCATTGCAGTAGCTGTTATTTTGGCTTACACCCTAATGGGTGGTTATGGCGCTGTCGCTTATACTGATTTGTTGCAAAGTTTTGTGATGATCATTGGTATCGTCTGGATTTTGATTGCGACTTTACAAGAAGTAGGTGGTTTTACAGCAGCTAACGAGGCACTAGGCTCATTGGATCCAACATTGCTTTCTGTGTGGGGGCGTGACTTAGCTTATGAGGGTCAATGGGGGATCGTACTTGGGGCGCTATTGATTTTTTCGATTGGTTATATGGGCTGGCCGCATGTAGTGACACGGCATATGGCTATGCGTAACCCGTTCCATGCTCGCCGTGCGGGTGTTTATTCCACGCTGTGGAACCTGATTTTTGTAAGTGCCCCTTATATTTTAGGCGTGCTGGCAATTTTAGTATTGCCGGACCTTGACGATCCTGAACAAGCCATTTTTGCTTTGGCTCAAAACCTTCTTCCTTCTGCAGTAGTGGGCATTGTCATGGCTGCTATAATGGCAGCCATCATGTCAACTGCAGACTCTATCTTGTTACAGACTGGTAGCATCGCTGCTCGTGATTTATACGAACGATTCATCAACCCCAATATGAAAGAAGTTCAGATGGTTCGTGTTTCACAAATCATTGTGCTCCTGGTGGGCATTGCATGCGGTCTAATAGCTTTATTTGAACCGCCAGCTGTGTTTGCGGTGGTTGTTTTTACTACTTCTGTTCTAGGTAGTGCTTTTCTGCCAGCCTACGTTTGCGCAGTGTGGTGGGAAAAGGCTAATACGCCGGGAGCGTTGTCTTCTATGATTGTTGGGAGCGGCGTGGCATTTATCTGGCAATACTTCCAGCTTGATGGTGTGACAGAAATTCACCCAATGCTTGCCGGTTTAGTATTATCTAGTCTGACAATGTTTTTGGTTAGTTTGTTAACACAGCGCAGCCATCCTGTTCCAGAACATATTTTAACTGCGATTAGGGAGACTGATGAGTTAAGGCCATTGCCAAACCGATTAAAGGCCCAGCAAGATTTTGCTTTAGCAAATGAGGCTTATTGTGTGAGCTATTCTTCGGGAGGGCGATAGCTATGTCTCATCAAGGTATCGTTTCTGCTAATTGTGAAATGGAAGAAGAGGTTTGGTTGGAAGCTAGGCTTGCTCAGGATGACGTAAATAAACGCGTGGCTATGATTAATAGGGCCTTTCAGATGACTCGCTTGCAGGCTGTAGGGTTTCCGTATCTGGTAGTCGCTTTTTGCTGGCATTGGCGACGCTTTGGGATTTTACGGCACGGATTGTTGCACTGTGCTGTTGATCGCTGCCAGGGCACTAGTATTACGATGGAACAGCTACCTCTTGGTGCTCCTATTGCTGATGCCGAACTTGTCCAACCGAGGCTGGATACCGGCTTGCTTCATCAAAAGGCTTACCGGCACGTCACCCAAGCCCGCCGACATCATTTGAAACAGCGTCAAGCTACATCTTTACACGTCTCATCAGCACGATTAATCCGTAAACCGCTTTGGAAAGTAGACGTTTCACACGCCAAATACGGTGAAATGGCTCTGCTTCTTGATGGCCTTACTGGAGGTTATTATGTAATGCCTTGAGTACCGCTATCGTTTTATTTGACGTAGCATTACTTACTGCTTCATCTTCTCAGCACCATCGCCCGGCGGTGGTGCTTTTTTTGGTGCGTACTTCAGGCGTAAAAGGGACGAGGACAGCGTGGCGAGAACCCAGGACGAAATTCGGCAAACCAACGTAAAAAAGATTCTCCAGGCGGCCGAGCAACTGTTTGCTGAAAAGGGCTACGCAGGCGCTTCCATGGGGGAGATCGCCCAACTGGCCGATATTCCCAAATCCAACGTTCACTATTATTTCGCGACCAAAAAAGCGCTTTACCAGGATGTATTGCTGGAGCTTTTGGAGGTGTGGAAGCAGGATGCGCTGTGCTTTGAACTCTACGATGACCCCCGCGTGGTGCTCACCAGCTATATTCGCGCCAAGATGAACCACTCGCGTAACCGCGCCCACGGCTCCAAGGTGTGGGCGGCCGAGGTGATGCAGGGCGCGCCGATTCTCAGGGAGTGCCTGCGCGACAACCTTTATGAATGGACCAAGCTCAAAGAGGCCAAGATCAGCGAATGGATTGAGACAGGCCAGATCAACCCCGTCGAACCTTCCTACCTGCTCTATATGATCTGGGCCTCGACCCAGCACTACGCCGACTTCGACTATCAAATCTACCTGCTCAACGATGATCAACCCCTCGACGAACTGCAGTTCGAAAAAGCCGTACAGTCAGTCACCACAGTGATCTTAAGGGGAATTGGATTGACGGCGTAGTGCTTGTCCCGGAAGCGCTGCTCGTTCTTGTGGAATTGAATCCCTGGTTTGCCGATGAGGTGAGCCGCCCGACCAGTGAATAACTCACCATGGAATTATTCACTGGTACAAGGCACGAGGTGTTGTCAACTCGCCGCCCGGAAGGGGTTGCGCGGGTCGTCATCCCAGGCGAGGAAGGGCTTGCCGGTTTCCTGGGGCACCATGGTGATGCAGTTTTCCACCGGGCAGGTGATCTGGCACAGGTTGCAGCCCACGCACTCCTCTTCTATCACTTCGTAGCGGCGCGCGCCGTCCTTTTCGGTGAGCTTGGCGATCGACTGGTGGGAGGTATCCTCGCAGGCGATATAGCAGCGGCCGCACTCGATACACAGGTCCTGGTCGATCTTGGCGATGGTCTTGAAGTTGATATCCAGGTGCTTCCAGTCGGTGGTCTGGGGGATCGCCTTGCGCGAGAACGCCTCAATCGACTCGTAGCCTTTTTCCGCCATCCAGCGGGAAAGCCCGTCTTTCATCTCCTCCACAATGCGAAAGCCGTTGAGCATCGCCGCGGTACACACCTGCACGCTTCCCGCCCCCAGGGCGATAAACTCTGCCGCATCCCGCCAGGTGGAAATGCCGCCAATGCCGGAAATGGGCAGCGTTGGCGTGGCCGGGTCGCGGGCGATTTCCGCTACCATGTTCATGGCGATGGGTTTGACGGCGCTGCCGCAGTAGCCGCCGTGGGTACTTTGATGGCCGACGGTGGGTTTGGCGACCATATTGTCCAGGTCGATACCGGTGATCGAGTTAATGGTATTGATCAGCGACACCGCATCGGCGCCGCCCCTTAGTGCTGCCTGAGCGCCCACGCGAATATCGGTGATATTAGGCGTGAGTTTGACGATCACCGGTTTGGAGTAGTGCTTCTTGCACCAGTAGGTGACTTTCTCGATCAGGTCCGGGTTCTGGCCTACCGCCGCACCCATGCCGCGTTCGGGCATGCCGTGGGGACAGCCCAGGTTGAGCTCGATACCGTCCGCGCCGGTGGCTTCCACGCGCGGCAGAATATAGGCCCAGGCTTCTTCATTACAGGGCACCATGATGGAGACGATCAGCGCGCGGTCGGGCCAGTCCTTCTTCACCTGGGTGATTTCTTCGAGATTGACCTCCAGCGAACGGTCGGTTATCAGCTCGATGTTGTTAAAGCCGATCACCTCGCGGTTCTTGCCGTAGTGGGCCGAATAGCGCGACGACACGTTCACCGCGGGCGGCTCTTCGCCAAGGGTTTTCCACACCACGCCGCCCCAGCCCGCTTCATAGGCGCGTACCACATTGTAGGCTTTGTCGGTAGGCGGGGCGGACGCCAGCCAGAAAGGGTTGGGGGCTTTGATGCCGGCGAAATTGACCGATAGATCAACGCCGTTGACCACGCTATCGCCGCTGTCGTGCTTGCCCGGTGGGGTAAAGTTTAAGGTGTTCATGCGGCCTCCTGCTTGGCGACGAGCGCCTGATGAATGGCGTGGGCGGCAAGCTTCCCGTGCTGTACGGCCTGAACGGTGAGATCCTGGCCGGGTTTTACACAGTCACCCCCGGCGTAAACATTGGGCAGCGAGGTGCGCAGCATGTCATCCACCTGGATGCGCTCGCCGTCGCGGGCGAGTTCGGCGGCAGTGGCGTCGCGAAGGCTTGCCCCCTCAAAGCCCTGACCGATCGCCTTGAAGATGGCGTCGGCGGCAATCTCGAAGGTGTCGCCGGTAGCCGTCAATTGCCCCGCTTTTTCCTGGGTCTTGGCAAAGCGCATGCCGGCCACCCGGCCTTGGCTGTCCAGCAGGATGTCGTCGGGCTGCGCCCAGGTGATCATGCGCACACCGTTGGCTTTGGCAATCTCCTGTTCGTGGACGGTGGCGGACATCGCCTCGACGCCGCGGCGGTAGACCAGCGTCACCTCGGTGGCGCCCAGGCGGGCCATTTGGGTGGCCATGTCGATGGCGGTATTGCCTGCGCCAATCACGATGCAACGTTTGGCGACCGCAAGGCTGCCCAGATCGTCGGTTTGGCGCAGGGTCTTGATGTAGTCCACGGCGGGCATTAGGCCGGGCGCTTCATCGCCGGCTAGCCCCAAGGCGCGGCTGGTGCCCAGGCCCAGGCCGAGAAATACGCTGTCGTACTGCTGATGCAGGGCGGCCAGTTCCAGGTTATCGCCCAGGCGCTGGCCGTACTGGATATCGATGCCGCCGATCTCGAGTAGAAACTCAACTTCTTTACGGGCGAAGTCGTCGGTCATCTTGTAGCGGGCGATGCCGTACTCGTTCAGTCCGCCGGGCTTTTGCTCGGCTTCAAAGATGGTCACCTGATGACCGAGCATCGCCAGTCGATGCGCGCAGGAGAGCCCGGCCGGGCCGGCGCCGACCACAGCCACATGCCGGCCGGTAGAAGTGGCGCGTTTGAAGGGGTGGTCGTCGAACTGCATATGGTCGGTGGCGTGACGCTGTAGCAAACCGATCAGCACCGGCTGGCATTCGGCGTCGTGATTACGCACGCAGCTACGCTCGCAGAGAATTTCCGTTGGGCATACCCGGGCGCAACTGCCGCCCAGGATATTGGCTTCCAGGATGGTTTCCGCCGCGCCGTTGATGTTGTTTTCGCTAATCTGGCGAATAAAGCTCGGGATGTCGATCTCCGACGGGCAGGCCTCCACGCAGGGCGCATCGAAGCAGTAGAGACAGCGCTGACTTTCGATCATCGCCTGGCGATGGGTCAGCGGCGGGTGTAGATCGCTAAAGTTGCTTGCCAGCGTAGCCGGCTCAAAGGTGCCGACCTCTTTTGCGCTGGGTAGGTGGTTCAGTGGGCTAGTCACAGTAGAGCCTCCGCTGTTGTTATGGGCACAGCTGTTGGTCTTGGCCGTTCTTTCTTGTTCAGCGCTTAACCGCCATCGGTGCATTCAGCTCGGCGCGTTTGGCCAACAGCTCGAAGACACCGGGGTAGGCGGGACGCTCCAGATAGCGGCCTGCGCCGCGCTCGGCGCGTAGATCGCCGTCTCGCCATACCCATTTGCCGTGGCTGATGGTGTGGCGGGCGATACCGCGTACCGTCTTGCCTTCGAAGATATTGAAGTCGACGTTCTGGTGGTGGGTCTTGGCGGAAATTGTCCGCGTGCCGTTGGGGTCCCACACCACGATATCGGCGTCGGCACCCACTTGAATGGCGCCCTTGCGGGGGTAGAGGTTGAAGATCTTGGCGGTGTTGGTCGACGTCAGCGCGACAAACTCCTGGGGCGACAGCTTGCCGGTGTTGACGCCTTCATCCCACAGTACGGCCAGGCGGTCCTCGACCCCGGCGGTGCCGTTGGGGATCTTGGTGAAGTCATCCTTGCCCGCGGCTTTCTGGTCGGCACAGAAACAGCAGTGGTCGGTGGCGGTAGTTTGCAGGTTGCCCGACTGTAGGCCGTGCCAGAGCGCTTCCTGGTGGCCCTTGGGGCGGAACGGCGGGCTCATCACATGGGCGGCGGCGCGGCCCCAGTCGGTATCCTGGTAGACGCTGTCGTCGATCAGCAGGTGGCCGGCCAGACATTCGCCGTAAACCGGATGGCCCTGCTGGCGGGCGTAGGCAATCTCATCCACGGCGTCCTTGGTGGAAACATGAACCAGGTAAATCGGCGCGCCCAGCGTACTGGCAATGCGGATCGCCCGGCTGGCGGCTTCGCCTTCCACCTGGGGCGGGCGCGAAAGCGGGTGGGCTTCCGGCCCGGTGAGGCCCTGGGCGAGCAGTTTTTGCTGCATGTGATAGACCAGCTCGCCGTTTTCGGCATGAACCGTGGGCACTGCACCCAGCTCCAGACAGCGCGAGAAGCTTTCCACCAGAATATCGTCGGTGGCCATGATGGCGCCCTTGTAGGCCATGAAATGCTTGAAGCTGTTCACACCGTGTTCATGCACCAGGGTGCCCATTTCCTCCCGCACGCTATCGTCCCACCAGGTGATCGCCACGTGGAAGGCAAAGTCGGTGGCGGCTTTTTCCGCCCAGCCCTGCCAGGTCTCGAAGGCTTCCAATAGCGACTGCCCCGGCTGGGGGATCACGAAGTCGATGATCGAGGTCGTGCCGCCTGCCAGGGCCGCGGCGGTGCCGGTATAGAAGTCTTCGCTGGCCACGGTGCCCATGAAGGGCAGTTGCATGTGGGTGTGCGGGTCAATGCCGCCGGGCATCACCAGCTGGTCGCTGGCATCGACGACGTCACAGCCATCGGGCAGGTCTAAATCGGTGCCGATAGCGTGGATTTTACCGTCTACGCAGAGCACATCGGCGCGGTAGGTATCGGTATTAGTGACGACAGTGCCGCCCTTGATCAGTAGGCTCATTGCTCGCTCCTTTGCTTATCAGGTGGCCGGGCTACTCGCCGTCGGTCAGGCGGGTGTAGGTCTCCGGGCGACGGTCACGGAAGAACTGCCAGTTGTTGCGCACCTCGCGCACCATGTCCAAATCGATCTCGTGGACCAGCAGCTCGTCCTCGGTTTCGCTGGCCTGGGCCTCGATTTTGCCGCGCGGGTTGACAATATAGCTGGAGCCGTAAAAGTCGCCGATATTCCAGGGCGCTTCGGTACCGACGCGGTTGATGGCGGCGATAAAGCAGCCGTTGGCGGCGGCGGAGGCGGGCTGCTCAAGCTCCCACAGGTATTGGGAAAGCCCAGCAACGGTGGCGGAAGGGTTGAAGATTACCTCGGCTCCGTTGAGTGCCAGCGCTCGCCAGCCTTCGGGGAAGTGGCGGTCGTAACAGATATACACGCCGATTTTGCCGTAGGCAGTATCGAACACTGGCCAGTTGGATTTTCCCGGCTTGAAGAAGAATTTTTCCCAAAAACCGGCTACTTGGGGAATATGGGTTTTGTGGTACTTGCCTAGGTAACTGCCGTCAGCGTCGAATACCGCTGCGGTGTTGTAGTAAACACCGGTTTCAGTCTCTTCATACACCGGCACGATGATCACCATGCGGTGCTCGGCGGCGAGCTTCTGCATCATCTGGCAGGTAGGGCCTTCCGGTACCCGCTCGGCGGCGGCGTACCACTTGCCGTCCTGGCTGGGGCAAAAGTAGGGCTGGTTAAACACTTCCTGAAAGCACAATACCTGCACGCCCTGGTCAGCCGCTTGCTGCACCAGCGGTAAATGGGCCTCGTTCATGGCGTCGCGGATCGCCGCCGGTTCCAGGTCGGTGCTGGTTTTTAGTCCCATTTGGATCAGGCCGATTTTCATCTTCTGCATCAGACACTCCCTCTTATTAGTGTTAGGCAACAGCATGAGTTTTGTTTGATATTCTGTTTTATCGGGCAACTTTCAAAGCTGACTATTGAGACAGCTTTTAAGAAAGTATCGTCAGGTTGTGCGTTTTAGCAAGTTAGTCGGTGGTTTTTTTAAGATGCTGTTTAACTCATTGAGTTAATTTGATTTTTTTATTTTAGCGTTGTGTGTTCCCTAATCTGGTGAGGGTGCGCACTGTTTTGGGGTTTTAATTTAATGATTTTTAATCAATTAGTTAAGGTTGTATATTGAAAATAAAGACAGGTTTTGATGTTTAAAGTTGGTGCAAATATTTTTTTTGATCTAGCCTTTTTTAGTCCGCCGGGTACTCGGTGGCCCATAGGTTGGCAAGATGACGACAATAATAAAATTCTTGTCCTGGAAGACAGTTTTTTGATCAATAAGTTAAGTGTCACGGGAGGGTTAGTCGGCACGCTTATTGCTTGAAACTACCTCAGACCGTGAGGGTTTTCTGGGAAACGGATGACACTGAGGAGAGACCAATGACGAAAACAACCTCTCAAATGGTAGACCGAGAAGGGCTGATTGAGTTGGATGTGGGGGATGACGTGCGTGCTAGCTCGCGCTTCAATGAAGATATTGCCCCGACCCAGGCCAGCGAGCGAACGTGGTCAAAGTGGAATATCGCGGCGCTATGGGTCGGTATGGCGATTTGCGTGCCGACCTACACGCTGGGGGGCGTGTTAACTGCCTACTTTGGCTTGAGCGTGGGTGAAGCGCTACTCGCGATATTACTCGCCAACGTGATTGTCTTGATTCCGCTAACGCTAAACGCTTTTCCGGGCACTAAATTCGGGATTCCGTTTCCTGTTGTGCTGCGTTCATCGTTCGGTATTTTTGGCTCCAACGTACCGTGCCTGGTGCGGGCGCTCGTCGGCTGCGGCTGGTTCGGCATCCAGACCATGTTCGGCGGCCTGGCCATTCACTTGCTGCTTTCCGAGTTGATTCCCGCCTGGGCGGCACTGGGTGGCGTGGGGGAAGTCGTTGGCTTTTTCGTGTTTGGCGCAATGAATCTTTACGTGGTCATTCGCGGCGCGGAATCGATCAAGTGGCTTGAAACGCTGGCCGCCCCGTTACTGTTGACAGTGGGTATCGGCTTGATGGTGTGGGCGTGGCCGCATACGTCGATGACCGAGCTGCTGGCGCAGCCACCCTCGCGCCCTGAAGGAGCGTCGGTGTATGGCTACTTCTTTGCCGGGTTAACCGCCATGGTGGGCTTTTGGGCCACGCTTTCGCTGAATATTCCCGATTTCAGCCGCTTTGCCAAAAGCCAAAAAGACCAAATTGCCGGGCAGGTGATCGGCCTACCGCTAACGATGTTTTTCTTTGCTTCGTTGGGCGTGGTGATGACCGCTGCCTCCGAGACGCTTGTCGGTCAAACCGTGGCCGACCCTGTGCGGCTTATCGGCTATATCGATAGCCCATTCTGGGTAGTGCTGGCGATGCTGCTGATTATTATCGCCACGATCTCTACCAACACGGCTTCTAATATTGTTTCGCCAACCAATGATTTCCAGAATATTGCGCCTAAGTATATAGATCAGACCCGCGGTGTACTGATGACCGGTGCGGTGGGCGTGCTGCTGATGGGCTACGACCTGTTGCAAAAAGCGGGCATCATTCCGCCAGGGGTATCGCTTGAACAGATGTACTCCAACTGGCTGCTGGGTTATTCCAGCCTGCTTGGGCCGATCGCCGGTATCATGGCCGTGGATTACTTCCTGATTAAGAAGCAGCGCCTGGATGTGCCCAGCCTGTATATGGATAACCATGCCTACCCCGCCATCAATATCGCCGGCTTTATCGCCTTTGGCGTGCCGGTGGCGCTGACCTTGATTGCGCTGACCACGGGGACAATGTACTGGTTCTACGACTATGGCTGGTTTACCGGCTCGGCGCTGGGCGCGATCGTATACTACATCGCAAGCGGGGTACTGGCCTCGGCCCCGTCGGTTGGGCCGGCGCCGATGGCTGACCGGGAGCCTGGCGAACAGCTTCCTTAGAAGGTTGTTGCTTGCCTTACTGACCAACACCCGGCCATGTGCCGGGTGTTGGCGTTTTGGGGCCTAGGGCGTATCGATAAATTGCAGGAAGGCTTCTACCACGCGGTTGGGCCGCCGGTCACGGCGCGAGATCAGTGCAAAGGGGATGCGATAGTGCTGGCGCGTGCTGTCCAGTGCGCGCATTTTACCGGCCGCGACCCATTGCGCAGCTACGTGTTCGGGAAGAAACCCGATGAAACGTCCGGTGAGAATAAGAAAGGCAGCACCCTCACGGTCGGAGGCCGAGGCGCGCAGGCTCAGGGCATCGTGGGCTTGGCGCGCCTCGACCGGCAGCGGGTAGCGGGGTGAAATCGCCGGGTGGCGGGCAAGCGCCTCAAGCGTGAGCTGATCACCTGCTCTGTCAAACAGCGGGTGCCCAACGGCGCAATACAGATAGGAAGGTTCGTCGTAGAGGTGCTGGGTATCCAGGCTGGTGGGCAGGTTCACCGCAGGCACCACGCCGACGTGTAGATGACCATCCATCACGCCGCGAATCACCGCATCCGAGGGCTCCATGTGGATATGCAGGGTGACCTCGTGCTTCGGGGCGCTGAGCTCTGCCAGCGCGTTGGTAACGTGCATGGCGGGCAAGGTCACCAGGTTGTCGGTAATGCCGATATTCAGCTCGCCCTTGATCGTCTGATGCAACGCGTTGACGTCGCTTTTGAAGGTTTCCAGCGCCGTCAGCAGAGTCAGTCCCGCTTGGTAGATCTCCTTGCCTTCCTCGGTCAGGCTGAAACCACCGCGGCCGCGTTGGCAGAGCGAGAAGCCGAGCCTACCCTCCAGATCGTTCATGTGCTGACTGATTGCCGACCGGCTGATTCCCAGCGTGGTCTCCGCCGCCGTAAAGCCACCGCATTCCACGACCGTCTGAAAAATACGGATCAAACGTATGTCGTAATCGTTCACTTGACCAAGAGAAGGCAAATAAGCTCCTTACGTTCTCGCTTCGTGAAGGTAGGGGTATTGAATCATGTATTTACTTTTTTAAGCATCGTTTCGAACGCTGTACGAAGGCATTTTGCGCTCCGGGGGGGCTTTTTGTCTTGATTGTACGCCGCAGCCTTTCAATACGACACGGGTGAGAAAGGCGGTGATTTCTTCGGTGTCGGCGTCGTCGAGGGCGTCCTTGCCGGTGATGCCTAGCACCTGCGCTTCGAAGTCGGCGTAGTGCTGGGTCGAGGACCAGATCAGAAAAATCAGCCAGACTGGGTTAACCGGGTCCATCAGGCCGCGTTCGGCCCATTGTTCAAAAACGCGCGCGCGGCCTTCCACCCATTCGCGCAGCTCGCCGTGTAAGTACTCTTGCAAGAAGGGCGCGCCACCGAGGATTTCTGCGGCAAATAGCCGAGAGCCCTCCGGGTGGCGGCGCGAGAGCTGCATTTTGCGCTCAATGAAGGCCGTCAGCACCTCGGCGGGGTCGTCTTCCACCGAGATATCGTCGAGCAGCGCGTTCCAGCGCTTCATCATCCGCGCGAGTAGGCGCACATAGAGCGCCTGCTTGCTGCCCATGTAGTAGAGCACGTTGGATTTGGGCAGCTCGGCTGCCTCGGCGATGGCCTGCACACTCGCGCCGCGGTAGCCGTGGCGGGCAAAAATGCGCTCGGCAGCGGTAAGAATAGCCTGCTCGTTGCGTGCCCGCGTGGCATCGTTGCGCCGTGGGGGCGTTTTGACGGCGGACGTCGGTTGCGTCATATCAGCTCCTTGATGGCCCGAGACTTGCATTGCGATACGGACTGACCCATGCTTGGGTATGTTCCTGACCATTTGGTCAACATGTGAGTTAATGCCATGATCAACTTCCTGCTTAACGGACGGCCACAGCGCGCGACAGCCACGCCCGATACCAGCGTACTCGAACTCTTGCGGGACACGCTCGGCCAGACGGGGACCAAAGAGGGCTGCGCCTCTGGCGACTGCGGTGCCTGTACCGTCGCCATCGGTGAAGCCGATGCCGCCGGGCAAATGCACTACCATAGTGCAAACGCCTGCATCATGCCCGCCCATCAGCTGCAAGGCCGCCAACTGGTAACGGTCGAAGGGCTGGCCGACGGCGATAGCCTGCACCCAGCACAGGCGGCGATGGTGACTTGCCACGGTAGCCAGTGCGGCTTTTGCACGCCGGGCATCGTGATGTCGCTGTTTACTCTCCACGAGGCGCAAACCGCGACCCCCGCCCCGCTAACCCCCGAGCGCTTAGAAGCCGCACTTGGCGGTAACCTGTGTCGCTGCACTGGCTATCGGCCGATCCGCGACGCCGCCTTGACCATGAGCGAGCACCCGGCGCCGCGTCATGCATGGTGGCGCCAGGCGCCGGAGCACGCGAGTACGGAACAGACGAGCGCGGCGCAGACGAATGTTACACCACCCAGCGAGCGCTTTCTCCAACCGGCCACCTTGGCCGCGTTGCTCGCCGAGCGGGCGCGCTTCCCAGACGCGCCTTTGGTCGCTGGCGGGACGGACCTCTGGCTAAACGTTACCCAGAATCTGGCGCGTTATGACCGCGTGATCGATGTCACCCGCGTCGATGAGCTTTCGCGTATCGAAACCGCCACCCTAGACGATAGGCGCGAAGGCTGGTGGATGGGTGCGGCGGTGACCTATCGCCGTTTGACGCCGCTTCTGGACCAACACTACCCCGCGTTTGCGCACTTATTGCACCGCTTGGGCTCGGCGCAGATTCGCAACCGTGGCACGCTCGGGGGCAATATCGCCAACGCCTCGCCGATTGGCGATACCCCGCCGGTGCTGCTCGCGCTACAGGCGCGGCTTTTGCTGGCGGGCCCGGAGGGCGAGCGTGAGCTGGCGTTAGACGAATTCTTCCTCGACTATAAAAAAACCGCGCTACGCGAGGATGAAGTGATCCGTGCGATCTTTTTGCCTCACCCAGCGCCTGAGCAACATCTCAAAGTGTGGAAGATGTCCAAACGCCGGGAAGACGATATTTCCGCGTTGCTGGGAGCGTTTCACTGGCGCCTGGAGGCGGGCGTGCTGCGCGAGGTGCGGCTCGCGTTCGGTGGCATGGCGGCCACGCCAAAACGCGCATACGACGCTGAGGCGGCGCTGGAAGGCCAGCCGCCCACGGCAGACGCTTTTGCGGCGGCCCGCGCCGCGCTAGCCGATGACTTTGCGCCCATGAGCGATGTGCGTGGCAGCGCCGACTACCGCCAGTTAGCCGCCGCCAACTTGTTAGAACGGCTGCGCCGCGTGGTGACCACCACCGACACCGCCGAGGAGGTGATGCTCAATGCGTACGCTCACTAAGCTCAACCAACAGGCCGCCTCCGATGTGGGCGAGGATTCCGCCACTGCGCGCGAGGCGCAAGAAGGGCGCATCAAGGGCGACGGCCCGCTGGCGCGCGATACCGTGGAGGCGCCGCCCCATCAGTATGTTCACCCGCACGCTCAGGCACACGAGAGCGCGATCAAGCACGTTACCGGCCGTGCCGCTTATATCGATGATCTCAAGGCGCCGGCTGACACGCTGCATATTGCCCTGGGGCTTTCAAAGGTCGCTCACGGGCGTTTGACCCGCCTCGACTTGGCTCGCATTCGGGCGCTGCCCGGCGTGGTCGATGCCGTCGGCGTGGACGACGTGCCGGGGCACACGGATATCGGCCCGGTGTTTCCCGGCGACCCGATTTTTGTCGAGGAAGAGATTAGCTACGCCGGGCAAGTGCTGTTTGCCGTGGCCGCCGAGAGCTACCGCGCCGCGCGCGAGGCCGTTAAGGCCGCTTTCGACGCCGATATGCTGACGCTGGAGGCGCAGCCGCCAAGCCTCGACCCGGTGGCCGCCGCCGAGCGCGGCGAGTTCGTGCGCCCCACCCACGTGCAGCAGCGCGGCGATTGGGAAAAGGCGCTGGCGGATGCCGCGCACGTGATCGAAGGCGAGCAGTTTGTCGGCGGCCAGGAGCATTTTTATCTGGAAGGCCAGGCTTGCTTGGTCACGCCCACCGAAGACGAGGGCGTGGTGGTTCACACTTCGAACCAACACCCCAGCGAAACGCAGAAGCTCGTCGCCGAGGTGCTGGGCATTGCCCTGCACGCGGTGACCGTGGAAGTGCGCCGCATGGGCGGCGGCTTTGGCGGTAAGGAGACCCAAGCCTCGCCCTGGGCGTGCATTGCCGCGCTGTTCTGCCGTCGCACCGGGCGCGCCGTGCGCGTGCGCCTGCCGCGTAGCGAGGATATGCGCGCGACCGGCAAGCGCCACCCGTTCCATAATCGCTACCGGTTGGGCGTGGATGACACCGGCGTGATTCAGGGCGGCGAGCTTACCGTGATTGGCGATTGCGGCTACTCGCCGGATCTTTCCGACGCCATTGTCGACCGCGCCATGTTCCACAGCGACAACGCCTACTCGTTGGGCGCAGCGCGGGTCACCGGCCACCGCGCGCGCACCCATACCGCCTCGAATACCGCTTTTCGTGGCTTTGGCGGCCCGCAAGGCATGATGGTGATCGAAGCGGCGCTGGACGACATCGCCCGGCGCCTGGGCGAAGACCCGCTCACGGTGCGCAAGCGCAACCTTTACCGCAAAGGCCATCAGACGACCCGCCGCGATATCACCCACTATGGCCAGCCGGTGGACCAGACCGATTTGCTGCATACGCTGGTCGAGCAGCTGGAAGCGAGCAGCGACTACTGGGCGCGCCGCGAGGAAATCGCCGCTTTCAACGCGCAAAGCGGCGTGATCAAAAAGGGCTTGGCGCTGACGCCGGTGAAGTTCGGTATCTCGTTCACCGCCAAACACCTCAATCAGGCCGGGGCGCTGTTGCATGTCTACACCGACGGCAGCGTGATGATCAACCACGGCGGCACCGAAATGGGCCAGGGCCTGCACACCAAAATCACCCAGGTGGTTGCCCGTGAGCTGGGCCTTGACCTCAGCGCGGTGCGTATCAGCGCCACGCGCACCGATAAGGTGCCCAATACCTCGCCGACCGCCGCCTCCAGCGGGGCGGACCTTAACGGCCAGGCGGCACGCGATGCCAGCGTGAAGCTTAAAGCCCGCCTGTTTGATTTCGCCGCTGACCATTACAGCGCGGATACCGACGATATGCGCCTCGAAGATGGCTACCTCATCGCCGGGTATGGCGAGAGCGAGCAGCGCATCCCCTGGGGCGAGCTGGTTCAGGCGGCCTATTTCGGTCGCGTGTCGCTCTCGGAAAAGGGCTTCTACGCCACACCGCTGATCCATTACGACCGCACTGTCGGCCAGGGCAACCCCTTCTACTATTACGCCTTTGGCGCGGCGGTCTCGGAAGTCAGCGTCGATACTTTAAGCGGTGAGTACCAAGTCACGCGGGTGGATATCCTCCACGACGTAGGGGATTCGCTGAACCCGGCGATCGATATCGGCCAGGTCGAGGGCGGTTTTATCCAGGGCATGGGTTGGCTGACCAGCGAGGAGCTTAAGTGGAACGACGCCGGGCAGCTGCTTTCCACCGGGCCTGCGACCTATAAAATCCCCACCTTTGGCGATCTGCCGCCGGTGTTTAACGTCGCGCTGATGGAGGGCCACCCCAACTCGATGGCGAGTATCTACCGCTCCAAAGCCGTGGGCGAGCCGCCCTTTATGCTGGCGATCTCGGTGTGGTCGGCGCTGCGCGATGCGCTGGCAAGCCTCGCCGATTACCGCGAATCACCGCGTCTGGACACCCCGGCCACCCCCGAGCGCGTGCTGATGGCCGCCGAGGCGCTGCGTCACCCCCAGGAGGCACCGTGAACGCCGCCGAGACCTGGCACGCTGCGCTCCACCGGCTACAGCGCGAGGGGTTGCCCCATGTGCTCGCCACCCAAGTGACCAGCGCCGGCTCCACACCCCGGGAGCCAGGCGCGCGCATGGTGATCACCGAAGAGGCCGTGTTCGATACCCTTGGCGGTGGCACCTTTGAGTGGCAGACCATCGCTGCCGCCCGCGAAAAGCTCGCCGCGGGCGAGACGGGAATGTCGCTGGAGGCGTTTTCGCTCGGCGGGCGCAGTGGGCAGTGCTGCGGCGGCTTTGTCAACGTGTTGATCGAGGTCTTTCCGGGTAGCGGCACGACGCTGGCGCTCTTTGGTGCCGGCCACGTTGGGCGCGAAATCGTGCAGCTTGCCGCGCCGCTGAGCTGGCGCATTCAGTGGTTTGACAGCCGCGAGGCCGTTTTTCCTGCCTGGGCCGACGAGCAGCCGCGCTTAAGTTGCCACCAAACCCTCGATGCGGAAAGCACCGTTGCCTCGCTGCCCGCTAGGGCCCATGCGCTGGTGATGACCCATGACCACAGCGAAGATCGCGCGCTGATCAATACGCTGCTTGCGCGCGGCGATTGCGCTTCGATTGGCTTGATTGGCTCGCAAAGCAAATGGGCGAGCTTTCGCGGCTGGCTCATCCGCGCAGGCCATGACGAAGCCGCGCTGGCCAAGGTGCGCTGCCCCATTGGCATGGCAAGTGGCCCAAATGGTGATAAAACCAAGGGCGGCGACAAAACCCCCTACGCCATCGCGCTGGCCACCCTTGCCGAGCTTTTGCCGTTGGCGGCAAGCCCGGCACACGGCGAGCATCGCGGCTTGTCCGCTGACGCGCTACGGCCGCTGTTATCCACCCCATCTGTTCATTCTGACGACACCTAACGCCATGACTGCTACTGACGCTTCCACCGCTCCCCGCAACGGCGCCTTTGTGCTGCGCGCCGAACTGTTAAGTTTCGACGCTGACCCCGGCGATGACGATACGCCGCTGCCGGGCAGCGTGCGCCATTTAGCCGATGGCGCGCTGTGGGTCGAACATGGTCGCATTCGCGCCGTGGGTGATTACGCTCGCCTCGCGCCGCAGCTGCCCGAAGGTATCGAGATCATCGACCATCGCGGTAAGCTCATCATGCCTGGCTTTATCGATAGCCACGTGCACTACGTGCAGCTGGACATCATGGCCTCGTTTGGGCGCCAGCTGCTCGATTGGCTCAACGACTACACCTTCCCCGAAGAGTGCCGTTTTGCCGCACGCGAGCACGCCGATGCCATCGCCGAGGCGTTTCTTGAAGAGCTTTTGCGCGTGGGCACTACCTCGGCGCAAGTGTTTGGTTCCAGCCATCCGGGGTCAATCGATGCTTTCTTTGCCGCCAGCCAGCGCCGCGGGCTGCGGATGCTCGCCGGCAAAGTACTGATGGATCGCCACGCCCCCGAGGCGCTCACCGATGACACTCTCGGCGGTATCCGCGATAGCGAGCGGCTGATCGCTGACTGGCACGGCAAGGGGCGCCTGGGGTATAGCGTCACGCCGCGTTTTGCCCCGACCTCCACCCGCGCGCAGCTCGACGCTGCCGGTGGGCTTTTGCGCAGCGACCCCAGCCTGTGGCTGCAGACGCACTTGGCCGAAAATACCGGCGAGATCGCCTGGGTCGCCGAGCTGTTCCCGGAAAGCCAAGATTATTTGCACGTCTACGAGCAATCGGGGTTGGTCGGGCCGCGCAGCACCTTTGCCCACGGCATCCATCTCGACGACAACATGCGTACCCGCTTAGCCGAGCGCGGCGCCAATATCGCCTTCTGCCCCAGCTCCAATATGTTTCTCGGCAGCGGCCTGTTTGACCGCCGCGCCGCCCGCGAGGCTGGGCTTGGGGTGAGTGTGGCAAGCGACATCGGCGCTGGCACCGACCTTTCCGGGCTGGCAACGCTTAAAGCCGCTTACCAAGTTGGGCAGCTGCGCGGGCAGGCGCTGACAGCCTGGCAGGGCTTTTATGCGCTGACGCTGGGCAACGCTAAGGCGCTCTCGCTAGAGGGTAATATTGGCCGATTGGCCGAGGGGATGGAGGCGGATTTTGTCGTGCTGGACACTAGCGCAACGCCGCTACTGGCGCGGCGCACCGCGCGCTGTGAGACGCTTGCCGAGCGGCTTTTTGCCTTGATGATGCTCGGCGATGACCGTGCGATTGCCGAGACCTGGGCCAATGGCCGCTGCCAGCATCGGCGTGATGAGGGATAGTGAGTGTTTAAACCCCTGGCGGTGAATGTCTCGCCGCCAGGGTGGCCGTTACTCTGGTTCTTTACTCGTGTTCTTTCGCTTGTTCTTGCGCCAGCCGTTCGCGGCGGTCGGGTTTGCCCGGCAGTACCGCATCGAGCAGAAGTGCAGCTAATGCCGCCGGGACCAGGCCCGATTTCAACAACAACCCCACCTGTCCGGGCATCGTCTTGGCAATCGCCTCGACCGCGGGCAGGCCAATGCCCAGGCTCATGGCGACGGCGATAATCAACATGGCGCGTTGATCCAGCTCGCATTCCTGAATGATCTTCAAGCCCGCCGACGCAATCATGCCAAACATGACAACCCCCGCGCCGCCCAGCACGGCGGGCGGCATGGCGGCGACTAACCCGCCTAGCTTGGGGAATAGCCCCATGCAGATCAACAAGATGCCACCAATGGTGACCACGTGGCGGCTGACGACTCCCGTTAGGGTAATGAGCCCGACATTTTGTGCGTAGGCGGTATTGGGCAGGGTATTGAACAGGGCGGCAAACGAAGTGGCGACGCCATCCGCCATGACACCACCGGATAGCTCGCGATCCTTGGCGTGACGCCCCGCGCCGCCCATTGTGATCGCCGAAATATTGCCGATGGTTTCCAGGCCGACCACAAACATAATCAGCGTCATGCCGATGATCGCGGTCAGATGAAACTCCATGCCGTACTGCAACGGCTTGGGAAAGGCGAACCAGGCCGCGTCGGTGACGCTAGAGAAGTCGACCATGCCCAGTGCAATAGCAACGAGGTAACCACTGACTAACCCGATGAGGATGGACGATGCCTTTAAAAAGCCGCGCCCGAATTGGTGCACAAGGATCGTGACTACCAGCACAAAAAGCGCTAATCCCAGATTCGTCGGTGAGGCAAAGTCATCGGCGCCGACGCCACCTGCTGCGTAGTTAATCCCCACCGGCATCAGCGTGATACCGATCAGCAGCACGACGATCCCCGTCACAATAGGCGAAAACCAGTGGCGAATTTTTTTCAGAAACGTGCCTAAAACGACCTGCAGCAAGCCCGCAATGAACGACGCGCCGAGTACCGCCGCCAGCCCAAAAGACCCTGCCAGCGGCAATGCCACCGGCAGAAAACCAAAGCTGGTGCCCTGGACAATGGGCAGGCGCGCGCCAACAGGCCCCATACCAATGGTTTGAACCAGCGTGGCGATACCCGCGACAAACAGTGCCACCTGAATGAGGAAAATCTGCTCACCCGTGCCGGCGCCAATGACGCCGGCAATGATGATGGGAGGCGTCACGTTACCCGCAAACATGGCCATAATGTGCTGCAACCCTAACGGGATCGCCTTGGAAAGCGGCGGCATCGCGTCGGGGTTTTGGTTAATCGTCCGTGACGGGCGAGAGGGCTGGTCTGGGGAATGAGACGACATAGCGAGCCTTTTTGTGTTCGTTGTTAGCCTTTCAAGGGTGATTTATTGCATCCATTCCTACATAAGATTGTATACAGAAATAAATTTCAATCACCACTTTGGTGGAAGATATCACGCGGCGAGGCGTTCACTCGATAGTGCTGAAAGCGGCTAGCGCTTGACGCGGTCGCGCAGGCGCAGCTTTCCGATACGAATAATCTGTTCTATCGCCGTGCGCCGCTCGGTGGCTAAGTCGTTATCAATGCGGGCTTCAAAGGCGTTCAAAATATCGTGGCGATCCAAGCCTTTCACGGCGATGATAAACGGAAAGCCAAATTTCTCTTTGTACGTACTGTTAAGGCGTTCAAAGCGCGCGAACTCGTCGGGCGAACACTGATCCAGCCCAGCCCCGGCTTGCTCACGACTAGAGTCAGAGGTGAGTTCCCCCGCCAGAGCCGCTTTGCCAGCCAAATCCGGGTGGGCGCGAATCACCGCAATCTGCTCGTCGCTGCTGGCCTGCTGCAGCTTTTCTCCCATCAGCTCGGCGAGGGCGTCGGGGGTGTCGTGCTCGGGTGTTAGCCCTTGCCTCCAAGCGGCTTCGGCAACCCAGGGGGAGTGCTCGTAAATATCGCCGTAATGCGCCACAAAGGCGTCCAAATCGAGCGCGCTGGGGCGCGGTTCAAGAACGGAGTGAGGGGTATGTGTTGCCATGGTATCTCCCGCATAGTGTGGGTTTTGCTCTCGATACTGTATACAATAAAATCGACCGAAGGTACTCTAAACTCATCAATAACGTTCAGCGGGTCGCGTTCCACCTCACCGCCGACGCTAATAAGGAGTCAAAATGGGATACTTAACCACTCACGTGTTGGATACGGCGAATGGCCGCCCCGGCCAAGGCATCATCATCGATGTGTATCGCCTGTCAGGTACGCGGCGCGAGCACCTCGCCACCGTGACCACCAATGACGACGGCCGTTGCGACGCACCGCTGCTGGAAGGCGAGGCGTTTGCCGTGGGGGAATACGAGCTGGTGTTTCACGCTGGCGACTACCTGCGCCGCCATCAAGAGAGCACTTTCGAGCCACTCTTTTTGGATGTCATCCCGCTGCGCTTTGGCGTCGCCGATGCCAGCCAGCACTACCATGTGCCGCTTTTGCTCTCGCCTTACGGCTACACCACGTATCGCGGCAGCTAACGCCGCGTAAAGGGAGAGTGCCATGTACGGCTATATCGTTGATGTCGTCAATTTGCTGCTGCGCTGGCTGCATGTCATCGCGGCCATTGCCTGGATCGGCGAGTCGATCTATTTTGTGATGCTGGATAACAGCCTGCGGAAACCCAAAGCCGCGGAAGACCACGAAAAAGGCGTGTCCGGTGAGATGTGGGCCGTTCACGGCGGCGGTTTTTACCACAACCAGAAATACACCACTGCGCCTGCCAAGCTGCCTAATGATTTGCATTGGTCGTTCTGGAAAGCCTACACCACCTGGCTAACCGGTTTTGCCCTGTTCGTGGTGCTGTACATGGCAAGCCCGGAATTTTACCTGGTGAATGCCAATAGCCCCTGGGCGTGGGCGGCGGAGCTTAGTGGCTGGCAGGCCAACCTATTGGCGCTGGCGTTTCTGCTTGGCGGCTGGGTGGTCTATAACGAGCTGTGTAAGCGCATCAGCCCCAACATGGAGCGCGACGGCCTGCTAAGCCTTGCCGTGGCGGTGATGATGGTCATAGTGGCGTACCTGAGTACCCAGTTGTTTACCGGGCGCGCGGCGTTTCTGCTTACCGGCGCGGTGATGGCCACGGCCATGTCGGCTAACGTGTTCTTCTGGATTATCCCCGGGCAGCGGCGCATGGTGAAAGCCATGAAGGCGGGCGAGGCGCCCAACCCGTTGGATGGCAAGCGCGGTAAGCAGCGCTCGGTGCATAATACCTACTTCACGCTGCCGGTGGTGCTGTTGATGATCAGCAACCACTATTCGTTTCTGTATTCCCACGAGCTCGCGTGGGTGGTCATGGCGCTGCTTATCTTCGCCGGGGCGGTGATTCGCCAGTTCTTCGTGCTCATGCACGCAGGCCACAATAAGCCGGGGTATCTAGTGGCCGGGGCGGCTTTGATTGTGCTGGCGTTTTGGGTCGGCGCGCCAAGCGCTTCAGGCCCTGCCTCGGCGGAGGCAGGATCTCCCGGTCGCGAACAGGTGAGCGCGATAATTGAGCAGCATTGCGTGCAGTGTCACGCCCGCGACCCGGCGCACGCCGGCTTTAGCGCGCCACCGGCGGGCCATGTGTTTGAAAGCTGGGACGAGATCAAGCAGCAGCGGGAGATCATTCAACAAGTCGTGGGCAATCACTATATGCCGCTGGGCAACATCACTAACATGACCGCTGAGGAGCGCGATATCATCGCGGCCTGGGAGGAATAACAGGAGCCACCATGAGCGATGCGCAGGGAGCACCAAAGTTGGTGAAAAAAAAAGGCGAAGCGCGCCACGAGGCGATTTATAAGGCGTTGAGCGACGCCATTATCGAGCAGCGCTTAAAGCCCGGCGCGCGGCTGCGCGAAGATGCCCTGGCCGAGGTGTTCAACGTCAGCCGTACCGGTATTCGTAAAATCCTGCAGCGCTTGGCGATAGAACAGCTCGTCACGTTAACCCCACGGCGAGGTGCCAGCGTGACGCGCCCCACGGCGGACGAAGCCAAAGACGTTTTCGACGCACGCCAATTAATTGAGTGCGGCTTAATGCCCGATGTGGCACGGCGCATGGGCAAAAAAGAAGCGGCGGAGCTGCGCGACATGGCCCGCCAAGAGCGCCAAGCGTTGCGCAGCGGCCAACAAAGCGTGGCTATTCGGCTATCGGCCGACTTCCACGTGCGTCTGGCGCAGCTATCAGGCAACGCTGCCCTGGCAGAGTTTGTCGAGCGGCTTTGCTCGCGCTCATCGCTGATACTCGCCGTCTACGGCCATCGCGGCCACTTGGGCTGCGAATCCCACGACCACGATGACTTGATCGGCTATCTCGAAGCCGGCAACGGCGAGCGCGCCAAAGCCTTTATGAGCCGCCACCTAAAAGCCATCGAAGCCTCGCTATCGATGGTCGAAGAGGAAGAGAACGTACCCGATTTGCGGCAGATATTTGGGGGATGAAAAACTCAGCGACTACTCGAAAGGTAGGACACCCTAACATTCAGTTGGTGCTGAATGCCTTCCATGCATTTACTGATCTCCGTCGCCCTTTCTGGGGTGCTTTTTCCGGGATAGTTTTCATTCAGGAGACCCGCAACGTAGTTTAACTCTGTAGCGGCATTGACGAGGGACTCTTCATCAGGGAGGCCAAGCAATTTCCCAAAAACGTTGTAGGACGGAATTGCTTCTTTCTTGGCAAGAAGCTGTGCTGACAACATCTTTGCTCCGTCCTGGAGCTCCTGTGTGCCGTTAGCGTTGGTAATCTTTGCCTGATTGAAAAGGAAAAAGTGGCTCAGCTCACCAAGGACTTCCTTCAATGAAACCGCAGGATCAAGGATAAACTTCATGAAAAATTGGCTCAGGATAAAAACTGCAACCCCAGCGGCTACCGTCAATGCTAAAGAATCCTGCACAGTATCTCCTTAAGTTTTAACTCGGAGCGAAGCGGCGGCCCGTCAGGGAGGGACGTCTGACTTACGCGGCTTGTTATCACTGCCTCAGTCATTCTCGGTGAACTGAGGCAAATCGTCGGTAATCTCAAACCACGGAGCCTTGCTGCCCACGAAAACATGGCGGTCTGCATGCACGCCTGGATCGGTGTCGAGGGTGCCCAATGGAAGCGCGTAGACCTCCGGCTTTGCATTGAACTTCGTATGAATGCTTGACCCGCAATTTGAGCAAAATACCTTGAACTCTCCCGGCGACGACTCGTAGGTTTTGAGTAGTTCTTCGCCTCTGACGGTTCGCCAGTCATCGGCCTGCACCTTTGCGCAGGTTCGGAAAGCGGCCGCATGGAGCTTGCGGCACATAGAGCAATGGCAGTTGTATACGTCACTAAGGTCGCCATTCACTTCATATTGGACGCCACCACAAAGGCAACTACCTGATAGGCTCATTTCTCAGCTCCATATGTGATAACGCCGCGCTCTGCGGCAAATTTGGAGCTCAGCGGAAAATTTGTCCGATAGCAGCGCTTTGTTATACAGCATTTTAACCCATCTCTTTCTTCCGGAAACCCTGAATTCAACTAATAAGTGCAGCACCCGCGGTTTCTAGTGCTCCTGAATATTCTCCTAAGAACACCTGGGCTGGGGTTCGGTATCCCAGCCGCTTTCTGGGTCTATCGTTCAGCT
>NZ_JACCDF010000009.1 GCF_013415105.1 Vreelandella salicampi
AAGCTGGAGAACCGTGTCGTGGCACCTGATGCCCAACCGTGTCAAAATTGAGCAATACGTGAACGAGAGGTTTTCTCATGAATCTCCAGAAAATTGAAGACGAGGCGCTCCACCTCCCTAGAGAGGAGCGAGCGCAATTGATCCAGCGACTGGTATTGAGTCTGGAGTCCCCGTCAGAAGAAGAGCTCAGGTCCGATTGGTTGCTTGAGGCGCGGCGCAGGGGCGAAGAGCTCGACAATGGCACCGTTCAGGCTGTGTCTGGCGATGAGGTCATGAGGAAGGCTAGAGCACTGATCAAATGAACTATTCTTTTCACCCGGCAGCGGAAGCCGAGTTCCTGGAGTCAGTTGGTTATTACGAATCAAAAGTTCCGGGATTGGGTGGTGCCCTCATAGAGGAATTTGAGGCCCTGGCCAATTTAGTTGGCGAGTCACCGAAAGCTTGGCAGGTCGAGTTGCCACCAGATATTCGTAGAGCGCCCCTTCACAGATTTCCCCTGTCTATCGTTTACCGAGAGAGGCCTGATGGTTTCCAGATTCTGGCTGTTGCTCATGACCGGCGGCGTCCGCAGTACTGGCTGGGCAGGCTTTAACAATTGGCTGAACAGCGACCGATTTTCCGCCGCTCCGCGGCTCCAAACCGGCGCGTGAGCCGGGCGTTATACACCAAGGGAGACTCGCAGTTGAAGGAAGTCGTCGTAGGAATGTGGATCTTAGCCACGGGCTCTTATCTGTGGTTTATGAGCAAGGCTGAACCTCAGTCACTTCTTGCAGATTGGTTTATCTTCATCTTTACATTGTTTTCCGCTGCATTTGCGGGCGACATTCTTATCAAGTTACTGAAAGTACGTTGGTATGAGCGCCAGTGGTCCGATTTGGCGGGGCTTGGAGTTTTATTTTTCCTTGGGATAGCCATCATTCTTGCGGGTATCAGTCTGTCTGCCATGGAGGCACTCGGTAGCGCGTGGCCTGGGTTTATTGTCGCTCTTTTAGGTATTCCCTATTTCTACTGGGTACTTCATCGAATTGAGCAGAAGTTCAGGCAGCTCAGTGTATAACCAGTCATTCCAGTTCGTTCCGGCTCTGACAGGCCTCCACCGAACGGCCTTTGCTCCGCTTCGCTGCGTAAAGGCCGCCGCTGAATTTTGGCGTTAAATTTTTGCTGAACCTCTCAGACTATGCTGTAATACGTTGTAGTCACCAAACTCGAGGGTACAGTCATGGGTGTCACTACAGTTCGTCTTCAGGCAGAAGTTGAACAGCACCTGGAGGCAATCGCCGGCAGGCTCCACCGGAGCAAAGGCTGGGTGATCAATCAGGCACTATCAGAATACATTGAAAAGCAACAGCGTGAGCAGAAGCGTTGGCAGCAAACGCTAGAAGCAATGGAGTCGGCCGCCCAAGGAAAGGTAGTTGATGCTAGCGAGGTCCATGGTTGGCTCAATAGTTGGGGAACCGAAAACGAGCAGGATGCGCCGAGGTCAGGTAAGTGAAACTGGTTTACACGGACGAAGCCATTGAAGATTTAAAGCGCCTTAGGGAGTTCATCGCAGCCCACAATCCCTCTGCGGCAGCCAGGATAGCCGCAGAGCTGGTAGGCAAAATCGAATTGCTACCAGACTTTCCCAAAATAGGGACTCCGGTTGAAATGGCGCCGGTACCTGATTCCGTCCGCGATATGGTTTTTGGCAAGTACGTTGTCCGATATTCAGTACATGTGAGTGCCATTATCATTCTTCGGGTATGGCATGAACTGGAAGGTGAACGGTAGCAATTTAACCAGCCGCTGTTGCCGGATAATTTTTCCACCGCTGTGCGGTTCCAAAATTGCCGCAACGCTCAGTGTTACCCGCTAATCGATCATCAAGGTGTGGTTAGTGGAGCGACTTCAAGCAGAGTCTGCTAACAAGCCGCTCGATAATGACGCCGCAAGCGACACATATTAGCAGTGCGCTATGTAGCAAGAGAGGTGGCCATGCATCAGATCCTTGTTTACGCAGACTCATTGAGTTGGGGCATCATCCCGGATACCCGCCGTCGGTTAGGTTTTGAGCAACGTTGGCCGGGTGTGTTGGAAAAGAACCTGCTTGAAGCGGGAGTTTCCGTCAGGGTTATCGAGGATTGCCTGAATGGTCGTCGAACCGTGTGGGACGATCCCTACAAACCAGGTCGCAACGGGCTGGAGGGTTTGGAGCAGCGTATAGAGATCAATTCGCCGTTGTCGCTAGTGGTTATGCTGCTAGGCACAAACGATTTTCAATCCATGCATAAATTCAATGCGTGGCAATCTGCACAGGGGGTAAAGACACTGGTTGGCGCCATTCGCCGTGCTCCCATTGAACCAGGCATGCCGGTGCCTCCGATCATGCTCGTTGCTCCTCCTAAAATCCAAAAGGCCAAAGGCAATATAGCGCCAAAGTTTGAAGGCGCAGAGAGCAAAGCGGTGGGGTTATCCGCAGCCATTGCCGCCGTCGCCGAAGAATGCGAGTGCCACTTTTTCGATGCAGGCCTGGTGACGCCCACAAGCCGCATTGATGGCGTTCATTTGGATGAAGATCAGCACTATGAATTGGGTACTGCATTAGCCAAGGCAATTCAGCCGCTGGTGTCATAGTATTGCCGCATAACAATCGCTAGCATTTCCCTGCGGCTTCGCCTCCGCTTTAAAGCCGCGCGTTCTGAACGGCGTTATGATGGGGAGTAAACGCATGATCTTCGAGCTACCTGCACCGGAATTGCAAGACTCTGAGTCATTAGCTGGCTGTATTGAAAATCGGCGCAGCGTTAGGGAGTACGCGAATGCATCGCTATCTATCGATGTTTTGTCTCAATTGCTTTGGTCGGCCCAAGGCATAACAGGGCCAGACCAAAAAAGAGCAACGCCATCGGCAGGTGGGTTATACCCGCTGCAGCTAAAAATTTTGGTGCAGCGTGTGTCTAAGCTTGAGCCTGGTATCTATGAGTATCTGGCCGATAGCCATTCGTTGAGACTAACTGGTGAGCGTGTTCCGGAAGGGGCAGTGCAGGGGCTAGGGATTGGCGACCAACCATGGTTGAAAGAAGCCGCTCTCGTCATCGGGGTTACAGCAAAGCTCGATGATGCGGTCAGGCACTTTGAATCTCAGCCACCCCAGGGAGCGCGTGGTGCTCGCTATGTATATATGGAAACGGGTGCTTTAGCGCAAAATGTCGTAAGCGCTCCATTAACCACATGTAGTCAGGCTTTACTTAGACCGGTAATGTCTCTTTCCACTGCCAGGGCAGCAGCGTGCTGAGTTCATCATCATTGAGGGTGGGCAGTGTCTCGAAGACGTGCTGCAAGTACTCGTAGGGCGAGAGGCCATTGGCTTTGGCGGTTTCGATCAGGCTGTAGATCGCCGCGCTGGCCTGTGCACCGCTGGGGGTGTGGCTGAACAACCAGTTTTTGCGGCCCACGACGAACGGGCGGATGGCATTCTCCGCCGGGTTATTGTCCAGTGGGATCAGGCCATCGTCCAGGAACCGGGTCAGGCGGGGCCACTGATGATCCAGGTAGTGAAGGGCTTTCCCCAGTGCGCTTTTGGGCAGCACCTGGGCCAGTGACTTGTCGAGCCAGGTGCGCAGTTGATCGATTAACGGGCGGCTCTTCTGGTCACGCAGCGCATGGCGCGCGTCGGGCTTAAGTGCCTTCGCCTGTTTTTCCACGCCGTACAGCTTGCGGATCTGGTTCAGCGCCCAGTCGGCTTTGCCGGTTTTACCTTTGGGCTGCACTTTCTGGGCCTCGACGAACTTACGCCGGGCATGCGCCCAGCAGCCCGCATGGGTGATCCCATTGCGGCGCACGACCTCGGCGTAGCCTTCATAGCCATCGGTGATTAAGCGACCCGCATAGTCGCTCAGCAGGCGAACGGGGACCCGCCCGGCACGACTGGCGTCATAATCGAACAAGACAACCTGTTGGCCTGGCGGCCCACCGCGCTGTACCCACATGTAAGACGTGGCACTCGCTTTACGATCCGCTTCTTGATTCACCTGGAGCGTCGTCTCGTCCATGTGGATCAGCGGTGCGGTCAGCAGGTGCTGGCGTAATGTCTCGATCAATGGGGTGATGCGTTCACCGGCCTGCACCATCCAGCGGGCCAAGGTATTACGGGGGATCTCGGCGCCATGGCGGGCAAAGATCTGACTCTGCCGATAAAGCGGTAGCGCGTCCTGGTATTTAGCCGTCGCAATATAGGCGAGCAGTGTGGCGCTGGCGTTGCTCTTGGGCAACAGTTTGGCGGGTGCCGCGGCGATCTTGACGCCCTCTTCGCAGGTTCGGCACGCATACTTACGCCGGACATGACGGATGACCTCGACCCGTGCGGGCACCACGTGAAGTTCCTCGCTAACCGCTTCACCAATGACCGTTAACGCGGTGCCATCATCCTGACAGTGGCGAGCTTCTTCAGGGAGTTCATGCACCACCTCAACTCGCGGAAGTTCGGGCGGCAACGCCACCCGGCCACCCCGGGTACGGCGCTTCGTCGGCGTGGCGGGCTCGGCCGCGGTGTCATCCACGGCATCGTTATCTGTCGCCTCGGTGTCGCCGTTTTCCTCGTCAACCGCCACTTCGGCTTCGTTGATCAGCAAGTCTTTCTGATCCACCTGATACTTCTCAGTGGAAGGGCCGAACTGACGCTCCAGGGCCAACCGGAACTGTTCAAACAGTGATTGTTTGGTGGCTTCCCACTGGACTTCTTTTTTCTCCATCAACGCCAATAGCCGCGCATTTTCAGCGTCAGCAGCGGCCAGCTTGCGCTCAAGCTGGTTGATCGTTGTCGCGGAGGAAGAGGCGTTTTTCATACCGCCTAGTTTACCAAAAACGCCGCTAAAACAGGAGCAAAAAAGCTAACCAACCTGCTGAAAATTCAACGCTTTGTGGGGTTGCATGGCTTTCAGATTCACGCCATCCAGCAGCCAGTTAAGTTCCTGGCCCGTCAGCGTCACCGTGTCGCCTTCCAGGTGGGTTGGCCACTTAAAGCGTTCGCGCTCCAGGCGCTTGTACCACACCACAAAACCGTTGCGCTCCCAGAACAGCAGCTTCACCTTATCGCGTTGGCGGTTACCGAACACAAAGAGTGCCTGCTCGAACGGATTCAAGTCCATGGCCTCCTGAACCAGCAGGGCCAACCCATCGATTTGTTTCCGCATATCCACAGGCTCGCGGCACAGGTACACCGTCAGATCGGTACCGGGGCGGATCATGTCACCACCTCCACTGCGACAAATCGTGCGGGATGACAACGCGGAGGTACGGGAAAACCTTGCACGATTAACCGATTTTCCCACGCCATCAGGTCGGCCAACGTCACGGCTTGCGCTTCAGCATACGCACTTAACGGCATCTGCAATGCAGCGGCATAAGACAGGTGCCCTAACCAAAACGCTTGAGTGGGATTGAGTTCGCGGCTCATGATGATCTCCAAAGCAAAAAGAGACCATCAGTGTGATCAGCCAACGTTAATCTGGGTAGATGGGTTTTATGGCGCGCTTACAAAATGTCCATCTTCAGAGCACGGCTCTTGGCGTTGGTTGTGTTCTAGTAGCAGGCTTCGATGATTCAAGGGTGAAGGAAGCATTGAAGTTGCCTACAGACTTGGAGCCTACGGCGCTGCTGTGTATTGGGCAGCGGCGGGATGCCTAACAGTGCACGTTAAAAAACCCCGCAGACCCCTAAATAGAGGGGAAAAGCTGCCTCTGGATTTTACGTAGTTAGCAGAGGAAGCCTTCAGGAAAGACAAACGAATTAATATTCGAATTGTGCCTGATTAGTCTCTGGTCTCCAGCGTTCTGCACAAGCCTGCTAAAGCAGTGCGGTAACCATGCCTAGTCACTGCTATGTCTAAGGAGAGCCTATTAAACTTCTATTCATCTGCAGCGAAAATAGGCTACGCAGTCCGACGGCTGAACGTGTCTTTTCAGCTTATCCCGGTATTCAATCAATTGGCGCTGGCACAGGTTCGAATGCTAAAACCCCTGTTTCCTGGGGCTTAAACTGAGCGTGGATCCTGAGCTTGCTGACCATATTCACCTCCATGTGATACGTGAAGGCACGACGACAGGCCGTGCCTGCACCCAACGTAGACCTTGATCTATATCATCACAAGGTCGATGATCTTTTGAAGGCTATGCGCGTTGCGTCGCTCAGGCGCGCGATCCAACAATAACCGTTCACTTAGAGGCTGATTCATCTCGCCGACTCACACTGCATTAAGCAAGCACAATCGTCCCGATCAGCCTTCATTGAGTCACCTAAGGTTCAGGGTTGATTGCGCCAAAAATCGGCGCGGCTCAATTCAGTGTTAGCTACTCAGAGTAATGTCTATGATGAAAGATTCAGGCTCGAACGACTGCCTTCAAAGCATGCTTGAGCTTCCTTGCGGCGCGATTCTAAAGAATCGACTGGTTAAGTCGGCAATGTCAGATTCGCTTGCCGATGGTGAGGGGAATCCGACCGAGGCGCGGGTTCGGCTTTACGAAAGATGGGCGGAAGGTGGCGTGGCTGTGTCCTTCGTCGGTGAAGTACAGGGGGATCCGCGCTTTCCGGAGAAGCCGGGAAATCTCGTCCTTGGAGCACACTCTAACCAGCTCATGCTTCACTCCCTAACGAGTAGGGCGATGATTAAGGGCGCTCATTTGTGGGCGCAACTCGGCCATGCCGGCGCCCTTGCGCACTTGCCGATCAGCCAGCCAAAGGGGCCATCGGCGCTGAACCTTGATGGCCTTCAATGTGCGGCGATGTCGACGGATGAGGTTCAAGCATTGCCTGCCATGTATGCGAGAACCGCGTTACACGCAAAGACGGTGGGCTTCAGCGGTGTGCATATTCACGCGGGACCCGACAATTAATTAAGATGAATATCGGTTCGCACGGCGTTATATATGATGGTTATGAATCCAACTTATAGAAAATACAAACCTGAAGATCTACAAACGCTGGTTCTGCTGATGGCGCAGCTTGGATATGATCACTCTGAAAAGACGCTTTTAGATAATATAGTCGCCCTTCGAGAGAAGGGCGGAGAGGTATTTGTGGCGGAGGTGGCTGGAACAGTACGCGGCTGTGTATCTGCCATTATTGATGTGCGCTTAGCCGAGGGAGTTAAGGGCGAAATCGTTAGCTTGGTGGTAAGTGAAGACTAAAGAGGCCAAGGGCTTGGCAAAGGTTTAATTCTCGAAGCGGAAAAATGGCTATCGGGCAACGTCAGTGTTATTAGAGTCCGAGCAAATGCCCTTAGAGAGCAGTCTCACATTTTTTATGAGGCACTGGGCTATGGGAAAACTAAGACCCAAGCCGTTCTCGTAAAGAATGTATAACAAGGCGCGGCATTTCGTTAGTTGGGGAAGATGACGTAGCCAAAGACGATGGGGTGGCCGTTGGTATTCCTTCAGAGTGGGCGTGTACTTTATCTGGTAAGCCTCAGTGTTTCGGCACCCAGTTCGATGTTGATGAAAATGGTTGGCCAACGCCATTTCCCATTGATGATTCTGCTAAGGTTAATGAACGCCGTGCGTATCTAGACTTGGATTCCCTTGATAAGCGCCAGGAGCAGTTGATTGAGCCGGAGCGGAAGTGCCGTGCCAGCATCGAGAAAACTCGTTAACTAAAGTATCAGTCATATGAAAGCAACCCTGCGTAGACCAGAGCAAACCGATTACAAGACGATTGCGTCCTGGATAAGTGATGAAAAAGCGTGTTCTCGCTGGGCTGGCCCATCCGTGCCGTTTCCATTTGCAGCTGAAAAGTTGCCTGAGCTGCTCGCAATGGAAGGAGAGGCAAGCTATTGCTTATTCGATAGTAACAACGACTGCCTGGGTTTTGGCCAGTTCTGGCCTGGCAAACAAGGCGCTGTTCATATTGGCAGGATTATTATTTCGCCTGAGGCAAGAGGAAGGGGGGCAGGCCGCTTGCTTTGTGAAAAGCTCATAGCGCAGGCCAGGCAATCAACCGGCTTATCAACGGTCACTCTGCGCGTTTACAGCGACAATAGTGCAGCTCGTTCTTTGTATTCAAGCCTTGGCTTCTCTCTCATCGAGTCAGAGTCTACGAGTGACCTATTGTTTATGGAAAGTGCTAGCGTTAAGGGATCCGTCAACGTGTGAATACGTGTGCTAATCACTATTAGAGACCGGTCGGACCTGGCCACGATTTGAATTGAGTCGCCAGAGGGGCAGGGAATTTACAGCTGAGACTCAAACCAGGGCCGGGTCGCCAGGAACTCTTCAAGCATGGCGATAAACACCTTTGCCCTCACGGATAATGCCCTTCGATAGTGCCAGATCAAGTGTACTTCCCGTCTCTGCCCGGACCACTGGGGCAGCACCCTGACAAGCTCTCCGGACGCCAGATCACCTGCCACATGGCTCAGGGGCAGCAATGCAATGCCAACACCGGACTTCACCAACCTGGTCACCACGCTGAGGTCATTAGCCACATACTTGTGTTTTTCCCGCAGGGAGGCCCGCTCACCACCCGTGCTCATCAGTTCCCAGTCGGAAATCATCCGGCTCGCCACTGTCGGGTATGCCCGGAGTTCATCAAGCGTCTGCGGAGCCCGCCGAACTCCAAAGGCCCCTGAACCGGCAACCAACAAAGTCGGTACGTGCCCGAGACGCTTCTGAATCAGTGATGAGTCCGGCATCGGCCCGATCCTGATTGCCAGGTCAGCCTGTGCATGCCGGAGATCCACGAACTCATTACTCACTTCCACCGAAAGCTCAATATCCGGATACCGGGTTACAAACCTAGCCCAGAATTCGTCCATCGGCCCCACCGCAAAGTTAGTAGGGGCAAGCACCCGGAACGGTCCAGAAAGACTGTGGAGGGTACTGTTCAGATTTTCCAGGCGATGGTGCAGGGAACGTACATACTCCGCACATTCATCAAAATACGCCTGCCCCTCCCTCGTCATCGACAAACCACGGGGGGACCGGTGCAGCAACCGGCACCCAAGATGATCCTCAAGGGCACTGATCCTGCGGGATGCGGTTGCAACGGTCAGGCCCATACGCCCGGCGGCAGACGTCAGGCTGCCTTCTTCCACCGCTACGACAAATAACTGCAGCTCATCCAGCATTTTGCAAATACGTAATATCAAGTTTAAAAAATCACTCTACTTGCAATTACCGTCACTTGCTAGTCTGGGCGCTCAATACGAAGAGGAGAGACCCATGACACCGTATTATCTTTGTGCCCGCATCCGGGCGACCGACCTGCAAAGGCTTGACGAAACCAGACGAAAACTCACCGCGCTCCAGACTGTCACTCAAAAGGAGCCAGCCTGTCATGAATTCCGGATACTGGAGGATAAAGAGCGCAAAGGTGACTTTCTTCTGTGGGAGAGCTGGGATGGCAAAGCTGGCCTGGAAGCCCATTACGCAGCGGAACACACTCGCAACTACCTGGAACAGGGACTGACCGACGTCATCGAACTCACTGAACTCAACGCGCTGGAGGCATAGGAACAATGTCCACGAAATACCGTCTTGTGTTCTCGTTATTGATGTCCCTGACCCTCTCTTCCCTGATGACTGCGTGGGTCACCTGGATCAACCTGGGATTCGTGGGAGGGTTTGTGTGGAAGTGGGGAACGGCCTTTTTCACCGCCTGGCCTGCAGCAGCCACGATCGCATTCGTACTCGGGCCAACCATTCATCTGCTGACAGATCGTATTCTCAGTAAGAGGTATAAGAGGTAACAGTTCGGTCCATCAGGAATTAGGAAATCCGCTTCCGGGAGCATGGCCGAGTTCTCGTACCAGCGTCTCGATCAGCTCGCTTGCAGGCATCTCGCGTGCAAGCGGAGCACCCCTGTCCCGCCCAGTGCGCGGAAAACTCCTGACTGCCTGTCGCGGTTGCGACGGCAGCCAGGGTTCTGCCTGCGGCATAGGTAATCGGATAGTCGGGGACGGTTTGCGCATTCATCGAATCAATTTCGGCATGAATGCGATTCGCGATTCCCCGGGTGGGGCGACCTGAGATGACACTGGTGCTGATCAAGTGGGTGAGTGGCAAAATTCCCCGTTGCTGATCGCCTTTATTCTGGATCGAATTCGGATCCGGCCTGCTGAGAAGTATCGCCCAACTCTATAACGCCCCGATACGGGAGGGGGCAGCGCTGGCGAAACCATATATCCATGCTGGTAACAGGCGTGGCGGCCTGCGAGGATCGGGCACAGGTTGATCCGCACAAGCTGATCAGGAATTTCAAGCGGGATCCTTCACAAAGAACTGCCCCATAGTGCGAAGAAGTCAATCACGCAATCTCTTCGTTTATCCCTCAACCCGGTTGCAACCTGCTTCCTTGGCGCGGTAGAGGTCACGGTCGGGGGCTTCCAGAAGGCCTTCACCTGACACAGTGGTGGATTCTTCAATCCGGTCGCTGTCGGTCACGCCGATGCTCACCGTCATTGGCACGGGCGTTTTCCCGTATGTCTGTTCCAGGGTTTCCACCGCCTCACGCATGCATTCCGCTACGGTCAGGGCCCCGGCGGATGGCGTGTCCCGCAGGATGACGGCAAACTCTTCACCGCCGTAGCGGCATACAACATCGCTGTCCCTGTACATGCTGCTGAGTACTTCTGCAACACGCTGTATCACCGCATCCCCGAAGGGATGGCCATAGGTGTCGTTGACCGGCTTGAAGTGATCGATATCTACCATCACGACGGCCACCGGGAGGCCTTTGCGCGCCAGCACTGACATCTCAGCGGCAATCGGTCATTGAGATAGCCACGGTTCCAGAGGCCGGTAAGTGCATCGATCTTGGCCTTGGTGGTGAGAAGATCGTGATAACGCTTGGTACGCAGGGCCGACCACACTCGGTTGAGCTCCACGGCATCGAAGGGTTTGGTGACATGTCGTTAGTGGAGCGCCTTCAAGCCGAATCTGCTAGGGCCTGTTGACGTTTTAAGGGATAGCATTGGCAGGATAGGGGAAACTCGCAGAATAGAGGTTCCGACACCAACAAACTGCGAGCTTGCCATGCCCTGACTGATGCTCACGGATGATCACTGGTCGAAGCTAAAACCTATCTTGCTTCAACAACGTATCTATGACAAGGCTGACCTGCGGATGACGGTAGAAGGGATACTTTACCGAATCCGTACCGGCTGCCACAGAGGAAGTAGAAGCCATTGGTAAAAGCCGTGCGGGCAACACAAGCAAGATACACCTAGCCGTTGACGCTGATGGACTACCGATTGCTTTCAGGATCACCGGAGGTGACGTACATGACAGCACCGAGGTGCAGGCGCTGATTGACAAGTTGCCAACAGGCAGGGCATTAGTGGCTGACAAGGGGTATGACAGTGAGCGTATCCGTGAGCAGGTCGACGCCAAGGGGATGGACTCGGTGATCCCTCGCAAGCGCAACTCAAAGACAGGAAATAGCAGTTTAGACAGGGGGTTATATCGCTATCGTCATCTTGTAGAGAATGCCTTTGCTCGGTTGAAGCCGTATCGCGCCATAGCGACGCGTTACGACAAGCTCAAGCGAAACTACGAAAGTATGGTGGTCTTAGCTTGTGGTTTTTTTATGGCTGCCCATGTGAAACATCAACAGGCCCTAGTTATATTTCTGATGTATGATTAGTGAATGTTCAGTATCTTCTTTCCTCAAGGAAAGCTTATGCCTAAACAAAGCGCAAAGATGGGCTATGGCTATAAAGTTGCTATTGCCCTTGTCGTTGTCATATTAGCTGCTCTGACATGGCAGCTGATGTCTGATGGTCAGAACCTGCCCGAACATATAGCCGTTGGTAATGGCCGCATCGAAGCCACAGAAGTGGATATTGCCACCCGTATTCCTGGCCGTCTTGAATCTTTCTCGGTGAAAGAGGGGGATCTGGTGGAGGCGAACCAGTTGCTGGCCGTGATGGATACTGATGAGCTGAGCGCGAGATTGGCGGCCTCAGAAGCCAATCTGCACAAGGCCGAACAGGCACAGCTGTTGGCCGAAGCTGTCGTGGCCCAGCGCGAAAGCGAGCAACGTTATGCCCGTGGTGAGCTTGGCAGAATGGAAACCCTGGTGGAGCGTGGCCATGTGTCCAGGGAGCAGCTAGATCGAACCCGAACCGCAGCCGAGACCGCGGATGCTGCACTGCAGGCCGCACGGGTCCAGGTGGCTTCCGCTCAGGCCGGTATTGAAGCTGCACGGGCTGCTATCCGCCAGATTCAGACCAACATTGATGATAGCCAGCTCAGCACGCCGGTAGGTGGCAGGGTGCTTTATCGCCTTGCCGAGCCCGGCGAAGTACTGGCTGCTGGCGGTAAAGTGGCCACGGTGCTTGATGTCACCGATGTTTATATGACCATCTTTCTGCCTACCTCCCAGGCTGGCCGTGTTCGGGTTGGCTCTGACGCCCGCATTATTCTGGATGCTCTGCCCGATTACGTAGTGCCTGCGGAAGTCAGCTTTGTGGCTGCAGAAGCCCAGTTTACGCCGAAATCGGTGGAGACCCGCAGCGAGCGCGAGAAGCTGATGTTCCGGGTGCGCATCCGCATCAACCCGGATTTGCTCAAGGCCTACCGGGATCGGGTGAAAACCGGTGTTCCCGGTGAAGCCTATGTGCGGCTGGAAGAAAACCAGCCGTGGCCGGAAAACCTGCAGGTGAGCCTGCCCAATGACTGAGACCGTGGCCCGGCTGGATGGAATCAGCCACCGCTACGGGGAAACTTCCGCGTTGTCTGATATCGCTCTGGAGTTTCCTGCCGGCTGTATGGTGGGCCTGATTGGCCCGGACGGTGTGGGGAAATCCACCTTGCTGGGGCTGATCGCCGGCGCCCGGGCGTTACAACGGGGCAGCCTTCAGGTGCTGGGTGGCGATATGGCCAGTCAGCGGTTCCGTAATCAGGTGGCGCCTCGTATTGCCTACATGCCCCAGGGGCTGGGCGGTAATCTCTATCACGCACTGACGGTGCACGAAAACATCGGCTTTTTCGCCGATCTGTTCGGCCTTACCGGTGCCTCCCGCAGGGAGCAGATTGACCGACTTCTTGATGCTACCGGTCTGCTGGAATTCCGGGACCGCCCGGCCGGCAAATTATCCGGTGGCATGAAGCAGAAGCTGGGGCTGTGTTGCGCACTCATCCACAATCCGGATCTGCTGATTCTGGATGAACCCACCACCGGCGTAGATCCATTGTCCCGCCGGCGATTCTGGGACCTGATTGATACCATTCGTCAGCAGAGTGGCGGAATGAGCGTGCTGGTCGCCACCGCCTATATGGAAGAAGCCGAGCGCTATGACTGGCTGGTGGCCATGGATGCCGGCCAGGTACTTGCCACTGGATCCCCCTCGGATCTGCGCCGGGAAACCGGGACAGACAACCTGGACGACGCCTTTATTGCTCTGCTACCGGAAAGCCGTCAGGCCCGGGAGCCGGGAACAACGGCCGCTAACCGGAGCCAGGGCGCCGGGCAACCGTCTGAACAAGGGCCGGGCACGCTCGCCATTGAAGCCCACAACCTTACCTTGAAGTTTGGCAGCTTTACCGCCGTTAAGGATGTGAGCTTCGATATTCCCAGAGGAGAGATTTTCGGCTTTCTGGGTTCCAATGGTTGCGGTAAAACCACCACCATGAAAATGCTCACGGGCCTGCTTACTCCCACCGACGGCGAAGTGAGATTGTTCGGTGAGCCGCTGAATGCCAAAGATCTGGCCACCCGCCGCAAGGTGGGTTACATGTCTCAGTCGTTTTCCCTTTACGGCGAACTGACCGTACGCCAGAACCTGGAGTTGCACGCCCGCCTGTTCCACCTGCCAGAGGCCGGAATCACTGATCGCATCCGTACCCTCTCCCGGGAGTTCGACCTGGAAGACGTGCTCGATCAGCGTTCCGGCGCCCTGCCTCTGGGCGTTCGCCAACGGCTGTCCCTGGCGGTTGCGGTGGTGCATGAGCCGGAATTGCTGATTCTGGATGAGCCCACCTCGGGTGTGGATCCCGGCGCCCGGAACCGGTTCTGGCAATTGCTGATGCGGCTGTCCCGGCAGGATGGGGTGACCATCTTCATTTCCACCCATTTCATGAACGAAGGTGAGCGCTGTGATCGTATTTCGCTGATGCACGCCGGCGAAGTGCTGGCCTGCGACAGTCCGGAACGGTTGGCGGCACAGACAGGCACCGGCAGCCTGGAAGGCGCTTTCATGAAAACTCTGGAAGCGGTCGATAAAGAGCCGAAAACCCGCGCCGATGACTCAGTGCTGAATGCCGGTAAAGAACATTCCGGTCGCCATAAACCGTTCAGCGTGCGCCGGCTCTGGGCCTATGGCCGGCGCGAAGCCCGGGAACTGCTGCGGGATCCGATCCGCATGGCGTTCGCGTTTATCGGCTCCGCGCTGCTGATGTTGATTCTTGGGTATGGCATTACCCTGGATGTGGAGGATCTGTCGTTCGCGGTACTGGATCGGGATCAGACGCCACAAAGCCGGGATTATGTGAATGCGTTTGCCGGCTCCCGGTATTTTCTGGAACAGCCACCTATCCACAGGATGGACGCGTTGGAACAGCGAATGCGCTCAGGTGAACTCAGTCTGGCCATCGAGATTCCTTCAGGCTTCGGCAAGGATCTGAAAAGAGGCCGGAATACAGAGGTTGCGGTATGGGTCGACGGGGCCATGCCGTTCCGGGGTGAAACCATTCTTGGTTATGTGCAGGGGCTGCACATCAGCTATCTGGGTGAATTGGCTCAGCGTACCCTGGGCGAAACTCCGACCCTGAGTCTGGTGGCTCTGGAAGATCGCTACCGCTACAACCAGGATTTCCGGAGCCTGGACGCCATGGTCCCGGCGGTGATTCCGATTCTGCTGATTTTCATACCGGCTATTCTGATGGCTCTGGGAATTGTCCGGGAGAAAGAGCTGGGCTCCATTACCAATCTGTATGTAACCCCGGTTACCCGCCTGGAGTTCCTGCTCGGTAAGCAGTTGCCCTATATCGCGTTCAGCATGGTGAGTTATGTCAGCCTGGTACTGCTTGCGGTGTATGTTTTTGATGTGCCGGTGAAAGGCGGGCTGCTGACCCTCACCCTGGGGGCGTTGCTGTTCGTTACCGCTACCACGGCATTGGGTCAGGTGATGTCTACCTTCGCTTCCACCCAGATTGCCGCGTTGGCAGCAACCGCGATTCTGACCATTCTGCCTACCGTGCAGTTTTCCGGCCTTACGGAACCGGTTTCATCGTTGAGTGGTGCCGGCGCACTGATAGGCCCGTTCTGGCCGGCTACCTGGTTCCTGCAGATCAGCCGGGGCGTCTTTACCAAAGGCCTGAGCCTGGCGGATATGCAGGGAGCCTTTCTCGCACTCGCCGCGTTCATACCGGTACTGACGCTGATGGCAGTGGTACTACTCCGGAAACAGGGGCGCTGACCATGGAATCGTTAAGTAACATCTGGCACCTGGGCGTCAAGGAGCTTCGTAGTCTGTGGCAGGACAAGGTTCTGATGGTGTTTGTTCTGTTGGCCTTCACGCTGATGATCTACACCGCCGGCTCTGCTGGTTCCATGGAGCTGCATAATGCACCCATTGCCGTGGTGGATGAAGACAACACCGTGCTCTCGGGCCGGGTCATCAACTCCCTGCAACAGCCATGGTTTCTGCCGCCGGACATCGTGCGTTATGACCAGATTGATGAGCTGCTCGACCAGGGCAGCCACACCTTTGCCCTGGTGATTCCGGAAGGGTTTGAGCGCCGTGTTCGCCAGGGCCAGCAGGTGAGCCTGCAGCTGAATATTGACGCCACCCGCATGAGCCAGGCCTTTATTGGAACAAATTACGTTGAACGCTTTGTTATAACCGAAGTGGCGGAATTCCTGCAGCCGGGGAGTTCCGGAATGGACCTGCCGGTGACCCTGGTCTCCCGGGCCAGTTTCAATCCGAATCTGGATGGCACATGGTTTGGCGGCGTCATGGAGCTGATCACGCAGGTAACCCTGATCAGCATCATTCTGACAGGCGCGGCACTGATTCGTGAGCGGGAGCACGGTACCGTGGAGCATCTGATGGTGATGCCACTGCGTCCCTTTGAGATCATGGCGTCGAAAGTGTGGGCGAACGGCCTGGTGGTGTTGCTGGTGGCTTCCATGTCCATCACGCTGGTGATTCAGGGGTGGCTCAATGTCCCGATTGCCGGCTCGGTCTGGCTGTTCCTGCTCGGTGCCCTGATTCACCTGTTCTCTACCACCGCCATCGGTATCCTGATCGGCACTGTGGCCCGGACCATGCCTCAGTTTGGTTTGCTGCTGATTCTCACGATCCTGCCCCTTCAACTGCTCTCTGGGGGCATTACCCCGCGGGAAAGTATGCCCGAGCTGGTGCAGAACATCATGCTGGCAGCACCTACCACGCACTTCGTGAGTATGGCGCAGGCGATTCTGTATCGTGGTGCGGGGATTGAGGTGGTTTGGCCACAGATGCTGGCGCTGATCGTTATCGGGGGAGTGTTTTTTTCTTTGGCGTTGGTTTTATTCAGGCGACATTTATCGGTCTGAGCAGCGAGAGGCGTTCTTTGCGCACGATCACAGCCAGCGATGGCTTGTCGTGCAGGCTGATAACTACGCCTGCCCAGGGGCCCCGAGTAGGTATATTTCACGGGGCAGTGCGTATTTGTTAATGACAAAGATGGCATTTACTCTCTTTATTGGCTCCTCTCCAATGCCTCAATCATCTTACTGGCGGCGTTGGAGAGCGTCCGGTTGGTGTGAACCAAGTAACCTAGCGGGCGGTAGAGCGGGGCGGTATCCACGTTAAGCTCGATCAGGTCGCGGTCGATCATCTTCTCCGGCAGCAGGCTCCAGCCTAACCCCACGCTGCACATCATTTTGAGCGTTTCCAGGTAGTTGGTTGCCATGCTCACCGGCAGCTGTAGGCCGGCTTCATCAAAACGCTGGGCGATCAGCGAGCCGGTAAACGTCTTGGCCCCTGGCATCACACAGTTGTAGTCGCACAGAGCCGCTAGCGATAACGCGCGTCGGTGGTTGGCGAGGGGGTGATCTGCCGCGCAAACAAAACACAGTCTGTCGCGCCAAAGTTCGACCACATGCAGTTGCTCGACGGGATGGGGCGCTAGGGTTACCACGGCCATTTCCAGCGAACCATCACGCACGCCCTGGTAGGCAAACTCGGAGTCGAGAAAATGCAGGTCCAGGTCTACCTCGGGGTGGCGTTGGGTGTACTGCTTTAAGACGGGTGGCAAGCGGTGCAAGCCAATATGGTGGCTGGTGGCAAGGGTCAAACGCCCGCCCACATGGCCGGAAAGGTTTGCCAACGCCCGGCGGCTGTCTTCCACCGTGAATAAAATCTGCCGCGCCTGGGGCAGCAGTACGCTGCCTGCCTCGGTTAACGCAATACGCCGCCCAATGCGGTCAAACAGCCGTGTGCCCAAGAGGTCTTCCAAGGTGGCGATGCGTTTGCTGACGGCCGGCTGAGTAAGATGCAACTGTTCCGCCGCGCGAGAAAAGCTTTGGGTTTCCGCGACCGCCAGGAACGCTTGTAGGCTTTGCGTATCCATTAATATATTCCTGTTTGGAATCTAATCTATGAATAACATGAATTGCTTTTATGCGCGAGTCGCGTGACACTCTCATCACAGTACGCTTAAAACCGCAATATAAGCAGCACACAGAGGCTGTCATACCGAACTAGCAGGGCATTGCCCAGGAGAGCCACATGTCAGGTCAAACACTTTACGATAAATTGTGGGAGCAACACTTGGTTACGCAGCGCGATGACGGCACCGCGTTGATTTACATCGACCGCCAACTGCTCCACGAAGTGACCTCGCCGCAAGCCTTTGAGGGTCTGCGTTTAGCCAAGCGTAAGCCTTGGCGTTTGGATGCCAACCTGGCAACGCCGGATCATAACGTGCCGACCACGGTGAAAGAGCGCGCCGAAGGCAATAGCGGTATTAAAGACCCGGTGTCGCTGATTCAGGTGCAAACTCTGGACGACAACTGCGTTGAGTACGGCATCGAAGAGTTCAAAATCAACGATCCGCGCCAGGGCATCGTCCACGTGGTCGGTCCGGAGCAAGGCGCAACACTGCCGGGGATGACGGTGGTATGCGGCGACTCCCATACCGCCACCCACGGTGCCTTCGGTGCACTGGCCCACGGTATCGGCACCTCTGAGGTCGAGCATGTGATGGCGACCCAGTGCCTGCTGGCACAAAAGATGAAGAATATGCAGGTGCGCGTCGAGGGTGAACTTGGCCTCGGCGTGACGGCAAAAGACGTGGTGTTGGCGATTATCGGCAAGATTGGCACCGCCGGCGGCACCGGCTACGCCATTGAATTTGCTGGCAGCGCCATTGAATCGCTCTCGATGGAAGGGCGCATGACCGTGTGCAACATGGCCATTGAGGCAGGTGCCCGGGTGGGAATGATCGCCGTCGACGATACTACCATCGACTACATCGGCAATCGCCCTTTCGCACCCACCGCCGAGCAGTGGGAAGCTGCCGTGGCGGATTGGCGTAATTTGGTCTCCGACCCTGACGCTACTTTCGATAAAGTCGTCACCTTGAAAGCCGAGGATATTGAGCCGCAGGTGAGCTGGGGCACCAGCCCGGAAATGGTCACCGGTATCTCAGGCCAAGTGCCGGACCCGAAAGCCGCCCCGGACGACACCGTACAGCGCAGCCACACCCGCGCGCTTGAGTACATGGGCCTACAGCCCAACCAGAAAATCACCGATATCAAGCTGGATAAAATCTTTATCGGCTCCTGCACCAACTCGCGCATCGAAGATTTACGTGAAGCCGCCAAAGTGGCGAAGGGCAAGAAAGTCGCTGACTCCATTATGCTGGCCATGGTCGTGCCAGGCTCTGGGTTGGTGAAGCGTCAGGCGGAAGAAGAAGGACTGGATAAAATCTTCATTGAGGCCGGTTTTGAATGGCGCGAGCCGGGTTGCTCCATGTGCCTAGCGATGAACGCGGATAAATTGGGTGCGGGCGAGCACTGCGCGTCTACTTCCAACCGCAATTTTGAAGGGCGCCAGGGCTATGGCGGCCGTACGCATTTGGTCAGCCCCGCCATGGCAGCTGCTGCTGCGATTGCCGGCCATTTTGTTGATGTGCGCAGCTTGCCCGCAAACGATGCCACTCACGCTCAGGAGGCTTAAGCGATGAAAAAGTTTGAACGTTTTGAAGGGGTGGTGGCGCCGTTAGATCGTGCCAATGTCGACACCGATTTGATTATTCCTAAGCAGTTTTTGAAGTCGATCAAGCGCACGGGCTTTGGGGTGAACCTGTTTGATGAGCTGCGCTACCTTGATGAGGGGCAGCCGGATCAGGACTGCTCTCAGCGTCCGTTGAACCCGGATTTTGTGCTCAATCAGCCACGTTATGAAAACGCCGAGGTGCTGCTGGCGCGGCGCAATTTTGGTTGCGGTAGCTCCCGCGAGCACGCGCCCTGGGCGTTGGAAGATTTCGGTTTCAAAGCCATCATCGCCCCCAGCTTTGCCGATATTTTCTACAACAATGCATTTAAAAACGGGTTGTTGTTAATCACCTTAGAAGAAGACGAAGTCGAGCGGCTCTTCCAAGAAGTGGAAGAGCGTGAAGGGTATGCGCTTGATGTCGATTTGGAAAACCAGCGTATTGTGACCCCGCGGGGCGAGATTTTGGAATTCCAGGTCGATGACTTCCGCAAGCAGTGCCTGCTCGAAGGGCTAGACGATATCGGCATCACGCTAAAAGACGAAGACGCCATTCGGGCCTTCGAGGAAAAACACCGTCAGCGCCGCCCGTGGCTATTCCGCCAGACCGCCTGATGTTGAACGGCATGCGTTTCATGCCACGAATTTAAAGATATACGTTTAATGCTTTAAGGATCTCGCATGACACATAAGGTTTTACTTCTTCCGGGCGATGGGATCGGCCCTGAAATCGCCGCGCAAGCTAAGCGCCTGCTGCAAGCGTGCAAAGAGGCCGGTCTCGATATTGACGTGGAGGAGGGCTTGGTCGGCGGTTCGGCTTACGATGTTCACGGCGAGCCATTACCGGCAGAGACGTTGGATAAAGCCAGGGCCGCCAGGGCCATTCTTCTTGGTGCCGTAGGCGGCCCGAAGTGGGACAAGATTGAAGATCTCGCCAAGCGCCCGGAGAAAGGCTTGCTAGGCCTGCGTAAAAACCTCGGGCTGTTCGGCAACCTACGCCCGGCGATGCTTTACCCGCAGCTTGCCAGTGCTTCCAGCCTGAAGCCCGAGCTGGTTGCCGGGTTGGATATCATGATCGTTCGCGAGCTCACCGGTGGGATCTACTTCGGCCAGCCGCGTGGCATCGAAGAGCGTGACGGCGAGCGCGTGGGTTTTAACACCTACGTGTACTCGGAAAGCGAGATTGAGCGAATCGGCCGCGTGGCTTTTGAAATGGCTCAGAAGCGCCATAAAAAGCTCTGCTCGGTGGATAAAGCCAACGTGCTGGAAGTCACCATCTTGTGGCGGGAAGTGATGGAACGGCTGGCGCCGGAATACCCCGACGTTGAGCTTTCGCATATGTACGTGGATAACGCCGCGATGCAACTGGTGCGCGCGCCTAAGCAGTTTGACGTGGTGGTCACCGGGAATATGTTTGGCGATATTCTGTCCGATGCCGCCGCGATGCTCACCGGTTCCATCGGCATGCTGCCGTCAGCCTCGCTTAACGAGAGCGGGCAGGGTATGTACGAGCCGTGTCACGGTAGCGCGCCGGATATCGCTGGGCAAAACGTCGCTAACCCGCTGGCTATGATGCTCTCGGTGGCCATGATGCTACGCTATTCTTTGGGCGAGAATGCCATGGCCGAGCGCATTGAAGCGGCTGTCGGCAAAGTGCTGGATGACGGCCTACGCACGGCGGATATTGCTTCCGAAAGCATGCAGACCATCGGCACCGACGCCATGGGCGATGCCGTTTTGGCAGCGTTTGCTCAGCAGGCGTAATGCGTGCCGCCCTGAACGATGCATAAAAGTATGTATAATGAAGGGCTCATTTTTTATAGGAGGACGTCACGATGTTGAAAGTCGGTTTCGTAGGATGGCGTGGCATGGTCGGCTCTGTGCTGATGCAGCGCATGCAAGAAGACGGTGATTTTAACGGCATCGAGCCGATTTTCTTCACCACATCTCAAGTCGGCCAACCGGGTCCCGATGTTGGCGTGGACGTGCCTCCACTAAAGGATGCCTTTGATATCGAAGCGCTTAAAGCGCTGGATGTTGTCGTGACCTGCCAAGGCGGCGACTACACCAAGCCGGTGTACAAAGATCTTCGCAGCGCAGGCTGGAAAGGCTACTGGATCGACGCTGCCAGCACGCTGCGTATGGAAGATGACGCGACCATCGTACTCGACCCGGTTAACCGCAAAGTGATCGACGCGCAGCTTGCTAAAGGCGCGAAAACCTTTGTCGGCGGTAACTGCACCGTCAGTCTGATGTTGATGGGCCTGGGCGGCTTGTTTGAAGCCGATATGATTGAGTGGATGACGTCGATGACGTACCAAGCGGCATCCGGTTCCGGCGCTAAGCACATGCGCGAGTTGCTCAACCAAATGGGGACGCTGCGCGATAGTGTGGGGGAAGAGCTGAAAGATACGTCCAGCGCGATTTTGGACATCGACCGCAAAGTGACAGCCGCCATGCGCAGTGGCGACTTCCCCACCGAGAACTTCGGCGCGCCTTTAGCGGGCAGCTTGTTGCCGTGGATCGACACCAAACTCGATAACGGCCAGAGCCGCGAAGAGTGGAAGGGTAGTGTTGAGACCAATAAGATTCTTGGTTTGCAGGACAATCCGGTACCGATTGATGGCCTATGTGTCCGTATTGGCGCGATGCGCTCGCACAGTCAGGCATTCACGATCAAGCTCAAGCAGGACGTGCCGATTGATGAGATCGAAGATCGCATCGCTAAGCACAATGAATGGGCCAAAGTCATTCCCAACGACAAAGATGCCACCATCGCAGGCCTGACGCCGACTGTCGCGACCGGTACACTTGACGTGCCCGTTGGTCGTCTCCGTAAGCTGGCCATGGGGGGCGAATACCTCTCAGCATTCAGCGTGGGGGATCAGCTGCTATGGGGTGCTGCCGAGCCACTTAAGCGCATGCTGAAAATTCTGCGCGAACAGTAAAACGGCAGGTTTTACGCTAAGGCGTTGAAGCGGGGGCTAACATTAGCCCCCGTTTTTGTGCGCAAATAGTATAAGCTGTGGTAAAAAGGGCGTAACACTTTGAGTTGATAAGCCATTTATCGCTTTAGCAAGATGACGTAAAAGAAGCAGGGGCGTTCATGAAACCACCAATCACGCTAGCCATGCTGCTCAGCCTCGCCGTCTCGAGCCCATTGGTGCATGCACTTGGGGTCGGTGAGGCAGAGGTAGGCTCGGCCTTAAATGCCCCGTTAGATGCTTCGATCCCGTTGGTCGATGCGCAGCAGTATTCACCCGAAATGCTCAGCGTCAGCTTAGCGCAGCGCAGCGCTTACGCCTCCGCTGGGCTTGAGTGGAGTGATGTCATCGCGAATGTGAACGCTACGCTCCAAGGGCAGCCGCCGACCATCCGTCTTACTTCGTCGCAGCCCGTTGATGCCCCCTGGCTCGATTTGCTTATTGTGATTGAATCTCCTTCAGGGCGTCATGCGCATGAAGTCACGCTGCTTTTTGATCCCGCCGACTACGAAACCGAAGGGGCACAGGCAAGCCAAGCGGCATCGCCGTCTCTATCTCAACCACAGTCTCAATCGCAGTCTCAGTCTCAACCACAAGCGTCAAATCGCGTTAATACGGAAAGCCGCGCTGAGCCTAGCCGTAATGAAACTAGCCGTGCTGATGTAAGCCGCAATGCGGTCAACGCGGATGTGAACCATCCTGCCTACGTGAACAGTGGGGATACGCTTTGGAGCGTCGCTGAACGGTTAAAACCCGAGCAGGCAAGCGTGCAGCAAATGATGGTTGCGTTGCTTGAAGCAAACCCGGAGGTGTTTCCATCCGGCAATATTAACGCCATGCGGGCGGGGTTTAGGCTAGACGTGCCCGCCGATGCGCATGTCATGCGTCGCTCGGCAGCCGCCTCAGCTGACGCGATTGATGCGATGAATGCCGCTTGGCGTAATCGCGACAGTAGCCTAGCCTCGGTCGCGTTGCCCAATCTTGAAACCGCCGCAAACCCGGATGAAGACACGCCCGCGCAGCAACAGACAGGGGTCAGTGACAGCGCTGAACCGGGCATTGCTGATGCCGTTATCGCCAGTGCCGAGGCGGTCAGCCCTAGCGCCGAAGTGGTAAATGCCAGTGGTGAAGCTGGCACTCTGGCGGCGCAGCTTGAACAAAGCCAGGCGATGCTGGCGCAGCTCATCGAAGAGCGCGAGCAGATGCGTGGCGAACTTGATGCGTTACGCAGTGAAGTATCCGAGCTTACTGAAGCATTGGCATCTCAGGAACGTGTCGACCCCTCCGCTGCCAGCGATGTCGTGCAAGAGCAAGAGGCGGTTCGTGACGCCAATGTTGAGAGTAGTGCAGCAGAGCGAGGTACAGAAGAACGTGTCGCACCGACAGAAGATGCACAAAACACGCAAATAGAAGAAGCCGAAACACACGCATCAGCCAGCTCCGCCGGGGAAGCGGGTGGTTTTCCATCGCTACCAGCGCTTATGGAGAATTACCGTTGGACATTAATAACGGCTGGGTTGGCGCTGCTGTTGGTATTGCTGCTCATGATTCGTCGGCGCCAAGCGAGAGAGTGGGAGGATGTCGATCAAGCAACCATTAGCGAGCCATCTGTCGTCCCCAACAACCACGCTAGCGCGACACCCCCGGGGGGCGCCACCCAGGAGAGTGCGCCTACGCAGGAGACTTCGAGCGCGCAGAACCCCCAAGCGTCATCATTTACTGCCGTCGAAGAAGATATTGAAACAGAAGAGCTTGAAACTGATCCTTTTTCCGAGCCTTCGCCGACGATTTATGCCGCCCAAGAGGTCTACGCTAAAAACGCCGCGTCAGAAGCGTCTGAGCCTGAAGACAGCAACCCCGAGCCCGATGCGTTTGCAATAGATGAGCCGCTTGAGTGGGAAGCCGATGACGATGAAGACTTAGTCCGGAGTCAAGCGGCAGGGCTCGCTTCACAGCGAAGCGCCGGCTCTCAAGATTTGTCTGACTCAGAAGACGCACTGGAGGCCGAGCGGGAAATGGAGCCGGAACCAGAACCGAAAATCGAGCCGGAAGCAGAACCGAAAACCGAGGCTTCTCCCGAACCGCCTGAGGCATCCTCTAGCGAGCAAGACACGCAACCGGATTCACGTTTTATTGATTATCAGCCACCTTCATTAAGCGCTGAGCCGGCCGCGCCCCGCGAAGAAACCCCCATGCAGCCGACGGTTGAGTTCGAGCCGGTCGAAACGAACAAACCGCAAGGCACAGAAGAAGCGGAAGATGGGGAAAAGAAGGAAAAATTGCTGGCTGATAATGTTGCTGACGAGCGGCAAAAGGCAACCAAAACGGATAGCGATTCACCGCTAGGCGAAGGATGGGAAATTGAAGAGGTAGCATTCAAAGTGCCGGGCCGGGATAATGCCCGCTCCTCTTAACTCTTAACGTATTGTGAGTCGATGACGCTGTTTGACCGCTTTGATGAAAAAACACCCCTCAATGGACGCCTTGCCATGGGAGTTGAGTACGATGGTACTCACTACTGTGGGTTTCAGCGGCTAAGTCATGCTGCCTCTGTTCAGGCGAGCCTAGAAAAGGCGCTAGCGCAAGTGGCCGGTGAGCCGGTTAAAGTTCACGCTAGCGGTCGCACTGACTCGGGTGTTCACGCCACCCGCCAAGTTGTGCATTTTGATTCGCCTGTGCCGCGTAGCGAAAAAGCATGGATTTTTGGTGCCAATACCAATCTACCCAAAGATATCGCGGTACGTTGGGTAAAAGCCGTGCCGGATACCTTTCACTCGCGCTTGGGGGCGCTAGCCCGCCGCTACCGTTACCTGCTCATTAATCAGCTCAATCGGCCCGTGTTAGAGCGCGCCAATGTCACCTGGTGTCGCGACCCGCTGGATGTCGCCGCTATGCATCGCGCCGCGCAGGCGCTGGTCGGCGAGCATGATTTCTCCAGCTTTCGAGCTGCGGGGTGCCGCTCAAAGGCTCCTTGGCGCCATTTGCACTTTATTGAGGTGAAGCGCCACGGCGCACTCGTCGTAGTGGATGTGCAAGGAAACGCGTTTTTGCACCACATGATTCGCAATATCGTCGGTGCGCTGGTGAGTGTAGGAAGGGGCGCGCAGGATGAAGCTTACATTGAGCGGCTGTTGGCATTACGTGATCGTAAAAAAGGCGATGTCACCGCACCCGCTTGCGGCTTGCACTTTGTAGACTCGCGCTATGACGAGAGCTTTGCCCTGCCGCAAGAGCCGCTCGGGCCCAATCTGCTGGCATTTACCGGCGAGTGGACCGGCGAGCGGGAAATCCCCGATTCACCGATGGTGCGCCACCGCCGAGGGCACGCGCGAACCGGCAGTGAGCCAATAAAGCAGGAGAACGCATGATGCCCAACGCCATAACGCGAACGCGCATCAAATTTTGCGGCTTGACTCGTACCGACGATATTGCCAGCGCTATTAGCCTTGGTGTTGATGCGATTGGTTTTGTCATGTGGCCGCAAAGCAAGCGCAGCATCAGCGTTGAGCAGCTAGCGGAACTTGCCGCCGGTGTGCCGGCGTTTGTGACGCGGGTCGGTCTTTTTGTCGATCAGCCGGCGTCTTTGATCGAGCGTTGCGCGCCGCATCTGGATTTATTGCAGTTTCACGGTGATGAACCGCCCGAGGCATGTCAGGGCTATGATATGGCGTGGATCAAAGCGCTGAGAATGCGCGATGGGATGGATTTGCACCGAGAAGCCGACCGTTATCATGAGGCGAGTGCTTTACTGCTTGATGCGTACCGCCCTGGCGTACCGGGTGGCACCGGCGAGACCTTCGATTGGTCAAGAATTCCCGCAAACTTAGCAAAACCTGTTATCCTCGCTGGTGGTTTAACGCCGGGTAATATTGGCGCTGCCATTAAGCACGTAGCGCCTTATGCCGTGGATGTTTCCGGCGGCATTGAAGCCTCACCGGGAGAGAAAAACGCCGCGAAAATGCAGGCGTTTGTTCAGGCGGTTTCGGCAGCGAATGTACCGCCTTCATCGCTGTAATGTTTATGTTGTTTTTGGTTTATTTACTGTTGCTGCTCTTGGCAATCTTGTGAGGTACCCCTGTGACTGGTTTATCAACGACTAGCTCCGCACCGACTGGCGCCACGTCAAAATTTAATAATTTGACCCACATGCCCGATGCCCGTGGTCACTTCGGCCCGTATGGCGGTCGTTTTGTGTCGGAGACCCTGAGCTTTGCGCTGGAAGATCTGGAAAATATCTACGCAAGTTTACGCGACGATCCAGCATTTCAGGCCGAGTTTGACCGCGATTTAGCCCATTATGTTGGGCGCCCGTCACCGCTTTACCACGCCGAGCGCTGGTCACAGAAACTCGGCGGTGCGCAGATATGGCTCAAGCGCGAAGACCTAAATCACACCGGTGCTCACAAGGTTAATAACACCATCGGCCAAGCACTGCTGGCTAAGAAAATCGGCAAACCACGGGTCATCGCGGAAACCGGTGCTGGCCAACACGGCGTTGCTACTGCAACTGTGGCGGCGCGATTGGGGCTTGAGTGCGATGTCTACATGGGTGCCGCTGACGTGCAGCGCCAGAAGCTTAACGTTTACCGTATGCACCTATTGGGCGCGCGTGTTATCCCGGTGGAATCGGGTACGCGCACGCTGAAAGATGCGATGAACGAAGCGCTGCGCGACTGGGTCACCAATGTGGATAATACCTTCTACATCATCGGTACCGTTGCTGGCCCGCATCCGTACCCGCTTATCGTGCGTGATTTCAACGCCGTGGTGGGGCGTGAAGCGCGCAAACAGTCGATGGAGCAAATTGGCCGACTGCCCGATGCGCTAATCGCGTGTGTGGGCGGTGGCTCAAATGCGCTGGGCTTGTTTTATCCCTTCGTCGAGGACGAAGAGGTCGCCATGTACGGCGTTGAAGCGGGGGGTGATGGGGTTGAAACCGGGCGCCACGCGGCGCCGCTTTCCTCCAATGCTCCGCGTGGCGTATTGCACGGAAACCGTACCTATTTGATGTCAGACGAAGCGGGCCAAGTTTCTGATACTCACTCCATTTCAGCAGGACTTGACTACCCCGGCGTCGGCCCGGAGCACGCCTTGTGGAAAGACGTTGGGCGGGTCAATTATGTGGCAGCCAACGACAATGACGTGCTGGAAGCGTTCCGTGAGTTAACGCACATGGAGGGGATTATGCCGGCGCTAGAGTCAGCTCACGCCTTGGCGTATGCCAAAGTGTTGGCGCCTACCATGCGCCCGGACCAGCATATCGTGGTGAACCTTTCAGGCCGCGGCGATAAAGATATTATGACGGTCGCTAAGCTCGACGGCATTGAATTTTAAGGGATAGCAATGAATCGAATTGATCAACGCTTCAGCGAACTCAAAGCGCAAGGCCGTAAGGCGCTAATCCCTTATATCACTGCGGGTGACCCAGCGCCGCAATATACCGTTGGCTTTATGCATGCTTTGGTTGAGGCGGGCGCGGATGTGATTGAGCTTGGCGTACCGTTTTCTGACCCCATGGCGGATGGGCCTGTCATTCAAAAAGCCTGCGAGCGCGCGTTAAAGCACGGCACGCGCTTGGTGGATCTGTTTGAAATGGTGAAGGAGTTTCGCCAAGCCGATACGCAAACGCCTGTGGTATTGATGGGGTACTTGAATCCTATCGAGCGAATCGGCTATGAGGTGTTTGCCGATAAAGCGGCGAATGCCGGGGTGGATGGCGTGCTGATCGTCGATATGCCACCCGAAGAGGCCGGAGAGATCGGTCCGTTAATGAAATCTCGCGATTTAGCCGCGATCTTTTTAGTTGCCCCTACCACTTCTCATGAGCGGGCCGCTACAATATGCGCCCACGGTCAAGGCTATCTTTACTACGTCTCGCTCAAAGGGGTGACCGGTGCGGCGTCGCTAAACGCGGCCGATGTGGCGGCACATTTGACACCGCTCCGTGAAATGACGGATCTGCCGCTGTGCGTTGGGTTTGGTATTCGCGATGGCGTGACGGCAGCCGAGGTGGCCAATGTGGCAGATGGCGTGATTGTCGGTAGCGCGCTGGTGAACCGCATTGCGGAAAATACGCAAACACCTGAGATCATTCCCGGTCAGCTAAAAGATGTGCTGGCGGATATGCGCTCGGCTATGGATGCATGAAACTCGTCTACGCTAAGATATTGCGTTACACGTTTTTTAATTCCCAGTTAAACACTTACCAACGCCTGGCTTTGCCAGGCATTGACGTATAACGGAAAAATTTTTGATATGAGCTGGTTAGATAAAATTGTGCCCTCTATGGGACGTATCCAGCGTAAAGACCGTCGTGCCAGTGTGCCGGACGGCCTCTGGCGCAAATGCCCTAAGTGCGAAGCGGTGCTCTACCTTCCCGAGCTGGAAAAACACTATAGCGTATGTCCTAAGTGCGACCATCACCTACGCTTGACGGCCCGCAAGCGGCTGGATTGGTTCTTGGATAAAGAAGGGCGCGAAGAGCTCGCCCCAGAGATTGAGCCAATCGACCGGTTGAAATTCCGCGATTCGAAAAAGTACAAAGACCGTCTTGTGGCGGCCCAGAAAGACACTGGCGAAAAAGACGCCTTGGTGTCTTTCCGTGGTCATCTCGATGGCCTGCCTGTGGTTGCTGTCGCGTTTGAATTCACCTTTATGGGCGGCTCAATGGGCGCTGTAGTAGGGGAGAAGTTCGTGCGTGCGGCCACACTGGCCTTGGAGGAGCGTATTCCGCTGATCTGCTTCTCCGCATCAGGCGGTGCGCGTATGCAGGAAGCGCTTTTTTCGCTGATGCAGATGGCGAAAACCTCGGCGGCACTGGAAAAGTTAAAGCAGGCGGGCGTGCCTTATATTTCCGTGCTGACTGACCCTGTCTTTGGCGGCGTTTCCGCTTCGTTGGCGATGCTTGGGGATCTAAACGTCGCCGAGCCCAACGCGCTGATTGGTTTTGCTGGTCCACGCGTAATCGAACAAACGGTTCGTGAAACACTACCTGACGGCTTCCAGCGCAGCGAGTTTCTGCTAGAGCATGGCACCGTCGATATGATCGTACATCGCCGCGACATGCGTAAGCGCTTAGGCGGTGTGTTGCGTAAATTGACCCATCACGACCCTTTCGAGCAGGTTAGCGATACTGAAACGCCTGAAAAGGGAGAGGTTATCGAACCGGTTGCCGATGAGCCTTCCGTCGCCCATGCGGCTGACCATAGTGAAGAGCAGGCGACGAGCTGGGTCGATAACGATGAAACGCCAGCATCATCTAGTGACGAAAAGCCGCGCAATGCCTAACGATTTAGCTTCATGGCTTGCGTATTTAGAACGGCTACATCCGGTCGGCATCGACATGGGGCTTGAACGCGTTCGTGAAGTGGCGATGCGTATAGGGCTTTTAGATTCGCCTCTGGCACCGAAGGTGATCACGGTGGCGGGCACCAATGGCAAGGGGTCAACGCTTGCGATGATGGCCGCGGTTGCAGGCGCGCATGGTCAGCGGGTAGGGACATATACCTCACCGCATTTGGTGCGCTACAACGAGCGCGTCACGCTCAATGGCGAACCAGCGAGTGATGATCTGCTGGTAGCGGGCTTTCAAGCGATAGAGCATGCTCGCTTGGAAGCGCCTGAAATTAGCCTGACTTACTTTGAAGCTGGCACGCTATGCGCGCTCTGGTGCTTCGCTAACGCTGAGCTTGACCTTGTGTTGTTGGAAGTCGGGCTGGGCGGCCGCTTGGATGCGGTGAATATCATCGATGCCGATATTGGCATCGTGACCACAATTGCCCAAGATCACGCCAATTTTTTAGGTACCGATCTTGAGCAAATCGGCCGCGAAAAGGCGGGTATTTTGCGCCCATGCCACCCTGCCTTGTTGGGGAGCGAAACGCTCCCCAGTAGCGTAGAAGACATCGCAAAAGCACTTAATGCGCCGCTTTTCGCCCTTGGCCAGGCTTTTCGTCATGCGCCGCAAGGCGAAGGATACTGGCAGTGGCATGGTCATCGCGCGGACGGGCAAGCCGTGACGTTGACACAGCTGCCTGACCCCGGTTTGCCGCTCGATAACGCCGCCACTGCGCTGCAAGCGCTTACGCTGACCGGTTTATGTCTTGACGTGGCCACAACGCAAAGCGCATTGGCCAGCGTCACTCTGCCGGGGCGTATGCAGTGGCTCGGGCAATGGTGTTTGGACGTAGGCCATAATCCGCATGCGGCTGCTTTTGTAGCGAGCCGTATACACAAGCCAGCTCAAGGGCGTCTTTGGTGTTTGATCGGCATGTTCGACGATAAAGACGCTGACGCCGTAATAGCGAACTTGGCGTCGCGAGTTACCGATTGGGTGTGTGTGTCGCTCTCTGGTTCCCGCGGGCGTTCGGCGACATCGCTTAAAGCCGTAATCGAGCATCAAGGAGGCCGGGTTCACCACTGCGCAGACACGCCTAAAGAGGGAGCTGATTGGTTGGGAAGACAGCTGGCGGCATGCGATGTTGTGCTGGCGACGGGGTCGTTTTTTACCGTTGGGGCATTGCTTGAAATCACGTTACCTCAGGCATCACGCGAGGCAACCGCTTGATTGGCGCGCTTTTATAGGGCGCTCCCAAGGGAGAAAAGAATGAAATACGGCAAAACGGAGCGCATCAGTGGCATCGTTATTCTGTTAGCGTTGGCCGCGATCTTGATTCCCTGGTTAATGAGTGACCCCGCTCCCCGCGAGGAGCGCCCGCAGCCGTCGTTTACCATTGAACAGCCGATAGACGCGCCACGCCGCGACGTCGCCGAACCCGTGCCTCCCGAGTCAATCGACCTTTCTTCCTCTGGCGACGCTCCCCAGACGCCAACAACGTCAAACGATGATGCGATTGTCGATGATGCTGCTGTCACCGAGCGTGATGATGCATCACCAGTTCAAGATCAAACGCAATCACAAAACGCAGAAACGCAAAACACAGAAACACAAGACAGCGCCCCGCGGGTGGAAGACGATCCCATTGCAGCGCTAATGGCGCAGGCTGATAGCCAGCGCCGGGTTTCAGAAGAGGCGATTCCTGCTACCAGCGAGCAAGGGGAGTGGGGCGTTCAGGTGGGGACGTTCGGTAATCCCGATAATGTTTCACGTCTTAAGCGCGAGTTGGAAGAGAACGGGTTTCATGTATATACCCGCAAGCGTAGCGATGATTTGACCACGGTGATCGTCGGCCCCTTTGCCAGCTCAGCTGATGGCGAGCGCGCCTCTACCTTGATTAAAGAACGCGTTAATCAGCAAGGTTTGCTGGTTCGAGTGAGGGACTAAGTCATGGCGTTAACGTGGATCGACGCGCTGTTTTTAGCCGTTTTAGCGTTGTCGATGCTCGCGGGCTTTGTGCGTGGATTGGTGCGTGAAGCGCTCGGGCTTGCGGCGTGGGTCGTGGCGCTTTTGGTCGCCCGTGTGCTCGCTGAACCGGTGGCCGAGCTTATGACCAGCTTTATCGAGAGCTTTGATGCTCGCTTAGTTCTCGCTTTTGTATTGGTGATATTTGCGGTGATTCTGCTGTGCGGCATTGTCATTCGTGGCGTGCACGCAGCCGTGGTATGGGTGGGCATGGGATTTTTAAACCGCCTGGCGGGTGCTGCGTTCGGCGCCGCCCGAGGCGTGGCCATTTTGCTCGTTGCCACCATCTTGATCACGCTAACACCGCTGATGGAGCTGCAAGCGTGGCAGCAGGCGTCACTGCGCCCAAGCTTTGAGCAGTTGCGTGATTGGGCCGTCAGCCGGCTCGATCAGTGGGAGGGCGATTTGCCCCAAGCGCCAGATTCGTTAAGCGAGATTCCGCTACCCGATTTTCGTTCACGCGACGAAGAGTAAGTAGGGCGATTCGAGCGTTTCGGCGAGGCAAAGTTTCTTAATCGTTGGCTTAATATTAAGCCTGGGTATCAAGCGAGGTAAGACAGTTATGTGCGGTATAGTGGGCCTTCTGGCCAAGCAGGCGGTGAATCAGGCAATTTATGATGCCTTGACCGTACTACAGCATCGGGGCCAGGACGCTGCCGGGATGATGACCTGGAGCGAAGGACGCTTTTTACTGCGCAAGAGCAACGGCCTTGTGCGCGATGTCTTCCATACTCGCCATATGGCGCGTTTGAAGGGTAACTTAGGTATTGGTCACATACGCTACCCGACGGCCGGTTCGTCTAGCGAGGCGGAATCGCAGCCGTTTTATGTCAACTCGCCCTACGGTATTGCGTTGGCCCACAACGGCAACCTGACCAATTCCGAGCAGCTCAAACAAGAGCTTTTCTCTACCGATCTTCGCCACATCAATACCAGCTCCGATTCCGAAGTGCTGCTCAATGTGTTTGCCCATGAGTTAGGCAAACAAGGGCTGCATTTAGAAGCCGAAGATATCTTCGATGCCGTCCGCCGGGTGCACCGTCGTTGTAAAGGCGGCTACGCCGCTGTGGCAATCATCAACGGCTTTGGCATGGTGGCATTTCGTGACCCTCACGGTATTCGCCCGGTCGTGTTTGGTACCCGCGAGCATGAAGGCCAGCAAGAGGTGATGATTGCGTCTGAGTCTGTTGCTCTGGACGTGGGTGGCTTTGAGTTAGTGCGGGATCTATCGCCCGGTGAAGCGATATTTGTCGATATGGAGGGCACTATCCATACGCAGGTTTGCGCAGACCGCCCGCTGTTGCGCTCGTGCATTTTCGAGCATGTCTACCTGGCGCGGCCGGACTCAATTCTCGATGGCGCCTACGTCTATGGCACACGGATGCAGATGGGTCGTAAGCTTGGGGATCGCATTCTCAACGAGTGGCCTGAGCACGATATTGACGTGGTGATCCCGATTCCTGATACATCGCGCACCTCGGCGCTGGAGATGGCTCAGCACCTGGGCGTGACCTATCGCGAAGGCTTCATGAAAAACCGCTACATCGGTCGCACGTTCATCATGCCGGGGCAGACCCAGCGTAAGAAATCCGTGCGCCAAAAGCTCAACGCCATTGATGTCGAGTTTAAAGACAAGAATGTGCTGTTAGTGGATGACTCGATTGTGCGGGGGACAACCTGCAAACAGATTATTCTAATGGCCCGCGATGCGGGGGCGCGCAATGTTTATTTTGCCTCTGCTGCGCCGCCGGTACGCTACCCGAATGTGTATGGCATCGATATGCCCGTCGCCTCCGAGCTCATCGCCCATGGGCGTAGCGAAGCTGAAGTGGGCGAGTTGATTGGCGCTGACCGTATTTTCTATCAAGATTTAGACGATTTAAAAGCCGCGTGTCGCGAAGTGAACCCAGCGTTTGACGGTTTTGACTGTTCGGTCTTTGATGGCAATTATGTCACCGACGATATTGATGAAGCGTATCTTCAAGCGCTTGAGGCAAGCCGCAGCGATGCCGCCAAGGACCATAGCGCGGGAGACCATGCGTTAGTGGATATGCACAATCAGGACGACGACCTCGACGACTAGTTTTAGAAACGTGTTTTACGTTAGGCGTCCTGGTGAGGAGAAATAGAGATGGAAGACGATACGGTAGAACCGTCGTGGTCACTGGAAACACTGGCCATTCGTGCCGGTCATGAACGTACTGCCGAACAAGAGCATTCTGAGCCGATTTTCCCGACTTCCAGTTTTGTGTACGGCAGTGCGGCGGAAGCGGCGCGGAAGTTCGGTGGTGAAGAGCCGGGTAATGTCTATTCACGCTTTACCAACCCGACGGTGCGCACGTTTGAAAAGCGTCTTGCCGCGTTGGAAGGTGGAGAGCGCTGTGTGGCGACAAGTTCCGGTATGTCCGCGATTCTGTCGACAGCGCTTGCGCTCTTGCAGGCTGGCGATGAAATTGTCGCGTCACGCTCGCTGTTTGGCTCCACGGTCAGCTTGTTCGATAAGTATTTGGCAAAGTTAGGTATTACCACCCGCTACGTGGAGCTTTCCGATCTCAACGCGTGGGAAGCGGCCGTTACGCCAGCGACTAAGTTGCTATTTGCGGAAACACCATCGAACCCGTTGGCGGAAGTAGCCGATATCACGGCACTCGCGGCGTTGGCAAAGCGACACGACGCCTTATTGGCGATTGATAACTGTTTTTTAACCCCGGCGCTGCAGCAGCCTCTGGCACTGGGCGCCGATTTGGTTATTCACTCGGCGACCAAATACCTGGATGGTCAAGGGAGAGCCGTGGGCGGTGCTGTGGTAGGCAGTCATCAACTTCTAGAAGAGATCTTCGGCGTGGTGCGCACCTGTGGGCCGTGCTTGAGCCCATTTAATGCCTGGGTGTTTACCAAGGGGCTAGAGACACTATCGTTGCGGATGAACGCGCACTGTGAGAATACGCAGCAGCTGGCGCAGTGGCTGGTGCAGCACCCGGGTGTGGCGCATGTGTACTACAGTGGTTTGACGGATCATCCCCAGCATGCACTCGCCAAGCAGCAGCAAAAAGGTTTTGGCGCGGTGTTGGGGTTTGAAGTGAACGGTGGCCAAGCCGCTGCTTGGCAGGTAATTGATGCCACGCAAATGGTGTCGATCACCGGCAATTTGGGTGATGTGAAAACCACTATCACACATCCAGCAACAACGACTCACGGGCGTCTTTCCGATGCACAAAAATCGGCCGCAGGGATTTCACCGGGGCTGATACGTGTGGCGGTAGGACTTGAGAGCCAAGCTGATATTCAGCGAGATTTAGCCCGAGGGTTGGATCAACTAACGCGTTAAGCGTGGCTTACATCAACCGGTACTCAATTCACTAATGCCAGTCGGTTAGCGCTGACTGGCTTTTTTCTGCCGGGTAACCGTATTAGCTGAACTTGGTCATCCGCCCGTCGCTCACTGAACTAATACCGAAGGTGGATAGGTGAGCATCAATTAAGCGTTTATTGTGAAATGCTTCACCGAAAAGGAACTTCCAGATAAGCTGATTTAAAAAGGGCAGCGAGCAAATCAATGCAGACGGGGATCGAAGCGGCCGATACATTTCGGCAGTTGGCTGAAGGAATGGGACAAACAGGCACTCCCCAGTTTTACTCAATGCTGGTGGAGCGGCTGGCAAATCTGCTGGACGTGGATCATGTCATGGTGGCCCGCGTTTACGCGGGTAACGACTCGGCTAGCGACCCACAGGCAGACGTCGCTGAAACACTGGCGGTCTGGTCCAACGGTCGGCATCTGCCCAATGTCACCTATCCGTTGGCCGGAACTCCTTGCGAGACCGTTGTCGGTCGCGAACCGTGCTTGTATCCCTGCGAGGTACAACGGTGCTTTCCAGATGATTATATGCTTGCTGAGCTGGGTGCCGATAGTTATATGGGATGGCCTCTTTATGCCTCGGACGGAGCCGCGATTGGATTACTGGCATTGCTTAACGATTCGGTGATGTCGCTGGATAGCATGACCAGCGAAGTACTACGTATTGTGGCGGCTCAAGCCGGTGCTGAACTGGGCCGCCAGCAGGCGGAGGCGGCCCTCAAGGCCAGCGAGGCGGTCGCCCGGGAAAGCGAGGCGGTCGCCCGGGAAAGCGAAGCGATCGCCCGAGAAAGTGAGCGTCGCCTGGATACGCTGCTCAATCATCTGCCGGGAATAGCCTATCGCTGCCTCAACGATGACCATTGGACCATGGAGCTGGTTAGCCAGGGGGCCTACCGACTCACCGGGTATCATCCCGATGAGCTGGTGGAGAACCACCGGGTCAGTTTTGCCGAGCTGATACATGCCGAGGACGCCACGCGCGTCTTTGATGAGGTTCAGGCGGCCATCGATGACAAGCGCCCTTATCAGGTGACCTACCGCCTGTATCATCGTGATGGTCGTGTTCGCTGGGTGTGGGAACAAGGGCAGGCGGTGTTCGGTGAAGCGGGCGAGGTGGTCTGCCTGGAAGGGTTTACTACCGATGTGACCGAGAGCCATGAAGCCCAGCGGGTTCAGCAGGCGGTCATGCAGGTAGCCTCGACAGTCACGTCGCATGTCGGCGACGACTACTTCCAGCAGCTGATCGGCACACTGGTGGAATTGTTGGATGCTGACGGTGGCTTTATTGCATTACTGAATCGGTCTCCCCACACGACCAACGGTCGCCCACGGCAAGCGGCGACTATCAGTACCGTTAGCGTTATCGCCGACGGTGAGCCCCTTAGCAATCAGACATTTGCAGTGAGTGGCTCACCCTGCGAGCAGGTGATAAATCAGCGAGAGGCCGTTTCCCACAGTGGTCATTTCACACCAATCCCCGGTAGAGCACTTCAGGCCCAGGCCTGGATAGGTCGACGTTTGGATAATGCCGGTGGTGAGGCAATTGGCGTGATGATGGTGTTCTACCACGAGCCTCTCAGCACCAACGCCTTTGCGACGTCTCTATTGCGTATCTTATCCACCGGGGCCTCGGCGGAATTGGAGCGCCGCCGCGACCAACGTCGTATGCATCAGCTGGCGTATATCGATGGCACTACGGGGCTTTCAAACCGCGTTCGCTTTATGGAAGTTCATGCCAACATGTTGCGCGAAGCCGCACAGAGGGATCAGTCGTTAAGCTTGGTCCTGCTCGATATTCGCCGTTTTAAAGAGATTAACGATACCCACGGTCATCATGTAGGCGACCAACTGCTGGCCACCATCGCCGGTCGCTTGCAGCATGTCCTTCCCGACGGCGGCTTTCTGGCACGATTATCCGGCGACGAATTTGCCATTCTTTTGAGCAATCCCAGTGAGGCGCAGTTGGCTGACATCCTGGGCGATCTGCGCAGCACGGTCGGGAAGACAATTCGGCTGGACCACAACACGTTCAACTTGCAGGTAAGTATCGGTTTTGCCCACTATCCCGTCGATGCCTCGGTGGCTGGAGAGCTGTTCAAGGCCGCCAGTATTGCACTCCATTTTGCCAAGCGTGACGGCACCGTATGCCCGTTTAGCCATGACATGATGCACCATCAACGCCGCCGCCAGAAAATGGCGGAGCGACTGCATCAGGCGCTGGTTGAGAATCGTCTGGCTCTTTATTTTCAGCCCCAAGTGAACCTAGAAACCGGCCAGCTTACCGGCGCTGAAGCGCTGTGCCGATGGCACGAAGCCGACTGGGGCTGGGTCAGTCCCGGCGAATTCATTCCCCTGGCGGAGGAACGCGGGCTGATTCGTGAGCTGGGTGATTGGGTGCTGGCTGAGGCCGCTAGGCAATTGCGCGTATGGCAAGACCATGGGATGGCCTTAACGGGACGGTTGTCTATTAACATCGCCGCCCAACAGTTTGCCGACCCGCAATTGGCGCAACACATCGCCCGACTTACCCGAGGGGTGCCGGCCTCAGCGTTGGCGTTGGAGCTGACCGAAAGCGACTTTATGCGCGATCCCGACCAAGCGGTTGAGATTACCCAGGCGATGCGCGCCGCCGGGTATGCCTTGTATATTGATGATTTTGGCACCGGCTACTCGTCGCTCTCATATTTGCGGCGCTTTGCTGCTGACGCGCTGAAGATTGATATCTCATTTGTGCGCGAGGTGCTCGATAACCAGCATGACCGCGCCATTGTCCAGACCATTATTGCTATGGCCGATGCCTTGGGAATGAAGACCCTAGCCGAAGGGGTCGAGCATCAAAAGCAGGCCACGCTGTTGGCCGAAATGGGCTGCCTGGAAGCACAGGGGTTTTTGTTTGGTCGGCCCAAGCCGGCCGATGAATTTGCCGCGATATGGCTTGACCGTTAGCGAGGTGCGCTCCGCGCGTCATCTTTATGTCATGGACGTTGGGTAGTCTAGCCGCCGCTAACCGGCTAAATAGCCTGATAAATCAAGTTAAAGCCGACTAAAAACATGGTCAGAATCACCAACCGGTAAAACAGCACTTCGTTGACGCGGCTTTGCAGCCACAGGCCGTTGCGCACGCCGATCCAGGCGATGGGCACCAGCACCAGCGAGGCCCAGGCGCTGGTCACGTTGATCTCGCCAAGCCACATATACGGTGCCAGCTTGATCACGTTGACCACGGCAAAGGTGACGGCGCAGGTGGCGATAAAGGTCTCTTTCGACAGCTTGCGCGGCAGCAGGTACACGTTGAGCGGCGGTGCGCCCGCATGGGCCATGAAGCTGGTAAAGCCGCAGACGCTTGCGGCTGGCAATGCCCAGCGGGAGGAAATGGGCTTCTTGGCAACGGGTTTCAGCAGCATATAGGTGGCGAACAGCAGGGTGATCACGCCGAGCGTCAGGCGTAATCCCTGCTCGCTCAGGCTGTCGAACAGCAGCGTACCGACCGCCACGCCGATGAATAGCCCCGGCACAAACCGCCATACCTCGGCCACCGCGTGCCTGCCCCACCACGCCTTCACCGCAAACACATCCATCACCAGTAACAGCGGTAATAGAAGGCCCGCTGCCTGAGCCGGGCTGATCGCAAGCGCCATCAGTGGCACCGACAGCGTGCCGAAACCACCCGCAAAGCCGCCTTTGGAAACACCGGTCAGGTAGACCGAAAAGACGATCAACAGCCAGGCAATGACGGAGTAATCGGGGAGCATGGTCGCCTCTGTATGCTGTAAAAGAGTGAAGCACAAAAAAGCCCCGCATCGGCGGGGCACATCAGCATAGCATTAGATAAACGTTAGCGGGCGAATGTTCTGTTGCTTTAATGTAAGACGCTGGTTGAAGCCTGGGCAAACGATCTAGCATCAGCCAAAGAGGATAAGGTTAAAGGATAATCAGCGTCGCGAGCCCCAGGAATGATAAAAAGCCGACCACATCGGTCACGGTGGTTAAAATCACTGCGCCGGATAACGCCGGGTCGATCTGCAGCTTTTTCAACACCATGGGGATTAATACGCCAGATAAGTTGGCGAGGCTCATGTTGATAAAGATGGCTAGTGTGATTACGAGCGTAATCATAGCGTCGCTAAACCAGACATGGGCAATCAGGCCTACCACTAACGCCCAAACCAGGCCGTTGCTCATGCCTACCCACATCTCTTTGTTATAAAGCCATTTTATATTGTTACCGGCGAGCTGGCCCAGCGCCAAGCCGCGAATGACGACGGTGAGGGTTTGGCTACCGGCAATACCCCCCATGCTTGCCACGACCGGCATCAAAATGGCCAGCGCAACAATTTGATCTAATGCCGCTTCAAATTGCCCAATCACGAAGGCTGCTAAAAAAGCCGTTAACAAATTAATGCCCAGCCAAATGCCGCGACTTTTCGCGCTGCGTGTAATCGGGGTAAAGACTTCCTCTTCGTTACTGACGCCCGACATATGTTTTAACGTCATGTCAGCGTCTTCTTGGGTGATTTCTAAGACGTCGGCAGAATTTAGCTGCCCGACCAATAACCCATCGCTATCGCAGACGGGCACAAAGTGAAGCTCTTTAGAGCGCAGTAACGCTGCGGCATCACCGACTTTCATTTGATCATTGAGGGTAAAAAAATCATCCATATAATCATCAACCACGGCATCTTGAGGTTGTTTGATTAAATCAATGAGGGTCAACGTGCCGAGCAAACGCTTATTCTTATCCGTAATCATGATCTGTTGCGATTCATCGTCAAGCAAGTGATGAATCCGGATATAGCGTTGCACCGCCTCTAACGACACGCCTTGTTTTACATTAACCGTCTCGGGGTCCATGTAGCGACCCACCACATCTTCCTCATAGGCATGAAGATTCTCAACATGGGCGCGAATATCTTGGTCTAGGCTGGCGTAAACGCTGGTTTTTATGGCCTCATCAGCAACATCCAGTACTTCAGCAACTTCTTGAGCATCCAAGCCTTTAACAATTTGTTCTATATCGCTGGCCGATAAATCTTCGATATAGTCGGCACGGATATCTTCGTCGACTTCGGCGAGAACCTCGCCGATTAAATCGTCAGGAATATATTCCCAAAGAAAATCTCGCGTTTTAGCTGGAAAGGATTCAAGTGTTCGCGCAATGTCTAAGATGTCGAGTTCAGTGAAGAACTCTTGTAGAGCCGCTATGTCTGGGGTGTCTAACAGCTTCTGAAGATGCAACAGCAACTCTTCGTTATTGGCATATTTTTCATCATCGCGCATAGCGTCCGTCCTTGCTGTTTGGCTGCCTGTTTTCTCAATCTTATAGGTTGGCTTGGTTGAAAGCCACGCGAACGCCGTATGCTAAGCGTTGCTTAAGGCGCAGACGAGGGCTCTGGCCGGGTGGCCAGCCATAAGGCAATCAGCACCAGTAGGGCGATCACTGCCCAGCGCAGCCAGCCGGGGCCGAGTGACCAACCGGTGATTAATGCGCTCAATGTGATCGCGCCAACGGCTGCCAGCTTAGCGCGCCGGGGTATGGCGCGTTCTTGCTCCCAGGTGACCAGCAGAGGGCCGACATAGTGGCGGGAGCGGATCCAGGCCTCAAAGCGCGGGGAACCGCGAGAAGCACAGTAAACAGCCATTAGCATAAACACCGTGGTGGGCAATAAGGGCAGAAAAACCCCAAGCAAACCAATGCTAAAACTGATCGCCGCCAATGCTATCCATAGGGCACGTATAACTCTCATCCTTACTCCTGGCTTAGCACGCTAAACGGCTTAACACGCCATGCTCGCGGTTAATGCTAGCAGGAAAGTATGGTCTTGTTTGTCGATCAAATGCCACGGCGATTGAAAAACGGTTCAACGAGTCATCAAGGCGCTAGGGCAAGCAGGTGCTTGCCATGTGAGCTGCCCTCTAGGAGCTGAAGTTCGGCCGCATAGATCTTCGCAATGGTTGCGGGGTTGAGCACTTGATTAGGCAGGCCGTGGTCAATACGTTGCCCTTGATGCAGCAGCCATACCCGGTCGGCGTAGGTGCTGGCGAGATTAAGGTCGTGGAGTACGCAAACAATCGCCATGCGATGCTGCTCGGCCCAGGCGCGTAGTTGGCGCATCAGGCGCTGCTGCTGGCCGATATCCAGGGCGCTGGTGGGCTCGTCCAACAATAAAAGACCGCCGTCCTTGGCGGTAGGAGAACCTCTTGAGAGAAGCTGGCAGGCGCCGCGGGCGATCATCACCCGCTGGCGTTCGCCGCCGGAAAGCGAGAGCACGCTGCGCTTGGCGAGATGGGTTAGATCTAGGTCGTCCAATAGCGCCGCTACCAGTGATTTAGCCGGGTTACTGCCTAGACTCAATAGCTCGTCAGTTTGCCAGTCAAAACCGGGCAACTCCTGCTGGGCGACCAGCGCCCGGCGGTTGGCGAGTTCGGCGATGGGCCAGTCGGGCAGGGGGGTGCCATCCAGTCGCAGCTCGCCTTGCTCGGCAGGGCGAAACCCCGACAGCATGCTGAGCAGTGTGCTCTTGCCCGCGCCGTTGGGGCCGACAATCGCCAGCAGCTCGCCGGGACGAATGGTGCCGTCCAGGGGGGCGATAGCGGGGACGGCGGTTAGACCCGCTTGGTGAAGCGTTAGCATGCTCGGTTCCTGCGCATTAGTAGGTACAGGAAGTAGGGGCCGCCCAGCAGGCTGGTGAGCAGCCCGACGGGAATTTCCGCAGGGGCGGCGACGGTGCGGGCGAGGGTATCGGCGACGACCAGCAGCAGTGCGCCACCGAGCATCGAAGCGGGGAGTAGCAACCGGTGGCCAGGCCCCAGCCAGAGCCGCAGGCAGTGGGGTACCAACAGACCCAAAAAGCCAATCACCCCAGTGAGCGCCACGCAAAGCCCGACGCCCAGCGAGGTAGCGACCACCACCCGGCGTTTTAAACGCGCCGCATCCAGCCCCGCCGCATGAGCGGTGGACTCGCCTAGCTGCAGCAGGTCAAGTTCGCGCGCGCTGCGCATTAACAGCCACAGGGCAATGGCAATGAGCACCAGGGCGAGCGCTGTGGTGCGCCACAGGGCGTTAGTCAGCGTGCCCATGCCCCATAAACTAAGCTGGCGAAGCTGCTCATCGCTGGCGATAAAGGCTAAAACCCCACCGCCAGCCCCAGCCAGGGTATTGATGGCCAAGCCAGCCAGCAGCAGGGTCATCACCGCAGCACTGCCGCCGCCTTGGCGCTTGGCGATGCCAAAGACAATCAAACAGACGCATAAGGCGCCCAGAAAGCCTGCTGCAAACTGGCCGTATAGGCTGCCGGCGCCACTATCCTGAAACAGCACAATCCACACCGCCACAAAGAGCCCGGCGCCACTGGCAAGGCCGAGCAGGGTCGGGTCGGCCAGCGGGTTACGAAATAGCCCCTGCATGGCGGCGCCGCTACCGGCGAGCATCGCGCCCACCGCCACGCCGAGTAGCAAGCGCGGCAGACGCAACTGCCACCACACTTGAACACTGAGCGGGTCGGCCTGGCCGCTGAGTAAGCCCCAGGGGGAAATGCCCAGCGCGCCGGAGGCGGCTGACCAGCCCAAGGCCAGCAGCAGCGCGGCGGTTAATCCGACGAGCACGCGGGCTGCTCGATTAATCGGCAGCCGCGCTCGAAAGCGGTAAGCGTTGAGGATGGCAATCATGGGCTTATCTTGGCGGTGCTTTTCTGAGCATTAGCCGATGCGCCCAGGAGTGCTTCGACGCCCTGGCGCAAAGCGAGTAATTGATCGGGGGTGCGCGGGCCAAAGCCGAGCAGGGCTTGAACGTTAACCACAATCAGCTGTTGCTTGCGGCCTGCGGGGGTTAACGCCAAGCCGGGTAACTGCCATAGCGCGGCTTCGCCGCCCATTGCTGCCAGGCCCCGTTCGGAGACAATCACCACGTCCGGCGATTGTCGGGCCAGCGCTTCGGCGCCCACGCTGTGGTAGCCCTGCATCTCGGCGAAGGCATTGTCCAGGCCCACCGCTTCAAGCGCGCTATGCGCTGCGGTGTCGCTGCCTGCCGCCCGAGGGGTTAAGCCGCTATGCTGCATGATAAACATCGCGCGGGTTGGCGGTAGGGCGGGCATGCTGGCCAGCCGGTTAAGTTTGTCGTTCAAGTCATTTGCCAAGGCTTCTGCGGCGTTTTGACGGTCGGTTAATTGGCCAACGGCGCGGACTTTATCGGCAATGGCATCAAGGCTGGGTGGGGCGTTGATGGTGGCGACGTTGACTCCCACCGCCTCCAACTGTGCCAGTATTTCCCTGGGGCCTGCTGATCCGGCGGCTAGCACTTGGTCAGGTTTAACCGACAGCACGCTTTCCGCCGAGAGCTGGCGCAGGTAACCCACCGAGGGTAGCGCCGCCATGGCGGGCGGATGCACTACCGTGTCGTCCCGGGCGATAACGTTGATATCAGCCTCCAGGGCGGCCAGGGTTTCCGCTATATCGCCCCCCAGTACCACCCAGCGTTCACTAGTCTGTTCGCGCTCTTCAGCTTGAGCCAGTGGTGTGCCTGCCAGCAGCAACCCCAAGGCCATCATTGCCAAGAGGCGAGTTTTTGAAGGGTTCATGCCACTGCCTCTTGATTGTCGAGTTCATCCAGCAGTTTCCGCCACTCGGCGCGCTCACCGCGGCCTTCCTGGCGCTGCGCGTAAATTTGCAGCGCGAGAGAGCCCTCTGAATCGAAGGCTTCGATGCTGGTCACGCCGCCGTCACGGTTGGGTTTGCTGACTTGCCATACCTGGTCAATCGCGGCGTCATCCAGGTGCAGCGTGAACTGCTCGCCGAAAAGGTTCAGCCAGCCGCGGGCCCGTTGAGGAGCGGGCAATGTGCCGGTGCGAATCTGTACGCAGCCGGGACTAGCGACAAACAGCATCAACGGCAACGCGCGTTGGCTGGCCTGATTGAGCAGTGTTTCCAGAGTATTCACGGGCAATGAGCGGCTGTAGCGGCCTTCCATTAACTGGTTGGCCTCAATACGCTCAAGATGATGGCGCTGGAGGAGCGCGAAGAACTGGTGTACATCGCGCATCGAGCCCCATTCGCTAGCAAGCGTGGGCACGTCGGGGAGCGGGCGCTTTAGGCGCGGCATGCTCTGGGTAAATGCCGGGGTGTCCCGAGTGCTCAAGGCCGCCAAAGTGCCCCAGGGGCGCGGCAGCGGATGCTCCAGGGCAAAGCATTTGTGAACGGCGCAGCCATGCTGATTGAATATCTGCAGGCTCCAACGCCACTGCGCTTCTTCCTCATTGATGGAAGGCATCGGGTCGCGAATCAAGCAGGCCCAGTGCCAGTGAGCGTAGAGTAGCCGTAAGTCCAGGCCGCCGGGATCGAGCAACAGGCCAGTATGCTGTCCGCCGCTTAGTTCGGGGTAATCGCCGCTTTGCTCAAGCACGGCTAGCCGTGAGCGGGTCAGCGCTTTCACCCGCCCCAACTGGGGCAGGCGGGCGGCGAGATCGTTAGGCGCAAGTGGCAGCGTCCATACATCACGGCCTAAACGGGCAGCTTGAAGCTCGCCTTCGCTGATGGCTAAACGTTCGGCAATTTCAAGCGCGGGTAGCCGCGGCTGCGCGGCGCGTGCCGCGTCAAAAGCTTCGATAATCGCGATCTGTTGGGATGGAATCATGACGTACCTCGATAGGGTTCACTGCATGGATTTACCACTGCCAGTTAAGGGTGGCGAACAGGCTGCGTCCATCGCCCAGGCTGCCGTCGGGGCGGTACCACACCTTGTCGCCAATATTGGCGAGACGCAGCGAGGTATCAACGGCCGGAGTGATTTGCCAGGCGAGATGCAGATCGTGAAGCCCGTAGCCGGGCAGGCGTTCGTCATCGCCTTGTTTGTCAAACGCGCGGGCAAAGCGGGCCTGCCAACCTAAGCGGACATCGCCACCGTGAAGCGCAATGTCACTCCCCAACGTGGCTTCCAGCGGCGTTTGGCTGCCCAGCGGTTCGCCGGTGTCGCGGTCTTTGCCAGACACTTCGGAAATACCCACAAAGCTGGTCAGCATTGGGAAGGCGCTGGGCTGCCAAGTTACGCGAGCGTCATAGCCCCACAGCTGGGCGCGCTGTACGTTCACCGCTTGGGTGGTGCCCGCCATAATGTCGACTTGGGTGTCGATAAAGTCGTCCGCGCGAGTATCGAAGTAGCTGGCGCGCAGCTGCCAGTCGCCTTGGTGCCACACCACGCCGCTCTCCCAGGTGTGGCTGGATTCAGGCGAGAGATTGGGGTTGGGAATCCAGTAGTTATCTGGTGTACAGAAGAAGGGCCCGGCACAGAAGCCGGCAAAGTGGCGCTCGTTGGCGTAAAGCTCGGAAAGGCTGGGCGCGCGGAAGGCTTCAGCGTAGCCGGAGAACAGCATTAAAGCATCATCTGGCCGCCAGGCGAGACGAAACCGCGGTGACACTTGGTCGTGGACGCTATCGGCATCGTTTTGGCCGCTGGCGTCGTAACGGTCGTAGCGGGCTCCCAAACCAACATCAAACTGCCCGGCGCCGCCGTCGGCTAGATAGCGTCCAGCGGTAAGGGTGGTGTCGAGATAAGCTGACTGGGTGTCGATATCGGCGTCGGGGAAGCCATTGGCGTCGCCATCCGGCCGTTGGCGGGCCTGCTCCAGTTCGGCACCGAACACCAGCGTTTGCGAGAGCCAACCATGATCCATGGCGTGGTAGCCGTCGCTCTGTAGCCCGACCCGCTCTAGGGTGCGGTTGGCCTGGGGCTCGTCGATAGCCTGCTGGCTAAAGGTAAGCCGAGAGGTGATTTCGGTTACCCCGCTGGGCTGCCAGCGGTGGCCGAACTGGACGTTGTTGCTTTCCACATCGCGGTCACGCAGCGGATTGCTGGCATCGGTTGAAAGTTGCTGTGGGTTAGCGGGCTGGGTGGCGCTTTCGTCGTAATGCTGCCAGCTCATAAATACCCGCTGGTCGTCGCTTGGCTCCCAACCGCCTTTTAGCAGCAGGCTATTGAGGGCGGCATCCTCTTCGGCTTCATCGCCTCCGGCCCGGCGAATATCGCCGGATTCACTGCGGCCCACGGAAAACAGTCCATCGACTTGGCCGTTGGCGGTGTCGCGGCGGCCAAAGGCGGTCAGGCTGCCGCGCAGCTCGTCGCTGGCCGTGGCGCCTCCCACTGACAAGCGCACGCCACTGTCTTCGCCTGGGGCAAGCAGATCATCGGCATCCACACTGGTGAAGCTGACCACACCGCCCATGGCATTGCTGCCATATAGGCTGGAGAGCGCGCCACGGGCGATCTGTACCTCTTGAATCAACGCCGGGTCGAGGAAGAAGTTGCCGATATGGCCGGTGGAGATATCCTGACGAACGCCATCCAAACGTACCAGCACCCCTTTGCTGCCAAAGCCGCGCATACTCAAAGTTTGGCCATTTCGGCGCCCTTGGCCAGCCACATGCAGGCCGGGTTGTCGGCTAAGCACGTCTTCGACCCGGCTGGCGGTGGCCAGCACGGCGTCATCGCGATCAATAATATCGATAATCAGCGGTGCCCGTGAAAGGTCCGTAGGCGCTCGGGTGCCGGTGACCGTCACTGGGTTAAGCTCGGCGTCGTCTGCTTGAGCGGCTAACAACGGGAGAAGCGTTAACAAGAGGCCACTAAAGGCGCGTGTGTGTTTCATAAGCCAGAGAGCTCCAACAGAGTGAAGTGAAAGAGATTGCTTGCTGGGTGCGATGGGCTACCTGGCTGGCTTAAGCTTGATAAATTTTTAAGTGAATTAGGGAGCTATTAGATTTGAAGAGCTTGGATGTTAAGGGCGTTAGGCGTTTAGGATTAACTTGCCGCTCTTAGTACGTCGCAGAACATAGCGGCGCTGTTCATGGTGGATAACCAACTGTCCCGCGTTGCCGAGTAAATCGCTGCTTTCCACCTCCCGGAGCGCCGAGGAAGACGTGTCCCCCTGGCTAGTGCCCTTATCGGGTGACTGCATGAGAGAATAACTCCTATGTTAATGATAACTATTAGCGTTAATTTAGCAGAGTTATAGGGTTCCCTCAATAGGGCTTGGAGAGTAAAAGCGTCTAGCAAACATCACGGATGTTCTTCATCTAAATGCAGACACTCCGTCATTGTGCTGTCATTTAGCGTCGTTAGTGTCTCTTGAGGGTTAACCGTTGGCCTGCAAACGATAAGGGGGAGACACAAATGAGCAAAGAAATCGAAGATCATCGTCTGTTTAACCACAGCGGCAATCCGCCTTTCGCCGAGGTATTGGCGCGGCATGTATCCCGGCGCGATGTCATGCGTGGGGGATTGGGCATGGCAGCCGCCTCGATGCTTAGCTTTGGCGGGGCTGCTCAGGCGCTTGCTTCAAGCGGGGCGCAAAAAACGCCACTGACGTTGGCGTTTGAGGCGGTGAATGGGTCGCTTACCGATGCCGTCGTGGTGCCGGAAGGTTATGTGGCTCAAGTCTTGGTGCCGTGGGGCACGCCGCTGAACCAAAATGTTACCTGGCAGCCCGAGCAGCCGATGACCGCTGAGCGTCAGGCGGAGAGTGTGGGCATGCACCATGACGGCATGGCCGGTTTTGCCCTGGATACCGACAACGCCTCGCGCCGTTTTGTGCTGGCGCTCAACAATGAGTATATCGACCAAGCAGCGCTATGGGCGCCCCAAGGCGGCCCCACTAACGCGGATGAGGGCCAGCGGCCAGCAGCTGAGTCGCGCACTGAGATCAACGCTCATGGTGTCACCCTTGTTGAGGTCGAAAAGAATGCCAGCGGCCAATGGGCGCATGTGCCGGGTTCGCGTTATAACCGTCGCCTCACCAGTGCGACGGTAATGGAACTTTCCGGGCCAGTGGCGGGCAGCGACTACGTAAAAACGCGCTTTTCGCCTGAGGGTACCCAAACCCGTGGTACCAACAATAACTGTGGTAACGGGGTAACGCCCTGGGGCACCTATATTGCCTGTGAAGAGAACTGGCCCAATGTGTTCGTTAATCATGGCGAACGCTTCCAGGACGACGCGCGGATTGGTATTCCCACCGCTAAAAGCCGCTATGGTTGGGATACTTCGGCGGGAGACGCCTCTGAACAGAATGACGAATTTGCTCGCTTCGACATTACCCCACGCGGCGAGCGTGCTGAAGATGATTATCGCAACGAAGCACGCACGTTCGGCTATCAGGTGGAAGTTGATCCATATAGCGATGCACTCGCGGTTAAGCGCACAGCACTTGGCCGTTTCCGCCATGAAGGCTGCTGGCTAGGCAAGCTGGAAGCGGGCCAGCCGGTGGTGTTCTATTCAGGTCACGATGCTCGTAACGAATACGTATATAAATACGTGTCTGACGCTGCCTGGGATCCCGCCGATGCTAACCGCCCCGGTGAGAAGTACGACCGCCTTGCCATTGGCAATAAATATATGGATAACGGCACTCTTTATGTGGCCCGCTTTCACGCCGACGGCAGCGGTGAGTGGTTGCCATTGACGCCAAGCGCTCAAACACGTGGTGGCCGCACGCTGGCAGCGGCACTGGGCCTGGCCGACGACGATAGAGCGGGTATTATCATCAACACCTGCGATGCAGCGGATTTAATGGGCGCCACGCCAATGGACCGCCCTGAGTGGGCATCCGTTGACCCCGCCTCAGGCGAGGTATATCTCACACTCACCAATAATTCCCAGCGCATCGAAGAAGGTGCATCGCCAACCTATACCAACGGTGGCGATAGCCTTGAGCAGACGGGCGTGGGTTACGATTTGGCACCGACTAATGCGGCTAATCCGCGCGCTAATAACGAGCAAGGGCATATTATTCGCTGGCGCGAAAGCCGGTTGCCCAATGCCTTTACTTGGGAGGTGTTTGTGTTTGGCGCGGCCGCTGACGATGCCGATAATCACTCGGGCCTGACAGAAATGAATCAGTTCGCCAGCCCCGATGGGCTCTGGTTCGACGAGCGAGAGGACGGTCAGGGTATCCTCTGGATCCAAACCGATAACGGTTATGATGGAGTAACCGAGTACACCAACGACCAACTGCTTGCCGTGGTACCTAACGGGCTAGACGATATTCAAGGCACCGGCCCGGTGATTAACAGCAGCAACCAGCAGCAGCTGAAGCGCTTTGCGGTAGGGCCGAACGGCTGCGAAGTGACAGGTATTTTTGCCACGCCGGATAAAACCGCGCTGTTTATTAACATTCAGCACCCCGGTAACTGGCCCGCGGATGGTAGCGAGCTAGTGCAAGATGCCACCGTTGCTGCCAGCGGCCAAGTACGCCCTCGGGCGTCAACCGTTGTTATTCAGAAACGCGACGGCGGGCCGGTAGGGGTGTAAAACCAGGCGATAAGCACAAAGCCTAATAACTATATTAGGTGCTTAAAACGCTATTAAAGGCTTCATTAAAAGCTTCGAACCTCTCATAGGTTCGAAGCTTTTTTGATTCTAGGCCTGCTGAACTTGCCGCTTTTTCTGCCGGGCTTCTAACGCGTGAATGGCATCGACCTTCAATGGGAGCTGGTTGGCCCAGAGAATATCTTCACGACAATGGCCAATATCCAACAGTACGTGGTCATCGTAGGCCAGTAGCGGCAGTATATGGCGGCGGAAAAGCCAACGCCGCCGGTAACGCCACCAGCCCATATCGAGCGCACGAATTAGCCGCATCGACGGCATGGCAGGCATGTAAAAATGCAATTGTGGCGGCTTGGGCGGCGGCGCCAATTGGCTCGCTTTTTTCCATGCATGATGGGCATGTTGGGTCGGGTTTTCACACTTCATCGCGCACCTCCATATTCACCTCCTGCCGTTCAGTAACCGGCGCCCAGGCACCGGTTAGGCAGGTGTGATCTGTGATTAACAAATGGGAGGGTCGCGACCTCTAGGTATCAGCTTGGTGCTTCGCCTTGGATCAATCAAACGAAAAGATCTACACTGAGTGTTAAGTTTTTCTGAAAGGTGGGCGTGATGAATCAACTATCGACCATAGCTCCCAGCCGGGCTGCCTTACCGCTACTGGATAGCGAGGTGCTGCGCACCTTTGTAACAATCGCGGAGAGCGGCAGCTTCACCCGCGCCGCCCAGCAGCTATTTCGGACCCCTTCCGCGCTGAGCATGCAGATCAAACGCCTGGAAGAAACGCTCGGGCAAACGCTGTTTGTGCGCGAGGCGCGCTATGTGCGCCTGACTTCCGAGGGTGAAGTACTTCTGGGCTACGGACGGCGGTTGCTTAAGCTCAATGCCGAAGCCGTCACCCAGTTTTTAGCCCCCACCATAGAAGGGCGCGTGGGACTAGGGATCACGGACGACGTCGTAGGGCGTATCCTGCCTACGGTGCTCGCCCAGTTTGCCCGCTCGCATCCAGCGGTGCAGGTCGATGTGGTGGTGGGGCGCAGCAAAGATTTGCTCGCCCAGTTGGATGATGGGGAGCTGGATCTGGCGCTGGTGATGAGCGTAGAGCCTGGTCAGGCGACACGCGGCGACATCGTTCATAGCGAACCGTTAGTGTGGGCCGGTCGTGAGGATGGCGTTGCGGCCCAGCGTATTCCGTTGCCGGTGACCTTGGCTCAACAGGGATGCGCGTGGCGTAGAATTACCCTGAACGCCCTTGATCATGCAGGTATTGATTACCGGATCGCCTACTCCTGCGACCACTGCGCCGGGCAGGAAGCGGCTATGCTGGCCGACCTGGCCGTGACGGCCTTCCCGAAAAGCTTGATCCGACCGCCGCTCAAACGTCTCCACAACGAGTCACTGCCGCCACTAGGGGATTATCAAGTGGCGCTGGTGAAGCGTGCAGGCAGCAGCGATGCCAGCGAGGTATTGGCCGAACGCGTGGTAGAGGCGTTTCGGGAAGGTTAATACCATACTCGCATATAAAAGCGTATTAAAAGCGTCGAACCTCTCCCAGGTTCGACGCTTTTTGTTGGGGTGCGTCAGAGAAAGTGGTTCAACGGTAAGAGTCTGATCTCGCGACTCAATACGGTAAGATGGATTAGACGTTCTTCATGAACCGCCGTGATAAGGAACCATTGGTCTGACGCTTTTTGCGAATACGGTTTTTACGAATGGTGTGTTCTGCTTTTTTCAGCAGTTTTTGGCGGCAGTGGCGAGTACCATGAAAGTCAGTTAATACAGAAAGGAACAGCACCATGTGGCGCAATACACACAGCGGATGGGGCATTATCAGTATCGCATTGCACTGGATGAGTGCCGTTGCCATTATTGGACTTTTTATTCTTGGCTGGTGGATGACGGGGCTAGGTTATTACGACCCTTGGTACAACCAAGCGCCGTGGATTCACCGCTCGATTGGTGTTTTACTGCTTTTGTTCACTCTCTTGCGTCTTGTATGGCGCCTCTTTCAACCCACGCCCCATGCCGAGGGTGGTCGCCTAGAAGCGCTTGCCGCGCATGCTGGCCACATTGTCCTGTACGTGTTGCTTTTAAGCGTGATGGTGAGTGGTTATTTGATTTCCACAGCAAAAGGCAGCGGTATTAGTGTCTTTGGCTGGTTTGAAGTGCCCGCGTTGGTTCACGACCTACCCAATCAAGCGAGCCTTGCAGGGAGTGTCCACTGGTACAGTGCACTTGCGCTGATTGTGCTCGCCGCCGGCCATGCGCTGGCCGCCCTTAAGCACCATTTTATCGACCACCACAAAACTTTTGTGCGTATGCTAACCCCTAAATATAGCCATCACGTTGACGAGTCATCGCAGTGATGCGTTATTTCACCCGAAGGAGATAGATGATGTTAAAGAAAACTGCCGTTGCAACCGCCATCGCTGCCGCAAGCTTAGTGCCGTTAAGCCAAGCACAAGCGGATACTTACGTCATTGATACAGAAGGCCAGCATGCCTTCGTTCAATTTAAAATTAGCCATTTGGGTTTTTCCCGTCTGCTAGGTAGCTTTGAAGATTTCTCCGGCGAGTTTTATTACGACCCAGAGAACTTGCAAGACTCTTCCCTTGAGATGGAAGTGCAGGTGGATAGCCTCAACTCTAACCATGCCGAGCGCGACCGCCATATTTTGAGCGACGACTTCTTAAACGCAGGTGAATACCCAACGGCATCGTTTACCTCGACGGGGTTTGATCCAACCGGCGATAATGAAGGCGTGGTCACCGGTGATTTAACCTTGCATGGCGAAACCCAAGAAATTGAAATGCCGGTAGAGCTGATAGGGGAAGGCGAAGATCCTTGGGGTAACTATCGCGCCGGTTTTGAAGGCAGCACCATGCTGACGCTCTCGGACTTTGGCATCGATATGAGTGCCTTCCCGGAAGCCATGCACGAGCTTGAGCTCTACGTGACATTTGAAGGCGTTCGCCAGTAAGCGGTAGACTTGTTAGACAGCGCCACCTTCCTTTTATAGGTTGGTGGCGTTTTTGCGTTTTACACAGATGGCGTGGGAGTTGGATTAGGTGGTCGATATCGAGAAACCCGATGGGTTAGGTAAAACGCTTTGGCAGCAAACGTGGCCAATGGCAATTGGGGTGTTGTCGCTGCTGGGCTTTCAGCTGGTCGACAGTGCGTTTATAGCCCGTCTAGGGACGGCGCCACTTGCCGCTCAGTCGTTTACCTTTCCGCTCTCCTTTTTCATCATCGGCATTCAGGTAGGGTTAGGGATCGCTATTGCGGCGCTTATTTCCCGAGCATTAGGGGCGGGGGAGAACGCGCGGGCGAAACGCCTAGGCACCCTGGTCCTGATGGCCGGTGGTGGGGTTATTGGGCTCTTAGCCGTCATTCTATGGTGGCTGCAAGCACCCATCTTTACGCTATTGGGGGCGGATCAAACCGCGCTTGAACATATTCGCCCTTACTGGGCGCCGCAGTTGGTCGCGGCTTGGCTCGGGGCGTTGTTGTATTTTGTTTACAGTCTCTTTCGCGCCCATGGGGATACCAAACTGCCGGGCAAAATGATGGTGCTGAGTAGCTTGGTTAATCTGGCACTCGACCCGTTGTTTATCTTTGGTGTCGGCCCGTGGGAGGGCTTAGGGCTACCGGGGGCCGCTCTAGCGACGATTCTCGCGTTTGCGACTGGCTTAGTGGTTACTTGCCGTCAGCTTGCAAGGCAGAACTGGTTGGCCTTTAACGGGGTGAAAGCGGAAGCGCTGCTTTCCTACAAGCCATTTGCCGGGATTGCCGGGCCTGCCATGATGAGCCAGCTGATGCCACCGTTGGCGGCAATGCTCGCCATTTCTATCGTGGCGCCGCTAGGAGAAACCTATGTCGCGGCGTGGGGCCTGGCCAGCCGCTTGGAAACGCTATCGCTGATGGTGATTTTGGCCATGACGATGTCACTGCCGCCCTGGCTAGGGCGCTGCTACGGCGCAGGAGATTGGTCACAGATTCACCGGCTGTTGCGTTTGGCGTTGAAAGTCGCAGTGGTTTGGCAGTTGAGCCTCGGTGTGTTGATGGCATTGGGAGCATCCTGGGTGGCCCTGGCGCTGGCCGGCCAACCGGAGGTGCAGAAGGCGCTGGCGCTTTTGATTCGCTTTTTGCTGCCAAGCTACGCCGCTCTCGGCGTGTGTATGTTAATCGTATCAGCGGGAAATGCGCTGGGATGGCCATTACGGGCGATGTTGCTTTCCGCCGCGCGGCTTTTTATCTGTTATCTGCCCTGTTTATGGCTGGGCGCGCAGCTTGGCGGATGGATGGGGCTTGCGTTAGGCGCGGCCATCGGCAACGTAATGGCGGGGTTGACCTCGTGGCACGTGCTTAAACGGATTCTCTCCCGCCCACATCGGCAGGCGGGCGTCGCAAAGCCGGTTTAGTGCCCCTCATTTCGCTGTTGAAAGGCAAAGTAAGCAAAAAGCACTGCCATGGCTAAGTAGCCTACGACAAAATCCGGCGCGGCGTTTAGGGCGAGTTTGGGCGCGTGCATCAACCCTAGCCAAGAGAACCCTGCGGCAATCAGCGCAAACGCGGCGGCGCGACGGAACTGGTGGTCGATGACAGAAACGGTCATCGCACCGAGAAAAATCGCCATAAACATCGCTCCCTGACCCATGATCACAATGGCATTCGAGATATCGCTGACCACCTCTTCGGCACCCCGGTTGAAGCGTGTCATTACGTAGTTAGCGAAATAGGGCAGCATCGCCAACGCCACCGCCGGGTAGTAGCGGGTATCGTTGGTTTGAAACGCCGTGGCGATCATCGAAATACCGACAAAAACCAGAATCGGCGCGACCACGGAAACGGGAATGATCGCCGCCAGTGCCGCAATTAGGCCAAACATGGTCGCAATGGCATACACAGCACCGTTTAAAAGACTATAGCCGCGACCGGCGCCCATCCACTTAGCCCCAACGGTGGCGATATACACCGTGGTAGGGAAAACACCACCAAATAGCGCGCCGATCATGGTGCCGACACCATCTACGGCTTGGCACTCGCGCACATCGTATTTGTCGCCAGCGGCTTCCATTGCCTCGACGTTGTTCATGGTTTCAATCGCGTTATACAGCGTGATCGGCAGCACCACGGTGAGCACCGCCAGCATGCTAGTGAAGAGTAGTCCTAAGCCTTCAAACCAAGCAAGGTTAGGCAGTAGCGGATAGAAACCAAGATGGCTGAAAGCATCGCTGAAGCGGGCGCCGTCGGCATCGCCGATGAGGTAGGCCATTAGGGTGCCAACCACGATGGCAAACAGCGATGTGGGCAGGCGAAACGGCATGCTCACACGGGCAATCAAGCCGACGATGATAATCGCGAGCACCACCAGCCCGATGATCGGCATTTCCAGGGTTTTAAACAGCATTTCCCCGGCGATGAAGGTGAGCGCCACCCCGGCGACAGCGCCGAGCATGGCAGCGCGCGGTAAGTGATACTGCACCCAACGGCCGATAATACTTATCGCCGCTTCGATAGCGCCGCTAATAAAACACGCGGCAACAGCGATTTTCCAAGCAAGCGCCGCATCGCCGGTCAGCTGTTTAGCGGGTAGAAGCACCCCGAAGAGAAAGACAAACATGACTGGTGTGGAAATACCGTAAGAGAGCGCGGTAACGTCGGTGCGCTGTTCTTTGCGAGCTAGGCGGGCTGCGCTCCAGGCGTAATAGAAGTTGCCGACCATCACGGCAACGGCAGCGCCGGGCAATACTTGGCCGTACACGATGGAAGCGGGAAAACCCATGCCGAGCATGGTAATGGCGATGATGACGAAGTTGGCGATGTTGTTCTGAAACAGCGCAAAGAACGCATCGGTGTCTTCTTTTTTGTACCAAGGGTAGTGGGTGCTGGCAGCCGCCATGATAAGCCTCTTGATTTTGGTGTGTTGTATACAAGGCAATGCTGAGTGTGCCGAAGTGTTGACTAATCGGTCAAGTGTTGCATTGTGCTAATACGAATATAGGGGGCCGCACGGACACTCCGGCTACGGCAGCGAGCGCGTAATTGTACACAAGAAAATGCAGTCCTAGGCACAAAAACGCCCAGGCAAGCCTGGGCGTTTATAGTGCGGTAATGGTGGGTCGCTAGTCGTTTACAGCGGCGATAGCTTTGGCCAGGTAGGGCAAGTTCTCGTGGGAGAAGCCCGCGACGTTGGCGCGACCCGAGCGCACCATGTAGATGCCAAACTCATCGCGCAGACGATCCACCTGTTCCGGTGTTAAACCGGTGTAGGAGAACATGCCGCGCTGCTCGGCGACACAAGCATACTTATCGTCCAGCCCATAAGGTTTTAGCGCTTCAACGAAATCACGACGCAGGGTGTTGATACGGTCGCGCATTTCGGTGAGCTCTTCACGCCACATGGCGGTCAGCTCGTCATCATGGAGAATGTCGCTGACGATAGCGCCACCGTGAGCTGGCGGGTTGGAGTAGTTTTCCCGCGCGACAATGGCAATCTGCGAGCGAATGTTTTCCATCTGCTCGCTATTTTTCGCCACCATGATCAAGCAGCCTGTACGCTCGCAGTAAATGCCGAAGTTTTTCGAGCAGGAGCTGGTGATGATCACTTCATCCAGTTCTTCGGCCATCAAGCGCACGCCGTAAGCATCTTCATCCAAGCCTTCGCCAAAGCCTTGGTAGGCGAAATCAATCAGTGGCAGCAAGCGGCGCTCGCGCACGACCTCAAGCACGGTTTGCCACTGTTCTTTGGAGAGATCAAAGCCGGTGGGGTTATGGCAGCAGGCATGCAGAACGACCACATCGCCTTCCGGGATTTGTTTAAGTGCCGCCAGCATGCCATCAAAATCAAGCCGGTTTTCGGCATCAACATAAGGGTATTTGTGCAGCGCAATACCGGCGGCGGTGAAAATGCCGTGGTGGTTTGGCCACGTTGGGTCAGATACCCAAATTCCCTTATCCGGCAGCTGTGTAGAAATAAAGTCTGCAGCTAAGCGCAGCGCGCCCGTACCGCCGGGTGACTGTGTCGCGCTGGCACGATTGGCGTTAAGTATGGGAGAGTTTTCCCCCAGCACCATCGGTAGCACGACTTCGCCATAGGCGGGGGCACCGTGGGAGCCAATATAGGTTTTGGTGGTTTCATTCTTGAGCAGGCGAGCTTCGGCTTCCTTTACGGCACGCATTACCGGTGTGTTGCCCTCGGCATCACGGTAAACGCCGACACCTAGGTCTACCTTCTGTGGGTTGGTGTCTTTCTTGAAAGCTTCGATCAGCCCGAGAATGGCATCTCCAGGGACTCGCTCAATATGCTCAAACATTTATTCGGCTACCTCATCAGTTCTGGCGGCTAGAATGAAGTCATTTTGGTGCAGGCCGCCAATTTCATGGGACCACCATGTCACCGTGGTTTTTCCATACTCGGTGGTGATCATGGGATGGTGACCGGCCTGCTCGGCGATATCGCCAACGCGCTGGGTAAATGCCAGAGCGCCGGCAAAGTCATCAAAATGATAGCTTCGCGTAAGCTTCATCATGCCATCGCCATCGCTAATCTTCCACTGTGGAAGCGCGTTAACCGCGTCTTGCGCTTCTTTTTCGGACATTGGCGTGGCATTACCGCTGCAAGGTTCACATGGCTGTTTTGCTAGGTTTGTCATGTTGTGTCTCCTTCGGTTGGCTATTGCCTGGGGTTTTCACCCCTCAGAGTAGGAGGCTAATGCCGAGATGCCAAATAGAGGTAACCATTCGGCAGCGTGAGCCTGGAAGGCGCTGGCCAGTCAAGCGGTTTTCTGGGCAAAAACCATCCACCCCTTTTGCAGTGCGTCAACTGATCATTAGGCAACGAAACGTAAGGCGTTTTAACGCTTTGCGGCAAAGTGCGACTGGCTAGAAACGTATGTCTGTGTATGCTGTACAAGGTGAGCTATTTAAATCGTCATGCATACACCCGTTCGCTGCCGCTCGCGGTAGCGCTAGCCAAAGAGGGACGCACCAATGACAGAAGCCAACAAACCCACCACCAAAACACTACTCGCAGATAACCGCGTCAGAGCGATTGCTGGCATTGCGGCCATTGCCGTGATCTGGGCGATTGTCGCGCAATCCAACGCGGGGTCACGGCTTGACCGTGTTGAAGTGCTGGAAGAGGAACTTGCGGAAGTCGAAAGCGAGCGCCAAGCGCTGAACTCAGAGCTAACAGACGTTCAGCAAGCGGAGATGGACCTGGCATCGTTGCAACAGGAAATGCAAGCGATAGAAGAAGAGAAGACTGAAGCGCAGTCGACGCTAGAGTCGACACGTGGCGATATTACGAGTGCTGAAGAAGAGCTGGCCGCGTTGTCGTCTGAGCGCGAAACCCGCCAAGAAGAGCTAGACACGCTCAACCAGCAAATAGAAGAGACGCAAAGCCGCCTTGATGAGCTGCGTGAGACGTACTCGCAAGTAGAAGCCGAGAAGGAAGAAGCTGAGGCCGCACGCGACGCCGCCGAACAGACGCGTCAAGAGGCGGAAGAAGCGCGCCAGCAAGCGATTGAAGCTCGTGACCAAGCCGAGCAGGTGCGTGCTGAAACAGTAGCAGCACGCGAGCAGGCCGAGACAGACCTCGAAGCGCTGAACGCAGACATTGAAGAGGCTAATACACAGCTTACGTCTCTCAACGAAGAAGTAAGCGCTCTGCAACAAGAGCGTGACGCACTAGTCGAAGAACGCGATGCGCTTGCCGCCGAGCGTGATGAGCTGCAAGAGGAAGTCGAGTCACTGCAAGCGTTGCACGAAGAGGAGCAGCAAAGCCTTGCGGATACGCGCAGTGAGTTGGATGACCTAATGGTCGCGCTCGATATCGGCCGCGAAGAGCAAGCAAGCATCAACACGAAGATTGACGAGCGTGAGACTCAGCTTGAGCGGTTAAACGCTCAGCTGGAAGATTGGCGTGAAGAGCTAGCTGCTTTAGAAGATCGCGTGGATGCTAAAGATGGCACCAATAGCGGCGAAAGCAGCCAGAGCAACGAAAGCAGCCAAGGCAGTGGAAGCAGTCAAGGCAGTGAAAGCAACGAAACCAATGAAGGCACCGAAAGCGACGAGAACGATGAAAGCAGCGAGAAGACCAATTAAGACGCCGCTTGGCACATGATTCATTGCTGATAAAAGCGCTACACTCGCCGCATTGATGCACAGGCGAGCGCAACGGGCACCTGTGAAAACAGGTGCCCGTTTTGTTTAGTGCTTGTCTGTCGCTTTTATCCACCCACAAGAGGTCACTATGAAACTTGATGCTTTAGGGATGGCGCAGAGTACGCTGGTGTTTGTCGTGTTGGGGCTTACGCTTCTTGCGTTTATGTGGGGACGCTTTCGCTATGACTTAGTCGCACTTGCCGCACTGCTGGGCTCGGTAATGCTCGGGTTAGTACCGGCTGAAGCGGCGTTTAACGGCTTTGGGCATCCGGCGGTGATCACCGTTGTGGCGGTTCTCGTGTTAAGCCGTGGCTTTGAGCGTGCGGGCGTCGTGGACCTTATCGCCGATCAGGTGTTGAAAGTGGGGGAGCGGTTGCTGCTTCAGCTGACGGTGCTGGTAGGCACTGTCGTGGTGCTTTCAGGGGTGATGAATAACGTTGGCGCATTGGCCTTGCTTCTGCCCGTGGCGATGCGGCTCTCGCGTGAACACAATACCTCGCCATCGCTGTTATTAATGCCGCTTGCATTTGGCTCGCTGCTGGGTGGTTTGACCACGCTGATTGGCACTCCCCCCAATATTATTATTTCCAGCTACCGCGGCGATGTAGTGGGGGAAAATTTCAGCATGTTTAGTTTTTTTCCGGTAGGCGCGAGCGTGGCGCTTGCCGGGCTTTTATTTATTGTGCTGGTAGGCTGGCGCTTAACCCCGCATCGAGCAGGGCAGGCAACCGCCGAAGACATGTTTGATACCGCTAATTATCTCGTGGAGCTCCGTGTCGACGAAGAGGCCAAAGCGAAAGGTTTGACCCTACAGCAGCTACAAGACGAGTTGGATGAGACAATTCCCGTTTTGGCCGTGGTGCGCGATGACAAGCGCAGCGCGGGTTATGCGTTCTACGATGCTCTGCAGGAAGGAGATATTTTGCTGCTCGAAGCTGGCCCCGACGAACTTAAAGTCTTGGAAGATAAAGTCGGTTTGAGCGTGGTAGTGACGCCCGAAGAGGATGACGACAGCAGCACGATAGAAAAACAACCGGAACATAAAAAAGACGGAAACAATAAAGACGATGACGACTCCCCAGCGCGTCAAGTCGATACAGAGGGGCTTCAGCTGGTAGAAGCCGTTGTGCGCACTGACTCGATGATGGTCAATCGCAGCGTCCGTCAGCTGCGTTTACATCACCAGTTTGGGCTGCATCTGGTCGCAGTAGCGCGGGATGGGGCGCGGCTAAAGCAGCGCCTGCGCGATATTCGCTTTCAAGGAGGCGATGTACTGTTATTCCAGGGTGGTGAAAACGAAATCAGTGAAAGCCTGGCCACACTCGGGTGCCTACCGCTTGCCAAACGTGAACTCAACCTCGGGCAGCCGCGTAAACTATTCTTCTCGATGGCGATTTTTGCCTTAGCCATTATCGCCATGTTGCTGGATATATTGCCCACCGCGGTGGCGCTGAGCACAGCCGCATTGGTGTCATTGCTGGTGGGGGTTTTGCCCCTGCGTGAGGCGTATCAGGCGATTGATGGGCCCGTAATCGTGCTGTTAGGGACGATGATTCCGGTGGGGCAGGCGCTGGAAACCAGCGGTGGTGCGGCGCTGATCGCCGATACGCTGCTGCACTTTGGCAGCAAGTGGCCCATCGTGATGACGCTAACGGGGCTTTTTATCCTCTCGATGGTGCTCTCCAACGTGGTGAACAATGCCGCCGCTGCCGTCCTTATGGCGCCGATTGCCGCGAGCTTAGCCGAAGGCTTTGATGCCTCTTTAGACCCTTTTTTGATGGTGGTGGCGGTGAGCGCGTCGTGTGCGTTTTTGACACCAATTGGCCACCAATCAAACACATTGGTGTTGGGCCCTGGCGGCTACCGTTTTGGTGATTTCTGGAAACTGGGGTTGCCGCTGTCCATGGTAGTGATGGTGGTCGCGATTCCCATGATTTTGTGGGTGTGGCCACTTTAACTGCGAAGCAAAAAAAGCCGACCTCGAAGGGCCGGCTCGTTGTGCGCCAACGCAAATTGTCTTTTACATAAACTTTATTTGACGTTGGCTTCTGCCGCGGCAGCCGGAATCGTCGTGCTAGGCTCCGGGTTGTGGTTGATCAGCGTCGATTTATCGCTCGCAAATGCGTCGTAGGCAAAGTCGTCAACGGTGAGCATTTCCAATACTTGTGCTTCAAACTCGCGCATGAACGTCGCGTCTTCTTCGCTAATCAGGCCTTTTTCCAGCCCGGCCTCGACACGTTGCTCGGGGTGAAGCGCTGTCTGCGGCAACTCGCCCTTGGCATAGGCTTTGTTGAGCGTACGGTAGAGCGTTTCGGCGCGGTCATAATCGAGCAGCAGCGCGTTGTAGCGGGCCAGTGGATTGCGTTCATCGCCGTCGTCTTTGTCCCAGGTGTTACTTAATAATTTGGTGCGCAGCGCCGAGTGGGTGGAGACGCGCTTGGCAATATCGCGCGCCAAGTCATCTTGTGGCCGATTCCAGCGGCGACCAGTCGGCATCACGATCACTTTCAACGTTTTGCCCAGCACTCGGTTGGGGAAGTTATCGAAAATCTCCACAAACGCCTGCTCGGCGCGCTGGAGCAAAAAGCGGCAGCTGTAGTGCAGAAGCGCCTCTTCGCCTTCTACCTTGTCACCGGCTTGCCACTGCTTGAGTACCATGGACGCTAGGTAAAGGTTCGAAAGCACATCGCCCAAGCGTGCGGAGAGCATTTCGCGTTTTTTTAGAGCCGAGCCGAGGCTTGCCATGGCGGCGTCGGCGCACAAACCAAAGCCAGCCGAAAGACGGGCGATGTCTTGCGCATAGGCGGTTGCAGGGCCGTCGAATGGCACGCTGGGTTTGCCAATGCCGAAACCTAAGGTAAAGGCGCGCGCGGCATTGCCGAAAATCAGCCCGGTGTGGCCGAAGAACGCTTTATCAAAGCCTTTGATGTCGTTGGCGTCTTTCGCGGCGAGCTCGTCTAGTACGTACGGGTGGCAGCGAATCGCGCCCTGACCGAAGATCATCAGGTTACGCGTCATAATGTTTGCGCCTTCCACGGTGATCGCCACCGGGTTGGCGCTGTAGCCAATACCTAAGTAGTTACGCGGGCCAAGGGTTACCGCCTTGCCGCCGTGTACGTCCATCGCATCGGCCAGAATATCGCGCTGGAATTCGGTCAGCTGACTTTTCAGAATCGCCGAGGGGACGGCGGGCTTCTCGCCGTGGTCGATCAGATTGGCGGTTTGATACACCGTTGCCTGCGAGATGTAGCCGAGTGATGCCATGCGCGCCAGCGGTTCCTGTACGCCTTCCATTTCCGCCACGGGAACGTTGAACTGGCGGCGCACGCGGGTGAATCCACCGCTCCAGCCCAGTGCATAGCGGGCGGTACCGGTGGCGCCCGAGGGTAGGGTGATGCAGCGGCCGATAGACAGGCACTCGACCAGCATTCGCCAGCCTTCGCCGATCATCTTCTCACCACCGATGATGGTCTCTAGCGGCACGAATACGTCGTTACCTTTAATCGGGCCGTTCATAAACGGGCTGCCAATCGGGTGGTGGCGGCGGCCAATTTCCATGCCATCGGTATCGCGGGGAATCAGCGCCAGGGTAATGCCGCGATCTTCTTCGTCGCCCAATAGCTTTTCGGGGTCAAACAGGCGGAAGGCTAGGCCGACAACGGTGGCAATCGGGGCGAGCGTAATCCAGCGCTTTTCAAAGTTCAGCCGCACGCCGATCACGTCTTTTCCGTCGATCGTCTGCTTACACACAATACCGGTATCCGGCAGCGACGTGGCGTCCGAACCGGCGCGAGGGCCAGTCAAACCAAAACAAGGGATTTCGCGACCATCGGCCAGCCGCGGCAGGTAATGATCTTTTTGCGTTTGCGTGCCGTATTTGAGCAAAAGCTCGCCTGGGCCGAGCGAGTTAGGCACACCCACCGTTACCATCAAGGTTTCGTTGGCCGAGATCTTTTGCAGCACCATGGATTGCGCTTTGGCAGAGAAGCCTAACCCGCCGTACTCCTTCGGAATAATCATGCCGAAGAAGCCTTCTTTTTTCAGGTAGTCCCAAAGCTTTTGCGGCAAATCGGCACGCTCTTGGGCAATGTCCCAGGCGTTGCACATGCCGGCAGCCTTGGCACACTGATTATCGAGGAAGGCTTGCTCATCGTCACGCAGGCCGTCGTCTTTAAAGTCGAGCAGCTTGTTCCATTGGGGTTTGCCGGAGAATAGCTCGCCGTCCCACGAGACAGTACCCGCTTCCAGCGCGGTGCGCTCGGTGTCGGAGACTTTGGGCGCGACTTTTTTGAACATCGTAAAAAGGCGCGGAGTGAGCCACTGGCGGCGCAGGGCGGGTAAACCGGCAATGGCGATAGCGGCAGCGCCGAGTAAGAGTAGTACGCCGATAGTTGTGGCATCGACGACCAGCCCGATAACGCCAAGCACGGCAAGTACCGCAAGCGCGGGTGTTGCCCCGGCCTCGCGGCGCATCACCACGAGCAGGCCAACAACGGCGAGCACAATCAGTAGTAGGGTGAGCATAGAATCACTCCAAGTGTGTGGGTATAGCGGTATAGGTAGTACACGTATTTAAACAGATGTTTGAATACTGGCAGACCTGCGCCATTCAGTGCAAGTGTTTCGGCATTTTTAACGGGCATAAAAAAACGCCGCAGCATTGGCCGCGACGTTTTAGAGTTGAGCCGTGGAGGCTTGGTTCAGTGTCGTTTGGCGGGGACGCCATCAGCGACATAATAATCGACGTTAGCGCGGGGAAGCGGTTCGCGGCCACGAATGCGGTCAGCGATTTTTTCCGCCAGCATAATCGTCGGTGCATTAAGGTTGCCGGTGGGAATGAGGGGAAAGAGCGAGGCATCGACGACTCGCAGCCCTTCAATACCGTGCACTCGGCCCTCACCATCGGTGACGGCCATGTTGTCCTCACCCATTCGGCAGCTGCCGCAGGGGTGATAGGCCGTTTCAGCGTGCTGCTTAACAAAGCTGTCTAGTTCTTCATCGCTTTGCACATCCGGGCCAGGCGCGATCTCGCGGCCGCGGTATGGCTCAAACGCCGGTTGGGCGATGATCTCGCGGGTAATGCGAATGGCATCACGAAACTCTTGCCAATCTTTCTCTTTGGACATGTAGTTAAAGAGAATGCTGGGCGCCGCGTGAGGGTCGTTCGAGGTCAGCTGAATACGCCCGCGACTTTCTGAACGCATAGAGCCAACGTGGGCCTGGAACCCGTGAGCCTGCACCGCACTCTTGCCGTTGTAGCTGATGGCAATGGGCAGAAAGTGATACTGCAGATTCGGCCACGCTTCTTCATCGTGGCTGCGGATAAACCCGCAGGATTCAAACTGGTTGCTTGCGCCGATGCCGGTGCCTTTAAACAGCCATTCCGCGCCGATTTTCGGCTGGTTGTACCATTTCAGCGCCGGGTAGAGCGAAATTGGTTCTTTGCACTCATACTGGATGTACATTTCCAGGTGGTCCTGAAGGTTTTCACCCACGCCGGGCAGCTCGTGCACAACGGGAATATCCAGCGATTTGAGCAGTTCGCGGTTGCCGATGCCCGAGCGCTGCAGAATCTGCGGTGAGGCAATAGCGCCACCGCACAGCAGTACTTCATTCCGGGCACGAGCTTTTTGAACTTGGCCCTTGCGCTCATAGCGCACGCCGGCAGCGCGGTTGCCGTCAAACTCGATCACATCGGTAACCGCGTGGGTTTCGATGGTGAGGTTGTCGCGCTGCTTGGCGGTATCCAGATAACCACGGGCGGTAGAGGCGCGGCGCCCGTTGCGCGTGACGAAACGGTCCATGGGGCCAAAGCCTTCTTGCTGGTAGCCGTTGACGTCCTCAGTTTCCGGGTAGCCCGCCTGCTTACCGGCCTCGATAAAGGTGTGGTAAAGCGGATTGTTGTCTGCCTTTGGTGTAGTCACGCTTACCGGGCCGTCACCGCCGTGATAATCGTTCGGGCCGATATCGCGGCTTTCGCACTTTTTGAAGTAGGGCAGGCAGCTCAAGTAATCCCAGTCTTCAAGGCCGGGCTGGCTCGCCCAGTTGTCGTAATCCAGGGCGTTGCCGCGGATATAGCACATGCCATTAATCAGCGAGGAGCCGCCCAGGCCTTTGCCACGGCCACACTCCATGCGGCGACCGTCCATAAACGGTTCCGGGTCGGTTTCAAATGCCCAGTTGTAGCGCTTGCCTTGTAGTGGGTAGGCAAGAGCGGCGGGCATTTGAGTGCGGAAATCAAAGCGATAATCCGGGCCACCGGCTTCCAGCAGCAATACGCTAACGTTGCTGTCTTCGGTGAGGCGCGTGGCCAGCACGTTACCCGCTGAGCCCGCGCCAATAATGATGTAATCAAATTCGCGTGTTTGCGACATAAAAACTCCTTAAAATACTGACTCAAACGGACCCATTTCGATCTGCACGGATTTGGTCTGGGTATAGTGGGCGAGCGTCTCGACACCGTTTTCGCGCCCAATGCCGGACTCTTTGTAACCGCCGACCGGCATCTCTGAAGGCGATTCGCCCCAGGTATTGATCCAGCAAATACCGGCTTCCAGCTGGTGAATGACGCGGTGGGCGCGGTTCAAGCTTTCGCTAAAGATACCGGCGGCGAGGCCGTATTTCGTATCGTTGGCGCGGCGAATGACTTCGTCTTCATCGTCAAACGCGAGCACTGACATCACTGGGCCGAAGATCTCTTCGCGCACGATGCGCATATCGTCGGTGCAGTCGGTAAAGACCGTCGGGGCGGCCCAGGCACCGTTGGCAAAGGCGTCGTTGTTCCAGGCGTCGCCACCGACCAAAACGCGCGCGCCTTGTTCTTTACCCAGCGCAATGTAGGAGAGCACTTTTTCCTGATGCTCAAAGCTGACCAGCGGGCCGAAGTTAACGGCGGGGTCCATCGGGTCACCGGCGTTGATGCGCTTAACGCGCTCGACCAGCTTGGCTTCAAACGCATCCTTGATGCTTGCTTCGACAAAGACACGGGTGCCGTTGGTGCAGATTTGGCCGCTGGAGTAGAAATTCGCCATCATGGCAGCGTCCGCAGCGCGGTCGAGATCCGCATCAGCAAACACGATGAGCGGTGATTTGCCGCCTAGCTCCATGGTGACGTCTTTAAGCGTCGATTCTGCGGCTGCCGACATGACCTTCTTGCCGGTACCGGCTTCACCGGTGAACGACACTTTGTCGATACCTTCATGCGTGGTGAGCATAGCACCGACGCGGCCATCGCCTTGCACCACGTTGAACACGCCGTCGGGTAGGCCTGCTTCGGTGAAGATTTCGGCCAGCTTCATGGTGGTGAGCGGGGTGACTTCGCTGGGCTTGAACACGATGGCATTGCCAGCGGCTAGCGCAGGGGCGGCTTTCCAGCAGGCGATTTGAATCGGGTAGTTCCAGGCGCCGATAGCGCCAATGACACCGAGCGGCTCGCGGCGGGTGTAAATAAACGAGCTATCGCGCAGCGGAATTTGGCTACCCTCAATGGCCGGAGCAAGGCCAGCGTAATACTCCAGGGCATCAGCCCCGGTCACGATATCCACGCTCGCGGTTTCGCTAATCGGCTTACCGGTATTGCGGGTTTCCAGCTCGGCCAACTCGTCGTTGCGTTCGCGCAGCAGGGCGACGGCACGTAGCAGGATGCGCGCGCGTTCCATGCCGGTCATCGCGGCCCATTCGCGTTGACCGTGCTGAGCCGCTTCAACGGCGCTGTCGACGTCCGCTTGGCTCGCTTGGCCAACCGTTGCCAGCGGGCTGCCGTCAAACGGGTTGGTAATGCTGAACGTCTCGCCGGAAGTGGCCTGTACACGGCGGCCTTCGATGTAAAGCGGAAGAGTGTCTTGTTGAGCCATGGGTTGCTCCTTTTCATTCATCGCAAAAGTGGAGATAGCAAAAATTTGTTGCTCAGAACTTAAGTCGACCAAAGTCTAAGTCGAGCAAAGCCTAAGACAATCAGAAACAGAGAAAAATGCGCTAATACGGGAAAGCATCAAACGCTTTCAATCCGTTGGTTGAGCAAGTAGTTGATCGAGATACGCGTGGGCTAACGCTCGCGCTCGGTCAGCATCTAAGCCTTCCGGGGTTAGCGCGCCACGTAACCATAAGCCATCAATCATCGCGGCTAAGCCGCGGGCCGCGTTACGCGCTTGAGGGCGCGGCATTACGCGTCGAAATTGATGACAAAGATTGGTGTAAAGGCGTCGGTCGTTGACGTTTTGCAGCCGCTGCAACATCGGCTTGTGCATGCTGCTGGCCCAAAAGGCGAGCCATGTTTTAGCCGCAGGCCCGGTGACCTGGGTGCGGTCAAAGTTACCTTCAATGATGGCGCCGATATGCGCTCGCGGAGAGTCGTCGGTCAGTATGTGCCGACGTGCCGCAACAGCATCGCTAAGGTCGGTCAATATCTGCCGCATAGTGGCTTCTAAAAGGCCATCTTTGCCGCCGAAGTAGTGGCTGATAATACCTGCCGATACACCCGCATGGCGCGCAATGCGCAGCACAGTGGCTTCAGCCAGCCCGACATCATCAATGGCTGTCATGGTCGCGTGAATCAGTTGCTGGCGGCGTATGGGTTCCATTCCGACTTTGGGCACAGTGTCCTCCTTATCAACGTTCGGCAGCCGTCGTCACATGCTTGGCGGCATTAGCTTATAAGCGTTTAACGCGGCGCCACACGGACTTGAATCTAACCTTCAAGCGTGATTACCTGTGTAGTGTGACATCTTTTTATTGAACGTTCAATCAATAAAAAGATTTTGGTGTTTAACGACGCAGTGATCCAATCTGTGTTGAGTAAGAACCTTAATTAAGGAGACGGCTATGTCATTATTATCTTCACGTTATCGTTTGGCAGGTACGCTGCTTATCGCCGCGGGCCTACCAATCACGGCGCAAGCCAATCAATGCGAAGAAGTGCGTTTTGCTGAAGTCGGCTGGACCGATATCACCGCGACCACCGCGCTTGCCACCGAGGTGCTAGAAGCACTGGGATACGACACACGCATCGATACGGTTTCCGTCCCAATTGCCTATTCGGGCATGAAAAATGGCGATTTCGATGTCTTCTTGGGTAACTGGATGCCGTCAATGGCCTCTATCAGCGATCCCTATGTAGAAGACGGTACCGTTGATCGTTTATCTGCCAACTTGGAAGGGGCTAAGTACACGCTGGCCGTACCACAGTATGTTTACGATGCTGGCGTTACTTCAGTTACGGACCTGGCAGAAAACGCTGAGAAGTTTGATAGCGATTTGCACGGCATTGAAGCCGGCAATGACGGTAACGAGCTGATTCAGCAAATGATTGACGACGACGCCTTCGGGTTAGGCGATTGGAGCCTGGTTGATTCCAGTGAAGCGGGTATGCTTGCGGAGCTTAGCGCGCGGGTACCCAATGAAAAATGGATGGTGTTCTTGGGTTGGGAGCCGCACCCGATGAACACCAACTTCGATATGGCTTATCTCTCCGGCGCTGACGACTACTTTGGCCCGGATTTGGGCGGCGCAACGGTGTATACCAATACTCGTGGTGGCTACGCGCAAGAGTGCGAGAATGTGGGTACGCTGCTTAATAACATGACGTTCACACTGGAGATGGAAAACCAGCTGATGGGCGAGATCATGGATGAGGGCGAAGACCCGCGCGAAGCGGCGCGTGACTACCTCCAGCAGGCTGACGATGAGCTGTTGGCAGAGTGGCTTGACGGCGTCACTACCCTCGATGGTGAGCCGGGCGAGCCTGCTGTGCGTGCGGCGCTTAAATAACGGTTTATCGCGCGTACTAAGTAACGCAAAAAGGCAAGCCGTAATCCGGCTTGCCTTTACCTAACAAGATAGGCATAATCTGCACCCGCTGTGAAGGAAAGGCTACGTAGCTCAGCTGGTTAGAGCACATCACTCATAATGATGGGGTCCCCTGTTCAAATCAGGGCGTAGCCACCACAGCGAGAGCAAGATTGTACGAAGTGACGTAAAGTGTAGATAGTTGCTAGTACGCGCGATTATGGTGGCCCCTTAGGTCCTCCCGCAACGCTAAACCGCGAACCCCGCCAGGCCCGGAAGGGAGCAACGGTAGTGGTGGATGTGTGTGCCGGGATGTGGCTTTTGGGGCCGCCTCCATTTGTATCGTTTCATTTCTGATTTGGCATCAATTACACCCACCTTGGCATAAATTGCCTTTCAGCGTGGCGTAGTCTCTTTTTTAGTAACGCTTACAAAAGCGTTGTCTTCATGTATTGCCGTAAGCTTAGCTATTCCTGCCTCAAAAACGATACCCAAATTCTCACCTTGTGCATCTAGGTGTCGGAACTCGTGTGTTTGATTACCTGATTAGTCGCTGACTCGGGCCGTTTTTTGTCATTCTTTAGAACGGCCGTTTAATTTATGCTGCCAGGGCGTGACGAGCTCCCGACAGATCAGACATTTGCCTCCCTGAAGCTCACCAAGCGGTGCTTGTCCTCGTCCCACAGGACCAGGCGTACAGAGGCGAAGCTCTGCCATAGGGTGAGGCGGCCGATACCACGCAGTTCTGGGTAATCGCGCAGCACATCGGGCAGGCGGTAGAAGGGAATACGGCTGCAAAGGTGATGGACATGATGCACCCCGATGTTAGCGGTGAACCAACGCAAGACGCCGGGCAGGTCGTAGTGTGAGCTGCCGTGCAGCGCCGCCTCCTGGAAGGTCCAGTTGGGGTCGTGCTCCCAGAAGGTGTCCTCGAACTGGTGCTGGATATAAAAGAGCCAGACACCGACCGTTCCGGCGAGCAGCGTGATCGGCAGCTGCACGAGCAGGAAGGGGCCGATGCCCACCAGCCACATCATGGTGGCAATGAGTACCAAAATTGCCGCATTGGTCGCCATAGTGCTCAGCCAGGGCATCCAGCCTGCGCGCATGAAGCCTACCGGCAATCGATTGTCGAGCAAGAATAGGTAAGCAGGGCCGAGAGCGAAGAGGACGAGGGGATGACGATAGAAGCGGTAACGCAGTCTCTCGTCGCGAGGCAGGGCGCTAAACTCCTCGACTGTCAAGGTGTCGATGCCACCGATACGCGGGCGATCGAGATTGCCGGAATGGGCATGATGGTGCCTGTGGGTATGACGCCAGAAGTCAAAGGGGGTTAGGGTCAGCACACCGATCACCCGCCCGACCCAGTCATTGGCGTGCTTTGAGGGGAAGAAAGCGCCATGGCTGCAGTCATGCTGGATCATGAATAGGCGCACGAGAAAGCCTGCGGCGGGTATGGTTAGCACTAGGCCGAGCCAGTGGCCGGCGCTCAGTACCACCCATGAGAGGGCCCAGAAAAAAGCGAAGGGAATTAGCGTGACCAACAGTTCGATGACGCTGCGGGCGATGCGTGGCGTGCGGTAGTCTCCCAGGGCACGCATGAGGGCGCGCGGTTCGCTGGTGAGGTCATTTTTCTGCCCTAGGGTTTCCATTAGCAGTCTCCTGCCGGGTCTTGTACGCCATGCCGGGACGGCGGGATCGGCATGGCGTAGCTGAAGTTTGCGTGTGATTAAGGATGCGCCATGGAAGTGAGACGAGTATGTGCGCTGGCGTACCGTGGTCAGAAAAACAACAGATGCTCTGCTCTTTTAGGCTCAACAATAAATTGACTCGAAGCACGTGAAGCGATTTATAGGTGGAATTTTGATACAACTTTCGCTGCGGTTGTAGTGGTCTAATTCTGTTTCGTCATAATGTCAGCGGTTTTCGTGCCCAATAGCGATTACGATAGGTGAGCGGGCATGCCCAATGTAAACTTTCCGCCCGAAATATCTGAACCGACATTGCTGCTTGCGTTGCCTGAGCCGTTCAGGTGGGGGATAAAGTGCTGGAGCGGTTCGGCGCGGTGCTTAAAGCCTCAATACGCGAGGGGGATTTGGCAGGTCGCTACGGAGGCGAGGAGTTTTTGATTATTCTGCCGGATGAAATAGTCAGCGGTGCTCTTGTAATGGTCGAGCGCTTCTTGCAGCGCTTAAACACTGAACCAGTGATCTATGTGGAAGAAAAGCCCCTCTACGTGTCAGCCTCGGTTGGGATAGCAAGCCTGGCCGATGGACAATTTTCTAACTAACGGTTTTCTTGTGTTTCGGTATAGCGCTGCATAATGGCGAGCGTTTCGTCGCTCACGTGGTGCTCCATCCCTTCGGCATCGATGCGCGCGGTGGTATCACTGACGCCAAGAGCGCGTAAAAAATGCAGCACGATATGGTGACGCTGACGCGACGCGTCGGCCATAGCCTGCCCTTGCTGGGTGAGAAAAAGCGAGCGGTAGGGCTTGTTTGTCACTAAGCCTAGCTCGTTTAAACGGCGAATCATTTTCGAAACCGTCGCTTGGCTTACTCCCATGCGACTAGCGATATCCGCCGCGCGCGCTTCTTCTCGATGTAGTAGCAAATCGCCAATCAACTCGACGTAATCCTCAATCAACTCGGTTTCATGAGCGCTGCGGACGGCTTCATATTGGCGTGCGTGCTGCTCTATGGGCGGTAACGCATCACCACTTTGTAAAGATGTTTTTGACGGCCGTTGTGAAAAATGCGGGTCGTTACTCATTAGGCAAACGTATCAAAGTGAATGAAAAAGCTCATTAGCGGTGATCCTATATCTTAGTGCATCATAGTTAGCCAAGGCTAAACTATTTGCACCTTGCTTTTTTAGTAAGCTACAGTGCTTCTTTAGAGCTTAACACAGCGGAGAATCATCATGCCCCAGCGCCGTTATTGGTTGTGGATTTGCTTGCCGTTTACATTGTCGACCGTTTCATTCGGCGCTCACGCTCAGTCACCGCTGCAAATCGCGGTAACGTTTTCCGTGCTGGGCGATGTTGTAAAGCAGGTGGCGGGTAACGCGGCCGAGGTGGCGGTGCTCACACCGGTGAATGCCGAAGTGCACGAGTGGGAGCTCGTGCCAAGCAACTTCGCGCATTTAGAGCGTGCCGATATCGTCTTCTACAATGGTTACCAGTTGGAGCAGTGGATGGGCCAAGTGGAGGCGACCATACGTGATGGGGTACCGATGGTGGCTGTGGCTGAATCTTCGGGCTACCCCACTGAGCCGATTGTGACCGGTGAGCTTTCCGGCGATATTGACCCGCATTTGTGGATGGACCCACGTGCTGTGGCCGCCTACGCCGAGGTGATCGCGGACGCGCTCGCCGACGCGGCCCCAAACCACGCGCAAGGGTTTGAGCAGCGCGCCGAGGCCTTCCAAGCATCGCTTGATACGCTTTATGACGACATGACCGCAACGCTTGCGCCCATAGCGCCAGAGCAGCGTTTTTTGCTCACTAGCGAAGCGGCCTTTACCTATTTTTCCAACGCCTTTGAGTTTGAGCATACTGGCATCTGGGGCAATAACGCCGAATCGGAAGGCTCGCCACGGCAGATGATGCAGGTCGTAGACAAAATCAACGAGCGCCAACCGGGGGCTATTTTTTGGGAAAGCACGATCTCTGATCGTCATGTCACCAGTATTGCCCGCGATACCGGCGTTCCTGCTGCGGGCCCACTCTATGTGGACTCACTCAGCGAGCCAGGTGGCCCGGCAAGCACGTACCAAGACATGATGCGTTATAACGCCGAATTGCTGCGTCGCCACCTTGTTACGGAAGCAGACCATGGCGAATAAGCCTTCCGATACCGGGGCGATTGCAGTGAATGGCCTTTATGCGGCTTATCAGCGTCACCCGGTGTTAAGCGATATCAGCGTTTGCTTTCCCAGGGGAGAGTGGACGGCGATTGTGGGGCCCAATGGCGCCGGGAAGTCGACGCTTTTTCACGTGCTAACCGGCAGTATGAAAGCACTCAAAGGCGAGGTGACGGCTTTCGGCGAGCCGATTGCCGAGCACCGCCGCGCCGGTCGAATTGCCTACATGGCACAACGCGATGCCATTGAGTGGGATTTCCCTATCTCGGTGTGGGAAACCGTCATGACCGGGCGCTTTGGCCATATACGCCAAGATGCGCTGTGGCGACGTCTTTTGCCCATGCGCTTTGCTCACCCGCGCCACCACCAAGCGGTTAGCGAAGCGCTTGATGCCGTGGATATGTCGGCATTGGCCAAGCGGCCGATTGGTGCGCTTTCCGGTGGGCAAAAAAAACGCGTTCTGCTTGCCCGGGCGCTGGCTCAGCAAGCCGATACCCTTCTGCTTGACGAGCCGCTTGCTGGCGTTGACCCACCCAGCGAACAGCTGATTTTGGATGTGTTGGCCAAACAGCGCCAGGCGGGGAGAACGGTGATCATGGTCACCCACGATATGCCTGGAGCACGTCGTTTTGTGGATCATGTGGTGCTTATTAACCGCACGGTACGCGGTGCGGGAAGCCCTGCTGAAATGCTTAGCGATGCCAAACTGGCCGAGCTAGCGGTGGGGATGTCATCCGAATGAAATTAATCAACTTGTTAGCGCATTTTTGTGCCCTATCTTTGCACCAATCTATCTTTGCACCAAGGAGCTAGCCGTTGCCAGCGCTCACTGACTCGCTAATCGCTATATTAACGACGGGCTTAATGGCAGTGGTGAACTTACTGCCCGAAACTGTCTCCGAGGCATTTCAGTACGCCTTTATGCAGCGCGCGCTTTTGACCTCAATGCTCGTAGGAGCGATTTGCGGGCTGCTCTCTTGCTTTGTGGTGTTAAAGCGCTGGTCGCTGCTGGGAGATGCGATTTCTCATGCGGTGCTTCCCGGGGTCGCTGTCGCCTACCTTTTAGGTTGGCCTTTTTTTATCGGCGCCTTCATCACTGGTGCGCTGACGTCGTTAGGCATTGGCGCGATTGAGCGTCACACGCGGATCAAATCCGACGCGGCGATGGGGCTAATGTTCACCGGCGCCTTTGCCGTTGGCATTGTGATCGTGAGCAAGATCGCCTCAAGCACCCATCTGTTGCATATTCTCTTCGGCAACGTGTTGGGGGTTCAGCCTTCGGCGCTACTGCTGACGCTTGTGGCCAGCGTGATCACGCTGCTGGTGGTGTGGCTCGCTTACCGGCCTTTGATGCTCTACGCATTTGACCCGCAACAGGCCCAAGCGCTGGGGTTTCACACCAGCGTGATTCATTACGGGCTGATTTTGCTGCTGACGCTGACCATCGTGGCAAGTCTTGAGACGGTTGGGATTATCTTGGTGGTGGCGATGCTGATTACCCCCGGTGCGACGGCGCATCTGCTAACGGATCGCTTTGCCACTATGCTGTGGCTTTCGGTGATGGTTGGGGTGAGTTCGGCGGTGCTAGGGCTGTGGTTTTCGTTTGTGCTGGATGTGGCTTCCGGCGGTTCCATTGTACTGGTCGCGACCGGCTTATTTTTCTTAGCCCTGCTGTTTTCGCCCAAGCACGGTGTGATCATGCGCCAGTGGCGGCGCTGGCGCATGATCTCTTAGGGATAGGGATCAGCGCGGCGTTAAACGCAAATACCGTGTTGTGGCGCAAGACCGTGAAGTACTAAGGTTGAGTAGTCAACAATGCCCATTACTTGGTGCTGGTGATCAATCACGGGGGCGAGAGCCAAGCCGAACTGATCAAACAAGCGTGCGCAGTAGCGGACATTCATCTCGGGCCGAACGCCGATAATCGGCTTGCTCATGATCTCATACAAATTGATGCGCTCTGCCGCACGATTAGGCGCGAGCACTTTTTTCGCAATGTCCGACGGCAGCACAATGCCATACTCATCGTTTTCATTGCGTTTTTTGATCACCAAGGCGCTCGCGTTATGCTCACACAATAGCTTGATACCGTCCGCCACGGTGACAAAACCATCAACGAGAAGGTAGCGTTGATGCATGATATCCCGCGTGGTAATAGCGGTTTCTTGAGTCGACATGGTGTTCTTTCCTTATATGACTTTATTGACAGTATCGGACAGCGATTTGATTTGGTGATTTACGCCGATAGCGTCTTCAACATCGACTTGAAATGCGATGCCTGTGCCCGGTGTTTCATCAAACTCGCCCACCTCTGCAATCGCCTCAAGAATAGTGCGGCTGATATGCTCCTCGACGAGAAATAGCAATACATCACGCTGTGCATTAATTTGCATCCCGAAAATACCGCGGGCTTTTTTTAAGCCTTCCCCGCGCGCGTTGTTAATAACTGTCGACCCCGTTGCTCCTGCATCACGGGCCGCTTTAAGAATCGCGTCGGTTCGCTCATCTTCGACGAGCGCCACAATTAGCTTAAAACGCATTCCATTCTCCTTATAACGCCAGATACATTTAGGCGTGCAAGTGTTATGTCGTGTGGTCTGAGTGGGTGTGGGTGATGTCTGATGATGGTCTGCTTCTTTCTAGCCATTCAGCGACTTGGGCATAGCCCATCACGGTAATGATGGGGAATAGGCAAGCGAGTGCAATCATGCCAAAGCCATCCATAATGGGGCTGCGGCCGGGAATTGCGGTAGCAAGTCCTAACCCTAATGCGGCAATAATCGGCACGGTGATGGTGGAAGTAGTGACACCGCCTGAGTCGAATGCTAGCGGAATAATGCTCCGAGGCGAGCGGAATGTCTGGATAATCACGAGAATGTAAGCCACCAACACAAACCACTGTAGTGGCCAACCCATCACGATCCGCCAAGTGCCTAGCGTAATCCCAAACGCCATCCCCAGTGCCACCGAAATTCGCAGCATTAGCGGATTAATGGTACCGCCGGAAATTTCACCGGCTTTAAGCGAAACGGCAATAAGGGAAGGCTCGGCAATGGTGGTGCTGGCGCCAATGGTAAATGCGAACAGGTAAACCCAATAATAGTCGCTCCAGTGGCGCTCAGCGCCAGCGGCCAGCTCAGGCAAAAACGTCGTATCGGTGAGCTGGGTGGCCATTAATTCTCCCATGGGGAAAAGCGCTTGTTCTAGTCCGACTAAAAAGAACGAAAGCCCCACCCATACCATGAAGAAGCCGATCAATACCTGAGAGAGATGCTTGATACGTTTGCGGATTACAATGTATTGAAAACCAAAGATAATGGCGGCAATAGGTAAAATATCGAGCAATGTATCCCAGAAAATGGCAATTAACGTCATTAGGTGCTCCCTGCAATAAGGTTAAGGCCAAAAATCCCGAAAAGCAGTACGAAAATAATCGGCATGACCGATGCAAACGCAATTAAGCCGAAACCATCCAGCATGGGGTTGCGTCCTTTAATGGCGGTAGCTAGCCCTACCCCCAGTGCCGTTACGAGAGGTACGGTAATCGTGGATGTGGTGACTCCGCCGGAGTCGTAAGCGATGCCGATAATTTCACTCGGGGCGATTAGTGTAAGCAGTAGGACCACGACATAGCCCCCGATAATCATCAGGTGCAGCGGCCAACCTTTCAGAATACGCAATACGCCAACAACCACGGCCGTGCCGACGGAAATGGCCACCACCATGCGTAATATAAACGCAAACGACTGTTGTGCCGATTCGCTACTGGCAATCAACCCACCTTCAGAAACAACTTCACTCGCCCTTGCCGCAACGGCAATAAGTGCAGGTTCTGCCACCGTGGAGCCAAGACCTAAAGCGAACGCAAAGAGGAGCAACCAGGTAACCGAGCCCTTTTGAACAAAGGCGCGGGCTAGGTTTTCGCCAATAGGGAAGAGCCCTAGCTCCAACCCTTTGATAAACAAGGTTAAGCCCACCACTACAAACACCAATCCCAAGGCAAGATCGATCAAGGCTAGCGAGTCAGGTAAAGGTTGACGAATGACGACAAGTTGAAAAAAGCCAATCACCAGCACGACCGGTGCTAGGTCGCGCAGGCTATCTTTCAGTTGTCGAGAGAGTGAAATTAAAAAATCCATCGGGTGTCCGCAAAAGTTTAAGTGAGTCGTTCGTTAAGTTGTCACGATTTAGCGCTAATCATATCTAATGTAAAGCTTTGCCGCTTTGATCTTGCTCATTATCAATGTTGCAGCGCAATGCGGGTGCTATGGTTATATTCAGCTTAAAGAGGTTTTCGTGACTCAGGTGTTTTCGATGCGTGGAAAGGTGGGCATTGTAGCGGGTCTTGCTAATGAAGGCAGTATTGCTTTTGGTGATGCTTAGCCACTGCATGAGACGTGCCAGCATATCCGCTTTTAACCGCTGTGCTTTATTAAAGGGAGAACAGAATGAGCGATTTGGATGATGTGATCGAGAATCGTACCTTCGATGAAATTTGTGTGGGCGATGAGGCGCACTTAGAAAAGCGCCTGACGATGGAAGACATCAAACTTTTTGCCATCATGTCCGGCGATGTTAATCCGGCACATGTGGATGATGATTTCGCCAAAAGCAGTCGCTTCCAAGAAGTGATCGCCCACGGCATGTGGGGCGGAGCGCTGATTTCCACCGTACTTGGCACGCAGTTACCCGGGCCGGGAACGGTCTATTTGGGGCAAACGCTGCGCTTTAAGGCCCCGGTGCGGCTAGGCGACGTGCTAAAAGTGTCGGTTAAGGTGTTGGAGAAAGATCAGGGCCACCATCAGATTACTTTCGCCTGCCATTGCCAAAATCAGCGCGGTGACACGGTGATAGAAGGCGAGGCGCGGGTGCTCGCCCCGACCAAAAAAATCCGCCGCCCGCGCACCGTCATGCCCAAAGTGCGTTTAACCGAACGCGGTCGTCTGCACGAAATTTTAACCGCGGCCGATCACCCTGACCCTATGCGCACTGCCGTGGTTCACCCCGTGGATGAAAGCTCCATTCGTGGCGCGGTGGAATCCGCCGCACAGCGGCTGATTATCCCGGTGCTGGTGGGGCCTGAAGGAAAAATCCGTGCGGCTGCCGACAGTGCTGAGGTAGATATCAGCGACTTTGAGCTGGTCAATACGCAGCATAGCCACGACGCAGCGGAGAAAGCCGTTGCGCTCGCCCGGAAAGGTAGCGTGGATGCATTGATGAAAGGGGCATTGCATACCGATGAACTGCTGCACGAAGTGGTTAATCGGGAAAGCGGCCTGCGCACTGAGCGCTGCCTAAGCCATGTAATGGCCTTCGATGTGCCAACCTATCCACGCCCGTTGTTGATCACCGATGCGGCGATCAATATCTACCCGAAGTTGGATCAGAAGCGCGACATCGTGCAAAACGCCATTGAGCTTGCCCATGCGCTGGGCAATCACGACCCGAAAGTGGCCATTCTCTCCGCCGTTGAAACCATCAACCCCAGAATTGCCTCAACACTGGATGCCGCCGCGCTATGCAAAATGGCGGATCGTGGTCAAATCACCGGCGGTACCTTGGATGGCCCCTTGGCGTTTGATAATGCTGTTTCGGAAGCCGCCGCCAAGACCAAAGGGATTGTTTCGCCGGTTGCGGGGCGCGCGGATATTCTGCTGGCGCCCGATTTAGAGGCGGCCAACATGCTAATGAAGCAGCTAAGCCACCTAGCCGATGCCACCGGCGCTGGCTTGGTCGTAGGTGCCCGCGTGCCGATTATCCTCACCAGTCGCGCCGATGATGCCTTGACGCGTATGGCCTCCTGCGCGTTGGCACTTTTGCTAGCTGATCAGCAGCAGCGCGCACTTGCCTCTGCGGCGTTGAAAGGATAGTGATGATGAACGAGATTTTGGTATTCAATAGCGGTTCCTCCAGCTTGAAGTTTGCGCTCTATGCCGCCGCAAAGACGCCAGAAGGAAACAGTGAATCCGCATTGAAGGCGCTTGCGTTGCACTACAGAGGGCATTTTTCCGGATTGGGCACGAGGGGCGCCGCCGTTACCCTCAAGCTGGTAGCCGAGAGCGGGGAGGAGTACGCACTCGACGAATTACACGCGGCCGATAACCATGAAGATGCCATCACCCTATTGATGGCGTGGCTTGCCAACCGCGAAGGGGGCGGGACGCTTGGTGGGATCGGCCATCGTGTGGTTCACGGCGGGCAGCGTTACCGTGAAGCAGTGGTATTGAGTGCGGACGACGTTGACGAGCTGGAGACCCTCTCAAGCCTGGCGCCGCTACATCAACCGCACTGCTTGGCGCCGATTAAGCTCTTGATGGCGCGCTACCCCGAAGTGCCTCAGGTAGCAAGCTTCGATACCGCCTTCCACGCTGATCAGCCTTGGGTGGCTAAACAGTTCGCACTGCCCCGGGAGCTGACGGCCAAAGGGTTGATCCGCTATGGTTTTCACGGGCTTTCGTATGATTACATCAACCGCACGCTGCCCGATGTACTTCCTAGTGACGCCGCTAGCGAGCGCGTGATTGTGGCGCACCTGGGCAACGGCGCCAGTCTCTGCGCAATACATAACGGCAAGAGTGTTGCTTCCACCATGGGCTTTACCGCATTGGAAGGGCTGGCGATGGGCACTCGCTCAGGCTCGCTCGACCCCGGTCTAGTGCTGCATTTGATCGAGCAAGAGGGCATGTCAGCACAGGAAGTCTCCACGCTTTTGTATAAGCAGTCGGGGCTTTTGGGCGTCTCCGGTATTAGCAGCGATATGCGTGAGCTTTTGACAAGCGACGCGCCCGAGGCACAAGAAGCTATTGATCTCTACTGCTATCGTATTGCCCGGGAAATTGGCAGTTTGGCCGCTGCGTTAGGCGGGCTAGATCAATTGGTGTTTACCGCCGGTATTGGCGAGCATGCTGCCCGCGTTCGCGAGAAAGTCGCCGCGCAGTGCGAGTGGCTGGGTGTACAGCTCGATAGCGACGCTAATGTGCGAGACAAAACGTGGATTGCTAGCTTGGATAGCCGCGTGGGGGTGTGGGTGATCCCGACCGATGAAGAGCGTGTGATCGCCAGCGACTGTTTAACGCTACTTGATGCCGATTAAGCGAGTTTGACGCTCAAGCGGCGCTTCGCTGATAAACCAGTGCAGCGCCGCCGCCACCACTGACAGCAAAATCGCTATTTGCCATACGGTGTTGTAGTGACCGGTCAGGTCGTACAGGTAGCCGCCGAGCCATACGCCCATAAACGAGCCGAGCTGGTGGAAAAGAAATACGATGCCGCCGAGCATTGATAGATGGCGCACACCAAAGACAGACGCCACGATGCCGTTGGTTAGCGGTACGGTAGAAAGCCACAAAAGCCCAATCGCGATACCGAAAAGATAGGTGCTGAACGTGCTTAGCGGCATGAACACAAAGGCCGCAATCACCGCACCGCGAATGATGTAAAGCCAGCTTAAAAGCCGCGGCTTGGAAATAAACCCGCCTAGCCAGCCAGCGAGATACGTTCCGAAGATATTAAAAAGCCCCACCAGGGCCAGTACGGTGCTGCCCACCTCGACAGGCAAGCCGTTGTCGAACAGATAACCCGGCAAATGCACGGCAATAAACACCACCTGAAAGCCACAGACAAAAAAGCCCAGGCACAACATCCAAAAGCCTTTTTGCCCGGCGGCTTCGTTTAGCGCGTCTTTTAAGGTGAGATCCGTCGCGCCGCGTGGGGAAGGCGTATCGCGCAAAAACGCCCCAAACGGGATCATCAGCGCAGCAATTGCGCCCATCGCCAGCAGCGCCGCCGACCAACCAAGCCATTCTAAAAGCCCGAGTGTGCCCGGCAGCATGGCAAACTGCCCAAACGAACCCGCTGCGCTGACAATCCCCATCGCCATGCTGCGTTTCTCAGGTGAGACTGCGCGCCCCACTGCACCAAGGATTACCGAAAATGTGGTGCCGGAGAGGCCCAGGCCAATCAAAATCCCGGCGCTTAATGTCATACCCAGCGCCGAGTTGGCCAGCCCCATCATTAAAAGGCCAACGGCGTAAAGCGCCCCGCTAATGACGATGACCCGCGCGGCACCGAAGCGGTCAGCCAGCGCGCCGGTAAAGGGCTGCGATAGCCCCCACACTAGGTTTTGCAACGCCAGGGCAAAGGCGAACACCCCACGCCCCCAGCCGAAGTCGCTGCTCATGGGCTCCATAAAGAGCCCGAAGCCGTGGCGAAGTCCCATAGCGGTGGAAATCACCAAGCTGCCGAGCACGATCAAGAGCAGCGCCGCATGGCGTGATGGGAGAGCAGAAGCGGCAGTAGCTTTCGCTGAAGGCGTAGTAGTCATGGCATTTTTGTTTGCAGGCTTATAACGCATTCACTATGGCATGCGCGCCCATGCTTTGCACGTGCCTAGCATGGGCACCATTGGTGTTTTAAAGGCTGGCAAACGGGCTGAGTGACGTCCATCAAACAGGCGATGAGTAGGTAGTGAAGAGTAGGGTAGTGAGTAAGTAACGAAGGCAATAGCAGCAAGCGTTAGAGATAAACGTAATGATCTTGATCGCAGATTAAGGTTTATTTACTAGCAACAGCTTTTTAACTCGGCGCTATCTGCTAAAATCCGCCGCTTTTCAGTACTTGCTTACTTATACATTCACTGACTCTTGCTAGGAAATTTCATGAATGCAGTAATTCTTGCCGTATTGGTGATGGTAGCGTTATCGCTGGCGCGGGTCTCCGTGGTGTTTGCGCTGGTGGTTGGCGCGCTTGTGGGCGGCCTAGTAGGAGGCTTAACGCTTGAGCAAACGCTGGATGCTTTTCACCAAGGCGTGGGTGGTGGTGCGCAGGTAGCATTGGCGTACGCGACGCTTGGGGCGTTTGCGGTGGCGATTTCTCGCTCAGGCCTGCCGGATTTGCTCGCCAAACGGTTGATTGTCTTGCTTGGGCAGGAAACCAGCGCCGCGCATCAATCGCGTGTGAAAACACTACTGCTTACCGCCGTGCTGCTGATGGCGGTTTCATCGCAAAACCTGATTCCGGTCCATATCGCTTTTATTCCGATTTTGATTCCGCCGCTCTTAAAGGTCATGAACCAGCTCAACCTTGACCGCCGCGCGGTGGCCTGCGCGCTGACGTTTGGGTTGACGGCGCCTTACATGCTGCTACCCGTTGGGTTTGGCGCTATCTTCCTAAACGATATTTTGCTTGCCAATTTGAATAGCGCTGGCGAACCGTTAGGGCTTGAGATTACCCGTGCCATGGTGCCGATGGCGATGGCGGTTCCCGTGGGTGGTATGGCGTTGGGGTTAGCTGTGGCGATTTTCTTCAGCTATCGCAAGCCGCGTCATTACGACAGTGCCGATGTTGTCAGTGCCAACGCCCATGAAGGGCATTCGGCCCCTCAGGAGCCGCACACTTTGGGGCTTGTCATGTCGGGCGTAGCGATTGCCGCGGCGCTGGGTCTGCAGCTTTATAGCGGCTCGATGATTTTAGGCGGCTTGGTCGGTGTAGCGCTTTTGTCGCTAGGCGGTATTTTTAAGTGGCGCGAGGCGGATGGTCTTTTCACCAGCGGTATGCGCATGATGGCGTTGATCGGCTTCATTATGATTTCCGCTGCCGGGTTTGCCGAGGTGATGAAAACCACCGGAGACATTGATGCGCTGGTGGAAGGGGCGTTTGCCCTGTTTGGGGATAACCGCGGCTTGGCCGCCTTGGTCATGTTGCTGGTGGGCTTGTTTATCACGCTAGGGATTGGTTCGTCGTTTTCTACCATCCCGATTATCGCGGCGATTTTTGTGCCATTGGCGGTTCAGTTTGGCTTTTCCCCCATGGCAACCGTGGTGCTGGTGGGGACGGCTGCGGCGCTTGGTGATGCCGGCTCGCCCGCCTCCGACTCCACGCTCGGCCCTACCTCCGGGCTTAACGTCGACCGCCAGCACGACCATATCTGGGATAGCGTTGTACCCACGTTTATTCACTATAATCTACCGCTGATCGGCTTTGGCTGGCTCGCCGCCATGATGCTGTAACGCGCCTTGCCGCCCCTTGCTACTCTTTCGGCTGGGGCGGTAAGTGCGATTCAACGGCACTGAGTAGCCCTCGCAGCAGCGACAGTTCGCGCCGCGAGGGCTCTGCGCGGGCGAATAGGGCCTGCAGCTGTTCTTCGGTTCGTGCGTGGGGTTGAGTGATAAAGCCACTTTTGTGCATCACCTGGCGTAAGTGATCTTGAAAATAGCCAAACTGCTCGCGACTGGGCGGCGTGGCCTGCGTCGGTGTTTGGTAGGTAAAGCCGCTGCCAGGGCGTTTTCGAAAGCAGCGATGAACCTCGTAAGCGAGAATTTGCACTGCTTGAGACAGGTTGAGGATGCCGTATTCCGGGTTCGCCGGGATGCTGACCTGATGGGTACAGGCACGGATTTCATCGTTGGTTAACCCCGAACGCTCCCTTCCAAATACTAGCGCGACAGGCGCCGCCGTGGCGTTTTCCACCACGCTTTCGGCCATATTATCCGGTTCGTCAAAATGCGGTAAAGGCATGTTGCGAAGTCGCGCGCTGGCCCCGACGACCTGCACACAGTCACTCACCGCTTCATCAAGCGAGCCAACAACGCGCGCGTTTTCCAGCACGTCAGTGGCGCCGGCGGCGAGTCGCGTTGCTTCGTCATCGGGAAATGCCCGTGGGTTGACCAGGGTGAGGTGCTCGAGACCCATCGTCTTCATGGCGCGGGCGGTGGCGCCGATATTACCGGGGTGAAACGTCTGAACCAGGATAATGCGGATGTTGGAAAGCACGAAATTCAAACCTTAAACAGGCGGTGGTTGGTATATGAGGAAGTAAGACAGTGAGCAAGTCGCAATATTAACACGCCCATAACGCAAGAACCCCGCCGGAGCGGGGTTCTTGCTGACGTTTTAGCGTCAAATGAGCGGTTGGCTCAAGGGTGCATTACATCATGCCGCCCATACCGCCCATTCCACCCATGCCGCCCATATCCGGCGCGGCATCTTTCTCGTCCGGATCGTCGGCGATCATGCACTCGGTGGTGATCATCAGACCAGCGACGGAGCCCGCAGACTGCAGGGCAGTACGCGTGACTTTCGCCGGGTCAAGGACGCCCATTTCGAACAGGTCGCCAAACTCGCCGGTCTGTGCGTTGTAGCCGAAGTTGCCTTCGCCATCTTTCACACGGTTGATCACAACAGCGGCTTCAACGCCGGCGTTGGTGACAATGTGGCGCATCGGCGCTTCCATGGCTCGTAGTGCCATGTTGATGCCGTGGTTTTGGTCTTCGTTGTCACCAGTGAGGCCCTGTACTTTGGTAAGTACACGGATCAGTGCGGTACCACCACCAGGTACAACACCTTCTTCCACCGCAGCGCGAGTCGAGTGCAGCGCGTCTTCAACGCGAGCTTTCTTCTCTTTCATTTCCACTTCGGTAGCCGCACCGACGCGGATAACGGCAACGCCGCCAGCAAGCTTAGCGACACGCTCTTGGAGCTTCTCTTTATCGTAATCAGAGGAAGTCTCTTCGATTTGCGCGCGGATTTGGCCAACGCGCGCTTCGATATCGCCTTCAGCACCGGCGCCATCGATGATGGTGGTGTTCTCTTTGGACATGGTGACGCGCTTGGCGGTACCCAGGTGATCCAGGGTCGCTTGCTCAAGCGTAAGGCCCACTTCTTCAGAGATCACGGTGCCGTTGGTCAGGATCGCGATGTCCTGCAGCATGGCTTTACGACGATCACCAAAGCCCGGTGCCTTCGCGGCAGCCACTTTCACAATGCCGCGCATGTTATTGACGACCAGTGTCGCCAGTGCTTCGCCTTCAATATCTTCGGCGATGATAACCAGCGGCTTGCCAGCTTTTGCGACGGCTTCTAGCGTCGGCAGCAATTCGCGAATGTTGGAGATCTTCTTGTCCACCATCAGGATGAACGGATCTTCCAACTCAACCGCCATGGTGTCTTGGTTGGTCACGAAGTAGGGCGAAAGGTAGCCACGGTCGAACTGCATGCCTTCAACGACTTCCAGCTCGTCTTCGAAGCCACGGCCTTCGTCGACGGTAATAACGCCTTCTTTACCGACTTTCTGCATTGCTTCGGCAATGATTTCACCGATACGTGCATCGCCGTTAGCGGAGATGGTGCCGACCTGGGCAATCGCTTTTGAGTCTGTGCAAGGCACAGATAGCGCCTGGATCTCTTTCACAGAAGCATTGACGGCTTGGTCAATACCGCGCTTAAGATCCATCGGGTTCATGCCTGCGGTCACACCCTTAAGGCCTTCCGTCACAATCGCCTGGGCCAGTACGGTAGCGGTGGTGGTGCCGTCACCTGCGGCGTCAGAGGTTTGCGAAGCAACCTCTTTCACCATTTGCGCGCCCATGTTTTCGAACTTGTCTTTTAGCTCGATTTCTTTGGCGACAGAAACACCGTCTTTAGTAACGGTCGGTGCGCCGAAAGACTTTTCTAGCACGACGTTGCGGCCTTTCGGGCCGAGAGTCGCTTTTACTGCGTTGGCGAGAACGTCTACGCCGCGCGCCATGCGCTTGCGTGCATCATCGGAGAACTTAACTTGTTTAGCTGCCATGTTCGTAACTTCCTAACGGTTAAATATAAATGAACGATGAAACGGGTTAGCAAATAGCCAGAAGGGGATAGCTGCCTTCGCCTATTTAGCCTTCGACGACGGCCAGGATATCGGCTTCGCTCATGATCAAGACTTCTTCGCCATCGATTTTCTGCTTCTCGACGCCAAAGCCGTCTTTGAAAATCACGCTATCGCCCACTTTGACATCCAGTGCGCGGACATCACCGTTTTCCAAAATCCGGCCATTACCCACGGCTAATACTTCGCCGCGTGTGGGCTTTTCCTGGGCGCTGCCCGGAAGCACGATGCCACCAGCAGTGGTTTGCTCTTCTTCTACGCGACGAATTACGACGCGATCGTGCAAAGGACGGATATTCATGCTCACGTTCTCCTGAGTATCGTTTTGAGCCCTAATGGGCGGTTTCCAAATGACGCTTCTCATGGCGTGCTTAAAAAGCTGTGCCAACAAGAAGAGAAGGTAGTATGACCTTCATTGTTAATGGCGAATGGCATGTGCCTTCGCCGAACTTGTGTGCTGCCTCAAAAGTGGGGGCTGGCGTTAGCCTTTCAAGGGGTAAAGGCGAAAAAAATGGCTTTTTTTTCTATCGCCGTGCTCTTATCAGTTCAGCGGCGTGGGCGTGGTTCATCGCGGCTAATAAAGTCACCTTCTAGCGGGCCATCTTGATGGGCGTTAGACGACGAATCTGAGTGAGTGTCGGTATAAGTGTTGCTGTTCTGCTGCCCACCCGCTTGGTGTTGTGTGCTCACGCTGGCTTTGAGTCCGAACCATGTCAGTAGCTTGAGCATCAAGCGGCGAGCATTAGGGAGTAAGCAAGCTAATCCAAGGGCGTCAGATAAAAAGCCTGGTGCCATTAACAGTGCCCCGCCAAAAATGAGCGCAGCGCCGGTCAATAGCTCAGTCGAAGGAATCTCCCCGGCGTTCATTTTCTCCTTCGCGCGCGCTAACGTGGATGCGCCTTCGCGGCGGATGAGATGAAGCCCACCAATGCCAGTGATCAAAATCAATAACAAGGTGGCGAGAAGGCCTATTTGGCCGCCTATGGAGAAAAGGACCACAAAATCGAGCAGCGTAAAAAGAGAGATAAAAAGTAATACAGGCATGGTTCGCTCCAACAATGTGCAGCTGAGAATATGGAGACGCTTAGGCGCTAAAGCAAGCGTTTGCTGGTATGGGAATGAGAGTTATCCGTGTCAATGTTGAGTGGTATGGCCTTTTAGGCGCGCTTTTATTTTCTTATGGGCTTTACTATGCTGCACCGCATCATTGGTGCTATGTTTAGTGCGGAACTGAGTACCATGCCTAGTGCTGATTCTAGTACTCGGTTTAATGCATCGCCCACGGTCGGTGCTGTTGTATCCCCAATACATTGATTGAAGGTGGTGACGAATGGAGTTAAATAACCAAATTATCGCGATTACAGGCGGCGCTCGTGGACTCGGGTTTGCTACGGCTAAGCGTCTGGGCCAGCAAGGAGCGAAAGTTGCCTTGTTGGATATGAACGCAGAAGCGTTAGATAGTGCCGTATCCAAACTGGCAAGTGAGGGTATTGATGCCCAAGCGTTTGTCGTCAACGTGGCAGAGGAGGCCTCAGTGACTCAGGCATTTGCCGATATCGCCCAGCAGATGGGAGCACTCAGCGGCTTGGTGAATAACGCGGGGATTACGAAAGATGCGTTGCTGGTAAAAGCCAAAGATGGCGAAGTACAAAAGCGCATGTCACTTGATGCCTGGCAAAGTGTCATCAATGTGAACCTTACCGGCGTTTTCTTATGTGGGCGCGAAGCCGCTACCCAAATGATTGAAGCGGGTAAAGAGGGCGTTATTGTTAATATTTCCAGCATTTCTCGTGCGGGCAATATGGGGCAGAGTAACTACTCAGCGGCCAAAGCGGGGATTCATGCGCTCACGGTTACCTGGGCAAATGAGCTATCACGCTATGGGATTCGTACCGGCACCGTGGCTCCCGGCTTTATCAATACCGAAATGACCGCCGCGATGCGCCCCGATATGCTCGAGCGTATTGCGTCAGGGGTGCCGCTAAAGCGACTCGGCGAAGCCGATAACATCGCGCAAAGCATTGAGTTTGTTTTAACTAATGACTACTTCACCGGTCGTATTATTGAGTGCGATGGCGGCCTGCGTTTATAAACTACGCGTCATCAATATTCAGGCAGGAGATAAAAATCAAAGGGCTCCTCTGGGGTGATGGCAAGCCTTTACGCCTGTCATCGAAGGGGGAGGAGCTACTAAATTTGCGCGACACGTTTGGCCACTGTCTGCGTTGTGAAAATGATACGTAGCTAATTGAGGGCTAAAAATAGTTGCGTTGGATGCGGCGCTGAAAATACATCTCAAGACGTAACGTCATGGCCCAGCGCGGGTCATAGCTTGATTCACGCGGGAAGTGCAATTCAGGAATGACGTCAGCAAACAGTACCCCTTTATGCACATCGCGGCGGTAGCGCGTTTGCAGATAGTAATTCGTCATACGCGGGTGAGAGGCGCTCTCGCCAATGGCAATGGCTGAATAGCGTAAGGCACTGCGGTCATTGAGCCTATGGTTGAGTTCCGCGACTTCGCTAAATTCCAGCGTGTCTTCTTCTTCGCGCCACTGCAAGTTGGTAATAAAACGCAGGTGCTGTGCGTCACTCAGCGGCTTCCCTATGTCCCAGCGTGTGCGTGCGGAGTAACCGTCATTATTAAACCAGGAAATTCGGTTGTTGGATTCAAGCTGCCAGGGGCTCTCGCCTAAATGCCAAAGTCGCTCGCTAGTAAAGCGCACAAAGGGGTCTAGCGGCAGACGTAAACGTACCCCGGCACTGACATCGTTGCTCCAGTGTTCGCGTTTATCGCGGTCTTCTAACCAGGTTAAACCCAAGACTGAGGAGCGTCTGTTGCGTTGATCGTTAGCCAGTCGCCCAGAGCCTTGTTCTTCTAACGTACCTTGGGACTCTTCGGGGTCGCTTTCGATAATCAAGCGCAAACGCTCTTCAGCGGTCGGTAGATCAATTCGATAGCGAAGCGTTGTTTCAGCGTCGACGCCATCACCTTCCATAAAGTCTAACTCTTGGCCAAGGCGAAGATATGATTTGTTTTCGACGCTCATACTTTCACGGGTGCCGAAGAAGTTGTCGATATTGCGTGAGGTGCTGTCGACCCAGGCGCCGACACGTTCTCGCGTAGGCTCAATGCGGTCACTTGCCCACTGAGGTAGGTCGCTATCGCTCTCATTAGCCATCGCCACATTCATAATCGCGCTGCTGCATAACACGCTTAGCCAGCCTAGCATCACAATTTGTTTCACAGGCAAGGCCTCTTCTTAAAAAACCATATCTAATGTCATTTCAGCATCAATATGCATGGATGGCGATGCTTTGCAAAAGAAAAACATTAACAGCTTTAGATAAGCGAATCGATCAGAGGGGGAAGTAAATTAACTAGGCAATGTTAAACTTATAAATAAATCAACTTCAGCTTTGTTAAGCTAGGCTATGAGTTACTTATCTTAGAAGGGAGGTGAAGCAGGGAAAGGTCTTTATAATCAAGTTGGTGCGGATGGGGAGACTTGAACTCCCACGCCTTACGGCACTAGAACCTAAATCTAGCGTGTCTACCAATTCCACCACATCCGCAGAACTGGCGCATATACTAGCAGTTAATTTTTGAAAGTCAATCATCGATGTGAATTAGTGGTAAGGAGCAAAAAATGCAAACGCAGCCGCGTGGACGTAGCCTTATTCAATGGATAGAGCGGCAGCTGCGTTTGGCGCTACCGGGCTACTGCGCTTTCTGCTTAGGGGAGGTGCCGCCTGGCCAGGCTTGGTGTGCCCCTTGCTTTGCCTCGCTTCCTTGGAATCAACAAGCGTGCCGGTGCTGCGGTGAACCGCTTTCTTTTGCGTCGGCAATGCCGTGTCGTGAATGTGTGGATTCACCACCTGCCTTTACACGGGCGCATGTTCCGCTTTTGTATCAGGGGCAGGTTCGACAACTCATGCGCGAATTCAAATTTCATGCTTCGCCTCGGGCGGGCGTGCTGCTAATGGCGTTGTTCAAAGAAACGCTAGCTCAATGCCATGCGGAGGCGCTGATCCCTGTGCCGCTGCATCGTAAGCGCTCACGCGAGCGTGGTTTTAACCAATCGCAGTGGCTGGCGAAAGAGCTGCACAAAACCTGGGATATTCCAATAATAAACGCGGTGCGCAAGGTTGATACACCTAGTCAGCGTCTCTTCGGCCGTATGGCGCGGCGACGAAATTTGGAAGGGGTATTTGTAATGAGCACCCGGCTACCAAAACGCGTGGCGATTATTGATGATGTACTGACAACCGGGGCCACGGCTCATGCGCTGGCATTGGCGGCAAAAGAGGCGGGCGTAGAGCAGGTTGATGTCTATGCCCTCGCGCGTACGCCGCGGCGCTAAAAAAATAGACGCAAAGCGGTTATTAGCCGAGTCAGGCAGCCGAGCTGATAGAATGTCGCTTCCAATAGAAAGGAGGTCTGCATGTCGCACCCTTATCGTGCGCTATCCCCGGATGTTGTGATGTCGGCGATAGAGTCCATCGGGTTTTGGCCCTCCGGTGAGCCCTTTGCGCTCAATAGCTATGAAAATCGCGTGCTGATGTTTCGTGACGATGAACGTCGCAGTTGGGTGGTGAAGTTTTATCGCCCAGAGCGCTGGTCGCAGGCTACTATCCAAGAAGAGCATGATTTTTTACACGAGCTCAACGTCGCCCAGGTACCGGTAATTGCTCCTTGGCGTGATAGCGAAGGATGTTCGCTTCACCATTATGCAGGGTACGATTTTGCGCTATTTCCTCAATGTGTTGGGCAAGCCCCTGAACTGGATAATCCCGCTCACCTTTTTGCTTTAGGCGGCTTGCTAGCGAAATTACACCGGGTTGGTGAGGAAAAGGCGTTTGCCCATCGGGATACACTCGATATGCCAGTAGGCATTATTCAGGCGCGTGAACGTGTTTTGGCGAGTGACTGGTTGACAGCGCATCAACGTCGTGCCTACGAGCGTGTGACAACACGGTTGCAGGAGCAAACAGCCCCTTACCAGGCAAAGGGGCTGTCAACGATCCGCTGTCATGGAGACTGTCATCTGGGCAATATTTTGGGTCGAGACGAAGACTTTACCCTCGTCGATTTTGACGACTGCCTGATGGCGCCGGCCATACAAGATATTTGGATGCTGCTTGCGATAGATGGCCCCCAAACGTGGCGGTCGCAGCTGAGCGAGATTTCAGAAGGATATGAGGAAGAAAGGGCGTTTCCGCATGATCAGCTGGCCCTGATTGAGCCATTACGAAGCTATCGCTTGGTGCGTCACACTGCTTGGCTGGTGGACCGCTGGAATGACCCTGCCTTCCCGCAGGCATTTCCCTGGGTGGCGGGTAGCGGCTATTGGGATCAGCATATTCGCCAGCTAGAGCAGCAAAGGCTCCAGCTGGCGTCCCCCAAGTGGCTGGCATGACAGTATGACAGTTTGCGTGGGGGCGTAGCGGTGTGGCTACTGGTCCTCTGGATTCGGGCGCTCAGACGGAATGGGGTTGGCGACTCCATCGCCATTAGCTTGACGACGCTGCTCGTTAATTTCCGCAGAAGGGTTGTCCTGCGCTTCGATTTCAAGAGCCTCGCTTAGCGTGAGCAAGAAGCCTCGTCCTGAGGGCGTGCTGCAGGGGTTGTCATTGCAAGCAAGGCCATATTCACCGTCGCTGTTATACGCACTGGCGCTGATGGCGCCCGAGAAAATGGCGCTATCGGCGTTATCTGTCTCAATGCAAGTGACATCATGCGCGGTAATGCGTAAACGGTCATCTGAAAGCTGGGCATCGCCGATCAAGACGCAATACTCAGGTAGTGAGTGAGACGCTTCGCTGTATTGGCTTGGCCGTAGCAGAATGCTTTCTTTGCGCGTTTCCCCTTCGCTAAATGCGATAGCTTCAACGAACTCTACCCCGATAGTGGCGTTATTGGGCAACGAAAGGGTTTCTTCGGCGGCATAGAGCGGCATTGCTAAAATGGGTGCGGCCAGTACGGTGAACCAGGTGGTTGTCAACCTTAAAGACGATCTAAACGACATAACGGGTTCTCGCTGAATGAATAAGGTATTGCTGATAAATTGTGGCACAAACGCCATCAGCAACGAATGACTCGTTAACAGCACTATAACATAGCGTCAATCACTCGTGATGCGCCAGCGTGGCACTCTGCCACAGGGGGGGCTTGGGTGAGATAGAATAGGTCTAATCTGATTTTTGTTGTACAAAAATTGTTAAGCGTATACATTTTGTATTGAATTTTGCTATTAGCGAGTGGCTGATAGCGACTTGATGGCAATGTGGTCTCAGCGCCTCAGGCGCGACTGTTGTCAGAGCTAACCGTATTTACACATGAGGCTGAACATGACCGATGATATCGCCCATCATTACCGCCAAATCATTCAACAGTTAGGCGAAAACCCCGACCGCGAAGGGCTGCGCGACACACCCAAGCGTGCTGCCAAGGCCATGCAGTTTCTCAATGCGGGTTACCAACAGTCGCTGGAAGGTATTGTTAACGGGGCGGTGTTTGAATCGCAAACCGACGAAATGGTGTTAGTGAAGGATATAGAGCTCTATTCGATGTGTGAGCATCACTTACTGCCTTTTATCGGTAAATGTCATATTGCCTACCTCCCTAGCGGCAAAGTATTGGGGCTTTCGAAGTTTGCCCGAATCGTCGACATGTTTGCCCGTCGGATGCAGATTCAGGAGAACTTGACGCGCCAGATTGCGGAAGCGGTTCAACAAGTGACCCAGGCGCGCGGTGTGGCAGTGGTGGTGGAAGCTAGGCATCTTTGCATGATGATGCGAGGCGTTGAAAAACAGAATTCCAGCATGACGTCGTCGGTGATGCTAGGTGATTTCCGTGAGAATCAGGCCACGCGCCAAGAGTTTCTTACGCTTGTAAGCTAGATAAGCGGTGACATCGGCATTTTAGCGCGCAAAATTGTCTCTTCTAGTTGGTCAAACGAGGCGTTTCGTCTTAGCATGATTCTCATCCTTTATTCGTGGGGCCATCGTTTGGTCAGGAGTTTGACATGGAAGCGCTAAAAGAAACCCATCTTTACTGCCCATTTGCTTATATCGACGGTAGCTGGGTAGCTGCTGATAGCGGTGAGCAGATCAATGTGTATAACCCTGCAACCCAAGAGCTAGTCGGCGATATGCCGCGCTTAGGCAAAGCGGAAACACTCCGGGCGGTGGACGCTGCCGATGCCGCTCTGCCTGCTTGGCGCTCACTGACGGCGCAAGAGCGAGCGGATCTGTTGTTGAAGTGGCACGATTTAATGCTGGAGCATCAGCAAGATCTAGCCATGCTGATGACTTGTGAGCAGGGTAAGCCGTTGAAAGAGGCAGAAGGCGAGATTGCGTACGCGGCCAGTTTTTTGCGCTGGTTTGCTGAGGAAGCGCGTCGTGTCTATGGCGAAACGATTCCAGCGGCAAAAGCCAGCCAGCGCATCGTGGTGACCAAGCAGCCGGTTGGCGTCGTGGGGGCGATTACACCGTGGAACTTCCCCGCGGCAATGATCACCCGCAAAGCCGGGGCTGCACTGGCGGCTGGCTGTACGATTGTTGTAAAGCCCGCGAGCCAAACACCGTTTTCGGCCACCGCGTTAGCGCTTCTGGCTGAGCGCGCCGGGATTCCACGCGGTGTGTTTAACGTAGTACCCGGTCAAGCGTCTGAAATCGCCGAGGCGCTAACGACATCCTCGAAAGTGCGTAAAATTACCTTCACCGGCTCTACCGATGTCGGGCGCAAGCTGATGGCGCAAGCGGCCGAGCACATACAGAAAATCTCCCTGGAGCTGGGTGGCAACGCACCTTTTGTCGTGTTTGAAGACGCGGATTTGGATGCTGCGGTCGAAGGTGCGATGGCGGCTAAGTTTCGTAATGCCGGGCAAACGTGTGTGTGCACTAATCGCTTTTTGGTCCAATCAAGCGTCGTTAATGCCTTCTGTGAGAAACTGGCGGTTGCCATGAACAGTGAACTACACGTGGGGGATGGCAGTCAGCCCAATATCAATATCGGGCCGCTGATTGATCATAACGCTGTCAAAAAAGTGAGTGAGCACGTTCAAGACGCGGTAGATCGCGGCGCGGAGCTACTGTTGGGCGGCCACCCGCACTCACTAGGCGGTAATTTCTTCTCGCCAACATTAATTAGTTTTGCGACCCGTGAAATGAAAGTCGCTAAGGAAGAAACCTTTGGCCCGCTGGCGGCCGTGTTTCCCTTCGATGATGAAGAAACCGCTATCACCATGGCGAATGATACCGAATATGGCTTAGCCTCTTATTTCTATTCACGCGATTTAGCGCGTGTGTGGCGTGTCTCTGAGGCGTTGGAATACGGCATGGTCGGCGTCAACACCGGTTTGATCTCGAATGCAGCGGCACCCTTTGGCGGTGTTAAAGCCTCTGGGTTAGGCCGTGAAGGCGGGCATCAGGGGTTAGATGAATTCCTGGAAACCAAATATGTGTGTATCGATCTGGGATGACCTGCACTCACCCTGCTGAAGCGTGATGGGCAGATAGGCAAATAGTGCACGAAAAACCAGCGGCCAAGTGCCGCTGGTTTTTATTGGCAGGTGACGTTAGCCAGACAAATCGTTAGTGGCGGAAGTGGCGCATGCCGGTGAATACCATGGCAATTCCCGCTTCATTGGCCGCATCGATGACGTCTTGATCGCGCATTGAACCGCCTGGCTGGATCACTGCAGTGATCCCGGCGGCGGCGGCGGCATCAATGCCGTCGCGGAAAGGGAAGAACGCATCCGACGCCATGACGGATCCCGGCACAGAGAGGCCTTCATCCGCGGCTTTGATGCCGGCAATTTTGGCGGAGTAGACGCGGCTCATTTGCCCCGCGCCGACACCAATGGTTTGGCCCTCTTTGGCATAGACAATGGCGTTGGATTTGACAAACTTCGCTACCCGCCAAGCAAAGGCAAGGTCGCGCAACTCTTGCTCGCTGGGCTCGCGTTCACTAACGACGGTGAGTTCCTCGCGGCCGACCATGCCATGATCGCGCTCTTGTACCAGCAAACCGCCGTTGACACGTTTGAAGTCGAGTGCTGGCTGAGTCTTACCCGGCCAATGGGCGCTAACGTCGAGCAGGCGCACGTTCTTCTTTTTGGCCACAATGGTTGCCGCCTCATCGCTAACCCCAGGGGCGATAATCACTTCCACAAACTGGCGCTCAATAATCGCTTGTGCAGTGTCGGTATCAAGGGGCGTGTTGAAGGCAATGATGCCACCGAAAGCACTGGTGGGGTCGGTTGCAAAGGCCTTGTCATACGCTTCAAGCGTGGTTTGGCCGACGGCAACGCCGCAGGGGTTGGCGTGTTTGACGATAACGCAGGCGGTATCGCCAAAGGCTTTGACACACTCAAAGGCAGCGTCAGTGTCAGCAACGTTGTTGAATGAAAGCGGTTTGCCTTGCAGGATGCGGGCGGTGGCCACACTAGGCTCTTGGGTATCCGGCTCGACGTAAAACGCCGCGTTTTGGTGTGGGTTCTCACCGTAGCGCATGTCTTGCTTTTTCTGCAGCTGTAGGTTGAACGTGCGCGGGAACTGCGAATCGGCGTCGCTGACCTGACGGCCAAGATAATCGGCAATCGCGCCGTCGTAGCCGGCGGTATGTTCAAAGGCTTTAACGGCTAGGTCAAAGCGAGTGGCTTGACTGACGTGTCCACCATGCGCCGCTAACTCACCGAGTACGCGTGCGTAGTCATCCGTATTGACCACAATGGTTGTGTGGGCGTGGTTTTTAGCGCAGGCACGGACCATGGTTGGGCCGCCGATATCAATATTTTCGATGGCGTCTTCTAACGTGCAGTCTGCTTTACTCACGGTGGCCGCAAAAGGGTAAAGATTGACCACCACCATATCGATGGGGGCTATATCATTTTCTGCCATGACCTCATCGTCCTGCCCGCGACGCCCCAAAATGCCGCCATGAATTTTCGGGTGCAGCGTTTTGACGCGGCCATCCATGATTTCAGGAAAACCGGTATGCTCAGAGACTTCTGTAACCGCAATTCCATTCTCTTGCAGCAGGCGGAAGGTCCCCCCGGTCGAGAGTAGCTCAACGCCTTGGTCGCTTAAGCCACGCGCGAAGTCGACAATGCCGGTTTTATCAGACACGCTTAATAAAGCGCGGCGAACGGGGGTTGCAGTGCTATCAGCCATGGGTATGCTCACGTTGGGGATCGGTCAATAAAAACAGCAACGCCCCGATTAAGGGGCGTCGCCTTCAAGAAGGCCTGAGTCTTTCTCAAGCAGGCCATAGCATTTCAGTTTTTTGCGCAGGGTGCCGCGGTTTAGGCCGAGCAAAGTGGCTGCGCGCGTCTGGTTGCCTTCGGCATACGCCATCACCGAAGCCAGAAGCGGCGCTTCGACCTCTGCCATCACCATGGCATAGAGGTCGGTGGTGTCGCCGCCGTCAAGATGTTCAAAGTAGCGCTGCATAGAGACTTCAACGGCTTCGCGCAGCGGTTGTGGCGCTGACGTAGGCGCATCGTCTGTGGGTTCAGAAGCCGATAAGGTTGAGTGACTTTCCGGGTATTGGGATAAAAGATTGCGTTCACTCATGCGGCATGGCTTCCTTTAGAAAAAAGACGCGCGCTGGCATCGCAAGCCATAGCGTCGTTGATCCATTCAATTTGGGACTCGGGTGACTCTAATGTATTAAATTGGCGTTTCAGCGCGCGCTGCTCGACGTCGTTAAAGCGAGTATCTGCACTGATGTACCAGCCGATGTGTTTGCGAGCGATTTTTGGCCCCATGACGTGACCGTAAAAGGCGTGAAGTGCCGATAAATGCTCGCTCAGAACCGCTCGTCGCTCGCTAAGCGCTGGCGCAGGCAAGTGTTGGCCATGCGCCAGAAAGTGGGTGATTTGCTGAAAAATCCACGGATTCCCTTGGGCGCCACGCCCTACCATGACGGCATCGGCTTGGGTGTAATGAAGCACATCGGCCGCTTTTGCTGCACTGGTGATATCGCCGTTGGCAAAGACGGGGATATTAACGCTCGACTTGACCTCAGCAATGGTGTCGTATTCCGCGTAACCGTTGTAGCGCTGCTGACGGTGGCGACCATGCACTGCAAGCGCTTGGATGCCGGCATCTTCGGCAAGCTTTGCGATGCGCACAGCGTTATTGCTCTCGGCGCACCAGCCGGTGCGGATCTTCAGCGTAACCGGGATATCGACCGCGGCAACAACGGCGTTAACAATCGACGCCACGAGGGCTTCATCACGCAAAAGCGCCGAGCCAGCGGCTTTGTTGCAGACTTTCTTCGCCGGACACCCCATATTGATGTCGATGACCTCGGCACCAAGGTTGGCGTTGAGGCGGGCGGCTTCGGCAAGCATGTGCGCGTCGCCACCGGCAATTTGCACCACGCGAGGCGAAGGTTCGCCGCTGTGGTTCATGCGCTGTTGGGATTTACGCGTATGCCAGAGGCTGGGATCTGAGGTGACCATTTCGCCAACCACCCAACCGGCACCCAAACGCCGACACAGCTGACGGAATGGTCGGTCGGTTACCCCTGCCATAGGCGCCAAAATAGCGCGATTAATCAACGTGTGGTTGCCAATAGAAGGCAGTGATGAACATGAATTTATGGCATTGCGTGTCATAACTTTCAGGTCGTGGCAACGAGTCAGTGGCGAGAAGGGGATATATGATACGCCGACTCACCGCTAGGGTGAAGGCCGGCGTTAGTGACAGCACGTTATCTCGCTCGTGTACCGGTCAATCTCACCCAGCCTTCGCGCTGTACGGGCGCTTGCATCACAAGCCCTTGTGTTTGGTAAGCCTCCAGCACTTCATCGGCCTGGTTGGCCAAAATACCCGAGAGCGCTAGGCGCCCACCTGGGGCAACATAACCCGCAATGGTTGCGGCCAGTTGCACCAGAGGGCCAGCAAGAATGTTGGCCGTTACCACGGGGTATGTGCCGGCAGGTAACTGTTCGGGGTAGTAAAGCGATAGCTGCTGCGTTTCAATCGCGTTGCGTTCGGCGTTTTCGCGGCTGGCTTGAAGCGCTTGGGGGTCGATATCGGTGGCGTCAGCGCTTACCGCGCCCAGTTTTAGTGCGGCAATGGCGAGAATCCCCGAGCCGCAGCCAACATCAAGTACTTTTTTGTCGGCTAGCTCGCCATTGACGGCCAAGTCATCTAGCCACTCAAGGCAAAGCGCGGTCGTGGGGTGGGTACCGGTACCAAAGGCAAGGCCTGGGTCTAAAATGAGGTTCACCGCGCCCGGCTCCGGTGGCGTGTGCCAGCTCGGCACAATCCAGAGGCGTTCCCCCATCTGCAGCGGCGTGAAATCGTCCATCCATTCGCGTTCCCAATCGCGGTCGGCAAGTAGCTCGTATTCGATCTCGGGGCATGGCTCGCCGGGTATTTGCTCTGCCCAGGCGGCGTGGATGCGGCCGAGCATGGTATCGATCTCTTCGAGGTCGTCGTAAAGGCCGGTTAAGATCGTGTCTTGCCATAACGGCGTTGTACCACGTTCCGGCTCAAACACCGGGTCATCGTGGGCATCCTGCAAGCCAATCGCGGTGGCTCCTTCGTTTAGTAATAGCTCTTCAAGTAGCTCTGCTTGCTCGGGGGCTACGTGGGCTTTGAGTTGTAGCCAAGGCATGATGCGGTCTCCACAAGGCGGGGAAGAATAACAAAGTGGGTAATAAAGGCGAGTATCGGCATTAAACAAGAACGGGGCGGCATGGCCACCCCGTTTTATTGAGCGTTTACGCCAAGTGATTAGCCGAGTTTCTTTTCCAGATAGTGGATATTGACGCCGCCTTGACGGAAGTAGCTATCCCGCACCAGATCTTTTTGCAGATCAATATTGGTTTTGATGCCTTCCACGAGTAGCTCATCAAGCGCGTTGCGCATACGCGTGAGCGCAATATCACGATCCTCTCCCCACGTAATCAACTTACCAATGAGGGAGTCGTAATACGGCGGTACGGTATAGCCGGTATACAGATGCGAATCCATCCTTACGCCCAGGCCACCGGGAGCGTGGTAAAGCGAGACTTTACCGGGTGAGGGCATGAAAGTACGCGAATCTTCGGCATTAATACGGCACTCAAACGCGTGTCCCCGTATCTTTACGTCATCTTGCGAGATGGACATGGGGATCCCGGAGGCAATGCGCAGCTGCTCTTTGACGATATCTACGCCGGTCACCATTTCGGTTACCGGGTGTTCCACCTGCACGCGGGTGTTCATTTCAATAAAGAAGAAATCACCGTCTTCGTAAAGGAATTCGAAGGTGCCGGCACCACGGTAGTTGATTTCGAGGCAAGCCTCTCGGCACGCATCTAATACTTTGGCCCGAGCAGCCGGGTCAATGCCCGGCGCTGGGGCTTCTTCGAGCACTTTTTGGTGGCGACGTTGCAGCGAGCAGTCGCGGTCATACAGGTGAATCGCGTTGCCCTGGCCGTCGGCCAGTACTTGAACTTCCACGTGGCGCGGCTTTTCGAGGAATTTTTCCATGTATACCGTGCCATCGCCAAACGACGAGTGCGCTTCGGTGCGCGTGACGTTGATCGCCGAGAGCAGGTGGCCTTCGGTGTGAACCACGCGCATGCCACGTCCACCACCGCCAGCAGCGGCTTTGATGATCACGGGATAACCAACGCGACGGGCCGTGGCGAGGTTAGTCTCATCGTCATCACCCAGCGGGCCATCGGAGCCGGGAACGGTGGGAACGCCGGCTTTTTTCATCGCTTCAATCGCGCTGACTTTGTCGCCCATCAGGCGAATGGTGTCAGCCCGCGGGCCGATGAAGGTGAAGCCCGAGCGCTCTACCTGTTCGGCAAAATTGGCGTTTTCGGAAAGAAAACCGTAACCGGGATGTATAGCGCTTGAGTCGGTGACTTCGGCCGCACTAATCAGCGCCGGAATATTAAGATATGACTGCGCAGAAGAGGCCGGGCCTATGCAAACGGCTTCATCTGCGAGGCGCACGTGCATGAGTTCGCGGTCGGCTTTGGAATGTACCGCCACGGTTTTAATGCCCAATTCTTTGCAAGCGCGCAGAATGCGTAGGGCAATCTCGCCGCGGTTGGCGATAAGTACCTTGTCCAGCATGGTGAGTCCACCCGTGTCAGAAAGAGAAGATCAAGCAATCACGATCATGGGTTGATCAAATTCGACCGGTTCGCCGTCTTCAACTAGGATCGCCTCAATAACGCCGTCGCAGTCGGCTTCAATCTGGTTCATCATCTTCATCGCTTCCACGATGCAGACAGTGTCACCTTGCTTCACAGTGTCGCCGACTTCGATGAAGGATTTTGCCCCCGGTGCCGGGCTACGATAAAAGGTACCCACCATGGGTGAGTTAACGGCTTCACCACGGTAGCTTACACCAGGGTCTGCAGGTTCTTCGCTGGCTACCGGTACGGTGGCGGGTTGCGGGGCGCTGACAGCTTGTGGAGCATATTGCGGCATTGCTTGCGTTGGCTGGTCGCTACCATTGGGATGGCGGCTGATGCGAACGGATTCTTCGCCTTCTTGGATTTCGATTTCGCTGATGTTTGACTCTTCCAGCAGCTCAATAAGTTTTTTGACTTTGCGAATATCCATGACGTGGCCTTTGTTGAAAAGTGGTAAATAAAAGAGCAAGAAATGTGTGGATAAAAGACAGCAAATAACAGGGACATGAAGCATATTGCTGCCGCAGTAAACCTGGATCAAAATATAAGAGAACGCGACACGTTAGTGAACGATACCCCTTTGCTAGCCATTTTAAGTGCTAAATTTTGACCAATATGTGATCGAGTTTGCCGAAAAAGGATGAGCTTGTCCAGTGATGGCACTTAGCATGCCACGGAAGGGATGTTTAAACAGATGTTTGACGACGTTCGCGGCATAAAGCGAGTAGTTGGTTAAGGTGGGCTCCCACCTTACCCCGCTTTCATCAGCCGGTAAGCCAGCCACTTAGCGTTTGCAGATGTTTCTCAAGCTCGGCCGCGTTGACTTCCCCTTGAATACGGGCATCGAGAATCTCTTCTCCCTGGTGGAAAAAGAGCAGACTCGGTGGACCAAATAGACCGTAGTGCTCGAGCAGGGTGCGGCTTTGCTCATCCGTTTGGGTAACGTCAGCTTTGATTAGCGTGTACTCCTTCAGCGCACGGGCAACCCCCGGGCTAGGGTAGACTTCCCGCTCCATTTGCTTGCAGGAGATACACCAGTCGGCGGTGAAGTGAACAAAAGCGGGTTGGCCCTGGTCGGCGGCGGCGTTTAAGGCGGCATCCAAATCGCTCAGCCGGTCGACTTCCTGAAACGCCAATGTTTGTTCGTTGCCTGTGCCGGTATTCGATGAGGTGAACTGTAGCGGGCGCAGTGGGTTGGTGCCCCCTTGAGCCGCGCCAATGACCAGAGCGAGCCCCCACGCCAGTAGCAAAATCCCTAGCGTTTGGCGCGCGCGCGCCCAGCCTTGCGGCTGATTCAGCTGCAGGGCGCCGAGTGTTAGCGCAGTGCCGATAGCCAGCGCCGCCCACAGCAGTAGCGCCACCGTGGCGGGGACTAGGCGCTCAATCATCCAGATAGAGACCCCTAATAGCAGTATGCCAAAAGTGATTTTAACCCCGTTCATCCACCCGCCTGAACGGGGCAGCAATGTCGCCCCAAAGGTGCCGACGAGCAGCAGTGGCACGCCCATGCCAAGGCCTAATGCAAAGAGTACGGCCCCGCCTAACGCGGCATCGCCCGTGGAAGAGATGAAAACGAGTGTCCCGGCGAGTGGTGCGGTCACGCAAGGCGATACCACCAGAACCGAGAGCGCACCGGCAACCGCTAAACCTAATGGGCCACTGTGCTGTGCGCGCGCTTGCCACGCGTCCACTCGGCCTGCAAGACGAGGAGATAGGCGCATGTCAAAAGCGCCAAACATGGCCAGCGCAAAGAGGGTAAAGAGCAGGGCGAATACCAGCAGTACCGGGGCCGACTGTAAATGTGCCTGCAAGTTTAAACCAGCACCGAATAGCCCCATGAGAATGCCGACAAGCGCGTACGTCGCCGACATCCCCAGAACATAGCTCGCCGAGAGAGCAAAAGCGCGCGGCTTCGTTGGGTTTTGGCCCACCACAATCGACGACAAAATGGGGATCATCGGCAGCACGCACGGAGTGAAAGTGAGCCCGAGCCCGGCGATAAAAAACAGCCCCAATGCCAGCGGGAGACTCGCTTCGTTTAAAAGCGTGGTAAAACGGCGATCATCACTTTGCGGGCCGTCAAAGCTGCTTGCGCCGTTTTCTATTGGGCTTGAGTTTGCCGCATCGCTTGTGTCCCTGGGTTCGGACGCCGTGTCATTATTCTCCCAGTCGGAAAAGGCGGGCGGCGCCTCGGACTGCATTGCCTGTAAGGTTGTGCGCTCGGGCGGGTAACAAAGCCCAGCATCCGCGCAACCCTGGAACGTCAGTTCAATGGGAAGTGGCCCGCTATGCGCTGATTCGAAAGGCGCCTCGAATACCACGCGTTGGCGAAATATGTACACATCGCCAAGAAACTCATCGGTGGTGAAAGTGCCTTCTGGCAGGTTGGGGGCTTGAAGCTTAACGCTTTCGGTTTGGCTTTCAACGGCAAACTGGTGACGGTAGAGATAGTAATCGTCGGCGACTTCCATGCCGATAAAAAGCGTCTCGCCATCGTGCCAAGCACTAGGCTGAAAGGCTTCCATCACAGGAAGGAAATCGCCTTGTGCGTCAGACGAGGAGAACCACTGAGCACTGGCAAGCAGCGGGGTAAGCAATAAAGCCAATAAGAGGCCAAGCGTGAGCAGTGGACGTCGAAGCGGCAACACGGAATCTCCTTAAGTCATCAGCGTCAGGAAGTATGAAATACGCAACTGCGCCATGAGGTGAGCATAAAAGCGCGTGATAGCGTAACTCAGTCAGCAATCTCGCACGGATAGCTGCGCTGACATGACGCAGGATTTCATGGTGGCTTAATGTTGCTACTAAATGTAAACGGGCCGCCCATACAAGGGCAGCCCGTTTGATCACGCATAAGGCGTCAGCGAGTTATGCTTTTTGGTACGCGGCAATCGATTTTTCAATGGCTTTGCGCGCGGCATCGGCGCCTTCCCAAGATTCCACTTTTACCCATTTGCCTTTTTCGAGATCTTTGTAGTTCTCGAAGAAGTGAGCAATTTGTTGACGCAGCAGTTCCGGTAGATCGGTAACTTCTTGAACGTCGTCGTAAAGGGCGGAAAGCTTGGCGTGGGGCACACACACCAGTTTGGCGTCTTCACCGGCTTCATCGGTCATGTTGAGCACACCTACCGGGCGGGCACGGATAATGCAGCCCGGCTGAACCGGATGGGGGGTTACCACCAGTGCGTCAAGCGGGTCGCCATCGTCAGCCAGGGTGTGTGGAATGAAGCCATAGTTGGCTGGGTAAAACATCGGCGTTGCCATGAAACGATCAACCAACAAGGAACCCATGTCCTTGTCAATTTCATACTTGATCGGCGCATGGTGAGCCGGGATCTCAATCACCACATAAATATCGTTGGGTAGATCTTTGCCGGCGGGGATGTTGTCAAAGTTCATCGTGATTTCCTTGAGCGTACTTAAAAAACGTACTGAAAAGCGTGCAAGTGGCTGAACGGAATAAGCCAACATTTATGGCGAAGGATTATACGAACATGATAAGTGAATTACCAATGCGACCTACGTTTCTAAAACATAGGTCGGTGGCGGATTCAGGTCGGTGGCGGATTCGTAGGTACTTGCCCGCCATTATGTTTATTATGTCGCATGTGTATCATAACGCTCACGTCATGAATTGGCAGAGCACGGGTCACTTTCGATCCTCGCTCTCGGTTCTCACGCTTCCCAGGAGGAAAACTTGGCGCATGCCCAATTGCTTGTCAGTTATGGTCAAGGCTTTGTTGCGCCTGAACGGCGCCAGCACCGCAGTTCGATGTCAGTGCAAATTCCCGACGCGCCGCTGCTGCAGGCGAAAGGTGGCTGCGCGGTTATTAGCGATTCGGTTACACGCAATACCATGGCGAAGCAGGCGGGAGATCTCAGCGTAAGGGGGTTTTTGGCCGACTATTTCTCCACCCCGGATCATTGGGATGTTAAAACTTCGGCTACCCGTGTGCTAAGTGCGCTCAATAGCTGGTGCTATAGCCAGAGCCAGAATGTGCATGAGGGCAGTTTTGTTTCTTCGGTCTCGGCATTGATATTTCGCCACCGCCAAGCGCACCTGTTTCACATGGGCGATACCTTGGTATTTCGCTTGCGGGGTGCCGAGTTTGAGCAAATGTCGCGGGATCACGTGACGGATATCGGCGGTTATCGCTACCCCTCTCGGGCCCTGGGGTTAGATGGCAGCATCGATATTGACTATACCCAGCTACCGCTCAAGCAAGGCGATATTTTTCTCTTCACCACCCAGGCCGTGCGCGGCACGTTGTTGCCTTCTGACTACGTGCGATTGATCCGCCAAGATGCCAGTGACTTGGATGCCGCGTGCGAGCGTTTGGCAAATGAGGCGAAAACCCGCGCCCAAGAACGTGGCTACGGGGGCGATCAGTTCTGCTTTCAGCTGGTGCGTATTGACGAACTACCTGAAGAAGCGAGCGATCATCCCGGCCAGGTGTATGGCGATTTACCTATCCCACCAGAGCTGGCGTCCGGTGAGCGTTTGGACGGCTTTGAAGTCATTCAGGTGCTATCGCGCACGGCGCAATCGCGGGTGTACCGGGTTCGCGATACCCACACCCAGCGTACCATGGTGATGAAAGCCCCAAGCCCGGAACTGTCGCTACGCAACGCCTACTTAGAGCATTTCTTGATGCAACAGTGGGTGGTCGAACGGGTTAACTCGCCCTTTGTCGTTCGCGTGGTAGAGCCGTCACGGCCGCGGCGTTATCTTTATTACCTGATGGAAAACGTGGAGGGCGAGACGCTGCGCCAGTGGGCGACGCGCCACCCTCAGGCAACGCTGATCCAGCGCTTAGAAATCGCCAACCAGCTGGGCAAAGCGGTGCAAGCACTCCACCACCGTGAAGTGCTTCACCAACAAGTGTCCCCGGATAACGTGCTGATAGATGTCCACGGTAAGCTCGTACTCACCGATTTTAGCGCCTGCCACGTGCGCGAAGTGGATGGACACCGCCATTCGGGTGAGTTGCTGCGCCAAGTGGGCTTAAGTGAGCATACCGCGCCGGAATATGCCCTAGGCGATAGCGTTGGTCGGCGTAGCGATCAATATTCGTTTGCCTCCACCACTTATTGGCTGATCACCGGGCAAATGCCGTATGTACTGACACCTGATCGGCTACGTGGTCATACTGACCTGGAAGCGTTGAGCTACCGCAGCGCGCGGGTCGCTAACCCAGAAGTTTCACCTGCGTTAGATGACGCCTTGCGTCGGGCGTTAGACCCGCAGCGAGGGCTACGCTTTCGGCGTATGTCAGAGTTTTTGCATGCACTACGCGTGCCGCTAGGGCGTCCGCGTGAGCGAGATTGGCAAGAGGCGCGCAGCGATTCCCGCCGTTTTTGGCAGGGGGTGGCGGGAATCTTATTGCTGCTGTTAGTGCTTTCTTGGCTTTTGCGTTAGTACGAAGGCAGCTTGGGGTTAAAACGTGCTAGTACTTAACAAGTCAACTTAAAGCGTAAAAGGTGGCAGGCGCTGTTCCACCTTGGCGAGTTTCAGCTTAGCCACCATGGGTAGGCCGTTTTCAAACGGCGGAAAGTCTTCTCCCTGAATCAGCGGCGATAGGTAACGTCGACATGTTGGCGTGATCGAGAAACCTTCGTCACTGATGAAGTCGCGCGGCATGAATTTTTCTTGGTTGGCGACTTCTTTCAAAGGCACTGAGATGACATCCCACTGATAGGGCGCCTCAGACACACGGCGAATGGCGGGCATCATCGCGTTTTTGCCGGCCAGCGCCAGGGCAACCGCTTCGCGGCCTACGGCGTAAGCGTGCTCGACATCGGTTTTTGAGGCCAAATGGCGCGCGGCACGCTGCAAATAGTCAGCCACGGCCCAGTGGTATTTATACCCCAAATCCTGCTTGATCATGCCGGCGAGTGTGGGGGCGACGCCGCCGAGCTGGCGATGGCCAAACGCATCGGTATTGCCCGCGTCGGCTAAGAAAGTACCATCCCCATAACGTGCGCCTTCGGAAACGACGATCACACAGTAGCCGTACTCTTTAACGCATTTATCGACCCGCGCCATGACCGCTTCGCGGTCGAAAGCAATTTCCGGGAAGATAATCAAATGCGGAGGCTCGCCTTCGCCTTCGCCGGCCAAGCCACCCGAGGCGGCTATCCAACCGGCGTGGCGGCCCATGACTTCCAGTACGAACACTTTGGTGGAAGTGGCACACATGGAAGCGATATCCAGCGACGCTTCTTGGGTCGAAGTGGCGATGTATTTGGCCACGCTGCCAAAACCGGGGCTGTTGTCGGTCACCGGCAGGTCGTTATCCACGGTTTTGGGCACATGGATGGCGGTCAACGGGTACCCCATTTTTTCCGAAAGCTGTGAGACTTTCAGGCACGTATCCGCGCTGTCACCGCCACCGTTGTAAAAAAAGTAGCGAATGTCGTGCGCTTTGAATACTTCAATCAAGCGCTCGTACTGGGTGCGATGGGTATCGATATCTTTGAGCTTGTAGCGGCAAGAGCCAAAAGCACCGCCGGGGGTATGGCGTAGCGCGGCAATCGACTCGTCGCTCTCTTGGGAAACGTCAATAAGGTCTTCGGTTAACGCCCCAATAATGCCGTTATGGCCGGCGTATACGTGGCCTATCTGATCGGTTGCTTCACGGCAGGCTTCAATAACGCCACAGGCGCTGGCGTTGATGACGGCGGTGACGCCCCCGGACTGGGCATAAAAGGCATTGTGCTGAGCCATGGAAACGTTTTATCTCCTGGAAACGGGGCTAACAAGATGAAGCCTACTCCCTCGGAAAGCGCTGGCGCTTATTAGAAGGGCGGGCGTGTGAAAGCATCGGTTTAAAAATGCATGTTAACGTAAAGGCGTTTTCCCTGCATCTGCGGCCTTAATCGTCGGCGCGATCCATTTCTTGTTCGCGCTGGGCGAGACGCCAGCCACCCAAATCTTTGTAGCGGTTGACCATGGCGCAAAAAAGCTCAGCGGTGCGTTCTGTGTCGTAACGCGCTGAGTGGGCAGACTTATTGTCAAACTCGATACCTGCGGCGCGACAAGCCCTCGCGAGCACCGTCTGGCCGTAGACCAACCCGGCAAGTGATGCTGTATCAAAGCTGGAAAAGGGATGGAAAGGGTTACGCTTGATGCCGCAGCGTTCGGCGGCAGCATTTAAAAAACCATGATCGAAAGCGGCATTGTGGCCCACCAAAATCGCGCGGGTGCAGCCGTGGGCTTTGATCGCTTTACGCACGGGGCGAAACAGCTCTCCCAGCGCTTCGGCTTCGCTCACCGCGACCTGCTGGCGCAATGGGTCATCAAGCTTGATACCGGTAAAATCTAGCGCCGATTGCTCAATGTTGGCGCCTTCGAACGGTTTCAGGTGATAAGCGTAAGTGGCATCGGGTAGCAGGTTGCCTTCCGGGTCCATGGTGAGCGTTACGGCCGCGATTTCTAGCAGGGCATCCCCCTTCGCGTTAAAACCGCCTGTCTCTAAGTCCACCACGACGGGAAGGTAACTGCGAAACCGCTGGGCCATTAAATCGCGGGCAATTGCCTCGCTCATGCAGCTCTCCTTAAAGCAAATAGTCAATAGCGCGCAGGTAATAGCGAGTCATTCTATCAGCTTTGGGGTCGACACGCCGTAGAAGGTATTCGTTGACGTGTCAGAACGCTATACTCAACGTTTCACTATTAGGCGCATACGCAAGTCGCGCCGTTTGAGATCAACGAGGAGCGTAGAATGTCCGATGTTAAAAAGGTTGTGCTGGCCTACTCCGGTGGCCTGGATACATCCGTTATCGTCAAGTGGTTGCAAGAGACCTACAACTGCGAAGTGGTGACGTTTACTGCCGACATCGGTCAAGGGGAAGAAGTCGAGCCTGCACGCACTAAGGCACAAACGTTAGGCGTGAAAGAGATCTACATTGAAGACCTCCGCGAAGAGTTTGCGCGCGATTACGTTTATCCGATGTTTCGTGCCAATACGATTTATGAAGGCGAATATTTGCTGGGTACCTCCATTGCTCGCCCATTGATCGCCAAGCGCTTAATCGAGATCGCCAACGAGACCGGTGCCGATGCTATTTCCCACGGCGCCACCGGTAAGGGCAACGACCAAGTACGCTTTGAGCTTGGCGCCTATGCGCTTAAGCCCGGCGTGAAAGTGATCGCCCCGTGGCGTGAGTGGGACCTTACCTCGCGCGAAAAGCTGATGGCTTACTGCGAGCAGCACGATATTCCGGTGGATTTTTCCAGCAAGAAGAAAAAATCCCCGTACTCCATGGATGCCAACCTGCTGCATATCTCCTACGAGGGCGGCATTCTGGAAGATCCATGGGCCGAAGCCGAAGAAGATATGTGGCGTTGGAGCGTCTCCCCTGAAGCCGCACCGGATCAGCCGACCTACGTTGAGCTGACCTATGATCAGGGCGACATCACTGCTATCGATGGTCAGGCGATGCAGCCCCACGAAGTGGTGGAAAAGCTCAATAAGCTCGGCGGCGACAACGGCATCGGTCGTTTGGATATCGTCGAAAACCGCTACGTAGGCATGAAATCGCGCGGCTGTTACGAAACACCGGGTGGCTCGATTATGCTGCGCGCCCATCGTGCCATTGAGTCGTTGACGCTTGACCGCGAAGAAGCCCACCTGAAAGACGAGCTGATGCCGAAGTACGCTGAAGTCATCTACAACGGCTACTGGTGGAGTCCTGAGCGCCGCATGCTGCAAGCCGCCATCGACGAAACGCAGAAAAACGTCAGCGGCGTGGTGCGCATGAAACTGTATAAAGGCAGCGCAACGGTCGTCGGGCGCAAATCAGATGCGTCACTCTTTGACGAGTCGATTGCCACGTTCGAAGACGATGCCGGTGCTTATGATCAGAAAGACGCGGAAGGCTTTATTAAGCTCAACGCGCTGCGTTTGCGTATTGCCGCAGGCAAAGGCCGCAAGCAAAGCTAACTCGCAAGACGCGCGGCAGCCTAAGGGCTGCCGCATTGCGTATAAGGAGCCTTTATGCTGAAAAAGCTAATTACCGGCCTGCTAGGTGGCAACAAAACGCAGCAAGGTAGCCGCCCTCAAGCGGCAGATGCCGTCGAGTATAACGGCTACGTGATCATTTCCGAGCCGGATGACCAAAGTGGGCAATACCGCGTGAGCGGGATTATTCGTCAGCGCTTAGACGATGGTGACGTGCGCGATCACCGCTTTGAGCGCTCCGATATGCTGCCAAGCCGGGATGGCTGCGATGAGATGATGGTGACGAAAGCCAAGCGCTATATCGACGAGGTTGGCGAGGCGATGTTTGAGCCCGACCCACGTCAAAAGCCTACTGATTCTGATTCATCCAGCGCGTAGGCTATCACCGTGCACTGGGTTCATCGTTCATCGCCATGGCGTAGCCTGTTTGAACATGCGCAGCCTAGTGCCCCAGGCGGACTTTTCGCGCCATTAAAAGATGTATTGGACGCTGCACCGCCACACGAAAGCCCCCTCCATAACGCCTATCGATGGCAGCAGCACTTGGTGGAAACGCTAGTGCGTTACGACGTTCCGGCCTGGCGTGTTAGCCAATTGATTAGCGATCATAACGCCTGGCTCTACCGCCAAGCCATTATGTTCTCCTTGGATGAAATGCAAAGCCAAGGTTGGGGGGCGCCACCGGTGGATTATTGCGTACTTATCCTAGGCTCAGGTGCTCGCGATGAAAGCCTGCTCGGGCCAGATCAAGATAATGCGCTGATTATTGACGATTACCCCGACAGCCGCCACCGGGAAATCGACGGCTATTTTCAGGCGCTGGGTGAGCGCTTTACCGAGCGATTGGCCGAGGCGGGGATTCCGCTTTGCCAAGGGCATGTGATGGCGCGTTGGCCCATGTGGCGTAAACGCCTCGGCGAGTGGCGCACCCAGCTGGAGCTGTGGACGCAAGAGCGACGCGTTAAGCGCGTACAGCAAACCAATATTTTATTGGATTTCACGCCTGTCGTAGGCGAGACGCGCCTGGCTCGGGCACTTTTACAGAGTGTGGCGGATATCGTGCCAAAGCGTGCGCTGTTTATGGATGAAATGGCGGCACTACTCGATGAGTTGCCTGTGGCGTTAGACCGCTTCGGCCGTTTGAAAGGTAGCATAAAGGAAGCGCCGTTTTCTGAGGCCATCAACCTTAAACGCCAAGGACTGATGCCGCTTGTGAGTGCGGCGCGACTTTTAAGCCTTCACGCCGGTTTGCGTGAGGTAAGTACCCGCAAGCGGCTACACGCATTTGGGGAGCATAGCGCCAGTGGTGTAGCACGCGATCAGGCAACGAGCCTAGTGGCAACGCTTGAGCGCTTACAGCAGCTAACGCTTGATCAGCAACGCCATAACCTGTCGCTTGGCCAAGTGGCCGACGGTTGGGTGGATAGTGCAAGGCTGCGCGATGACCAAACGTACATACTCAAATACGATCTCCAGCAGATTCGTAAATTTGTCAATCACGTTCAGTCTCAGGTGCGTTCGGGAGCTCCATGATCAAGCAGGCACCGCCGAGCGTGGTGCCTTCGTCCGCCCATAAGCGCCCACCTAAGTGGGCGACAATCCCGCGGCTAATGGGTAGCCCAAGCCCGCTGCCTTTGGGGCGACCGCGGGTAGCGCTATCACTAGACTGCTCAATTTGGTGAAACTTCTCGAACACACGCTCACGCTCCTCCGCGCTAATCCCTGGCCCGTTGTCCTCCACGCTAAGGCGGAAGTGTTTTTTGTGCTTATAAAGGCGCAGCAACACCTGCGGGTTGTCTCGGTCGGCAAATTTACCCGCGTTATCTAACAGGTTAATGATGACCTGCTCTAAGCGGTCGCTGTCGCCCACAATCATGGCGGGTTCCGCGTCTAGCGTCACTTCCAGCGCCACGCCGCGGTTTTCTTGCAAACGTGAGATCGCATCGACGCTATGGCGGGCAAGCTCAGCGAGGTCAAGCGTTTCTGGGTTGAGCGTTAAACGCCCACTTTCCAAGCGTGCCAGGTCTAAAATCTCCTCGATTAAACGCGAGAGGCGTTGGCTTTCATGCACAATAACGCCCAAGAAATGCTGGCGTTTCTCGTCGGGCATCTCATTGCCATCGCGCAAAATTTCGGCGAATGCGCGGATGGAGGTGAGCGGGGTCCGCAGCTCGTGGCTCACCATGGCCACAAACTCATCTTTTAATCGGTCGAGTTCGCGTAGGCGCTCATTGGCCGCGCGCAACTCTTCGCCGATGCGGGCGAGTTCCTGAGATTTCTGTTCTAGTTCTCGGTTGTACTCAAGGGTTTGTGAGGTGGTGTCGAGGATGCTCAAGATGGATTCAAGGTCGAGCGCCTCACCGCGAACCACCGAGTTGATAAGCACCCGCGCAGACGCGCTACCCAATGAGCCTGCAAGCGCTTGTTCGGCTCGAGTAATAAGCTCGGTGGACGCTGGCTCGTCCGTGGCATCATCGTGGTGAGGCGCGTTAGCGAAAACGCGCTTCGTAGCAGCCGCCCCTAGGTAGCGCTTGAGCAGCTCGCTCAGTTCCCCTTGCGTGGTTTGGCCACGCCAGAGAGACGTGGTTTGCAGGTTGGGGTGCAAGGCTTGGGTGAAAAGTGCCGCTTGCGTTTGCTCCAACGGTGTTGGCCGGGTGAAAAGTGAGACACCCACTAACAAGCCCACGTTAGCCAGCATGCTCCACAACAGGGAATGCGTGTAAATATCCCAGCCGTTTAAGCCAAATAGCGCATAGGGCGTTAGCCAGCCAATGCCCCAAGGGCCGTCGCTAAGTAGAGTGGCGCTTAACCAACCGGATTGGGCAAACCCCGGAAGTAGCAGGGTGTAACCCCAGACGGCAAAGCCAGCAATGAGCCCAAGCGTTGCGCCTTGGCGGGTAGCGCCGCGCCAATACAGCCCCAGCAGTAGGGCAGGGGCTAGCTGTGCCGCGCCAGCAAAAGAGACAAGCCCAATGGTGACAAGGCTATAAGAGTCGCCGATTAGCGCGTGGTAGAGATAGCCCAACAGCAAAATCAGTAAGATAGAGATGCGGCGGATACCCAGAAGCCATCCTGCCAACCGCCCTTGGTAACTGACATGTAAATGTTTGAGGCGGAGCAGTAGTGGCATGACGAGCTGGTTACTCACCATGGTAGAAAGCGCGATGGTTTCGACGATCACCATCCCGGTGGCCGCTGAGAGTCCGCCAATAAAGACGAAGACGGGCAGTGCCTCGGTTCCGGCAAGCAAAGGCAGCGTGAGGACAAAACTGTCCGGGTTGCCGGCGGCCTCGCCGAGTAATAAGCCCGCCAGCGCAATCGGGATGACAAAGAGGTTGATCAGCAGCATGTAAAGCGGGAAAAGCCAGCTGGCGCGCTTGAGGTGGCGTTCATCGACGTTCTCAACCACTAACACCTGAAATTGGCGGGGCAGGGTAATAAAGGCCAAAAATGCCAGTACCAACATGCCCACCCAGCCGGTTACACCGCCTGGCACGCTTTCGAGGCTCATTAAATCGCTAAGCTCGGGCGTTAGGGCGACTTGCCGAAACAGGTCACCCGGCCCGGCGAATAGCCCGAAAACGACAAAAAGCCCCACGGCCAAAAACGCGGCGAGCTTGACCAAGGACTCCAACGCGATTGCGGCGACCATCCCCTCATGGCGCTCGCTGGCATCAAGGTGGCGGGTGCCAAAGAGAATAATGAACACCGCGAGCACGAGCGCAACCCAAAAGGATTTATCCATCCAGAAGCTTTCGTTGGTCAGGGTGGTGTCAGCGCTATCGGGGTAGTTAATCAGTATCGCGTGGCTGACAGTAATCGCTTTTAACTGTAAGGCGATATACGGCGTGATGGTGATGAGCGCCATTAATGCCACAAGTGCGCCAAGCCCTGTGCTTTTGCCATAACGCGCACTAATGAAATCGGCGATAGAGGTGATCCGCTCACGCGCTGCGATGCGCACCATTTTGCGCAGTAGAAAGGGGGCAGTGAGCATGGCCAGTGTTGGGCCGAGGTAAATCAGCAGAAAGCTGGGCCCGTGTTCCGCCGCGCGCCCAACGCTGCCGTAAAACGTCCACGCCGTGCAATAAACCGCAATCGATAGCGCATAGACCGTCGGCGAGCCGATAACCGTGCGCCCTGCTTCGGCGCGTCGATCACCCCACGCCGCCACCAAAAAAAGCAGGGCTAAATAGCCAAAGGCAGCGGTGAGGATTATCGGGTCTGTGCGCATCGGCGCGACTCCTCCTAGGCGATATGGTCAGTGCTCCTGGGGGTTCAGTGCGTTGCGGAGCGTTCCATTAACCAAGCACCTAGCCCAATCACCAGCGCCCAGGCGCCAAAGAGATACAGCGCCAAGCTTGCCATGCCGGGCAAGCCGTCGATGACCACCAGTAGCGGCGGGCAAAACAGCAACACCGCGAGCAGTATCAACGCGATAAGGCGCGCATGTTGACGGGAGTCGCGATGTGGATCTTGGCGTGAGTCATGCGGTAAGTCGTGATGAGAGCTCATGCGCTGGCGTCCTCCTTGTCAAACGCATTGTTCTGCAGGGCTAATAACTTTTCCAAGGTGTCGATACCCCGCGCTTCCAGCCGCGGGAGCAGTGCAAGCCAAAGCTCCGCCGTTACTCGGGCATCGCCGAGTGCGGTATGCCGCGTGCCAGGCGGGAAGGCAAGATCGTAACGTTTAGCCAGGCTGTCTAAATCGTGGCCGTCGATGGCTTCGTCCAGCGCGCGGGAAATCAGCAGCGTATCCAGCACGGGGATATCGAAATCCACGCCGTGATGACTAATGGCCAACATATCAAACGAGGCATTGTGCGCGAGCAGCACTGCGTCGCTGACGTATTGGCGAAAGCGCGTAAGCACAATATCAAGCGGCGGGGCGCCTTCAACGTCGGCATCCGTCAGCCCATGAATCGCCGTGCTTGCCGGCGGAATCGGGCGCTTGGGGTCGACTTTTTGGTCAAAGACTTCGCTTGCCAACAAGCGTGCATTGACCACGCGGCAAGCGCCTAAGCTAATCACGGTATCCCCCCGGCGAAGTTCCAACCCGGTGGTTTCGGTATCAAAGGCAACGACTTCAAGGCTTCGCAAGGAACGATTCGCGAGCGCATCGTCCGGCGGGGGTAAGTCGGCAATGCCGAAGTCGTGAAACTCCGGGCGCGGTGGGGTCGTTTCACGGGGGGCGCCAACGCGCTCGGTGGCCGGCAGCGGCAAACGGATTCGCGCATAGCCGCTGGTTTCGTCAGCCAGGCTCCAGATGTCGCTGGCATGCTGGCGCAGTACGTCGGCGACGGTCGGCGAAAGGGGTAAGCTCTCTAGCGTTTTTTGCTGCCACTGTGCCAGTTCACGTTCTGGCAGTGGCTGGCCGCGCCAGATGAAGTCGAGATAAACGCGCTTGTTGCCTAGGCAGACTTCACCCTCGAAGCCGTTATCCGGCAGGTAAGCGTTGAGGTGTTGAACCAGCGACGCCAACAGTGCGATCAGGGCCGGTGCATCGCCTTTGAACCAGGCGGGCATGCCAATCGGCGTGATCAGGCGATGTTCAGGGTCTAGGCGCTCATCTAACGCCTGCCAGAAATCGTTTGACCACATCGGGGTTAAGCGCTCGCCCTGGTGCTGCATGTCATCCAAAAGCGTGCCAATGCGGGCAACGCTGTCACCTAGGGTGGCGCCTTCTTCTTCGATAACCCGTTCGAGACGCTCGCGTAGCGAGTCGGTCGCATCATCACGCTGGCGTAGTTGAATGAGCGCATCGGCGGCGCTGGTGAGGCTAGCCGTGTGCTGGCGCAGTGGCGTTAACATGGCGGCAAGTTCCGCGCGCACGCCCATCTCACTCGACCAAGAGGCGGTCGCATCGGTAAACGTTAACAAGGCTTCGCCGTCGCTGCCCGGTACACGGCGCAGGATGACTTTTAGCCAGCGTTCGTCGCACGGGGCGAGCAGCTCACGGGGAGTGCCATCGTGGGGGAGTTGCGAAAGAGCGTGCTGCAAACTGGGGCTGGGTAGCAGCGTTTCTAGGCGCTTGCCGAGGCCTAGGCCATCATGGCCGGAAAAAAAGTCTTCTGCCGCTTGGTTGAAGAGCATCACGCGACGGTGGTGGTCGCATAGCAGCAGGGGCGTTTCAAGCACTTGCAGCAGGGTTTCCAGCTCCTGGCGGATACGTGCCGCGCTGCGGGCACCTTCTGCATGCGCGGTGGCAAGCCGCGCGCGGTCATCGCGCCAACTTTCATGCACGCGGCGAAGGTCCGGGCCTAAGCCTTTTAACCAGCCTTCGGGCGGATGCTCATCGCGGGCATCGGGGTTGGATACTAAGCGTGCAAGTTGCACCTGCAAATGACGCAGCGGGGTAAACAGCATTCGCTCAAGCAAAAGGCCGACGAGAAAAATGGTGCCACCGCCCGAAAAGCTGCCAAGCCACAGCACGATACGTTGCCAACCGTCAGGGTTGAGATGCGTGTCCAGCCAAGCGGCGAAAATCGCACCGCCAAATAAGCTCACGCCACTGAGTAAAAGCCAAAGGCCAATCAGCCGCTGACGTTTGGGGAGTCCGCGGCGTTTCATGACGATGCCCCATTAAGTAGCGCTTTGACTTTCTCGACCAGGGTTTGGGTCGAAAAAGGCTTGGTGATGTAATCATCCGCCCCTAGCGCCATGCCCTTTTCGCGCTCCACCTCACGGCCGTGGGCGGTGAGCATGATAATCGGCAATGACGCGGTATCCGGCTGCCCGCGTAGCTGCTCTAGCACGTCGAAGCCGCTGATACCCGGTAGACTGATGTCGAGCAATATCAAATCGGGTTGGGCGTTTTTAACGCTTTCTAAGGCTTGTTCGCCATCCTCGGCTGTCGTGACTTGAAACCCGGCTTGCTCCATCAAAAACTCTAAAGACAGAACGATATTGGGCTCGTCATCGACTACCAACACATTGGCCATCTCGCTCTCCCAGGATGCTGTGTTTTATTTTTTTGGATCGGTGGTTTGCGTTTAAGTCGTGCTTTATCGCTGTTATCGCTTTCAGTGTATGAGGGTGGTCGCATTCGGCCAAGACGACCTTGGCCGAATGCTGCTAAAGTCGCTGCGCTGTGTGGGAGCTACCTATCAATTGAAGGAAACGCTATGCGAGCCCTTTTGTTATCTGCCTACTCGGCGGTGAGTCATCGTTTTTGGGCCGAGCAGGTGATGGCGCATACCGAGGCCGAATGGACGTGTTTAACTTTGCCGCCGCGACATTTTCGCTGGCGCATTCGCGGTAATCCGCTGACCTGGGCGCTGAAAGAACACCACACGCTGAGCCAGCCGTATGATCTCGTGCTGGCCACGTCTATGGTCGATCTCGCCACATTGATTGGGCTTTATCCGCATCTAGGGCGTGCTAAGAAAGTGGTGTATTTCCATGAAAATCAGTTCGCTTACCCTGAGTCCGACGAGCAAGCGCCGCAGGGTGAGGCGAAAATGGTCAATCTTTATGCTGCCCTTGCCGCTGATGAGGTGGTGTTTAACACTGCGTATAACCGTGATTCGTTTATCGACGGGGCACGGATTTTTCTCAAGCGCATGCCGGAAAACCTGCCCGCCGCCAAGTGGCTCGAAGCGCTGCGCCAAAACGCGCGGGTGTTGCCGGTGCCGATTTTGCCTATCGCCTCGGATGTGGGGCGTCAAAACATGCCCCAGCGGATCGTTTGGAACCATCGCTGGGAGTACGATAAAAACCCGGATGACTTCTTTGGCGCGCTATTTGCCCTAAGTGAAGAAGGCGTGGCATTTGAACTTGCCGTAATGGGGCAGCAGTTTCGGCAAACGCCGCCGGTATTTGACCAAGCGCGCGAGCGTTTAGCCAACCAGATCGTAGCTTGGGGGCCTCAGCCAGAAGCGCAATACCACGCGCTTCTGGCAAGTGCCGGCATCGTGGTATCGACCACTTGGCACGAATTTCAAGGGTTAGCGATTATGGAGGCGGCGCAGCGTGGCGTGCTGCCGCTGGTTCCGGATCGCCTTTGCTTTCCCGAGCTGTACCCAGGTGCATATCGCTTTGATGGCACGCGAAAAGGGCTGACCGATACGCTCCGCGCGTGGCTGACGGCGCCAAGTTCCCGCCCAGCTCCACTTGCAACGGCACAATGGGAATGGCCCGCCTGGCAGGGAGAGTATCGGGCGTTATTATCCTAGCTCGGTTTTTTCTTTGTATTCGCAGAGATCTTCGATGATACAGCTACCGCAACGGGGTTTGCGGGCGACACAGGTATAGCGACCGTGCAGAATCAGCCAGTGATGGGCGTCTTGCTTGAACTCGCGCGGCACGTGGCGCAAGAGCTTCTGCTCGACGTCCACCACGTCTTTGCCTTTGGCGATGCCGGTACGGTTGGATACGCGAAAGATATGCGTATCCACGGCGATAGTCGGCAGGCCAAAGGCGGTGTTTAAAATGACGTTGGCGGTCTTGCGCCCCACGCCGGGCAGCGCTTCCAGCGCCTTGCGGGTTTTGGGTACCTCACCGCCATGTTGGTCCACCAACATATGGCACGTCTTCATCAGGTTTTCGGCTTTGGTGTTGTAAAGCCCAATGGTCTTGATGTGCTCTTTGAGCCCGTCGATCCCCAGGTCGATAATGCCCTGAGGCGTATTGGCGATGGGAAAGAGCCGGGCGGTGGCCTTGTTGACGCCGACATCGGTGGCCTGCGCTGAAAGCAAGACAGCGGCGAGCAGCTCAAACGGCGTGGACCAGTTGAGCTCAGTCGTCGGCTGCGGGTTTTCTGCCTTGAGGCGAGCAAAAATCTCGTAGCGTTTTTGTGCGTTCATGCCGTGTCCTGTGTGCTATTTGTCATTTGCTAGCTGCGATGTTCTGTCTGCTATTTAATCGTGCCGGTGACGCGTACGCGCCGCTCAGTTTTGGGTGCGGCATGGATGGGTTTGGCGCGTGCGGCACCGGCCTGATCGATGGCATTTTTCAGCGCGATGAGCAGGCCCGCGACAAAAAACGCCCCCGGCGGCAGCAGGAAAAACAGGAATTGATAATCGGCGATAAGCACCATTTCCCAGCCGCTGGCGGTTGTGCCAAATAGGAGCTCCATATCGCTAAAAAGCGTTCCCTGGCCCAAAAGCTCGCGTAGCGCACCCAGCAGCACCAGCACGGCGGCAAAACCTAGCCCCATCATCAAGCCATCAAAGGCGGCGATAAGCGGCGGATGGCGCGAGGCAAAGGCATCGGCGCGGCCTAAAATCGCGCAGTTGGTGACAATCAGCGGAATGAAAATGCCCAGCACCTGATAGAGCGGATACGCATAGGCAGCCATGAGAAGCTCGGCGCAGGTGACAAAGGCGGCGATGATCATCACAAACGCGGGTAAGCGAACACTGCCGGGCACTTGGTGGCGAAGCAGTGATACCACGCTGCTTGAGCCCACCAGCACTAACAGCGTGGCGATGGCAAGGCCGAGTGCGTTAACCACGCTGTTGCTCACGGCCAATAATGGGCATAAGCCGAGTAGCTGCACCAGCGCGGGGTTTTGGTGCCATAGCCCCTCGCGGGCGAGTTCAGAAAACTGGCTCATGGCGTGGGCTCCTGTATTTCGTCCGGTTTTGCCAAGCCGGGCAGCGGCGTATGCTCGGCATAGAGCAGGGCTTGATGCACGGCGTCGACCACGGCGCGGGGCGTAATCGTCGCCCCGGTGAAAGCGTCGAATTCACCGCCGTCTTTCGTTACCGCCCAAGCGCGCTCGGGCAGGCTTTCCAAGCGAAAGCCGTTAAACTCGGTGACCCAATTGCTACGGCGCCGCTCGATCTTATCGCCAAGCCCCGGCGTCTCCTGATGCTCGGTGACGCGCACGCCGCTAATGCGTCGCTCACCATCAATACCCACTAGCAGGTGTATGTCTCCGCTATAACCTTCGCGGGTAACCACCGGGAGAATGACGACGCTTTTATCTTGTGCCTGTATCGACCAGCCTTGAGCGGCGCCACGGTGGCCAAGTGCTTGTGGTTCGGGTAGGGGAAAAGCGCCTTCAAGAATGCGCTCGACGCCAACGTTTGCTATGGCTGGCGGCAACACCTCGCGCAGCTTTTGATGCTGAAACACCTCGGCATTGGTGGCAATGCGTTCGGCGGTGAGCGCGCGAATCACCCCGACACTGCCGGCCGTGACCAGCGCAAAGGCACCGAGCGCCAGCGCACCTTGCTTGATCGCCGCTTGCACCTTCATACGTTGTCTTCCGGTAGGCGCTGCCCGCGAGTCGTCTTCGCGTGCCCCATAACGCGAGGGTCGCTGTAAAGATCCAGCAGCGGCACACACAGGTTCATCAACAGCACGGCAAATGCCACGGCGTCAGGGTAGGCGCCGAAGGTGCGTATCAGCATCACCAACGCGCCAATACCTGCGCCATACATAAGCTTGCCACGGCGGCTAGTGGCCGCTGAGACCGGATCGGTGGCGATGAAAAACGCCCCGAAAACCGCTGCCCCGGTGAAAAGATGAAAACTGGGCGAGGCAAAGTGGCTGGGGTCACCGGCATAAAAAAGCGCCGCCAGCAGCGTCATGCTACCCAGCATTGCCACGGGGATATGCCAGCTGATGATCCGTTTGTAGAACAAAAGCCCGCCGCCGAAAAGCCAAGCCCAGGCACTGTGTTGCCAGGCATCAAGCGTGCCTAGCGATAGAGGGTCCGTCGCCCAGAATTCGCTGGCAAGCACCGCTTCCCCTTTGTGTTTGAACGCATCCAGTGGGGTGGCGCCACTGATCGCGTCAAGTTCGGCTGCAGGCAAAAGGCCTGCCACCTGCGCCCACAGCGTCTCGGGTAAAAGCGGCTGCGGCGGCGCCCAGAGTGTCATATAGGTAGGAAACGACACCAAGAGCAGCGCATAGCCCACCATGGCGGGGTTGAAGGGGTTTTGCCCCAGCCCGCCGTAAAGCTGTTTAGCCACCACCACGGCGGCGACCATGCCTACACCCATCAGCCACCAGGGGCTGGCGGGGGGCAGAGCGATACCCAGCAGCACGGCGGTGACCAGCGCACTTGAGTCGTTTAACGCGGGGCGGATTGGCCTTTTACGTATATTCAGTACCGCCGCTTCCAGCACCAGGCCAATGACCGTGGCGATAACGATATTGGTCAGCACGCCAGCGCCGAAGTAATACGTCATCACGGCCACACCGGGCAGCGTGGCGATCAGCACCCAGCGCATCAGCACGGGCGTGCTGTTGGGTAGTTGGGCGTTTGCGGGCGCCGCGGTGTGGTGCAGAAAGCTCATCGTGGCGCTGGCTCCTTAAGAGGTTGTTTGCTGGCGGGCGGCAGATAGCTTGGCGTCAGCGGCTTTTAGGTTCTCTTGCGCTGTCGCAAGCTGGGTTTCCAGGTCCGAGAGGTCTTGCTGCGGGTCCTGTTCTGCCGTACGGGCGAGCGTTTTTTCTGCTTTGCGCACGGCCGCTTTCGCCGCAGTTTGGGCGATACGTAGGCTGCGTATATCGGCTTGAGCGGTGTCGCCGTCGTTTGTGCCAGCTTGCGCTGGGCGTTTAGCCCGAGCGAGACGCGCCTCGCGCCGGGCCTGTTTCTCGGCTTCCTCGCGAGCTAAGCGCGCTTGGCGGAACTCGAAGCGGTGTTTGGCGTGCTCGGCTTTTGTCGCTTCGATGTGCTTAAGGCGCAGGCGCGCTTTGGCCTCGCGGTAGTCATCCACCAGCGGGATATGGCTAGGGCAGACGTAACTGCAGGCACCGCACTCGATGCAGTCGAAGAGGTGGTAGCGTTCCAAGCGGGCGTCATCCCCCGCGCGGGCGTACCAGTGCAGCTGCTGCGGCAATAATGACGCCGGGCACACGTCTTCGCAGGCGCCGCAGCGGATGCAGGGCGCCTCCGTTGGCGGGGCAGGCAGCTCATCAGCCGTCGCGGCAATCAGGCAGTTGGTGGTTTTTCCCACCGGCGTGTCAAGATCGGCTAACGCGACACCCATCATTGGCCCGCCGTGAATCAGCGTATTCAGCTCGGTGTCTTTCAGGCCCGCGTGTTGCAACAATTTACGCATGGGTGTGCCGAGGCGCACGCGGTAATTGCCAGGGCGCATGAGGGCGTTGCCAGTAAGGGTGACAATTCGTGAGGTTAACGGGGCGCCGTCGCGCACGGCGTGCAGCACCGCTAAGAGCGTGCCGGGGTTGTGGCACAGCACGCCGACATCAGCAGGCAAGCCGCCGCTGGGCACTTCGCGGCCGAGCAGTTTTTTGATCAGTTGGCGCTCGCCGCCGCTGGGGTAGCGGGTCTCGATAACGTTGATCACCACCGGCAGCGGCAGAGCGTTAAGCGCCGCCGCCTCTAACGCGGCAACGGCCTCGGGCTTATTGTCTTCAATACCGACGATTATTTGTTCGGCGCTGGCAAGCTTGGCCATTAACTGCGCGCCTTCGAGCACATCCGCCGCAAAGTAGCGCAGCGTCACGTCATCGGCGGTGATATAAGGCTCACACTCGGCGGCGTTCACCACCAGCGTATCGAGCGAATGGCGCTCACGCACGCGGGCTTTTACCTGAGTGGGAAAGCCCGCGCCGCCGAGCCCGACAACGCCGCTGATATCAAGCCGTTCAAGCAGGGCTTCAGGCTCTGCGGTGCGCCAATCCAGTCGTTTAAGGCGTGTCTCGTTATCTTCTCCGTCACTCCCATCACCTTCGCTCACCTTGTTTTTTTCAATGACGATGTACGCGGTGTTTATTTCCACCACCTTACCGCTAATGCTGGCGTGCAGGGCGCTTGAGATCATGCTGTCGGGCTGGGCGAGCAACGTCCCGGTGTTTACTTGCTCACCTACAGCCACGCAGGGCACGGCGGGGCGCCCGCTGTGTTGACTGAGCGGCAGAATGACCCGATCAGGGAGTGGCGCATCGCTTAAAGGGCGCTCGGTCGAGCGGGTCTTGCGCTCGGGTGGGTAAACGCCGCCAGGGAAGTCCCGGTCGTGAAGTTCAAAGCCGCGCGACATGGGGCGGCTCCTCGGCGCGGTCGCTGGCGATGAGGTTGGCGGTGGCCGCGTTAACGACCGGTTGCCACTGGGTCAGCGGTGTGCTTCGGGGGAGCATATCGATACAGTCGACCGGGCAGGGCGCGAGGCACAGATCGCAGCCGGTGCACTCATCCTCGATGACCGTGTGCATTTGTTTGGCGGCGCCGATAATGGCATCCACCGGGCAGGCTTGAATGCACTTGGTGCAGCCAATGCACTCCTCTTCGCGGATAAAGGCCACGCGCTCTTCGGCTTGGGCTTCGCCGTCTAGCGGTTCGGGCTCGCGCCCCAGCAAATCCGCCAGGGCGGCAATGGTGCTTTCGCCTCCCGGCGGGCATTTGTTGATGGCATCGCCCTCGTTGATCGCCTCGGCGTAAGGGCGACACCCCGGATACCCGCACTGGCCGCATTGCGTTTGCGGCAGCAAGGCATCGATTTTCTCCACTAGCGGGTTGCCTTTCACCTTAAAGCGTTCACCCACAAACCCTAATAGCGCGCCAAATCCCACACCGAGACCGGCCAGCACGGCGACGGCGCTCAATAATGAAATCAGCGTATTGGATGCCAGCATGGCGGGATCCTCGCAGAGAGAGTCAACAACGTTAGAGCTGAACGAGGCCGGAAAAGCCTAAAAAAGCCAACGACATTAAGCTGGCGGTAATCATCGCAATTGCCGCGCCTTGAAAGGGTTTGGGAATATCGGCCGTGCTCAAACGCTCGCGCAGGGCTGCAAATAGCACCAGAATCAGCGAAAACCCGAGCGCGGCACCAAAACCGTACAGCGTGGTATGGAAAAAGCTCAGCTCGCGGTTGAGCGATAAAAGCGCCACCCCCAGCACCGCGCAGTTGGTGGTAATCAGCGGCAGAAAAATGCCCAGTACTTGGTGCAGAAGTGGGCTCATGTAGCGCACCATCACCTCGGTAAACTGCACCACCGCCGCGATCACCACGATAAAGCTAATGGTGCGTAAGTAGGTCACATCCAGCGGCACCAGCAAACCGTGATACACCACATAGCTCGCCGCCGAGGCGAGCGTGAGCACAAAGGTCGTGGCCGCCGACATACCCACGGCGGATTCCAGCTTGTTAGAGACCCCCATGAACGGGCAGAGCCCCAAAAACTGGACCAGGACGAAATTGTTGACCAGCGCGGTGCCGATCAGGATGACGAACAGCTCGCTCATCAGTGACTCAGCTTATTAGGTGGCCCGGTTAGGTAACACGTTGGCCCGGTTCGGCGCCCGCATCCGGTGAGAGCAGGTAGATGCCGTCGTCGTTTGCGGAGGCGAGCACCATGCCTTCGGAAACGCCAAAGCGCATCTTGCGCGGCGCGAGGTTGGCGACCATGACCGTCAGTCGACCTTCCAGCGCTTCCGGCGCATAGGAGGCGCGAATGCCGGAGAAAACGTTACGCGTTTCGCCGCCGAGATCCAGCGTCAGCTGCAGCAGCTTGTCAGCACCTTCGACGTACTGTGCTTTGGCGATACGGGCAATGCGCAGGTCAACCTTCATGAAGTCATCGAAGTTGATCTCAGCGGCAACGGGCTCATCCGTCAGCGGCCCTTTGGTGGCGTCTTTGAGTTTTTGCTCTTCCACGAGATCCTCCTTTGATGCCTCGATCATGGCATCGATCTTGTCACGCTCAATGCGAGTCATCAGCGGCTTGAACTTATTGATGGTATGGTTTGTCAGCACTTCGTGGCGACTATGCCAGTCAAGCGTTGCCAAGTTTAAGAACGCTTGCGCCTCTGCGGCCATGGTCGGCACAACAGGTGCGAGATAAACCATCAGTTGACGGAACAGGTTGATGCCCATCGAGCAGATATCCAGTACCTCTTGCTCGCGGCCATCTTGCTTGGCGAGCACCCACGGCTCGGCCTCGGCAATGTAGGTATTGGCCTCGTCGGCCAGCTCCATGATGCTACGCATCGCGCGGCTGAATTCACGGGCCTCATAGTCAGCGGCGATATCATCGCCAGCGGCAATAAATCGTGCCAGCATCTGCGGGTCGGCGCAGCTTGACGATAGCGTGCCGCCGCCAAGTTTTTTCACAAACCCAGCGCAGCGGCTGGCGATGTTGATGACTTTGCCGACCAAATCGCTATTCACCCGCGCGGTGAAGTCGTCAAGATTCAGGTCGAGATCGTCCACCTTGGAGGTGAGCTTAGCGGCGAAGTAGTAGCGCAAATACTCGGGGTTGAGGTAATCGGCATAGGTGGCGGCCTTAATGAAGGTACCACGGGACTTCGACATCTTGGCGCCATCGACAGTGACAAAACCGTGGCAGTTGACCGCCGTGGGCGTACGAAAGTCAGCGCCGTGCAGCATGGCGGGCCAGAACAGCGCGTGGAAGTAGACGATATCCTTGCCGATAAAGTGGTACACCTCGGCATCAGAGCCTGGCTGCCAGAAACTATCGAAATCGATGCATTCGCGCTCGCACAGGTTCTTAAAGCTGGCGAGATAGCCAATCGGCGCGTCGAGCCAGACATAAAAATATTTGCCTGGCGCATCGGGGATTTCAAAGCCGAAATAAGGCGCGTCGCGGGAGATATCCCACTCGTTGAAGCCCGACTCGAACCACTCCATCAATTTGTTGCGAATTTGCGGCTGCACGTGACCGTCGTTGATCCACTGCTGCATGAACTCGGCAAAATCCGGCAGCTTAAAGAAGTAGTGGGTGGAGCTGCGTACTTCCGGTGTCGCCCCGGAAATCGCGGATACCGGATCGATGAGCTCCGCCGGGGTGTACGTCGCACCGCATTTTTCGCAGTTATCGCCGTATTGGTCTTCGGCGTTGCACTTCGGGCAGGTGCCCTTGATAAACCGGTCGGCGAGGAAGAGGCCCTTTTGCGGGTCGAACATTTGCTCGATATCCCGCGTGGCGATGTGGCCTTTGTCGCGAAGGCGCGTATAAATCAGCTCGCTGAAATAACGGTTTTCTGTCGAATGGGTGGAGTGGTAATTGTCAAAGTTGACGCCAAAGCGGGCAAAGTCGGCTTGGTGGGCGCGGGAGACACGCTCGATCAGCGCTTCAGACGAAATGCCTTCTTGTTCAGCGCGTAGCATGATCGCGGTGCCGTGCGCGTCGTCGGCGCAGACGTAGTAACACTGCTGGCCACGGCTTTTCTGGAAGCGCACCCAGATATCGGTCTGAATGTACTCCAGCAGGTGACCGAGGTGAATGTCGCCGTTGGCGTAGGGGAGAGCGCTGGTAACCAGAATTTTGCGCGTGGCGGTATGGGACATAGGTAATGACACTTCCATTGACGTCAGCAGACTGTAATCAAAGACGGCGAAGCAGCCGATGCTTCGCCGGTGACAGGATAGTAGGGCGCGCTTGTTAGTAGAGCGCTTGCTCCTCAAGTACCACTTCGCGCAGAAGGGCTAAAAAGAGTTTATCGGCTTCAGAATGCTCAGCCGGGTCTTCAGGAATATGCACGCTGGTGGTGTCGGAGATTTCATTGGCGATCCGGGCCATCACTTCGGGCGTGCTTCCGTTGGCAAACTCTTTGCGTGCTACTTCCAGCGACTGCTCTAAAATTTTTGGGTCTTGCAATAGCTTACGGATAAAGCCTTGCAGCTCATTGATAATACGCGTTTTTTGAATTTCTGAAGCAGACATAAAGGTTCTCCTTAACGACCCAGCTTGGCCTCACCCATAAATGCGTGGACCATAGCATTTTTTGCCTTTCAGGGCATGATCGGCGTGCATCGTATAAAGATAGCATGCTTATAACGTTAGTCGCCCCGCCTTGTGTTTGACCGGGTTGGCGTATTGCGCGAGCCAGTAAGGCCGTAAATGCTCGGGCACGGTGGCCAAGCGCGCTTGGAAACGCTCGCGATCCTGGCGTGTGATGGCCTTGCGGGCGACAAGCTCGGGGGCATCACCAAGCGCTTCCAACGCTAGATAATGGCTTGGGTAAAGCCGGTAGCCGCCGATCACTTGGCGATCAATCTCTGCGGCAACTTCATCCGGGGTTGCCATGTCGGTGCCAATCGGTGTGCCGAAACGTAGCTGAACCCGCCCTTTATCACCGGTGATGCCGGCCACAATGGACTTAATATCTTCGAACTCGCTCTTGGCGTAACTGCCCTGGGTGTCGATATCGTGCAGTTCTTGGGCTTTCTGTGTATCGCAGGGATCAAATTCGTAACTGATCGACACAGGTACCAGCTTGAGCTCGGCGATGGCGTCGCCAAAATTGGCTTGGCGATCAGCGCCACGGCGCGCCATGGTAAGCATCTTAATAATAGCGGGATCAGTGTGGTCGATGCCGTTTTTTGCCCGCCCTTCGCGCTGCGCCATCCAAATGGAGTGTTCATCCACGGTAATCGAGTGGCGAATATAGGCCGACAGCTGCTGGTAAGCGGCGAGCATCGCGCGCTTGCCGCGTATACTACGTGGCACAATGAAGCTTTTATTAAGCCGCATCAGGTCGGTCACATAGGGCTTTTTCAGCAGGTTGTCGCCGATGGCAATGCGCACGGTATCGCGGTTTGCTTGATACAGCGCATAGTTCACAAATGCCGGATCAAGCGAAATATCACGGTGATTGCCGATAAAAAGGTAGGCGCTATTATCATCCAGCTTATCCAGCCCCGCGACCTCAAACGCTTCGGTTGAGGTGCGGATCATGCGCTCCATGTAGCTCGCGATACGCATTTGAAAATCGTACACGGTGTTGACGCCTTTCACCTCTCGGCGCACCGCGTGGCTTGCCAGCGCGCGCGCCAGTGGTGGCGCCCAGCGAGCAAGCCGGGGCAGGCGAAAGCGCGTCAGGGCATCGAGTAGCTCACTATCGCGTGAAAGGCGAGCAAGCACATCAGCCACTTCATGGTCGAGGTACGGGCGAATCTCGGCCCAAGGGTCGTCAGTGTTTGCTGTGCGTGTGTTGGCGCGCGTGGTGGCGCCGGTAGCGTTGGTCTCAGTCATGCGATCCGTCAAAATAGAAAGCGATGCGAAAAGGTGTCATCCAAGCGTTATAAGCGGGTAGCTAGGATGGCGCTTGGGATTGTGTTTCACCACCCAGCCAGCCGATTAAGCGCTCGATGTCTTCAGTCAATGCTTGTGCCATCAAGATAAAATCGGTTTCTAACCGGAGAAGAGCATCGTCGCCGTCATCGGCGTGGTCAGCTTCCTCAATGAGCGCGTCGCCAAAACGCAGCGACTTCAGCGCCAAGTCATCATGTAAGACAAAGTTTAGTCGCCCTTCGATCCCTAGCGCTAGCTTGCTCGCCTGGCGGCCCGTTTCTAAAAGCTGCTGAATATCGTCGCCGTCAAGATCCACTTGGCGTGCCCGCAGTACGCCGTCATCGCCTTTGGCTTTGAGCTCGACCTGATCGCCAAGCTGCATATCCGTTGGGCGTGTTGCCGGGTCGTTAAGCCAGGTCGTCATCGCGCGAATAGGCAGCGTTTGCGTGGCCAGCGGCGTGACTTTTAAGCTGCCGAGGGTTTCGCGCAGCAAGTCTAGAATGTCTTCCGCCCGGGTTCGGGAGCTTGCGTTAATCCCGATAAGTCCACGGCGTGTATCCCACCAAAGGTCTGTCTTTTGGCTGCGGACAAAGGCGCGGGGTAGCAGCTCTTCGGTGATTTGCTCTTTAAGCGAGGTTTTTTCTTTGCGGGTGACCTTGCGGCCCTCGCTTGCCTCAATGTCGGCAACCTGCTCATCCAGCTCTTCTTTGACCACGGAAGCCGGTAGTAGGCGTTCTTGGCGCAGGGCGGAAAGCAGCCGATGCCCTTGAATTTCGTGCACGTATTGCCCGCTACCCAGACGACCGGCGGGTGCTGTCCAGCCCAGCCGACGTGCATCGGCACTGCCGAGCGGTCGGGACGCGTGAGCTTCTAGTGCGTCGCCTAATGCGTCGAGTGGGGGAGCTTGCGCGCTTTCTTGAGCGTCTCCCGGTGCGCCATGAAGGCGGTATAACAGCAGGTTTTTAAACCACATATCGCCTGTCCTAAAGAAAAGGGCCATCATTATGGCGAAAGCGGCGCCTGCCTGCCAGCACGATTCCTGAATCCAAGTTCTAAAACGCGCGACTGTTGTGTGTGTTTCAAACTTGTGTTTGATTTGGTCTTTGGCATTTTTCCCCACAACCAAAAATAGGAGCCTTATAATGAGCGATTCACTCTCACGCACGACACTGCGGGTTCGCGGCTACCACTTAGATGGCTACGGCCATGTCAATAACGCGCGCTATTTAGAGTTTATGGAAGAAGGGCGCTGGGCGTTCTTTGATGAGCATCCCGCGTTAATAAAAGAGCTGCACCAAGCGGGCAGGGCCTTTGTGGTGGTGAACTTAAATATCGATTACCGCGCTGCCGCAGTGGCCGGCGATGATCTGGTGGTGTTAACCGGTATTGTAGAAGTCGGTGATCGCAGCGCCGTTTGCCATCATCAGATTATTCGTCGCCAGGATAGTGCTTTGGTCGCAAAAGCGGACCTCACCTTTGTGTTACTGGATGTGAAAGCCAATAAAGCCTCACCGATTGAGGGCGATGTGCGTGAAACGCTGAATACGCTCACCCTGAGTAAAGAGGCATTTAGCATTTAGGCAAAAGGCAGTGGGAATCCTGCTTACCCTGACTGCCCTTGCCGCGTCTGCAATGGTATGATGTTGCGGTATTTGCGCGCCGCCGTGTTGTATGACTCAAGGCGGTATTTTTAAGCGCTTTCAACTCTCGCAGTGCCAAAGCAGTGCAAAGGATCTGACTTTCATGGGTGACATCGCCAGAGAAATTCTGCCCGTCAATATTGAAGACGAGCTCAAACAGTCGTACCTCGACTATGCGATGAGCGTTATCATCGGCCGCGCGCTGCCAGACGTGCGCGATGGCTTAAAGCCCGTGCATCGGCGCGTTCTGTTCGCCATGCACGAATTGGGTAATGACTGGAATAAACCGTATAAGAAATCGGCGCGTGTAGTCGGCGATGTCATCGGTAAATACCATCCCCACGGGGATAGTGCGGTTTACGACACTATCGTGCGGATGGCGCAGCACTTTTCGATGCGCCACGTACTGGTTGATGGCCAAGGCAACTTTGGCTCGATTGACGGTGATAGCGCCGCCGCCATGCGTTATACCGAGGTGCGCATGGCGCGCCTGGCGCATGAGCTCCTCGCCGATCTGGAAAAAGAGACCGTCGATTGGGTCGATAACTACGATGGCACCGAACGCATTCCTGATGTCCTGCCTACCAAAGTCCCGAACCTTTTAATTAATGGCTCCTCGGGCATCGCCGTGGGCATGGCGACCAATATTCCACCGCACAATATGCGTGAAGTGATCGACGCCTGCTTGGCGTTGATCGATGATTACACGCTCTCGGTGGATGACCTGATGGACTATGTCCCAGGCCCGGATTTCCCCACCGGCGGCATCATCAACGGCCGTGCTGGCATCCTGGAAGCCTATCGCACCGGCCGTGGGCGTATTTACGTGCGCGCGTGCCACACCATCGAGCACGACGATAAAACTGGCCGCGACCACATTATTATCACCGAGCTGCCGTATCAGGTGAATAAAGCGCGGCTAATTGAAAAAATCGCCGAGCTGGTCAAAGAAAAGCGTATTGAAGGCATTGCCGAGCTGCGCGATGAGTCGGATAAAGACGGCTTGCGCGTGGTGATTGAAATCAAACGCGGCGAGTCCGGCGAGGTGGTGGTCAACAACCTCTTTGCCCAAACCCAGCTGCAAAACGTGTTCGGCATTAATATCGTCGCGCTGGAAAACGGCCAGCCACGCACGCTCAACCTGAAAGAGCTTTTAGAAGCCTTTATACGCCACCGCCGTGAAGTGGTGACGCGTCGTACGTTATATGAGCTGAAAAAAGCCCGTGAGCGCGGCCATATTTTGGAAGGCTTGACCGTCGCGATTTCCAACATCGACAAAGTGATCGAGCTGATCAAGGCCTCACCTAACGCCGCAGAAGCCAAGCAGAAGCTGCTTGATCGTAACTGGCAACCGGGCCAAGTGACCGGCATGCTGGAACGCGCTGGCGCTACCTCCTGCAAGCCGGAAGAGTTAGAGGAAGGTTTTGGCCTTAACCCTTCAGCGACGGAATACCGCCTATCGCCCGCTCAGGCGCAAGCGATTCTTGAGCTGCGGTTACACCGTTTAACCGGGCTTGAAACCGAGAAGCTGCTCAATGAGTATCTTTCGATCCTCGAGAAAATTGCTGAGCTTACCGAAATTCTCGCCTCCGCGGATCGCCTGATGGAAGTGATTCGCGAAGAGCTGCACGCCATCCGTGATCAGTTTGGCGACGAGCGTCGCACGGTCATTCAGGCCAGTCATCTTGATCTTTCCATGGAAGATCTGATCGCTGAAGAAGATATGGTGGTCACGGTGTCGCGTTCGGGTTACGCCAAAACGCAGCCTCTCTCGGATTATCAAGCGCAGCGCCGCGGTGGACGCGGTAAGTCGGCCACGGCGATGAAGGATGAGGACGTCATTGAGCATCTGCTAGTGGCCTCGACTCACGATACCGTGTTGCTGTTCTCGAATCGCGGCAAAGTCTACTGGCTGAAAGTCTACGAGATGCCAGCCGCAAGCCGTGGATCAAGAGGTAAGCCGCTGGTGAACTTGCTGCCGCTGGAGGAAGGGGAAGCGATTAACGCGATTCTTCCGGTGCGCGACTACGAGCCTAGCCACTACATCTTCTTCGCCACCGCCAAAGGGACGGTCAAGCGTGTCAGCCTTGAGCAGTTCTCGCGCCCGCGTAGCGTTGGTTTGATCGCCATCGATCTTGATGAGAGTGACCGCTTGGTCGGCGCGGCGATTACCACCGGCGACGACCACGCCATGCTGCTCTCGTCCAACGGCAAGGCGATCCGCTTTGAAGAGGGCAACGTTCGCGCGATGGGTCGCACCGCACGCGGTGTGCGCGGCATGCGCCTGGCAGGCGACGCGGAAGTCATCAGCTTGATCATTCCCAAGCATCAGCAAATCGATGCCGAGACGGACGCAGAAGGCAACGAAACCTTGCCGGTCGCGGAAGCCGGGGCGGAAGAAGAGCCGATTTACATCCTCACCGCGAGCGAAAACGGCTACGGCAAGCGCACGCGCTTAGGCGAGTTCCCGCTGCGCGGCCGTGGCGGCCAGGGTGTGATTGCGATGCAGACAAGCGAACGTAACGGCTCGCTTGTCGCCAGTATGCAGGTTTATGACAGCGATGAAATGATGCTGATAACTGATCGCGGCACGCTGGTTCGTACTCGGGTTGAGGAGGTTTCAACGACCTCGCGCAACACCCAGGGCGTGATGCTGATTCGCTTGGGTAAAGACGAAAAACTCGTGAAAACGGTGCGCGTTGATGAGCCAGAGGATACCGAACTCGACGTGGTAGATGAAAACGACGTGGTAGGTGAAAACGGCGTGGTAGATGAAAATAAAGAGGAGGCCCCGGGAGACGATGACGCGTCACTATAATTTCTGCGCGGGGCCGGCGGCCCTGCCTGCGGCAGTACTCGAGCGCGCGCAGGCGGAAATGCTTGATTACCAAGGGCATGGCCTCTCGGTAATGGAAATGAGCCACCGCAGCGATGATTTTATCGCCATCGCCGAGCAGTCAGAAGCCGATTTTCGTGCGCTGCTCGGCGTGCCGGATAACTATAAAGTACTGTTTTTGCAGGGCGGTGCTAGCCTGCAATTTTCGATGCTGCCGATGAATCTGTTGGGTCGCGGCGGCAGTGCTAATTTTGTTCATACCGGCATTTGGGGCAAAAAGGCACTGGCAGAAATTAACCACCTTGGGTTGCCGCACCATTTGGCGGCCAGCAGCGAGTCAAACGGACACACGGCAGTACCGCGTCAGGATGCGATCCAGGTAAGCGACGATGCCGCTTACCTGCATTTTACTTCCAACGAGACCATTGGCGGGCTGGCGTTTGATTACACGCCCAGTGCGCAGCGCCGCGATGGCACTAACGTGCCGCTGGTGTGCGATATGTCATCGGATATTCTCGCTGCGCCGCTTGATGTGTCGGAGTACGGCGTCATTTACGCCGGCGCGCAGAAGAATATCGGCCCGGCAGGCTTGACGCTGGTGATCGTGCGCGATGATCTACTCGACCAGGCGCAGAGCCCAATACCGTCGCTATTTAACTATCGTGCCATTGCCGATGCGAACTCGATGGTCAATACGCCGCCGACTTACGCGTGGTACTTAGCGGGGCTGGTGTTCCAATGGCTGAAAGATGATATTGGCGGACTTGCGCAGATGGAGGCGATCAACCAGCGTAAAGCAGACAAACTTTACGCCGCGATTGATGCCAGCGATTTCTACGCCAATCCAATAGCAAAGCCTAACCGGTCACGTATGAACGTACCGTTTGTGCTGGCGGATTCGGCGTTGGAAAGCGCCTTTTTAGCCGAGGCCGACAAAGCCGGGCTGTTAAATCTCAAAGGGCATCGCAGCGTCGGGGGCATGCGCGCCAGTCTCTACAATGCGGTATCGGAAGACGCCGTGGATGCGCTGATTGCCTTCATGGCAGATTTTGAACAGAGAAGGGGTTAAAGCCACGATGTCTGACACTTCCGATAAGCTTGAAGCGCTTCGCCAGCGCATTGACCAGCTCGATAGCGACGTTCTGCGTCTCATCAGTGAACGCGCGAGCTGCGCGCAAGAAGTTGCCCGCGCCAAACTCGCCGATGACGCCTCGGCGGTGTTTTATCGCCCTGAGCGCGAGGCCCAAGTACTGCGTCGTATTATGGAGCTAAACGATGGGCCGCTAGATGATGAAGAGATGGCCCGGCTGTTTCGTGAAATTATGTCCGCGTGTTTGGCGCTAGAGCAGCCGGTCAAGGTCGCGTATCTCGGCCCGGAAGGAACGTTCACCCAGCAGGCAGCGCTTAAACACTTTGGTGAAAGCGCGGTTAGCCTGCCGATGGCCGCGATTGATGAAGTGTTCCGCGAGGTGGAGGCGGGGGCGGTTAACTACGGCGTGGTGCCGGTGGAAAACTCCACCGAAGGCGTGGTTAACCATACGCTAGATACCTTCATGGAATCCTCCATCAATATCTGCGGTGAGGTGGTGCTGCGGATTCATCACCATTTGCTGGTGAGTGAGAATACCCGTCGAGACAAAGTCTCGCGCGTTTACTCGCACCCGCAATCGTTTGCCCAGTGCCGTAAGTGGCTCGATGCCCATTTCCCTCACGCCGAACGCGTGCCGGTGGCGTCCAACGCCGAAGCCGCCAAACTAGTGAAAACCGAGTGGCATAGCGCGGCGATTGCCGGCGATATGGCTGCGAAGCTATATGGCTTAGAGCGTGTGGCAGAAAAAATTGAAGACCGCCCCGATAACTCCACGCGCTTTCTGATTATTGGCAGCCAAGATGTGCCGATGTCCGGCGATGACAAAACCTCGCTAGTGGTCGCGATGCGCAACCAGCCTGGTGCATTGCACGACTTGCTGGAGCCTTTTCATCGCCACCAAGTCGATATGACACGCCTGGAAACGCGGCCCTCGCGAACTGGTGTATGGAACTACGTCTTCTTTATCGATTTTAAAGGCCACTACGCCGAGCCGCATGTGGCCGCTATGCTCGAAGAGGTTCGTTTGCGCGCTGCCGATCTGAGGGTCTTGGGCTCTTATCCCAAGGGCGTGATGTGAGCGTAGCGGGACCCAGTGCCGTTATGCCAAACCGGGTGAGCGAATCGCGGCTCTTGATCGTCGGGCTGGGGTTGATTGGCGGCTCTCTTGCGGCAGCGCTGCGTGAGGTGGGCTTTGACGGTAAGATCGCCGCCTGCGACCCCGACGCCAGCGAGATTGAGCGTGGCATCGACATGGGGTTGATTGATTCCGGCGGGACAGCGCTTTCCCAGCAAGCGCCGGGGGCGAGTATGATCGTGCTCGCCGTGCCGGTGCTGGCGATGGAAAGCGTGATGCGTGAGCTTGCCGACGTGCTGCCGGAGGATATGGCGCACGTGGTTATTACCGATGTGGGCAGTACCAAGGCGACGATCCGTGACTGCGCGCGTCGCGTGTTTGGCCGGGTGCCGCCGACGCTGGTGCTTGGCCACCCCATCGCGGGTTCGGAAAAAAGCGGCGTGGCAGCGGCGAATCCCAAGCTCTATGTGAATCATAAGGTGATTCTTACTCCCGAGCCTGATGTCGATCCCGACGCGCTTACGCGCGTGCGCGCGCTATGGCAAGCAACAGGCGCCGAGGTGTTAGAGATGGACGTGGCACAGCATGACCATGTGCTGGCGCGTACCAGCCATTTGCCGCATTTGTTGGCGTTTTCGCTAGTGGATACGCTGGCGCGCCAGGATCAGCGGCTGGATATCTTTCGCTATGCGGCGGGCGGGTTTCGCGACTTTACCCGTATCGCTGGTAGTGACCCGGTCATGTGGCGGGATATTTTTATTGCCAATCGCGACGCCGTGCTGGCGTCACTCGATGACTTCGAGGCCGGGCTTTCAAAGCTGCGTGCGGCCGTTGAAGCCGGCAACAGCGACGCGATGCTGGCCACGTTTGACCGTGCAAGCCATGCACGGCACTACTTTGAATCGCTTTTGAACGATACCAGTTACCAGGCGGAATACTTAATGCAACCACAGGGTCAAGTGACGTACCGCGTGCGCCCAGGCGGCCAAGCCCAGGGCCGCTTGCGGGTACCCGGCGATAAATCGATTTCACACCGTTCGATCATGCTCGGCGCGCTTGCCGAAGGCGTAAGCGAGGTGAAGGGCTTTCTCGAAGGGGAAGATAGCCTAGCGACGCTGCAGGCATTTCGCGAAATGGGCGTGGCGATAGAAGGCCCGCATCAAGGCCGCGTTACCATTCACGGCGTGGGCATGCACGGTTTGAAAGCGCCTTCCGGGCCGCTTTATGTGGGTAACTCCGGCACGGCGATGCGCTTGTTTGCGGGGCTCTTGGCGGGACAAGCGTTCGATAGCGAATTGACCGGTGACGCTTCGCTCAACAAGCGTCCGATGGGGCGGGTGGCTGACCCGTTGCGTCTAATGGGGGCCGTTATCGACACCGCCGAAGGGGGGCGGCCACCGCTTAACATCCACGGTGGGGCAGCGCTGAAAGGCATCGACTATGATTTGCCGATGGCCAGTGCTCAGGTGAAATCCTGCCTACTTTTTGCTGGCATGTACGCTGAAGGTGAAACCCGCGTGCGCGAACCTGCGCCGACGCGTGACCATACCGAGCGCATGTTGAACGGTTTTGGCTACCCGGTGCAGCGCGATGGCGATACCTGTTGGCTCGCCGGTGGCGGCAAGCTTACCGCCGGGCCAATCGATGTGCCTTCGGATATTTCGTCGGCGACGTTTTTCTTAGTTGCGGCGGCGATTACGCCTGGGGCGGATATCACTTTAGAGCACGTCGGCATTAATCCGACGCGTATCGGCGTGATCAATATCTTAACGCTGATGGGCGCAGATCTTACGTTGTCCAGCCAAGCGGAAGTCGGCGGTGAGCCGGTTGCGGATATTCGTATTCGCTACGCGCCGCTCAAGGGTATTGATATTCCCGCTGATCAGGTGCCGCTGGCAATCGATGAATTCCCGGCACTCTTCATCGCCGCCGCTAACGCCGAAGGCACGACTCGCCTGCGAGGTGCGGAGGAATTGCGGGTGAAAGAATCTGATCGTATTCAGGCTATGGCCGATGGCCTGGCGATACTGGGCGTTGAACATACGGTCGTAGAAGACGGCATCGATATCGTAGGTAATAACCGTGAAAATGTGCCGAGCTATGGCGGCGGGCGCATTGATAGCCTGGGTGATCACCGTATTGCGATGGCGTTCACGGTTGCCGCACTGCGCGCCGGTAATGAGATCGTGATCGACGACTGCGCCAACGTGGGGACGTCGTTTCCCAATTTCGTTGAGCTTGCGACGCGCATCGGGTTGGGAGTGAAGGTGGAGGGCGAAAATGGCTGAGCAGGCACCGGTTCTTACCATTGATGGCCCCGGCGGCGCGGGAAAAGGCACGATCAGTAGCCTAATGGCACAAACGTTAGGTTGGCACCTGCTGGATAGCGGCGCACTTTATCGTCTTACCGCCCATGCGGCCGCTAAGCACCAGGTCGCGCTGGATGACGAGCCCGCATTGGCTAAGCTCGCGGAACAACTTGACGTTGCCTTCCCGGTTGAACACGGCGCGCCTATGACATTGCTGGAAGGCGAAGATGTTGGCCGCGCGATTCGCACAGAAACCGCCGGCGAGCGAGCCTCTCAAGTGGCTGCGCTACCTGCGGTACGCTCGGCGCTTTTGCAGCGTCAGCGCGATTTTCGCCAGGCGCCGGGGCTGGTGGCCGATGGTCGCGATATGGGCACCGTGGTTTTTCGTGACGCCCCGGTGAAGATTTTTTTAACCGCGAGTGCCGAAGAACGGGCACGGCGGCGGCATCTGCAGTTGCAGGAAGCCGGAGTGGATGCTAGTCTTTCGAGTCTTTTAGAGGAGATTCAGGCACGCGATGCACGTGACACGCAGCGCGAAGTGGCTCCACTCAAGCCGGCAGATGATGCCATTACGCTTGATACCACGCGCCTGAGTATACCGGAAGTGGTAGATTGGATGACCGAATTGCTAACCAAGAAAGGCATAGCGTCCGGCGTTTGATTCTCCCTTGCGGCGCTTTCGAATCGGCGTCATGACGTGGCAGGGCACTTAACTCTTTGCGGTGAGCCCGGCTAGGTCGAACCAGCGTTAACGCCCTCGAAAGCAGAGTGACATTAGGCCCGTACTTGCTGGTGGTACGGAGAAGGCAGTTATGCCTCAACAACGTTGATCACGTAGGAAAACCATGAGCGAAAGCTTTGCTGAACTGTTTGAACAGTCTCTTAACGACATCAATATGGAGCCAGGCGCCATCGTCGCGGCCCAGGTTGTCGACATTGACGGTGATTGGGTTACCGTTAACGCTGGCCTGAAATCTGAAGGTCAGATCCCCGCGGCACAATTCCGCGATGAAAACGGTGAGCTGAACATCGCCATCGGTGACGATGTACACGTTGCCCTGGAAGCCGTAGAAGATGGCTTCGGTGAAACGCGTCTGTCCCGTGAAAAAGCCAAACGCGCTGAAGCGTGGAAGATTCTTGAAGCAGCCTTCGAGAAAGATGAAATCATCAAGGGCGTGATCAACGGTAAAGTCAAAGGCGGCTTCACCGTCGAGGTAGACTCTATTCGTGCCTTCCTGCCGGGCTCTTTGGTCGATGTTCGCCCGGTTCGCGATACCGCGCACCTTGAGAACAAAGAACTCGACTTTAAAGTTATCAAGCTCGATCCGAAGCGTAACAATGTCGTAGTTTCCCGCCGTGCCGTTCTCGAAGCCGAGAATAGTGCCGAGCGCGAAGCACTGCTTGCCACTCTGCAAGAAGGCCAGCAGATTAAAGGTATCGTTAAGAACCTTACCGACTACGGCGCCTTCGTTGATCTAGGTGGCGTTGATGGTCTGCTTCACATTACCGATATGGCGTGGAAGCGCATCAAGCATCCGTCTGAAATCGTTGCCGTGGGCGACGAAATCAACGTGAAAGTGCTGAAGTTTGACCGTGAACGCAACCGCGTATCGCTGGGTCTTAAGCAGCTCGGCGAAGATCCGTGGGTCAGCATCAAACAGCGTTATCCGGAAGGCACTCTCGTGCATGCCGTGGTAACCAACCTCACCGATTACGGCTGCTTTGCCGAGTTGGAAGAGGGTGTCGAAGGTCTGGTTCACGTGTCTGAAATGGACTGGACCAACAAGAACATCCATCCGTCTAAAGTCGTTCAAGTGGGCGACGATGTCGATGTGATGATCTTGGATATCGACGAAGAGCGTCGTCGTATTTCCTTGGGTATCAAGCAGTGCACGCCGAACCCGTGGGAAACTTTCAACGCCCAGTACAACAAGGGCGACCGTGTTTCCGGCACCATCAAGTCGATCACCGATTTCGGTATCTTCATTGGTTTGGAAGGCGGTATCGATGGTTTGGTTCACTTGTCCGATATTTCTTGGACAGAGACCGGCGAAGAAGCCGTGCGCCACTTCAAGAAGGGCGACGAAGCCGAAGCCGTTATCCTCTCTATCGACCCGGAGCGCGAGCGCATTTCTCTGGGCATCAAGCAGATGGATACCGACCCGGTTGCTGAGTTCCTGTCCGTTAACGACAAGGGCACTATCGTGACAGGTCGTGTCGTTGAAGTTGACGCTAAAGAAGCGCAAGTTGAGCTCGCGACGGATGTTGTCGCCGTGCTGAAAGCGTCTGAAATTAGTGCTGATCGTGTAGAGGATGCACGCAACGTACTGAACGAAGGCGATAGCGTTGAAGCGCGCATCGTTAGTGTTGATCGCAAGAGCCGTCAGATTAATCTGTCAGTGAAAGCGAAAGAGCAAGACGATACGCGTCAGAACCTGAAGAAAGTTCGTGAGCAAGAGCCGGAATCAGGTGTAGGTGGTCCGACCACTATCGGTGATCTGATCAAGCAGCAGATGGGCCAAGACTAATACTTGTTAATTCAGGCGTCTTACTAAGATGCCGTCTTCAAGCAGTTAGGCTCAATCAAAACGTCGCCCGTTAGGGCGGCGTTTTTGTGTTTGGGGTGGTTTTCTTCGGTGCTCTACCGGTTATGTTATCTGGGCACTTCCGGTTTTTTTGTCAACGATTTTCAAGTCTCATGCTAAGAATGCTTCGTTAATGCTGTTTGTTAGCATCGATGATTTAACCTCGTTGCTTTATATTGCGCTTGCTGTATTGTCATATCGATTGGCTTTATAGCGACATATAGTCGCTACCTGTTGTCCTTGGCTTCTATAGCCAAGGTGTTTAAACCTAGAAAAAGATAGCTATTATCCGTTTAAAACGGACTATACTGTTGTCAGTGGTATTATTTAAAGTAATAATATGCGCGTATTTAAACGCACTTGAGTCTGCTTTTTCTAGCAAGATTGCGTAATCGCTTAAGTGCAAAGCTGAAACCGAGAATGTTAACGTCAATCCGTGCGCTATTTTTTGCGGCTTAAATGACACAAAAGGATGCCTAGAATGTCCCTATTGAATGAATACATCCAGAAAGAACAGCAGCTAAAGCAACTGCAAGAAGACATGCAGCGTATGGAAGGTGATCAGCGCCTGAAGAGTGAGCTTGAATTCAAAGAGCGGCTTGAATCGCTGATGGAAGAGTTTGGCAAAGTGCCGGCTGACCTTATCGCGTTGTTTGATCCGAACGTTCGGCCTAATAACCAGAAGCAAATGAAGAGTAACGATGGTCGCCGTAAGCGCCGTCTTAAGATTTACAAGAACCCGCACACGGGAGAAGTCATCGAGACCCGTGGTGGTAACCACAAAGGCCTACGGAGCTGGAAAGAAGAGTACGGCGGTGATACCGTCGAATCCTGGCTCGTGCGTATGGAAGACTAATTTTCGCAGACGCGCTCACGAAGACTTAGTCGCTCACGAAGACTTAGTTTAGTATTGAAGAGCACGCCGTTGTGGCCGGCATTTCTCTGAAATGCCGGTTTTGCATTTGCCAGCCGATACGCAATAATGCCAATGAGATTATCTACCCCGTTAACGGTAAACGCAGCTCCATAGTACCTTTGCGCCATAAAATATACGGCGCGCTACCGCTGATATGAAACGGGGTGGCCTTGCCGGTTAAGTGACACAAGGCGTGTGTCAGCGCGCGTGAGAGCGCCGAAAGATCATTAAAGCAGGTGATAGCATAGTATTGCGGTGCTAACGTAATACGCCGGTAAGGCATAGGCAGAGAAGGGGTTAAAGGCAAGTCGTCTTGTGGCGTCAAGTAGAGGCCCACGTCGGTTCGCTGTTGCGCGGGTAATGACTCAATGACATGTGCATCGATTTTTTCCGTCAGCAAATCGGGCAAGGCAATACTTGGCGTAGCGTTCTCCCAAGCCTTTGCCAGCGATGCTAATGGTTGCGCATGCCATTTGAGCGTGCCTAAATGGCTAAGTTGTGCAGGTGCTTTATAGAAGCGTTGCAGTATAATTTGTCGCTGCGGTTTTTTGACAACCCGAGTGATAAACCCGCTAGGCGGGCGTTGCCGATGAATAACTTGGCGTAATGCTTGTCGGAAATTACGTGGACTCACAGCAAAGTACTTGTGGAAAGCCCGTGAAAAAGAGGAGTGGTTATAATAGCCACATTCAAGAGCTACTTGCGCTATGTTTTTGGGGGTTAAAACTAATAACACCGCCGCGCGTTCTAGGCGGCGCTGGTCACGATAGGCACTGGGTGAGATGTGAAAGCAGTCGCGAAATTGGCGCCTGACTTGTGAATCGGAATAGCCCAAATGGTTGGCAAGATCATTAATACTCAGTGGCTTACCGATGGTATCCTGAAGCCAAATTTCTGCCCGTGTCATCGCATTAAACATTTTTCGGCCTCCCGTGCGTCAGTCATGCAGGTGTGTTGTATTACCTGCTAGGCACCTTCCCGGTGCGTGCTTGTGTAAGCGTTTACCGCAGCGCTTTTGGCCCTAATGGCTAACGTTTGCGTCTAACACGTTATAACTAGAATAGATGTCACTGTGCGGTAGCGCACTAACCAGGCTCTTTATGCGGGTTTTAGGGGGGCAAAGGCAAGTTTGATATGCACTTTTGCGCGTTTGCGCATAGTTTTTAGGATATTACCGCCTATTTAAGCAGTATGACTTCCTTTTCAGCAGGTGAAGATGAGAGCCGATGAAATATCAAAAAGACCACAAGCCAATCGATGAGAGGGATAAGCTGCGTCAGTTTCGCGAGCTAGATGATGCGTTTGCTAACGCATTGCGCGAGCTTGATAACCCGGAAAACGGGTTCAATATTCCCACCGGCCCACCGGTACGCTCGCTAGATACCCTGGAAGAAGAAGAGCAAAAAGCGCGTGAAGAGGACCGTGCGGTGGCATTTCGGGAACGTTTTGATGCGCTTTTGGCCGAGTCGCCCATCGCACAGTCGGAGCTTCTCGCGTTGATTGAAACGCTGTTACGTGCGGGGCACTGGAAAGAGGGACAGGTGCCAAGAACTAAGGCAGTTGTGACGTCATCCACAGGCTGAGGCACTAACGGTAGCGGTAGACCCGTAGGCTCGGCAAAAATGCCTCACTCTCGAGTTTCTCATCGCTTCGTTTGGCTCGGGTGCGTGTTTCCGGTGGGGTAAGCGGCGGCAGGTTAGTGTGCGGCAGACGTCCATCGTGGCTTGGCACGAAAATCGGCATGGCCACGTTCAGCGCGCGGCGGGTGTGCCCATCCTCTAGCGGCTCGGTAAAAAACAGATTGGCCCGCATTAGCGGTGCTTGCGTTTGTACTTGCGCCAAGATCTCTCCGCTAGGAATACCGGCAAGTTTGCGCAGCTGAATACGGATATGCGCGGCGTCGCTATCCAACGCCAATAACTTTTTCTCAGCTTCTTGTACCGTTAAGCGTTTGATCGAGCGTCCGCTACTGTACCAAGCAAAGCGCACCCTTGAGACGGGCGCTTGTGCTACTGGGAAATGTCGCCAGCACTGTTTGAGGTGCAGTCGTGCTAAACCGGTTTTCTCCAGTATCCGTTCTACGTCCGGGTGACGTGTTGGCAACTGCGCTTTGGCATCGCTCATAGCGGCGGGGGCGTACTCTTTGATGCTTTTCAAGCACTCGCTGAAGTCGTTTTTGGCTTGATTCGCCGCGACCACGGCATTAATCAGCGCGTCATCCGCGGCGATCAAGCCGATGTAGTTGCGCGTTTCGCGGCCGTCTTGGCCTTCTTCATGCCACATATCGAAAAGGGCACGGCGAAGCCAAGCAGCGTCCGGTGTTGGCTCGTCAAAGGCCCATACCGCCTGTGCACTCTCGTCAAAGCGTGCGATAACACCCTCAAGGGCATTGAGCACCGCATCAAAACTGGCATCAAGCCGGTGCTGGAGTTGGTACGGCAGCAAAGCGTCATCGGATGAAGGAGTCGGCATGGCGGCTATGACAGCGGTGCGTCGCGGTCGGCTTGCTGCAATAGCGTGTCGATGTCAGCTTCGTCCATTGAGGACTCCCCGGCGATGCGGTGAGATTCATCCGCCCAGGCGCCAAAATCAATCAGCTGGCAGCGTTTGCTGCAGAAAGGGCGGTAGGTGTTCTCCGAGGACCAAGGCACCTTCTTGCCGCACTGCGGGCAGGCGACTTCGAGCGGCGTGTTGTTCGCAGCAGTTCGTTTCGCGGCGGGCATGGGTGAGCTCCTTTGAAAAGCGTCGGGATAAATCGGCTGACGGGTAAACTTAGCGTGGTGCCGAGCGCAGGTGCGCATCAAGTTTAGCCACTTGCTCACGCATGTGTGCGGTGTCTTGGCTGTTATCAATCAGCGCATCGGCTCGCGCGCGACGTTCTTCGCGCGGCATCTGGGCGGCGAGGATAGCACGCACTTGAGTTTCGCTCACCTCGTCGCGTGCCAGGGTGCGCGATAACTGTAAATCTTCGGGAATATCAATTACCACCGTGAAATCGACCAGCGCATCCTGGCCGGACTCAAACAGCAAAGGCGACACCAGCAGCACATAAGGTGCGCCTTCGCGTTGCATTCGCTCAAGATGGGTCAGAATGCGCTCTCGCACGCGGGGGTGCGTTTCGCTCTCAAGCCACGTCCGCTCCTCCGGCTGCTGGAAAATCAGCTCACGCAGGGCGGCGCGGTTAAGCACGCCATCGTCGTGCAGCATGGCCTCGCCGTGGCGCTGGCGGATGGCTTCCAGCGCCGGCTCGCCGGGCGCGACAATCTCGCGGGCGACGTCATCGGCATCGATCCACGGAATACCGCGCTCGCCAAATGCCCGCGCCACAGTGGATTTGCCCGAGCCAATGCCCCCCGTTAACCCTACGATCATAAACCGCTCCTTAGAGGCCACTTGCTTGTAAATACAGCGCCATTAGCCCGTCGCCACCAAGTAGCGCTACCCAGCCCGCCAGGGCCAGAAAGGGTCCGAATGCCATGGGAACACCGCGTTTGTCTTTCACGCTGAGCTGCAGCGCGATGCCCACGATGGCGCCAAGCCCGGCGGCGATAATCAACACCAGCGGCAAGAATTGCCAGCCAAGCCACGCCCCAAGGGCCGCGAGCAGCTTGAAGTCGCCGTAGCCCATGCCTTCACGGCCGGTAACGAGCTTAAACAGCCAGTACACACTCCACAGCGCAAGATAGCCGGCGATAGCGCCCATTACGGCGGATGGCAGCATCAGCGGCTGAAATAGCAGCTGGTAGGTCAGCCCCGCCCACAGCAGCGGTAGCGTCAAAATATCGGGTAATAGCTGGGTGCGCAGGTCAATCACCGCCATAGCCAGCAGGGCATAGCAGGCGCCGGCGATAAACAGCGCTTCTAATGTGACGCCGAAAAGCGCCAGGCTCGCGAGCGAAATCGCAGCGCCAAAAAGCTCTACCAGTGGGTATTGCGGGCTGATGTGCGTTTGGCAGGACGCGCAGCGACCACGACGTTTAAGCCAGCCGATCAGCGGTAAGTTGTCGTGCCACTTAATCGGGGCGCGACAGGCTGGGCACATCGACGCAGGAAAGGCGATATTAAAGCGCGGTGGCGTTTCCTCCGGCAGCTCTAACGCCGCGCGGGCCTCGGCGCGCCACTGCTGCATCAGCATGACCGGCAGGCGCGTGATCACTACGTTCAAAAAGCTGCCGATACAAAGGCCAAGCAGCAGGGCGATAAGCCAAAAAATCAGCGGCGGGGAATGCATATGTCTCCTTAAAGCGCTGAGCCAAGATTGAAAATGGGCAGGTACATCGAGACCACCACGCCGCCGACCAGCACGCCGAGCACCACGATAATCAACGGCTCCATTAATGACGTGAGAGCGTCAACCTTGTTGTCGACTTCTTCTTCATAGTAGTCCGCCACGCGGTTGAGCATGGCATCCAGTGAGCCGGCCTCTTCGCCGATGCTGACCATCTGTACCGCCAGCGCCGGAAACTGATTGGTCATGCGCATCGCAAAATGCAGCTGTTGACCGGTGGCTACGTCGTGGCGGGCTTGGTGCACGGCTCGCTCGTAGACTTTATTGCCGGTGGCGCCCGCTGACGTTTCCAGTCCCTCTACCAACGGCACGCCGGAAGCAAAGGTGGTCGCCAAGGTGCGGGCAAAGCGCGCCACGGCCGATTTATGCAGAATGTCGCCAATCACCGGTATGCGCAGCAGGAAAAAGTGAAAGCGGTAGGCGATATTGGGCGAGCGCTTAATGCCTTCTTTGAGCAGTAACACGCCCGCGATCACCGCACCGACCGCGTGTAGCCAATACTGCTGCGCCAGCTCTGAGAGGTTAACGGTCATCTGCGTCATCGCCGGAAGCTCGGCGCCGAAGCTTTCAAACATGCTTTCAAACTCCGGCACCACTTTAATCAGCAGCAGCATGGTCACGCCGATGCCGATGGCCATCACCGTGCTGGGGTACCACATGGCTTTTTTAACGCGACCTTTAAGCGATTCGGTTTTCTCTTTATAAGTGGCAATGCGTTCGAGCATTTGATCCAAGGCGCCGGCCTGTTCGCCAGCTTCCACCAGGTTCACAAACAGCCGATCAAAATGCTTGGGGTGGCGGCTTAAGGCATCCGAAAAGCTCGACCCTGCCGACACCTGGGTCATCATTTGCTGCACCAACGCCACCATCGCCGGCTTTTTCAAGCTCTCCGCGACGACCTGAAACGCTTGCAAAAGAGGAATCCCGGCGCGAATCATGGTCGCCATTTGGCGGGCGAAGACCATCACATCATTGGCGTTGATACGACCCCGGCCGCTTAGACTGCCTTTTTTGCGCAGCTTTTGCACGGTGATGCCTTGGTTTTGCAGCTCAGCGGAGATGCCGGCTTTGCTACTGCCGACCATTTCTCCGCTGAGCACGCGATTATTGGGGCCTTTGCCGACCCATTTCCAGCGCGCAAGTTGAAGCTCAGGCGTACGCCGCGCCCGTGGCTTTTTCGCCATGGGTGTTCTCCTAAAGGTTACTCTTTGGTGACCCGGTTGATTTCTTCAAGGCTGGTCAGCCCTTCCATGACTTTCAAAAGGCCGCTTTGGTGCAAGCTGGGATGGCCCTCTTCGCGGGCGAGTTTATCGATCTCCAGCGAGTTAGCGTCGCGCATGACCAACTGGCGCATCGCATCGGAGATCGGCACCACCTCGTAAATCCCGGTGCGACCTTTGTAGCCTTGGGTACACTGCTTGCAGCCCACCGCTTTAAAAAGCGTCGCCCGGTTGATTTCGTCATCTTGAAAGCCTTCTTTCCTCAGCGCTTCTTTGGGGATGTCGATGGGTTCTTTGCAGTGTTTGCACAGCTTGCGCGCTAAGCGCTGAGCGATAATCAAGCTCATGGCGCTGGCGATGTTAAACGATGACACGCCCATATTGGCAAGGCGTGTTAGCGTCTCCGCTGCCGAGTTAGTGTGTACCGTCGAAAGCACCAAGTGGCCGGTTTGCGCCGCTTTGACGCCGATTTCGGCGGTTTCAAGGTCGCGAATCTCGCCCACCATCACCACGTCAGGGTCTTGGCGCAAAAACGCCCGCAGCGCATTGGCGAAATCCAAGCCGATTTTGGGCAGCACGTTGACCTGGTTAACGCCGGGGACTTTGATTTCGACCGGGTCTTCGGCGGTACAGATGTTGCGCTCGACCTCGTTCAAAATATTGATGCCGGTATAAAGTGAGACGGTTTTACCGCTACCGGTGGGGCCGGTGACCAAAATCATACCCTGGGGCTGCTTTAGGGCGTGCTCGTAGTGGGCGCGCTGCTCATCGGTAAAACCGAGCTGCTCGATGCCCATCTGCGCGGCGGTGGGGTCGAGAATACGCAGCACGATTTTTTCGCCGTAAACCGTGGGCAGCGAGTTAACGCGGAAATCCAGCGAGCGCGAGCGCGAGAGCTTGAGTTTGATCGCGCCATCTTGCGGCAGGCGGCGTTCGGAGATATCTAGCCGTGCCATGATTTTCAGGCGCGCGGCAATGCGGTTGCGCATGGCAAACGGCGGTCGGGCGACTTCGATTAGCATGCCGTCGACACGAAAGCGCACGCGAAAGCTCGTTTCATACGGCTCAAAATGGATATCCGAGGCGCCGCGCCGAATGGCATCGAGCAGGATTTTATTGACAAATTTGACGATTGGCGCGTCGTCGCTGTTCTGCGGCGCTTCTTCCAGTGGCACTTCGTCGCCGTCGGCGTTTTGCACGATATTCAGCGAGGAGACGGCATCGTCCACGCCTTCCAGCTCATCGAGCATGCTGCGCTCGTTTTGCGCAAGATAACTATTCAGCGCCGTGGTGAGTTGATCGACCGGTGCCAGCACCCCTTCAACGCTTAAGCCGGTGGCAAACTGCAGCTCATCCAGCTGGGTGAGCGTGGCGGGGTAGGGTACCGCGACGGTTAAGCGGTGGCCGTGGCGCGCCAGCGGCAGCACATTTAGATTCTGCAGCACCCGCACCGGGTATTCTGTGGCAGGCGGCAGCGAGTTCAAACGCACCGAATCCAGGTCAATCACCGGCAGGCCGTACTCCCACGCCGCTGCCAGCGCGGCTTCAGCGGGGTCGATCATGCCGCTCTCGATCACATGGCTAAGCAGCGAGGTGTCCTGCTGTGCCGCGGCTGCCTCGGCGGTGGCCGCCTGCGCCTCAGTCAAAAGTTGGTGCTTGACTAGACGCTGGGCAATACCGCGCAGCCCCCCACGCGCCGCCGCGTGGCTGAGGGTGGACTCATAGGTGGGTTGGTTCATAGTGATGGCTGCCGTCTCTACGCTTGCTGTGAGGCTACTTGTACCATATTCACCACCCTCACGGCACGGAACTTGATGACGCTCAAGATATCCAACGTTTAGCCGATAAAACTCATACCATGCTGTTGAAAATCCCCGTTACGTAAGCTAGTGTAACATTCAACAAGCTAACGTGTTCGGTGAGTCTCACTGAACGGTTTTTCCCTCCAAGGAGAACTCCATGCAAAACACCTCTCAAATCGCACCTCGTAACACCAAGCAGGGCGGTTTTACCCTGATCGAGCTGCTAGTAGTAATTGCTGTTTTAGGTATTTTGGCATCTATTGCTGTGCCTTCTTATCAAAATTATGTAACTCGTGCCGAAGTATCTTCTGTTTATTCAACGATACGTAGTTTGCAAACAGCTTATGATGCGGCTGTTTTTGACGGACACACTCCTTGTTTGACCAATGACGGAAATTGCGACGCAGGCGACGTAGGCATGGCCCCTGATGCTTTAGATTCTAAAGGCAAAATTGGAATAGCATCAGATAGTGGAAATTCTGGGGCTACTTTTAACGGTAATGGCATAGGCTTTCAGTTTGGTGCAGATGAGAGCTCTGTTCCGGAGCCACTTCGTGGCAATTGGTTAATTCTTAATCGAGACGAAGATGGGTCATGGGATTGCCGTACAACAACCGGTGATAATAAAATTCCTGCCAAATTTATGCCACGTGGATGTAACGCAAATCCTTCGTAAAAAACAAGTGGTAATGTAAACAAGGAAGGGGCCTCAGAGGCCCCTTCCTTGTTTCCTCACTCCCTGCACAATAGCGGCTTACACTCAACGCTTCTGCAGCATCCAAGGAGCCAGTGATGAAAATTAAAACCATCTTGATGAGTGGGGTCGTATTTTCCGCCCTGGTGTTGAGTGCCTCCGCCATTGCCCAGCCGCCGGAACACGCCCAGGCCCATGGGGCGCTTGACAAGGGAAACGCTGGCGCTTCTCGTCATGATCGTCATGAACAGGGCCGGTCTGACTCTCGTTCTTTCGAGCGCCGTCACGCTGACTCCCGCTCCTCAGCTCATGAAAGAGCTCATGAAAGACGCCCCTATATCAATGAACGCAAAGTACGCCGTATCTTGCAGCGGAATGACGTTCACCAAATGGACAGTTTGCCTCCGGGGATTCGCAAGAATCTGGAACGTGGCAAGCCGCTGCCTCCGGGCATCGCCAAGCGCTTTGAGGGAAGGGTGGTGGAAGAATTGCCGCGCTATCCCGGTTACGAATGGGAGCGCGTCGGCACCGATGTGATCTTGATCGATGCGGCGACGCGGGTGGTGGTCGATGTACTCCACGATGCGTTAAGGTAAACGCTCATCGCGGGTGAGTTCGCGCGTTTTCGCAAGGAGAGAGCATGCCGGCCCACCAACGGGGCTTTTCCTTTGTTGAGCTGATGATCGTGGTGCTGGTTGTCAGCCTTCTGGTTTTGAGCGCTATGCGGGTGTATCGCGATTTCCCGGCGCAGGCGCAGGTGCTTGAAGGCGTTACTTTGACCAGAACCCTCCATATCGCGCTTGCCGAGTTTGCTGCCACTCATGGCAGGTTGCCTTCTGAGCGCGAGTTAAACGCCATGCAACCGCCGTTAGACAATATCTCCGGGCGCTTTGTTGAGCGCATTGAAGCCGTTGGTGGCGTTAAGGCGGATGACGACCCGTCACGCAATACCTTTCGCCTCTATTTCAAAGATACCCCCGATGTGGATTCGCAAATTCGCGCCGGTATCATGCTGATGGTGGCGCGTATGCCAGAGGGCGGCGGCCAAATAGAGTGGGCCTGCCAAGAGGCGAGCCATGTTGAAGAAGGTGAAGGCGTGGCGATTGATAAACGCCTTCTTAGGCCAGCATGTCGTACTGTGGTGGATAAGTGAGATGCCTCCTCGTTGACGGTTAAGCGGGAAAGAACCGCTCATTCTGAGCTTGTCGAAGAAGAGCGGTGCCATTCGCGGGATGCCCTTCGACAGGCTCAGGGCGAGCGGGAGAGCGTCTCGGGTGAGAGCGTCACAGCAGCACTCCTTGTTTCTGTGCAATGGGATGGATGTCGCCTTTGTTGAGATTCGGCGCGTTGATCACCACATCAATCTTGCGATCACCTATTGCCATGATAATGGCCGTCTCCATCTTTGCCATACTCAGTGCTGGATTATCCACTGAATAGGGCACCGTCACTAAAAGGTCAATGTCGCCGCCTTTGGCGGTGTCATCCACGCGAGAACCAAACAACATGACGTCTGCCTGCGGGCCAAAGGTCTTGTCGGTGGCCTTTTTTATCGCGGCGATCTCAGTATGGTTTAAGCGCATTACGTCTTTCCCTTTCAAAGCCCGGGTGCTGGCGCTGAAAAAAATACGTGATAATGTGAGGCCACGCAAACGCAAGAGCACACCTATTATGCCCAATACGTTAACCCAACGCCTGCAAACCGCTATAACTATCGCCGAAGAAGCCGGGCGGATGATTGTTAAGGCGCGGGAAGAGCAGACATTTGGCCAACGCCTGAAAAGCGGCGATGAATTGGTGACTGACGCCGATGTGGCGGTGGATCAGCTCATTCGCGAGCGCTTGGAGGCGTACTTCCCCGGTGAAGCGCGGCTGTCCGAAGAATTATCTCCCGATCAGCAGCAATTCAATGCGCCAGCACTGTGGGTGGTGGATCCGATTGATGGCACGGTGAATTTTGCCAACGGCCTGCGCCATGTGGCGGTGTCGATTGCCTGGTTTGAGAATGGCGTGAGCCAGGTGGGTGTGGTGCACGCGCCGTTTCTCGGTGAAACCTTTGCCGCTGCCAAAGGGCAGGGCGCGAGTCTCAATGGTGCGACGATTCAAGCCAGCAGCGCGACAGAGCTTTCCCATACGCTGGTGGCCACCGGCTTTCCGTACCAAAAGGCTGACCGCGAAGCGTTGCTTAAGCGTCTAAGCGCGGTGCTGGGGCAGTGCCAGGATGTGCGTCGCAATGGCTCCGCCGCGCTGGATTTATGTGACGTCGCCTGCGGTCGGTTGGGTGCCTACTACGAGAGCGTTTCGCCGTGGGACTCTGCCGCTGGCTGGTTGATTGCCCACGAAGCGGGTGCATCTGCTGGGCACCTTTACTCAGTGCCTGACGATATCCCGCACGATCTTTACAGCCGCCACTTACTGGTGACCGCACCAGGCGTGTTTGAGGCGATGAAGGCGCTGTTATATAAGGCGGATAGTGAAGTTTAAGTTTTTGCTATAGCGTGTTTTCTACTGAAAGCGTATTTGTCCGCTTACGCACCTAGGCCAAGTTGTGCGCCCTAAGCGTTGGCGAGCGTTTCAGCGCCGAATTGCAGGGCGGCCAGGTGGCGGTAAAGTGAGCTGGTGGTGATGAGCTCGCTGTGGGTGCCGGATGCCACGAGTTGCCCGTCTTTCAATACCAGCAAGCGGTCGGCGTTGACCACGGTGGCAAGGCGGTGGGCAATCACGATGCTGGTGCGCCCGATCATCAGCCGGTCCAAGGCCTGTTGCACCAGCCGCTCGCTTTCGGCATCCAAGGCGCTGGTGGCTTCATCAAGCAACAATACCGCGGGGTTTTTAAGCAGCGCGCGGGCGATGGCGAGCCGCTGGCGCTGCCCGCCGGAAAGCTGGACGCCACCCGGGCCAAGGGGCGTATCAAATCCTTGAGGGAGCGCGTCGATAAAGTCGAGCGCGCTGGCATCCTCGGCGGCGGTGCGTAGCCTCTCGATGCTAGCCTCGGGGTCGCCATAGCGCAGGTTATCGGCTACTGAACCGCTAAATAGCACGGGTTCTTGCGCCACCAACCCCATGGCACCGCGCAGGGCGGTGATGTCCAGCGTGCGGATATCCAGGTCATCCAGCGTGATGTGGCCCTGGTCCGGGTCGTAAAAGCGCAGCAACAGCCCCAACAACGTGCTTTTGCCCGCGCCGGATGGCCCGACAACGGCGACCCGCTCTCCCGCTTGAATGTTCAGCTCAAGCCCGTCAAGCGCTGGCGTGTCACGGCCCGGATAAGTGAAGCGAATAGAGTCCAGCGTGATCGCGCCGCGGGTAGGCTGTGGCAGTGTCACCGGCTTGGCAGGGGGGTGGATGGTCGGCTGGGTATCCAGCAGTTCGAGCAGCCGCTCAGCGGCACCGGCTGCTCGCTGCACGTCACCCGCGACCTCCGCTAGGGTGGCCACCGCACCGGCGGCCAGCAAGGCATAAAAGATAAACGCTGAAAGTTCACCCGCGCTCATGGTGCCAGCGAGAACCGCTTGCCCGCCTTGCCAGAGCATTAACCCCACGGCGCTGAACACCACCAGCAGCGCGATGCCGGTGAGCCAGGCGCGCTGGCGGGTACGCGCTACGGCGCTGTCGAACGCCTGCTCAACGCGCTGGCCATAGTGGTGTTGATCGACCGCCTCGTGGGAAAACGCTTGGAGCGTTTGAATGCCGCGCAGCGCCTCTTCCGCATAGCGGCCAAGTTCAGCCACGCGGTCCTGGCTGGTGCGCGAAAGCTGCCGCACCCGCCGCCCATACCATATGATCGGCAGTAGGGTGGCCGGGATGCCAATCAGTACCAAGGCCGAGAGCCATGGCTGGGTCACCAGCATCAATATCACCGCCCCTATCAGCATCACCAAGTTGCGCAGCGCAAGGGAGATCGATGACCCAAACAGGCTCTGCAGCACGCTGGTGTCGGCGGTCAGCCGTGAGGCAATCTCACCCGCGGCGCGGCCTTCGCCAGCGCTTTCGAAAAAGCTCGGCTCCAGGGTTAACAAGTGGTCGAACACTCGCTGGCGCAGATCCGCCGCCAGACGCTCGCCAATCCAGGTGACCTGGTAATAGCGCAGCGCTGAGGCCATCGCCAGTAACGCCACCACGCCAAGCATCAAGCCGAGGGTTTTGTCCAGTGCCTGCGAATCCTCAGCGAGAAAGCCGTTGTCGATGACCAGACGCAGCCCGTTGCCTAGTGCCAGCACGCTGCCGGATGCCACAAGCAACGCCAGGCCTGCCAAGGTGAGGCGCAGGCGATAAGGGCGCAATAGCCTGAGTAACCTGAGCAGTACACGGGGGTTAGGGCGTTGATTCATTGAGCACCTGCTTGCGTAGAGGGGCAGCACCGACGAAACTACCTTGAAAGTTTCCGCGCCGCACTAAATAACGGGCGCCGCTTTAAGCGGTCCTAATATAAACACGCTTAATAAATGCGAGATTGATATGACAGTGCCAACAAAACCCGCAACAACTCCCTCGCCGTTTCGACTGCCTTGCCGTGGCTGTACAGCCGACTGTGGCAATTATGCGACGTGTCAGGGCAAGCCCTGGAGAAATTAAGTAAGTGGCACATAAGGCCTTTTTAATAAATCGTAAACCTTGCTGGCAGCGAGAGAACTTCTACAATTGTTCATCAGGGACTCTACCGTTGAATTGCCATTTGTAATGGAATCAACTAGCGTGAGTCTAACGGGGTGCGTTTAAAACCCTAAGAGCTGGCTTACTCTATCGCCTCTAAGCAATATTGCCTGCAGCTCAGTAAACTTGGTGCACTCTATTGTCGGCGCAGTCAGCCTGAGTTAACCAGCAAGGAGAACATTGAATGTCGATAACATCAGAGAAGCAATTGCCCGAAGCCGTAGCAGCTTGGCGCGATCCGGAACTGGATTCGGTGAAAGGTACAGAGACGCCTAAGGATCCGAACAAAGGTTATATCGCCTTGCTTGGTTGGAGTGTGAATGCGATTAAGGCGGCACAAAAGTTTGACCGTCGCTATATCGTGGTGGCGCCGGAGTGGGCAGCAGATTTCTGTACTGCAAACAATATTCCTTTTATCTCATGGGACTTCGTTCGACTGAACGACCGCTCCATGGAGATCGCGGAAAAACTGAAAGAAGAAGGCGTCGATGTCGCCATACCGCTATTCGAGGAAACCGTCGAATGGTCTGGTGCCATTAACTCCGTTCTCCTCGATAGCCCTCGCATGTACGGGCAGTCCATTCTGTTCCGCGACAAGGCGCTGATGAAACGCCGTGCCCAGCTCGGTGGTATTCGTGTCGGGATCTTCGAAGAGGCCCACGAGAAAGACGATATCGTCCGCTTCATGAAGCGCGTTAACCAGACGCTGCTCAAGCTTGACGGTGACCCGGATGACCCGATTCACGTTAAGGCCTTCGACAAGGCGGGTTGCCTTGGCCACCGGATGATCCGTACGTTAGAAGAAATCGAACACATTCCGGACGAAGAATATCCCCTGCTGATGGAAAGTCACCTGAGTGGCTGGGAGTTTGCCGTTGAGGCCTGGATTCATGATGGAAAAATCCAGTTTCTGAACATTTCCGAGTATGTGACCCTCGGCTATTCGGTGTTCGTGCCGGCCACCAACGAGCTCGAGAGCTGGCGGAATGCGATCACCAAACAGATCGAGCTGCTGATCAAAACGTTCGACATCAAGTTCGGCCTGATTCACCCCGAGTACTTCGTTACAGCTGATGGCGAAATGTACTTTGGTGAAGTTGCTTATCGCCCGCCCGGTTTTAAGGCGTTTGAGCTGATCGAGATGGCCTACGGATTCAATGCTTATCAGGCATCTATGTTGGTGTTCGATCCGAAAAGCACGAAAGAAGAAGTGGCTGCATTTTTCCCCAAAGAAGTAGTTGATGCGAAAGGTTATGCGGGCTGCTTCGGTGTGTATCCACGCCGTCGCGTGGTCAGCAAACTGGAAATGCCCAAAGAGTGCGTGGATCACCCCTATTTCGTGTCACACGAATTGCACGAACCGACAGAAGAGACCGTGCCTGATCGGTCGGCCTTCGGCACACATTGGGGTTTGCTCTTCTTCTTTGGTGACGATCCCATCAAGATGCGCGATCTGTTGAAAGCCCAGGAAGATTTGGACTTCTACGTCTAGAAATCTGCTAAAGCAATAACCATACCGCCACCGTCAGCCTCTAGCTGGCGGTGGCGGTGTTTTTTGCGGAATGTGCTTTCGATTGGTGTTTCAGTTACGGTAAAACGAATCAGTCTTCGCTGGTGTCCGGTACGTAGGCACCGTCTTCATCGTGCACTTCACTGCCAGTGACCGGCGGATTGAAGGCACAAATTAGCCGCATGTCTTCGGTGCCACCACGCAGGGTGTGCTGGTCGTGCTTGTCGAGAGCATAGAGGGTACCGTCTGAGATCTGGTGGGTTTCACCGGTGGCCTTGTCCAGAATGCTGCCGTTGCCTGCTACGCAATACACGGCTTCCAGGTGATGCTTGTACCATAGGTTAAGCTCAGCACCAGCCGGAATAATCGTTTCGTGGAAAGAAAAACCCATGCCATCTTTTTTCAACAGCATTCGGCGGCTGGTCCAACCCGGACCGGAAACTTCTCTTTCGGTCCCTATAATGTCTTGCACTCGTACGATTTTCATTTGAATTCCTCATTTTACGTCGGTGGCTTTTCAGTATAGACACGCCTTTTTAGTTTGGCCCACCTGCCAATCGTCGTAGGCTACCCTTGTTAACTCGGTAACGTCGTCTTTTCCTGTCGTTTGTGGCAAACCGTTAGTGTTCCGGAAGGCTTTTTGTACGCCATTTGACGTGACTATGTACGTTAACAGACAGAGAGCTCTCGCTTTGTATCTCTATGCTGCGGGTAGCTTATGCGTCCTGTAAACGCAGCAGACCCCAGCCACCAGCCAAGAGGACCGTTCTCATGGCACCGCAACCTACACCCATTAATACTCAGAAACCCACACCCATAAACTCTCAGAAACCCAAATCCGTTAACCTCGCCCTACAAGGCGGTGGTGCGCATGGCGCTTTCACTTGGGGGGTGCTGGACCGGATTCTTGAGGACGGGCAGTTACACATTGCCGGGGTCTCGGGCACTTCGGCGGGGGCGATGAACGCGGTGGCGCTGGCCGATGGTTTCGCCAGCGATGGCCCCGAGGGTGCGCGAGCGGCCCTCGAAAATCTTTGGCGATGCGTGGGTGATGGCGCGAAAGACAGCCCGCTGAAACGCACGCCCTACGACGTTCTGATGGGCAACTGGGGGCTGGAGAACAATCCCGTTTATCACGCCATGGACGCACTTTCCCGTGTGGCGTCGCCCTATCAGCTTAATCCTTATAATGTTAATCCGTTGCGCGATCTGATGAAGAAGATCATCGATTTCGACAGGGTACGTAAATGCACGGCGTTCAAACTGTACATTTCGGCCACCAACGTGGAGAGCGGTCATGTCCGGGTCTTTTCACGTGAGGAGGTGACGGTAGATGTGTTGATGGCCTCGGCCTGCCTACCGTATATGTATCAGGCAGTCGAGATCGACGGCGTGCCCTATTGGGATGGTGGCTATGTAGGCAACCCGTCGCTGTTTCCTTTTCACGGCAAGACCGGTACCGACGATATCGTGGTGGTCCAGATCAACCCGATCGAACGTAAGGGCGCACCAAAGACTCCACAGGACATACAGAACCGGATGAACGAGATCAGTTTCAACAACAGTCTGCTTAAAGAGCTGCGCGGGATCGACTTCGTTGACCGACTGATTCGTCAGGGCAAGCTCACGACCGATGAATACCGTCAGGTGAGAGTACACGTGGTGGAAAACGAAGCGGAGCTGAATCCGTTGGGGGTTTCATCGAAGATGAATGTTGAATGGGAGTTTCTCACCAAACTGCGTGATCTCGGTCGTGACACCGCCACACGCTGGCTGGATGAGAACTTTGCTGACATCGGTCATCGTTCAAGTGTCGACCTTCGTCAGATTTTTCAGGGCAACGGTGCCCAGCATCAGGGCTAGGCCGTATGGAAACTGGCATCATTAGAGACCGGAGTGGAGGTTTCCATATACGTCAACAGGCTCTAACGTGAACAAAAGAAATGTGTGATTTTATAAACGTGTTCAGTGGTGCATGCTGAGACCAAGTCTCATAGCGATGGAGCTGGATACATGTTTGGTTTTAAAAGCAAAACGAAGCCTCAAGCCTCGCGCTCTTCAACCGAAGATGCGCCCTCAAAAGCGGCACTTAATCAGCACTACTGGATGCCGTTTAGCTCGAACCGGGACTTCCATGCCAATCCGCGTGTGATCTCCGGTGCAGAAGGGCGTTACTACATTGATGACCAGGGTCGTAAGCTGTTCGATTCGCTTTCTGGGCTATGGACTTGTGGCGCGGGTCATAACCGTGAGGAGATTCAAAAAGCCGTGGCGGCGCAGCTTGGCAGCCTCGATTTTGCGCCCGGCTTTCAAGTGGGTCACCCACTGGCGTTTAAGCTGGCGGAAAAGGTCTCAAGCCTCATGCCTGCAGGGCTTGATCATGTGTTTTTCACCAACTCGGGGTCAGAAGCCGCCGATACCTCGGTCAAAATGGCCAAGGCTTACTGGCGGCTAAAAGGTAAGCCCGAAAAAACCCGTATGATTGGCCGTGCCAAGGGCTACCACGGGGTGAACATTGGCGGCACCAGCCTGGGTGGCATCGGCGGCAACCGCAAACACTACGGTCAGTTGATGGACGTAACGCACCTGCCCCACACCCTGCAAGCGGGACAAGCCTACACGCGTGGTCAAGCCGACACCGGCGCTGAGCTAGCTGATGCGCTGTTGGATCAAATCGCCCTCCACGATGCGTCGACCATTGCGGCGGTCATCGTTGAGCCGATGTCAGGGTCAGCCGGTGTGATCGTGCCGCCCAAAGGCTACCTGGATCGGCTGCGCGAGATCTGCACCGCCCACGATATTCTGCTGATTTTTGACGAAGTGATCACCGCCTTTGGGCGCAGCGGCGCGACCACCGGTGCGGAAGCCTTTGGTGTCACGCCGGATATCATGAACGTGGCGAAGCAGTTCACTAACGGCGCCATTCCTATGGGGGCGGTGATCGCTTCCAGCGAGATTTTCGACACCTTTATGCATGCCGGTGGCCCCCAACACGCCGTTGAGTTCCCCCACGGCTACACCTACAGCGCCCACCCGGTGGCCTGCGCGGCGGGTCTGGCGGCGCTTGAGATGATGGAACGAGAAAACTTCCCTGCCCAGGTCAGCGCCATCGCACCTGCCTTTGAGCAGAAGCTGCACGCCTTGAAAGGGCGCAATCACGTTGTCGATATTCGTAACTACGGCTTAGCGGGTGCCATTCAGCTAACGCCCCGGGACGGCGACCCCATTATTCGCCCAAGGGATGCTCATATGGCGCTTTGGGAGGCTTGCTTCTACGTGCGCTATGGCGGCGACACGCTGCAGTTTGGCCCTCCCTTTGGTACTACCGAGGCCGAGCTGGAACGCTTGTTCGACGCGGTGGCCACCACCCTGGATTCGCTGGCCTAGCCTGTTTGCCAGCATTACGCTGACTTCGACTACCAAATCTACCTGCTCAACGACGACCAACCCCTCGACGACCTACAGTTTGAAAAGGCTGTCCAGTCGGTCACCTCGGTGATTTTACGAGGGATTGGGCTGACGGCTTAACCAGCTGAACTAGGAAGGAGTTACTGATGGGCAATATCGAACAGCCTGTTATCGGGGTGGGCGCTATTGTGCTTCGCCCGGACGGAGACGTGCTGCTTGGATACCGCGATAAACATGGAGAATCGCCGTGCTGGTGCTTACCCGGCGGTCATGTTGATGCGGGGGAGTCATTTGAGACGGCAGCCATCCGTGAAATGGCAGAAGAAACAGGCATTACCGAGTGGCAATGCGTGAAGATCCTGGCGATAACCCAGCACCTGAGTAGCTCAGTCTCTACAGTTACAGGTGCAGTGTTAGTTACGGTGAAGCAGGATGCCGAAGCAGCATTGCTTGAGCCAGAGGTGTTTACTGAATGGTGCTGGTTTAGCCCCAGTTCTATTCCCACTCCGTTATTCCCGGCAAGCCAAGCGGTACTTGCGCACTGGCTAGGCGCTGAGCCGCCAACCGGTTGGCATGCATACCCTATTGGTGAAGAACGATAGAGCTCAAGTGCTGTTAAATTTCTGAAACTTTTAAATAATCTATCCTGGAGCGCTGGGTTCATCTTGGCTTGGTGCGACTACTCAAGCTATTAGGTATGGGGCTCGGATCGCCCCATTGACCCGGCGGAATAGGTCACGATGCATGAGACCTGAAGGCAAAGTGTGAGGTTCAGAACGTCATCTCGACCCGCTGTGCATTGGCAAAGTTTGACCCGGTCAGGTGGTTGAGGAAAGTGCCGTGGCCCACGACCGCAATGCAGCTCTCGGGCCGGGCCGAGAGCCAGTCAGCAAAGCGGGAAACGCGCGCTTCAAAGGCATCCAGCGACTCGCGCGGATAGGGATAGCCGTCCAGAGGGCCGTCAAACCACCATGGATCGTCGAGGTGGTCGAAGCGAAAGGCCGAAAACTCAGCGGCGAGCAACGGCGGCGACCGGCCAATATCGCAGTAGCTCTCCTGTTTCTCGCGGTGTAGTGCCTCGATCAACCGGGGTGCGGGATGATTTTCGAACGCCGCGAGCGTGGTCTGGATCGCGCGGGTTAGCGGCGATACGACCACAAGTTCGATGTCGCGCAGAGCCGCCACGTCCTCGGCCAGCGCCTTTGCCTGGCTGTGCCCTAATGCCGTCAGGCGTGCGTCGCGCAGAGCTGGGTCGCTGCGCACTAAGTCTTCGTCTAGGGCATCGGCGACCCGGGCGTTGTGTTCTGACTGGGCGTGGCGGATAAAATGAACGCGTTTCGCACGCATGAAGGGCTTGTCCTTTCGGTTTTCGGGTCAGGAAGTGGCCGGGTCGGTGACCAGCCTCGTAATGTAGCTGCTTGGATAATATCCTCACCAGAGTAAGCCCACCTTTTCATGGTGGCCACCTGCCCTGATTGCTGTGGCGCCTCCGCTATGCTCAATTGATGCGCTAGGCTATATTAAATCGCTAGGCTTTATTGTCACAGTATTTGGCGTACACTAACTTTGTACTACATACAGGGAAAGAGGAGCGCATCATGACCGATATAGCCGCTTTACTCGGCAGTGACGCCGATAGTTTGCTTAATCACACTTGCCAGGGCATACCCCGCGATAGCGTGCACCTGCCGGGCCCAGATTTTATTGACCGTGTTATGGCGGATAGCGACCGCAGCCCCGCCGTGCTGCGCAATATGCAGAGCTTGTTTAATCATGGGCGTATGGCCGGCACCGGTTACCTAAGCCTGCTGCCGGTGGATCAGGGCATTGAACACTCAGCAGGTGCCTCTTTCGCACCTAACCCGCGTTACTTCGACCCGGCCAACATCGTTGAGCTGGCGCTCGAAGGTGGCTGCAACGGTGTGGCATCAACGCTGGGTGTGCTGTCATCAGTGGCGCGGCGTTATGCCCACAAAATTCCGATGATACTCAAGCTCAACCATAACGAGACCCTTAGCTACCCGGCGATATACGATCAGACGCTATTTGCCGATGTCGAGCAGGCCCACGACATGGGATGCGTGGCGGTGGGGGCAACGATTTACTTTGGTTCTCACGAGAGCCGTTGGCAAATCATGGAGATTAGCGAGGCCTTTGAGCGCGCTCACCAGTTGGGGATGGTGACGGTATTGTGGGCTTATCTGCGCAATCCGGCCTTCAAGCAGGAGGGCGCTGATTATCATGCATCAGCCGACCTCTCCAGCCAAGCGAACCATATGGCGGCAACGCTTAAAGCGGATATCGTCAAACAGAAACTGCCTGAGAACAATGGTGGCTACCGTGCGGTAGGCTTCGGTCATACCCACGATAAAGTTTATAGCGAGCTGACCACTGATCACCCCATTGATCTGGCCCGCTACCAGGTAGCCAATTGCTTTATGGGCCGCGCGGGTTTGATTAATTCCGGTGGAGGCTCCAAGGGCCACTCTGATCTCGGCGAAGCGGTGCGAACGGCGGTGATCAACAAGCGCGCCGGGGGGATGGGCCTGATCTCTGGACGCAAGGCGTTCCAAAAATCCATGCCGGAGGGCGTTGAGCTGCTGCATGCGATTCAGGATGTCTATCTCTCAAAAGACGTTACCGTCGCCTGATTTCCCGGTTCGCACGAATCAAGTTGGGTCAATAGGAGGGGCGCTTAGCATCTATCAGTCATTGAGTGATGTATTTCAAAAGCGCCCCTGCCCACCACCACCGCGTTACCACCCACCGTCACCAAGCCATGCGTGATCTCGCCATTGGCAGCGGTGTGGATAACGCTGGGCCGCCCCATTTCAACGCCCTGATGAATCGTGCAGCGCAAAGCGTTTGGCTGCCTTGATGCCAAGTAGCCGGTCAATGCCGCCGCGGCGCTGCCGGTGGCAGGGTCTTCACCGATACTGTTGTGCATACAGAACATGCGGCTGCGCACCACGGTTTCCGTCTTGTCGGGTATATCCGTCACGTAAAGGTAGATCTGCTCGGCGCCGCTGGTTGCCACAGTTTCTGCCCAAGTGGTTGGTGATATCTGAACGCTCGCTAAAGACGCTAGGTCTGCCAGCTCAATCAAATGATAGGGCAACCCGCAGGAGGCAACCACCGGGTCGCCCATCACCTGATGCTTTTCAAGCCCTAACAACGTTGCGGCGGTATCGTGCCCAAGCGGGCTATCCATCACCGTGGCGGGCTGGGCGGTGATAAAGGTTGCGCTTCCCTGCGCAAAGCTAACCGCTAACTCGCCGACCGGTGGCTGTAGCACCAAGGTGTGCGCAGGGTTGACTCGCTTTAACTCCGCCAGCAGGTGCGCGGTGCCGACCGTGGGGTGGCCGGCAAACGGTAGCTCACGTGTGGGCGTAAAAATGCGCATGGGGTAGTGATTAGGCTCAGTGGCGGCACCTAAAAACACCGTTTCGGCAAGGTTAAGCTCATTGGCCAATGCTTGCATGGTGGTGGTGCTTAGTCCTTCGGTGTTTAGAAACACTGCCAATGGATTGCCGGTAAACGGCTGGTCGGTGAAAACATCCAGCAGGTAATACTCAGTGGTTTTCATCGGGGCCCCTTTTAAACGATGTCTGCTGCCAGAACGGTTTATGTCCCTCTTTTCGCGCCTGGGCGCGGGTAATACCGATATCTTCTAGCAACCGGTCATCAAGCGCCAGTAGCTGGCGGCGGCTGCGGCGGCATTGTTGGTAGTGTTGCAGCTGATAGCGAAGCTGGGTAAGGCGGAAGCGTGGCATGGCCGTTCTCCTTGAGTACTATGTGCCTAATCAGATTACTCAGCGCCGCCGCTACAATACAGATATAGACTTTTCTATTTTTAAGATACAGAGTGAGTGTTTTATACCTCTGTATGGTGGTTGGGCAGCACATCTGTATCTTTTTTGGGCGAGAGGGAGGGCAGTGGTATGACACGCTATGAAGAGGTCGCTGGCATTCTACGCGAGCGTATTGAGCACGGTATTTACCGCGTGGGTGATCGGCTGCCCTCAATTCGGGCGGTGTGTCAGGAGCTGGACGTCAGTATCTCGACGGCCCAGGAGGCCTACCGCCAGTTGGTGGACGTGGCGTTGATCGAGTCTCGGCCCAAATCGGGCTACTTCGTGTTACCCAGCCGGGTGCCGTCGGTGTTGCCGTCGGTCTCTCGCCCGGCGCAGCGGCCGTTGGATATTTCCCAATGGGATCAAGTGCTAGAGCTCGTCGCTACTCAGCGCGACGACGACCGGTTGCTGCTGGGGCGTGGCGTACCCAATCTTGAGTATGAGACGCTGCGGCCGCTGTCGAAAATCCTCGCTGGCCTGCATCGCAGTACTGACCTGAACGGATTCAACTACGACAAGCTGAACGGCAGCCCCGAGCTTCGCCAACAGGTGGCGCGGCTGGCCATCGCCTCCGGCTGCCTGCTGCACCCGGATGACATCATGGTGACCACCGGCTGTCAGGAAGCGCTGGCCATTGCGCTGCGCACCCTTACCCAGCCCGGCGATGTCGTCGCCGTGGACTCGCCCAGCTTTTACGGCACCATGCAGATCCTCAAAGCCAACGGTTTAAAAGCGCTGGAAATCCCCACTGACCCGCAAACCGGCATCAGTCTGGAGGCGCTGGAGTTGGCGCTGGAACAATGGCCGATTCGCGCGATACAAGTCACGCCGACCTATAACAATCCGCTGGGCTACACCATGCCTGAAGCACGCAAGCGAGCGCTGTTCCAGCTTGCTCAACGCTTCGATGTGGCGATTATCGAAGACGATATCTACGGTGATTTGTCATTTACTCTGCCCAGGCCACGCACGGTGAAATCTTTCGATGACGATGGGCGCGTGATGCTATGCAGCGGTTTTTCCAAAACGGTAGGTCCAGGGCTGCGGGTGGGGTGGCTGGCGCCGGGCCGCTATCGCGACCAGGCGATGCATATGAAGTATGTCTCCACCGGCGCCTCGGCTACGTTGCCGCAGCTGGCAGTGGCGGAGTTCGTCGCCAAAGGTCACTACGAGCGCCACGTCCGTTACGCCACCCGCCAGTATCAGCGCCAGCGGGATATCATGATTAGTTGGGTGCAGCGCTACTTCCCCCAGGGAGCGGGCATCAGCTACCCACAGGGCAGTTTCCTGCTATGGGTAGAGCTACCCGCTGCCGTCGACTGTGTGCGCCTTAACGAACGCCTGGCGCAGCGTGCTATTCACGTGGCGCCGGGGTCGCTATTTTCAGCCTCGGGTAAGTTTCGCCAGTGTCTGCGCCTGAACTATGCGTTTACGCTGACGCCCGCCATCGAAGACGCCGTACGCACTGTGGGTGAGCTGGCCACCGAGATGGTGGAAGACGCGCAGCAGCATGCGGTGGAGGTAGGGTGATGGGGCAACACTAGCTGTTTAATACCATGGGAGAGCCATCATGCAATCCAAAGAACACTGGGAAGGGGTATACACCAAGAAGGCGTCCACAGAGGTCAGTTGGTTTCAGGAGCATGCGGCACTTTCCGTAAAGCTCATTCGCAATGCTGACATTCCCACATCAGCTTCAATCATTGATGTGGGTGGCGGTGCCTCAACGCTGGTGGATGATTTGCTAGCGCTTGATTATGAAAAAATTACCGTGCTGGATTTATCGTCATCCGCGCTGGCCACAGCAAAAGAACGCCTTGGCGAGCGTGCATCACACGTCATATGGCGTGAAGAAAATGTGTTGGAGGCTGAGTTTCGTGAGCATGGCTATGATATTTGGCACGATCGCGCCGTTTTCCATTTCCTCACGAGTGAAGAAGAGCGTCATCGTTATGTACAACAAGTGATGGGGGCTGTTAAACCGGGCGGTCTTGTGATGGTGGCTACCTTTGCCGAAGATGGCCCAACCCAATGCAGTGGGCTCCCCGTGATGCGCTACAGCGCTGGCGAATTGCATTCAGAGTTTGGTGAACCGTTCGAGCTTATCGGTCACGAAAAAGAGTCACACCAAACGCCGGATGGCAGTGAACAAAAGTTTATATACTGCCTTTGTAAGAAAATGATGTAACGACGCCTTCATTTAACAGGCCGTTGAAATTGCTGCCTTGCGTGCTCAACGCGTTTGCGGGTGATGCACGTCAGCGAGTGATCATTGAGCAGCCCCATGGCCTGCATAAAGGCGAAGACGGTGGTGGGCCCAACGAATTTCCAGCCGCGTTTTTTTAATGCGTTTGCCAGGGCGATGGATTCCGGCGAGGTGGTCTGGGTTTGCGGCGCAGCGCGTGCATCGGAGGGTGGCTCGTAGCGCCAGAAGAAAGCCGCCAGCGAGCCTTCCTGCTCGACCATTTCTTGGGCCCGCTTGGCATTATTAATCGTTGCTTCGATCTTGCCGCGATGGCGAATAATGCCCGCATCCTGCAACAAGCGCTGCACGTCGTCTTCATTGAAACGGGCGACCTGATGAAAGTCGAAGTGGTGGAAGGCGGCGCGGAAATGCTCACGCTTGTTGAGAATGGTGCGCCAGCTCAAGCCCGACTGAAAACTCTCCAGGCAAAGTTTTTCGAACAGCCGCTGGTCATCGGCTACCGGAAACCCCCATTCATTATCGTGATAGGGCAGAAATTCCGGCGCGCCGCCGCACCACTGGCAGCGGGGGTATCCATCGGGGGCGATAAAGTCGTTAGCCATCAGTGACCTGTCAATCGAACCACTCTTTCGCGGTACGCCACAGGCAGATACCGACGAAGTACACAGAGGTGACGCCCCAGCCCCATAGTGCCCAGGCCGCGTGCTCGGGGGTGGAGAGTACCAGTGACGTGGCACAGACGAACCACGCAAGCGTCACGGCGATATTGAGCGGCATGAACAGGCGCACCCGGAAAGGGTGAAGAAACTTCATCCTTGTCACGGTGAGGGCGGCCAGCAGGACAATCACGACAAAGGTGAACCAGGGCGGTAGGTCAAGAATATAGACATAGACCGCGACAACGTTCCAGGCGGCAGGAAAGCCGACAAAGAAATTATCCTGGCTTTTCATATTGACGTTGCAGAAACAGAACATCGATGACAGCAGAATGATGAACACTGTCAAAAGCCCAAGGTTGGGCGGCAGCTCAATGAAGAAATAGATGAAAAGCGCCGGGATAAAGGCCCAGGTAAGGTAATCGATGACCATATCGAGGGTTGAGCCATCGAAATGGGGCAACACGGTCTTGACGTCGAACTTGCGGGCCAGGGTGCCATCGAAACCATCGACCAGCATCGCCGCGCCCAGCCAAAGAAGACAGGCAACCGGATTATTGTCGACCAGGGCGAGCATCGCCATCGTGCCGAGCAGAACGCCGCTGGCCGTAAAGGCATGCACGCCCCAAGCCTTACCTATCGAAGCGCGGGATTCTGTTTGCGAAGAGAACGGTTGAACCACGTTGACCCCATCGGGAACGCGTTGTCCCCTTGCTGGTTGATAGAAAAATGCGTGCGTAAAGAGCATTACCCTACTACAAGAAGGTACTCGGAGAATACGCAGCAGGCCATCTATTGATGGAGGGCAACGTTTGCTGCCATGCACTGCTAGGTAATGGTCACCGATTGCTTTAGGGCCATATAGGCGTCGCTGAGCCATGCACCGGCATTGGTAAGCTCGCTTTCCGTTGAGCCCGCATAGCCGAGCACTAAACCCGGGCGCCTGTTCTCAGCAAGGTAATAGCGGGAAAGTGGCGAAAGGGTAATACCTTGCGCCTCGGCGCGTCTTACAAGCAGGTTTTCTTCTTCTATGGTGTCGAGTTCGGCTAACAGGTGCATGCCCGCATGGCCGTCAGAAAGCCGAAGCCCTGCGGCCACTGCAGGCGCTAACGCCGCTCGCAAGCAGGCTTGGCGCTGGCGGTAGGCGGCCCGCATCCGGGCGATGTGGCGAGTAAAGTGCCCGTTGGCAATGAATTCGGCGAGGGCCGACTGTACAGGGTAGTTACCCTCTCGGTGCAGGCGTGCGTGGGCCAGTCTGACGTCTTCGGCAAGCGCTTCAGGCACGACCAGATAGCCCAGGCGTAAGCCGGGATAGAGCACTTTACTGAAGGTGCCTACATAAATGACCGATGCCTGTTCAGCGAGGCCCTGGAGCGAGGGCGTTGGTGGCGTGTCGTAACGAAATTCGCTGTCGTAGTCGTCTTCAATGATCCAACTGCCAGTGCGAGACGCATACTCAAGTAACGCCAGTCGCCTGGGCACTGGCATGGTCACGCCGCTGGGATACTGGTGGGAGGGTGTCACGTAAATTAGTCGAGGTGCTGGCGCATTCTCAGGGGCAAGTGACGGGTTTAGTCCTTGTTGATCGACGGGTATGGGCGTGACCGCTAAACCTGACGCCAGAAAGCAGGCCTGGGCGCCGCCGTATCCCGGCTCCTCCATCCAAACCGAATCCCCATGATCGGTGAAGAGCTGGGTAATCAGTTCAAACGCTTGCTGGGCGCCTTGGGTGATGACGATCTGCTCTGGCCGGCAACGCACCGCTCGGGAAAGCCGCAGATAGTCACAAAGGGCCGCTTTGAGTGCAGGTAGCCCGCCGCTGGTTTGATAATCCATCCATGACCGTTCCGCCTGATAATAGTGTCGCCGTAACAGCCGCTGCCACTGCTCGCGAGGAAATAGATCGAGTGCGGGGACGCCTGGGGCAAAGGCGCGATGTCCGTGGCTCAGCGTTCCGCTTAGCGTTAATAGTTTGTTGCCCCGGTTTGAGTAGCGAACAGGCACAGGAGGTGGTGCCTCAGCCCTGGTTAACAGCGTGGGTAGGTCTGCTACATAGAGCCCCGCCCCTTGGCGAGCAATCAGCAAACCTTCCGCTAATAGCCGATCTGTGGCGGCTAGCACGGTATTGCGGCTAATACTCAAAGCGCGGGCCAAGTAGCGGGAAGAAGGAAGCGCATCGTCAGCCGTCAACTCACCGTGTTGGATCCACTCCTTTAGCGAGCGGTACAGCTGCTGAACCAGCGTAGCCGCTTCGTGCGGGTTTAGCCTTAGCGCTAGCGCCTCCGCAATCCAGTCGCCAGCCGCATCATGTCGTTTCACTGGTTCCCTCAAATTGGCGTTAATTGGCTCTTTATCGTAGACCACTATAGCGGCAATCTGTGTTGAATCACCACCCAGTTGGAGCAATCGTTATGGTTAACATTCGTTCGGCGGTACTCAATGACCTGGAACCACTCAGTGGTTTACTCGATGGCTATCGTCAGTTTTATAAGCAACCGAGTGATATAGACGCGGCACGTAGCTTTCTGCGCCAACGCATGGGGCTGGGGGATTCATTTATGCTGGTTAGCGAGAACAGTGAGAGCAGTCTCACCGGTTTTGTACAGCTCTACCCTGGGGTTTCCACGGTGGGTTTAAATGCCCGCTGGACGTTAAATGATCTGTTTGTTTTGCCTGAGAGTCGTGAGAAAGGCACCGGCAGGGCATTAATGGAAGCCGCTACACAACTGGCTCAAGAGCATGGTGTGGCTCGTTTGATATTAATGACGCAAGTAGAGAACGAGCGCGCCCAGCATCTATATGAATCTTTGGGCTGGCAGCGTAATACCGCTTTTTACGGCTATGTACTCGATATCAAATAAGGGGCAAGTGATGACTAACGAGGATCAATCTGCGGTGCTGGCATTTCCTCCCGCGAAGCCCGCCACCACGGCCGCGGCTATGTATGACAAACTCTGCTACCACACGGATGCCTGGGACGTGGCGCAGGATTTGGCCAATGGTATTGCAGCTATTGTGGTGATCGATACACGCAGCTTTGAGCACTACTGTGCCGGGCATATTCCAGGGGCGATCAGCTTGCCGCATAAGGAAATGACACCAGAGCGCTTAGCAGAGCTGGATAACACCCTTGTTTATATCACTTACTGCGACGGTATTGGCTGTAACGGCTCAATCAAAGGCGCGTGGAAGCTGGCAAGTGCAGGGCTACAGGTAAAAGAGTTATTGGGCGGGTTAGATTTTTGGCGTCGTGACCAGCATCCCATCCAAGCAGGTGAGCAGATGGGAAGCTTGGAGAGCGCGGAGACTGTGGCGTGTGGGTGTTAGGTGATTAAGTCCATAAAAATTAATTATGTGGCATTTACTTAATTTCAGAAAAGCACACTGACGTTACTTTTCAAATAGCTAACGTGGCTTTGCCTGCCCAGAATGGTACTGCTCGATTGATGTCTCTAAATGTTTTGCGTTGGCTTGAGAGCAGAGTAAGTAATCACTCTCCGGCAGCTTGCACACATCCACCCACTCGGCATTCACCAGCTCGGCCAGTCGCTTGGGGCTTAGGCGCACGGCGCTATTGGGCGAGCCGGCGGCGGGGAGCACTTCGTCAAAGGCGTGGAGCGATTCATCGCAGTACACCGGCAGGTCGGTGGCGAGGCCAAAGGGGCAGACACCGCCCACCGGGTGGCTGGTGAGTTCCATCACCGTCTCGGCGTCGAGCATCTTGGCCTTGCCGCCGAATGTATCGCGAATCTTGCGGTTGTCGATACGCGCGTTGCCGCTGGCGACAATCAGCAGCGGCTTTTCACCCACTCGAAACGCCAGGGTTTTGGCAATTTGACCAGGGGTCACCCCGTGGGCGTCGGCGGCGAGCTGCACCGTGGCGGTGCTGGCTTCAAGCTCCTCAATGCTTACATCCGGTGCATGCTCGGCAAAAAACTGGCGAACGGTCTCGACGCTCATCGTGGCTCCTTTAAGTCGGCGAAATAACTAACCTAACGTGGACTTGAACATTAGCCAAGCCACGGTGGCGTGGTGATCCTGGCGGGTTCGCGCTGCATGATGATCTCGCCGTGGCGTACCGAGAGTAGTACGTCGCCCTGGGTGCGCAACACGCTGTAATCGTCCTCGCCGTCCAGCAGGTTGAAGCTGGCGGGTTTGCCCACCTCAATGCCGTAGTGCTCCTCAATATTGAGCGTGCGGGCGCTGTTATCAGTAATCAGCGAAAGTGCCTGGCTGAAGTCCTGATAGCCCATCATGTGGCAGATATGCAGGCCAAAATCCAGCGTGCGTAACAACTTGCCGTTACCCAGCGAGTACCAGGGGTCGACGATGGAATCTTCGGCAAAGCATACGTTGATGCCTGCCTCGTTGAGTTCTTTCACCCGGGTCACGCCGCGGCGTTTGGGGTAGCTGTCGAAACGCCCCTGTAGGTGGATGCTTTCGGTGGGGCAGGAGACAAAGTTGATGCCCGAGCGTTTAAGCAACAGAAACAGCTTGGAGCAGTAGGCGTTATTGTAGGAGTGCATGGCGGTGGTATGGCTGGCGGTCACGCGGCTGCCCAGGTCGTGACGCAGTGCTTCATAAGCCAGGACTTCAAGAAACCGCGAGTTGGGGTCGTCAATTTCGTCGCAGTGTACGTCCACCAAGCGGTCGTACTTGATTGCCAGTTCTATTACCCGCTCCATGGAGGCCACGCCCAGCTCGCGGGTGTATTCAAAGTGGGGGATGCCGCCGACCACATCGGCGCCGATCTCCAGCGCTTCTTCCAACAGTTTGTCACCGCCGGGGTAGGAGAGCAGGCCGTCTTGCGGAAAGGCGACGACCTGGATGTCGATCTTGTCTTTCAGTTCATCGCGCAGGGCGCACAGCGTTTTGATCCCCACCAGGCTAGGATCGCTGGTATCCGCGTGGGTGCGCACAAACTGAACGCCGTTACCGATCAGCAAATTAAGCGTTTTCAGCGCACGCTCGCGAATATCCGCTTCGGTAAGCATGGGCTTGCGTTCGCCCCAGCGTTCGATGCCTTCAAACAGGGTGCCGCTCTGATTCCAGTTGGGATCCCCCGCCGTCAGTGCCGCGTCCAAATGAATATGCGGCTCAACAAACGGCGCGCAGAGTAATTTGCCGCCCGCGTCGATTTGTCCTTCGCTTGCGGTTTGCGGGGCATCCTGGGCGGTAATCGCGCTGAACGTGCCATTGTCTATCTCGACGCGGTAAAGCTCGGGAAATTGGCGCAAACGGGCGTTTATGATCTGCATGCTCATATAAAAAAGGGGCTCACTTATTGTTTAGCGGGGGAAGGAAGCGTATCGCCAAGCGTAGCGTGATTTATGCGCAGCAGCACGCCGTAGCTGGAAAGCAGGCCCCCGTCATCTCTAAGTCGTTAGGGCGTGCTCTCCACCAACATACCGCGTATTAACGTTTCGACAACGCCGTTGTATTCATCCGCCAATGAATATTGCTGGGGATCCTGTAGCCAATCAAAGCAGACACCAATTAAAAAGCCATGAAACTGACGGCGAGCACTGGCAGGGGTGAGGTCGGCACGCAAGTTGCCAGCGAGTTGAACCTGTGCAAATAGCTGCTCTACTTGGGCTTCAGCATGCTCGGAAAGCCGCGTGATCATGCAGATTTTGGGGTGGTCGTCTTCGAGTTTTTCGCAGCGGTGCAGCACGATGGTGGCGGCTCGCTGAAGCGGTAAGTCGTGGCAGATGCCTGCCAGCGAGCGCTGAGCGATCTCACGCAAGCAGTCGATCGGCGTTGCGCCGAGGCGAAGTGCGGCGTCATCGACAATCTCATCCAGCGGGAGTCGCACCCGTTCAAGCAGCGCATCGAACAAGGCGGCTTTATCTTCAAAATGCCAATAGATCGCACCGCGGGTAACCCCCGCTGCCTGGGCAATATGCGCTAACGTGGTGCGCGAAACGCCCTGGGCGAGAAAGGTAGACTCTGCGGCGTCGAGTATCGTTTCCCGGGTGCGTTCGGCATCGGCCTTACGACGAGACATAGCGATTCCTTACCTTGAAATTATACGGATTCTGGCATTTATGGCTGGCAAAGTCGCCGTTGGGTGATTATTCTACACTTTCACTGACATTCATGTATGTCAGTGAAAGTGTCGGTTGACTCATTTCAACTCAATGCGCTTGAGTATTTTTTGTTACAACGCTGAATCCCGTAAGGAGCTCTTCGTGCCCGTTACCTTTATCCGTTTGCTGCCGGGCCTTATCGCCTTGTTATGGCTCGTTGGCTGTGAGCAACCCCCGGCAGCGCCCGACGATTCGGCACGACCGGTCAAATTGATGACCCTGGAAGCGGCGAATGCGTCGGCGCTGCGGCAGTTCCCGGCGCGGGTGGAAGCCACTACGCGCAGCAATTTGTCGTTTCGCATGGCGGGTGAATTGCTCGAACTCAATGTCAGCCCCGGCCAACGGGTGAGCGAGGGCGAGGTAATTGCGCGTATTGATGACCGCAATGCGCAAAGCGAACTAGATAGCGCCCGTTCACGCTTAGAGTTAGCCAAGGCGATGTTAGAGCGCATGCGCTATACCCTGGAGCGCGGGGCGGTGAGTCAAGCCCAGTTTGATGAGGCAGAGAGTGAATGGCGGGCGGCCCGCGCTACTTTTGAGCAAGCCCAAGAGCAGGTCACCCATACGCAGCTTCGCGCGCCCTACGACGGTGTGATTGCCCAGGTTCCGGTGGATAACCGCCAGATTGTCCAAGTGCAGCAAACCGTCGCGGTTATCCAGCAACCGGGGCAGTTAGACGTGGTGTTTCACCTGCCCGAGCAGATCGTTCAGCGCATGCCGCGCAACAACGGCAAGCCCTTCGGCGACGCCTTGGCGTTTGAAGTGCGCTTTGGCGGAAGCAATACCCCCTACCTTGCCCAACTTGCGTCTTACACCACTCAAGCCAGCGCGCAGAGCCTGGCCTACGAAATCACGCTGACGCTTCCCCAGCCTGACGACATCACGCTACTCGATGGTATGAGCGCCAATGTGCGCCTGGATTTGAGTGCGTTGCAGTCCGATGCGACTCAGCCAGCATGGCACCTCCCACCAGAGGCGGTGAGCTACGCCGGCGATGACCCCGACCAGGCCCGGGTATGGCGCTATGATGATGCAGACCACCTTGAGGCAGTGCCGGTAGACGTTGGGCCACTAACATCAAACGGCCTGCAGGTAAGCGGTGACCTGTCAGCGGGAGATCGCATCGTGGCCGCCGGTGCTCACCGCCTAACCGCAGACACCCAAGTCACCCCGTGGGAAAAAGAGCAGGGGCTTTAATATGGTCGACTACTTTTTACGTCACCGGGCGGCCAGCTATTTAATGACGGTGGTGCTGCTCGCGGGTGGTGCGCTGGCATTTCTGGGCATGGGGCAGTTGGAGTTCCCCGAGTTCACCATCCGTAACGCCCTGATCACCACCCAATACCCTGGCGCGACGCCGGAAGAGGTGGAGCAGGAAGTCACCTCGACACTGGAAGAGTCGATCCAGGAGATGTCGTCGATCAAACGCGTCAGCTCGGTGAGCTCCGACGGCCTCTCGCAGATTACCGTCGAGCTTGAAAGCACGGTGCAAAACGAAGAGCTGGAGCAGCTATGGGATTCGCTGCGCCGCAAGGTCGAGGATGCCCAGGCAGCGCTTCCCCCGGGGGCCAGGCAGTCGCGCATTAACGACGACTTCGGCGATGTGTTTGGCTTCATGGTCAACCTGACCGGCGAAGGCTACTCCATGCCCGACCTGGCCGACCATGCTGATTTCCTCAAGCGTGAGCTGGCGCTGGTCGAAGGTGTCGAGAAGGTGTCGCTGGGCGGCGAGCATCCAGAGCGCATTTATATCGAGGTAGACCGTGAGCGCCTGCGTGCGCTGAATATTCCGCTTACCCGGTTGCAACAGCTGCTCGACACGCAAAATGCGGTGGCCGACTCAGGGCACCTTAAACAGGATGGTCGTCGTTTTCGGATTACGCCTACCGGCAGCGCGGCGAATATTGATGACCTGCGCGCGCTAATTGTCAGCGAAGGCGATGGCGAGTTAGTGCGGCTGAGCGACATTGCCAATGTAAGTCGTGAACTGGCGGAGCAACCCCAGCAGCTCTACCGCGATATGGGCAGACCAGCGATCTCGCTGGGCATTTCCTTTGAAAGCGGCGTTAACGTGGTCGAGGTCGGCGAACGGCTGCAACAGCGCTTGGTGGAGCTGGAAACTCGCACGCCGCTGGGCATGGAGCTGAACGTGGTCTACGACCAGCCTCAGGTGGTCGATGAGGCAGTATCGGGCTTTTTGGTCAGCTTGATACAGGCGGTGGCCATCGTGATCGTGGTGCTGATGCTGTTCATGGGCTGGCGCAGCGGCCTGTTGATGGGCTTCATCTTGCTGATCACCATCATCGGAACCTTTATGCTGATGCGTATCCACGGCCTGCAGCTGGAAAAAATCTCGCTGGGGGCGCTCATCATCGCCCTCGGCATGCTGGTGGATAACGCCATTGTGGTGACCGAAGGCATGCTGGTGGGCTTAAAACGCGGCAACACGATTCGCGACTCGGCCCACCAGGTGATCCGCCAAAACGCCTGGCCGTTGCTGGCGGCCACGCTGATTGCGATTGCGGCCTTTGCGCCCATTGGTCTATCGCCGGATACCACCGGTGAGTTTATCGGCTCGCTGTTTTTTGTGCTGCTCTACTCGTTGCTGCTGAGCTGGATTACTGCGCTGACGCTCACCCCCTTCTACTTCAAGCTGTTTTTCCGCAACGTCGCCCCCGGTGATGGTCAGGATGACCCCTATAAAGGCAGCGTGTACCGCGCTTTTAGCCGCGTCATTATTACCGGCATTCGTTGGCGCTGGGTCACGCTGGTGCTGGTCGCGGCGATATTAGCGAGCGCAGTGGTCGGCTTTGGCTCGGTCAAAAATGCCTTTTTTCCGGCGTCGAACACACCGATCTTTTTTGTCGATTACCGCACGCCGGAAGGCACGGATATTCTCGAAACCCAGCGCCGGGTTAGCGAGCTGGAAGACACCGTCATGCAGATGGAAGGCGTTCGCCATTTGACCACCACGGTGGGCGGTGGCGCGCAACGCTTTACCCTGACCTATTCGCCCGAAGACCGCTACGCGAGCTATGCGCAACTGATAGTCGAAACCGACGATAAAGCCACTCAGCGTGCACGCATGGCCGAGGTTGAGAAGGTGCTGGAGCGCGACCACAGCGATATCGACTATAAAATCGCCCCGCTGGAAGTCGGTCCCGCACCCAAAGCCAAGTTGGAGGCGCGCTTTTACGGCAGCGACCCCGAGGTGCTGCGCCAGTTGGGCGACAAGGTTGAAGCCATGTTCCGCGCTACGCCGCACATGACCAGCGTGCGCACTAGCTGGCGTAACCGCGTGCAGGTGATTGAACCGATATTTATGGAAGACACTGCGCGGCGGCTGGGCGTCACCCGCGAAGACCTGGCCGCCACGCTTGCCTTGAGTACCAGCGGCAGTCAGGTGGGCGTTTACCGCGATGGCAGCGACTTGATTCCCATGGTGGCGCGGGCGATTCCTGAGCAACGCCACGACGCGGATAACCTTGGCTCGCTCAACGTATGGAGCCAGGAACTAGGGCGCTATATCACCGCTGACCAGGTGATCAGCGATATCACGACCCAGGTAGCCGACCCGCTGATCAAGCGCCGTAACCGGGAACGTATGCTAGCGGTATATGGCGAACCGCACCCGTTAAGCGGCGTAACGGCGGCGAGCGTACTGGCCGAGATTCGTCCGGAGGTGGAAGCGTTGGATCTACCACCGGGGTACCGGTTGGAGTGGGGCGGCGAGTATGAAACCGCTGGCGAGGCGCAAAGTGGATTGTTCTCCTCGCTGCCGCTGGGGCTGGTGATGATGTTCATTATCACCGTGGTGCTGTTCAACAACTTCCGCCAGCCGCTGGCCATTTGGTCATTGGTGCCGTTGACGATTATCGGCGTGGTGGGTGCGCTGCTGCTGACCGGCTTGCCGTTCTCGTTTATGGCGCTGCTGGGTACGCTGAGCTTGATCGGCATGGTGATCAAGAACGCCATCGTGCTGGTGGAGGAAATCAACGTGCAGCTGCCGCTGCATCAGGATCGCTACCACGCGGTGGTGCGAGCGGCCGTCAGCCGGGTGCGCCCGGTCGCCATGGCTGCCTTGACCACCATGCTGGGCATGATCCCGCTGATCAGCGATGCGTTCTTCGCCAGCATGGCGGTGGCGCTGATCGGTGGTCTTGGCGTCGCCACCCTGTTAACCCTGGTGGTGTTGCCGGTGGTTTACTGCGTGCTCTACCGGATTAAGATTCACGCGGATAAATAACCCCGAGCTATCCCTTTCATCCCTCCCCGTAAGTTATCCATGCACACTACTCCTGCGCTTAAAGGCTAAGCGCAGGAGTAGTGCAGCGTAAGAGATGGTTGCACCAAGAGGTCAAAAGATAAAACGCTAGTTTTAAAGGTGGGTTTTTATGTTTTGTTGTTTAAGTAATTGTTTTATATAGACTTTTATTTTTTATAAATTATTTCCATATAATCCTAAAGTATATTCCTCTAAGGCCGATATATATTGTTCTGGAAAATATCGGTAAATTTAAGTTTGTCTAAAGTCGCTGGGCTGTCTCTAGCTAGATTACGTAAATTGCCAATAGATAATGGATATAGCCTGGAGGCATTCCGCACTATGAACCGTGTACTTAGTAATATCTCAGTCAAAATGGGGTTAACCCTTGTTCTAGCCATTTTCTCATTATTAATCATCATTATAGCGTTTCTTGGTTATCAGTCGGGAAAAGTAGC